>NZ_CP113949.1:1298125-2596250 GCF_026810445.1 Pseudomonas sp. BSw22131 | reverse complement strand
CCTGAGTATCAAGGGGCCGAAGTCTAACAGAGCCAGGACAACTTGGATTTTTGGGCGTTGTCAGGAAGGCGGCTGACACCAAAGTTGGAGCTGACGAGCCAAGGCGAGGCCGCGATGCAGTCTGTCTGACCCAGCGCAATCGCGGCCTCGCCTGGGCTCGTCAACGCCTACAAGGCAGCCATTACATCTTGGCGTGCCCCGCTGAGCAGGCATTCACTCACATCATCGGCGAAACCATGCTGACCACGCGCAATGCCAAGCCTTCGTAAGCGTCCAGCGTGATGGTGAACTCGCCCTCCTCGGTCAGATCGCCTTCGACGCGTTCGTTGATGATGTCCACCACCGGGCCGGGCGCGATGCCGGGCAACTGCAACGTCTCGACAATCGCTTCGGCGCTGAAATTCAGCGCGGTGATCTGGATGCCTTTGCCCGCAGGCAGCTCGTGGACCATGATCAACAGCCCCGGATGTTCAACGTCAGGAATGAGAATCTGCCGACTGGCGGCGATGTCATAGGCACGGCGCACCGAGAGAATTTTCTTCAACTGCGAGACGAAGGAATCCGGGCGCGCCAACTGCTCCGGCAAGCTGCCGTACAGGGTCTTCGGACGGGGCATGCCACCGGCTGAAAACTCAGCGTCAGGGTCCATGTCCACCAGGTCATAGGCACCGCGATGGATCCAGCGCGTGTCGCCGTCGGCCATCAAATGTGCAACCTGCTCGGCAGGCAGCGGCAATGCGCCCACCAGATCCCAGCCGGACAACGCAAACACACCCGGCTGCATGGCGTTGAACATCACCAGCAGCACGTGGATGTGCTGGATCTTCAGCACGTCTTCTGGCGAAATCGCCTCCAGGTCGCGAATCCCCAGCGCGGCCGTAATGATGCTCGCGGTCGTGCAAGACACCCCGTTGGTGACGAATTTGAGGTTGTAAGGCGCGTGTTCTCCGGCCAGACGCTCGTACATCTCCTCGCGAATGTGCTCGCGCAGAATGTTGCCGGGGAAGGTCTGACCCATGTACAGGTACTGATCGTGGGCGTGCAGCGTCCAGAAGTGCACCAGCTCAAGGGTCAGTTCATCGTGGTTTTGCAGCGCGTGAATCAAGGACGCCGGGTCGATGCCGAACTCATGCACCTGACGCAGCATCAGACGCAGGAACTCGGTCCTGCCCGTCAGCAGCGCGTGTTGATAGGCCGGACGGGTGATGAAGTCGTAGGACAGGTCCGCCCCGCCGTGAGACATGGCGGCGATGTCATCAATGGTCAGGTTCAGCTCCTGGAAACTGAAACCGCCTGCCTTGCGGATTGCGCCCGCCAGCAACTGGTTGCCCGTGATCGACAACGGATGGCTCTCGGACCATGCGGTGCCATCAGCCTTGCGCTCCACGCCGAGGAATCCGTTGGCGTCCAGACGCAACACCCGCGCACCCATCACGTCGATGGCGTGCAAGGCATCGCCGATGATCATCTGCTGCGCTGCAAAGCTTGGATCGAGCCAGTTCAAAGAAGGCTGGCCCTCCTTGAAGTAGTGCAGATACACCCAGCGTCGCGGCTTACCGTCCACGCCGACCACGACATCGGTGGCACTCCAGTCGGTTTCCTTGACGCCCGGTTCGAAGAAAATCACCCGCTGCAACTGACCGACGATGTAATGCTTGTCGCGCAACAGATCCACCGTGGCGGGCAGCAGGTTGACGGCATCGCGGCCTTCGGCGACATCAGGCAGCAGCGCCCAATCCTCTTCACGGATTTCGACCATGTGGTAGAGGCCGGGGTATTCCTCGTAGGCCATCTCTGCCAGACGGAAATCCGCCCCCTTGCCGGTGTGCGACGGGATCACGTCGTCGACGATGATTGCGTTGTGCGCAGCGGCAATTCGGCTCAGGCCGAGAAACTGCGCATCGGTGCCCAGCTCAGGATCGACCTCAAAACTGATGCGGTCGAAGTTGCCGTCGATACTCGGCGTGCGCTCTTTGCCATTCAGGCCGCCCGAGGTTTTCAGAGGGCCATTGTGAATACCCTGGATGCCGATCTCCGACAACGCGTGCCAAAGGCTTTCGTCCCCCAGCGCTTCCAGTACGGAGCCACCTTCGCGGGTGATGATAGAGGCCGGGTAGGCCGTAAACCAGACCGACGCAATGGCGGATGCATCCCGGGGCCGTGCCTGGGCATAGGGTCTTTGCCAGAGACGGCCTTGGCCGCCATAGAGTTTGGCGCGTTGTTGTGCGGCGTTGAGCATCGATTGCCCAACCAGCCAGTCCACATAGTGCTTGTCCGGAGTCGTCATGAATTTCAGTCGTCCTGTCTACTCGAGTGCTTAAGGGTATGAGCGCTGAGGACTGGAAACGTTGCATAGGGCTGGGATTTAGACGAAAAAGCTGCCGTCTGGCGTGTGCAATGAACGCGATTAATAAAACGGGAGTGATGTATTGACCGACAGCTTTTTCTCCAGGCACAAGGAAAGCTCGGCAGAACGCCACGGGTGAATTCCGTAACCGGTCCCATCGAAAATAAAATGAGCCGGGTTAGGGGATCGCTTGGCTGGACACAGATTTTATTGAACTTACGGCACACGCGTCTGCCGACTAATGCAGGTGCTGGACAAACCGTCCGCTGAAAAAGGAGGCGTTTACATGCCCGATTCAAACGGCAAAATCCGGTACGCGGTGGTCGCTGGAGGCTGGATCTCCCAAGGCGCTTTCATGCCGGGGCTGGAACAGACCGACAACTCGGTGATGACCGCACTGGTGACCGGCGACCCGGTCAAGGCCGACAAATTGGCCGAACTCTACGACCTCAAAAGCTATCACTACGACGAGTTCGACGCGCTACTCAAGTCTGGCGAGATTGATGCGATTTACCTCGCCACGCCTAACTTTCGCCACCGTGAATTCGCCGTCCCGGCACTTGAAGCCGGCATTCACGTGCTGCTTGAAAAACCGATGGCAGCCAACGAAGAAGATTGTCTGGCCATCGCCGAGGCCGCGAAAAAGTCCGGCGCCAAGCTGATGGTCGCGTACCGGCTCCACTTCGAGCCAGGCACGGTAGAAATGGTCCACCGCGTGCGCGCCGGCGATCTGGGTGATTTGCGTCTGTTCACGGCAACGTTTGCGCAAACCACCGACCCGGCCAACCACCGCATGCACAGCGGCTTCGATGCAGGCCCGGTAGCCGACATGGGGCCGTATCCGATCAACGCTGTACGCAACCTGTTCGCGGCCGAGCCCATTGAAGTGCATGCCGTGGGTACGAAGACACCAGGCCGCGAAATCAATACGTTCGACACGGTCAATGTCACGCTGCGTTTCGCAGAGGAGCGTATGGCGACCTTTACCGTGAGCTACAGCCTGCCAAGCACCGAGCGTTTCCAGCTGATCGGCACCAAAGGTGAATTCGAAGCCTCACCGTGCTTTGGTTTCGGCGAAGGCGTTGCGATCAGTTACCGGGCGATCATCGATGGCAAGACGACTGAGCACTCGCACCCTGTGGTGGATCAGTTCGGCGGCGAGACCCAGTATTTTTCGGACTGCATCCTTCAAGACCGAGAGCCGGAGCCCGATGGTGATGAAGGCTGGCGCGATGTGCGTGTGGTTGAAGCGATTGAGCGTGCGCTGACCACGGGCCAGCCGCAGAAGCTCGATGCACTGCCGGAGCGGCCGGGGATCAGCATCGAACAGGCGCGCCGCTTGCCGTTGGCTAAAGTCCCGGAGTACATCAATACCGACGAGCCGAATGCCTGACCCAGGTCTTTACGGGGCCTGAAGCGGCGGGCTCACGAAAGCCTCCCTGCGATGTCGAGACGGCGTAAACGGTGTCCGTCTCGACAACGTGCCCAGCATCGCGATGCAAGCGCCCTCCCACAGAGTGCGCTTGTGAAGCCTGCCTCCCGTCTTGCAGGTGCAAAAATGCAGTTGTATGATGACTGTCAACATCACGTCGGCACTGGACTCTACGCTGCGCCGCGCTTACCTTAGATCCGGTCTTGCATTCGGGAGCTTCGGGGCATTTATACCTGACGCAGCCAACCCGAAAACTATCCAGTCCAACAACAACAGGAGAAGCAGATGCCTACCGTACTCGGCCAGAACTTTATTGCTGGCGCCCGTAGCGCCCTCGGCGAAGCTCAGCACAAAAGCCTCGACGCCACCACTGGCGAAGCACTGCCTTACAGCTTTCACCAGGCCACCGATGCGGAAATCGATTCCGCTGCCCTCGCTGCAAAAGAAGCCTTCCCTGAATATCGCCAACTGAGCCCGGCTCGCCGCGCTGAGTTCCTTGAAGCCATCGCGGATGAACTCGACGCCCTGGGCGATGATTTCGTCGCCGTGGTTTGTCAGGAAACCGCGCTGCCCGCGGGTCGTATTCAGGGCGAGCGCGGCCGTACCAGCGGCCAGATGCGCCTGTTTGCAAAAGTACTGCGGCGCGGTGACTTCCTCGGCGCCCGCATTGATCTGGCGTTGCCGGATCGCAAACCCTTGCCACGCGTCGACCTGCGTCAATACCGCATTGGTGTTGGCCCGGTGGCCGTGTTCGGTGCCAGCAACTTTCCGCTGGCATTCTCCACCGCAGGCGGCGACACCGCGTCGGCCCTCGCTGCCGGTTGCCCGGTGGTGTTCAAGGCCCACAGCGGCCACATGGCAACTGCCGACCTGGTCGGTTGCGCAATCATCCGCGCCGCTGAGAAAACCGGCATGCCAAAAGGCGTGTTCAACATGATCTTCGGCGCTGGCGTGGGTGAAGGTCTGGTCAAGCACCCGGCCATTCAGGCCGTCGGTTTCACCGGTTCGCTGCACGGTGGCGATGCGCTGTGCAAAATGGCCGCCGAGCGTCCACAGCCGATTCCCGTGTTCGCCGAGATGTCGAGCATCAACCCGGTTGTCCTGCTGCCGGGCGCCCTGGCTGCCCGTGGCGCGACCGTTGCCAGCGAACTCGCGGCGTCGGTGGTCATGGGTGCAGGCCAGTTCTGCACCAACCCGGGCGTGGTGATCGGGGTTCGCTCCCCTGCCCTCACAGCCTTCACTGAACAACTGACCGAGCACATGGGGGGTCAGGCGCCGCAAACCATGCTCAACGCGGGCGGTCTGCGCAGCTACAGCAAAGGCGTTGAGACCTTGCTGGCACACCCCGGCGTCACACATCTGGCCGGCAACCCGCAGCAAGGCAAACACGCTCAGGCGCAGTTATTCAAAGCAGACGTCAGCCTGCTGCTCAACGGTGATCCGTTGTTGCAGGAAGAAGTCTTCGGCCCGACTACACTGCTGATCGAAGTCGCTGACGATGCCGAGCTGAAGAAAGCCCTGCAAGCGCTGCGCGGCCAATTGACCGCCACGTTGATCGGCGAAACCGCCGACCTGCAGAAATATCAGTGGCTGGTGCCGGTGCTGGAAGAAAAGGTCGGTCGGATTCTGGTCAACGGCTATCCGACCGGTGTGGAAGTGTGTGAAGCCATGGTCCATGGCGGTCCTTATCCGGCAACCTCGGATGCGCGCGGCACGTCGGTCGGCACGCTGGCGATTGATCGTTTTCTGCGCCCGGTCTGCTACCAGAACTACCCGGACAGCCTGCTCCCGGCTGCCCTGCAAAACGCCAATCCGCTGGGCCTCAAGCGTCTGGTGAACAGCGAATGGAGCAGTGACGTCATCGCGTGATGACACACTCTTTCGCTGGATGAAAAACGGCGCGGCCTTAAAGGTCGCGCCGTTTTTTTGTGCTCAGGGTTTATCATGCTGCGCCTGTACAGCGCCCCCGGCCCGCGAGCCACGTTACGGACTCTCATACATGAATGACGCATTACAGATTACCGACCTGCAAGAAGGCCACGGCAAGCCCGTGGTCAAGGGCGCCCTGATCACCACCCATTACCGCGGCACACTGGAGGACGGCACGGAGTTCGATTCGTCTGCGGCACGCGGCAAGCCGTTTCAGTGCGTGATCGGCACCGGCCGTGTGATCAAAGGCTGGGACATCGGGTTGATGGGCATGAAAGTCGGCGGCAAGCGTAAGCTTTTCGTGCCGGCACATCTGGGCTACGGCGAACGCTCCATGGGCGCGCATATCAAGCCCCATTCCAATCTGATGTTTGAAATCGAATTGCTGGAAGTCCTCACACGCGATGATTGATACAGCGCTGCAGAAGCAGACCGTTTGTTGATACGTCGTGAGTGCTTAATCACCCCCGACGCCGCGCGAATGAATTCGCCCCTGCAATGTGATGCCGCTCGTTGGGTGATCATCGCGCCTGAATCCGGTTCAGGTGAAAGTCGACTTCTGTGAACGCATCGGTCGAACCTGATGCTGGCATTGTGGTCCCACTTGTCAGTACGACTCGCCGTCGCGTTTGCTGACTTGCCGGTCGCGCCAGACACAAATTAAAGCGCGCCAGCGTCGTGTGCCCAGAGTATCTTTGCGCGCCTCGTTCTTTTTATGATTTGAATGACCCTTAAGTGCAGCCCTTTAACCTATCAACGATCACGGCGCCGATGACAAACAGCGTGCAATCTCCTGAAACCCCGTCGCAATGGATCATTTGCGAGCACTGCGATTCGCTTTACGACGCGCCGTCTCTTAGAAAAGGCGAGTCCTCGTATTGCGTGCGCTGTGACGCGGTGTTGGAGCGTGGGCCCCGAATGAGTGTCGAGCAACTGCTGGCACTGAGCATCGCCGCGGGCATCATGTTCGTGTTCGCCAACGTATTTCCCGTCATCAGCATCAACCTCCAGGGGCTGCACAACGAGGTAACACTGTGGGGCTCGGTCCAGGCGCTGGCACAGGGGCGTATCACCCTGATCGCGCTGGTAGCGGGGCTGGCGATCATTTTTGCGCCGGCCTTGCAGATCGCACTGTTGTTCTGGGTCCTGGCACACGCGCACCGGGGTGAAATCGCCCCTGGTTTCAAGAGCTGCATGCGCGCCCTTGAGCACTTGCGGCCGTGGAGCATGCTTGAGGTGTGCCTGCTGGGCATTCTGGTCGCCATCGTCAAACTGTCGGGCATGCTCGACGTACACCCCGGCACGGGGCTGTGGGCGATGGCGATGCTGATGGTGCTCATCCTGCTGATCGCCGGCAAAGACATCCGCCGCCTGTGGGACGATCTGGGAGTCGGCCCTGAATGAACGGAATCCCTTTTGCCGCCGAACATAACGTCACGCTGTGTCACGTTTGCAGCTACGTCTGCCCCGCCGAGGCGCATCAATGCCCGCGTTGCGATTCGCCGGTGCATCGCCGTAAACCCAATAGCCTGGCTCGCACCTGGGCGTTTCTGCTGGCGGGCCTGATTTTCTACATCCCTGCAAATATGCTGCCGGTGATGTTCACCTCGCTGTTTGGCAGCAGCAGTGAAAACACCATCATGAGCGGTGTCATCGAATTTGCCGAAGGCGGTTCCTGGGACATCGCGATCCTGATTTTCATCGCCAGCGTGGTGGTGCCCTGCATCAAGTTCCTGGTGCTGGGCATGCTGCTGATCACCTGTCAGCGGCGCAGTACATGGGCCATGCGCGAGCGCTCGCGGCTCTATCGCTTTATCGAGCTGATCGGCTATTGGTCGATGCTGGATGTGTTGGTCGTCGCGCTGGTCGCGGCCCTTGTGCAGTTTCGCGAGCTGAGCACCATCGAGCCGCGTCTGGGCATTCTTTTTTTTGGTTTGGTGGTAGTGATGACGATGCTCGCCGCCATGAGTTTTGATCCCCGGCTCATCTGGGACGCAGAGGTTGATGATGTCTGATAACGCCCTTCCCCCTTCACCGTCCTCGCCCGCGCGGCCGCAAGTCAAAGCCCGCAAGGCAAGGATTTCGCTGGTGTGGCTGGTGCCCATTGTCGCGGGGCTGATTGGCCTGTCGATGCTGGTGCATGACTTTCTCAACGTCGGGCCAAAGATCACGGTCACCTTCCTGACCGCCGAGGGGCTTGAGGCGAAGAAGACGCAGGTCAAGTACAAGAACGTAGTGATCGGGGTGGTGAGTGATATCACGCTCAGCGATGACCGCACTCACGTGCTCGCCACCATTGAACTGAACCAGTCTGCGGGGCCATTCACCCGTGCCGACACTCAGTATTGGGTGGTCCGGCCGCGCATCGGGGCAGGCGGCGTCACGGGTGTCGATACGCTGCTGTCCGGCGCGTTCATCGGCGCTGATGCCGGCAGCTCGGAGCAGACCGAAAAGAACTTCACCGGTCTGGAAACGCCGCCGGCCGTCTCTTTTGGCGAAAAGGGCAAGCGCTTCAAACTGCACACCGATGACCTCGGATCGCTCGACGTGGGCTCGCCCGTGTATTTCCGTCGCATTCAGGTCGGTCAGGTGGTGGCCTACGAACTCGCTAAGGACGGCAAGGGCGTCGATATCGAGATCTTCGTCACCGCCCCCAACGACCAGTTCGTGCTGACCGACACACGCTTCTGGAACGCCAGCGGCGTTGACGTCACCCTTGGCGCCTCAGGCCTGAAGGTGTCCACACAATCGCTGACCTCGATTGTGTCCGGCGGTCTTGCTTTTCGCGAACCCAGCTACAGCCCCGACGCCAAACCGGCGGAAGCCAACGCCGAATTCAAGATTTTCGACGACCAGGCCACCGCGCTGGCACCGCCAGACGGCGAACCGAAGTACATCCGCATGCGCTTCAACCAGTCCTTGCGCGGGCTGGTGGTCAATGCCCCGGTTGAATTCCTCGGTGTGAACTTGGGTCGCGTGGTATCCGTCGACCTTGACTACGACGCCAAGACGGGCACCTTCCCCGGGATCGTCGGCGCAGTGATTTTTCCCAAGCGCCTGGGCGTGGCCAACGAGAAACTCCAGAAGACCGCCGGCGGTGGCACCGAAGAAGAGCAGATTTCCCGGATCATTGCCGGCTTCGTGGACCACGGCCTGCGTGCCCAGGTACGCACCGGCAACCTGCTGACCGGCCAGCTCTACATCGCCATGGACTTCGACCCCAAGGCGCCGAAAGTCGCCTATGACGCCAAGGCTCGACCGCTTGAAATACCGACCGTGGCAGGCAGCTTCGACAAGCTTCAGGAGCAGTTGCAGGCCTTCGTCGACAAACTCGGCAAATTGCCCATCGACGATCTGGTCAATAACCTCAACGGCAGCCTGAGCGAACTGCGCAAAACCATGAAGCAGGTCAACAGCGATGTCTTGCCGCAAATGCGTGGCACGCTGCAACAGGCGCAGAAAACACTTGGCACCGCCAACGACACACTGTCCGAGGATTCGCCGGCGCGCGTGCAGCTTGGCCAGGCGATGGACGAGGTTCAACGCACTGCACGATCGGTTCGCGTGCTGACTGACTTCCTTAGCCGTCACCCTGAATCGCTGATTCGTGGCCGTACCGGCGACGCCGCGCCTTCGTCCTACAAAGGCTCGTCTTCTTCCCGTGAAATTAACCCGGAGCCGCAGCAATGAATTTGCGTACTCACTTTTTAGCGCTGGCTGGCGCGTTCAGTCTTGCGGCCTGCTCATCCACCCCAACGCATTACTACACCTTGATCGCGCCCGCGAGCTCAACGCCCGTAACGTCCGTGCAGGCACCCTTTCAGTTCGAAATGCTGACGGTGCTGATGCCAGTGCAAGTCGATCAGCCTCCGGTTGTGGTGAGACAGGGCAATGGCAGCCTGGCGATTCTGGAGAATGAGCGTTGGGGGGCACCGCTTGGGGATGAGTTTCATGACGCGTTGACCGGGCAGCTGGAGCGCCGTTTCGGCACGCGCGATCTGGCCGGATTGCCCAAGCAACCCGATCAGCCGGTCTTGTCGCTGCGCACCGATGTGCGCCGCTTCGAGTCAGTGCCGGGTCAATATGCGTTGATCGACGTGGTCTGGAACCTCAGCCTGGCCGGAAATGGCGCCAAGCGTCAGAACATTACCTGCAGCAGCGTAATCCGCCAGCAGGCTGGCAGTGGCATGGACAATCTGGTGCAAGCTCACCAGCAGGCCGTGTCGACGCTGGCCGACACCATTGCCAAAACGGCAAGTGCGTGGGTTCGTCAAAACAGCGCGCCCTGCCCAAGCGCTGCCCGATAGGGGTCTAAAGACGCGGGCTGAGGGCTACTTCAGCCCCGCGTAAAAACTGATCCTGTCACTGAGTCGCTGTGCGCCCTGTGCAGCGATCTTTGAATCTTCCCCCTGCCTAATTCACTCAACCCTACATTAGCGTCAGAATATTCGTACAAACGTTTAAACTTCGTCCACACTCATATTCGACCGGGCGTAGGACCGGCTTCGTTTACCGCCGTATGGATAGTGGTTTGACGATGGTGGCTTTCGCTAAAAACTTCAGTCAGGCAGAGAACGCCTGGCCTTTGCAGGCCAGTTTTCGCCACAGGGAGTAATGCAATGTTAAGGATTGGAGCGCGGTTGCGCGAAGAGCGAACCCGCCTAAGGTTTTCCCAAAGCAAACTGGGAGCCATCGGCGGTGTAGAAACGAACGCTCAGGGCAACTACGAAAGTGGAACTCGCTCGCCCAAAGCTTCGTATCTGGCAATGATCGCCGCAGTCGGGGTCGATATCAGCTACGTGGTAACCGGAAACCGGGCACGTTCCGCCAACTTCCATCAAGCCGGAGTCGGTCGCGAAGATCCTGACGCGATCCCAGCCACACTCGACTCTTCGGTAATTGAGCAACTCACCAGGGTGACGCATCAGCTGCATCGAAACCTGCACGGGATCATCGAGGCGCTGTATCAGATGACATTGCTAGTGGATACCAAAAGCGACCCAGAAAACAGCGACGACATCAGGAACGCCCTGGACGCTATCAAGTCCCAGGCTGAGTCTTTGGCTGCTGCCACCGTTCATCTGGTACGCGTCACCACAACAACCCGTTAGCACCCTATCGCCGAAGACGGTAAGAACCTGCAGCAAAGCCGGCGCTGCTGCATCATCGCGCCGTTGCCTAGCCCGTTACAGGACCGTTCATGACCTCATCGACAGCACTCCCCCCCGCTACCCTCATCGGGCTGAACGCTAGCCAACTGGCGCACCTGCTGCAGACTCGCCAGTTGACTGCAGAGCGCCTGCTTACGGTATGCCTGGAGAGGGTCGCCGAGTGTGAGCCGCAAGTGAAGGCGTGGCGTCACATTGATCCGGCCTTCGCCATGGAGCAGGCGCGCATGCTGGACAGTGGCCCGTTGCGCGGCCCTTTGCACGGACTGCCGCTCGGGGTGAAGGATCTGTTCGACACCCGCGACTTCCCGACCGGCTATGGCTCACCGATCTACGCCGATCACCGACCGAACCACGATGCAGCGGCCGTCGCGCTCTGCCGCAACGCCGGCGCGATTGTGCTTGGGAAAACCGTCACCACCGAATTCGCCACCTTCAGCCCTGGTCCCACGTCTAACCCACACAACGTGCTGCACACGCCGGGCGGCTCATCGAGCGGTTCCGCCGCAGCGGTCGGGGCCCAGATGATTCCTTTGGCGCTGGGTACGCAAACCGCAGCATCGATAATCCGTCCAGCGGCGTATTGCGGTGTCGTCGGTTTCAAGCCCAGCTTTGGGTTGATCTCCCGCGCGGGCGTCAAAAGCCTGAGCGAATCCCTGGACACCGTCGGCGGATTTGGGCGCTGCGTCGCGGACGTAGCGCTGTTGACCTCGGTGATGGCTGGCGCTCCCGAGTGGCGGTTGCCAACCGGAGCAGGCAAGCCCCGGATTGGCGTCTGCCGCACTGCCCATTGGGACCAAGCCAGCCCGGCGATGCAGCACACGCTCATGACCACCGTGCAGCGCTTGAGTGCGGCGGGCGTACCCGTCAGCGATGTGGAACTGCCCGACAGCTTTGGCGGCCTGGCGGGTGTTCATGATGAGGTGATGTGCAGCGAAGCCTTCAAGGCACTGGCCGACGAGCGACTCAATCATCCTGAAGGGCTGAGCGAACGATTGCTGGAAATGCTTGAACGCGGCGCGGGATTCGGTTTGAAGCAGACACTCGCTCACCGCGCGGCGCTGGCGTCTGCGCGGCATCAGATGGGCCGGTTGTTTGCAGGCTTCGACCTGTTGCTGACGCCGAGCGCATGCGGCGAGGCAGAACGGGGACTTGAACGCACGGGCGATCCCGTTTTTTCACGTGCCTGGAGCTTGTTGGGGCTGCCAAGTCTGAACCTGCCTGTCGGGTTCGGACCGCAAGGACTGCCCTTGGGCGTGCAACTCACAGGACCGATCTTCAGCGACACCGCGACCCTTGGGTTCTGCCAGGAGATCGAAGCGTTGCTGCAACAGTAGGTTCTGGCCAGACGAATTCGTTGGCGAGGCGTCAATCCTGGTTCACCCCGGAAGATGCCTCGCCAACAAGTTGCTCTACAGAACCGCGGCGCATGGTTCACGAACGGGCCACCAGAGCGCCAAAAGCGGTTTCAACGGCGCTTCATGCGGTCGATGATCACGGCCAGCAACAGGATGGTCCCGCGGATCACGTACTGGTAGAAGGTGTCGATGTTCTTGAGGTTCATGGCGTTTTCGATGATTGCCAGGATCAAAACACCCGCAATGACGTGTCGAATCATGCCGATCCCGCCGCTGAGCGAAACCCCGCCCAGTACACACGCCGAAATCACCGTCAGCTCAAAGCCCTGCCCGATCATCGGCTGGCCCGACGTCATGCGCGATGCCAGAACCACACCCGCCAACGCCCCGATCAAACCGTGCACAGCGAAGATGATGATCTTGGTCCGGTCAACATGCACACCGGCCAGCAACGCTGCTTCCTGGTTACCGCCGATGGCCATGGTGTTACGGCCATAGGTGGTGTAATTGAGCAGCCAGCCGAAGAAGATAAAGCACAGGATGGTGATCAAAATCGGTACCGGAACGCCCCACAACTGGCCGTTGCCGAACACGAAGAAGTCTTCATTGCCGACGCCAACCGCCTTGCCGCTGGAGAAGATGTACGCCAGGCCGCGCACGATCTGCATGGTCGCCAAGGTTGCAATCAACGCATTGATTCGCAGCTTGGCGATCACGATACCGTTAATCAGGCCGACCACCAGCCCGAGCGCCAGCGCGGCAGACACCCCGAGAAACACGCTGTCGGTGTCGCGAATCACGATCCCGGCGATCACGCCCGAACAGGCCAGCACAGAGCCGACCGAAAGGTCGAAGTGTCCCGAGGCCAGGCAAAACAGCATGGTGCAAGCGGCAATGCCGACCGTTGAAATCGCCAGGCCCAGCCCGCGCATGTTCAGCGGCGACATGAAGTTGTCGATCAGCAGCGCACACAATACAAAGATGCCCAGTGCGGCCAACAGCATGGCCCAGTCGTCGAGAAAACGACGCATATTCATGCCTTGTCGTGGAGACGTCAGGCTGGTTTCGGTTGACATACGCACCTCATTTTTATTTTTCACGTCGTTAAGCCAGTTTCAACCGCGGGTTCGCGGCAGTGCCAATTGCAGCAAGCGAGACTCGTTGGCCTCGTCGCGAGACAACTCGCCAGTAATTGCGCCCTCACTCATGACCAGAATCCGGTCTGAAATACCCATCACTTCCATCAAGTCGCTGGACACCACGATCACGGCAATGCCGTCGGCGGCCAGGTTATGGATGATCTGGTAAATCTCGGACTTGGCGCCGATGTCGATACCCCGCGTCGGTTCGTCGAGCAGCAGCACCTTCATCGGCATCGACAGCCAGCGGCCCAGAATGGCTTTCTGCTGATTACCGCCGGACAGGAACAGCATCTGCTGATCGGGCGAAGGGGTTTTCACGTTCATCGAGCGAATCTGCGACTGCGCGTTTTCCTTTTCCCAGCGGCCTTGAATCAGGCAGCCAAGGGTCACGTGCCGAGGACGCGCGCCAATGTTGATGTTTTCGGCCACGCTCGACAGCGGCACGATGCCTTCCTTCTTGCGATCCTCGGGGCACAGCAGAATCCCGGCAGAAATCGCGTCGCGCGGGGACCTTAGGTTCAGCGGTTTACCATCCAGTTGCAGCGTGCCTGCCTGGGTGCGGGTCAAACCCGAGAGCAACCGGAACATCTCTGTGCGCCCCGCCCCGACCAGCCCAAAAAAGCCCAGCACTTCGCCCTTCTCCACCGCAAAACTGACGGGTTCCTGCAGCCCCGGCCCTAACAGCCCCGTCACGCGCAGGCTCGGGCCTTGGTGCTGGCGCGGTCGGTAGTTGTAGATGTCCTGAATGTCGCGGCCGACCATGCAAGTCACTAATCGATCGTGGTCCAGATCGGCCATGTCTTCGAACGTGCGGACAAAGCGCCCGTCCTTGAAAACGGTCACGGCATCGCACACCCGGAAGATTTCTTCCATGCGGTGCGAGACGTAGAGAATCACCCGGCCTTCGTCGCGCAGCTTGACGATGATCGCCATCAGGCGGTCGATCTCCCGCGCCGACAAGCTGCTGGTCGGCTCATCGAAGGCAATGACGTGCGCGTTGCGCGACATGGCTTTGGCGATTTCCACCAGTTGCCGCTGACCCAGGGACAGGTCGCCAAGACGTGTGTTCGGGTCGATTTCGTCGGCGAGCCCTTTGAGCAGTTCGCGGCCGCGACGGACCATTGCCCGCCGATTGACCATGCCCCAGCGATTGGGCATATGGCCCAACAGCAGGTTCTCCGCCACGGTCATTTCCGGAACCAGTTGCAGCTCCTGGTGAATCACCGCAATGCCGGCACCGATGCTTTCGGCTGTCGACTTGAAAAGGTAGTGGTTGTCGCCCACTTGCAGGTCGCCGCTGTTGGGCTGGTACGACCCACCGAGGATTTTCAGCAGCGTGGATTTGCCCGCGCCGTTTTCCCCCATCAACGCGTGAACGCTGCCGGGATGCGCCTCGAAGGTGATGTCCGATAGCGCCTTGACGCCTGGGAAGGTTTTGCCGATCCCGTTGAAGCGCAGGCTGCCGCCCGGAAAGGATGCTTGGACTGCCGGTTGTTGAACGGTGTGTTGCATGGAACCCTCCTCCTCGCCCCGCCGGATGTCTGGCGGAGCGAGGCCTTGCAGATGTCAGCCTGAGGAGTGCTCAGGCGTCCCGACTCACACGCCGCAATGCGGCCTGACGCGTTACTTCCAGAGACCGATTTTGGTCAGCACTTCCTGGAAGTTGGCACGCGTGATCAGCGTCACGTCATCCATTGCGGTGTATTTCGCAGGCTCTTTGCCAGTGGTCACCCACTCGTACATCTGCAGGGCGGTGTTGTAGCCCTCTTTGTCCGGGCTCGGCAGCATCGAACCGAAGAAGCCACTTTCTTTCTTCTTCAACTCATCGATGGCGTCGGTGCCGTTGATGCCGATCCCGATCACGTTTTTAGGGCTGAAACCCGCACCGGCCGTGGCGCGCACACCACCCAGGACAGTGTTGTCGTTCATGCCGCCCACGATCAGGTTCTTCGCACCGCTTGGCAGTTTAGGCAACGCGGCGTTGGTGGAGTCCATGCTGCCGGGTACATCGAGGGTTTTCTGAGGGGTGAAGAGGATATGGTCTTCGGGCAGGCCGGCTTTCTTCAGCGCATCCACCGAACCGTCGGTGCGCTTCTTGCCAGTGTCCAGCTCGTTGTAAGTATTGATGATGGCGTAAGTTTCTTTAAAGTCCCAGTTGCGATTCTTCGCTTCTGTGGCCATGGCGGCGCCCTGCTTCTGACCGACCTCAAATGCAGCCATGCCCAGGTACGGCACGTCTTCCATGAAGTTGCCCTTGGCGTCGACGAAACGGTCATCGACGGCCATGACTTTCATGCCATTTGCTTTGGCTTTGGCGACGATCGAAGGGCCCAGTGAAACATCAGGCGGGCAAATGACGAAGCCCTTGGCGCCGTTGGCGGCGAGGCTGTCGATGGCAGAGAGGGTTTTTTCGCCGTCGGGCACGGCAATCTTGATCACTTCAAAGCCGTGGTCTTTTCCGGCTTTTTCCGCAAATGCCCATTCAGTCTGGAACCATGGCTCTTCAGCCTGCTTGACCAGAAAGCCGATTTTGACCTTATCGGCAGCATAACCACTGCCACTCATGCCCAGGATGGCAGTGGCGACAGCGGCACAGCACAGGGAACGAATCCCGTGGCGACTCAACATAGCTAACTCCTTATTTTTATTGAATAGCTACAGCGTCCAACATTTAGTGTCGGTCCAGGCACTCGCCAACCAGACGAGTGCTGAAACGACTGCGAACAGTCATATCATATTATCAATGGAGCGAATGTAACCGAGTGTCACGCCCGCCCCGAGTGCAGCAACAACGTTTTCAACTCAACCCGCGAAGCGATGAGACGCCAGACCGGTGATGCCCGTTTCCATCGACAGCACTGCACCGTCCAGCGCCAGCGCACCAGTGGACGGCCGGGCGCTGGTGACAAACAGCGTGGTCATGTCCGGGCCGCCAAATACACAACTGGTGGGATGACTGACCGGCAAATCGATCACACGATCAACGCTGCCATCGGGTGCGAAACGTATCAGGCAGTTGCCACCCCAGCGGGCGTTCCAGATATAGCCGTCGGTGTCCATCGCCGAGCCATCCGGGTCGCCACGCTCGTGACTTGCGGCCCATACGGTACGCTCGCCGAGCGCACCGTCGGGCTCAAGCGCGTAGCGGTAGATCACGCCGTCGAGGCTGTCGGCGGTCAACAATGAGTCCGCGCTTGCCGGCCACAGCAGGGTGTTGACGATGCCTTGACCACTCAGTAAGTGGGTGACCCCAGCCGTGGCGTCGACTTTGAACAGTCCGCCCGAACGCCGCTCGATCGGTAAGTCCCCGCCTTCGCTGTCCAGGTTGTTTTGCATGCTCCCCAACCAAAGCCTGCCCTGCGCGTCGCAACGGGCCTCGTTGGCGCGATTGCCTGACACTGGATCGGCCACGCAAAACAGCGTGACGCGGGGGCTATGTGGGGGAGAAGACAGGTCCAGGCGGTAAATGCCGCTGGCCAGGGTGACCAGTGCATCGTCGTTTACGGTGGGGATGAATGCGGACACGGGCTCATTGAATTGCCAGTGGCGAAGCTCGCCTTGATGGAGGCGCAACGCACGGAAACCGGCGATATCTACCCAATACAACGCCTGTTGGGCGTCATCCCAGAACGGTCCCTCCGCCAGTGTGTAACGCTGGTCTACGACAGGCAGCCACGTCATCGAAATCTTCCTGTTTTTTATTGTTGTCTACGGTGCAGGCAATCGCCGTGGGCGGTTCATGCCGTGCGCGCCGGTTCAGGTGCGCGGAGATTGCTGTGCGAATGAGCGGGCAATCACCTCATCCGCATTTTCGATCAAACTCATACACGCCCAGACGCCGCGGGCTGTATCACGTGTTGCAATGGCATCTGCCAGATCCTTGTGCAATGGCAAGGTGCGGCCCAGTTCGCCCGGCACACCGGACGACACTTCAAACGAAATCGCGAGCAGCGCGCCCAAGGCGGGCAACATCTGCTCGATAAACTGGTTGTGACTCGCCGCAAGGACCGCTTCGTGAAAACGCTGGTCGGCGTTGTTGTAGTCACCTTTGTCCGTCACGCTGGCCTCAAGCACCTGATACGCCGCCTGCACCTCAGCAATCTGCTGAGGGCTGGCACGCTCACAAGCCCAGCGTACCGCCATCGGCTCGATGGCCCGACGCAAGTCCAGCAAGTCCTTGACGAAGCTTTCCGACAAACCTTTCTCTGCCAGCCAGCCCACCACCTGGGGGTCAAACAGGTTCCAGCTGCGAACCGGCAATACCCGCGTTCCGACTTTGGGTCCAACTTCCAGCATCCCTTTGGCGACCAGCGTCTTGATGGCCTCCCGGATGACCGTACGGCTAACGCCAAACTCTTCGCCCAGCGCCGATTCTACTTTCAGCGACTGACCCGGCAACACGCTACCCTGAACGATCCAGGCCCCTAACCGGTCCACTGTTGACGCATGAAAACTGCTGCTCATGGCTCAGCCTCTGTCCACGGTTGTTCCGCGACGCGAGGCTAATCATCACATGATTGGCTGTCAAACGACCTGTACAGCCCTCCAATCGTGGGCTACACCTGTTGCTCAGCCTGACAAGCCTTAGCTGAGCCAAATAGTATTACAATTTAATTTAAATGGAAGTGGATTTGATCTATAAATTACAGCGGCGGGCTAAATACTCACCAATAGCATGACTATTTTGGAGCGCCGTCCGACCTCATGCTTCACACAGTCTTGCGCTGTCGGTACCCCTCCGGCGTTTCAGACTGCTGCTCACCGCCGCCCATAACAACAACAGAAAGGAACGCACCGATGCGCAACAAACTTATCCCCGGAATCGGACTGTCACTGATGATCGCAGCCCTGCACGCAAACGCCGCCGGCCTCACCAGCGAACACGCAGCGTTCGGCAAATTGCCGGACGGCACTGCCATCGAAAAATACACGCTGCGCAATAGCGACGGCATGCAAGCCACCATCATCACCTATGGCGGCACATTGCAGTCGCTGCTGGTGCCAGACAAGCACGGCAAAACAGAAGACGTGGTGCTGGGCTTCGACGACATCGAAGGTTACCTGAAAGGCACCTCGTACTTTGGCGCCACCATCGGCCGCTTCGGCAACCGCCTGGCAGACGGCAAATTCTCGCTGGACGGCAAAACCTACCAGGTGCCACAGAACGACAAGACCAACTCCCTGCACGGTGGGCCGCAAGGCTTTGACAAGCGCGTCTGGAAAGCCGAAAGCGTCAAAGACAAGAACTCGGTCGGGGTCAAGCTCAGCTACGTGTCGGTAGATGGCGAGATGGGCTTCCCCGGTACGCTGAAAACCGAGGTCACCTACAGCCTCAACGAGAAGAACGAGCTGCGCGTCCAATATCACGCCACCACTGATAAACCCACGGTGCTGAACCTCACCAACCACAGCTACTTCAACCTGGCTGGCGCAGGTAACGGCGACATCCTCGACCAGGTGGCCACGGTGCACGCAGCGCGTTACACGCCAGTCAACGGCAAGTTGATCCCGACCGGCGAATTGGCGCCAGTCGCTGGCACGCCAATGGATTTCCTCAAGCCGGTGGCGTTCGGCAAGCGTATTCGTGAAGACAATGCGCAGTTGAAGTTCGCCGAGCCGAACGAAGGCGGGTACGACTTCAACTGGGTGCTGGACAACAAAGGCGACGTGAAGAAGCTGGCCGCTGAAGTTAGCGATCCGAAATCTGGTCGTCGACTGCAGCTGTTCACCACGGAGCCGGGCGTACAGCTCTACACCGGCAATTTTCTGGACGGCACGGTGAAAGGCAAAGCCGGCAAGATCTATCCGCACTGGGGCGCGTTCACCCTCGAAACACAGCACTTTCCTGATGCACCGAACCAACCTGACTTCCCGTCTACTCGCCTGGACCCAGGAAAAGCCTACACGCAGACTGTGGTGTTCAAGTTCCTCAACAAGTAACACCCACAACTAACAACGCTGAACAAGGGGATGCCGGATTGGCATCCCCTTTAATATTCTTTCCGCACTTCTCGCGTCAGTCCTTTCATGTTCCAGCGCCGTGCAAAATGCACGGACTGTCCTGCAAAACGCACGATCCAATACTTCCCTTAGTACCTTTTCTGCATGTGGCTGACCCAATACCTGCCCCCTTCCAGATGATCTCCATTTCACTCATACATCCATTCGGAAGGTTTTTTCTTGCAGGACACTTCTTGCTGTACCACTTGTAAGCTTTTGGTGACTTGGGAGTTATTTAAAGTGAATTTTCCAAAGCGCTACGACTCAGTGAATTGATAGCGATTGATAGGGAGGTTTCCGAACGTGGGACAATACAAGCATTACCGGATCGATTATTTGCTACACGGTAAGTACAAAAGCTTCTATATCAGCGCGTCCGACATGGACAATGCTGAAGCGTGGCACTGGGCGTCTGTTGATGCGGGATTTGGCCAGATCCCCAAATACCGATCAGACCGTGTTCCCAAGGTCAGCAAGCCCAAAGCCGAGCAGTTGGGCCTTACCGACGTCGAATGGGCGGCGTCCTGAGTGTCCGAGTAGTTACGGCACCTGAACCATTAGATGTAAGCATTCAGAGGGGGAGTGATTAAAAAGTCACTTCCCCTCTTTTTATTGCCAGGATGGCAGCGATACGCCTGGCGCTCAGGGATACAGCTCTGTCAGCACCCGCAAAAATGCCTGTTTGCGCGGATTGTCTGTCGAGTTCCATGCCACTGCGATGCCAGTCCCGGCCATGTCGATCGCCAGAGGACGGGTCACCACTGCTGGGGGCAAGGCGGACGCCGCCCATTCCGGGACGATGCCCAACCCCATCCCTGATGCAACCAGCGCCAGCATGGTCGTGAACTCACCCAGCTCGCGACTGATGCGCAACGTAACGTCGCGCACGTGGAACGCCACCAGCATGTGATCGTAAAGCCCGGGACAGAACTTGCGGGCCAACACGCAGACCTCACGATTGATCAGGTCTGCCGGCTCTATGATTGCTTTGCCGCTCAGCGGATCGTCCAGCGGCATCGCCACCATCAGCGGCTCCTCGAACAGCAGACGCGCATTGAGCCCGGCCGGCTGAAACGGCAAGCGCACCAGCCCGAAATCCAGCTTATCGGCACGCAGGGCGTCGAGTTGCTCGGGGGACGGCATGTCCTTGAGCTCCAGCTCGATGCCCGGCAACCGTTCGTTGAGGGTGCGCAGCAATCGCGGCAGCAGTTCTGCGAGCACCGAGGACACGAATGCGATCTTCAACCGACCGACCTCTCCGGCACCCGACCGCGCCACCACGTCTCGGGCGCGTGCCGCCTGAGCCAGCGTGGCGTGGGCCTCGGGGAGCAGGAGACGGCCTTCTTCAGTGAGCACCACCTTGTGCCGGTCTCGCTCGAAAAGCGCTGCGCCGAGGCTTTTTTCCAGTGCCCGGATCTGCGCGCTTAACGCTGGCTGCACGATGTGCAAACGCTCCGCAGATCGGCCGAAGTGCAATTCCTCGGCCAGTACGGCAAACGCCCGTAAATGTTTCAGCTCCACGTTTTGATTCCTGTCCAGGGCAACCAGCGGTCCGATCGCGCCCGTCCGGTGGAAGCCACGCAGCGTTTCGGAGCGCCTATTCGAAAGGGTGCCTACCGGCGGAAGATGGCACCCATGCGGTTAATAGCAAAAACTGATCATTAAACGATCATTCGCCGAAAGGCCGCTTACTTACCGGTCTACAGCCAGTTATCCACAGACATATTCACCCTTTCCGTGGACAACTATTTGTAACCTGATGCGTTGACTTTTAAATGCAAGGGTTTACCAGGCGATAGCGCAAAGAATAGGTGCTTGGTTGCTCTGTGCGCATCCCATTCAGCGGTGAACGGGGTTGATCAATGAGTTAAGCACGTGGTCAGCCCACTCACCGTTGATGTGCAGATACGCACGGGCCAGCCCTTCACGCTCGAAACCCATGGCGGCGAGAACTCGCTCACTGCGCAGGTTTTCCGGCACGTGACTGGCCATGACCCGATGCAGTCCCAGCGCCTCAAACACATAGGCGATCCCTGCGGTCAGCGCTTCGCGCATCAACCCTTTGCCTTCGGCATGCGCAGCCAGTGAATAACCCAGATGGCAAGCCTGGAAGACGCCCAGCACGATATTGCTGAAATTGCACTCGCCAACCAGCTCACCTTCGTGGCCATCGACTGGCCGGGTCAGCACCAGCAAGTGCAACGCGCGTCCGGCGAGCCTTTCCTGCTCAACGTATTCGATCCTTTGCTCGACAGCCTTGAGCCCGAAGAAACTGACAGACCGCAACGGCTGCCAAGGTTGAAGATGGTGACGATTGACGATGTGGTACTGCTGAATCGCCAACGCATCGGCAGGTACAGGGGGACGCAGGACAAGGCGCTTTGTGGTGAGCTGGATCAACGCGGGGTCAGCGATAACGTCCATCAACGCCGCCCCGAAGATGGGCTAGCCGGGCGATTGCCGGCGTGTGAAGCGAGGGCATCGGAATGTGGCATGGGGTGTCCCCGTGAGGATCAAAAGCTGGACGTCAGTGCGGGTTAACCCGCATGGAGGCTCGCCAATTAAGTTGGCTGCTATCAACCAAGTCTGAACAATTTCTACAGCTATCCGCAATCAATGCAAGAGCGTACGGGCAACGCGAGGACGCAATGGGCTGCCCAGCAGCCCTGAAACCAGAAAGCCTGGCGTTACCTCACTTACTTCAAAACGCCAGCTTATACCCGATCACCACCAGCATAAGCGCCAGACAGGGGCGCAGGATGTTGTCCGGAATCCGACCGGTCAGGTGGCTGCCGATGTAAATACCCGGCAGCGAGCCCATCAACAGGAAGCCCAGCATCGACCAGTCCATGTTGCCCATGCTCGCGTGCCCAAGGCCTGCGACCAGTGTCAGCGGCACTGCGTGAGCGATCTCGGTGCCGACCAGACGCCGTGTATCGAGAAACGGATACAGCAGAAACAATGCCACCGTGCCCAGGGCTCCCGCGCCGATTGACGTCAGCGCCACCATAACCCCGAGGATCACACCGGTAACGACCGTCAACAGATTGAGCGTGCGATCGCTCAATCGATAATGATCGCCCGCATGTTTCTGGGCGAAGGCCAGCAAGCGCTTCTTGAAGAAGATCGCCAGCGCTGTCAGCAACAGCACAACCCCCAACGCCTGCTTGATAATAGAGTTCATGGCATCGGGCGCGGTGTGCAAGGTACTCAGGAACAACAGCGTGAGCGCCGCTGCGGGCACACTGCCCAACGTCATCCAGCCGGTAATCTTCCAGTCGATGTTGTCGTTTTTCTTGTGGACCAGTACCCCGCCACTTTTAGTAATGGCCGCATACAGCAAATCAGTGCCCACCGCGGTGGCCGGATTGATGCCAAACCAGAGCAGGATCGGTGTCATCAACGACCCGCCACCGACCCCGGTCATGCCTACGATAAAGCCCACTACCAACCCTGCGACGACAAAACCCGCGTTGCCAAAATCCATTGCGATACCCGAAACGTGCAAGACAGCGAAAAAACTGGGACGCAGCATATCGATGTTCTTATGAAGAACCTATATCGAAACGCTCTAACGTTATAACCAGATGCTTAAAAATCAGGGCATTTCCAACCTATTCGACGCCCCCCCCATCAACCACGTCGATGAGCACCATGCATCCTGTTGAGTTTTGATTCGAGCGTGGATCGGTAACATAGCGGCCACGCCCACTCGACCGGACTACGTACCATGCTCATTCACGCGATCAACCTCATTGCCCTCACCGCCATTACTGTCTACGCCGTAAACCGTTATTTCTTTTTTGCCGATCTGGTTAAAGCAGCCACCATCGAAGCCGACGAGTGACCCCCCTCTCCGTCGGCCCCCGACAGCGAGCCTGGTCCACCAAGCCGCATCGTGATCTGCCTTTCTATTTTTTCAGCAGCCGTTCACCATAGGCGCCTTTCATGGCGCGCTTTACGGCGAGCCACTACAGTCAGATGCTCCGACGGTTTCAGGATGAAATTGATGCGCTCTATATTGATGACCAGTTCGCTTTTCTTGTTTCTGGCCGGCTGCGGCTCCACTCCCAACAATCCGTCCGTTACCCTGGACACCCAGAAATCGCCTGCTGATTACGCCGCCTGCGTTTTCCCAAAGTGGCAGAAGGCCAAGCCTGATGCGACCCTGACCGAATCCAAAGGTCATTACCGAATTCTGGTTCCGAGCAAAGTTGCCGCTGACGAAATACTCGAAGTCTACAAGGGCAACCCCAATACCCGCGTGTTCATCTACCAGCGCGTCCCCCTGTCCGGGCTGCTTCACGGCAAACTCGAAACTGCCGCCCGCGATTGTCTTTGACAGGACAGGGCCTCGTTAATAGCGAGGCCCTTCAAACCTATAAATTCATCCAGTTACCGCTCGACTGAATACTCTGTTTTTTATTGAACTTATTTTGATGAAGGCAACTAATGCGCATCCCCACGCATTGTGACTTAGTCGTTTTAAATTATTACCTATTCAGATTGGACGAACACCGTCCAGCTCCCTATTCTCAAGAGCGTCTACTCCCGCTGCACGGCGCGCTGTATAGACTTCATCTAATACTCGATCTATTCCAGCGCATTGAAACCATCAGCTAATGACTCTCGAGGCAACTATGAAACGCTATCTCTGGCTCGGACTGCTCGGCACGTTATCCTTCGGCGCACATGCGGCGTCCATCGAAGTCCCCATCAATCTGGTCAGTGCCGACGGCGCACCCAAGGCCATCGGCGAAATTACTGTCAGCGAGACCGCTTACGGTCTTGAGTTCACCCCCAAACTGAACTCACTGCCAGCGGGCGTGCATGGTTTTCACGTCCATGAAAACGGTAGCTGCGAGGCCGGCACCAAAGACGGCGTGAAAGTTGCTGCACTCGCTGCAGGCGGTCACTTCGATCCGGGCAAAACCGGCAAGCACCTGGGGCCCTACGCCGACGGCCATCTGGGGGATCTCCCGGCCATTTACGTGACTGCGGACGGCATGGCGACCAACCCGGTACTTGCCCCTCGCTTGAAGAAGATTTCAGAAATCAAAGGCCATGCCTTGATGGTTCACGCCGGGGGTGACAACCACTCCGACATGCCAAAACCACTGGGCGGTGGCGGTGACCGGATGGCCTGCGGCGTAATCTGATCAGCAATTCCCGCTGCAAGTGGAATCCAGCAGGTAGCGGCCGCTGCCGATGTCAGGCACGGCTGCCACTGTCGGCGTCCAGCTGCAAGCCCGGCTCGTCCAGATGCTCTGGCTGCAGCGGGCGATGGCGTAACTCACGCAGCTGTCGCTTGAGCGTTGCGGTCGACGGTGCATAAAGGAAGCCAAACGATACGCTGTTTTGCCGTCCTTTTACCGCGTGATGCATCAAATGGGCGTGGTATAGGCGGCGCAGATAGCGATGACGCGGTTTGGGCCGAACCGGCCAGTGCCGGTGAACGATGCCGTCATGCACCACCACGTAGATCAGCCCGAATGCCGCCACGCCGGCGCCCACCCACTGCAACGGCTCATGCCCGCTGTTACCCAGCACGATCAGCCCGATGGCCACCGCCGCCAGCACCATCAGATAAACATCGTTGCTTTCGAGGACGCCGAGATGCTCTTCGTGATGCGACCGATGCAGCCACCAGCCGCAGCCGTGCATTACATACTTGTGGCCGAGGTAGCCAGCACCCTCCATGGCGACCAGGGTGCAGAGAAAAATGGCGAAATTGAACATCATCGGCTAACAGTCACTCATCTACGTCATGGACGACCCACTTGACCGCGCCACCTTAGCGCCTTGCGCCGAGGCCTTCCAGCGCTATGGCGACAGATAAACCTGGCGGCGCGGCAACCTTTTCCATCATGTCGTTTGCTTTCCCCACCAAACGCCGTAGAAAATACCGGCCATGCGTGGGCGTCGCGAATGCCCACTGTTCTACTGCCACCCGCCACTGCCGGCCAGGTGGTACCGCTTTCAGGGAATTCAGAATGGCTTCAAGACACGTCATCAATGCCTCGGTCAGCCCCAAGGGTAGCCTCGAAACACTTTCCCAACGTGAAGTCCATCAGTTGAGCGAAGCGGGTTCGGGCAGCATTTACAACCTGTTCCGCCAATGCGCGCTGGCGATCCTCAACACCGGCGCTCACGTCGACAACGCTAAAACCATCCTTGAGGCGTACAAGGATTTCGAAGTCCGTATTCATCAGCAAGACCGTGGCGTGCGCCTTGAACTGCTCAATGCGCCCGCCGATGCCTTTGTCGACGGCGAAATGATCGCCAGCACTCGCGAGATGCTGTTCAGCGCACTGCGCGACATCGTCTATACCGAAAGCGAGCTGGACAGCCAGCGTATTGACCTGAGCACCTCGCAGGGAATCACCGACTACGTGTTTCACCTGCTGCGCAACGCCCGCACCCTGCGCGCAGGCGTCGAGCCGAAAATGGTGGTCTGCTGGGGCGGTCACTCGATCAACACCGAAGAATACAAATACACCAAGAAGGTCGGCCACGAGCTGGGCCTGCGTAAACTGGATATCTGCACCGGTTGCGGCCCCGGCGTCATGAAAGGCCCGATGAAGGGCGCGACCATTGCTCACGCCAAACAGCGCATCAACGGGGGCCGCTACCTGGGCCTGACCGAGCCCGGCATCATTGCCGCCGAAGCGCCCAACCCCATCGTCAACGAGCTGGTGATCCTGCCGGACATCGAGAAGCGTCTGGAAGCCTTCGTGCGTGTGGGCCACGGGATCATCATCTTCCCGGGTGGCGCGGGCACGGCCGAAGAGTTCTTGTACCTGCTGGGCATTCTGATGCACCCGGACAACCAGGGGCTGCCGTTCCCGGTGATTCTCACCGGCCCCAAAAGCACCGCACCGTACCTGGAGCAATTGCACGCCTTTGTCGGTGCAACACTGGGCGAAGAGGCGCAGCGGCATTACGAAATCATCATCGACGACCCGGCCCAGGTCGCACGCCAGATGACTGAAGGCCTGAAGGCCGTTCGACAGTTCCGCCGTGAGCGCAACGACGCGTTCCACTTCAACTGGATGCTGAAGATCGAAGAAGGCTTCCAGCGTCCGTTCGATCCGACCCACGAAAACATGGCGGCCTTGCAACTGAGCCGCGACCTGCCCCCGCACCAACTGGCGGCTAACCTGCGTCGCGCGTTCTCCGGGATCGTGGCGGGGAACGTCAAGGACAAGGGCATCCGTTTGATCGAAGAGCACGGCCCATACGAAATCCATGGCGATGCCGCCGTGATGCAGCCGCTGGACAAGCTGCTGCAGGCGTTCGTCGAACAGCACCGCATGAAGCTGCCCGGCGGCGCTGCCTACGAGCCTTGTTACCGCGTTGTTTCCTAAATCGGCCCCTCACCTGTAGGAGCGCGCTTGCCCGCGAAAACGATTTGCCTGTCTGCATCAACGTCGTAGACAGATCGCCATCGCGGGCAAGCTCGCTCCTACAGTTTCACCTCTTAGCCGGATTCCCCATGATCACCATCCGCCCCATGACCCTCGATGATTTCGAGGCATTCTGGCCCACGTTTCAGGCGGTCGTCGTCGCTCAGCAAACTTACGCCTACGACCCTGCACTGACGCAGGACGACGCTCGGCATCTATGGCTGGACTACCCGCTGCAGACGCTGATCGCTGAAGAAGACGGCGTGTTGCTCGGCAGCTATTACCTCAAGGCCAACGCAGCCGGGCCAGGCAGCCACGTCAGCAACTGCGGTTACATGGTCACTGAAGCCGCCCGCGGACGCGGGATTGCCCGGATGATGTGCGAGCACTCGCAACAACTGGCTCGCGAGCACGGCTTTCAGGCCATGCAGTTCAATTCGGTGGTGGCGACCAACGAAGTGGCCGTCGCGCTCTGGCAAAAGCTCGGTTTCGACGTGGTCGGCCGCCTGCCCCGCGCTTATCGCCATAAGCAACTGGGGCTGGTGGATTGTCTGGTGATGTACAAATGGCTGGGCGAGCCGGACACCTCACGCAAAGCCAAAAGCCCGTTATTGATTGGCCGCAAGAACATCGAGTCCGTGGTGTCCCGACCTCAGCGCGGGCATCAGCCAGGCTGATGCAGTTGCGCTGGGCGCAGTGGGATTACTGAACTTGAGTGGAGGGTGGCAGCCATACCTCGATCACGTTTTTTTGTGGTTTCAGCCCTTCAGCCAGCGGCACGACGTTCCATTGAGTCGAGCCACCGTTGGACCGCAAGGCGTTGGCGCACGCCAGCGAATCGGCGGTGTGATAAATAATGGTCGGCACCGGATATGGCGTGGGCGCACGACGATTGGCACGGCGAGCGGTGTCCTGTACATCCTCGATGGGCGGCACCGATGCCCTGAGCTCTTCGCGCCAAGGCCCGCGCAATGAACGACTGTAATCACGCAATTGTGGCCCGTAGATTTGCAGGTAAACCGTCTGCCCTTCGCAGACCGGCGCTGCGGCTTGAGGGGCAGCCGAGAAACCCGCGTTTGGTTCGTCAATGGATTCCTCGACAGAAACAGGTGCCGGGGCTGGCATCGGTGCCGAGGACGCCCAGTCTGTGGTTTCGGTGATAGTGCTCACACGGCCCACCGGCCAGCAGTTGGACGCTGACAGCGGCTTAACCGACCAATCACGAATCCAGTAAGTCGGCTCGCACACCGGACGCGGCGAAGTCTGCAAGCACTCAGGCGCATCGTCACCGAGTAACACCGCACACGATGGGTGTGGGCTTGGCGATTCACTGCATGCCTCCCTGGTTTTTTCGACCATGAATCGCATCTGCCGCGAGCCGAGAAACGCGTCGATATTGCGCTTGGTGCAAACCTGCTCTCCTACCCGCCACAGCTCGGTCGCCATTTCGCCCAACGGCCCGTCCATGTTCGGATCAGCCCCAGGCCCCGCTGGCGGTAATCTGGCAAAGATCGACGTGAGCTGCCTGAACGCAGTGGGTTCGATTTTCTTCTGCGACGTTTGTTGGGTCATCTCACTGTTAATCATCTGCCAACCCGCCAGCCCCACCGAAGCAATCGCTCCCAGACTGATCGACGCCGACACTGCACCCGTTGAGGCAATTCGCGAAGAAATTCGCTTCGATGAAAACCGCAATCCCACGCTGCCGTCTTCTTTCGTCACGCGGATGGCGCCGTCGTCATCGACGAAGTGGTCCTGGGCAAATGCGCAGATGTCCTTCAACTGCTTGAGTTCGATATTGCACCCCAACGTTTGGCCCAGCTGAAAATAGCTTTCCCACTGCGCTTCGCTAAAGGATTGGTCGGTTGTGGGTTCTTGCGGAAACAACGGGTTGTCCGCCTTGAAATTGACAAGATCGACCGAGGCCCCGTGACACATGTTTGGCTTGACGATGATCATGTGGCCTTTTCGCCGAGTGCGGCCGTAATCTACTCGGGCCAGCGCGAGACAGGCCTGGCTGTCCGCAGAGCCAAGCTCGTTGAGCGAGCCAAACGCCGTAGGCAAACGTGGATCAGCATGTTTGGGGCGCAGAAACGTGATTTCCACCTGCAGGTCGATGCGCGCCTTGCGCACCAGATTTTCTAGATCACCGAAGGCATAGCGCGGGTCAGCGCCACAATCGGCCACCACAATGACCTCGCACTCTTCGCGCAGCAGCGCATAACTGGCGGTGTTTTCAAAATGCCCGCCGTCGCTGAGAAACCAGTCCTGCCGCTGGTCGCCGCTGAACCGGCCGCGCAATTCACTCCACAACTGTCCGTATTTGCCGATACGGCTGACCTTGGACTTTCCCCCGATGCCGGCGCTGTCCCACCAATAACCCAGGCGGATCCCGGCGATGGTCAGCAGCGCAGCGATGCCCGAGCGGGTTGAAGCGCCCAGACCGGGGGCTACGGCGGCACCTGAAATGGCGACCCAGGCGCCCAGACTCAAACTGTTCTCGGGGCAGCCGGGATGCCAGACGTTTTCTGCCTGGGACACGCACCCATCAGAACGCACGGTCAACAGCGTGCCCTTGCGATCCTGGTTGAACAGGCCGCCCAGCGCGTCGCTCGTCTGGTTGACGCACACATTGATCAGATGAACCGGACCGCCTCCCTGATCAGGTCGGTAATCGCTCATCGCCAGATCGTCGCCGCTGTCGACCTGACTCACGCGCAGCGGCAACGTCTGACTGACGGCCTTGCCGGTGCAGCTGCTTTGCTGGCCTGGCGCTGACGGAAATCGCCCCGGATTGGCTGCCCCCAGATAACTGCGAATCAACCGTGCGCGGTAAAAGGCATACAGCGAGGATCGATTGAGGAAATCGCGGTTACCCGCAGACACCAGCACCATGAGCAGCGGCGCAATGCACAGCCAACCCACTGATTGCCACGCCGACCCGAACTGCAAGCCCGCCACACTAGTATCAAACAGCACAACGGTCGCGGCCCGATGTACAACGCTGACCCAGAACACCACCAGCATGAACGTGATCACCACGCCCGCGAGGTTGATGATCTCCATGACCACGCGCCGCGTTCCGGGGATCAGGCTCTTGGGCAGGTCGGAGATCATCGGAACGGTCGCCCTCAGCGCCACGGCAATCACCGCCAGTGTTCCGCCCAACTGGCCTTGAACCACGGTATTGACGTTGGCCAGCATCCACGCCAGAAAATCGATAATGCCCAGCAACACCACGCCCAGCGACAGCTTCAACATTAAGGCCAGGGCATGGGTCAATCGGTTGCGTATGCGGTCCGGGTCGCTCCCCGACTTGAACGTCAGCACGCTGGCCAGGCCAATGCCCAGTATCCATGCCCCCATCAGCGCGATGGCCAGCGCCACCCAACCGCCAGGCAGTATGAGCGTGCCGGTGAAATCAGGCAGAAAAGCCAAAGTGCTGGTTGAGTGACGCAGCAGGATTACGATGCCAAGACCGGCCATCAGCGCCGTACAGGCGCGCTGCATGGCCAGAAAACGGCGCTTGCCCGTCGGCATCGCCCAATAAGTACAGGACAGGATTGCCGCGACCCAGGCGACCGGTATCAGTGCCATCCACACCGTCGGCCAGTTCGAGAAAAAATCGATCACTGTCAGATCCAGCCACTGCGGGCCATCGCAGCCGCCACCAGGCGCCAGACAGTCAGCCCAGCCCCACACGCCCAGGTCGATGCACAACAGCAATCCGGCGAGTATCAACGACATCAGAGCGAGTTCGACGTGAACGCCCAGCAGGTTGCGGCCAAAGTTGGCAATTGCTAAAAGTAAGTCTTGTAATCCCCTGGGAATCAGGTAACGACCATTGGCGCGAAGCCAAAGCGCAAACCAGCGCGCCTGCGCACTTGCAATGTCTTTTTCGAGCTTCATCGGATCCGGCGCGCCGGTCTTGCCTTCGTTGTGAAACAGCTTGCCCAGCGTCGAGCCGATATAACCACCACCTGAAACCGTCGACAGCAGATCAATACGGTGCAGCAGGCCTTTCTCGGCAAGGGCTTTGATCAAACCAAAACAGAACGTGGCGCTGCGGATGCCGCCACCAGACAGCGCCAGCCCCCAAGGTCGCGCGGACAATGAAGCGCGAACGTCGGGAGGAAGTTTTTTACGGCGCTCTTCAAAGAGAAATTTAAGGTCGGAGGGCGGTGTCGTGCCAGAGGCATGTGGGGTGTTGGGGGTCGTCATCTTTGCGATCCTTACCTGGAAGCAAGACGAGGCGAAAACCGGGACAGCACCTGAAGGCCAGTCTCGCTCGCTGTCGTGCCAGAGGCATGTGGGGTGTTGGGGGTCGTCATCTTTGCGATCCTTACCTGGAAGCAAGACGAGGCGAAAACCGGGACAGCACCTGAAGGCCAGTCTCGCTCGCTGCTGAAAGAATGAACGGGTAAGGCACTGCGACGAATGCCGCAGTAAGGCACACCAGGCGTGAGCGTGTGATCGACTTCTTTGGTACGGACCTGAAGCAGAGAGAGCGAAATCAGCCAGCGCACGTAAAACTTACGATAGTCCAGAGTTCGTAGCGGCGCATTTGATTTGATCGGACGACGCTTTCGCACTTGCCTGATTGCCATCTCTCTACGATTCTCTATCCACGGCCCGATCCACACCTGCGGCCGCCCTGACGAATAAGCGCCGGAGAGGCCAGCATGAAGACCGTAGCCGAACTACTGAAGCTCAAAGCCCATCATCACGGGGAAGTCCACACTGTCACGCCTGAGCACATGGTGATCGACGCGCTCAAGTTGATGGCCGACAAGAACATCGGTGCCGTGCCCGTGGTCAAGGATGGGCGCGTGGTCGGCATCCTCAGCGAACGCGATTACGCGCGCAAACTGGTGCTCAAGGGGCTTTCATCCATTGGCACGCCGGTCAGCGACATCATGACGCGCGAGGTCAGAACCGTTGACCCGCAGCACACGCTGGACACGTGCATGGGCATCATGACCGACCTGCGCCTGCGCCATTTACCCGTGGTCGAGGAAGGCAAATTGGTGGGTTTGCTGTCCATCGGCGATCTGGTCAAAGAGGCGATTGCCGAGCAAGCCGAGTTGATCAAGACCATGGAGCAGTACATACGCGGTGAGATTTCCTGAGTGCGCCACATTTGATGCCGAGCATGAGTCCAGCCGTGAGCTATCGCCTCGCCACTGCAGATGATGCGCTGTGCATCGGCGCGCTCGGGACGCAGGTGTGGCTGGATACCTACGCCACGGAGGGCATCCGCCCAGCGTTGGCGAACGTGGTGCTTGAGCATTTCAGCCCTCACGCGGTGTCGGTGACCCTCTCCCAGGCAGACGTTAGCGTGGTAGTGGCTGAACGCGCAGGCCATTTAGTGGGGTTCGCGCAGATACGCCTGGGCGTTGACCACCCGCACACCAACGCCGAGGCCAGTGCAGAACTGGAGCGTCTTTACGTACAGGAGCGCTTTACAGGACAAGGCATCGGCGGAGCGTTGCTCACACAATCAGAAGACCTGGCATGCGAGCGTGGGGCACGCGTTTTGTGGCTGACCGCGTGGGTGCGCAACACTCGCGCGCTAGCCTTTTACCCACGTCAGGGTTACGAAGATACAGGCAGCACGTTCTATTGCTTCAACAATGAGCACTTTGAAAACCGGCTATTCAGCAAACGCCTTGCCGACTGACACCGTCGGCAAGGACGCCACACCACTGTCAGCTCACTTTGAACCGATTGATCATCGCCACCAGTCGCTCATTGGACGCCATCAGCGATTCGACGCTGCTGTCAGTCTGTTTGCCGCAACCGACCAGCTCCCCGACCATGTGCCGGATCGCGACCATGTTCTGGTTGATCTCTTCGGTCACGGCGCTCTGCTGCTCGGCCGCTGTCGCAATGTGTGCGCTGAGGTCGTGAATACGCAGTACTGAACTGGCCATACCATCCAGGCCTTCGTTGACCCGTGAAGTGCGATCGGCGGTCGATTGACAGCTGATCTTGGTTTTTTCCATTGCACCCACGGCCGTGCTCACGCCCTGCTCCAGGCGGTTGAGCATTTCGTTGATCTCCGACGTGCTTTGTTGCGTGCGGCCGGCCAGTGCGCGCACTTCATCGGCCACCACCGCAAAGCCCCTGCCCTGCTCCCCAGCCCGCGCCGCTTCGATGGCAGCGTTGAGTGCCAACAGGTTGGTTTGCTGTGCAATCCCGCCAATCACCCCCAGTACGTCGGTGATGCGCTTGGCATCGACCTGCATTTCCTGAACATATTGGGTCGCATCTTCAACCTCGGCCACCAACGCCAGAACGCTCACCGAAGCCTGCTCCACGACGTCGCGCGAGTGTTGCGCGGCGTCGTTGGCCGACTGAGTGAAACCGGCGGTTTCGTTGGCGCTCTGGGCAACGCTGTCGGCCGTGGCGCTCATTTCGTTGATCGCGGTCACGGCCTGATCGGTTTCCGACGCATGCCTGTTGAGGATCTGGTTGATGTTGCGCGATTGAGCCTGGAGCTGACCCAATTCCAGCGAAATCTGCTCGGTGCCGGCGCGTACGTCGACGATCATGCTCTGTTGGTAGGCGATGAAGGTGTTGACCGACTTGCCCACCGCGTCCAGTTCATCTTCGCCATGAATCGGAATGCGTTTGGTCAGATCGGCTTCACCCGAGGACAACGCATCGATATTGGTACGCAGCACGCCCAGCCGCGTCATCAAGCGGTGAAACGCAAAACCCAGCACCGCGAACAGCAACAGCATCAGCGGAATCTGCATGACGCCGAGGATTTTCAGCACCTCGTCGCTGCGCGCTGTCAGCATGGAGGTCGGCAACGCAGTGGCGATCAACCAGGGCGTGCCCACCACCGGGCGCAGGTAAAAGGTCAGGTCGCCCAGCGCGGGATCATTGTATTCACGGGTATAGACGCCCTCGCCAGACACACGCCCGAGGCCGTCCTGAATCTCTTTGGCGAAGATCGACTGATTGCTGAAGCCGGAGATGTTCTTGAGGATGATTTCCCCCGGAATACGGCTTTGGTTGGTGAGGATCTTGCCGTCACGCTCGACGATCATCACCTGGCCGCTGATGTCTTTTTCTTTCTCCTGGATCAGTCCGTTGAAAAAACCCAGGGTCACGTCGATGGTCGACACACCGTACAGAGCGCCATCTTTATAGATGCCCATCGCGCAGTTCGTGCGCGGTTGCGGGCTGGCCTCGTCCTGATACGCCGCCGCCCAGGCGCATTTGCCTTTGGGTGCATTCTGTCCGGCCTTGTGCCAAGGCTGTTCCCAATAGTTGGGCGCCGGGTCGGAGTTCCAGTAGGTGCTGACCACCAACTGACCGGACGCATCGCGGTGGAAGAAACTGCTGTGCTTGTTACGGCCAGGCGTGCGTTTGTCCGGCATTGGCCAGACGCCACCGCCAAACACCTTGGCGTCACCGTACTGATCCACCAGCCCCGGCAGCACCTTGTCGATGGCATCGCTTTCGAGCAGCGGGACTGCCTGGGTAATGCCGCGCGACTGCGCCTCGACGCGGACCAGATCGGTCAGGATGCGAGTGCCTATCTGATCGACCTTATCCAGCACCACTTGCTCATCGGAGGCACGCACTTTGGGCGTAACGAACCGCTCGATGCCTTGCTCGGTGATCAACCCAATGGCGCCGATCAAGGCAATGAAAATAACCGTGTATCGCGCCTGCACCGTCTTGAACATCGCTTTCCCCTAGTCTTGTTATAGTAGTTTTGCAAAACGTTACAGGATTATCGGCCCGTAATCGCTGAGGTTTAGGGGCGCCGATGAAGGAATACAGACTTTATTTTCGAGCGCTTGAACACGCACGTCGTGAGAGGCCGACTGTATCCGTTGAAGCTTCTGATTTGACGTGATCGCGCAGTTTCACCAAGCTACCGCTCTCGATTTGCCTTTCAGGAAATATCCTGCGTGATAAAGCCAAGCCTGCACTGGCGCCGTTTTGCATTCTGCGTCGCCCCTCTGATTGCCCTGCTTGCTGCCTGCGACGGCGGTGCGCCCAAGCCCAAACCCTCTGAAGTCACCACCTATGTCAGTGTGGCGTGGGACACGCTGCCCACGGTCTCCGATCAAGACCTGGTGGCAGGCTACAACAGCTGGTTCTCGGCGTGCAAGCGTCTGGCCAAAGACCCCGTCTGGGGCAGCACCTGCGCTGCGGCTGCGCAGGTACCGCTGGAGCCGCTGGCTATCCGGGATTTCCTCAAGAACCAGTTGCAGGTCTACAGCCTGCGGTCATCCGAGCATGGCGCCAATGGCCTGATCACCGGCTACTACGAACCCATCTATAAAGGCAGCGAGCAGCGTAACGACGCGCACCAGGTGCCCATCTATGGCGTGCCGGACGACCTGATCATCGTCAATCTGGACAGCATCTATCCCGAACTCAAAGGCAAACGCTTGCGCGGTCGTCTCGATGGTCGTGTGCTGCGCCCTTACGATGATGCCGCCACCATTGGCGAGAAAGGCGTCAACGCGCCGGTATTGGCGTGGCTGGGCTACCCGATGGATTTGCAGTTCCTGCAGATTCAGGGTTCGGGGCGGGTTCAACTGGAGAACGGCCGGCAGTTGCGTATCGCCTACGCCGACCAGAACGGCCATCCCTATAAACCCATCGGCCGTTGGCTGGTCGATCAAGGCCAGTTGAAAAAAGACGAGGTCTCGATGGGCAAGATCCGCGCCTGGGCAGTCGCCAACCCGGACAAGGTGCCAGAACTGCTGGGTAGCAACCCGAGCTACGTGTTCTTTACCCTGCGCCCCGACAGCGATGAAGGCCCGCGCGGGTCGCTTAACGTGCCACTGACTGCGGGCTACAGCGTGGCTATCGACCGCAAGGTCATCCCGCTCGGCAGCCTGTTGTGGCTGTCTTCGTCACGCCCCGACGGCACGCCGCTCACGCGTCCGGTTGCCGCTCAGGACACCGGCGGCGCGATTGCCGGCGAAGTGCGTGCCGACATGTTCTGGGGCACTGGAGATGCCGCCGGCGACCTCGCTGGGAACATGAAGCAGCAAGGGCAGATCTGGATGCTCTGGCCAAAAGGCGCGGCCCTGCCCAATGCGGAAAAACCCGCAAAACCCTGATCGGCGTCCAAAAAAAACCGCCACTAAAACCAGTGGCGGTAACTGCAGAGCAGAAACAATGAAGCGATAAATAAGAGCAAATCGAGCGATGAGAGCCTCAACTTGATTTAACGCTAACATTGTTCAGTACGTCCCTTTGGTTAAATATTATTAACCCTGTTCAGGGCACTTTTTGACTCCCGCTGCACGGCCAGCATGATACAAAGACGGCACGCACGGACGGGATTCAATTGCGCAAACACCTGAGCTCCCGATACCCATAACACCGTGCGACGTAACCGCTGCACTCATAAAGACTTAGCCAAAACTGCCGCTTCGTGCCCGCCATCTGACGAAATCGTTGATGTCGATCAACTCGACGTGGGCACTGTTTGGGCGTCAATAAATCCAGGGGAATGAAACAATGAACGTAAAGCATTGGAGCGCCATTGCACTTGCCGTTTCGTCGGCAGCGTCGCAAATGGCATTGGCAGAAACTGTCAGCAATCAGGCCGATGCCAAAGGATTTATCAAAGACGCCAGCGCCACTGCATTATTGCGCAACTATTACTTCAATCGGGACAGCAAAAGTGGCGGCGTCGATAGCCGCGACTGGACCCAGGGCATTCAAACCAACTTCAGCTCAGGTTTCACTCAGGGCACGGTGGGCTTCGGTGTAGATGCCTACGCCAATGGCGGCCTGAAACTTGATGGTCAACACCAATACGCCGGCACCGGCAACTTGCCCACCGACAATCACGGTAATCCCGAGGACAGCTACGGTTCCATCGGCGGCGATGTCAAAGTGCGTATTTCCAAAACCCAGCTCAAGTACGGCAACATGCAGCCTACTGCGCCCGTCTTTGGAGTGGGCGGCAGCCGTCTGTTGCCACAGACAGCCACCGGCTTCAACCTCAACAGCAGCGAGTTCGACGGGCTTGATCTGGAAGCTGGCCGTTACACCAGTGCTGACAGCGGCCTGACCAGCAACCACAGCCATGACATCTTTGCGACCTATGCAAATGTGACGGCAGACAGTGCAACGTTCGCGGGCGGTAAGTACACAATCAGCCCCAACTGGACCGCAACCCTTTATGGATCGGAGTTCGAGGACGTGTGGCGCCAGTACTACGCCAACACCAACTACACCCTGCCGCTCACAGACGATCAGTCGCTGAACTTCGACTTCAACCTGTATCGCACCCTTGATGAAGGTCAGGCCAAAGCCGGCTCGATCAACAACACCACGTATTCGGCGGCAGTGGCGTACTCGTTCCTGGCGGCCCATACCGTGACGCTGTCGTTTCAGAAAGTCGACGGCGATACCCCGTTCGACTACGTCGGCACCGGCGATAACGGTGGCGGCGAAGGCGGCGACTCGATCTTCCTCAACAACTCGGTGCAGTGGTCGGACTTCAACGCTCCGAACGAGCGCTCGCTCGGCATACGTTATGACCTGAACATGGCGACCTACGGCGTACCGGGCCTGAGCTTCATGGCCCGTTACCTGAATGGTTCGAACATCGACGGCACGCATACTCCGGCCAACAGCGCCTATGCCGATGTGTACGGTGAAGATGGCAAACACCACGAGACCGATCTCGAGGCCAAGTACGTGGTGCAGCAAGGCCCGGCAAAAGACCTGTCGTTCCGTATCCGTCAGGCTTTCCACACCGCCAACGCCGATCAGGGTGAAGGCGATCTCAGTGAGTTCCGCCTGATCGTCGATTACCCGATCACGCTGATGTAAGGCAGCACAGGAGCCAAATTCGTTGGCGAGGCGAAGCCATGGCATAAGTCAGAGCTGGCGCCTCGCGAATGAATTCGCTTTCATCAAACATCAGAGATGTCGTTGATTTAAGAGGCGCTAAAATTTCGCTTCTGCCGCAGGTGTGGGAGCTAGCCGGGCGGCGTCTGAACGACGGGGGATCTCCTACAGTCCTCGGGCAGAATCCACATCCCGAGAACAGCGCAAAACCCTGTAGGAGCGCACGAGCAGCGCGAGGCCGCGATGGCCGCGCAGCGGCCCCAAAACCAGACACCTCGGTTGTGCCTGAAACACCGCGTGTGCGGGATTTGCTGCCGGTGCCCGGCAGATCGTCAGCAAGCTGGACTCCTGCGCCCTTCGGGCAGAAGCAAAATCCAAGAGCACCGCAAAACCCTGTAGGAGCGCACGAGCAGCGCGAGGCCGCGATGGGCCGCGCAGCGGCCCCAAAACCAGACACCTCGGTTGTGCCTGAAACACCGCGTTTTCAGGGTTTGATGCGCGACCGCGCGGCGTCTGGACGACGGGGATCTCCAACAGGATTGGATACAGCGTTCTTGAGCAGGCTATTGCCGGTTAACGGTAAGAGTCACCACCACCGGCAACCATCACCAACACCACCCGCAAACCGGGCGCGGCGTCTTCCAGACGTAAGTCATAGCGATGAGTGCGCGCCACCGCAGCCACAATTGCCAGCCCCAGTCCCCCGCCTGTAACACCCTGCCCCTGCTCGCCCCTGTAGGACTTCTGCATCACGTCTTCACGCTCGTTTTGAGCGATGCCTGGGCCGCTATCCTGCACCTCGATTCGTGTTCCGCGATCATCGTTCAACAACCGCAACACCACGCAACCCCCGGACGGCGTGAACTTCAGCGCGTTGTCGAGGATATTCATCAGCGCCTCGGCGAGCATTTCTCGGTCGCCCAACAGCGGCGCCACGGACGCTTGAGACAACTGAAGATCAATGCCGGCTTCCTGCGCGACGCCCTCATAGTCCTCGAACATCTCGCGCAGCAAATCACCCGTTGAAAACAAGGTCATGCCCGCGCGTCGAGCCTGGCTGTCGATCTCGGCAATGCGCTGCAACGCACGAAACCTGCGCAGCAACACATCAGTGGCCGTCAGGGCTTTCTCGAGCCGCGCCTGTTGTTTCTCCGAAGACGCGTGCCCCCACTGCTCCAGCGTTCGGTGCAGCTGCATGCGCAGGGTATTCAACGGTGTGCGCAGATCGTGAGCGACGTTATCGCCAACACTTTTGACGTTATCAAGCAGCCGCTCGACCTCCTCCATCATCTGGTTGACCAGCGACGACAGCATATCCAGCTCATCACCGCGCCTGGACAACGGCAGACGCTGCGACAGATCGCCCCCGGCAATCCTCTGGCTGACCACCTGCAACTTCGCGACGCGGCGCAACGGCCTGTAGCCGAGAAAAGTGCCCACCGCCAGACCGCCCAGCACGATCAGCGTCGCACTGAGCAACAGTGCGTGCAGCAGGATGCGCCGCAAATGGCTCAGGGTCTTGGTATCAAAGCCTACGAACAGAATCTGCCCCTGGGCCAGACGTTGCCCCAACGCACGGGCGCCTTGCTGGAACCCCGGCGCTTGCCATTCGTAGGACTTGCCGTTAAGCGGCAGGCCTTTGGGCAACGTCTGCACTTCGCCCCCAAGATGCTGACCGCTGGCGCTGAACAGGCCGTAGTAATAGACGTTGCGGAGGTCGCCAATCGCCAGGCGGTCCATCTCGGCAGGCAGCTGGTCCGGGCTCAGGTACAACAACGAGCGCATCTGGCCTTGCAGATTGCCGTCCGCCTGGCGCGTCAGGTACGTGGAAATCTGCCAGTAGATCAGGCTGACCAGCGCCACCACGCCCAAGAGCAGCGCTGCGGAGTAGATCACCGACAATCGAAATGTAGTGGTGCGACGCAGACGCGGAATAGCTTTGCGTTCATGCAGCATCGGGGCGCCCGAGCCTGAACCCCGACCCGCGCAGCGTAGTGATCGTCATCTCGCAGCCCAGGCTTTCGAGCCGGCGCCGCAAGCGCGTCAGGTGAACATCGATGAGCTTGGTGCCAGGATCGAAGTGATAACCCCAGACCGACTCGAAAATCAGCGGCCGCGTTACCACCTTGCCCGCGTTGCGCATCAGAAACTCCAGGAGGCGAAACTCGGTGGCCGGCAGCGCAGCCTGTTGATCGTTGCACGCCACTGTGCGCTGCAACAAATCCAGTTGCAGGTCGTCGATGCGAAGCCAGGTTTCCCTGCTTTCGAGGGGGGCATTGCGGCGCAACAGCACCTCGACCCGGGTGGTCATTTCTTCCGACACGAACGGCTTTACGAGGTAATCATCACCCCCGGCACGCAGTCCGCGAATGCGGTCGTCCACATCGCTAAGAGCGCTGATCATCAATACAGGCGTGCGATTGCCTGCTTCACGCAGGCCGGTGACCACGGCCAGACCGTCGATCCCCGGCAGCATCCGGTCCAGCGTGATGACGTCGAACTGTGACTGCAACGCCCTTTCAAGCCCTCGTGAACCATCATTGACACACTCCACCTGGAACCCGCCGCGACTGAGCTCCGAGGCAATCTCTTGAGCGGTGTCTGTGTCGTCTTCTATGCAAAGTGCTGTACGCATCACATCCTTCCATTTCCGTCAGCCAACAAGCGTAAAGCAACCGCGATGCGATCACTACGCCCGGTTTGGCATGCGAAAACCGTGCACAGCCCTGAGGCTATGCGCGGCCTTGCGCCATCGCCGCTGCCAACGCGGGCGATCAGGCCCGAGATTTCAGCTTGAACAGTAAAAACCGATGGTCCGCCGAGAACAGGCGTCGGTAGGTCAACAACACCGCGCCCACCGTGCCCAGCGCAGAGGCGGCAGCGATCAGAAACATGATCACGATCTGGTAGCGCACCGCGTCCTGCGGGTTCTCGCCGGCCAGCACCTGACCGGTCATCATCCCCGGCAAGCTGACGATACCCACCACCGTCATCTGGTTGAGCGTGGGCATCATGCCGGCCCTGACTGCTTGCCGTGCCGCCTGCTGCGCGGCTTCCCATCGTGTGCCGCCCGACGCCAGAATCATTTCAAGGGTGCCGCGCCCGCTGGTCAACTCCTGCGTCATGCGCTCCATGCCCAGCGACACGCCGGTCAGCGTATTGCCCAGAATCATGCCCAGAATCGGGATCGCATACTGCGGCTCGTACCAGGGATGGATGCGAATCACCGCAAACAACCCGACCGCTGTCACCAGCCACGAGCTGATCCACACCGAAGCGATGCTGTCCAGACGCTGCCCGGCATAGGTGCGCTTGCCGCGTCCTGCCGCCGAGGTTCCGGCGATCAGCGTCATCAGGCACATCAGTGGCAAGACCACATACCAGTAAGCGAACTCGAACACCCAGCCCAACACGTAACCAATAGCCAGCAATTGCACCACCGTCCGGACCGAAGCCCAGATGAGCTGGCGTTCGAGGCCGAGCCTGAGCAGCAGCGACAGTGCGCCATTGATGAGGATCAGGCTGGCGGCGATGGCCATGTCCAGGGCGGTAAGGTTTTGGTAATTCATGAGGTGGCGAGCCCGGCGAGCGTGCCGGCCTCCATGGTCAGACGCCGGTTGCTCATGCGTTGCGCCTGCTCCTCGTCATGCGACACCCAGACGTAGGCCCGCGCTGATGCGGGCTGCCGGTCAAACCAGCTTTGCACCAGATGCTCGACCGCACGCGATGAAGCAGGGTCCAGTGCGGCCGTTGGCTCATCGAGCAACATGACCTGCGGGTCCGTCTGCAGCATCCTGATCAGGGCGACCAACTGGGCTTCGCCGCCAGATAAATCCGCGCTCGACTGCTCCAGAAATCCGGCAGGCTTTCCAGCGGCCGCCAGCAACTCGATGGCGGCCTGTTTGCTGAACCGCTCGCCGGCGAACACCTTGAGGCCGTAAGGCAGGCGCAAGTTGTCTTCCACCGTGCCGTCGATCATCGCCGGCCGCTGCGCCACGTAACACACACGGCGTCGATACTGTGGCACGCGGGCGCTTGTGACCCGCTGACCCTGCCAGAGCAGCTCACCCGAATCAGGCGCATCGAGCAGCGCCAACGCGCGCAGCAATACGCTTTTTCCAGAGCCGGAAGGGCCGGTAATCGCAACGCGGTCCCCGTCGCACAACTGAAAATCCACCGCATGGAGCAGCATTGCATCGCGACGAGCGTCCGCGCGCACAAGGTCTTTGATGTCTATTAAAACGCTGTCTGAGGAAACAGCCGTCGCAGTGCTAATCATGAGTACAGGCCCTGGAGAACGACGTGCAGGATAAACCAAGGCGTGTCAAAAGCAGGTCAAGCATCACTCGCCGGCAGAAGATCGCCTGGGGCTAATCGATGTCCTCTCACCTCTTGCGCTCGACTATGCTGATCGAAACGCTGCCCCAGCACAGAGAACAGGCCATGAACTACTTCCTCGCACAAGCCTTCAACAATCTCTGGGCCAATCATCGTTTGCTGAGCGCCTGTGAAGCGCTGAGCGAAACTGAGTACAAGGCGCCCAGACCCAGCTTTTTTCCGTCGATCCAGTGCACGTTGTGCCACATCCTGGATGTCGACGATTACTACCTGGCTGCGCTTTCAGAGGACCTTGCCGGACAGGATCAGCCCTCATGCCCTGGCAGGACGTTTCTGGAACTGGCAGCGCAACAGCGCACCACCGACCGACTGCTGGTGGCCCTGTGCAGAGAGGTAACGGGCGAAGCCGCCGCGCGGCCGGTCAGACTGGACCGCGCGGACGGCTTGTTCATTGAGCGTGTCGACCGCGTGTTGTTGCACCTGTTCCAGCACCAGATCCACCATCGTGGGCAGGTCCACGGCATGCTCTCCGAGACCAGCGTAGCCCCGCCGCAGCTCGATGAGTTTTTTCTTCGGGCCGATGCGCGATTGCGCGAAGAGGAGATGCGCGTACTGGGCCTTGATGAAACTGACGTGTGGCGATAACAGGCGCGACGTAAATGGCGTCGGCGCCTGCAATTATGCGAAAGCAGCCGTCGATCAGGCCGACAAATGCTCGTAGAGGATCGTTGCGCCGACCAGCATCAACACCACGCCGCCGATGATTTCAGCTCGCTTGCCCACCACGGTCCCGAGCACTCGGCCCAACATCACCCCGATTGTCACCATGGTCATGGTCGCCACACCAATGGCCGCCGCTGCGACAAAGATGTTCACGTCAACAAACGCAAGCCCAACGCCGACCGCCAGCGCATCGATGCTGGTAGCAAAAGCGGTGACCGCAAGGACCATGAACGAGTGCTGGCTCTGCTTCTCTTCGTGCTCGTCTTCGTCTTTCAGCCCGTTGTAGATCATGTGCAAGCCGAGAATCAGCAGCAGCGTGAAGGCGATCCAGTGATCCCAGCTTTCGACAAACTGCGTGGCAGCCTGACCAATCACCCAGCCAATGATCGGCGTGATGGCTTCGATCACACCAAAGATGAGGCCAGTGCGCAGGGCTTCGATAAAACGGGGTTTGTGCAGCGCGGAACCTTTACCGATGGCGGCCGCGAATGCGTCCGTTGACATGGCAAGGGCGAGAAAAATCAGGGAAATGGGATTCACGGTTACGTCCAGTCGGGCTATGAGTCAACGACACAACCACACGCCCGACTTTAGGCATGGATGTGTCGCTGGTCTCACCAACCGAAAAACGGTGTCCGCACCACGGCAGGTTGCCGAGAATGTTGATACGAACGCTTCCAGAACCACTCAGAAGCAGGCTACTCCCCAACGAAGGCCCGCATTCTAGTGTCTTATTTGTGAAAAAAACATTAAGACGTGCCTGTTTGATTTGATTGAGGAGAAAGCACGGAGCGCAGGCGCTTACGCTTCTCCCCGCATCATTCAGAACCTGGCGATAAGAGCGACCCCTGCGATCATCAGTACCGCGCCGATAGCACGTCCGGGCTAAGCGACGGAGGTCGCCATCCAGGGATTGTGCAGCGTCTTGTTGAGTTCTCCACCCATTGCAGCACCCACTGCCTGCAACATGCCCGCCAAGAAGATAAATGGGAAAGCCCAGGAAGCATTCATATCGCTTGTCCTCTCAACCGATGAGCAATCTGATAAGCAGGGCGGCTGCGAGAGCCGGGATCATTGTCACGGTGCCGATTTTGAGGAACGACCAGAACCCGACATCCTCGCCTTCACGACGGATCGCGTTCAGCCAGAGGATCGTTGCCAGCGATCCGGTGATGGACAGGTTAGGCCCGATGTCCACACCGATCAGCAACGCGTCGACCACCAGTGTCGGCGGATGTGCCTGAGCGACCGCCATACTGGCCACAAGGCCTGCGGGCAGGTTGTTCATCAGGTTTGAAGAGAACGCCAGCACAGTGCCTGAAACGCCAGCAGCCCAAATCGGATCTGCGGATGCCTGACGAAGCACATCGGCCACCTGTGCAATGACGCCGGTACGATCCAGTGCCTCGACCAGCACAAACAACCCCGCGACAAGCGGCAGGACTGCCCACGACACCGACTTCATCAGTTTCACCGGCGAGCGCTTCGCCAGTGCACACACACCGAGCATCGTTAGCACGCCTGCGATACAGGTCGGCAAGCCCAGTGGCAGGTCAAGCGCGGACATGCCAATCAGCAGCGCAGCGGTCAAGGCGATTCCGCCAAACGCAGCTTTACCACCCATCGAAAGCGGTTCGCGCTCGACATTGCTTTCACAGGTTCCGGCCAGTCGACTGCGCTGCACCCAGCGCAGTGCGAAGTACGTGACCACGATGGATGCTAGCGCGGGCAGCGCAAAGGAGCCAAACCACTGACTGAGCGGCGGCATCTTGCCGCCATACATCACAAGGTTGGCAGGGTTGGAGATAGGCAACACGAAACTCGCCGCGTTGGCGATCAGTGCACACGCAAAAAGCAGAGGCAGCGGATCAGCCTTGGCCTTTTTCGCGGCGGCATACACTGCCGGCGTCAATACGACCGCTGTGGCATCGTTGGACAAAAAGGTCGTCGTGATAATCCCCGTCACATACACGAACGTGAACAACCGTACGTTCGATCCCTTGGCGTGAATGGCGGCGGTGGACGCCACCCAGTCGAACAAGCCCTGCTCCCGGGCGGTCTCGCTGAGCAGCATCATGCCAATCAGGAAAAGATAGACGTCCATGCCCTTGCCCACCGCGCTCACGGCAGAGTCGATGGGCATGAGTCCGAACACTAATAGCAGCACTGCTCCCATTACCGCCCAGATAGCCTCCGGCAAACGAAACGGTCGGGTGATGACTGCAGCAGTTGAGGCGGCGCATATTCCCCATGTCACGCCGGTCGCCAGGATCACCAGTGCATACCGTTTTTATTAGGGCCCAGTTGCGCTCCCTCCAGGCCATGTTCGGGCCACGCCCCAATGGAATGGACGTCACAACCAAGGGCGACAGGCATGCCGCGCTGGGGGATATTGTCTGGCTCGCGGACGAGAAGCCTGATCGTGTCACGGTCACTGCCGTTGGCCACGGTCACGGCGTGCATGCCCGCGTCGAGATGAACGACACCAGACCACAGCGCAGCATCAGCGAGCGCCGTCATCTCGATGCCTGGAAGATCGTCGCAGGTCAGCATGACGGGACCGTCGGGAACGCCGAAGAGCTTGGCTATTATTTCGATTTTTCCGGGACGGGGAATCTGCTGCGGATCGGCTGGCCGCGTGACCATGCGCAGGTCTGCCGGTGACACGATTTGCACAAATGGCCAAGGCGTATCTGTCTCCTTGAAGCGCCAGCTCGGCACTCGCCCATAGACAGTGATCAGCGAGTAACCGGGTTTGCCGCCGCCCTCCTCGATCTGTCCGGTTGATCTTGTCGCCCCATAAATAACGCGCCCGTCATTGAGCAATTCACTGTAGTGGGTGTGACCGGTGTCGACAAAGGCGACGCGCGCATCGGCTAAGGCCTGTGCGATCAAATCACCTTCGGCAGCGAGATCCCCAGGATAAGCGTGCATGAACACGAGCGGCACTTGCGCTTGAGCTTCCGCGCGGGCCAGTTCTTCCATCAGACGCTTACGGTGGTGCATGGTGAGACGGAAATCCGGGCCGCCTGCACCTTTAGAAATGATGTCCAGAAAAATACACCGGTAGCCCGCAATGACCTCTACTTCAGAGCGATTCTGCTCGGGAAAGCCAGCGTGGTAATTGTCGAGATTACCCGGCTCGAAATCGTGGTCTCCGGTGATCACCCGGTAAGGCAATTGCAGCGGTGCCAAGGCATCCGTGATCGCCCTGTATTGCTCGGGAGTTGCGTGGTTCGCGTTGTCGCCCGGCAGAAAAACAAAGTCGGCAGCGACGCCGATATGCTCGTTGATCTCGCTTACGATTCCCTGCAACCGGTCGCGGCTTTGCCAACCGTCCTCCTCGTCCATGTGTAAATCGCCGATATGCACCCAGGTGATCGCTTGAGTCATCCGCTATTTCTCTCTTCAGTGTTTTTGGCTACTGCACATGCGGGACGTAGCGTGCAAGCGACGCCGAATCAAACTCGACGCTGGCGATATCGAACTGCCCAAAATATAGAAGGTGGGGTAATAGCCGAGTTCCGGTGCAAGACCATGATTTTTTGCTGACCGCATCAACCGGTTAAAGCAGCATCAAAAATCAAAGCTTTGCTGATCTTGGGAACTGAGATCGATTGTCCGGAAAAGCACGAATGGCAAGATGGCGTCGGCAATCGGCTGGAGCTGACGGGAGACGTAGTGGTCGTAGTCAATCGGCGCGGTACGGATCTCCAGCGGTTCCGGGCCGGCGACCGTCATCACGTAACTGATCCAGCCACGGTTCTGATACTGCAGCGGCCTGCCCTGTTGACGGTTATACGCGTCGGCCAGGCGCGCGGCGCGTACGTGCGGCGGGACATTGCGTTCATAGTCGTCCAGTGCGCGACGCAGGCGCTTGCGGTAAACCAACTGGTGGTCAAGGTCGCCCGCCAGCGTGCGCCGCACAAAGTCGCGCACGTAGTCCAGATACGGGCGGCGACTGAAGATGCGCAAATAAAGCTCCTGCTGAAACTCGCGGGCAAGCGGCGACCAGTCGGTGCGCACCGTCTCAAGGCCCTTGTAGACCATTTCATCCTCACCATTGGCGCGGGTGACGAGGCCGGCATAGCGTTTCTTGCTGCCCTCCTCGGCGCCACGGATGGTCGGCATCAGAAAGCGCTTGTAATGCGTTTCGAACTGCAACTCCAGCACGCTTTCCAGCCCGTATTCCTGCAGGACGTGATCGCGCCACCAGACATTTACCTGATCGACCAGCGCCTTGCCGATCTGCGCGGCCTCCTCTTGGTCGTGTGCGCGTTTGAGCCAGACGAAGGTCGAATCGGTGTCGCCATAGATCACCTCATAGCCCAGGCCTTCGATCAACTGCCGGGTCTGGCGCATGATTTCGTGACCGCGAAGGGTGATCGACGAGGCCAGGCGGGTGTCGAAAAACCGGCAGCCGCTGGAACCGAGCACGCCATAAAAGGCGTTCATGATGATTTTCAGCGCTTGTGACAACGGTGCATTACGCTCGCGCTTTGCCGCCTCCCGGCCCTCTGCGACCCGCGACACGATGGCCGGCAGGCAGTGCCGGGTACGAGAAAAGCGTGCCCCGCGAAAACCCGCAACGCTGTGCGCCTCGTCGGGTTCGCGCAGGCCTTCGACCAGCCCTACCGGATCAATGAGAAAGGTGCGGATGATCGACGGGTAAAGGCTCTTGTAATCCAGCACCAGCACGGACTCATACAAACCCGGCCGCGAGTCCATCACAAAACCGCCGGGACTGGCTTGCGGCATGCGCTCGCCCAGATTCGGCGCGACAAAGCCCTGACGATGCATCAGCGGCATATAAAGGTGCTCGAACGCTGCGACCGACCCGCCATTTCGGTCGGCCGGCAGCCCGGTTACCGTCGCCCTTTCGAGCAAAAACGTGAGCAACTCAGTTTTGTGAAAGATCCGCGTCACCAGCTCACAGTCCTTGAGGTTGTAAGTAGCCAGCGCCGGCTTGTCCTCGGCGAACATGCGGTTGATCTCGTCCATCCGCTGATACGGATTGTTGATGGCTTTGCCTTCACCAAGCAGCGTCTGCGCAACGTTTTCAAGGCTGAATGAAGGAAAACTCCACGTCGCGGAACGCAGCCCTTCAATGCCGTCGATGATCAGACGCCCTGGCGCCGAGGCGAAAAAATGGTTGTTTTGAGCGCCATGTTCGCGCCATCCCATTACCTCGCCCCCCCGGCCCAGACGTAAAGGCACTTTCAAGCGCTGCGAATGCTCGTGCAGCACTCGCAGGTCAAACTGTATGACGTTCCAGCCGATGATCGCGTCGGGATCGTGCAACGCGATCCACGCGTTCAGTCGCTCCAGCAACTGCTTGCGGCTGTCGCAATAGTCGAGCTTGAAATCCACGAGCCCATCGTCGCCATTGGCCGGGCCGAGCATGTACACCTGACGCTCGCCGCAACCTTCAAGCGCAATGGAGTACAGCTCACCTCGTTCAGTGGTTTCGATGTCCAGTGAGCAGAGTTTCAGGGTTGGACGGTAGTCGTTGGCAGGCTTGAGTTGCGCGTCCAGCAGCACGCCGTCGGCGTCGGGCGTACCACTGAACAACACCGGCGCGGTAATGAAGCGCTCCATCAGGTAGCGCTCTGGCGGCCGCACGTCCGCTTCGTAGACATCGACGCTGGCGCGGCGCAAGTCTTTTTCCAGGTTCATCAGTTGCCGATGCTGCCGGGTGTAGAGCCCGAGGACCGGACGATGACGAAAATCACACAGCTGCAGCGGCTTGAGTTCAACGTCACGCTCGTTGCACAACACGGCTTGCGCACGCTCCCGATGGGCCTCCGGGATGAATGCCACGGACGTTTGAAACGGCAGACGCAGGCGCCTGGGGCCGTCGTCGGTTGCCAGCCAGAACTCGACTTCCGTGCCAGCGGCCGTGTCCCGCCAATGCCGGGTCAGGACAAAACCCTGCTGAAAATCCACCGATACACCCTCACAAAGCCAAAGCTGAATGCGCGATTCTACGTTTATCGCGGTGGGAAAGCGCGGATGCGTCGGTTAGACATCGGGCATCATTTTTGCGATGCCGGGAACAATGCCCAGCGGTGGACTATCACAGCATCACTCGCACACTTTCTGAGGGATCCAGCATGCTCGTACGACGTTCACCGCTCATGGCTGCCATCGCGCTGTCGATGTTTTCACTGACAGCCCTTGCCGCCAGCCTGCCACCCGATCAGTTGCTGAAAAGCGCCGAAGCCGAACAAAAAGCCTACCTCGCCACCGTCAAACAACTGGTCGACATCGACACCGGAACGGGCCAGGCCCCGGGCCTGAAGACAGTCAGCGCAGTGCTTGTCGAGCGTCTCAAGGCATTGGGGGCCGAGGTCAAGACCACGCCAGCCAGCCCTTCGACCGGTGACAACATCGTGGGCACGATCAAGGGCAACGGCAGCAAAAGCTTTTTGCTGATGATTCATTACGACACGGTCTTCGGCCCCGGCACAGCCGCCAAACGTCCGTTCAAAGTTGACGGCGAGCGCGCTTATGGCCCAGGCGTAGCGGACGCCAAAGGTGGCGTAGCGGTAGTGCTGCACTCCCTGAAACTGCTGCAGGATGAGAAATTCAAAGACTTCGGCACCCTCACCGTGCTGTTCAATCCGGATGAAGAAACCGGCTCCAGCGGCTCGAAGAAAATCATCGCCGAACTCGCCCGTCAGCACGACTACGTGTTCTCTTACGAGCCGCCTGACAAAGACGCGGTCACTGTCGCGACAAATGGCATCAATGGCGTGTTTCTCGACGTCAAGGGCAAGTCGTCCCATGCAGGTTCAGCGCCCGAAGCCGGACGCAATGCGGCCATGGAACTGGCGCACCAGATGTTGCAATTAAAAGACCTCGGCGATCCGGCCAAAGGCACCACCGTCAACTGGACGCTGATCAAGGGCGGAGAAAAGCGCAACATCATCCCGTCCAGTGCATCGGCTGAAGGCGACATGCGATATTCAGACCTGAGCGAGACCGATCGGGTGCTCGCTGACGGGCAGCGCATCGTCCAGAAAACACTCATCGACGGCACCGAAGTCACCTTCCGCCTCGATAAAGGGCGCCCGCCGCTGGCGAAGAATCCGGGTTCCGAGCAATTGGCAAAAACCGCGCAGGCGCTGTACGGCAAAATTGGCCGCGATATCGAACCTATCGCCATGCGCTTCGGCACCGACGCCGGCTACGCTTACGTACCTGACAGCGCTAAACCCGCCGTGCTGGAGACCATGGGCGTGGTGGGCGCAGGCTTGCACGCCGATGATGAGTACATCGAGTTGTCGAGCATCGCGCCACGTCTGTACCTGACCACGGCGCTGATCATGCAACTTTCCAACGCTGCGACAAACCCCTGAAGCGGTCGTTATACGAGGCTGTCCGGCGTTGCGGGCATTTGATACTGGACAGCGTTGCCATGGTCAGTGAACCTTAGCGCCGAACCACCGGTCGATAGTTGCAACTTTTACCCGTCCACCCCAACGCGCCAGCGTTTTGGAGTGGGTCGGCCTTACTCGCAGGAGAGAACCCTTTTGATATCCGAACAACGCAAAGCCAGGCTGAAAGCGTGGGGTGCGCACGGTTTTACTGCCACCGGTGTGGTCATCGCTTTCCTGGCGACCATCGCCTTGTTCGACGACTCACCCAAGGGTTGCATGCTGTGGCTGGGCCTGGCGCTGGTGGTCGACGGCATCGACGGCTCCCTGGCCCGTAAATTCAACGTGCAGTCAGTCCTGCCCAATTTTGACGGTTCGGTACTGGATCTGGTGATCGACTACCTGACCTACGTCTTCATCCCCGCGCTGTTCATCTACCGCTACATTCCGCTGCCTGAATACACGCTCTTCCTGTGTACGGCGATCATTCTGGTGTCGTCGTTGTTTTGCTTCTGCAACGTCGAGATGAAGAGCAAGGACAACTACTTTCAAGGCTTCCCTGCGGCCTGGAACGTGGTCGCCTTGTGCGTTTACATCATCTGGCCGGCGCCGTGGGTCACTCTCCTGACCATCATTGGTTTGGCCCTTCTGACCCTGACCCGCATGAAGTTTCTGCATCCGTTCCGGGTGCGCCGCTTCATGCCGATCAACATCGCCGTGACCACCGTGTGGTTACTTTGCAGCCTGGGCCTGGTGATCAAACACCCTGACAACAGCGGGTTCCTGATGGGCTTGTGGTCCCTGGCGTCGGCGTATTTCCTCGGCGTGTGCTTCTGGCGAACCTCGCTTGAGTGGTTCGGCAAAGTGCGGGATCGCTGAGCATTGCTGGTCGTGGCTGACACCTGTCGCCACGACCCATCAGCAACGTTCCCTTGAGGGCCGCCTCTGCGGTCACTGCCAAACCGGAGCGGCTGTCTCGCCAACGGGCGCGCTCCTGATGATGGGACGCGCTGACCGATACACAGATTGCTTCCCCAATACCCCCGCCACTCCTTCGACAATCATCTGCACCTCATGCCGGTCAATGATCAACGGTGGCACCAGACGAATCGTCTGACCCCGCGTGACGTTGATCAGCAGACCGAAATCGCGAGCGGCGACCCGCGTAAGATCAGGTATTGCGCGACTCAGCTCGATACCGATCATCAAGCCTTGTCCGCGCACCTCGACCACATCCGGATGCCCCGCGAGCGCCTCGGTCAGCCCACTGAGTAAATGCGCGCCCTGCTCTGCCGCCTTCTCGCACACGCCTTCCTGCTCGATGATCTCCAGCACGGTGAACGCCACCCGACACGCCAGTGGGTTACCGCCAAAGGTGCTGCCGTGGCTACCCGGAGTGAACAGTCGCGCAGCCGCCCCTCGCGCCAGGCATGCGCCGATGGGCAAGCCGTTTGCCAGGCCTTTGGCGAGCGTCATCACGTCCGGCAGGACGCCGTGATGCTGATACGCGAACCAGCGCCCGGTGCGGCCCATGCCGGTCTGGATCTCGTCCAGCATCATCAGCCAGCCGCGCCGGGTGCACAGCGCACGCACGTTGTTCAGGTAATCGGCCGGTGGTAACAGCACGCCGCTTTCGCCCTGAATGGGCTCCATCAGTACTGCGACGATCCGCTCGCCATGCGCCCGGCCTGCCGCTTCAAGCGCAGCGATGTCGCCGAACGCCACGCGGATGAATTCGCCTGGCAGCGGCTGATAGCCCAGACGCACGGTGCCGTTGTCGCTGGCCGACATCGTGCCCAGCGTGCGGCCGTGAAACGCGTTGTCCATCACCACCACCAGCGGCTGGCGAATGCCTTTCGACCAGCCGTGCAGCCTGGCGAGCTTGAGCGCGGTCTCGTTTGCCTCAGCGCCGGAGTTATTGAAGAACGCCTGTTCCATCCCCGACAACTGCGTGAGCCTGTGCGCCAGCCGTTGTTGCCAGGCAATCTGGTAGTGATTGGACGTGTGCAGGAGCAATCCGGCTTGCTCGCGAATGACCTCGACGATACGCGGGTGGCAATGCCCCACATTGGTCACGGCGACGCCTGCGATTGCGTCGAGGTATTCGCGGTTGTCTTCGTCCCAGAGTCGCGCGCCCAAGCCCCTGACGAAGCTCAACGGCAGCGGTTTGTAGGTGTTCATCAGGCAATTGGCGGCCATGTCGTGCGCTCCTTCGTGGATGTACGAGGAGTATCGTCAGCCCGCGCTGGTGTATAAAGATGGCTTTTCTTCAGTGTCTTTAAAGCAGGCCTTGATAATGGACGTATTCCAGTCGATGTCGGTGTTTGTGCAGGTCGTCGAAAGCGGCAGCATGACGGCGGCGGCCCGGCAGTGTGAAATGTCGACAACCATGGTCGGCAACCATCTCAAGGCGCTTGAGCAGCGACTGGGCATCAGCCTGCTGCAACGCACCACGCGGCGGCAAAACCTCACCGAATTTGGCGTGCAGTATTACCGCCGCTGCATAGAAGTGCTGGGGCTGGTCGCTGACTCTGACCGTCTCGCCGAACAGGCGCAGAGCCTGCCTGCCGGAACCCTGCGCATCACCGCGCCCCCTGCTTTCGGTGCAGAGCGGCTGGCGCCGATGCTCAGTGATTTCGTGCAGCAATGTCCGCAGGTCAAACTTGAGGTGGTGCTGAGCAATCAGGTGATGGACCTGCTGGAGCACGGCTTTGACGCCGCGATTCGCCTCGGCAATCCTGAAACCTCGAACCTGATCGCCCGTCCGCTGCAGGATTACACGCTGACCATCTGCGCCTCGCCCGATTACCTGAGACGTCACGGTACGCCGATGAACGCCAACGACCTGCGGCGCCATAACTGCCTGGCTTTTGCGTATCCGGCCGGGGATGAATGGCGCGCGTCGGGAAAGCTGTGGAAGCTCACCGGGCCAGAAGGCGTGATGGAAATTCCGGTGTCAGGCCCGATGACCGTTAACAGTACGCAGGCGCTTCGGCAGGCAGCCGTTGCCGGAATGGGTGTGGCGATGTTGCCGGACGTGCTGATCCGCGATGACTTGCTGGCGGGCAGGCTGGTGCCGTTTTTGCAGGACTATCAACCGCCCAGCCGTCCGATGTTTCTGATGTACGCGCAAGACCGTTATCGCCTGCCCAAGGTCAGGCATTTCGTTGAGTTTGCGTTGGCGGCCTGGGGCAAGTAACCGGCACATCGCGCTCGAGCAGCACTCGTCAGGAGCACACCCATGCGCACAATGTAATGTCCCGTTTCACCTATAGACGACCTTCAAGTGGTTGCCCTTCCCCTTGATGACGAACCCAGGGTTCAGGCGTTTTTCGAGGCAAATCCCGGCTATTTCCACACGTGCAATGGCGAGCCGCTCACACCTGGGGAAGCGCTGGAGAAACTCAAAGGTGAGCTGCCCGAGGGCTGGGAATACGACAGGCGCTGGATATGGGGTTATGTCGACCGGCATGGGGATCTGGCGGCGCTGGTCACGGTTATCTCTGACCTGTGGGCACCGGCGGTCTGGCACATCGCTTTCTTTATCGTGGCCTCTTCCCGGCACGGTACCGGCGAGGCTGAGTTGATTCACGCCGAGATCGAGCGCTGGGCTCAACAGCACGGCGCACAATGGATGCGCCTTGCGGTGGTGCAAGGCAACCACAAGGCAGAGCGCTTCTGGGCAAAGCTCGGCTACCAGCAGACCCGCACCCGCGAGGGCATCGAGATGGGCAAACGGATCAATACCGTACGAATGATGATCCGCCCTCTGGCGGGCCGCACCGTGCAGGAACACCTGCAACGGGTGCCCAGGGATCGCCCCGAAGTCGGCGTCTCGGGATTTCAGGGGTGAGCGAATCTCGCGCTTTATTGAAGCGAGGCTGGCCTGCGAAGCTTTTGGTTCTGCCCGGAGGGCGCAGGAGCGTGGCTTGTCTCTGGGCCGCATTCGGACGATCTGCCGCGCAGCGGCAGTGATCCCTGTGTATGCGGTTTTCCAGATGGAAACGAGGCGTATGGTTTGGGGCTGCTGCGTACCCCACACCGGCCTCGCGTCGCTCGTGCGCTCCTACAGAGATTTGCGGCACTCTTGGGCTTCTTGATTCTGCCCGAAGGGCGTAGGAGCGCGCTTGCCCGCGAAGAGATCAGCAAGAGCGACGCGCACGCCCTGGTTTATCAACACAGCCTCTTGCATCTGATCAATCAACTTTTTTTCGGAAGAACAACGTCACCTGCCCTACCTCAAAACCGAACTTGGTGAGGTACGAACGGTTCGCCAGGGTATTTTCATCCAGCAAATACATCCAGTCATCGAAGTTAACCTGATAAACCTTGTCGTCCACCGGAAGGCTCAGCACATAGCGCCAGCGCAACGCATTGCCGGACACTTCACCCAGCGCCTCGCCCACCACATCCCCTGCCGTTCCACGCCAGCGGCCCGGACCTTCCGGATGCAGAGTCCAGACACGGGTTTGCTTTGTGCCGTCGCTGTAGGTGAAGTCCTCGTGCATCACGAACTTATCGCCTTCGGAATGGCTGTCGATGTTCACGTGAAAGCGTTTGACTACCTCGCCCGAACGCTTTTGAAACATACCCCAGGCTTCCACGCGGCCGGTGAAAAACTGGCGCAGTTCGAGGGTGGGTTTTTCCTGGCTGTAGTGGTTTACATCAACGCCACTGCAGGCGGCCAGGCTTAGGCAAAACAACAGCGTCAGGGCTTTCAACATGGGTGAACTCCAGAAAACAGATGTTTTGCGAGCAAGGCCGGCAGTGAGCGCTCGGCGTCTCAATCTAGCTTCGCGTGATCAATCCTTGCCGGGCAATCCGGGTGAGGTGGCGAATCACCTCGTCACGGCGCTCGGCTGAAGGGGCTTGCACCACGGCCAGATCAAACTGATCGTTGGTGAAATGTTCAAGGGACTGTTGCTGGTCAATGAATTGAATCAGAAATGCATGCGGGCCGCTCTGACGCCGTGGCCAGCCGTCGAGGTAGCGCAGAAGCGTCGGCTGATGGGAACCGCCCAGCAGAATTTTCGGGTTACGACGGCTCAATTGACCGGCCAGGGGTGTCAGGCGAACGAGGGGGCGCGGGTGGTTCATGATGTGATTGTCTCAGCCTCAGAATTCCGCTGGGCAGCGGTGAGAGGCAACACCGAACCAGCGCTTTAGCGGTATTTGGAAGTCGGTTTGATGACCTCCTGCGCCCCGCAAGTAGCTGTTTAAATCGGCGCAATGCAATGCATCCTAGAGAAGCGCCCACGGGCTTGTCAAATTTGCTCACAAAACAAAAGGGCCCGCACTGCGGCCCCTCGCTTTACATCGTGACAGGTGCTGCGCAATCAAGCGGTGTCAACCGATCAGCCCGCTATCGAGCGGTCCAGCGACAGGCGCCCCGCGCCTTCGAACAACACGGCAATCGCGCCGCCGAGCAACGCCAGTGCGAACTCGTAACCGTTGTTGGCCATGAACAAGCCGTTGTGGATATGTACCGACAAAATCGCGACCACCAGCATTACGATCAGCACCACCGCTGCCGGGCGCGCCAACAGCCCGATCACGAGTGCCAGACCTCCAAAGAACTCGGCGCTGCCGGACATCAAGGCCATCAGGTAGCCCGGCGTCAGGCCCAGGCTTTCCATGTATTGACCGGTGCCTTCAAGGCCATAACCGCCAAACAGGCCAAACAGCTTCTGGCTGCCATGGGCCATGAAGATGATGCCGACGAGGATGCGCAAAACGGTGATGCCGTAGCCAGCGCGGGTGTTGAGCAGGGATTTGATTTGGGTATTCATGCGAGTCGATCCATGTAATTAGCTGAGAGAATGGCGCCATACTAATCGAATAGACAAATATTAGAATCGCAAAATACGCGATATAAATATCGCATCAATCGATCACTGCCGTTTCGTCATCTTCCTTGGTGAAACACTTTCAAGCGCGTCTCGCTCTTGGTCGTACGCCAGATAGTATTTGTTCACACTATTAACGTAGCTGACGACGCCCATTCCCACCTGCTCCATCGCGACCCGTTCAACCTGGAAAAACCATTGATTGGGGTTCAAGCCCTGTCGGCGCGCCTCAGCACGCATGCTTTGTACCCTTTCCGGCCCCAGGTTATAAGCGGCCAGCGAAAAGGCCACGCGCTCTCGCTCATTGATTTTCGGGCTGGAGAAAAACTTGCGGCGGATCATCGCCAGGTATCGGGATGCAGCCTGAACGTTGCCGTCCACGTCGTGAATATTATCGACGCCAACCCGGCGCGCGGCCGAGGGCGTGATCTGCAACAGACCCGTCGCGCCGCTGCCACCCTTGGCGGCGGGGTTGAGCGCGGACTCTTTGAACGCCATTGCAGCCAGGTCCAGCCAGTCCATTTTCTGCGCGTCGGCGTGGCGTTGCAGCACCGGCCGCAGACTTTCAAGCCGCTGGCGATCCCCTTGCGCCAGCGGGTTGTGCACCTGATACAGGTCTTTATAGGCCTTCTGGAACGCCACTTCCTGATTCGCCGGGGTTTTGTAAGTGTCCAGAAACGTATTGATCGCATCGTGCAACTGGCTGGCGTCGCGCCGCACAAACCAATTCATGTCGCTGTGTGCGCTGAGCGTCAGCGAACGATCAACGCGCAATTTGGGCATGATCCGCGCCCAGCGCTCGGCAATCGGCTGCTCCACCACCGTCAGGTGGTAAATGCCGGCCTGAACCATTTCCAGGACGTCTTCAACCGCCAGACTGGGGTCGACCCATTCGATTTTAACCGGTGGCAATTTGCGCAACGTCAGACGCTGGTTCAACTGCAGCACAGCCTCATCGGCGGCACTGCCGTTGGTCAGCATCAGCGTTTTGCCCGACAACTGCTCAATATGTTTGAAACCGCGCTCGCCCTTCACCCCGACCAGCACCAACGGCACCGCGCTGACCACCGGATCGGTCGCTTCCACGTTTAGCGCGGCGCTGCTGTCGAGCAATTCCCCGGGCGCGACGATATCGCCTTCACCCCGTTGCAGCGCGGCGAGCAATTGATCCTTGGCTTTGGGAATGAGTTTCAGCGAGACTTTCTGGCCGTCACGGGCGTGACTGTTGAGGTAGCTTTCGAACGCTTGAAGCCTGCGGTATTCAATGCCGGTGGCTTCGCCTTTCATTTCGCCGGAGCTGTTGCGGCTCTGGTTGACCAATACACGTAACACTTTGCTGCTGCGGATCGCCGGAAGGTCTCTGACCTGGGTCTTCTTGCTGACCAAAGGAGGTCCGGCAGGACGCGCAGCCGCGTGGGCCGGCACGAGCACCAGACACAGCAGTGAAATGACCGACGCTCGGATCATTGACGCTCCCGAAAATGCCGAAAGTACGGCATGAATTTTGTGAGTCCGTTGCGCCGGCCCTGATCAAGCAGGTTTCAGAGCATGGGAGATCACATCAATCTATGGGCACAAGCAGTTGAGACAGCTCATTTTTTATAACGATGGACGGTCTGCTATCCTAGGCGGCCGTTAGCTGGAGATCGAAACATGCAACTAATCGATATCGGCGTCAACCTGACCAATACCAGCTTTATCGGCAAGGAGCGTGAGATTCTTAACCGCGCTTACGAAGCCGGTGTCGGTCAATTGGTACTCACGGGGACCAGTGTCGAGAACAGCGAACAGGCGATGCAACTGAGCCATGAACTGGATGAAAGCGCCACTCGGTTGTTCTGCACGGCCGGTGTACACCCGCATTCGGCAAGCGACTGGACCGCTGACACGGAGAAACAGTTACGCGCGCTGCTCGGCGAACGACGCGTGCTTGCCGTGGGCGAATGCGGGCTGGATTTCAATCGAGATTTCTCTCCGCGCCTGCAGCAGGAAAAAGCGCTGGAAGCGCACCTTGCGCTGGCCGTCGAGTTGCAGATGCCGGTTTTTCTGCACGAGCGTGACGCCAACGAGCGCTTGCTGGAGATTCTGCGCGACTACCGTGACCGTTTGCCGGCGGCTGTGGTGCATTGCTTCACCGGGGAAAAACGCGCGTTGTTCAGCTACCTGGACCTGGACCTGCACATCGGGATCACCGGCTGGATTTGCGATGAACGCCGCGGCACGCATCTACATCCTCTGGTTCGGGAAATCCCGCGGGGGCGCTTGATGCTGGAAAGCGACGCGCCGTATTTACTCCCGCGCACCTTGCGTCCAAAACCGAAAAACGGTCGCAATGAACCAGCGTACTTGCCAGAAGTGCTGCGCGAAGTGGCATTGCATCGCGATGAAACCCTGGCAGATGTCGCCGCACACACCACCGCCTGCGCGCAGGCGTTCTTTGGATTGCCTGAGATTCAAAGCACGCCGAATCAAACTGACTGATCTGCCAAACCTGCCGATATCAATCGGACGCCGCAGGAGTATTGCGGTGTGCCTGACGCACCGCAATCGCGGCCTCGCGCTGGCTCGTCAACGCCTACACAAAGCACTTGCCCAGTCTCGTAGACCCTGCGGCTGTGCGAATGAATTCACGCCTACAGATTCGGTGCCCGAAAGGCGAAACGATGTCGCTTGTGAGCTGACGAGCCCTGGCGAGGCCGCGATGCAATCTGCCTGACACACCGCATCGCTGCCGCGCGCTGGCTCGTCAACTCCTGCAGAAGCTGTTTGCTCCGGCCCGAGAATCCAGCGTCTCGCAAATGAATTCGGATCTGCAAGCGCAGCGATCTGACGAGCTCTATCCATCCCGGCTTATGGCGAATGCACAGCCACCTGCAGGCGGCTATCACTGCAATAGCAAACGTCGATTCGCGATGCTCCGATGTCGCGCCTATTCTCCAGACAGTGAAAACCGTTCTTATTCGGCTCTGCTTCAATCGCCAGACCGGATTCAGGAGAAAGACCATGCCCAAGTTCATCACCGACCTGCACCTGGAAACCTTCTTGCGCAATGCCGAGCCCTCCACCGATTCCACGGCCAGCGTGACATCTGCGATTGCCCTTGCACTGTCAGTCGTATCGGGGCTGTTGCTGCTGGCCGGAGCATTCAGTTCGAGCGTGACGTCCCTGGCCATCGGCGTGCTGGGGTTGGTCGCAGCCCAGGCGATAAAAACCCGAGTCCAATAAGAACTCAGGTTGCTTGCTCTGCCGATCAGGCTCGGAATTTATGAGCGGTATTCAGACTGCATCACCCGCCACCTGCAGATGCAAAAACCTCGGCACTCACCCAAACACGGTGACGGTTTGACGGCTGATCGCTATCAGCTCGCCATTGGGCGCCCACAGCGCCGCTGCGGTGTGCCCGTACCCATCGCGAGCGTGCTCGATCACTGCGCGATACTGGGTCCAGTCATGGGTGGTCAGCGCAGGCAACGGCTGAACAAACTCAATTGTCCACGTCAACGAGCTGCCAGGCGCAGGCTTGTTCAAATGCGGCAGCGTGGCAGGTGGCCAGGCGTCAACCAGCGCTAACAGATGCGCCTCGGTCAACGGCTCTTCCTGCACATCCTTAAGCCTTGCGTAACCGCCGATCGCTGGAGATTGAGTGTTGGAAAAAGGCATGCCGCCCAATGCCCAGCGCAGGCCGATAAAGCGCAGATAGTCAGGCATGAGGCCGGAGACGAACGGAAAGTCGGCCACCTCCTCCACCGGTTTAAACGACGGCGCTGGCTCAGCCGCCACAGCAATCATGGAATCACGCGGTGCGCCGAAACTGCCCTGTACAAGCGTCATCACTTCACCGTTCTGAGTGGCTCGGCCCAGCACCTGGCTGACCGCCTTGCCGTCGCGCAGCACTTCCACATCAAAACGAATAGGCGCACCCGGTACGGGCGGCCCGACGAAGCTGATCCCGAGCGATCTGACGGGCCTGCCATCGGGGACTTTGGCGCGCATCGCTTCAAACAGTAGCGCTGCCATCAACCCTCCAAAACAGGCGCGCCCCTGCGACCACTCCTGGGGGATCGTCACCGATTGCGGGTTGTCACGCACCGCGTCGAGCAATTCAGAAAACTTCATGCGCACTCCTGTGGCAAGTAAAGATGGCCGACTTTCATGGCGGCAATCTTAACCAGCGAGCCCTGATCATGCAGAGTCCATATGCGCCAATTGAGCGGCCTGAATCCAGATCAGTGCGCTGTCTTGCCAAAACACGCTTTACCCAACTCCAGCAGTGCCTGATCCGACTCGGCTTCTGCACGCAAAATGCCCAACTCCCAGCCTGCAGTACACGGCGCGAGGTCCACTTGCTGCCCCGCCTGCGCCAACCATTGCAGGTGGTCGTGCCAGTCGCCCAAAGCACCTTGCGCCTCTTTCAAACGCCGCTGCATGCCTTTGCGCTGGTGACTCAGCTCCGGATAAGCCTCGGCTGCGTAACGCACACGTTTGATCAGCAGCCGCAGACGATGCCTGTCATGTTCAGGATCCGCCATGGCATCCCTGAGTTTTTTCCACTGTTTGTCCAGGCGTTTTTCAATGCGTTTGCACAATTGATTGAGCAAACCGTGACGCTGCTGCGTGCGTAAAAATGTAGGCAATTGGTCGAGCACGCCGAACAGACGGTTCAACTCCGGCGAGGTCGTAACACGCGGACAGGCCTGTTCCAGATAGCGCGAGCGCTTGAGCGCTGGCGCATCAAAACCCTGTTCGTAAAGAAATGCGGCGAGCACCTGCATATCACGCAACGGCGTCGTCAGGTCACCGACACCTTTGGCGGCTTCTTCGACCTGATCCAGCCCGGGCAGGTCGCGCAACGGCCGCAGTACACTGCGCAATCGCCGCACGGTGGTGCGCAAGTCGTGCAATGCCTCGCTGTCGGTGGACGCCGCCAAACGCGCGTGGCAGGACATTAATTTGACGTTGAGACTGATAATCTCGGCGATCAGGTGATCGACCATGGCTGACATGAACCGCTCCTTTTATGACCGTGTGCAGAATGAGGGCCGCTAACGTGAGTCTCTGACCGCAGACAGGCGCCATGGGAAGCTGCGGCGCAAATGCTTGAGGCTACGCCGTAACTGCGTTGTAGAACCTGAACCCGCGCCATACCGCTGCGCTTCGAACTCTCGGGCGAATGCATCGATTGCCTGAGCATGCGCCGGAAAAATCACCGCAGCGCGCCGGGCAAACGCCTGAGCACCTTCGCCCTGTTGCCTTTTCAGACCATGGCGCGCCAACAAGCGTTCGAATCGGTTGAACACGCGTAGCTGCGAATCGCTTTCGCGCTGCCAAGGTTTGAACAACCACAGCGCCAGCAACGCCAGAACAGCCAACACACCGCTGACGAAAACCGGCGCATCGAATCCGGAGAACCAGCGCCCGAGCACCTGTAACTGCTGCTGGCCCTGATAACCCAGCACCCAGCGTTGCCAGCCGTAATTGAGGTTGTCCCAGCTCAAGCGCACGCTGTTGAGCCACGACACGTTGCGATAACGCAGCACCGACATGGGCGAGTCCGCCAGGAACGCTTCGTCCGCAGCCAGCGCTTGCTCCAGCCCCTGCTCGATCCGCGAGGGCGCAACGGCGGCAGTCGGGTCCACACTGCGCCAGCCGACGCCGGCCTGCCAGTACTCGACCCACGCATGGGCATCGAACTGACGAACGCTGATGTAGTTGCCGTTCGGATTCAGTTCCCCGCCCTGATAACCTGCGACCACGCGCGCGGGGATTCCGGCGGCGCGCAGCACAAACGTCATGGCCCCGGCGTAATGCGCGCAAAAACCCTGGCGACTGCTGAACAGGAAGTCATCGATGCTGTTGGCACCCAAGGTCGGCGGTTTGAGCGTGTAGTGATAAGGCTCGGCAGTGAAATGGCTGAGCATCGCGCTGACCAGCGCATCAGGCTTAGGGTACTGGCGGTGTAATTGAGCAGCCCAATCCCGCGCCTGCGGATTGCCCTTGGTAGGCAATTGAAGGTTTTGCAATCGTGCACCGTCGCTGAGCGTGGTTTCGCGTACGGCATCGGGCCACGACCTTGCCTCGTACAACACCGACTGCTCGATGGGACGCCGACGTTGCCAGCGGAAATCGCTCATTTGCCGCACGCCCGCCAGTTGTGTCTCGGCAACGTCCAGCGTCATCAACCAGGGTTTGCCACTGGGTTCCATCACGACGCTGTAAGCAACCGCATCGCCCTGCTTGCTCCAGCCTGGCGCGTCAGCCACCTGCGCCCGCGACGACTGCGACCAGCGTCGGCCATCGAACTGTTCAAGCGTCAGCCCGCGCCAATACTGCTGGTCACTCAGTGGGACCGGCCCTTCGAAACTGGCGCGAAACACCAGTGCAGCCGACCGGGCCAACTCGGCGATATCCCCCGGCGCCATGTTGTCGGAAAGCCCCGTCAGCCCCTTGTTACTCGGTTGCGGCAGCGACCATAGCGGTTCCAGGCGCGGAAAAAACAGAAACAACAACAGCATCAGCGGTGCAGCCTGCGCCAACAGCTTGAGCGCCAGCTTCAAGGTGCCGACCGGGCGGCTAGCCAGGTTCGATTGTTGCAGGCCGATCAACGCAGCGAGCAAGGTGCTGACGGGCAGCAGGGTGAACAGTCCCCACAGCAGATCATCTTCGAACAGGTAGCCAACCACCACGCAAAAGAACCCGAGGAAGATCAGCACCAGCGCATCGCGGCGGGTTTGCATTTCGAGCATTTTGAGAATGAACGCCGCAATCAGCAGCGCCGCGCCCGCATCCAGCCCTACCAGGCTGCCGCGCGCCAGATAAATCCCCCCGGCCGTGCCAACCAATAGACCGGACTTGATCCAGGTGCCGGGACTGCGTACGCGCATGCGGAAGATCTGAATACGCCAGAAGGTGCACGCCAGCCACAACACAATCAGCGCAACCGGGACGTGCAGGGCAAACGGCACGATCACCAGCGCCTGAGCAACGAGCAGCCAGTTGAGACTGATCCTCGGGATCGGTTGGGTGAGCGCGTTTGTGATGTTCATCGGCAGCGCCCGCTCATGCCCGCGCTCCATACAGCGCGAGTGCGCGCAAACAGGTTTCGCGGTGCTCGTCGCCGCTGTCCACCGACGAGAGATACCCCGGCAACCGCAGGGCAAAGGGTTGTTGACGGTGCGACAACTCCAACACCCAGTAACACAAGCGCGAAAGGCGATCCTCAATGTCACCGGCCAGCGCCATGAAATCCAGGCACACATCGTTGCCGATCAACGCCGAGAAATCCTTGACCAGCAACCCCTGACCTCTGGAATAGGCTTTCCAGTGCATGCGACGCCGCGAATCCCCCGGTTGATAAACACGCAGCCCCTGATAGTCGTCGACGCCCTGCCCGCGCGTGGCCTGGCCGTTGTCCTCCACACTCGGTTGGGCGCCCTCGAGCAACGGCATCGTCCCCGCCACCGGGCGCGGATAGATCAGCACGGTCTGCTCAAGATCCAGCCAGCTCCAGGCGCGCAAGATGCTCAGCGGGAACACGCTCTCGACACGCAGGCGGGGTGCTCGCAGCCAACCCCGATTGACAGCGGGCAGGCTTAACTCGACTTCACTCAGGCGCTGGGCGTCGACATCGATTTGCTGCAACTGCTCGCTGTCCCAGCCCAGCGCAATGGCCTGATGGGCATGACCGAGGCTCTCCAGGCGCAAGCGTAGCTGCACGGGCTCGCCGACGAACACCGAGCGTGCAGACCCTGCGCTGAGCACCAGCCCACTGAGGTTTCGGTACGTGTGCAGAATCGCGAGCACGCCCACTGACAGCATCAGAAACGTCAGGCCATAGGCGAGGCTGTTCTGGTAATTGATCGACACCAGCAACATCAAAAACAGCACAAGTGCGTAGGTGCCGCCGACCCGGGTCGGCAGAATGAAAATTCGGCGGTGATCCAGTTCGATCCGCGAAGCCGGGGGAATGCGTCGAACCACCCAGCGCTGCCAGATCGGTTTCAACCGTTCGATCAAAGCGCAGGCACCTCGCGCAACAGCCATTGCACCAACGCTCCGCCGCCATGCCCGGTGGGGTCGGTGCGTTCGCGCAGGCGATGACCGATCACCGAAGGCAGGATCGCCTGGACATCTTCCGGAATCACGTAATCACGCCCCATCAGCAACGCCCACGCCCTTGCCGCCGCGAGGATCGCCAGACTGGCGCGCGGCGAAAGCCCATACGCAAATTGCGGCTGACTGCGCGTCGCGTCCACCAGCCGCAAGACGTAATCGACCAACGCATCGGTGGCACGCACCTGCCGCGCTTCGGCCTGTAAGACGGCGAGTTCGGCGTGGTCGAGAATCGGCTCGATGCGCGGCAGCAGTTCACGCCGGGAGGTGCCCAGCAGCAAGGCTTTCTCGGCAGAGCGCGCGGGATACCCCAGCGACAGGCGCATCAGAAAACGGTCGAGCTGAGATTCCGGTAGCGCAAACGTACCGCCCTGACTGAAAGGGTTTTGTGTGGCGATGACAAAAAACGGATCAGGCAGCAGGCGGGTCGCGCCCTCGATGGTGACCTGACCTTCTTCCATCGCTTCGAGCAGCGCACTCTGGCTTTTGGGGGTGGCGCGATTGATCTCGTCGGCCAGCACCAGCTCGGCAAATATCGGCCCTGGATGAAAGGTGAACTGCCCGGTGTCGCGATCAAACACCGAGGTGCCAAGAATGTCACCCGGCAGTAGGTCGGAGGTGAATTGGATACGTTGAAAACTCAGTCCCAGCACCCGCGCCAAGGTATGACTGAGCGTGGTCTTGCCCATGCCTGGTAAATCCTCGATCAGCAAATGCCCACCACCCAACAGGCAGGTCATGGCCAGTCGAACCTGCGGCTCCTTACCCAGAATCACTTCGTTGATCGCGTTTAGACATGCATCCAGTTTTCTGCCCATCGGAAAGTCTCCCAGGCGACTGCTCATGGCGGATAAGACTGCGACAGAGGCCAGACGTGCAGCCACTTTAAGGTCAGCTTAGGCGTTTTCGCCAGAGGGGAATGCAGGTTTTAAAGCGCGGCATGGAACAGGGGATGAAAATGCAAGATGTGTGGCGGTAGAACTGACGTCATCGCGGGCAAGCGCGCTCCTACAAGAGGCGCGTTTGCCCGCGAAAAGCTGTTGGCTTAACGACCGGCGCGGGACTCTTTAATGTAGAAGCGCGCTTTCTCGGCTTTTTCAGAACAACCCTCGAACGCTTCGAACTGTTGTTGAGTCTTGGCTCCGGTCAGTAACGACAGGGCTTTTGAGTAGCTGACGGTGCCGGCAAAACCTTCGGCCTTGGCCAGATCCAGTTCCTGCCAGGCGCTGTCCAGTTGCGTGGCACAGCTATCGCGGTAGGCGGTTTTACCGGCACAACCTGTGAGCATCAGGGCCAGCAATGGCAGGCAGATCCACGCTTTCATCGGGTGTTACCTCAACAAGGGAAATCGACAGTGCGGCTTTGACGGTTGCGCGTTGCAAAAGTGCCATGACCGGCGCGCAGAGTAGCGGTTTTATCGCTTGACGGTGACCGCTATTTCAGAGGAAACAGGAGGTGTTTCAACCTGTAAATGAATGATGACCGGGAAACGGCAAATGAAAAAAAGAATTGCGCTGGTATTGGGGTCAGGGGGCGCACGGGGCTATGCACACATTGGCGTAATCGAGGAGCTGGAAAGACGCGGTTATGACATCGCCTGTATCGCCGGTTGCTCGATGGGCGCGGTGGTCGGCGGGATCTACGCGGCGGGCAAGTTGCCCGAGTATAGAAGCTGGATCGAAAGCCTGGACTACCTTGATGTGCTGCGCCTGGTGGACGTCAGCTTCAGGCTGGGGGCGATCAGGGGGGAGAAGGTGTTTGGTCAGATCCGCGAAATCGTCGGCGAAATCAACATTGAGGATCTGCGCATCCCTTACACGGCCGTGGCCACCGACCTCACCAATCAGCAGGAAATCTGGTTCCAGGAAGGCAGCCTGCATTCAGCCATGCGCGCCTCGGCGGCCATTCCCAGCCTCTTCACGCCGGTGATCCAGGGCAATCGCATGCTGGTCGATGGCGGACTGTTGAACCCGCTGCCGATCGTGCCGGTGGTGTCGTCGCACTGCGATCTGATCATCGCGGTCAACCTCAATTCCACCAGCCAGACCCACTATCAATTGCCAGTGATCGAGCGCCCGCCGGCGGTCAAGAAGCGGTTCGACAGCCTGATCAATTCGATTGGCTCGCACCTGCCCTTCAAACGCAAGCTGGACGTGGCAGATGGCAACCCGCTGCGGTTAGAGCAAGACAGCCTGAAGGCGTCCGCAGCCAAAATTGCCAATCCCTGGCTGGCCACCGAATCTGCAGACCCGCACGGCCAGCAACCCGCCGCCGCACCTCAGGCAGCGGGCGCTCCCAAGTCTGCGAGCGGCTCGATCATCCTCGATAACGTCGGGCCGGCTTCATTGCTGGACTTGATCAACCAGAGTTTTGAGGTGATGCAGACCTCACTGGCGCAGTACAAGATTGCCGGTTACCCGCCGGACATCCTGATCAACGTACCTAAACGCGTGTGCCGCTTTTTCGAGTTCTACAAAGCGCCGGAGCTGATCGCACTGGGCAGGATGATCGCCAGCGACACCCTCGACCGTTACGAACGCGAGCATGATCACTGAACGCGAAACGCCTGCTCCAACGCCACGCGAATGAATTCGCGTCTACAGGCCTTCGCCGATCTGTAGGAGCCAACTTGTTGGCGATGCAGTGTCATGGGTTGAATCAGTTCCAACGCCACGCGAATGAATTCGCGTCTACAGATGTCAGGCACACCTCACGCTTCTGTACAGACCGTGTGAAAACCAGATAACCAGCAGCTAACCAAAAAAATGCCCCGATCACCTCGGGGCATTTCCCATTTATACAGAGAGAAAAAAGGCCTTCCTCAGGCCAGCAACTCAATCATTCGGCGCACGCCCAGGACGTTGATAGCCCTTTTCAGGTTATAGGCGTTATCGCAAGCGCCATTTCCGTTCGCGCACCCTTTAGCTGGCGAAGCAAGAACCGGCCATTGCCGTAGATCCATTGTTGAGGGCCAAACGGGTCGACGATGCTCTTCGGGCATCAACCATCTCAGGATGTGCCTGCATTCGCTGCTTCATTCTTTCAAAAGCTTCTTCGTGAACGTGTCGCTTGATCGAGCGATAGCGGCTCTTGGTGCATCGATGTTTAAGGGGGCAGGAGCCGCAGTCATTAGCGTTTGCGCGGTAGATTCGCTGTCCCTTGTTCAGTTGCAGCAGGGGCAAAAAACGGCCGGGCATTGGTAGCGGTCGTTTTGCTGGTCGTAGTTAAAATCGTCCGGCCAAAAGAAGTGGGGTCTTCAATGTTGTTGCCCCGATTAATCGGTACGTACGCCGTGATGCCGGCGTCATCACAGGCCTGAAAATGCTCGCCGTTTGAATAGCCGGCATCTGCAGTAACGGTCAGATTCGGTTGTTCAAGGACTTCCTGAGTCGCTTTTGCCATCGGCTCCAGTTGCTTGCGATCATCGCCTTCCTGAGTCACTTCGTGGTGCACGATCAGGCTGTTTTCAGCGTCGACTGCGGTCTGCACGTTGTAGGCAACGGCCATGCCCTGCGGGGCTCGCATCATCCGCGCGTCGCTTTCGGTGCTGATGAATTGGGTGATCTGCAGTTCGTCCATCAGCGCCTGGCAGGTCAGGTAGTCGTCCCGTTTGGCGGTCAGTTTCGCCAGCACCGTCTTAACAGCGCTTCGATCAACCACCTCTTCATTTTCGTCGCGATCTGCGCAGTCCAAATCCTCTAGATACTTGGCTATGCGGCGGTCCAATTTTTCCTGATCGCGCTTGAGGTGCTTGGTGCTGATGTGACGACGGGCCGAAGCGACAGCCTTGAATTTGCTGCCATTGGCGACCAGATCACCTTTGACCAAGCTGCGGTTCGGCAGAACTGAACAAACGCGCGGCAGGTTGCAGAGAACGCGGTGGCGTTATCCTTGCGGAAGTCGGCGATGGTTTTGAAGTCCGGCGCGAGGCGGTTGAGCAGCCACATGACTTCGATGTTGCGTTGGCACTCAGCTTCGAGCCGGCGCGAAGACCGTATGCGCTGGAAATAACCGTAGATGTAGAGCTTGAGCAGATCGGCGGGGTTGTAAGGTGGACGTCCGTTGCCTTTGGGGATGGCTTTATCAAAACCCAGAACCCGGAGATCAAGGCGCGAAACATAGGCATCAATGACCCGGACGAGATGGTCTTCGGGAATGACTTCGTCGATGGAAACCGGAAACAGGCTGGTCTGGTTTCGAGATTCGCCCTGGATGTACGCCATAAGAAAATGCCCCGCATCTTTCGATGCGGGGCATTTTCTTAGATCTGGGGCGGGTTGGCTAGGTTTTCACACAGTCTGTGTAGGAGCCAACTTGTTGGCGATGCAGTGTCATGGGTTGAATCAGTTCCAACGCCACGCGAATGAATTCGCGTCTACAGATGTCAGGCACACCTCACGCTTCTGTAGGAGCCAACTTGTTGGCGAGGCGATGTCATGGGTTGAATCAGTTCCAACGCCACGCGAATGAATTCGCGTCTACAGATGTCAGGCGCACCTCACGCTTCTGTAGGAGCCAACTTGTTGGCGAGCCGTCATCAGCACGAACCCGGCAATCCCCCACGCGAATGAATTCGCGTCTACAGGCAATTCAGCTTTCAACCAGCCGGTACCCGACTCCCGCCTCGGTGACGATGAACCTCGGGGCGGCGGGGTCGTCGGCGAGTTTCTGCCGCAGGTGGCCGACCACAATGCGAAGGTAATGGGTGTCTTCGGTGTGGGTCGGGCCCCAGATATCCTTGAGCAACTGCTGCTGCGTGATGACCCGGCCCGGATGGCGCGCCAGTTGCGCCAGCACGGCGTATTCCTTGCGCGTCAGGCCCACTTCGACACCGTCCAGGGAAACGCGCCGGTAGGCCAGATCAATGGTCAACGGGCCAATCACCAGCGCCGACTCAGGCTGTCCGCTGTCCGGGGACTGGCGCAGAAGCGCACGCACCCGTGCCAGAAACTCCTGAATGCCAAACGGTTTGGTCACGTAATCATTGGCGCCGGCGTCCAGAGCACGCACTTTCTCGCTTTCACTGGCGCGCACCGACAGCACCAGCACAGGCACCGTCGACCACTCGCGAAAGCCAATGAGCACGTCCTGCCCGTCCATGTCCGGCAAACCCAGGTCAAGCACCAGCAAATCGGGTTTGTTCAGCGCGGCCTGGCTCAAACCCTCGGTGCCTGTCCCGGCCTCAATCACTTTGTAGCCCTGTGAAGCGAGGCTGATGCGCAGAAATTTTCGAATCTGCGGCTCGTCATCGATCACCAGAATGGTTGCCGTCTGGCTCATGGTTGTCCTGTCGTGACTGAAGAAAACGAGAGCGTAACGCAAAGCCCGCTCACACTGCCTGCTCCGATTGCGCGTCGGGTTGCGCGGGCAACGGCAGGTGCAGACTGATCCGGGTGCCGCGACCCTCGATGCCTTCACTGACCGTGATGCGCCCGCCATGGGCGCCGACCATCCCCTGACAGATCGCCAGTCCCAGACCGGTGCCCTGCCCACCTCGATCGCCCCGGGCTGCGGTGTAGAACATGTCGAAAATCTTTGCCCGTTCGGCTTCCGGAATGCCGGGACCTTCGTCGCTGACCGCGAAGATCACCTCCTCCTGATCCGCGTCTGCCGTCAGTTGCAGACGGCCCTGCTGGGGAGAAAAGCGCGCAGCGTTTTCAATCACGTTGACCAGCGCTTGCTCAATCAACGCGGCGTGTACATACAAAAGTGGCAAGTCAGGCGCGAGCTGCGTGCTGACCTGCAGCGGCGCCAGCACGGCGCGCAGACGGTTCAAGGCGCTGCAGACAATGTCACCCGGCGATACCCAGTCGCGGGCCAGCTTCAAGGCGCCGTGACCGAGACGGGTCATGTCCAGCAGGTTCTGAATGTAACGGTCCAGACGTTCGGCTTCATCGCGGGTGCCTTCGAGCAGCTCTCGACGATCTTCCAGCGGTATCGCCTCACCCAGCGCAAGCAGGCTGTCGATGCTGCCGCGCATGGATGTCAACGGTGTGCGCAGATCGTGGGAGACGGACGCCAGCAACGCGCTGCGCAACTGTTCGGTTTCACCGTGCAGACGCGCTGCTTCGAGGTCATCAGCCAGTCGCACGCGGGCCAGTGCCTGACCGATGGGCTGGCTGAGCGCGGTGAGCAGACGCCGGCGTTGCGGGGTAAATATCTGCCCCTCTCTGGCACAGACACCGAGCAACGCCAGCGGCGCATCGTCGACCCACAATGGCAACCACCACCAGCGCCCGGACGGCAATGTCCCTGTGCCCTTGCCCGCTGGCTGGCCGTGTTGCCAGGCCCAGTCCGCAGCAGCGCGCTCAAACTCCGAGAACTCCAGCGGCCCGCCGATTTCGACGGTCCAGCCCTGGTGGCCGTCAGGGTTCAGCACGCACAGTTGCAGCTCCTTCCAGCCACCCAAATGTTGCTCGGCGGCGCTGAGCACGGCCTGACGGTCCGTGGCGGCCGTCAGTTTGCGTGACAGCTCGAGCATTTCGCTGGTTTCTTCCTGAGTGTCACGCAACGCGCGCAACTGACCCCGCTGGCGGGCCGCGAGGTTGCCGGTGACACCCGCCATCAGCAGGAAAAACAACAGCGTGAGCACATCCTCTTCACGCTGGATGCTCAGGGAGAAATTCGGCGGAATGAACAGAAAATCGTAAGCCAGAAACGACGCCACAGCGCACACCAGCGCCGGGCCGAGGCTGCTGCGCACGGCCACCAGCAGCACCGCCGCCAGAAAGACCAGTGAGATGTTCGGCAGCGCCAGCACGCCGGACACCGCCCAGGCAAGTACGCTCGCACCCACGGTCGCGAGCAGGGCCAGGGCGTAGTCGAATCCAACCAACGCCCGAGGTGACGTCGAACGCGGCTGGTCCGGGCGCGCTTCGCTGTCCAGCACGTTGATTTCCAGGCCATGGGCATTGCGCAACAAGCGCGCAGCCAAGCCTCCACCGAGAACGCGACGGCGCCAGCTCGGCCGGGATTGTCCGACCAGCACCAGACTCGCCCGGCGCTCGGCGGCGTGCTGAATCAGGGTTTTTGCCACCTCCGGCGCACGCAGCACCACCACTTCGCCGCCCAGCCGTTCAGCCAGTTGTTGCGCGTTTTGCAGACGGGTGCGCGCCAGTTCATCGAAAAACCGGCCGTTGTCGATGTGCACCAGACTCCAAGGCAGATGCCGACGCTGGGCCACCCGGCTGGCATGGCGCACCAGTCTTTCAGCCTGGGCGTCGCCGTCCACGCCCACCAGCAAGCGGCCGCGCACCGCAGGGGCCGCTTGCCCCAGCTGGCGGTAGCCCTGCGCCAGATCGTTATCGACCTGCGCGGCGGCGGTCTGCATGGCCAGTTCGCGCAGCGCATTGAGGTTGGTTTGCGAAAAGAACGCATCGATGGCAGCGCGGGCCTGCTCAGGTACATAGACCTTGCCATCGCGCAGGCGCTCAAGCAGTTCCCTCGGCGGCAGGTCGATCAGCACCAGTTCATACGCTTCTTGCAGCACCCAGTCGGGCAGGGTTTCGCGCACCAGCACGCCGGTGATGCCGCGCACCTGGTCGTTGAGGCTTTCGAGGTGCTGGACGTTGACCGTGGTGTAGACGTCGATGCCCGCCGAGAGCAGCTCCTGGATATCTTGCCAGCGCTTGGCGTGACGACTGCCGGGGGCGTTGCTGTGGGCCAGTTCGTCAACCAGTGCCAGTCCCGGCGCGGCCTTGAGCAGACCGTCGAGGTCCATTTCTTCGAGAATTACGCCACGGTATTCGGAGCGCAGCAGCGGTTGCTGCGCGATGCCACCGAGCAAGGCTTCGGTTTCGCTGCGGCCATGGGTTTCCACCACGCCCGCCAGCACTGCAACGCCCTGGCGCATCTGAGTGTGCGCCGCCTGCAACATCGCGTACGTCTTGCCGACACCGGGCGCGGCGCCCAGAAACACTTTCAGCCGGCCACGCCCCTCCCGAGGCAGGTTGGCCAGAATGGCGTCGGCACGGGTGGTCGAATTCACGATGTGTTGTTCCTTACTCATTATTCCAGTCTGCCGCAGGGCTGCAGGAGCAAACTTGTTCGCGAAGCGTCCCGCCTCACACAGCGCATAAACCGCTTCGCCAACAAGTTGGCTCCTACAGATTCAGCAAGCCCTCTCCCACCAGATCGTCGATCAATTCACGGATTTGGCAGAAGGTAACCCATTGAGCGCCTGATTCAAGCTTAAAACGTTGACCACTGGCGGACCGATCAACGGGCGATAGGTATTGGCCTCAACAATCCCCTGCACGGCGTCCGGGGAAACATTACGCGCCGCTGCAACACGGCTGACCTGATAAGCAGCGGCTTGGGGCGAAACATGCGGGTCAAGGCCACTGCCAGAGGTGGTCAAGAGGTTCAGCGGCACAGGGCCTTGCCCGTCCACCACGTTTTTGGCGGCATCATCGGCCACGCGCTGAGCCAACGCCGGATTACTCGGTGCCAGGTTGCTCGCGCCGCTGGAGACGGTTGCATAAGCGCCTGCCGAAGGACGTGGGTGAAACCATTCTTCGCCGGTGAAATTCTGTGCGATCAGCTCGGAACCGCGCACCTTCTCCTGATCGTCATAGATCAGGCTGCCGTTGGCCTGCTCAGGAAACGCCACTTGCGCAATACCCGTCACCACCAGTGGGTAGGCGACGCCGGTGATCAGGGTCATCAGAACAATCAGGCTTATGGCTGGACGAATTACAGTCGACATCATCAAATCCTCAATCAAAAGTGAGCGCCGCAGACCTTGGTTGCAGCACCCGATGGCTCCTGCGCTGCGAACCGGTGTCCGCAGCGCAGGTGCCGCCTTACACCAGATGCAACGCGGTCAGCAGCATGTCGATGGCCTTGATCCCCACGAATGGCACGGCAATCCCGCCCAGCCCGTAGATCAGCAGGTTACGTCGCAGCAACGCCGCCGCGCTCGCCGCCTGAACCCGCACGCCACGAAGCGCCAGCGGGATCAGCACCACAATGATCAGCGCGTTGAAGACGATGGCCGAAAGGATCGCGCTCTGCGGGCTGGTCAGGTGCATGATATTGAGCACGCCCAGCTGCGGGTAGATCGAGGCGAACAGCGCCGGCAGGATGGCGAAGTATTTGGCCACGTCGTTGGCAATCGAGAACGTCGTCAGCGCGCCGCGTGTAACCAGCAATTCCTTGCCGATCTGCACCACGTCCAGCAGCTTGGTCGGGTCGCTGTCGAGATCGACCATGTTGGCCGCCTCGCGCGCCGCCTGCGTGCCGTCGTTCATCGCCATGCCGACATCGGCCTGAGCCAGCGCCGGGGCGTCGTTGGCGCCGTCGCCGCACATGGCAACCAGACGCCCGTCGTTCTGCTCCTGACGAATACGCTCGAGCTTTTTCTCCGGCGTCGCTTCGGCCAGCACGTCGTCCACGCCCGCCTCAGCGGCAATCGCAGCAGCAGTCAACGGGTTGTCGCCGGTCACCATCACCGTGCGAATGCCCAGTTTGCGCAATTCTTCAAAGCGCTCACGGATGCCGGGCTTGACCACGTCTTTCAGGTGGATGGCGCCCAGCAGCTTGCCGTCGCCACAGACCAGCAACGGGGTGCCGCCGGTTTTGGCGATCTTGTCGATTTCACGCGCCAGCACCGACGGCAGATCACTGCGATCACGGCCCAGGAAATTCAGCAGCGAATCGACGGCACCCTTGCGAAACACCCGGCCGTCATAGTCGACACCGGACAAACGGGTTTCAGCGGTGAACGGCACCGGGGTCAATTGGCTGGGTGCAGGTTCGACCATCGGGTGCAAGCCGCGCAGGTACTCGACGATGGATTTACCTTCTGCCGTATCGTCCGCCAGCGAGGCCAGCAACGTTCCTTCACTCAGCTCTTTGGGGCTCACACCCGGTGCGGCATACACCGCTGCACAACGGCGGTTACCGAAAGTGATGGTGCCGGTCTTGTCCAGCAGCAGCACATGTACGTCGCCGGCTGCTTCCACGGCGCGCCCGGATTTGGCGATGACGTTCAGGCGCACCAGGCGATCCATCCCGGCGATACCGATGGCTGACAGCAAACCGCCGATGGTGGTCGGGATCAGCGTGACCAACAGCGCGACCAAAAACACCAGCGGCAGATTGCCCCCGGCGAAGTGAGCGAACGGCTGCAAAGTCACGACGACCAGCAGGAAGATCAGCGTCAGGCCGATCAGCAGGATGTCGAGTGCGACTTCGTTGGGTGTTTTCTGGCGTTTGGCGCCTTCCACCAACGCGATCATGCGGTCCAGGGTCGACTCGCCGGGGTTGGCACTGATGCGCACCATCAACCAGTCGGACACCAGCCGGGTGTTGCCGGTGACAGCCGAACGGTCGCCGCCGGATTCACGAATCACCGGCGCGGACTCACCGGTGATGGCCGCTTCGTTGACCGCCGCGATGCCTTCGATGACTTCGCCGTCGCCTGGGATCATCTCCCCGGCCTCGACGCGTACCACGTCACCCTTGCGCAGGCTGCTGGCGCTGACCATTTCAAACGCGCCGTTGCTGCCTTTCAAGCGTGCCTTCAGGCCTTCGGTACCGGCCTTCAAGCTGTCAGCCCGCGCTTTACCGCGGCCTTCGGCCAACGCTTCGGCGAAGTTGGCGAACAGCACGGTGAACCACAGCCAGACTGCAATCTGCACCGCGACGAAGGTCGGTACGGCCGGATCAGGGATCAGGCACAAAACGGTGGTGAGGATGGCGGTCAGCTCCACCACCAGCATCACCGGCGCCCGTTTCAACTGGCGCGGGTCAAGTTTGACGAAGGCCTGGACCAGCGCAGGTCGCCACAGGTCGGCTATTGCGGTCTTGGCTGGCGACGCCACAGGTGTTGGCTGTTCGGCGTTTTTATTTGTAGCAGGAATCTGCATGTTCATGATTCGTTCCTCAGAAGCCCAGGCTCAGATGTTCGGCAATCGGCCCCAGTGCAAGGGTCGGCAGGAACGTAAGCCCGCCCACCAGCAAAATGGTCACCGTCAGCAGGGTCACGAACAAGGGGCCGTGGGTCGGAAAGCTGTTCTGGTTGAGCGGCGCGGTTTTCTTCGCCGCCAGACTGCCCGCCAATGCCAGCACCGGCAGGATGTAGCCGAAGCGACCGAGGAACATCGAGAGGCTGAGCATCAGGTTGTGGAACATCGTGTTGGCGCTGAAACCGCCGAACGCTGAGCCGTTGTTGGCCGTGGCCGAGGTGTAGGCGTACAGCAACTGGCTGAAGCCATGCGGGCCGGGGTTGCTCACCGCGCCGGCCGGGCCAGGCAACGACGCCGCCAATGCACCAAACACCAGCACGCCCACCGGCATCACGATCAGGGTCGCGACCAGGAGCTTGACCTCACGCGCCTGGAGTTTTTTGCCCAGGTATTCCGGCGTACGTCCGATCATCAAGCCGGCGAGGAACACCGCGATCAGCACGTTCAGCAGCATGCCATACAGCCCTGCGCCGACGCCGCCAAAGATCACTTCGCCGACCATCATGTTCGCCAGCGCCACCATACCGCTCAGCGGATTGAGGCTGTCGTGCATGCCGTTGACGGAGCCGTTGGAAGCAGCGGTAGTCGCGCTTGCCCACAGCACGGTCGCGGTGGTGCCAAAACGCGTTTCCTTGCCTTCCATCGGTGCAGTCTGTTCAACGGAAGCCATGCTCAGCGTCGGGTTGGGCTGATATTCCGCCCACAGCATGGTCGCACCACCAATCAGGAACAACGCCAGCATGCAGGCGATGATCGCCCGGCTCTGACGCAGGTCCTTGACGTAATGGCCGAAGGTGAACACCAGCGCTACCGGGATCAGGATGATCGATACCAGCTCGAACAGGTTGCTCCAGGCGGTCGGGTTCTCGAACGGATGCGCCGAGTTGACGCCGAAGAAACCGCCGCCGTTGGTGCCCAGTTGTTTGATTGCGATCTGGCTGGCAGCCGGGCCGAGCGGAATACTCTGGTCGGCGCCTTGCAGAGTCACGGCGTCCACGTAATGGGCGAAGGTCTGCGGCACGCCCTGCCACACCAGAAAAAGCGCCAGGATGATGCACAACGGCAACAGCCCGTAAAGGGTTGCGCGGGTCATGTCGGTCCAGAAGTTCCCCAGGCTTTGCGTCGAGCGGCGGCTGATGCCACGGCAGAATGCAACCAGCACGGCGATGCCGGTTGCGGCACTGACGAAGTTTTGCACGGTCAGGCCGGCCATCTGGCTCAGGTAGCTGAGGGACGCTTCGCCGCTGTAATTCTGCCAGTTAGTGTTAGTGACAAAACTCATTGCGGTGTTGAAGGCCAGCGACCATTCCATACCCGGCAGCGCTTGCGGGTTGAGTGGCAGAGAGCCCTGAAACAGCAGGATCGCGAACAACGCGACGAAGCCAGCCAGGTTGAAGGCCAGCAAGGCCAGTGTGTAGGTTTTCCAGTTGTGCTCAATCTTGGGGTCTACGCCGGAAATGCGATAGCAAATGCGCTCGACCGGCCCCATGACCGGGGTCAGAAAAGTGCGCTCACCTTCCATGACCTTGTAGTAGAAACGCCCCAGCATCGGCGCTGGCAACAGCACCAGTGCAAAGAACGCGATGATCAGCAGATAGTCGTAACCGTGCATGCCCGTCACTCCTCGACCTGGCCGGCGCGCAGTAACGCCACCAGCAAGTACACGAACAACCCTGCCGCCAACAGCAGGGACACCCCATCCAGAACACTCATGGAAACTCTCCGTCATACGGCGATTGCCGCTTGGGGTCATTGTCCGTAGCAGGGGCGTAAAGGAACGAGAGCGAGGGAGGTCGCCGGGCATAAAGAATGCGTAAAGCCCGGCGTCAAACGCAGTCCCTGTAGGAGCTGCCGAGCAGCAGTAGGCGTAAACGCCGAACTTTACGCCGCTGCATGCTTGCCGCTCGAAGCTTACGGCTTGTAGCTTTCCTGATACATTTCCGACAATCGCCCGACACCCGCGCCCTGCACCCTTCCGCCTGACTCGCCAGCGCAGTGGCATGGGGCGTCGTTCCTTACTTGCGGCCAGTCGATGGCGGCTCCACATGGCGGCAGCAGTACATGCAAACCCTTTCCGACAGCAACACCGCTACTGGCGCTGACGAACGCCGCTGGACCACTCGCGCGCTGATCGTCGATGACGACGTGCCGATTCGCGAGCTGTTGTGCGATTACCTCGCACGCTTCAACATTCACAGCACCGGCGTCATCGATGGCACTGCCATGCGCCAGGCGCTGTCGGAAGGCACGTTTGACGTCATAGTCCTGGACTTGATGCTGCCCGGTGAAGACGGCCTGTCGCTGTGTCGCTGGCTGCGCGGTTCCTCCGACATCCCGATCCTGATGCTGACCGCCCGCTGCGAGCCCACCGACCGCATCATCGGTCTGGATCTGGGCGCCGACGACTACATGGCCAAACCGTTCGAACCGCGTGAACTGGTTGCACGCATCCAGACCATCCTGCGCCGGGTACGCGACGAACGCAGCGAAGAGCGCACCCACATCCGTTTCGACAACTGGCGGCTCAATAGCGTATTGCGCCAATTGACCGCACCCGATGGTCTGGTGGTGCCGCTGTCCAACGCTGAGTTCAGCGTTGTTGCGCGTGTTCCTCGAGCGTCCGCGCCGCGTGCTCAATCGCGAGCAACTGCTGGATGCAGCACGTGGTCGTTCGATCGAAGCCTTTGATCGCAGCATCGATTTACTGGTCTCACGGTTGCGGCAGAAACTGGGCGATGACCCCAAATCGCCACAACTGATCAAGACAGTGCGCGGTGAAGGCTACCTGTTCGACGCCAGGGACATCGGTTGATCCGTTCGGCTGACACACTGTTCGCCCGCCTGTTCGGCGGCGCGCTGCTGGCTATCATCCTGGCGCACCTGCTGGCATTTGGCTGGTTCAGCTTTTACGGTTTTCGGCCTCCACCTCCACCTCCACCTCCACCTCCGCCGGAGCATTCTCAGGCGGGCGATACACAGCAAGCGCCCATGATGGGCGAGAGGCCACGCGAGCACCGCCCGCCGCCGCTGGGTGGGCCTATCGTGCCGCTGATCTTTCAATTGATCACCCTGATCATCGCCGCCGCCACCTATGCAGATGGACGCAAGCAGCTCAACTGCCAATAACGCGCAAAACCTGCTGAGCGCGCTGGACGGCGACGGTGACGGCGGGATCAGCTCCAGCGAACTGACGTCGGCGCTGTCCTCCAACAGCAACAGTCAGCAGCAAAGCAGCAGCAGCCAGTCGGCCGAAGCATTGAGCCGGATCGTTGCCGCCATCAGCGACAGCTACAACCTGACCAGCAGCGCCACTGCCGGCAAGTACGTCAGCGTTTCTGCCTGACGCGGGTGCAAAAAAAAACGCCGCCGGACGTAAGTCCGACGGCGGTTTTTTCAGGTGACGATTGTCAAGTGCGCGGTTGCTGCGCCCGACTGCTGCCCACCCAGTCCAGCAGCAGGCTATAGGACACCGCCAGCAATGTCGGGCCGATGAACAGGCCGATGAATCCGAATGCCAGCAAACCGCCAAAAACCCCCAGCAGCACGATGACCAGTGGAAGATTGCCACCACGACTGATCAGGTACGGCTTCAGTACGTTGTCAACACCGCTGACGATGAACGTACCCCAGAGCCCAAGGAAAATCGCCATACCGTAATCACCTTTCCAGGCAAGCCAGGCGGTGGCCGGAATCCAGATCAGCGGCGGACCCATCGGCACCAGACTCAGCAGGAATGTGCCAATACCCAGCACCAGCGCGCCCGGCACACCGGCAATCAGAAAACCGATCAGGGCCAGCAGCGCCTGAGCGGCGGCGGTACCGATCACTCCGTTGACAACCCGCTGTACCGTGCCAGCCACCAGATCTACGTAATATTGCGCGCGATCACCGATCAGGCGTTCCAGCAGGCTCAATACGAAAGCCGCCAGCCTCGGGCCGTCGCGATAGAAAAAGAACACGAACACGATGCTCAATGTCAGCTCGAGAATGCCGCCGCCGATCTGAGCACTTCGCGCCAGCAGAAAGTTACCGACTTGCCCCAGATACGGCCGCACATTGGCGAGCATCGCCGCGCCTTGCTGATCGATCGTGTTCCAGAAGCTCACCAGACGCTCCCCCACCAACGGCACGCTGGCCAGCCAGGTCGGAGGGTCCGGCAGACCGTCCACTTGCACATCTTTGATGAAGACCGTCGCATCTCGCACGTGATCGGCCAGATTGAAGCCCAGCCACACCAGCGGCGCGAGCACCAGCACTGCCCAGCCGAGGGTCAGCAACGCGGCGGCCAGCGATTCTCGGCCCTTGAGCCAACGCGTCAACAGGCGCATCAGCGGCCAGCTGGCAAAGGCCAGCACAGCGCCCCAGAACAGCGCCGACCAGAACGGCGCCATTACCCACAGGCAGGCACCGAGCAACGCCAGGAGCAGAATCTGCACCAAGAGGCGATCATTATTGAGCATGGTTCATCCTGCAGAATTTACATGAGTGGCGACAGCATAACGGCGAACGCCGGTCTTGCCAGCGTTCATCATGAGGCGACTACAGTGCGGTGCGCAGCGACACCTACAGATAGTCCTTCAGCGGATCAGTTCAATGGCCAGGCCCTTTGCCTCGCCATTGCCCGCCTCGAGTCGCGCCGCGCGCACGCCTTTGCCGGTCAGTGCCTGACGCCACGCTTCGGCGTCCTTGCCCGATACCGTCACTCGAAGGCCGCTGTCCAGGTTCAGGCCGCGCGAGAGTAACGTAATCCAAGGTTCCTGCGGGGTGCCGGTGAGCATGGGCAAATCCAGTTCACCGGTGCTTTTAAGCTGCCGCAACAACGTGGCGGAGGTCGGCAACAGCTCCCCCAAGGGCGCCGCTGCCTGAAACTGCTCCACATGCAGGTAAGCGCGTCGATTGCCACGGGTGATGCTGTACAACGCTACAAGCGTGTCGTTCTCGGGGGCCGCCAGACGCAACAGCAGATACGCTTGCTGGTCGTCGGCGCCGTACAACTTGGCGTTGCCGAATACTTCATTGGCCCAGAGGCTGCTCTCTCCGCAGTCACGCGCCTGGCACCAGAACAGCAACTGTGCGTCCTGCTTCTGCAGCGCTTCGCGTGCCGCGGTGAAGGCTTCATCGGAGGTGTGTTCGGAGGGAATCTGGTAGGTGATGGCGGTGACGTTGCCTCGAGCGCCGACTTGCCCGTCAAAACGCAGCTGACCGCTGATCTTGCGAATCGAGCCCATGGGGTAAACCCGTTCCAGCTCGGTGGCCGGGCGGTAATCAACGATTTCGGCATCGGCCAGCCGGGGTAATTTGGGCAGGTCCAGGCTGCCGGGCACATCATCCGCATGGCTGAGTGTGCTGAGCGTGGCAAGGCAAAGCATCAACCCGAAGGCACTGGTGAAACGCATGGGTGCTTTCATCGGCTCGATGTCGGAAAAGGAAGGTTACGGAGCGAGCCTGAAATAAGGCTCGCTGAAATTCCGGCAGGGTTGCCAGGGGCGGCGCGTTGTTGGTCCGTCATGGGTGTCTCCTGTCTTAACCCGCTCAGCCTCGGCAGTTGCCGGTCGCAAGTCAAGGAACAGCGAAAAACCGTTTGAAACAGTCTGCAACAGAGCTCGCGCCAGCCTCGTCGTTGAGGTGCAGGTGATGCCCGCCGGGCAAGTGTTTGACCTCAAATGGCAGGGCGGACAAGAGCGCCTGGTTTTTCGCCAGCATGCCGTCTTCGGCGACGATCAACTGAGTGGGGCAAGCGATGGCCTCGACATAGGCCATTGCCTGGGCACGGCTAAAACGGGTAGACGACGGGAGGGTCAGACGGCTATCGCTGCGCCAGGTGTAGCCACCGGGCACCGGCATCAAACCGCGCTGCGCCAGCAGCTCAGCGGCCTCGCGGCTGACCGCAACCAGGCCCTGCATGCGGGCCTCAACGGCGCGATCAATCTCGGCATAAACCGGCTTGCGCTTGTTGAACTGGCTTAACTGCGCCTGCAACGCCGCACCCATACGTTGCGCGGCGCTGTCTGCTTCACCGAGCGGCGGGATCAACCCGTCGATCATTGCCAGGCGGTTAATACGTTGGGGCAGCGCGCCGGCGATGATCACTGAAATGATCGCGCCTAACGAATGCCCCAGCAGTGAAAACTTTTCCCAACCCAATTGGTCCGCGACCTGCAGCACATCGTGGGCATAGTCCGGCAGGCTGTAACCTGCGCCAATCGGACGGTGGTCGGAATGGCCATGCCCGGCCAGATCCAACGCCACGATACGCAGCCCTTCGAGTTTGGGCGCCAGTCGGGCGAAGCTGTTGGCGTTATCAAGCCAGCCATGCAACGCGATCACCGGCCTACCGTCCGGAGGACCGAACAGATGGGCCGCCAACTCGATATGCGGCAAGCTCAGCCGCACTTCTTCAACCCGGCAACTCATGCCTGGGCACGCTCGCAGGCCTGCGCGCCTTCGGCTGACTCACGCCGCGCGCTCCAGCGGGCGAACAAGGTTTTAAGCATCTGAGCGGTCGCTTCGGGATGTTCCAGCGGAAACATATGCCCGCCCGGCATCGACAGGTATTCCCCTTCCCGCATGCTTTTGACCGAATAGGCGTGGTGTCGCCTGACCACTTGACTGTGCTCGCCGCGCACCACTGCCAACGGCACTCGCAACTGACGAGCGAGCCCAGGACTGGTGTGCGGCACGCTGCGATAAATGCTGATCTCGGTGGCGGGATCAAAGCGCAGGCGCAGTTGACCGCCGTCCGCTTGCAGCCCGTGCAAGAGATAGGCTTCAAAGCACTCCGGATCGAATCGGCGAAACAGGGTTTTACCCGAGAAATAGTGCCGTGCGGCGTCAATATCAGAGAACACTTCGCGGCGCCCCAGCGTGCGCCCGGCCGGGGTTAGGCGATCGATGAAACCGAACCGCTTGGCAGCGCGAATCATCCACTGATCGAACACGGTCAGAACGGGTGAGTCCAGCATCACAACGCCCCTGTAAAGCTCGGGGCAACGCAGCGCCGCGTGGTAATGCAACACACCGCCGAGAGAGTGACCCACGCCCCAGACGGGCTGAGGCTGGTGGCGAAGATGGTGAATGAGCTCATCGACCAGATCCGCCCAATTATCAGTCACCGGGAAACGAGGATCGTGAGCATGCTGCTCCAGATGAGCGACCTGAAATCCGTCGCCCAGCGCAGCAAACAACTTGCCGTAGGTCGCAGAAGGAAAGCCATTGGCGTGAGCGAAAAAGACAGGTTGAGTCATGCAAGCGCATCCCGGTGAGTGCAGATCAGGCTGCAATTGTGGGCACGCGCCACTCACCCCGCAATGACCGGAAGCGCCATCGACAGTGGCACTCCGGTCATGGGAAGAGTTACTTGGGATTTACAACGTTTGAGTGAACCGATCAAGGCACGCCTTGATGTAGGCGACCTGAAAACCAAAACCCTCCTTGACCTGCGCTTTAACCTCCTCGGATGGCTTGGTTTTCTTCACTGCAAGAATGCTGCTCTGCATGGACTGGACTGTTTCGTCGGCAAGCTTCTGAAACGCAGGCAGATCAGGCACGCCCGGCAGTGCCGCGCTCATCCCTTCATAGACCATATCCGCCTCGTCTCGCAAGGCCTGAAATTCAGTGTTGGTCAGCACTTTGTCTGCGTAGATATCCGTCACCCACGCCTCAAGCCCTACGGGTTGATTAGCCATTTCCTTCCTCCTTGAACAATGTGTGTCGCACCATGAGACGCGTTCACAGTAGACGCAAAGGAAAAAGGCGGCAAAGACCGTATCGCTCGAACGAATGGGCTGCAAATAGCGAATCGAAATTAGCGGCCGGGCGGTTGCTCGCCATGGGGCACGACGGCAACGGTCAGGCGGGAGATACAGCAGGCCTTGCCTTCGTCGCTGGTCAGACGAATGTCCCAGACGTGGGTGGTGCGGCCGATATGCACCGGCCGGGCAATCGCGGTGACGCGGCCGTTGCGCAGGCCACGCAGATGGTTGGCGTTGACTTCCAGGCCCACGCAAAAATATTTGCTGGTATCGATCACCAGATAACTGGCGGTGGAGCCGACTGTTTCCGCCAGCACCACAGAAGCGCCGCCGTGCAGCAGGCCATAGGGCTGATGAGTACGGTGATCGACCACCATGCTCGCGGTGAGTGAGTCGTCATCGGCAGATTCGAAACGAATATCCAGAACCTCGCCGATGGTGTTTTTCTGCATTGCATTAAGGGCGTCGATACTTGGAGGGCTGCGCCAGATCGTCATGTTCATTCCTTTGTTGTTGTGTAGGGACTTACCTGGGGTAATTCTTCGGGCAACTGATGCCCGTATGCATCACTGAACGTGATGCACGCTGACCAATTCCATGGCGCCAGCGAGCGGGAAATCTCCCTCCAGCTCCGCAAGACTGGCCGTCTGCATGGGTTGAGCCTGTTGCGTGCTGCCGTGGACAGCCAGTCCGATCAGCGCACCTACTAAAGGTTGATGGCTGACCAGCAGGACGTTATCGCCCGCGTACATATCCAGATTGACCAGCACCTTGCGCGGATCGCTGTCAGGCGTCAGCCAAGGGACTGTTATTACGCTGTCGCTAAAGCCCAGCGCCTGGCGCACCAGCTCGGCAGTCTGCTGAGCACGAACGTACGGGCTGGCGATGATGAAGCGCAGCGGCTGGCCCAACAGCTGCGCCGCGCTATTCAGGACTTCTTCGCGGCCGTTGACGGTGAGCTCGCGACCAGCATCACTGCGCGCGCGGTTTTGCGCTTCGCCGTGCCGCAAAATCCACACCGTCATAGTTTGGGCTCTTCGTCACGCACAGGTTGCTCAGCGGCAGCGTGCGCAGCGGCAGGTCCAGCTTGCTCAGCGGCAGGCACTGAATGGGGCGCCTCGCCTTCTGGCGGTCGCGGTGTCGGCCAGTCGGCAAAAGGCCAGGGCTTCTGGTCGGTGTGAAACGTACCGAAACGGCCTATTTGCACGAGGAACTGACTCAGGCTATCGCCAAATTGCATCAGGCTCAGGCTCGGGGCGCCGTAGAACAGACGGTAGGCCAGTTGCACCAGAACCACCACGGCGAGCACCAATTCGGCCACCTGCCATACCACGACAAACACCACCATCCAGAGGATGCGCAGCAATATCGACTCGTTTTGCTTGAATCTGGAATCGTTCAAGGGCTTCTCCACACGGATTTATTCAGTTGAAACCGCTGGTCGAAATGAAATCGACATCGGTTTTGGGTTCGGCGCGCATCAGCAGCTCAATCACCTGTTCGAGGGTACGGCCCTCAAAGAGAATCGCATGCAGACCCGCAACCAGTGGCATGTACACCTGAAGCTCCTGAGCCTTCACCTTGAGCACCTTGAGGGTGTTCACGCCTTCCGCGACTTCGCCAAGGCGGGTAACGGCTTCATCGAGGCTCAAACCCTGGCCCAGCGCAAAGCCCACTTGATAGTTACGGCTTTTAGGCGATGAGCAGGTGACGATCAGATCGCCTACCCCTGCCAGCCCCAGGAAGGTCATCGGGTTAGCACCCTGACTGACGGCAAAGCGGGTCATCTCGGCCAGCGCGCGGGTGATGAGCATGCTTTTGGTGTTCTCACCCATGCCCAGCGCCACAGCCATGCCGGCGATGATCGCGTAGACGTTTTTCAGCGCCCCGCCCAGCTCAACGCCAAAACGGTCGGCACTGGCGTACACGCGGAACGTGCGGCCATGCAAAGCAGCCTGCACATTCTGGCAAAGGTCTTCGTCTTCGCTGGCGACCACCGTCGCGGTCAATGCGTGCTCGGCGATTTCGCGTGCAAGGTTTGGCCCCGACAACACACCAATGCGAGACTGCGGGGCGATGTCCTCGAGGATTTCACTCATCAGTTTGAAGGTCTGCGCCTCGATGCCCTTGGTCAGGCTGACGAGCATCTTGCCGTCCAGCAACTGCACGTGCGGCGTGAGCACCGTGCGCAACGCGCTGGAAGGCAGCGCAACAAAGATCAGCTCACAGGCTTCAAGGGTGGCCTGGAGGTCGGTCACCGGCTCGACGCCTTCAAGCACCTTGATACCCTTTAGATAGCGGGGGTTTTCACGGTTGACACGAATCGCCTCGGCTTGCTCAGGGTCGCGCATCCACTGCATGACTCGCTGGCCGTTGGCTGCCAGCAGATTGGCCACAGCGGTACCGAAGCTGCCGCCGCCGAGTACTGCGATAGGTTGCTGCGGGTTCATAAGACAATCCAGTCAGGGCCATCACATCTGGCGATGGCCGCATTATACGGAGCGCTGCGAATGCGACCAGCGGCAAACGCTGCGCGACAGTCATCTCATCCAAAGCCTACGGCGGCCAACGAAAATAACTACAGCTCGGTTAAGATGCCGTGCCTCCATGAAAATTCATGTTGTCTGCCCATCATCTGTCGATACGACATCGCCCCAGGAGAACCGATTCGATGACACTGCGGCGCAGCTGGAACATCAGCACTCGTACGCAAATTCTCAGCCTGGGCCCTGCCCTGTTGTTGACGTTGCTGCTGATCAGTTTCTTCACCGTGGTGCGAATTCAGGACTTGCGTCAGGAGCTCAACCACACCGGTCAGTTGATCGCCAACCAGCTGGCCCCGGCATCTGAATACGGCGTCATCGTCGGCAATAACAGCGTATTGGAAAGCCTGATGAAGGCCACCATGGCAACCCCCCATGTGCGCTTTCTGGAAGTGCAGAACAGCAGTGGTCAGGTGCTGGTCCACGTCGAACAAGTGGGTGACAAGCAAACACCGCCGCGCCAGATCGAGGTGTTTCAGTCGCCGATTCGACTACAACGCTCAAGGCTTGGGAACGCCATAGTGCCCGACGCGGCGGATGCCCGCCCGCTTGAGAATTACCTGGGCCGGGTGCTGGTGGGGATGTCCAGCGAGGCGTTCAACCAGCGTGAGCAGGAAATCCTGCTCAAAGCCGGAATACTCGCGCTCTTCGCCCTGCTGTTCACCTACATGCTGGCGCGTCGTCTGGCACTCAGCCTGTCCGAGCCCATTAGCGCAATGAGTGATGCGGTCAAAGCCATCCAGCAGGGTGACTACACCACGCCGCTGCCGGTGGCCGATGATGCGGAGCTGGGCAACCTCGCCCGCCACATCAACAACCTTGCCTTCGGCCTCGAAAAAGCCAGCCGCGAGCAGAAAAAAGCCATGGACGAGTTGATCAGAACGCGCGAAGAAGCCGAGCGCGCCAACAGCGCCAAGTCGGAGTTTCTGGCCATGATGAGCCACGAGTTGCGCACGCCCATGAACGGCGTTCTTGGCATGCTGCAACTGATGGAAACCACAAAAATGACCGAGGAGCAGACGGAATATGCGGCGCTGGCCACCGAGTCAACCGAGCACTTGCTCCGGGTCATCAACGACATCCTCGACTTCTCTCGCTTCGAGCGCGATGCACTGGAACTGGAAAACATCGCCTTTGGCATGGCCGACCTGATCGCCACCTCGGTTCAGGCCTTTGCACATGACGCCCAGCAGCGCTCTCTGGAGCTGAAACTGCATTCGCAACCGGGCTTTGATCAACTGCGGGTCAAGGGCGATCCGACGCGCATTCGTCAGGTGCTGGTCAATTTGATCGGTAATGCACTCAAATTCACGGAGTTTGGCAGCGTGCGTGTTGATAGCGCATGGAGCCCGTCAGACAGTCACACCATTATGTTCACCTGTGCCGTGCGTGACAGTGGCATCGGTATCTCACCTGACCTGCTTGAATCAATGTTCGACGCCTTTCAGCAGGCAGACAATTCCATCTCGCGTCGGTATGGCGGTACGGGGTTGGGCCTGCCCATTGCGCGCAATCTCGCCGAACGCATGGGCGGCACGTTGACCGCTGAAAGCAACGAGGGTCTGGGTTCGGTCTTTACCCTGAAGATCCCGCTGCAAAGGATGGAAGAGGAAGAAATCGCCACTGAGCCAATGCCGGTCAGCGATCAACAGGCAAGCCGCGATGGCTGTGTGCTGCTGGTAGAGGACAATCCGGTGAACCGCACCGTGGTTGAAGCCATGCTGCGCAGCCTCGGGCTTGAGGTGAGCGTTGCAGGCGACGGCGCGCAGGCAGTGAGCATGGCGAGCAAGGAGAAATTTGCGCTGGTGCTGATGGATTGTCGGTTGCCGGTCATGGATGGATATGAAGCGACACGCCGCATTCGGGCGCTGCCGGGCCTTGAGTCTTTACCGATCATTGCCCTTACCGCAAATGCTCGGCAGGGGGATCGAGAGATATGCTTGCAGGCAGGAATGAACGATTACCTGGCCAAGCCGTTCAAACGTACTGATTTACAGCAGGTTTTACAGCGCTGGCTGACCATTAGGGCATCTGCGACTGGCGATAAATGATAAATTGCGGCAGTCTTGTGTGCCGATTCGACCCACGTGAACGTGTGGACGAAAAATTTCAGTGCACAGGTGTACATTCATTTCGCCCGTGCTGTGACTTTCACTACAACGAAATAGTCTATGAGTAGGCTGCCAGCACCGGGATTACCCGCTGGTCAGATTGGGTAAGCATCGCTACACCCTGCCGCACAGGATTATCGAGGAGCTCGCATGACCAAACAAAACGCCTTTACCCGGGAAGACTTGCTGCGCTGCAGTCGCGGCGAGCTGTTCGGCCCAGGTAACGCGCAACTGCCCGCCCCCAACATGCTGATGGTGGATCGCATCACCCACATCAGTGAAGAAGGCGGCAAGTTCGGCAAAGGTGAATTGGTCGCCGAACTGGATATAACGCCTGACCTGTGGTTTTTCGCCTGTCACTTCGAGGGTGATCCGGTGATGCCAGGTTGCCTTGGCCTTGACGCCATGTGGCAGTTGGTCGGCTTCTTCCTAGGCTGGCAAGGCTTGCCGGGCCGGGGCCGCGCCCTGGGGTCGGGCGAAGTCAAGTTTTTCGGCCAGGTGCTTCCAACCGCCAAGAAAGTCACTTACAACATCCACATCAAACGCGTGCTGCGCGGCAAGCTGAACCTGGCCATCGCCGATGGTTCGGTCAGCGTCGACGGCCGTGAGATCTACACTGCCGAAGGCCTTCGGGTCGGCGTGTTCACTTCCACTGAAAATTTCTAAGGGTATTCGCATGCGCCGCGTCGTTATCACTGGTCTGGGCATTGTTTCCTGCTTGGGCAATGACAAAGACACCGTCTCCGCCAACCTGCGTGCAAGCCGCCCTGGCATCCGATTCAACCCGGAATACGCCGAAAGGGGTTTGCGCAGCCAGGTTTCCGGTTCCATTGACCTTAACCTCGAGGAGCTGATCGATCGTAAGATCTATCGCTTTGTCGGTCACGCTGCGGCCTATGCCTATCTGGCAATGAAAGACGCCATAGCTGACTCGGGCCTTACCGAGGAGCAGGTTTCCAATCCACGCACCGGTCTGGTTGCAGGCTCAGGCGGCGCATCTACGCTGAACCAGATGGAAGCGCTGGACATCCTCCGTGAGAAAGGCGTCAAGCGTGTAGGCCCCTACCGTGTAACGCGCACCATGAGCAGCACGGTGTCAGCGTGCCTGGCCACCCCGTTCAAGATCAAAGGCCTGAACTACTCCATCGCTTCTGCCTGCGCCACCAGTGCTCACTGCATCGGTACGGCCATGGAGCAGATCCAGATGGGCAAGCAAGACATCGTATTCGCCGGTGGTGGTGAAGAAGAGCATTGGAGCCAGTCGTTCCTGTTCGACGCCATGGGCGCACTGTCGAGCAAACGCAACGACACGCCTGAGAAGGCATCGCGTGCCTACGACGCAGACCGTGACGGTTTCGTCATCGCAGGCGGCGGCGGCATGGTCGTGGTCGAGGAGCTGGAGCATGCTCTGGCCCGCGGCGCAAAAATCTACGCAGAGCTGGTGGGTTACGGCGCAACCTCCGACGGTTACGACATGGTCGCGCCAAGCGGCGAAGGCGCCATCCGCTGTATGCAGCAGGCGCTGTCCACCGTTGAAGGCCCAATCGACTACCTGAACACCCACGGCACTTCCACCCCTGTCGGCGACGTCAAGGAAATGGAAGGCGTGCGTGAAGTGTTTGCCGGCAATGCTCCTGCCATCAGCTCCACCAAGAGCCTGTCGGGTCACTCTTTGGGCGCCGCGGGCGTTCACGAAGCGATCTACTGCATGTTGATGATGGAAGGCAACTTCATGGCCGGTTCCGCCAACATCGACGAGCTGGACCCAGCAGTTGCCGACATGCCGATCCTGACCAAAACTCGCGAAAACGCAGAGATCAATCAGGTTATGAGCAACAGCTTCGGCTTCGGCGGCACCAACGCCACGCTGGTCATGAAGCGCTGGACTGGTAAGTAAGTCGAGCTCACGTAACACCTGAAAAGGCGCCTTTCGAGGCGCCTTTTTTTGCTTTGGAGAACACCAATCGTTTGCTGACCTGAGCCCTACTGCAAAGAGCGCGCTCCATGGCTTAAGCTTTGTCCATGCCAGTTTCCCTTCGAGAGCCAAGCCATGCTGACGATTAAACCCCGAGCCGAAGACGTTGAAGGACAGCCTATTCTTCGCCCGCTGCCGAGCGCCAGGTGCCGAAGCGTGGGGCCGTTCGTTTTCTTCGATCACATGCTGGAAACCCAATACCCTGCCGGCAGCGGTATGGATGTAGGCCAGCACCCTCACATTGGTTTGTCGACGCTGACCTACTTGTTCGAGGGACACATCCAGCACAAGGACAGCCTGGGCAGCGACCAACATGTTCGCCCGGGAGAAGTCAGCTGGATGACGGCCGGGCGTGCGATCGCACACGTCGAGCGCACGCCTGACACTCTGCTGCACAGCGGCTCGCGATTGCACGGCCTGCAAGTCTGGTTGGCGTCACCCAGGGCTCATGAGCAAGGAGACGGTCACTACAGCCATTACCCGGCGGACGAACTGCCAGTCAGCGACAACATGGGCATCAGGATTCGTATCATCGCCGGGAATGGTTTCTGCCTGAGCTCGCCCGTTCCCGTGCTATCACCCACCCTTTACGCCGAAGTGACGATGCAGAACGCCACGACACTGCTCATCCCCAATGAATATCAAGAGCGAGCGCTGTACGTGATTGAAGGCCAGATGATGCTCAATGGCGTACCCGTTGAGCCGCGCACATTGGTGGTGTTCACGCCCGGTGACGAGCCGACACTGTGTGCGGAAAGTGACAGCCACGCAGTGTTGATTGGCGGTGCGGCGCTGGACGGACCAAGGCGTATGAACTGGAATTTCGTAGCTAGCGATCAGCGACTGATTGATCAGGCCCGTGCCAGGTGGGCTGCAGGTGACTGGCCGACGGTGGCGGGAGAAGTTGAGCGTATAGCATTGCCAGCAGGCCCAAAGCCTAAACCACAGCCTCTGTGAGATGAAACTCAATCTGTAGGAGCGAACTCATTAGCGAGGCGTTATTGCAGCCAGCCTGGTGCATTGGATGCCCCGAAGTCTCGCGAACACGTTCGCTCCTACAGTGGGTGATGCATTTACTGGGCGAACACTTCGTCCAGCAGGTTGTACATCGACTGGAACGCGCGGTCCGAGATCTTTTTGTTGTACATCTGGTTGCCGGGGTTGTTCGCTTCCGGATCGGTGAACGAGTGGTAAGCGCCGCCGTAACTCAGCAACTGCCAATCCACATTCGCAGCATTCATCTCGTCCTCGAACGCTGGCAGCTGCTCTTTGGGCACCAACGGGTCCGAGGCGCCATGCATCACCAGCACCGAACCGTTGATGTTGTTGGCAGCTGCTGGATCAGGCGTATCCAGTGTGCCGTGGAAAGACACCGCAGCCTTCAAGGGCGCGCCGGTGCGAGCCAATTCAAGAGAGCAGCAACCACCGAAGCAGAAGCCGAATGAGGCGAGCTTATCTGTGTCGACGGACGCATCTTTCTGTGCGGTCAGTTGATCCAGTGCGGCCTTCATGCGGGCGTTCAACAGCACGCGATCGTTTTTCAGCGGCATCATGGCCGCCGCTGCTTCGTCGCCATTTTCAGGACGTACGCTCTGGCCGTACAGGTCGGCCAGAAGCACCACATAACCCTTGGCTGCCACATTTTTTGCTATCTGCTCAGCGCCTTCACTGACACCCATCCAGTTGGGTGCCATCACCAAGCCTGGGCTCGCCGCCGCGCCATCAATGAACGCCAGACGGCTCTCATAGCTCACGCCATCAATCTGGTACACCACGGAACGAACAGTAACGTTGCTCATTGCTGACTCCTGCGTTGTGAAAAAAGGGGATCGCAAAACGACAAAACCCGCCGAAGCGGGTTTTGCGTTCACTCGATGTTAAACCGACAGCTCAACCAACAACTTGTTCAGACGGCGCACATAGGCGGCCGGATCTTTAAGGCTATCGCCCGCTGCCAGAGCAGCCTGATCGAACAGGATGTGCGACAGGTCACCGAAGCGCTCTTCGTTCTGCTCGTTGTCGAGCTTTCCAATCAGCGGATGGCTAGGGTTGAACTCGAAGATCGGCTTGGATTCCGGCACCTTTTGACCGCTGGCTTCGAGGATCTGGCGCATTTGCATGCCCAGGTCCTGCTCACCAATGGCCAGAATGGCGGGGGAATCGGTGAGGCGGTGAGAAACCCGTACTTCACTGACAGCTTCGCCCAGCGCGGCTTTCAAGCGCTCGATAAGACCTTCCTTATCCTTGGCCACTTCCTCTTGAGCTTTCTTGTCTTCCTCGGAATCAAGTTTGCCCAGGTCCAGGTCACCCCGCGCCACATCGACAAAACCCTTGGCGTCGAAGTCGGTGATGTAGCTCATCAGCCACTCATCGATGCGATCAGTCAACAGCAGCACTTCGATGCCTTTCTTGCGGAAGACCTCCAGGTGCGGGCTGTTTTTGACCTGGGCGTAGCTTTCGCCGGTCAGGAAGTAAATCTTGTCCTGACCTTCCTTGGCGCGAGCCAGGTATTCAGCCAAGGATACGCTCTGCTCGCCATCCTCACTTGCGGTTGAAGCGAAACGCAGCAGACCGGCGATTTTTTCCTTGTTGGCGAAGTCTTCAGCCGGACCTTCCTTCATGACCTGGCCGAAGTTTTTCCAGAAGCCTTTGTATTGCTCAGGCTCGTTCTTCGCGAGTTTTTCCAGCATGTCGAGCACGCGCTTGGTCAGTGCTGACTTCATCGAATCGATGATCGGGTCTTTCTGCAGGATTTCACGGGAAACGTTCAGCGACAGATCGTTGGAGTCCACCACGCCTTTGATGAAGCGCAGGTACAGGGGCAAGAATGATTCAGCCTGATCCATCACGAATACGCGCTGTACGTAGAGCTTCAGGCCGCGCGGCGCTTCACGCTGATACAGATCGAACGGAGCACGAGCCGGCACATACAACAGCGAGTTGTATTCCAGCTTGCCTTCGACCTTATTGTGGCTCCAGCTCAGCGGGTTTTCAAAATCGTGGGCAACGTGCTTGTAGAACTCCTGGTATTCCTCGCCCTTCACTTCAGTGCGAGGGCGAGTCCAGAGTGCGCTCGCGCGGTTGACGGTTTCCCACTCAACGGCCGGAGCAGCCTCGCCTTCAGCGGCGGCCTGCTCTTTAGGCACCTCGATCGGCAATGCGATGTGGTCGGAGTACTTCTTGATAATGTTGCGCAAACGGTAGCCGTCAGCAAACTCGGTCTCGGCGGGCTTCAGGTGCAGCACGATACGGGTACCGCGATCGGCCTTCTCGACGGTGGCGATTTCAAACTCACCTTCGCCTTTGGAGGACCAATGCACGCCTTCGCTGGCATCGAGGCCGGCACGACGGCTGTAGACGTCAACTTGATCCGCAACGATGAACGCGGAATAGAAACCGACACCAAACTGACCGATCAGGTGCGAATCTTTTTTCTGATCGCCAGACAGATGCTTCATGAAATCGGCCGTGCCTGACTTCGCGATAGTACCCAGATGGGTGACAGCGTCGTCTCGGCTCATGCCGATGCCATTGTCTTCGAGCGTAACGGTATTGGCGTCCTTATCGAAGCTGACACGAATCTTCAGCTCGGCCCCGCCTTCAAGGAGGTCCGACGTGGACAACGCTTCAAAACGCAATTTATCGACAGCGTCAGAGGCGTTCGAGATCAATTCGCGGAGAAAAATCTCCTTGTTCGAATACAGCGAATGGATCATGAGGTGCAGCAGTTGCTTTACCTCGGTCTGGAAGCCCAGGGTTTCCTTTTGAGTTTCCACACTCATGGTCATCAAACTCCGATCAGATGGCATTAGGCACCAGCTCAGTTCAAAACCTGAGCGTGGCAGCGGGTTGTCATCAAAATGGGGGCTAGGACGAGGATTTCAAGAGGCGGTAAAAACAGCAAAGGGCAATCTTCTGGTTCGTTACGCGCTCCTGAAGAAAATACCGATGCTCAACACTGGCATTTATTCTACGAAAATGTGCAACGGACGGCACAGCACACGTGGACTTCAAAGTGGCTGAAACATTATTTATTAAAGATCCAGGCACACGGAACTTAATTTATCGACCCACGCTCGAAAGGCTCGTAGATATTCAATAAGGAGAAACACCCCATGCGTAAATCTTTAGCTATCGCCCTGATGCTTTCTGCCACCCTCGGTCTCGCTGCCTGCGATAAAAAATCCGAAGACAAACAACAGGATGCAAACAAGGCTGCTCAGCAGTCGCAAGAGTCCATGCAAAAAGCCCAGGACAAAGTGAACGACGCTGCCAAAGAAAGTCAGGAAGCGGCTCAGAAAAATGCCGAAGCTGCGCAAGAGCGCGCTAAAGAGGCTAACCAGTAAGCGCCTGCACCCACTAAGCAGTAAGTACTCAAGTTTCAAAACAATAAAGCCCGCTGATTGCGGGCTTTGTTGTTTCCGGCAAGTGGCGAGCGCTGTTTACCCTCGCCCTCCCCTCAGGCCAACGCCCCGTTGCGCTTTCCCAGCACCCGATCCACGACAATCGCAGCAAACAGGGTAATCAACGCCGGCACCAGCCACGCCAGCCCTTGGTCGCTTAGCGGCAGATGCACGAACATCGCTGGCAGGTAATCGCTGAAACCTGCGCCCTTGAACGCGTCGACCATCCCGAAGATCAGGGAAACCAGCATGACCGGTGCAACGATGCGGCTCTGCTCATGCCAGAAATCCTTGCAGAAGCTCAGCGCTACCAGGGCGATGCACGGCGGATAGATGGCGGTCAGGACCGGGATGGAAAACTGGATAAGGTTGGTCAACCCCAGGTTGGAAACGAGCAGCGAGAACGCTGCCAGCATGATCACCAGGGTCTTATAGGACAAGGGGAGCACGCGGCTGAAGTATTCAGCACAGGCGCAGGTGAGCCCGACCGCAGTGACCAGACAGGCCAGCGAAATCAAAACGGCGAGAAAACCACTGCCCAGTGACCCGAAGGTGTGTTGCACGTAAGCATGCAGGACTGCAGCGCCATTGCTTGCACCGGCGGCAACCGCGTGACTACCGGCACCCAGGCGAAACAGACTGATGTACACCAGCGCCAGCCCCACGCCAGCGATGAGTCCGGCAATGATCGCGTAACGCGTGATCAAACGAGGTGAGTCGACACCGCGTGAACGGATCGCATTGACGATAACGATGCCGAAAACAAGAGCGCCCAAGGTGTCCATGGTCAGGTAGCCGTTGATGAACCCTTGCGAGAACGGCGCGGACATATAGGCAGGCTCGGCGGAGCCAATGTCACCCGCCGGCAATGCGAACGCCGCGATACCAAGGACTGCCAGTGCAATTATCTTCAGAGGTGCGAGGAAACGCCCTACCGTATCCAGAAGACGACCTGGATACAGCGACACCCAGAACACCAATAAAAAATAAACCAGGCTGTAGAGAAACAGAGCCAGCGGGCTTTCACCGGTCAGCGGCGCCAGTCCAACTTCAAAAGAAACGGTCGCCGTGCGCGGCGTCGCGAACAACGGCCCGACCGCCAGATAGGCAACGGCTGCGAGCACACCACCCGCTACCTTGCCAATCGGACTGCTCAGCGCGTCCATTGCGCCACCGACCTTGGCCAGTGCGATGACCGTCACTACCGGCAGGCCCACCGCTGTCACCAGAAAGCCCAACGCCGCCATCCACACGTGCGGTCCGGCCTGCAAGCCAACGATAGGGGGAAATATGATGTTGCCGGCGCCCACGAACAAGGCGAATGTCATGAAACCTAATGCCAGGATGTCCTGACCTTTCAAAACTTTCATCAAAGAAACCACACTGCTGAATCGGAATTAAGAGGAGGATTTCCCTGAGGATGGGGGAAATGCTGCCGGTCCTTTTAGGAGCGGCCCGTCGCGCAATACGGGTCCTTGTGGGACAGGCGTTGCAAAATGGCGGCTAGCCTACCTTATTTTCCGCACCGATACAGGGCGTGACGACCGATGCCTGCACGTTCGCGTCGCATCTCGGACATCTCCTACAAATCTACCGCGGCCTGTAGGAGCTAACTTGTTGGCGAGGGGCAGTTCGCAGCGCCAGATCGATTGCTTCGCGAACAAGTTCGCTCCTAAATATATATGGGAGCGGGGATGACCGCGAAGCCAGCGCATCAGAAACACAAAAGCCACCCGAAGGTGGCTTCTGTCGATCAAGCAGTGTTCAGAGGGCGATTAAGCCTTCTTCACTTCCCAACCAGTCAGCTCAGCCAAAGCTTTGCCGATGTCTGCCAGCGAACGCACGGTTTTAACGCCTGCGTCTTCCAGTGCTGCGAACTTCTCGTCTGCAGTACCTTTGCCACCAGAGATGATTGCGCCAGCATGGCCCATGCGTTTGCCCGCAGGGGCAGTCACACCAGCAATGTAGGAAACAACCGGCTTGGTCACGTGTGCCTTGATGTAGGCAGCCGCTTCTTCTTCAGCCGAACCGCCGATCTCGCCGATCATGACGATCGCTTCGGTCTTCGGGTCTTCCTGGAACAGCTTCAGGATGTCGATGAAGTTCGAGCCTGGAATCGGGTCACCACCGATACCAACGCAAGTAGACTGACCGAAACCGGCGTCAGTGGTCTGCTTCACAGCTTCGTAAGTCAGGGTGCCGGAACGCGACACGATACCGACTTTGCCTGGCAAGTGAATGTGACCTGGCATGATGCCGATCTTGCATTCGCCCGGTGTGATCACGCCTGGGCAGTTAGGCCCGATCAGGACAACACCCAGCTCGTCGCACTTGACCTTGGCATCCAGCATATCCAGGGTAGGAATGCCTTCAGTGATGCAGACGATCAGCTTGATGCCGGCGAATGCTGCTTCCAGGATCGAGTCTTTGCAGAAAGGAGCAGGAACGTAGATAACCGAAGCAGTTGCGCCGGTCTTTTCAACAGCTTCGCTCACAGTGTTGAACACTGGCAGGTTCAGGTGCGTGGTGCCGCCTTTGCCTGGAGTCACGCCGCCAACCATCTTAGTGCCGTAGGCAATGGCTTGCTCGGAGTGGAAAGTACCTTGCGAACCAGTGAAACCCTGGCAGATAACTTTGGTGTCTTTGTTGATCAGGACGCTCATTATTTGCCCTCCGCAGCTTTGACGACTTGTTGAGCAGCGTCGGTCAGGCTGGTAGCTGCGATGATGTTCAAGCCGCTTTCTGCCAGTACTTTAGCGCCCAGCTCAGCGTTGTTGCCTTCAAGACGCACAACGACCGGGATTTTAACACCTACTTCTTTCACTGCGCCGATGATGCCTTCAGCAATCATGTCGCAACGAACGATACCGCCGAAGATGTTGACCAGAACGGCTGCAACATTGCTGTCGGACAGGATGATCTTGAACGCTTCGGTAACGCGTTCTTTGGTAGCGCCACCGCCAACGTCGAGGAAGTTGGCCGGTTTGCCACCGTGCAGATTGACGATATCCATGGTACCCATGGCCAGGCCAGCACCGTTGACCATGCAGCCGATGTTGCCTTCCAGTGCCACGTAGTTCAGTTCGAACTTGGCAGCATGGGCTTCACGCGGGTCATCTTGCGATGGGTCGTGGAAAGCCTTCAGCTTTGGCTGACGGTACATAGCGTTGGCATCGATGTTGATCTTGGCGTCGAGGCAATGCAGATCGCCATCAGCCTTGATAACCAGCGGGTTCACTTCCAGCAGAGCCAGGTCATGGTCCTGGAACAGTTTGGCCAGACCGGTGAAGATCTTGGCGAACTGAGTGACCTGCTTGCCTTCCAGACCCAGCTGGAAAGCCAGATCGCGACCCTGGAATGGCTGAGCGCCAACCAGTGGATCGATAGTAGCCTTGAGAATCTTCTCAGGAGTGTCGTGAGCGATCTTCTCGATGTCCACGCCACCTTCGGTGGAAGCCATGAAAACGATACGACGGCTAGAACGATCGACTACAGCGCCCAGGTACAGCTCTTTGGCGATGTCAGTGCAGGATTCAACCAGGATCTTGGTGACGGGTTGACCGGCGGCGTCAGTCTGGTAAGTCACCAGACGCTTGCCCAGCCACTGCTGTGCGAACGCAGCTGCGTCTTCTTTGCTGCGAACCAGCTTAACGCCGCCCGCTTTACCGCGGCCACCGGCGTGAACCTGTGCCTTGACGACCCATTCGGTGCCGCCAATCTTGTCGCAAGCGTCTGCTGCTGCTTCCGGGGTGTCGACTGCGTAGCCTTTGGATACTGGCAGGCCGTACTCAGCGAACAGCTGCTTACCCTGATACTCGTGAAGATTCATGCTTATTACCGTCTTCGTTAGGTACTGCGCATTCGGTGCTGCGCGTCGAAACGTGCCGCACCACCTGTGACCGCTACTCTCGACTACACTGCCGATCGCAGCTTTGCGTTCTGCAGCGTGCCGAAGGGTCGAGTCCAACGGACTTTCCGCGGTGAACCCTGCTTGCAAGGCTCACGACGGGCCGCCCGTTGTGGTTTCTTTTTGTCTTAGCGTTTTTTCTTGTTCTGGATGTGGATGGCGCCGCCATTCACTGCCAGAGCTGCTTCGTGCAACGCTTCGGACAACGTCGGGTGGGAGAAGACCATCATGCCGATGTCTTCGGCACTGGTGCCGAACTCCATACCGATCGCGCCTTGCTGAACCAGTTCTGCTGCGCCCGGACCAATCACGTGAACACCCAGTACGCGATCTGTCTTGGCATCAGCGATGACTTTGACGAAACCGCCTGTGTCATTTGCAGCCATTGCACGGCCACTTGCCGCGAACGGGAAGCTGCCGACATTAACTTCAACGCCTTCGGCCTTCAAGGTCTGCTCGGTTTTGCCAACCCATGCGATTTCCGGGTGGGTGTAAATAACCGAAGGGACCAGGTCGTAGTTCAACTGGGTCTTGTGACCCTTGATGCGCTCGACAACCATGATGCCTTCTTCAGATGCCTTGTGCGCCAGCATCAGACCGCGCACCACGTCGCCAATGGCGTAGACACCCGGCACGCTGGTTTCGCATTGATCATTAACGAAGATAAAGCCGCGCTCGTCGATGTCCACGCCGCTGTCCGAAGCCAGCAGATCGGTGGTCACAGGACGACGGCCAACGGCCACGATGACGCGATCAAACGTGATGTTCTGCTCGCCATCCTTGTCGGTGTAAGTCACGACGACTTCGTCACCGTTGACTTTGGAACCGGTAACGCGAGCGCCCAGTTTGATGTCCAGACCTTGCTTGGCGAAGGTCTTGTGCGCTTCTTTGGCAACGGCTTCATCAGCAGCAGGCAGGAACTTCTCCAGCGCTTCCAGAACGGTAACCTTAGAGCCCAGACGAGCCCAGACCGAACCAAGCTCCAGACCGATCACACCGGCACCGATCACGCACAGGCGCTCAGGCACGGCCGGGAATTCCAGCGCGCCTGTAGAATCAACGATGGTTTTCTGGTCGACCGGAGCAGGCGGAATGTCGATAGGACGCGAGCCGGAAGCCAGGATCACGTGATCGGCCTCAATGATCTCAACAGTGCCATCAACGCCGGTCAGCTCGACTTTCTTTCCAGCCAGCAGCTTGCCGTGGCCTTGCAGCGAGGTCACGCCGTTAGCTTTGAACAGGCTGGCAACGCCGCCGGTCAGGCCTTTGACGATCTGCGCCTTGCGGCCAATCATGGCGGCGATGTCCATCTTCAGTTCAGAAGTGGAAATACCGTGAACAGCAAAGCCGTTTTTGGCTTCGTAGAATTTCCAGGAGCTGTCCAGCAGCGCCTTGGATGGAATGCAGCCGACGTTCAGGCAAGTACCGCCCAGGGCCAGTTTGCCCTCCTTGTCCTGATATTTCTCGATGCAGGCAGTCTTGAGACCAAGTTGCGCAGCTTTGATAGCGGCAACATAACCGCCAGGGCCTGCGCCAATCACTACCACGTCGAATTTCTGGGACATAACAAAGAGTTCCTCTTTAGCTGCGAGCTTCAAGCCACAAGCTGCAAGCTGATCCGTGATGCTTTACAGACGAGTTGCAGCCTGCTCATTAGGATGTTGCGACGGCCCAAGCACCGGCGCCAGGCTGCTTTTACTTGCAGCTTGGCGCTCGCGGCTTGCAGCTGCCCTTGAATCAGATGTCCAGCAACAGACGAGCCGGATCTTCCAGCAGGTTCTTGATGGTCACCAGGAACGTCACGGCTTCTTTACCGTCGATCAAACGGTGATCGTAGGACAGAGCCAGGTACATCATCGGACGAATCACAACCTGGCCGTTGATCGCCATCGGACGCTGCAGAATGTTGTGCATACCCAGAATGGCCGCTTGTGGCGGGTTAACGATCGGGGTCGACATCATCGAACCGAAGGTACCACCGTTAGTGATGGTGAACGTGCCACCGGTCATCTCGTCGATGGACAGCTTGCCGTCACGGGCTTTCTTGCCGTAGGCCGCGATCCCGCCTTCGATTTCAGCCAGGCTCATCTGCTCGGCGTTACGCAGAACCGGCACTACCAGTCCACGATCGCTGGATACCGCAACACCGACGTCGGCATAACCGTGGTAGACGATGTCGGAACCGTCGATCGATGCGTTGACAGCCGGGAAGCGCTTCAACGCCTCGGTGGCGGCCTTGACGAAGAAAGACATGAAGCCAAGACGAACACCGTTGTGGGACTTCTCGAACAGGTCCTTGTACTTCGAACGCAGTGCCATGACTTCAGTCATGTCGACTTCGTTGAAAGTCGTCAGCATCGCCATGTTCGACTGTGCTTCAACCAGACGCTTGGCAACGGTGGCACGTACGCGGGTCATCGGTACCCGCTTCTCGGTGCGCTCGCCAGCAGCAACAACCGGAGCAGCAGCGGCAGCAGGCTTGGCGGCCGGTGCAGCGGCGGGTGCAGATTTCTTCGCTTCAACCGCGGCGACAATGTCTTCCTTGGTGACGCGACCGTCTTTGCCGGTGCCTTTCACGCTGGCCAGGTTGATGCCGTTTTCTTCGGCCAGCTTGCGAGCAGCCGGACCGCCGATGGCGTCATCATCAGTAGCGGAAGCAGCCTGAACTGGGGAAGCAGCAGGCGCCGAAGCCGCAGGTGCCGCAGCGGCAGCGGCAGCGGCAGCCGGAGCGGCCGACGCAGTGCCGCCCGCGTCCAGGGTTGCAATCAGTTCATTGGAGAGAACGGTTTCGCCCTCGCCTTTTACGATCGATGCCAGTACGCCGTCGGCTTCGGCCAGAACTTCGAGGACCACTTTGTCAGTCTCGATGTCGACCAGCAGCTCATCACGTTTTACCGCTTCGCCCGGCTGCTTGTGCCATTTGGAAATGGTGCCGTCGGCAACAGATTCCGGGAAAGACGGGGCTTTGATCTCAATAGCCATTGTTCAAAATTCCTTAATTCGGTTTCAAATGCGCGAAAGCGTTAAACAGTAAACGCGTCTTTCAGCAGTTTTTCCTGCTGCTCGGCGTGCATCGATGCGTAACCACAAGCAGGGGCAGCAGAGGCGTCACGACCGGCATACTCGAGCACGAGATTGCGATTGTGGTTGCCGATGCTACGGCGCAAGTGATGCTGACTGCTGTACCAGGCGCCCTGGTTCATCGGTTCTTCCTGACACCAGACGACATTCGTCAGATTGGTGTACGACGCAATCGCGTCCATCAGGTCGTCTTCCGGGAACGGGTAGAGTTGTTCGATACGCACGACGGCGATATCTTCACGGCCTTCGGCACGACGTTTTTCCAGAAGGTCGTAGTAAACCTTGCCACTGCACATCACAAGACGGGTCACTTTGGCGGCATCAAGGGTATCGATTTCCGGAATGACCGTCTGGAAGGAGCCGTGAGCCAGGTCTTCAAGCGTCGAGATGGCCAGCTTGTGGCGCAGCAGCGACTTGGGCGTCAGCACGATCAACGGCTTACGCAGCGGACGGATCACTTGACGGCGCAGCAAATGGTAGATCTGAGCCGGAGTGGTGGGTACGCAAACCTGAATGTTGTGCTCGGCGCAGCCCTGCAAGTAACGCTCAAGCCGTGCAGAGGAGTGCTCCGGCCCCTGCCCTTCATAACCGTGCGGCAGCAACATGGTCAGACCGCACAAACGGCCCCACTTGTGTTCGCCACTGGTGATGAACTGGTCGATCACAACCTGAGCGCCGTTGGCGAAGTCACCGAACTGGGCTTCCCAGATGACCAGCGCGCTTGGCTGAGTGGTCGAATAGCCGTATTCGAACGCCAGCACGGCTTCTTCCGACAGGAAGGAATCGTACAAATCGAAGCGCGGCTGACCGGAATACAGGTTCTGCAGAGGGATGTAAGTACTTGCATCCTTCTGGTTGTGCAGCACGGCGTGACGGTGCGAGAACGTGCCACGACCAACGTCCTGACCCGTGAGACGCACCTGGTGGCCTTCGAACGCCAAGGTCGCGTACGCCATGGTTTCAGCGTAACCCCAGTTGATCGGCAGGCCGCCCTGTTGCATTTTCTGACGGTCTTCGTAGATCTTCTGAACCTGACGCTGAACTACAAAACCTTCTGGCAATTCCATCAGCTTGGCTGACAGCTCCTGCAGGGTCTTGAGGTCAAAGCTTGTGTCGTGACGCGCAGTCCAGGCGTGGCCCAGATAAGGACGCCAGTCGACGAACAGCTCTTTGTTGGGCTCTTTAACCAGACTTTTGACGACGTGCATGCCATTGTCGAGCGCGTTGCGGTACTCGTCGACTTTGGCTTGTGCAGCTGCGGCATCGAGAATGCCGGCGTTGGCCAGAAACTCGGCGTACAGCTCACGTGTGGTGCGCTGCTTGGCGATCTGCTGGTACATCAACGGCTGGGTGCCGCTTGGTTCGTCAGCTTCGTTATGACCGCGACGGCGGTAGCAAACGAGGTCGATCACAACGTCACGCTTGAACTGCATGCGGTAGTCGATGGCCAACTGAGTGACGAACACAACCGCTTCTGGGTCATCGCCATTCACGTGAAGGATTGGCGCCTGGATCATCTTTGCAACGTCGGTCGCGTACTCGGTAGAACGCGAGTCTTCCTGGTTGCTGATGGTGAAACCAACCTGGTTGTTGATCACGATGTGAATCGTGCCACCGGTCTTGAAGCCGCGAGTCTGCGACATCTGGAAGGTTTCAAGCACAACGCCCTGACCTGCGAACGCGGCATCGCCGTGCAGCGAGATAGGCAGTACTTTTTCACCGGTGACATCGTTGCGACGATCCTGGCGTGCGCGGACCGACCCTTCTACCACCGGAGAAACAATCTCCAGGTGAGACGGGTTGAAAGCCATCGCCAAGTGAACTTCGCCACCCGTTGTCATCACGTTCGAGGAGAAGCCCTGGTGGTATTTGACGTCACCGGAACCTAGCTCGACCTTTTTCTTGCCTTCGAACTCGTCGAACAACTCACGAGGGTTTTTACCGAAGGTATTGACCAAAACGTTGAGGCGGCCACGGTGAGCCATGCCGATGACGATTTCCTTGGTCCCGTACGAGCCGGAACGCTGAATCAATTCATCGAGCATAGGAATGAGGCTCTCGCCGCCTTCCAGACCAAAACGCTTGGTGCCGGGGTATTTGGTGCCCAGGTATTTTTCCAGACCCTCAGCCGCGGTGACGCGCTCGAGCAGATGGCTCTGAATGTCGGCGGAGAATGCTGGACGACCGCGCACGCTTTCGAGGCGCTGCATAAACCAGTTGCGCTGGGTGGAATCGACGATATGCGTAAACTCGGCACCGATGGTGCGGCAATATGTCTTCTGCAAGGCGTCAACGATTTCGCGTAGGCTCGCTTCCTCCTTGCCGATATACAGGTCGCCGGCACGGAATGTGGTGTCGAGGTCAGCGTCGGTCAAACCGTAGTGGTTGATCGACAGGTCAGCTGGCGCAGTGCGCTTCCACAAACCCAGAGGATCGAGTTGCGCACCCTGATGGCCGCGCATACGGAACGCCTGGATAAGCCGCAGTACTTCAACTTGCTTCTTCTCGTGCTCGCTGCTCACGCTGCCGGCAGATACCGGTTGAGCGCGGCGCTGGTTTTTACCCAGCAACACGAAATGATCGCGAATCGTCGAATGCGATACATCGGTGGCAGTGCTGCCGTCAGCTGGCAGCTTCTGAAAGTAGGTGCGCCACTCTTCTGGCACAGCGTTAGGGTCGTGCAGGTAGAGCTCATAAAGCTCTTCCACATAGGCAGCGTTACCACCGGATAGGTGGGCACTGTTCCACATGCGCTGCATCACGCTTTCTTGCATGCTTGGTCACCCTCGGTAAGGGGACACCACCGGCGACGAAACCGCAGCGAGCTTGAAATAGTCCATTTGCAGCGACTGTAACAAGCCACCAGGGATCACGCAGATAGTCCGGGTACCAGCCCGGATGCCCCTGCTGGTCTCATTTCTTCAAAATAAGAGCCGCAGCCACAGCAGCTGCTGCTCAGGTTAAAACTACGGCGCCGGTTGAAGCCTGCGCCGCAGCGGTTACGGGTAAAGCGTTTGCAGATACATCTATGTACGGGTGTAACGAACTCAGACGCCGTTGGACAGCAGCATGCTGCGAACGTGACCGATTGCCTTTGTCGGGTTGAGGCCTTTAGGGCAAACGTTCACGCAGTTCATGATCCCGCGGCAGCGGAATACGCTGAACGGATCATCCAGTGATGCAAGGCGCTCTGCGGTTTTGGTATCACGGCTGTCTGCCAGGAAACGGTACGCCTGCAACAGCGCGGCCGGACCGAGGAACTTGTCGGGGTTCCACCAGAAGGACGGGCACGACGTAGAGCAGCAAGCGCACAGGATGCACTCGTACAGGCCGTCCAGCTTTTCACGCTCTTCCGGAGACTGAAGACGCTCAATGGCCGGAGCCGGCGTATCGTTCAACAGGAACGGCTTCACCTTCTCGTACTGCTTGTAGAAGATGCTCATATCGACGACCAGGTCACGGATGACCGGCAAGCCAGGCAGCGGACGAACCACCAGCTTGTTGCCTTTGATCACAGCCGAGAGAGGCGTGATGCACGCCAGGCCGTTTTTACCGTTGATGTTCATGCCATCGGAGCCGCAAACACCCTCACGGCAAGAGCGACGATAGGAGAAGCCCTCGTCCTGCTCTTTGATCAGCGCAAGCACATCCAGCACCATCAGGTCTTTACCGTTGGTATTGACCTGAAACTCCTGCATGAACGGCGCAGCGTCTTGATCCGGGTTGTAGCGATAAACACTGACTTGCAACATATCGGCCACCCTTAGTAAGTACGAATCATGGGTTCGAAAGTCGGAACAGTCTTCGGTGAGAAGTTCACAGCACGCTTGGCTACACGCTTGTCACCCGGGAAATAAAGGGTGTGGCAGAGCCAGTTCACGTCGTCACGGTCCTCGAAGTCTTCACGGGCATGAGCGCCACGGGATTCCTTGCGATTTTCTGCGGCGATAGCTGTGGCTTCCGCCACTTCCAGCAGGTTTTGCAGTTCAAGCGCTTCGATCCGGGCAGTGTTGAACGCCTGGCTCTTGTCGTTGATCTTGACGTTGGCGATACGCTGACGCAGGTCGTCGAGCTGGGCGATACCCTTCTGCATGTATTCGCCTGTGCGGAATACACCGAAGTAGTTCTGCATGCAGCTCTGCAACTCTTTGCGCAGGGTCGCAACGTCTTCGCCATCGGTACGGTTGTTCAGGCTGCTGAGGCGGGCCAGCGCAACGTCGATGTCGGTTTCGGAGGCGCGACGGTAGTCGATACCTTCGTTGAGTGCCTGCTCCAGATGCAGACCGGCGGCACGACCAAAGACCACCAGGTCGAGCAACGAGTTACCGCCCAGACGGTTGGCGCCGTGAACCGATACGCAGGCCACTTCACCAACCGCAAACAGGCCAGGGATAATGGCGTCGACGCCCGCGGCGTCCTGAGTGATAGCCTGACCATGGATGTTGGTGGCGACGCCGCCCATCATGTAGTGGCAGGTCGGAACGACAGGGATCGGCGCAACGGCCGGATCGACGTGAGCGAATGTCTTGGACAGCTCCATGATCCCCGGGAGGCGACTGTGAAGCACTTCCTCGCCAAGGTGGTCGAGCTTGAGCATTACGTGATCGCCATCGGGGCCACAGCCGTTACCGGCAATGATCTCTTTGACCATCGAACGCGCTACCACATCGCGACCGGCAAGGTCTTTCGCGTTCGGAGCGTAACGCTCCATGAAACGCTCGCCGTGCTTGTTGATCAGATAGCCGCCTTCACCACGGCAACCTTCTGTGACCAGTACACCTGCGCCGGCGATGCCGGTCGGGTGGAATTGCCACATCTCGATGTCCTGAACCGGAACACCTGCGCGCAGCGCCATGCCAACGCCGTCGCCGGTGTTGATCAGAGCATTGGTAGTAGAGGAGTAGATACGGCCAGCGCCACCGGTTGCCAGTACCGTTGCATTAGCGCGAATGTAGGAGGTCTCGCCCGTTTCGATGCAGATTGCAATGATCCCGACGAATGCGCCGTCCTGGTTCTTGACCAGATCGACCGCGTAGTACTCGTTGAGAAAAACAGTGCCGGCTTTGAGGTTGGCCTGGTACAGCGTGTGCAACAGAGCATGACCGGTACGGTCGGCAGCAGCGCATGTACGCGCGGCCTGACCGCCCTTGCCGAAGTCTTTCGACTGACCGCCGAACGGACGCTGATAGATGCGGCCTTGCTCGGTGCGCGAGAACGGCAGACCCATGTGCTCAAGCTCGAACACCGCTTCCGGCCCTACGGAACACATGTACTCGATAGCGTCCTGATCGCCGATGTAATCGGAGCCCTTGACGGTGTCGTACATATGCCAGCGCCAATCATCGTTTGGATCGGCAGAAGCGATTGCGCAAGTGATGCCACCCTGCGCGGACACGGTGTGCGAGCGGGTCGGAAACACCTTGGTGACTACGGCAGTCTTGTGGCCGCCCTGAGCCAGCTGCAGTGCGGCGCGCATGCCCGCACCACCGCCGCCAATGATAATCGCGTCGAATGAAAGCGTATTAATGTTAGCCATGAATCAGATACCCCAAAGAATCTGCACACCCCAGACGAAGTACGCGAACATCGTAACGCCGCATACAGCCTGAAAAAGAAAACGCACGGCAGTTGCGGACTTGCCCAGCGCCATCGGCGTCAGGTAGTCAGTCGCAATGGTCCACATGCCGACCCAGGCGTGAGCGCCGAGAGCAACAAGGGCCAGCACACTGAAGATACGCATCCAGTTGCTGGAGAACAGGGCGTGCCAGTGGGCGTAATCAATGCCCGGGTGTGCAACGAGGTATCCGATCAGGAAAATGAAATAGGCCGCGAGCACGACCGCAGATACGCGCTGCGCCATCCAGTCATAAAGGCCCGAACGCGACAGGTTAGTGACGTTGGTTACCATATCCATACTCCTGCCAGAACGATTACCACCAATGAGACGGCGATAACGATTTTGGAGCCCAGCTTGCCGCCTTCCAGCGTCTCGCCAATGCCCGCGTCCATGATCAAGTGACGAATGCCTGCTACAAGGTGATACAGCAGGGCAGACAGCAGGGCCCAGATCACGAGCTTGGCCAGCGGACTGGTCAGCCATGCTTTCACCTGACCGAAGCCCTCTTCCGAGCCCAGCGATACGTCCAGTGCATAAAGCATGATGGCGACGCCGACAAAGAGGATGACTCCGGAAATACGGTGAAGAATGGACGTGTAAGCAGTGACTGGGAGTTTGATGGTCCTTAGGTCTAGGTTTACAGGTCGTTGGCTATTCACGGCTTTTTTTCACACTAAAGAGCCCCTCACAATCAGGGCAAAGTTGTTGGGAAGTGCACTGGTCAGGTACCCACCACCCATAGAGTGACGACCCCCAGAAAAACGGGTCTGAAAGCCCTTGGGGGTCGGACTCAGAGTATAGACAGTTAGGTTACTAATGACAACGCGCAGCCCCCCACCTGACAGCGGATTGCTTTAGCTGGATAAAAGGCGTAGACGGCAGGGAAATTCGAGGAAAAAGCATAGCTCAAACCCTTCTGCGACGGGACTTTAGGCAAATTGACTTTACAATTTATCTCACTATAGTGGTGCGGGCCCTGCGTGGGGGGTCTGTCTGATGATTTGAAGCATAAATAGGAGGCCACATGGCTGACAAAAAAGCGCAGTTGATCATCGAGGGCGCAGCCCCCGTCGAGCTGCCCATTCTGACCGGCACAGTTGGTCCCGATGTAATCGACGTACGCGGGCTGACCGCCACCGGACGCTTCACATTCGACCCAGGCTTCATGTCCACCGCCTCATGCGAATCCAAGATTACGTACATCGACGGTGACAACGGCATTTTGTTGCACCGCGGCTACCCGATCGAGCAATTGGCCGAGCAATCCGATTATCTGGAAACCTGCTATCTGCTGCTCAATGGCGAATTGCCGAACGCCGAGCAAAAAGCCCAATTCGTTATCAACGTGAAGAACCACACGATGGTGCACGAGCAGTTGAAGACCTTCTTCAACGGCTTTCGTCGTGACGCGCACCCGATGGCCGTTATGTGCGGCGTGGTGGGTGCCCTCTCGGCGTTCTATCACGACTCGCTGGACATCAATAATCCGCAACACCGCGAAATCTCCGCGATCCGCCTGGTCGCAAAGATGCCGACCCTGGCCGCAATGGTTTACAAGTACTCCATGGGCCAACCCATGATGTACCCGCGCAATGACCTGAGCTACGCTGAAAACTTCCTGCACATGATGTTCAACACCCCGTGCGAGATCAAACCGATCAGCCCGACGCTGGCCAAGGCAATGGACCGGATCTTCATCCTCCACGCCGACCACGAACAGAACGCCTCGACATCCACCGTGCGCATGGCTGGCTCCTCGGGCGCGAACCCTTTCGCCTGCATTGCGGCCGGCATCGCAGCACTCTGGGGCCCCGCTCACGGCGGCGCCAACGAAGCTGTACTGACCATGCTCGATGAGATTGGCGATGTCTCGAACATCGACACTTATATCGCCAAGGCCAAGGACAAGAACGATCCGTTCAAGCTGATGGGCTTCGGTCACCGCGTTTACAAAAACCGCGACCCGCGCGCCACGGTCATGAAGCAGACCTGCGATGAGGTCCTGCGTGAACTGGGCATCACCAATGATCCGCAGTTGGAACTGGCCATGCGTCTCGAAGAGATCGCGTTGACCGATCCGTACTTCATTGAGCGCTCGCTGTACCCGAACGTCGACTTCTACTCGGGAATCATCCTCAAGGCGATCGGCATTCCGACCAGCATGTTCACTGTGATCTTCGCCCTGGCACGTACTGTCGGCTGGATCTCGCACTGGAAAGAAATGCTCTCCAGCCCCTACAAAATCGGTCGTCCACGCCAGCTGTACACCGGCGAAGTGTCTCGCGACATCGTGCCACTGGCTGACCGCAAGTAAGCGAGTCTCCAAACAAAAAGGCTGCCAGTGGCAGCCTTTTTTGTGGATGGTGAAAACTGTACCGCTCGGAACGCCGTCGGTTACTGTTCAGCCCTTGCCTTCAACGCTTTCAAGGTGTTGAAAGGCGCATCAACGACAAACTTATTTGCCAACCACGATGGAACGCTGCCGCCAGGCTCAGTATGCACCTGGTAGGTAACCTCGGTTTCGCCCGCACCCTTGGGCACAAACTTCCAGAAACCTTCGACTTGAGACACGCGCACGAAACCCTTTTCTTCGGGTATGTATTTGGGCTGCTCTTCAAGATTACGGGTCAAGGTACCGTCGGCACCCTGAACCGTGGTGATCTGCAGCACAGAATCACGCGGTGTCACCGGCCAAGGCGTGTTGAACTGGCTGTAAGTCCAGGCTTTGTCGCCTTCAACTTTCAGCACCTTCTGCAATTTACATTCGTGAATCCAGGCACATGCTCCAGCAACATCCTCCTGCAAGGCACGTAGTTTAGCGATGTTCGCCTTGATGACCGTGACGCCGCGGTACGCTTTGTATTTCGAGCCTGCAACTTCACTCAACGACACTTTTATACCGTCTTCATCCTTCGCAACCTGCCACTCCTCGGCATGAGCCGCAGACGCGAGCACCATGCTGAAACCCAGCCCCAACGCAATCCGATGCAACGAACCCATGTCTTATTCCTTATTGTCTTAAGTTCAGATGAGTCGATCAGACAGGACACTCAGCAAGCGACTGTCGTGACCTGCTCCCACCACCCAATCAAGCGGATCGCCTCTTCCTGATTATCGCCGCACACCTCGGGATCAGCCTTGAACTGGCTGCAAACGGCGGGCCGCCCAGCCTGACCGAATAAGGCGCAGAGCATGTCGAGCGACAGGTGCAGGCAGCGTTCACCTGTAGGCTTGCCCTGAGGCATACCCGGAATCGGCGAAGAAATAGACGGTGCGATGCAACACGCACCGCAGCCCGGGCGGCACTCCATGAACGATTTCTCTTGGAAAGGTGAGAGATGAAAGGATATTACTCGCTAAAACAGCTGTTTGAAAACGTGACAAGGACATCCCTAAGATCGATCACTGCTTAAACGTGAAATCCACAGCAGCACCTTCCACCTCACGCCGTGATTCGTTGCGCAGTTGCAGCTGCATTTCATTACTCAAAAGCCGTCCGTTGAGTTGAAAGTCGGGATCGCTTTGGGAGTCGGGAAACATCTTTGGCAGCAGCGTTTTCGAACGATGCGCAGCCGTAATCACCTTACTTGGCGGAGTCATCTGCTTGACCATTTCTGGCGGCAGACTGAGATCCAGAGAGGCCTTCGGCAGGCGCGTTTCCTTGAAGACTTGGGCGGGTGGTTTGCTTTTGCTCGCGACCGTCGGACGATGCGCGACCTCGGCGTTGTCCTCCCTGATCTTGGCTGACCTGGCATTGCCCGCTGCAATCTTCGCGGCCGCGCCTGAAGACGCCTTGGAGGGCTCGGCAGGCTTGCTGGCGGCAACAACCGGCACTACTGAAACATTGGGTGCCATGGCATGGACCGGCGCGCTATTCTTTTCAGGCTCAACAGACGCTCGCGCGGCCGGAACTTCTGGAACTTTAGCGGCGGCAACCGAAGCCGCCTTGGTCTCAGGAGCACTGTTTGTATTGGCAACTGCGGCGGCATGAGCCTTGGCCTCCACAGCGACCTTGGGCGCAGGCGGCGGCTGTTTGTCAGCGTCACACCCAGCCAGCAGCAACACAATCAGTAATCCAGCACTACGAAATGAGTTCATAGATCAAAAACGGCAAAAATGGCAGAAGCCGTATGCTGGCCCGATACATCCTTCGCGGCAAGTCGACATCCGTGCAATAAACAATCTGAAACATTCCAACGCTTGCTCACCACGCCTGTACCGCCTCCTGACATAACTGTTTTGCAAGCATCCCGACCGTCATCAATGCCCGTTCCGCCTCGCGATTCCAGGGCATTCCACAGTTGAGGCGTATGCAGTGGTTGAACTGTTCTGTGTTACTGAAGATAAGACCCGGCGCGATACTGATGCCCTGCTCCAGCGCTCTTACATGCAGTTCCTGAGTGTTCACCCTCCCCGGCAGGCTGATCCAGAGGATGAAACCGCCGAGAGGCCGACTGATCTGCGTACCCTCGGGGAACATCTGCTGCACCGCAAGCTGAAAGGCGCTGAGATTCTTTCGATGCTCTTGCCGGATGTAGCGTAGATGCCGGTCGTAGCCACCGTTCTCGAGGTAGGACGCTACCCCCATTTGCGTCACGCTGCATGCGGAATGGGTGCTGAACGTCTGCAATCGTTGTATCTCGGCCTGATACTTCCCGGCAATCATCCAGCCGATCCGCACGCCGGGCGAAAGGGTTTTCGAAAAACTCGAGCAGTAGATGACACGCCCTAGCCGGTCGAACGCCTTGAGGGCTTTGGTCTTGCCCTGCTCATACATCAGCTCGCCGTAGATATCGTCCTCGATGATCTGGATATCAAAATCAGACGCCAGGCGTAGCAAATGCTTCTGACGTTCTTCGGGCATGGTGCTGCCCAACGGATTACTCAAACGCGAGGTCAGCACCAAGGCCTTGATCGACCACTGATTGGCCGCCAGTTGCAGGGCCTCAAGGCTGATACCGGTGGTCGGATCGCTTGGGATTTCGATGACTTTCAGACCCAGCAGGTCTGCCAGTTGCAACAGTCCGTAGTACGTGGGCGATTCGGCAGCGATCAGATCTCCCGGGCTTGTCAGTACCCGCAACGACATTTGCAATGCGTCAACGCAGCCGTGAGTGATCACCACTTCGGACGGATCAACCACCACACCGGCATCACGCATGCGGATAGCCACCTGGCGGCGCAACGGCTCAAAACCTGGGCTGAACATGTAGCTGAATGCACGCGGACTCTGGAAACGAGTGACTTTGGCCAACTGTTGATGCAGCGCGCGGACCGGCAAGTAATCGACATGGGGCACAGCGGCGCCGAACGCGAACACGCCTTCGCGCCGCGACTCCACCAACACCTGCTGAATGATGCTCGCCCGCGTCACCAGCCCGGGACGCTCGACACGCGCAATATCGGGAGTGGGCGCCGTCAGCGCAGGGGTTTGGTGAACGTAATAGCCGGACTGTGGACGCGCGCGAATCAGCCCCTGATCTTCAAGATTTGCATACGCCTGAAGCACCGTCGCATGGCTCACATTGAGCTGTGAGCTCATTTTCCTTACTGAAGGCACTCGCTCGCCAGGTTGATAAACACCACGGCGAATGTCTTCCGCAAGCTGTTGGGCGATACGTTGATACAGGAGAAGATTGGTCATTTTCGCGTCCCTCGATGCCACTCTTGATCACATGCCCAGGCGATCTCTGAAATGGACCACCGTAACAGTTGTAAAGTGTACGGGGGCAGTTCAAGCCGCCGCCAGTATTAAGTGTGAGTGCGCGAAAATTTAATGCGCCATATCCGCCAACCTCACGGACAAATGCCCATAAAAAAGCCCGGCAGCGTATAGCGATGCCGGGCCTTGGCGAAAATAATTTATCGGGGAGCGCTTAACCGGCCTTTTTCATCTGAAAAAACGATCTCGACGCGACGGTTCTGGGCCCTGCCCCGCTCTGACGTATTAGCGTCCACGGCATATTGATCGCCGTAACCTTCGACCTGGATGCGGTCTTCCTCTATTCCCAGATCAACCAACACATCAGCGACTGACTGAGCGCGATCTTGAGAAAGCTGACGGTTTTCCTGGCGGTCTCCCGTGCTGTCCGTATAGCCCTCGATTCTCATGACCCGCTTTGGATTGAGCTGAAGAAACTGCACCACTTTGAGGACGGTACGGTTGGCGGAGGCTTTGAGTTCGGCACGCCCGGTGTCGAACAACATGTCGCCCAGGGTCATGACTAAGCCACGCTCGGTCTGGTTGGTGGACAGACTGATGATCTGGTCTTCCGCCCATTTGCCTTGTTGCTGCGCGCCTGCCAGTTTTTGCTCTCGCAACGCAAGCTGCAGCCGTTGACGCTCCAGCTCCAGTCGCGCCAGCCGCTCCTGATTGAGCAGCAAATTGCTGTGCTCGCGGGCAATCGCGCTGTAACGACTGCTCAGATAAGCATAGTGACTGACGTCTTGACCGCTGCCGATGTAACCCGACAACCGCTCCGCCCGGCCCAACAACTCGCCGGCGCGGATGACATCCTTGGGAGCACTGCGCAGCACGTTGGTGTCTTCCTTGACCTTTTGAAAGTCGGTGCTGGCGGATTGCAAAGCGGCATCGCTGTTTTGATGGCCTGCGCAACCGTACAACCCTGCCGCGCCCATCAATAGACAAGCACTCAACGCACGTGGAATCAGGTTCACTGGGACTCCCCCAATTGCTTGCGCAAACGATTGAGCCGGGTATTCATCTGGGCCAATTGCTCCTCACTTTTGGAGGTGAGCACCCGCGCCTCGGCCAAACGGGCATCCAGCTCCGCCTGCTCGGCTTGCATGCGCGCATCCTTGTAGGATTCGTCCTGCATCTCTGCACGAGCCTGCTTGAGTTTGGATTCTGCCAGCGCCATGTCCGGCTCCTCACCCGTCGCACCTACCGCGGTCGCCTGACTGACGGCCTGCTCAGTGAGCTTCAGTTGCTCGGAGGGCGCGGGATCGTTCGCGCAGCCGAACAGAGAGGCGAGCGCCATGGCTGCGAATAAAGGTCGAATTTTCAAAAAAAACATTCCTACTGATGTGTGGCGCTGACTGGCTGCTGAAGCTGAGCTTTCCACAGCTCGACATTGCGTGTTATCGCTTCAGCGGAGCGGCCCGATGCGGCCAATTCTGTCATTTTTTTCGCCAGCTGTCCGCGCAGCCATGAATCGTTGCATGCCGAATTGAACGACAGCGCAAGGTAAAGGCCGGGTTTGTCCAGCACCAACGGTTGTGAAACCAGATCACCTGACGGGCTCAAAGTCTGCGCCATCGCCATGCCCGCATAACGGCCGGCGAGCACATACTCGACTTTCCCCGCCAGCAGTTGCTGAAATGTCAGCGTGAGGTTGGGCTGTTTTTCGAGGGTCAAGTGCTCCTTGATGGCAGCTTCGAATGACGGGGTGATGCGGGTTTTCTCTGACAGGGCGCCCGGATGCCCATGCAGGTCCGCCAAGAGATTAAACGGCACCGCCTGGCTCTTGTGGGTCCAGACCATGATCTCGTTCTGAACGATGGCCGGATGAATAAAATCCAGGGCCTCAAGCTCGGCACTGTTAAGAGGCGTGTCCGCCAACATGTCCATACGCCCTGTGCGAACCTCGTCAAGCGCCTGGCTCCGTTTGCCCGCGTACATCAGCTCGACTTTGACGCCTATCTGCGCGGCTGCCTCTTTCATCAGATCAGCGTTGGCACCCATCAAATGTTTGGGGTCCTGCGGGTCACGCCACAGATAAGGAGGCGCATCGGGGCTGCCGGTTACGATAAGTCGCTCGCACTTCCCTGAAGCCAGTGCCATTAACGGTAGCAAGGCCAGACTCAAAACCAGTGATGCCAGCGGCAGCCGTGGCGACATGGTGCTTCCCTTTCTTCTGATCAAATAATCACCCAATAAAAAGCCCGCTCGATAGCGACTGGTCAATGCGTACATCACCGATCCACGATGACCTGACGCATTGGAACAGCCGTAACGAGCGGGCTCTCTTTATAAGTCAGAGGACTGGATTAAACCAGTTTCTCCAACTCGGGTATGGCTTCGAACAAGTCTGCCACCAGGCCGTAATCAGCTACCTGGAAAATTGGCGCCTCTTCGTCCTTGTTGATCGCAACGATCACTTTGGAGTCTTTCATGCCAGCCAGATGCTGGATCGCGCCGGAAATACCGACTGCGATGTACAACTGTGGCGCAACGATCTTGCCGGTCTGGCCCACCTGCATGTCGTTCGGGACGAAGCCCGCGTCAACCGCAGCGCGTGAAGCGCCAACCGCGGCGCCCAGCTTGTCGGCCAGGGCGTACAGGTGCTTGAAGTTTTCACCGTTCTGCATGCCACGACCACCGGAGACGACGATCTTGGCTGCGGTCAGCTCCGGACGGTCCGACTTGGCCAGCGCTTCACTGACGAAAGCCGATTTGCCAGCATCGTGGGCAGCCGATACGGCTTCAACAGCGGCCGAGCCACCTTCAGCGGCAACAGCGTCGAAACCAGTGGCACGCACGGTGATGACTTTCACAGCGGCAGAAGACTGCACGGTTGCGATGGCGTTACCGGCGTAGATCGGACGCTTGAACGTATCAGCGCTTTCAACGGCGATGATCTCGGAGATCTGATCGACATCCAGTTGCGCAGCAACGCGCGGAAGGATGTTTTTACCGTTGGATGTCGCTGCTGCCAGAACGTGGCTGTAGCCGGAAGCCAGCTCGACCACCAGTGGCGCAACGTTTTCAGGCAGTTGGTGAGCGTAGGCTGCATTGTCAGCAACGAATACCTTGGCCACACCAGCGATTTTTGCAGCAGCTTCGCCAACGGCACCAACGCCTTGGCCAGCGACCAGTATGTGGATGTCGCCGCCGATCTGTGCAGCAGCGGCAACGGTGTTCAACGTGGCGGGAGCAATCGCGCCATTTTCGTGCTCAGCGATAACCAGGATCATTTAGATTACCTTCGCTTCGTTTTTCAGTTTCTCGACCAGTTCAGCCACCGACTTGACCTTGATGCCTGCGCTGCGAGCAGCCGGGGCTTCTACTTTCAGGGTCTTGTTGGTCGAAGCGGTGGATACACCCAGAGCATCGGGTGTCAGCACTTCGAGAGGTTTTTTCTTGGCTTTCATGATGTTGGGTAGCGACGCGTAGCGCGGCTCGTTCAGACGCAAGTCTGTGGTCACGATAGCTGGCAGCTTCAGCGAGACGGTCTGTGCGCCGGCGTCTACTTCACGGGTGACGCTTACGCTGTCGCCCGACACTTCGACCTTGGAGGCGAAGGTGCCTTGTGCGTAACCACTCAGGGCCGCGAGCATCTGGCCGGTCTGGTTGTTATCGCTATCGATGGCCTGTTTGCCGAGAATGACCAGTTGCGGCTGCTCTTTGTCGACCACTGCCTTGAGCAGCTTGGCTATAGCAAGAGAGGTCAAGTCTTCGGTGGATTCGACGAGGATGGCGCGATCGGCACCCAGTGCCAGTGCAGTACGCAATTGCTCCTGAGCGGTGGTCGGGCCGATGGAGACGACGACGATTTCAGTCGCGACGCCTTTCTCTTTAAGACGTACCGCTTCTTCCACGGCGATCTCGCAGAAGGGGTTCATCGACATTTTGACGTTGGCAAGATCGACGCCGGAGTTGTCCGCTTTGACGCGAACCTTGACGTTGTAGTCGACCACTCGTTTGACAGCTACAAGAACCTTCATGGATTCCTCGTTACTCTCCGGTGAAAAGAAGTCGCCAGGTCTTGCCCGGCGATGAGTACGTGTCAGTGTAAAGAACACCTCTGAAAACAGCGTATTCGTGCTTGCTGAAAGGTGAGTTAGGCAAAAACAGTGACCCACGCCCGGCAATCGAAGCCAGACGCCAGCAGGGTGTGTAAACTGCACACCGCCCGCGATCCCGTGAAACCGGGCCTGCTTTGCTACACAATGCCCGCAATGCCTTTAGAGGTGTTCTTGCAGACCTGCTCAGCCTACGGCGAGCGCAAAACCGCCCGTATCTTGACCGGAACACCTAATCGGGTCAATACGACAAAAACGCCACTCACAAGCCGCGCACCTAGGATTTATCCGCCCTGCGGCCATTTCAAACAAACGTTTGTATTGGACCTCGTGGGTGGTGTAGATATAATGCGCCCCTTTGTGATGACGCCCGGGTGAGCCTGTCGCCGTGTGTCGGTTTTAATGCCTCATATAAAAAAATACTGTTGAGCCCTGAGTAGGAGATAGCCTGTGGAACGCGAATACATGGAATTCGACGTCGTCATCGTCGGAGCCGGCCCCGCCGGGCTTTCCGCCGCTTGCCGCCTGAAGCAAAAGGCCGCGCAAGCAGGCCAGGAAATCAGCGTCTGCGTGGTCGAGAAAGGCTCTGAAGTAGGCGCACACATCCTCTCGGGAGCTGTTTTCGAACCCCGCGCCCTTAACGAATTGTTTCCTGACTGGAAGGCGCTCGGCGCCCCGCTGAACACACCGGTCAAACGCGACGACATCTATGTCCTCAAAGACCCGGAAGCCTCGAACAAGGTGCCGGGCTTTTTTGTGCCCAAGACGATGCACAACGAAGGCAATTACATAATTTCACTGGGCAACCTGTGCCGCTGGCTGGCCCAGCAGGCCGAGAACCTGGGCGTAGAAATCTACCCCGGCTTCGCTGCCCAGGAAGCGCTTATCGATGAAAACGGCGTCGTGCGCGGGATTCTGACGGGTGACCTCGGCGTGGACCGCGAAGGCAATCCGAAAGAGGGCCTGTACACCCCCGGCATGGAGTTGCGCGGCAAATACACGCTCTTCGCCGAGGGCTGCCGTGGACACATCGGCAAACAACTGATCAAGCGCTTCAACCTCGACAGCGACGCCGATGCCCAGCATTACGGCATTGGCCTCAAAGAAATCTGGGAAGTCGATCCGGCCAGGCACGAGCAGGGCCTGGTGGTGCACACCGCTGGCTGGCCGCTGAACGATGAGAACGTTGGCGGCTCCTTCCTTTATCACCTGGAGAACAATCAGGTGGTCGTCGGCCTGATCGTTGACCTCTCTTACAGCAACCCGTACCTGTCGCCGTTTGACGAGTTTCAGCGGCTCAAGCACCACCCGGTGTTCAAGCAATACCTGGAAGGCGGCAAGCGCATCAGCTACGGCGCCCGCGCGATCTGCAAAGGCGGTCTGAATTCCTTGCCGAAGATGGTCTTCCCGGGCGGCGCACTGATCGGCTGTGACCTGGGCACCCTGAACTTCGCGAAGATCAAGGGCAGCCACACCGCGATGAAGTCAGGCATGCTGGCTGCAGAATCGGTGGCCGACGCGTTGTTCGCCGGCAACGAAGGCGGCGATGCGTTGAACACTTACGTCGACGCCTTCAAGGCCAGCTGGCTGCACGAAGAACTGTTCACCAGCCGTAACTTCGGCCCGGCGATCCATAAGTTCGGCGCGATCATGGGCGGTGCGTTCAACTTCATCGACCAGAACATTTTTGGTGGCAAGATTCCCTTCACGCTGCACGACACCACGCCCGACTATGCCTGCCTGAAGCTGGCCGCCGACTCGAAGAAGATCGACTACCCGCGACCCGACGGCAAACTGAGCTTCGATAAACTCAGTTCGGTGTTCATCTCCGGGACCAACCACGAAGAAGAACAGCCGTGCCACCTGAAGCTTAAAGATCCGAGCATCCCGATCAGCGTCAACCTGCCCAAATACGACGAGCCCGCGCAGCGTTATTGCCCGGCTGGCGTATATGAGGTGGTGACTCAGGAAAACGGCGAAAAACGCTTCCAGATCAATGCGCAGAACTGCGTGCACTGCAAGACGTGCGACATCAAAGATCCTTCGCAGAACATCACCTGGGTGGCACCGGAAGGCGCAGGCGGACCGACTTACCCGAATATGTAGGAAAAGCAGCTGCAAGCTTCAAGCCGCAAGCCCGTTGCTTGCAGCTTGTAGCTTTCAGCTCGCATCTCTTTGCACCCCCTCCTCCCCCGGATTGCGCTCGAAGTAGCGCTTGTACTCGCGGCTGAACTGCGACGTACTCTGATAACCCACCTTGTGCGCCACCTGCGCAACCCCCAGACCTTCTCCGACCAGCATCTGCTGCGCCATCAGCAGGCGTACCCGCTTGAGGTACTGCACCGGGGACAGCAACGTGCTGCGCTTGAAATGCTCATGAAATGTCGAAGCACTCATATTGGCGCAACTGGCCAGGTCGTCGACGCTCAATGCCTGATCGTAGTGATCGCGCAAGTGCTGCAACGAGGCCGCGATGCGTGCGAAATGTCCCTGCTGCTCCACCAGTGCACGCAGCACACCTGCCTGCGGCCCACGCAACGCGACATACAGAACCTCGCGCAAACGGGCCGCCCCCATCACCTGGCAATCGAGAGGATCATGCAGGCAGCGCAGCAAGCGCTCTACGCTCTCGCGCATGGCCGCATCCAGCGTTGCAGAAGTCATCGACTCAGGTGTTTGCGCCCTGACGGCGGCATCCGGCAGCAGGTCCATCGCCTGAACCAGTTCGCCCAGCACCAGACGATCAATCGCCACGGAAACGCCGTACAAAGGCTCCTCGACCGTGGCGAAGGTCTCGCACATGAACGGCACCGACAGGGCCTGCACCAAGTAATGGCCGGCGCCGTACTCCAGCGTTCGCGGACCCAGACGCGCCAGTTTGCTGCCTTGGGCAAGGATGATCAGGCTGGGCTCGTAGATCTGTGGGCTGCTGGCCACGTAGTGATCCCACGACAGCATCTGCACGCCGGGCAGACGTGTGTCGACAAAGCCAGGACGCGTGGCGAGGGGTTTGATCAATGAGACAAGGGCAGCATCGGAGGCAAAGGTTTGAGAAGACGGCATGGGCAACCAGACAGAGGATTAGACACCGGCATGATCGCAGATAAGCAGCCTGCGGCGATGATCAACCGATGAACGCCGGAGGATTAGGCATGACACACGTAGGAATGGTCATGGCCGCGAGCGCCTCGCTTGTCCAGAATAGCCAGCCTCATTTGTCATCTCCCCGCGAGGCTCCACATGTACACAGCAATCGGTTATGCCGCCCAATCGGCCACTGCCCCCCTCGCCCCCATGTCTTTCGAACGCCGCGACCCGCGCGTCGACGACGTGGCCATCGAAATCATGTACTGCGGCGTCTGCCACTCCGACATTCACCAGGCACGCAATGAATGGGGTATCGCGGTGTATCCGCTGATGCCGGGCCATGAAATCGTCGGCAAGGTCACCGCTGTGGGTGCCAACGTCACGCGGCACAAGGTCGGCGATCTGGTCGGTGTGGGCTGCATGGTTGACTCGTGCCGCCACTGCGAAGCCTGCGCTCAGGACCTGGAGCAATACTGCCTGGAAGGCGCGACCATGACCTACGCCACCCCGGACCGTATCGACGGCACCAACACCATGGGCGGCTACTCCAACAGTATCGTGGTCAGCGAGCACTTCGTCGTCCGTATCCCGGAAAAGCTCGACCTCGCCGCTGCCGCACCGATTCTCTGCGCTGGCATCACCACTTACTCGCCGCTCAAGCATTACGGCGTAGAACCTGGCGACAAGGTAGGGATTCTGGGCATGGGCGGCCTGGGCCACATGGGTATCAAATTCGCCAAGGCCATGGGCGCGGAAGTCACGCTGTTCACCCGCTCGGCCAGCAAAGCTGAAGAAGCACGTCGTCAGGGCGCAGATCATGTGATCGTTTCCACCGACGCCGAGCAGATGAAAGCCGCTGCCGGTCATTTCGACTTCCTGCTCGACACCATTCCGGTGCAGCACGACCTCAACCCCTACCTGGAAACCCTGCGCTTTGATGGCGTGCACATTCTGGTGGGCTTGATCGAACCGGTTGATCCGGCATTGCACGCAGCCAATCTGGTGATGAAGCGCCGCGTGTTGGCTGGCTCGCTGATCGGCGGGATTGCAGAGACTCAGGAAGTGCTGGATTTCTGCGCTGAGCACGGCATTACCTGCGACATCGAGATGCTCGACATCAAGAACATCAACGAGGCCTACACCCGTATGATCGCCGGCGACGTGAAATACCGTTTCGTGATCGACATGGCCACGCTGAAGGCCTGATACAGAGAGCCCTCTGTAGGAGCGCTTGCCCGCGATGCGATTATTCAGTCACTGCATGCATGACTGGTCGATTGCCATCGCGGGCGAGCGCGCGCCTACAGGTTAAGAGGCCCGTCCACTATCACCCACCCAACTCCGCCGACAACCTCGCCGCCGCCTGCTTGATCACCGGCACCAGTTCGGCCATCTTTTCCAGCGGCATGTATGGCAGCGTACTGGCAATGCTGATGCCAGCGACGATGTGCTTGCTTGCATCCCTGACCGGCGCCGCGACGCAGCGGATTGACGGCTCGTTGTCCTCCAGATCAAACGCATAACCGCCTTCCACGTATTCACGCATACGCTGACGAATCTGCTCCCAGGACTGCTCCTGATGCGCGGGCCACAGCGGGTTGCGCCCCCCTTCCGGCTGACTGAGCTGATAAAGACGCAGCCATTCGCTTTCCGGACTGTCGAGCAGCAGCGCCTTGCCGATGCCGGTCCGGGCCAACGGCATGCGATGTCCCACGCGGGAGCGCATTTCGGGGCCGTTGCGGCCTGGATTTTTCTGCAAGTACAGCACCTCGTCACTGTCACGCACTGCCAGATGCACGGTGTCGCCGGTCAATGCGGACAGCTCATCGAGAAACGGTCGGGCCAGCATGGCCAACGGCACTTCGTCGCGCGCCTGAAAACCCAGCTCGATCAGCTTCGGCCCCAGCAGATAACCCACCTGCGGCAACACCCGCAGGTAGCGCTCATCGACCAGGCAACTGACCAGCCGATGCGTAGTGCTGCGGGTGGTGCCGGTCAGGCGCGCGATTTCCTTGAGGTCACGCGCGCCACTCGCCACGGCCTGCACCGCGCCCAGGCCGCGAAGCAAGGTTTGCGTCCCGGTAGGCGCGGCATCTTTGCTGGCAACGCTTGGGGTATCGGAAGTGTCTTGCATATCGCGCTTTGTCCATCCTGAAAGAAACCATCAAAAAGCCGGCGGCATTATCGTTGCCAGCCCACAGGGCTGCAAACGGCAGCCGCCCCCTTCCTGCAAGCGTTAGAGCTCGATGCGCTCCACCTTGCCCACCAGCAGGATGTAAGACAAAGCACCCAATAAGGCCAGTACGGCGATGTAGGTGATGGCGGGAGCGAACGAATCCCCCGTGGCCAGAAAGCCAATCACGATTGGCGTGGCAATCGCCGCGAGGTTGCCGATCAGGTTGAACGTCCCTCCGGTGAGCCCCAGCAGCCGTGCAGGTGCCAGGGTCGACACCAGCGACCAGGTGATCGACGCCAGACCGTTACCAAAGAACGCCAACGCCAGGAAGGCGATCACCAACGGCGTCGATTCAACGTAATTGGCACCGATAATCGAGGTAGAAATCAACAACCCGGCAATGATCGGCAGCTTGCGGGCGAAGCCAACGGTGTGCCCGCGACGGATCAGCCAGTCAGAGAAAAACCCTGAGCACAGCACGCCGACGAAGGCCGCCAGGAACGGCAGCGACGCGAGCAGCCCGGACTTGATGAAGTCCATGCCGCGGTACTTCACCAGATAGGTGGGGAACCAGGTCAGGAAAAACCACAGGGTCGAGTTCAGGCAGAACTGCCCCAGGTAAATCCCCCAGAGCTTGCGCCTGGTCAGCACGATGCCCAGGTCCATCCAGCTGAAACCCTGTTTGGCTTTGGCGGTGTCGGCCTGGATATCGACCAGCCCCCCACCCTCGGTAATCAGATCGATTTCCGCCTGGTTGGCACCTTTGAAATCCCGGGGTTCGCGATAGACCCTGTACCAGATCGCAGCCCAGATCACGCCGACCGCCCCCGTCGCAACGAAGACCATATGCCAGCCATAAGTGGCTTGCAGCCATGCCAGTACCGGCGTCAGGAACGCAAGGCCAACGAACTGCCCTGACGTATAGAACCCAACCGCCGTTGCCCTCTCCCGCTCGGGAAACCAGGTGGTAACGACGCGGCTGTTGATCGGATAGGCCGGTGCTTCCAGCGCGCCCACCAGCATTCGCAGGATGAACAGCCCGATAAAGCTGCCCACGAAACCCAGCATGATGGTTGCCAGCGACCACAAGGCCAGCGCGACGGTGTAGAGAATGCGCGGCGGCACGCGATCCACCAGCCAGCCGCCGGGCAGTTGCATGGCGACGTAGGTCCAGCCGAACGCAGAGAAGATCAGGCCAACATGCACCGGATCGATGCCTAGCTCAGTGGTCAGGGCCGGTGCGGCGATGGACAGGTTGCTGCGGTCCAGGTAGTTGATGACCACGGTGATGAACAACAACACCATGATGAAGAAACGCTTACGCGTGGGCGTGGCGGTCGTGGCCCGCGCCTGTGCAAGGGTTTGTGCGCGCATGGGGCATGCCTCTTTTTATGTTTATCTGAGGTCTGGCGGTAGGTGCTTTGTACATTCGGAGCGCGTGCTGGCCTCATCGCGGGCAAGCTTCCTCCAACGGGTGCTGTGCCGGTCACCTATCCATTGTGGGGGGGAGCTTGCTCGCAATAGGCCCGTTCGGTCAGCGCAGGGCGACAGACCGAACCAAAAACCGCATCACCACTCGGCAAAGCTGCCATCGGCATGGCGCCAGATCGGATTGCGCCAGCGGTGGCCGATGGCAGCGCGCTCCTTGACGTATTCCTCGTTGATCTCGATGCCCAGGCCGGGACCGTTGGGGATCTTCACCATGCCCTTGTCGTAGTCGAAGACTTCCGGGTTCTTGATGTAATCGAGCAGGTCGTTGCTCTCGTTGTAGTGGATGCCCAGGCTCTGTTCCTGAATGAACGCGTTGTAGCAAACCGCATCCAGTTGCAGGCACGCGGCCAGCGCAATCGGCCCCAACGGGCAGTGCAAGGCCAGCGCTACGTCGTAAGCCTCGGCCATGTTGGCGATCTTGCGGGTTTCAGTGATGCCCCCCGCGTGAGAGGCATCCGGCTGAATGATGTCAACGTAGCCTTCGCTCAATACGCGCTTGAAATCCCAGCGCGAGAACAGACGTTCGCCCAGCGCAATAGGAGTGCTGGTCAGCGGCGCCAACTCCTTGAGTGCTTCGTAGTTCTCGCTTAGAACGGGCTCCTCGATGAACATCAACTTGTACGGGTCCAGCTCTTTCATCAGCACCTTGGCCATGGGCTTGTGCACCCGACCATGGAAGTCGACGCCAATGCCGACGTTCGGGCCGACGGCATCACGCACCGCAGCGACGTTTGCCAGCGCCAGATCGACCTTGTCGAAGGTGTCGAGAAACTGCAGCTCTTCAGTGCCATTCATTTTTATGGCGGTAAAGCCGCGCTCGACGGCTTCTTTTGCGGCACGCGCGGTGTCGGCCGGTCGGTCGCCGCCAATCCACGAGTACACACGAATCTTGTCGCGTACCTGACCGCCCAGCAGATCGCTGACCGACACACCAAGAGCCTTGCCCTTGATGTCCCACAGCGCCTGATCGATACCGGCCAGCGCGCTCATGTGAATGGCGCCACCACGGTAGAAGCCGCCGCGATAGAGCACAGTCCAGATATCTTCGATGTTGCGTGGGTCTTTGCCGATCAGGTAGTCGGCCAATTCCTCGACTGCCGCAGCAACGGTATGCGCGCGGCCCTCTACAACAGGCTCACCCCAGCCGGTGACGCCCTGATCGGTTTCGACCTTCAGGAAGCACCAGCGCGGTGGAACAATGAAAGTCGTGAGTTTGGTGATTTTCATTTTTATCTCTCTTATTCAAATTCAACGATACATGCGCACTGCCGCGCGATTACTGGGTGTCACCGGCCTGGCTGGACTGCTTCCAGCCGGCGACGTACGCCTTGGCGCGCTCAGCCACGTCATCGGCGCTCATACCCGGTTTGAAAAGCCCGGACCCCAAACCGAAGCCCGAAACGCCGGCATCCAGGAACGGCTTCATGTTGTCCGGGGTGATGCCGCCCACCGGTATCAACGCAGTTCCGGCCGGCAATACTGCCAGCCACGCCTTGACCACTGCAGGTCCCATTTGCTCGGCAGGGAACAGCTTCAGTACATCGGCACCGTTGGCCAGCGCCGCAAACGCCTCAGTGGGCGTGGCCACACCGGGCGACAGAAACAGACCCAACTCCTTGGCGGCGCGCAGTACCTCAGGATCGCTGTGAGGCATGACAATGACTTGCCCGCCCGCCTCCTTCACCAGCCGCACTTGTTCAGGGGTCAGCACCGTACCGGCGCCAATCAGGCAATCGGCAGGAAGGCTCTGACGCAGTAAACGAATGCTGTCGTACGGTTGCGGGGAGTTGAGCGGGACTTCGATGACCCGAAAACCGGCCTGATACAGCACATCGCCAATGGCTGGAGCCTCTTCCGGGCGCAGGCCACGCAGGATGGCCACCAGACCGTTTTGCACGAGGGCTTGCTTAAGCATGTCAGTTCTCTACGTGATGAGGCAGTGGGTTGGAGAGGAGCAAGCCGGCTTGTACCGCGACCTGCCACAGACCGTGTTCCGTGGCCTGCTCGGCCTGGGTGACCTTTGCAAATCCGCAGGCGTAAAGAGCGCGCTGATAACGCGAGAGCAAGGCGTCGCTGCCGATCAGAATCACCGAAGGCAACGCTTGCCCCGACGCCTGCAACAAAGTGCGCAAGGCAACCAGCTCATGGCCGATCAGCAGACCGGAGAGGTAGTCGGGCTGTGCGCTGCCAGGCAATTCGCCCGTCAGACCCAGGGTTCGGCAGCTGAAGATGGTGGACAGCAGCCCGGCAGCGCCACTGGGCGACAGAGCCACGGACACGCCTCGATCAAACGCGGCGTCATCGAAAACGTCGCTGCGGCTCATGGTGCGGCCGAGAATGGTGTGCGTCGACAGCGCAGCGTAGACCTCGCCGGTCATGAACGTATCAAAATGGACGATGCAGCCGTCGACTGCCCGCACCCACTTGGAATGGCTGCCCGGCAGGCCTATCAGTAAAGGGCTGTTGGCGGCATCTCCGCCGAGGGTGCTAAGGATGCCAAGGACCTGGGTTTCTTCGCCGCGCATGACATTGGGCAACTCCGAGCGTTGAAGCACACCGGGGATGATGTGCACCTCAACGCCACGCAGGCTGCGGACCGTCACCAGCGCAGAGCTGAGGGCGGCAACGCTGGCGGGCGTTTCGCGGTACGGCGCCTCACGCCAGCCTTGCGCGCTGCCAACCATGCCGCACGCGATGACGGGCAGATCGGGTTGTGCGTCAAGCCAGTCGCCGCAAGCCTCGTCAAAGGCCAGCTCGAATCCGTCGCTGCAGACCTGGCCTGCAATTGAACGGGGGGTCGAAGGGAGCTGCATGATGCCCGCGCTTAGTGCGCGTTGTTCCAGCACTCGACCCTGTTCGCCGAGTCGATAAGCCCGAAGGGAGGTGGTCCCCCAGTCGAGCGCGATCAATTGCGCCTGCATTGCTTCACCTGATTGTTTTTAAATAGTGAGTGCGCGCCGACTATAAACCTGGGGCAAGATAAATCTCAATATATAACTTTTAGTCTCATATTGTGGGACGCTTTGTTCCCGGGCATTCGCTGCGATAGACCCATTCCTGCAGCCTGCGCCATACTGCCCAAGGCCTTTCGCTGCCTCGCTCATCCGCCTTCACGTGCGGAAGGTGGTAACCATCCCTTCGCCTCAACCTCCGTCTGACCTCATGCCCCTTTCCACGAGCCATTAGCCCGTCGCGAGCTGCCGTGCTGTGCAACCGGCCGGGCTCAATTTGCAAAAGGATCCGTAAGATGACGCGTTTTCCCGTATTCGACAGCCTGCGCGGGCTGTGTGCGTTGGCGCTGATCGTTCACCACTCCCACATCGAGCGCAGCCTCACAGAGCTTGCGCTGTTCAAGCAGGCCAGCTACTTCGTCGAACTGTTCTTCGCCATCAGCGGTTTTTTGCTGTACCGCCAGTACATCAACCACCTCAATACGCCGCGCCAGTTGCGCGACTTCGCCATCACTCAGACCTTCAGGGTTTATCCCCTGCACGTCTTGACGCTGCTGGTATTCATCGGTTTCGAATGCGCAAAACTGGTGCTGGAGCGCACGGGACTGACGCTGGGCGGGCCGGCGTTCAGCGGGGATCGGGCGCCAGCGGAAATCCTTCCCAACCTGTTGCTGATTCAAGCCTGGTGGCCCGGTTTCAACGCGCTCTCCTTCAGCTACCCCTCATGGTTTGTCAGCGTCCTTTATTACGTGGCGCTGCTGTTTGGCCTTATGGTTTTCGCAGTGCCCGGGCTGTCGAGGATCATCGTTGCCCTGCTGGCGGTGCTCGGCTGCGCGGCTTTGTTCACACACAGCACGTTGCTGACGCCCAACGTGCAGTGGGGCGTGGCGGCTTTCTTTGGCGGGGCGATGACGTACCGTCTGTACGTGAGATTGCACAGCTTCAAGCCTGGACGAGCGTTGTCCAGCGTCCTGGAACTAGCGCTGCTGGTTTTGACTTACAGGGTGCTGACCGGAAGCGAGGAGCAGCGCCCGCTGAAGTTGGTACTGCTGTTGTGCGGTGCGGTTCTGGTGTTCGCGTTCCAGGCGGGGATCATTTCGCAACTGCTCCAAGGCAGCCTGTTGAGGGGCATCGGCAGGCTGTGGTTCTCGATCTACATGATCCACGCGGCAGTGATCTTCGTGATGGGCACTGCGCTACAGATCATTGCCAGACAAAGTGGTATGACTTTGTTCGCCGACATGCCAGCACAGACAGCGGGGACGGTGGTGCGCTATATCAGCACTGGCAGCGTGATCAACGACAATCTGATGCTGCTGTTCCTGGTGCTCTCGGTGCTGGTGCTCGCCATGCTGGTGCATCGTTTCGTCGAGGTGCCAGGCATCATGCTCGGCAAACGCTGGATCGCCGGAAGGATCATTGACCAACGCCAGGGCCCGAGCACCAGCGGGTCTGTCTGAGCAACGGTCTGCCTCTTTCACTTGGCAGCACCCATAAAAAAACCGCCCTCACAGGCGGTTTTTCGTTTGCAGCGATCAGGCGTGGGATCAACGCTCAAGCAGAATGCGCAGCATCCGACGCAGCGGTTCTGCAGCGCCCCAGAGCAACTGATCACCCACGGTGAACGCGCCCAGGTACTGCGAACCCATGTTCAGCTTGCGCAGACGCCCGACCGGAATATTCAGAGTGCCGGTGACCGATGTCGGGCTCAGCTCCTGAATGCTCGCCTCACGGGTGTTCGGCACCAGCTTCACCCAAGGGTTGTGCTGGCTGATCATGCCTTCGATGTCGGCGATCGGCACGTCCTTGTTCAGCTTGATGGTCAGCGCCTGGCTGTGGCAACGCATGGCGCCGATGCGCACGCAGATGCCGTCCACCGGGATAGGGCTTTTGAAGCGACCAAGAATCTTGTTGGTCTCAGCCTGACCTTTCCACTCTTCGCGGCTCTGACCGTTGGGCAGTTCTTTGTCGATCCACGGGATCAGGCTGCCCGCCAGTGGCACGCCGAAGTTTTCCGTCGGGAACCCGTCGCCGCGCATGGCTTCTGCCACTTTGCGGTCGATGTCCAGAATCGCGCTGGCAGGGTTTGCCAGTTCGTCGGCCACCGAGGCATTGATCGCGCCCATCTGCTTGATCAGCTCACGCATGTTCTGCGCGCCAGCACCGGATGCCGCCTGATACGTCATGACGTTCATCCATTCGACCAGACCGGCTTCGAACAGACCGCCCAGCCCCATCAGCATCAGGCTGACCGTGCAGTTACCGCCGATGTAGTTCTTCGTACCGGCATCAAGCTGCTGGTCGATGACCTTGCGGTTGACCGGATCGAGGATGATGACAGCGTCATCCTGCATGCGCAGCGAAGAGGCGGCATCGATCCAGTAGCCCTTCCAGCCTGCTTCGCGCAGTTTGGGGAACACCTCGTTGGTGTAGTCGCCGCCCTGACACGTGAGCACGATGTCGAGGGTCTTGAGATCGTCGATGCTGTAGGCATCTTTGAGCGGAGCAATGTCCTTGCCCACCGACGGGCCTTGCCCACCGACGTTGGAGGTGGTGAAAAAAACCGGCTCGATCAGATCGAAATCCTGCTCTTCAAGCATCCGTTGCATGAGCACGGAACCAACCATACCGCGCCAACCGACCAGACCTACACGTTTCATCGCAACTACACCTTAACTAAAAGTGGGGCCCCCTTCGGAGCGAATCGAGTGTGCTTGTTTGCCGCTGCCTCGACTCGAACTCGTGGTAGTGGGCCCGAGATATTACAGATTGCGCAGCGCGGCGACTACGGCGTCGCCCATTTCCTGCGTACCGACCTTCGCATTGCCCGCCGACCAGATGTCGCCGGTGCGCAAACCCTGGTCCAGCACCAGGCTGACGGCTTTCTCGATGGCGTCGGCTGCAGTGTGCTGATTGAAGCTGTAGCGCAGCATCATCGACACCGACAGAATCGTCGCCAACGGGTTAGCCACGCCTTTGCCAGCAATGTCCGGCGCCGAGCCGTGACAGGGCTCATACATGCCCTTGTTGTTCGAATCCAGAGACGCCGACGGCAGCATGCCAATGGAGCCCGTCAGCATTGATGCTTCGTCCGACAGAATGTCCCCGAACATGTTATCGGTCACCATTACATCGAACTGCTTGGGTGCGCGTACCAGTTGCATGGCGGCGTTGTCGACATACATGTGGCTGAGTTCGACGTCCGGGTAATCCTTGGCCACTTGCTCGACCACTTCACGCCACAGTTGGCTGGAAGCCAGCACGTTGGCTTTGTCGACCGAGCACAGCTTCTTGCCACGAACCATCGCCATGTCGAAGCCGACGCGGGCGATGCGGCGGATTTCGCTTTCACTGTACGGCAGCGTGTCATAGGCCTGACGCTCACCGTTTTCCAGCTCACGGGTGCCGCGCGGTGCGCCGAAATAGATGCCGCCGGTCAGCTCACGGACGATGAGGATGTCCAGCCCGGCAACGATCTCAGGCTTGAGGCTCGAAGCATCGGCCAACTGCGGATAGAGGATCGCCGGACGCAGATTGGCGAACAGACCCAGTTGCGAGCGAATCTTCAGCAGGCCGCGCTCGGGACGGATGTCGCGCTCGATGGCGTCCCACTTGGGGCCACCGACTGCGCCCAGCAGTACAGCGTCCGATTGACGGGCGCGATCCAGCGTCTCATCGGCCAACGGTACCCCGTGCTTGTCGATGGCTGCGCCACCGATCACATCGTGGGTCAGCTCGAAATCAAGGTGATACTTGTCATTGGCCAGTTCCAGCACCTTGACCGCTTCGGCCATGATTTCCGGGCCAATACCGTCGCCGGGGAGAATCAGAATCTGCTTGCTCATAATGTCCTCGTTTCAAAATATGCGTCGAGCCGGGGAATGGCGCCAACTCGGAAGCGACAAGCCCCAAGCTATAAGCTGCAAGAAAAAGCAGTCACAGCTCGGTTAGCTTGTAGCTTGTAGCTTGTAGCTGCTTTCAGCGGAACAACCAAGGCTGGCTTGCGCGATGCCTGGCTTCGAACGTCGCGATGGAGTCGCCGTCCATCAGCGTCAGGCCGATGTCATCCAGACCGTTCAAAAGGCAGTGCTTGCGAAACGCGTCGATCTCAAAGCTCAGCACCTTGCCGTCGGGACGGGTCACCGTTTGCGAGGCCAGGTCGACATTCAGTTGGTAGCCTGGGTTCGCTTCCACCTGCTTGAACAGCTCGTCAACGTCAGCTTCGTCGAGAATGATCGGCAGCAAGCCGTTTTTGAAGCTGTTGTTGAAAAATATGTCGGCATAGCTCGGCGCGATGATCGCCCGAAAACCATACTCCTCCAGCGCCCAAGGGGCGTGTTCGCGGCTCGAACCACAGCCGAAGTTCTCACGGGCCAGCAATACGCTGGCGCCTTGATAGCGGGCGTTGTTGAGAACGAAGTCAGGATTCAGCGGACGCTTGGAGTTGTCCTGGTAGGGTTGGCCCACGTCCAGATAACGCCACTCATCGAACAGGTTCGGGCCGAAACCCGTGCGCTTGATCGACTTGAGAAACTGCTTGGGAATGATCTGGTCGGTGTCGACGTTGGCACGATCCAGGGGAGCAACCATGCCGGTGTGTTCAGTAAAGGCTTTCATGCAGGGCTCCTTATTGCTGGGTCATGGTGCGAACATCGACGAAACGACCGTTGATCGCAGCAGCCGCTGCCATCGCCGGGCTCACCAGGTGCGTACGGCCTCCCGCGCCCTGACGGCCTTCGAAGTTCCGATTGGAGGTCGACGCGCAGTGCTCGCCGCTCTCAAGGCGGTCAGGGTTCATCGCCAGGCACATCGAGCAACCCGGCTCACGCCATTCAAAACCCGCCTCGATGAAAATCTTGTCCAGCCCTTCACGCTCGGCCTGCTCTTTGACCAGACCCGAGCCCGGCACCACGATGGCCTGCTTGATGGTCGAGGCCACCTTGTTGCCTTTGGCGATGTCGGCCGCGGCGCGCAGGTCTTCGATGCGCGAGTTGGTGCAAGAACCGATAAAAACACGATCAAGCTGGATATCGGTGATCGCCTGATTGGCCTTGAGGCCCATGTATTTCAGCGCGCGCTCAATCGAGCCACGCTTGACCAGATCCGTCTCCTGCGCAGGATCAGGCACATTCTGATCGACGGCCAGGACCATTTCCGGGGAAGTACCCCAGCTGACTTGCGGCTTGATCTGGGTAGCGTCGAGTTCAACCACCGTATCGAACACAGCATCGTCATCGGAGACCAGGTCTTTCCAGTTCTCTACCGCCATGTCCCACTGCTCGCCTTTTGGCGCGAACGGACGGCCTTTGACGTAGGCGATGGTCTTTTCGTCGGTCGCAACCAGCCCGACACGGGCGCCGCCTTCGATGGACATGTTGCAGATGGTCATGCGGCCCTCAACCGACAAGTCACGAATCGCGCTGCCCGCGAACTCGATGGCGTGGCCATTGCCGCCCGCCGTGCCGATCTTGCCGATGATCGCCAGCACGATGTCTTTGGCAGTGACGCCAAACGGCAATTTGCCTTCAACGCGCACCAGCATGTTTTTCATCTTTTTAGCCACCAGGCATTGCGTGGCGAGCACATGCTCGACTTCGGACGTGCCGATGCCATGCGCCAGTGCGCCAAATGCGCCGTGGGTCGAGGTGTGGGAGTCGCCGCAGACCACCGTCATGCCCGGCAACGTGGCGCCCTGCTCAGGGCCGATGACGTGAACGATGCCCTGACGCACGTCGTTCATCTTGAATTCGGTGATGCCATATTCGTCGCAGTTGTCATCCAGGGTTTTGACTTGCAGGCGTGACACGAGGTCGACAATCGCTTCTACGCCGCCTTTGCGCTCAGGCGTGGTCGGCACGTTATGGTCCGCAGTAGCGATGTTGGCATCGATGCGCCAAGGCTTGCGACCTGCCAGGCGCAGGCCCTCGAAGGCTTGCGGCGACGTCACTTCATGGATGATGTGACGATCGATATAAAGAAGCGCGGACCCATCGTCGCGCTGCTTGACCAGATGCGAATCCCAGAGCTTGTCGTAGAGCGTTTTGCCGGCCATCAGACGTTTTCCTCATTAGCTGTTTCTATGCCCTGGTCGTTGCTAAACGTGTCGCTGAACAATAACCCTCGGCTTGTGAGGGAGATGCTAAGGAATATGCTTAAATAACTCAAATTCATATTTTTTATGCTTTGCATAACCAACTGGAATTCGAAGATGGACCTGGCCAATCTCAACGCTTTTATCGCCATTGCCGAGACCGGCAGCTTTTCAGCCGCGGGCGAACGTTTGCACGTCACACAGCCCGCCGTCAGCAAACGGATTGCAGGACTCGAACAGCAATTGAATGTCAGGTTGTTCGACCGCCTGGGCCGCGAAGTCGGCTTGACCGAGGCAGGACGGGCCCTGTTGCCGCGCGCTTACCAGATTCTCAACGTGCTGGACGACACGCGCCGGGCACTGACCAACCTGACGGGCGAAGTCAGCGGACGCCTGACGCTGGCGACCAGTCATCACATTGGCCTGCACCGGCTTCCACCGGTTTTACGGACGTTTACCCGACGTTTCCCCAATGTGGCGCTGGACATTCAGTTCCTTGATTCGGAAGTGGCCTACGAAGAAATCCTCCACGGCCGTGCGGAACTGGCGGTGATCACGCTCGCCCCAGAGCCCCACGCCTTGATCAAGGCAGTGCCGGTGTGGGACGACCCGCTGGATTTTGTCGCGGCCCCCGAACACCCGCTGGCCAACAGCGGTGAGGTCACGCTGGCCGATGTGGCCGCCTGGCCTGCGGTCTTTCCGGGCGCCAACACCTTCACTCACCATATCGTCAGTGGGCTGTGCGAGACGCAAGGGATCAAACCCAATATCGCGATGAGCACCAACTATATGGAGACGATAAAAATGATGGTGTCGATCGGCCTTGCGTGGAGCGTGCTGCCCAGAACCATGCTCGATGAGCAGGTGGCGCGCATCCCGTTACCGGGCATACAGCTCAATCGCCAGCTAGGCTACATTCTCCACACCGAACGTACGCTGTCGAATGCGGCGCGAGCGTTCATGGCATTGCTCGATGGACAGGTAAACGGCACACCACCGTACACCGACGCTGACTGACTGGCGTTACTCTGACAAGGCTCGTTATCGCATGACAGTGACCGCAGACAGTCCGTTCGACAACCTCCCCGAGCAACTGCGCGCCGAGCTTGCGCTCAAGGAAAGCCAGGAACGGCTGGATCTTGCGCTGGATTCCGCGCAGATGGGCACATGGGACTGGCACATTCCCAGCGGACTGCTCTACGGCTCCGCCCGCGCCTCCCAACTGCACGGGCTGCAACCGACTCCATTTCACGGGCCGTCAGAACTGTTCTTCAGCAACGTCTCGCCGGAAGAGCGCGACCTCATGCGACAGACTTTTCAGGAGCTCTGCGAAGGCACCGACAGCCGCTACCATCTGACGTACTGCATTCAACTGCCCAACAAAGCGTCGCGCTTCCTCGAAAGCCGTGCCCGCCTTTACCGCGACCTGCACAACCAGCCGTTGCGCATGGCGGGTACATTGCTGGACATCACTGAACGGGTCGAACGTGAGAATCGCCTGATCAGCTCAGAGCAGAAATTCGTCGGACTCTTCCACGCCAGCCCCAATCCGGTATGCGTCACGCTACTGGAGACCAGCGATTTCATCGAGATCAACCCCGCGTTCACGCAGGTATTCGGCTGGCGCGCCGAGGAGATCATCGGTCTCAACGTCGGGCAGATAGGCTTTTGGGTCAATCCTCAGGAGCGCCACCGACGCAACAAGGAATTGCTTGAGCGCAACGGCGTCGACAACTTCGAAATCCTGCTGCGCAGCAAAGCGGGCAATACGTTGACGTGCCTGATTTCCAGCCGCCCGATCATGCTCGACGGCAAGACCTGCGTCGTCACCACACTGCGCGACATCACCCAGGAGCGCCGCGCCGAAGCCGCCCTCAAAGCCAGCGAGGAGAAGTTTGCCAAGGCGTTCCATCACAGCCCGGACGCCATCATCATTACCGAGAAGGCTTCGGGGCGTTATGTCGAAGTCAACGACGGCTTTTGCCGATTGACCGGCTACACCAGCGAAGAAGTGATCGGCCGTACGATTCACGAGTTCAGCATCCTGGCCGATGCCACTCAGCGCATCCGCCTGATTCAAGAGCTGGAGGAGCAGGGCCGCGTGCGGCACCGCGAGCTGCTTGGGCGAAGTAAAAAAGGCGACATTCTTACGGTCGAGGTGTCCATCGATCCAATTGTGATCAACGAAACCGCCTGCCTGCTGATGACAGCCCGCGATATTGGCGAATTGAAAAGCGCCCAAGCGCAGATCCAGCACCTGGCTTACCACGATCCCCTGACTAACCTGCCTAATCGGGCACTGCTGATGGACCGTCTCAGCCAGCAAATCGCGCTGCTGACGCGTCACGAACTGCGCGGAGCCCTGCTGTTTCTCGACCTCGATCATTTCAAACATATCAACGACTCTCTCGGGCACCCGGTTGGGGACAACGTGCTGAAAATCGTCACTGCGCGGCTCGAAGCAAGTGTGCGGCTGGAGGACACCGTGGCGCGCCTCGGTGGCGATGAGTTTGTGGTGTTGATCAGCGGGCTTGAAGGTTCACGCAGCGAGGTCACCGCTCAAGTCCACGTGCTGGCTGAGACGCTGCGTGAGTTGCTCGCCGAGCCTATGTTCCTCGACGGACAGCGTTTGCAGGTGACGCCCAGCATTGGCGTGGCGTTGATCCCCGATGACGGCTTGACGCCTGCTGATCTGCTCAAGCGAGCGGACATTGCCCTGTACCGCGCCAAGGATTCGGGGCGCAACGTGACGCAGATGTTTCACGCCACCATGCAGACGGCCGCCAGTGACCGGTTGCAGATGGAGAGCGACTTGAGGATGGCGCTGTCCCGGGGTGAATTCAGCCTCAATTACCAGCCCCAGGTCGACGCCCGCGGTAACAGAATCGTCGGTGCTGAGGCGCTGTTGCGCTGGCAGCATCCCTCGATCGGCACTGTGCCGCCGGGCCAGTTCATTCAGGTCATGGAAGAAAGCGGCATGATCATTGAAGTCGGCAACTGGATTCTGGAAGAGGCCTGCCGGGTGGCGGGCGACTTCCTGCGTCGGGGCCTCATCGACAGCGCCAGTTTCAGCCTGTGCGTCAATATCAGTCCGAGGCAGTTTCGCCAGGCCGATTTTTTCGAGCGCGTCGAACGCTACCTGCACGCCCACGGGGTTCCCTTCGCCGTCCTCAAACTTGAGGTCACCGAAGGCATCGTGATTCAAAACCTCGATGACACCATCGACAAAATGCGGCGCCTCAAGCAGCTAGGCGTCAGCTTTGCGATGGACGACTTCGGCACCGGCTATTCGTCATTGACTTACCTCAAGCGCCTGCCGGTGGACGCCTTGAAAATAGACCAGTCATTTATCCGCGATGCCACGACCGACCCCAATGACGCAGAAATCATCCGGGCAATCGTGGCAATGGCGCGCAGCCTGAACTTAAAGGTCATCGCTGAAGGGGTCGAGAAGCCGGAACAACTGGCATTTCTGACCGCGCTCGATTGTCATGTGTACCAGGGCTATCTGTTCAGCGAGCCGCTGACACTGGAAGGTTTCGAAGCATTGTTGCAGCGACAGGTGTAACGGCGCAGGCCTTCAAGCGACTGCTCGCCGCTCTGCACCCAGCATCTGACTGATGCGTTCGCAATCGTTTTCGCGGCGCAGTGCATCGAACAGCACGACCGCCTCCGGGTAGCTCTTGGTCAACAGCACCACCCACTGTTTGAGACGCCCGGGCGCCTGCACGCGGGTCATTTTGTCCAGCGCTTGCAGCCAGAATTCGCGCACCAGCGGTTGCAGCTCGGCCCAGGTCATTTCGACCACGTCTCTGCCGGCCTCGGCGGCTGCGATCTGTCGCGCCAGATCCGGGCGCGCGACCAGTCCGCGCCCGATCATGATGTCGCGTGCGCCGCAGATCTCACGGCATCGGCGCCAGTCGTCGACGGTCCAGATCTCGCCATTGGCGATGATCGGAATCTTCACCACGTCCTGAATCTTGCCGATCCATTCCCAGTGCGCCGGTGGCTTGTAGCCGTCGACCTTGGTCCGGGCATGCACCACAATATGCTCAGCGCCGCCCGCCTCCAGCGCACGAGCGCAGTCGAGAGCGGGATCGGTGTTTTCGAAACCCAGACGCATCTTGGCGGTAACCGGAATGTGCGCAGGCACGGCACGGCGCACCTGACTGATGATGTCATGCAGCAGGTCAGGCTCCTTGAGAAGCACGGCACCGCCCCGCGAGCGGTTGACGGTTTTGGCAGGGCAGCCGAAGTTAAGGTCGATCACCGGCGCACCCAACTCCGCTGCGAACGCTGCGTTTTCTGCCAGACACCCCGGATCGGACCCCAGCAGTTGCACACGCAACGGCACACCGGCGCGGGTTTTCGCGTCAGTCAGCAATTCGGAGGCAAACTTGTGGAAATAGTGAGCCGGCAGCAAGCGCTCGGTCACCCGGATGAATTCGGTCACGCACCAGTCGATGCCGCCAACCTGGGTCAGCACATCACGCAGGATATCGTCGACCAAGCCTTCCATGGGCGCCAGGGCAATTTGCATGGGTCACTCTCGAAAAAAAGTCCGGCAGTTTAAGGGGCCACCGCGCGATTGGAAACGGCAATGGCGAGCCGGGTATCAGGATTTGCTCATCTGCAGCGCGGGTGCGTAGCCCTCGATGAACTCGGTCGGCATACGCTTTGGCTTGCCGCTCGACAACTCGATGCAAACGAACGTGGTGGACGCTCTCAACAGGGTTAGGCTGTCTCGCGGACGCTTGAGTTGAAACCGACGCGTCATTTTCAACCGCTGATCCCAGTCGACAATCCACGTCGCCATCTGCAGCTCGTCATCCTGATAGGCGCTGGCAAGGTAATCAATCTCGTGCCTGAGGACGGCCATGGCCCTGTCAAGCCTACGATACTCGGTGAGGTCCAGCCCCAACTGCTGTGAGTGGCGCCACGCACAGCGTTCCAGCCATGTGACGTACACCGCGTTGTTGGCGTGGCCCAACCCATCGATATCGTCTTCGGTCACGCTCAAATCAATGACGAATGGCGTTGCCAGATCCCAGACCATGCTATCCCTGCCCTCACGCGTTCATTTGCGGTGCAGTGTAACCAAAAGCGAAGACGGAAGATCAGCGGGCGGACGGCAACGACGAGAGGACAAGCGACAGGGTTTTCAAAACCCGAAAAAACAAAAGGGCCATTCAATAACCGAATGACCCTTGGTCTCGCAGAGCGAGAAATCGTGGCGTCCCCTAGGGGACTCGAACCCCTGTTACCGCCGTGAAAGGGCGGTGTCCTAGGCCACTAGACGAAGGGGACGCAAAACCTTCGAGCAAGTTCGTCGATGTAGCTGACGAACCCTGGCAAAATTTGGTGGAGCTTAGCGGGATCGAACCGCTGACCTCCTGCATGCCATGCAGGCGCTCTCCCAGCTGAGCTAAAGCCCCGACTTTACGCCTCTCGGCGGAGCGCAACCTCTCGGCATTGCCCGGTAAAACTGGCGTCCCCTAGGGGACTCGAACCCCTGTTACCGCCGTGAAAGGGCGGTGTCCTAGGCCACTAGACGAAGGGGACATAACCCTTGCGTATCAAATCGGTGCTGGTTCCGATCTTGCGATACAAACTTCGAGACAGCAAAAAACGTCTTGAAGCTTCTAATTTGGTGGAGCTTAGCGGGATCGAACCGCTGACCTCCTGCATGCCATGCAGGCGCTCTCCCAGCTGAGCTAAAGCCCCACATTACACTTACACATCACACTGCGTTACCGTCGTGTTTCTGTGTTGCCGTGTGGACGGGGCGCATATTAAGTGCGACCCAGATAAGTGTCAAATTCTTTTTAAACTAACTCCAAAAGAATTTTCCGGGATAACAATCACTTACCGCCCTCCCCGGAATATCGAGGGACCAGCCGTCACCGCGCATTCCGATGCCTGAATGCGCGGTGACCGCCGCCGACTCAGGCAATGGCGCCCAGCAGCTTTTCCCATTCTTTGTTTTCTTTCTTCGACACGCCACCCAGCAAATCAAGTGCCTGGCGCAGACGGAAGCGGGTCAGGTCCGGACCGAGGATTTCCATTGCGTCGGTCACGGAGACCGAATTGGCCTGCCCTGTGATCGCCGCGAACATCAACGGCATCGCGTCCCGCAGTTTGAGCTCCAGATGCTCGACCACGGCCTGGATACAACCGGTAATTCTGTCCTTTTCCCACTGACGCAAGGATTCGAGTTTCCACAGGATCAGTTGCATTACCTGACGCACCTGGTCCGAAGACAGCTTCTTGTGTTCGAACAGCTTGATGTCCGGCGTCACGCCGCCTGCGAAGAAGAAGCCGCCCAGCGGCACGACCTGGCTGAAGGTCTCGACCCGGCCCTGCACATGCGGGGCAATCTTCATCATGTAGTCGCTGTTGAAGGCCCACTTCTGCAGGCGGCTTGCAAACTCTTCCACCGGCAGCTCACGCAGCCACTGGCCGTTCAGCCATGACAACTTCTCGATGTCGAAGATCGGTCCGCCCAGGGACACACGGCTCAGGTCGAAATGCTCGACCATCTCATCCAGGGAAAACTTCTCGCGCTCGTCAGGCATCGACCAGCCCATGCGACCCAGGTAGTTGAGCATGGCTTCCGGCATGAACCCCATGCGCTCGTAGAAGGTCACCGAGGTCGGATTCTTGCGTTTGGAGAGCTTGCTCTTGTCCGGATTACGCAGCAGCGGCATGTAGCACAGGGTTGGTTTTTCCCAGCCGAAGTACTCATAAAGCAGGATCAGCTTAGGCGCCGACGGCAGCCATTCTTCACCGCGCAGCACGTGGGTGATGCCCATCAGGTGATCGTCGACGACGTTGGCCAAAAAGTATGTCGGCAAGCCGTCGGTCTTCATCAAGACCTGCATGTCCATGCGGTCCCACGGGATTTCGACTTCGCCGCGCAGCATGTCCGGCACTACGCAAACACCTTCGCTTGGCACCTTCATGCGGATCACATGAGGTTCGCCAGCAGCCAGACGCTGGGCCACTTCTTCTTTGGAAAGCAGCAACGCACGACCATCGTAACGCGGCGTTTCACCGCGAGCTGTCTGCTCGGCGCGCATCTGGTCAAGCTCTTCGCTGGTGCAGAAGCACGCAAACGCATGCCCCGCGTCTACCAGCTGCTGGGTGTACTGTTTGTAGATATCGCCCCGCTCGCTCTGGCGATACGGACCATGCGGGCCTCCGACATCCGGGCCTTCGCTCCATTCGATCCCCAACCAGCGCAGCGCGTCGAAGATCTGCTGTTCGGATTCGCGGGTAGAACGCAGTTGATCGGTGTCTTCAATGCGCAGGATGAACTCACCGCCGTGTTGCTTGGCAAAGCAATAGTTGAAGAGTGCTATGTAAGCCGTGCCAACGTGAGGGTCGCCGGTGGGCGATGGCGCGATGCGGGTGCGAACGGTGGTCATGGAGAATTCCGAATAGGTCGAACAAGCCGCGAATCTTAACAGGCGCAACACTCGACGCTCCAGCGCCGGGCATCATGCACCGCTGCAAATCCGGTCCGGCCCGCGTCGGGCCTCGCCATCGACAATGAATACCCGCGCATCACGTGCACCCATTATTCGTGAGATGGCTAGGTGCCAGACACGAAACGCGATAAATTTGCTTACATTCTCAGCTCCCAGAACGCTCATGCCTGCCCAACTCAAGCGCCGCCTGCTCATCTTTGTCGCGGTGGTCCTGCTGATCGCCCTCGCCTTCTTCGCCCAGTGGTACTTCAAGGGGCGCTTTTACGAGATCACCGACAACGCCTACGTACAGGGCGAAATCACCCGACTCTCCAGCCAGTTGGGCGCCCGGGTGGATGAAGTACTGGTGCAGGACAACCAGCACGTCGAGAAAGGTCAGTTACTGGTGCGCCTTGAGCCGGACGACTTCCGCCTGGCGGTGGAGCGTGCGCAGGCCACGCTGGCAACGCGCGAGGCAGAGCGCTTGCAGGCCCAGAGCAAGCTGACGCAGCAATCGAGCCTGATCGCCTCCAGCGACGCGCAGGTACAAGCCAATCAGGCGACCCTGGGCCGCACGCAACTGGACCTTTCGCGCTTGCAGGCGTTGCGCAAGCCCGGATTCGTGTCCGAAGCGCAAGTCATCACCATGACCGCTGACAATCACATCGCCCGCTCGCAGGTAACCAAGGCGCAGGCGGATGCCCAGGGCCAGCGCCAGCAGGTCAACGCGTTGTCGGCCGAACTCAAGCGCCTGGATGCGCAGATTGCCACGGCGCGGGCCGATCTGGCGCAGGCGCAAATCAACGAGCAGCGCACGCAAATCCGCTCGCCCATCAGCGGATTGATCGGCCAGCGTGCCGCACGCAATGGGCAATACGTTCAGGCCGGGGCATATTTACTGTCGATAGTCCCCGACGAAGACATTTGGGTGCAGGCCAATTTCAAGGAAACCCAGATCGGCCGCATGCACATCGGCCAGCCCGCCGAACTGAAGTTCGACAGCTTCCCGGATACGCCGATCCAGGGCCGCATCGACAGCCTGTTCGCTGCCTCTGGCGCTCAGTTCAGCTTGTTGCCACCGGACAATGCCACCGGCAACTTCACCAAAGTCGTACAGCGGATTCCGGTGAAACTGACGATTCCGGCGGACAATCCCCTAAGAGGGAAAATACGTCCGGGCATGTCGGTCACGGTCTCGGTGAACATCAAGTCCGAACGTGACGACCGTGGCCAGTGACGCGCTGATCCGCCCCGTCGGCGAACCTAGCCGGCGTGACTGGATTGCAGTGATGAGCGTGATGCTGGGCGCGTTCATGGCGGTGCTGGACATCCAGATCACCAACTCTTCGCTCAAGGACATCCAGGGCGCGTTGTCGGCCACTCTTGAAGAAGGGTCGTGGATCTCTACCTCGTATCTGGTCGCGGAAATCATCATGATCCCGCTCACCGCCTGGCTTGTGCAGTTGTTGTCGGCACGCAGACTGGCGGTCTGGGTGTCGCTGGGCTTTCTTGCTTCGTCGCTGCTGTGCTCGATGGCCTGGAGCCTGGAGAGCATGATTGTCTTTCGCGCGATGCAGGGTTTTACCGGCGGCGCGTTGATCCCGCTGGCATTCACCCTGACGCTGATCAAGCTGCCCGAGCACCATCGTGCCAAAGGCATGGCGCTGTTTGCCCTGACCGCCACCTTCGCGCCCTCCATCGGCCCTACGCTGGGCGGCTGGCTGACTGAAAATTTCGGCTGGGAGTACATCTTTTATATAAACGTGCCGCCCGGTTTGCTGATGATCGCAGGGCTTTTGTACGGCCTCGAAAAAAAGGCGCCCCACTGGGAGCTGCTCAAGCGTACCGATTACGCCGGCATCGTAACCTTAGGCACTGGTCTTGGCTGTTTGCAGGTGTTTCTCGAAGAAGGCCATCGCAAGGACTGGCTGGAGTCGAATCTGATCGTCAGCCTGGGTAGCATTGCGCTGGTGAGCCTGATTTCGTTCGTGATCATTCAGGTGTCTAAACCGGAACCGCTGATCAACCTCGGCATACTGCGTAACCGCAATTTTGGTTTGTCGAGCATCTCAAGTGTTGGCATGGGCGTCGGGCTGTACGGGTCGATTTATCTGCTGCCGCTGTATCTGGCGCAGATTCAGGGCTACAACGCGCAGCAGATCGGCGAGGTGATCATGTGGATGGGCGTGCCGCAGCTGTTTTTGATCCCGTTGGTGCCGCAGTTGATGAAGATCATCTCGCCCAAACTGCTGTGCACGCTGGGCTTCGGGCTGTTCGGGCTTTCCAGCTTTGCCTCGGGCGTGCTCAATCCCGATTTTGCCGGGCCGCAGTTCAATCAGATTCAGATTGTCCGGGCGTTGGGCCAGCCGCTGATCATGGTCACCATTTCATTGATCGCCACCGCGTTCATTCAGCCACAGGACGCAGGCTCCGCATCGAGCCTGTTCAACATCCTGCGCAACCTCGGCGGCGCCATCGGCATTGCCTTGCTGGCGACGCTGCTGGATGCGCGAACCAAGACCTATTTTGATTACCTGCGTGAATCCATCGTGCCCGGCAATCCACAGGTGGCCGAACGCATGGCATTGCTGACGGACCGCCTGGGCAATGAAACCGCAGCGCTGGGCAAGCTCAGTGAAATTGCCCATCAGCAAGCCGCGATCATGGCCTACAACGATGCGTTTCACTTTGTCGGGATAGCCTTGGGCGTGAGCATGCTGGCGGTGATGCTGACGCGCACGCTGCCGTCAGGGATCAAAGGGGGTGCAGCGCACTGATGGGAATTGGTAGGACGTTTCCCGCACTGAGATCAGGCATTTGCGCGCTGCTTTGTAGGCCTTGTCCGAAACTTCCGTAGCCCCGAACTATTGTGTTTCAGGGTTCGGACGGCAGCGATCGAGCGTCTTACATTGCGCCGCTTTCCCAGCGCGAATCTCCCGACATGCCTGATGCTCCTTCGTATCGAATCAACGAGTGCCGATTCAACCTGCCCCACGCCGACGTGCAAGACGCGTCGATCAACATCCTCAAATTCGCCGAACTGGGCACATCACTGATCGTCAGCCGCAGCGTGCTGGGCGAAAGCGAGACCTTACGCAGCAACTTCGACGCGCAACTCGAACGCCTTCAGCAGCAGGTTCAAGCGCTACGGTTTGAGCCTGTGCAGACTTTGTCCGTTGGCACCCAAAACAACATCGAAGCGCTGGAGCTGCGCAGCGAGTTCAACAAGGGCGATGCCAGGGTTTTCCAGTATCAACTGACCTTTCTAGTACCGGGTACTCGCCAGATGCAGGCCTTGAGTTACGTCAAGGCCGAGCCGTTGGGCGACGAAGAATCGATGCACTGGGAGACGATCAAGGCATCACTGCAATTTGAGGCCACGCGGTGAAACCATCGCAGAGGGTTGCGAGTGCTGCAGATATCTGATGCTCGCTGGGCCGCCCGCGAGGGTGATGCGCTTTCCCACACTTCAGTCATGGCCGACGTCCTCGGCGCCGTACTGGAAGTGGCGGCCTTCGCGGCAATTGGTGCGCTTGCGACGGCTGCCGTCGTCGCTGCCACTGGTCTGACCGTCGTCACCGGCGGACTGGGCGCTTGCGTGCTCGGCGCCGTGGTAGGAGTGGCAGTGGGCGTCGCGATGCGCGCAACCGGCCTGGACACAGGCCTGAGCAACCTGTGCGAAGGCATCGGCAATGCGCTGTTTCCGCCGACGCCTGCGGCCACGATTCTCACCGGCTCGTCAGACACCTTCTTCAACGGCTTGCCAGCCTCGCGGGCAGCGGGCGCGCCGCCCGACACCTCACCTACCGAATACGACAACGACGAGGCTGAACCCAGCTATCTCGACATGGCGGCCGGGTTCTTTTCCGAACTGTGGCGCCCGACCCTGGCCACGCCTGGGTCCGGCGTGGTGCCCAAACCGCTCGACCAGATCGCCTGCACGCGGCATCCGGGCATGCCCATGCCGTTACTGGCCGAGGGCTCGGCCACTTTCTACATCAACGGCCAACCCGCCGTGCGCAGCGGCGACCGCAGCAGTTGTGGCGCCACGGTGGTGTCGTCCGGGCTGATCTCGCCCAACGTAGTCATCGGCGGCCCCAAGGTGGTGGTGCGCAAGGTTCGTAGCGGCAAGACGCCCGGCGTCGGCATGGCGGTGTCGGCACTGATGCTGCTGCGCGGTCGCCACGGTACATTCACCAGCAACCTGCCGTGCATGGCGCTCAGTGGCGCGAGCGGGTTTGCCACCAGTCAGACCATCGGTGCGCTGACCCGCGCTGTGACTGGCTCGCCCAACCCGGTGCATGCCGCTACCGGCGCCAAGGTGCTGGGCGATGTCGAGGACCTGGATTTCTCCATCGCCGGCATTCTTCCGGTGGATTGGCAGCGCTTCTACAACAGCCGCGACACCCGTGACGACAGCCTGTTTGGCGCAGGCTGGAGCGTGGCTTTTGAAGTCAGCGTGCGCATCGAGCTGCATCCCGAAGGCGGCGAACGACTGATCTACACCGATGAACAGGCCCGCGTCATCGACATGGGCAGCATCCCTTTTGGCGGCGCGGTGTACAGCTCTGGTGAAGGGCTGACAGTGCGTCGGCATGGCAACGGCCAGGTGCTGATAGAGAGCGAGGACGGGCGTTATCGCTTGTTCGAGTCGGCGCCGACGGACCTTAACGCCCTGCGCCTGACCGAGCTAGGTGATCGTAACGATAACCGGATCTTCCTCGATTACGACGAGATTGGGCGTCTGATCCATGTGCGCGACACCTACAACATCGTGCGCCTGTTGCTGAGGTATTCGCTGCGCTGGCCGCGGAGGATCGACCAGGTAAAACGGGTTTACGTCGATGAAACCCGTGAGGTGCTGGCCAGTTACGCGTATGACGCGCAGGGTGATCTGGCCCAGGTGCAGGATGCGCTGGGCCAGACGCAGCGGCGGTTTGTTTACCACGAGCAGCGCATGGTCGAGCACCGGTTGCCAAGCGGTCTGCGTTGCTTTTACCAGTGGGCGCTGATCGACGAGCGTGAGTGGCGCGTGGTTCAGCACTGGACCGATGACGGCGATACCTACCACTTCGACTACGACCTGAACGCCGGGACCACCGTCGTCACCGACGGGCTGGGCCGCGTCAGCACCCGGCACTGGAACGCGCAACACCAGATCATCCAGTACAGCGACAACCTTGACCACACTTGGCGGTTCACCTGGAACGACGAGCGCCAGTTGCTGGGCGCGGTCGATCCCCAAGGCGGGCAATGGCAGTACGTCTACGACGACGCCGGCAACCTGTGCTCGACCCAGGATCCGCTCGGGCGCCGCGATGCCACGGTGTTTCTCGAACACTGGGCGCTGCCGCTGGCGCAGACCGACACTGCCGGCCAGAGCTGGCATTACCGCTACGACAAACGCGGCAACTGTACCCACGTCACCGATCCGCTTGGGCACGTCACCCGCTATTGCCATGACGCGTACGGTCAACTGATCGAGATCATCGACGCCACCGGCAAAAGCAAAAAGCTGCGCTGGAACGAGCTGGGTTATCTGGTTGAACAAACCGATTGCTCGGGTTATGCCACGTCGTTCAAGTACGACCATCGCGGCTATCTGAGCACCGTGACCGATGCCATGAGCGCGAGCACGCTGTATGAACACGATGCCTGCGGCAACCTGTTGAAACGTGAGCTGGCCGATGGGCGTATCGAGCACTTTCAGCATGATCGCCGTGGTGTGCTCACCCGCTACATCGACGCGACCGGCAGCCCGACCGTCTACCGCTACGACCGGCGCGGCCAGCTGCAGCAGCGTATCGATGCCCATGAACGACAGGTGCGATTGAGCTACGACGCCTATGGCCGGCTGCAGGCCCTGACCAATGAAAATGGCGAGCGCTATGCGTTTGGCTGGGATACCGGGGATCAACTGCTCACCCAGCGCGATCTGGACGGCAGCGGTCGCGGTTACCGCTATGACGCACTGGGCAACGTGAGCCAAGTGCTGCATGTACCGGCCCCGCGCGATCCGGCAGATGACTCGCCGGTGACGCGTCGTCTTGCGCATGAATTCGAACGTGATGCGCTGGGACGATTGACAGCCAAAGTCACCGACGACGGTCGCACCGAATACCAGTACGACAACGCCGACCGCCTCACCGGCGTCTTTTTTACCGACAGCGCTGGCGCCGAACAGACGCTGGGCTTTGCCTATGACGCTGCTGGGCAACTGCTTGAAGAAACATCCTCGGCGTGCGTGCTTCAGCATCGGTATGACGAACTCGGCAACCGCCACCAGACCCGACTCCCGGACGGGCGTTGGCTCAATCGCCTGCATTACGGCAGCGGGCACCTGCACCAGATCAACCTCGACGGGCGGGTCATCTGCGATTTCGAGCGCGACCGCCTGCACCGCGAAGTGCTGCGCAGCCAGGGCCAGCTTACGACCGCCAGCCAGTACGACCGCAGCGGACGCCTGCAAAGCCGCCAGCATCAGATGAGCGATCCGCTGCGACAACAACCGGCGCTCGCAACCATCGAGTACGAATACGACCCGACGGACAATCTGATCGAGCGCCGGGATCGCCAGTCCGGCCTGCGCCAGTTGCTCAGCTACGACTCCAGCCAGCGGATTCTCGGCGCTCAGAACTCGCGCATCGGGGTCCTCGAAACCCTCGCCTACGATCCCGCCGCCAACCTGCTCGACGGCCCGAAAAGCAGCACCCCTGCGGTGGTCCACAACCAGTTGCTGAGGTATCAGGACAGGTCGTACCGCTACGACGGCTTCGGGCGAATGATCGAAAAGCACAGCCGCCAACGCGGGCGGCAAACCTTCGCCTACGACGCCGAACACCGGCTGATCGAAGTGAAGGCCCAGAACGGCAACGTCGTGCGCATGACTTACGACCCGCTCGGCCGGCGCATCGGCAAAACCGAGTACGCCCCGGAAGGCTACGAACTCGAAAATACCGTCTTCACATGGGATGGCCTGCGCCTGCTGCAAGACCACCGCTACGGCCGCACTACGCTTTACGTGTACGCCGACGACGGCTACGAGCCACTGGCGCGGGTCGAAAGCCAAGGCCCCCACTCGATCACGCACTACTACCATAACGACCTCAACGGCCTGCCCGAACGACTGACTGACAGCGACGGCGAAACCGTCTGGAGCGCGACCTTTCAGATCTGGGGCAATACCCCCCAGGAAACCAGTGACCTGGGCTACGGCGTGCATCAGAACCTACGCTTCCAGGGCCAATACCTGGACCGCGAAACCGGGCTGCACTACAACACCTTCCGTTACTACGACCCCGACATCGGCCGCTTCACCACCCCCGATCCGATCGGGTTGGCGGGCGGGATCAATCTGTACCAATATGCGCCTAACCCGCTGGGATGGATTGATCCTTGGGGGTGGAGTTGTACTGCTATTACAGCGAGGAGTCGTTCACATGCCTATTTGTTGGCCAAAAAGCATGCGCAGGTCCCGAGGGTTTCCAGAGGAGGTATTGAAATAAGCATCGATTCAGTGAAAGAAACAAGCAGAGGTAGGAACTGGAGTGAGATGAAGTCCCGAGGAGCAAAAGTAACAGGGCGGAAATATCTTCCGGACGGACGCTCGTATTCTGAGCATCCAGACGCTCATCCCGATGCGGGTCAACCTGGCATACCGAAGCATCATGACTCGGGGCACATTCACGCGATCAACTCTAAAGGCGAAGAATTAGCATTTACTTGGTAGGAGAAAAACATGGAACGGTTGATAGAATTCCCGCTAGCGTCAGAGTACATAACCAGTACGCAGTTGACATCGCCAGTTTTAGCTCAAGGGTACTGTGTGTGCTACCAGCATGACGTAAATGAGTATGGATATGGCCCATATGGCTTTCGTTCTGAGGCAGCGAAAAATTTAATCAGTAACGTCTTCGAGCAAATGGAGTTTTGGTGCGAACACCGTGGGAAGATGTTTAACTCAAGAATACCGAATGGAGCAGGGGTTTATTTTTACCAAGATCAATTATATGTAACGAAGCTAGAAAACGACTTAGCCAAGCATCAAAGAAAAGTGGCGCTCCATGCGTTGCGAGATCGTTACGGGAGATCCTCTCCGAACGAGTCCGCCTGCGAAAAACCACTTCTTCTGAGCGTTTATGAAAATGGAAAAATTCGAGTTGATGCGATCTCAGTACTGATCAAAGAAGATTGTGCCTTTTTCCTTATTTATCACGATCTAAATTTAGGAGGGGACGTATTTATTTTTTTTGATCCTTCCATAAGAGATAAAATCAAAAATTATTCAAAGCATAACCATATCAACTACGCCGTAGTTGACTCTATCGATATGCTGAACGATTGGTAGTAACCGTCCATACCCTATCAGTGATTGTAAATGAGAAGCCTCACATCACTTTAACTCTCACTCGACACTGGAAGTGTCTTAGCCGCTTCGCTCGCCAAACCAAGCGGCAGAATCCTTATCCGGGTTGAAAAAATGGGACGGACACATTCCATCACAAACGGCCATCCTGATGCAGGCAAACCTAATGTGCCGAAACACCATGACTCTGCCCACATCCACGCCACAAACCCGAAAGGTGAAGCAGTTGTATTTGTTTGGTAGGAAAACATGGAAAGAATCATAGAATATCCGTTCGAGCAAAATTATGGAGTCGAGGTCTCTTCGACGGAGCCAGCATTACCGGAGGGATATTGCGTTTGTTACCAGTACGATGTGAATTCAGACGGGTATGGGCCTTATGGGTTTGAAACGGACACAGCTAAAACCTTACTAAGCAAGATTTTTGAACCACTTGTTTATTGGAATAACATCCGTGAAAAGCTCATTGACGCAACAATACCGCAAGGGAGCGGTCTTTTTTTTAACAAAGACCAACTATATGTAAAAGAACTAGAGCATGAGCTGTCTAGCTACCAGCAAGCTGAAGCGATCAGAAACCTTAGACAAAAATACGGGAAAGATGCTGACGAAAAACGGACACACGCAATGCCACTGTTACAATCTATATCTAAAGACGGAAAAGCACCAAGATCGTTAATATCCAACTTAATTGCAAACAAGTGTGCCTTTTTTTTAGGAGATTTAGAAATCAATACTGGAGGGCTCCAGCTGACGTTTTTTGACATAGCAGCCAAGGAGAGGATCAAACATCATGCAAAGTCCATGAGAATTGATTACTGCGTACTCAAATCCAAACAGGAACTAAAAGTCTGGTGAGTGATGTGGAATTTATAATAAACAGAGCATCACCCCGCCGATAAATAAAATAGGAAACAAGGGGATGAACACCTTTAGTACCAAGAGCGCTGCACGTACCTCCCCGGCGCTTGATGCAACGCCAGAAAACAGCTCCCGCGCAGCGCTAGCCACGCAGGATCACCCGCCGACTCAAACCGCCAATAACCGCTCCCTCAACTTCCCGATTTCATCGCGCATCTGCGCCGCCGCCTCAAACTCAAGATCCCTAGCCAGTTGATACATCTTCTCTTCCAACTGGCGAATACGTTTGGTGATCTCGCTCGGCGAGCGCAATTCGGCTTCGTACTTGGCGCTTTCTTCGGCGGCTTTGGCCATGCCTTTGCGCTTCTTGCTGCGCGACCCCGGGACGGTGGCCCCTTCCATGATGTCCGCGACGTCTTTGAACACGCCTTTGGGCGTGATGCCGTGTTCGAGGTTGTAGGCGATCTGCTTGTCACGACGGCGGTCCGTTTCGCCAATGGCCCTCTCCATGGACCCCGTGATCCGGTCGGCATACAGAATGGCGCGGCCATTGAGGTTACGCGCCGCACGACCGATGGTCTGGATCAGCGAGCGCTCGGAGCGCAGGAAGCCTTCTTTGTCGGCGTCGAGAATCGCCACAAGTGACACTTCGGGCATGTCCAGGCCTTCACGCAGCAGGTTGATGCCTACCAGTACGTCGAAGGTGCCCAGGCGCAGGTCACGGATTATTTCAACCCGCTCGACGGTGTCGATGTCCGAATGCAGATACCGCACGCGCACCCCGTGGTCGGCCAGGTAATCGGTCAAATCCTCGGACATGCGCTTGGTCAACGTGGTCACCAGAACCCGCTCTTCCAGCGCCACCCGCTTGGCGATTTCCGACAGCAGATCGTCGACCTGCGTCAGAGCCGGGCGCACCTCGATCTGCGGATCGACCAGTCCGGTCGGCCGCACTACCTGCTCAATGATCCGTCCCGCATGCTCGGCCTCGTAGTTGCCCGGCGTCGCCGACACGAAAATAGTCTGTGGGCTGATGCTCTCCCACTCGTCAAAACGCATCGGCCGGTTATCCAGCGCCGAGGGCAGACGGAAACCGTATTCCACCAGGGTTTCCTTGCGTGAACGGTCGCCCTTATACATCGCGCCCACTTGCGGCACGCTGACGTGGGACTCGTCGATGATCAGCAGCGCATCGGCTGGCAGATAGTCATACAACGTTGGCGGCGGCGCGCCGGAAGGACGCCCGGACAGGTAGCGCGAATAGTTTTCGATACCGTTGCAGTAACCCAGCTCCAGAATCATTTCCAGGTCAAAACGCGTGCGCTGTTCGAGCCGTTGCGCTTCGACCAGTTTGTTGGCGCCGCGCAGGTATTCCAGCCGTTCTTGCAGCTCGACCTTGATGCCCTCCATCGCGTCCAGCAGTGTCTCGCGCGGCGTCACGTAGTGGCTCTTGGGGTAGAAGGTGAAACGCGGCAGTTTGCGGATGACTTCGCCGGTCAACGGATCGAATGCCGAGATGTTCTCCACTTCGTCGTCGAACAGCTCGATACGGATCGCTTCGAGGTCCGATTCTGCTGGGAAGATATCGATTACGTCGCCTCGCACGCGAAATGTCGCGCGGGCAAAATCCATGTCGTTGCGGGTGTATTGCAGATCCGCAAGGCGCCGCAGCAAAGCGCGCTGGTCAAGCTTGTCGCCGCGATCAACGTGCAACACCATGCGCAGGTATGTTTCCGGGCTGCCCAGACCATAAATACACGAGACCGTGGTGACGATGATGGCGTCCTTGCGCTCCAGCAACGCCTTGGTCGCCGACAGTCGCATTTGCTCGATGTGGTCGTTGATCGATGCGTCCTTCTCGATGAAGGTGTCGGACGACGGCACGTACGCTTCAGGCTGGTAGTAGTCGTAGTAGGAAACGAAATACTCAACCGCGTTGTTGGGGAAAAACGCCTTGAACTCGCCATACAGCTGAGCGGCGAGGGTTTTGTTAGGCGCCAGCACCAACGTCGGGCGCTGCACCTGGGCGATGACGTTGGCGATGCTGAATGTCTTGCCCGAACCGGTCACCCCCAGCAACGTCTGGTGTGAAAGACCGGCCTCAATGCCTTCGACCATCTGCCGGATAGCCTCCGGCTGATCACCGGCCGGCTCAAAACGGGTTACGAGCTGAAACTCGGACATAGATAACCTCTTGGTTCGCGGTGGACGCCGCAAGGCGGCCGCTGCGATATGAGCGCGGACGACTGATCCCGCCGAGGGAAAAGACGCACATGAAAGTAGTTGATGGGACTACAGATGGAGTCGCCTACCTGAGCTTTCAAGCCGTCACCGACAGTTTGCAGATCGCCACATGACTAATGGTCGAAAATAACCCGAAATATCTTGAAAAAAACGGCCCACGGCTGTCGCCCCCAGATGCGATGCTCTTTATACTGACTCCCCGTTTGCGCACCGCTCTAGTGCATACGGCCGGAGCGATGTCCCCCTCCAACTTCCATTCAGAGCTGCCGCAAAAATGAGCCTGTTCTCCGCTGTCGAAATGGCACCACGCGATCCAATCCTGGGCCTCAACGAAGCATTCAACGCCGATACCCGTACGACCAAGGTCAATCTGGGCGTAGGCGTCTACAGCAACGAAGAAGGGAAAATTCCTCTTCTGCGTGCCGTTGCCGAAGCCGAGGCCATCCGCGTTGCTCAACACGTCCCACGTGGCTACTTGCCAATCGACGGTATCGCCGTTTACGACAAAGCCGTGCAAACCCTGCTTTTCGGCGCTGAATCGCCGTTGCTGGCGTCGGGCCGCGTGCTCACTGTGCAGGCCGTCGGCGGAACGGGCGCCCTGAAAGTCGGCGCCGACTTCCTCAAGCAGCTGTCGCCGGACGCCGTGGTTGCCATCAGCGACCCAAGCTGGGAAAACCACCGCGCCCTGTTTGAGACGGCCGGTTTCCCGGTGCAGAACTACCGCTACTACGACGCTGCTACCCATGACGTAAACCGTACCGGCATGCTCGAAGACCTGCAAAACCTGCCAGCGGGCTCCATCGTCGTGCTGCACGCGTGCTGCCATAACCCGACAGGTGTCGATCTGACCCTCGAAGACTGGAAGAAAGTCCTCGAAGTATTGAAAGCCAAAGGTCACGTGCCGTTCCTCGACATGGCCTATCAGGGTTTTGGCGACGGCATCGATGAAGACGCCGCTGCGGTGCGCTTGTTCGCAGATTCGGGTTTGACCTTCTTCGCTTCCAGCTCGTTCTCTAAATCGTTCTCGCTGTATGGCGAACGTGTTGGCGCGCTGTCCATCGTCACCGACTCGAAGGAAGAAACCGCGCGCGTCCTGTCCCAGGTCAAGCGCGTGATTCGCACCAACTACTCCAACCCACCGACCCATGGTGCGACGATTGTCGCCGCAGTGCTGACCAATCCTGAACTGCGTCAGCAGTGGGAACAAGAACTGGCCGAAATGCGCCTGCGCATTCGCGGCATGCGTGAAGAGATGACCCAGCGTCTGGCTGGGAATGCAAAGGGGCAGGATTTCAGCTTCGTCGCACGTCAGCGCGGTATGTTTTCGTACTCGGGTCTCACCGTTGAACAGTGCCAGCGTTTGCGCAACGAGTTCGGTATTTACGCGCTCGACACCGGCCGGATCTGCGTGGCTGCGTTGAACAAAGGCAACATCGACGCAGTGACCAAGGCGATTCTGGCGGTCATCTAACGCATCGTTGTATGTCCCAGCTTGTCGGCGAGCCAATCTGACGGTGTGAACCCGTTCCAACGCCTCGCGAATGAATTCGCTCCTACAGATTGAAGCCATACGCAGCTTCCTGTAGGAGCGAATTTGTTGGAGAGACGGCCTGGCGGGTTGAACCAATTTCTACGCCGCGCGAATGAATTCGCGCCTACAGAGTGCGCAGCGCCTACTGCGCGTTCTTTCTGTACGCCATCGAATCATCCATGCGCTTGAGGATGTAATCTCCCGCCGCCACTGCCGGATACAAACTTGCTCCCGCATCAATGCCCAGGTCGCACGGGTCGACCATGGCGCTGTAGGTCGGGCCGTAAGACGTTGCGATGGAGTAACGCTCGTGCCCGGATTTGTTGATCACTCGATGCAACGTCGAGCGGAAACGGTCATTGGACCAGCGCGCCAGTAAATCCCCGACATTCACCACCAGGATGCCTTCGATGGGCGTCGCGTCGATCCAGCTATTGGTCGCCAGTTCGCGCACCTGCAAGCCACCGCTGTTGTCCTGATACAGCAACGTGATGCAGCCGTAATCGGTATGCGGCGCCACCCCGAACTGGTCGGTCTCGGCCATGGGAGGATGCGGCGGGTACTACACCATCTGCGTGCGTTGCAGCGGCTTCCCGTATTTAGGGGTGAAAAAACCCTGATCGAGCCCAAACCGACCGCAACCGCTTTCAATAAATCTGCCCCGGCAAGGCCAATCGCTGCGTAGTAGTTATCCAGTGCGACACGTAACTCAGGCATGAACGCCGGCCATTGATTGGGGCCACGCAACGCTTCACCCGCCAACACGCAAGGGTCGTCTTCGGGCAACCCCAGGCCCATGCTGAAAAACTCTTTGAAGTCCGGCTTGGTCGCCTCGTACATCAACGCCCCGCCCAAGGCGTGCCAGCCACGGTGACGCTTGTTGACCGCGACCTGGCGCTTGACCTCGGCAGGATGCGCGAAGAACGTCTTTGCGGCCGCCACGGCAGCATCGATCACCGGCTGCGGCACGCCGTGATTGATGATGTAGAAAACCCGGTTTCGCCGCACGCCTGGCGAATTGCATCGCCGACACGCCGGATGCTCACGGGGTCGCCCTCGCGCACACCGGCCATGTCGATCAGGAGAAGGTTGGCATCGACGCTCATCGTGGTCTGCTGTCGGGTGAATCAATCGGGTGAATCAAAATGAGTGATCCGCAACGCTGTATAGACAGGTGAAGCATTTACTGTGCCGTGGTGATAGAGCGTGCAGGCGGACGCACGCTTGGCAACCCCACACGTGCGCCGCGTGAGTTGCGCCACGTGAAAGTCTTCTCGCTGATAAGCGCCCTCCCAAAGATGTTCTCGCTGCCGGGTATCGGCATGGTGCACCCCTCCCCGCGTTATCGGCTTGGGAGTCGGATGCCGTTGAACGGTGCGCACAGGTCGGGCTGAGCCAGGCGGTTGGGTGAGGTGACGCGTAACCGGTCAGCGGATTTATCGAACGCGTGTCGTGCATTGCCCTCGATATCTGTAAGTCCTGTGAATGGCACATGACAGAAGAGGTGCTTATGGATACCCCAGACAACCAGCAAACCACCGAACGTAACGACCCGGCGATTGACCCTGATACTCCGGACAACAACATGGGCCAGGATAAACAGCCTTCGCAGGATCAGTCTCAGGGCGGCAGTGCTCAGAGTCAGACGCCTAAGGAGGACAACCCTGCGCAGGGGAATCAGTCCCAGGACAATAAAGGGGCGACGTCCACTGACAACAGCTTCACCCCGGACTTCGAACCTGAAGAGGCTGAACCCGTGGACGAAACCAGCGAGCAGAAGCAAACCGGCGAGATCGACGCCGACATCGACACCCAAGGCGGTTGATCCATCCAGCGCAACCCATCTGTAGGAGCAAACTTGTTGGCGAGGCGTCGTCTTGGTCATACGCATACCTACGCCACGCGAATGAATTCGCCCCTACAGGCCGTCTTATTAACGATTGCATAGCACCCTAATTAACCGGCACGATCAGGCCTGCCTCTGCGCTTGCAGACCTTGAATAGCTCAGTCCTCCCGGAGCGTCGTCGGTAATGGTTCAAACCACTCCTCAGCAGGCCCCTCGCGTCAGCACCAAGCTCACCCCCCTGGAATTTCGCGGGATGGTCGCAATTCTGCTGTCTATCGCGCTCGCCACGCTCGACACCGCCATCGCCAACACCGCGTTGCCCGCCATCGCCGCTGACCTGAATGCCTCCCCCGCTGCCTCGGTATGGATCATCAACGCCTATCAACTGGCGGCCGTCGCGACGCTGCTGCCCCTCGCGGCGCTGGGTGGCGTCATTGGTCATCGCAAGGTCTACCTCGGCGGTCTGATCCTGTTCGTCGTCGCCTCGGCGCTGTGTACGTTTTCCTGGTCACTGCCGACGTTGACCATCGCCCGCGTTCTTCAGGGCCTGGGCGCCGCCGCCATCATGAGCGTCAACGCCGCGCTGATCAGCTCTATCTTTTCCTACGAACGCCTGGGCCGAGGGCTGGGGATGAACGCCCTGGTGGTGGGCACCTCGTTCGCTGCCGGGCCGACCATCGCCTCGCTGGTGCTGTCGGTCGCCAACTGGCCGTGGCTGTTCGCGATCAACATTCCCATCGGGATTTTCGCCTTGGTGTTCGCCTGGAACTCGCTGCCGGCGAGCAAAGCCGGGACGCTGACCTTCGACCGGATCACCGCACTGCTGAACGTCATCACCTTTGGCGCGTTGATCTTTGCCCTCAGCGAGGCGACGCAACTGGGCTCCATGACCACAGTGATGATTGCGCTGGGCTTTTTTGTGGTCGGCGGCGCGCTGATGCTCAAACGCGAGGCCGGACATCCGGCGCCCATGTTTCCGCTGGATCTGCTCAAGCGGCCGATGTTCGCGTTGTCGGCACTGACCGCGTTTTGCTCGTTCGCCACCCAAGGCTTGGCGTTTGTTTCATTGCCGTTTTTCTTCGAAACCACCTTGGGCCGCGATCCGGTGCAGACCGGTTTTCTGATGACGCCGTGGTCGGTGATTGTCGCGATGATCGCGCCTTTCGCCGGACGCCTGTCTGATCGCTACGCGCCAGGGCTGCTGGGCGGTATCGGTCTGGCGATTCTGTGTGCGGGTATGATCTCGCTGGCGTTGATGCCGGCCGATGCGAGCGCCTGGGAAATCGGCGCACGCATGGTCCTTTGCGGCCTGGGCTTCGGCTTTTTCCAGGCGCCCAATCAAAAGGCCTTGATGACGAGCGCGCCGAAAAACCGGGCCAGTGGTGCCAGCGGCACCATCGCCACCGCCCGCCTGATCGGTCAGGCCACCGGCGCCGCGTTGGTGGCGCTGAGTTTTGGAATCTCCAGCGAACACGGGCCAGTGCTGGCGCTGAGCATCGGTGCGTGTTTCGCGGCGGTGGGCAGCATTGCCAGCGGTTTGCGGTTGGTGACCAAGCATGAAACCGCCAACGGTTAAGCAGTCCTCGTCGGCAGCAATTCAAACTGCAGGCGCGAATTCATTCGCGCGGCGTCAGGACGGGTTGTCATCGTCAAGATCGCCTCGCAAACAAGTTCGCGCCTACAGAACATCATTTGTTTCATCAACAAAAGGACACACCATGAAGCTTCTGCGTTACGGCGAAAAAGGCCAGGAACTCCCGGCGATGCTCGACAGCAACGGTGGCATTCGTGATCTGTCCGAATACATCATCGATATTTCCGGCGTGTCCCTGAGCCCGGACAACCTCGAAAAACTGAGAGCCCTAGTTCCGGAATCGCTGCCGTTGATCGAAGATAATCCGCGCCTTGGCCCCTGCGTGGGCAATATCGGCAAGTTCATCTGTATCGGGCTCAACTACGCCGACCATGCTGAAGAAACCGGCGCCGACATCCCCAAAGAGCCGATCGTTTTCAACAAGTGGACCAGCGCCATTGCTGGCCCGAATGACAACGTCGAAATCCCGAGAAACTCGAAAAAGACCGACTGGGAAGTCGAGCTGGGCGTGGTCATCGGCCAGGGCGGACGTTATATCGATGAGAAGGACGCCATGGACCACGTGGCGGGCTATTGCGTAATCAACGATGTGTCGGAGCGCGAATTCCAGATGGAACGCGCAGGCACCTGGGACAAGGGCAAGGGCTGCGACACCTTCGGCCCTCTCGGTCCGTGGCTGGTGACCAAGGATGAGATTGCCGATCCGCATCAGCTCAACCTGTGGCTGGAGGTCGACGGCAAGCGCTACCAGAACGGCAACACGCGCACGATGATTTTCCAGATCCCGAAACTGGTGAGCTACCTCAGTCAGTTCATGAGCCTGCAACCGGGCGACGTGATTTCCACCGGCACCCCGCCCGGCGTCGGTATGGGCGTCAAGCCGGAGCCAGTGTTCCTGCGTGCGGGCCAACGCATGCGCCTGGGCATCGACGGTTTGGGTGAACAGGAGCAACTCACCGTCGACGCCTGATTGCGCCGACGCTTCCCTGTCTGCTGCCGTAGCTGTAAGCCGCTGGTTGGCGAGACGGCTTCATTGATTCGACCGGAGGATGTCTCGGCGGCAATAGCCGCAACCGCCTCAGTCGCTGGTCAGTTTGGCCAGCGGGCAATTCCCGCAGTACGCCAGCCCGCCGACCCGGTAACGCACACAGCACACGCGGCGCTGGCGTTTCATATCGCTCTGGCCTTGCACCTGAACGTAGCGCACAGGTTGGAACAGCGGATTGCGACGCCCGTCCGGGGTGTTTTTCGCCGCAAGCAATGCGTGGCCGTCAGCAAGGTTGGCATCGGGCATGGCCGCAGCCAGAACACCCAGCAGCCACTCGAGGTAGTTGCCGGCGTTGCTCCACAGCACCTTGGGCGAGATGCGAACGTGGCTGGCGACGGTTTCGATAAAGGGCCGTAAATGGCCCTCAACCAGATCATCGAATCGAGCGAACGGGTCGGCATAAGCGGTTTGATAGGAATGTCCGGCATGGGGCAGCCTGAACGCCAGAGGCTTGGCCTGTTCATCCAGCACCACGGCAACCCGATCCAGGGTCACCGGGACCTGCCAGTCGAGAATCAGCGACGCCGCCACCACGGGCGGGATCAAACGGACGAAGTAGTGCTTGGTCCACATCGACGCCAGCCCGCGACGATCGCCCGCGCCGTACTGCATCGCGAAGCGCGCCAGTTGCTGATCCAGACAGTCCGGTTTCAGCAACTCACTCATGGGCAGGCAAGGCGTCGAATCGTCCTTCAGGATCAGGGCCTCGCGGTACCCGGCAAACTCGCCGATGAACAACGGTTCAAGCGCAGGAATCAACCGACTGCTCCCCAACGCCAGAACCGCGTCTTAATGCACACCCCGCCGCGCCAGCACCAGCAATCCCTGCTCAAGTGCGGGAAACAGGCTGTTGTTGAAGTTATTCCAGCGCATCTCGAGGATGGTATCGGTGGGCGCGATGCGCGTGTCGAGCACGTCGAAGATCACTTCGCCGGAATCGATGCCGTTATCGACGTAATGAAACGATGCCCCCGTCATGTCCACCACCGGAATGTCGATGGATTCACGGGTTTGCCAGTTCACCACTTTCTTGCCCTGCGCACCGTACAGCGCATCCAGCGTGGCGCAGGCGCCACGGCGCTCATAAGGCGATTCGATCCGGGTAATGCCGGGATGAATATTGACGATCTTGCGATGGAAATCCGCGCCCTCGCGCACCAGTTCATCCAGGATCACCAACAGCCCGTCGAGCACCACCACGTCGGCGCCCAACGCGTGCAGCTTTTCCCCCAGGCGGCGTTCGAAATCCGATTTACCGGCCGCACGAGCGCTATCACCCAGCGGCAGATTGCGATACGTCGAGGGCACGTTATCCAGCAGTTCATTGACCAGACGCCCCTGCACGCGCAGGTCGGCCGGGTAGAACCAGTGCTTGCCCTGCCCCGGCGCGAAGCCGTAGTCCTTTATGTTCTCGCAGTCGCGGGCTGAGTCCGGGTTGTCGTCGCAGATCACCCCTTCCAGCGAATAGATATCACCCAGCGGTGTGTCATTGAGCGCCTGCACCAAGTGCTCCAGCGGCGACTTCATGTAGCGTTTTTCGTCTTGATAATCAACGTACTGACCGGCCTTGTCCGCCGCGCCATTGCGCAACGACCAGACGTACACAAGCTTGGTTTTTGCCATGTTGTTCAGACTCACAAATGAACGGGAAGCGTGCGCCCGTCGACGCCTTCGGCCATCGCCACCACAACTTTGCGCTCGCCGCTGAACGGTTTGCGCGAGTGGGCGGTGAGCATGTTGTCGAGCATCAGCACGTCGCCGGTCTGCCACGGGAACACCACTTCGCACTCGTCGAGCACGCTGCGGATTTCACCCAGCGCATCCTCTTCCAGCGGGCTGCCGTCGCCGTAGTACACGTTGCGCGGCAGACCTTCTTCGCCGACGGTGTCGAGCAGGATTTCCTGCATCTCAAGGTCCAGATTGGACAGGTGAAACAGGTGCGCCTGATTGAACCAGACCCAGTCGCGGGTACGGGGATGCTGCGCCACGCCCTGACAGATCTGTCGGGTACGTAAGTCGCCGTCCTCGTTCCAGTCGCAGCTGATGCCACGCGGACGGCAGTAGGCTTGGACGTCGCTGGGCTGGTCGGTGTTGAACACTTGTTGCCAGGTCAGGTCCAGGCCGTTGCCGTAGTTGCGCACATACATCAGGCGCTTTTCTTCGAAGCGTTTGCGCAGCGCGGGGTTGATGCGGCGGAACACATCGCGGCTGTCGGCAATCGGCGTTTCGCCTCCGACCGCTGCCGCTTTGGCGCAGTAGAACCAGATGCGCATCGGCCATTCCTGGGTGTAGGCCTGTTCGTTGTGCAGTGGTATCGAGCGGTTGGCCGGGTATTCGGTGGAGGTGTAGACGCCCTTGCCGGTGACGCGACTGCGGGGAGTGGAGCCGAATTCATAGTTGAGCAACGGATGGCCGAAGGCGGCGGCAAAACGCTGGAAGCCTTCGGCGCCGTCGGTGGCAAAGCCGCTGAGCAGCACGGCCCCGTCTTGCTCCAGGCGCTGGTCGACGATCGCGCGCAACGCGGCAAATTCGGTCTCGATGCTGGCACCGGGCTGCGCGGGGTATACACGCAGCGGGAAGCCTTCTTCAAGGTGCAGCAGGTTTGGGGTGAGCATGCTCATGTTCATAAGCAAGGTGCTCCAATGGCAGGAAGGTGGGGGCGATTCAGGCCATGGCCTTGCGCAGGCTCAGCGGGCGCATGTCGGTCCAGGTGGTCTCGATGTAGTTGAGGCAGGTTTGTTTGTCGCCTTCGATGCCGACGCTTTTCCAGCCTTCGGGGATGGCTTTGTAGTCGGGCCAGATTGAGTATTGTTCTTCGTGGTTGATGACGACCCGGAATTGGGTGTTTTCGCTGTCGATGCTCATGTTTAGCCCTCGGTGTGTTGATGTGCCGCAAATGATGCGGGCTTATCTACAAGACGATTGAGGGAGCGGGATGGTTAGTGGTTTGTCTGAAAAAACGAGTTGCCGTGGGTGGATGCAAAACCTGTAGGAGCGAATTCATTCGCGAGAGGCCGGTGTGGTCGTTGCTGTTTCTGAGCGCTAGCCAATGCGGCTCGACTTTCTGACTCGCTGCTTATCGCGTGTATATCCGTTATCTCAGGTGATGCTGATATTGGTTTCGCTTTTACAGCGAGTCACTTTTGAAAAGCGACAAAAGTAACCAAAACGCTTTTGCTCCCGGTTTGGCCCTCCTTCGTCGGGTTCCCTCACTCCGGCGATGCTCCGTGGGCGCGCGCCGAACGGACATCCATGTCCTGACGGCGCTTGCCGCGCATCCATGCCCGGCAGCCCACTGCGCATCGCCTGCGTTCGGCCTGCACCCAGGTCGCGATTTGTGGTGTTTGGGCTGGCGTGGGTGAAGATCAAGGGCATTCGCTTTTCTGCTTTGGGCGCTGGGTCGGGCTTTGTTACAACCACACCGACCTCTCGCGAATAAATTCGCTCCTACAGGTTTTGCGCCATGCCGGGCTTTTGAGTGATAGACAAAAATGCGTATAGGTTTTGTGTCGTGCCGAGCTTTTGGATACGCCGCAAAGTGCGACTTTGGGAGGCCGAACGCAGGCGTTGCGTACGGGACAGCGCGGCATGGATGCCGCGCTAGCCGCCCCCGGCCATGGATGGCAGATGGCCGATGGCGGCGTGTCCCCGGAGCAATGCCGGAGTGAGGGAACCCGACGAAGTCGGGCCGGACACGGGAGCAAGACCTTTTGGTTACTTTTGCGGAGTTTGGCAAAAGTGACTCGCTGTAAGAGCGAAACCGATCTAAGCATCACCCCCGGTGTCAGGATAGTTGTCGCCTCTCCGGTTTTTCCTAAAAAAGTATATCGGGGGCGGAAAGAGACTGGTCGTGCCGTACTATTCACCTGAACGCAGAGCCGCATTACTCAAGATGCTGCTTCACCCGCTGAACCTGTCGATGGCCGAGGTTTCCCGGCGCGAAGGGGTCAGCGAAATGTCTTTGTCCAACTGGCGCAAACAGCTCAGTTCTGAAGGAAGTGCAGTGTCCGAAAACAAGTCGCTGACCGAGAACTGGTCAGCCGAAACCAAGTTTGCTGTCGTGCTTGAAGCCGCCGGTTTGTCCGAGATCGACCTGGGTGAATACTGCCGCCGCAAAGGCCTTTATCCCGAGCAAATCACGGCTTGGCGACAAGCTTTTATCACCGGCCAGAAATCGACCAAAGTCCAGCAGAAAGAAGACCGCGAGCAAGCTCGTAAAGACAAGAAACGCATCCAGGAACTTGAGCGCGAACTGCGCCGCAAAGACAAGGCGCTCGCTGAAACAGCCGCGTTATTGGTGCTGCGAAAAAAGCTCAACGACTACTGGGGAACGACCGACGACGAGGCCAACTAACGTCTCTGCCAGAGCGGCAGTTACTCGTGGCCTGGCTGGGCGAAGCGGTCGCGGCGGGAGCCAGAAAAATCAGGGCCTGTCGGGAAGTTGGTCTGTCGCTGCGCACCTTGCAACGGTGGACTCAAACAGACGCTATCCAGACCGACGCCCGTACGACGGTCACACGGCCAACGCCACGAAATGCGCTGACCGAGGCAGAGCGACAGGCCATTGTGACGCTGTGTAACAGCCCGCAGTATGCCCACTTGCCGCCAAGCCAGATCGTGCCGCGACTGGCCGACCAAGCCTGTTATCTGGCGTCGGAGTCGACGTTTTATCGCGTCTTGCGCGCAGCGGGCCAGCAGCAACATCGAGGCCGTAGCCTGCGGCCCAGAAGACACGCAGCACCGACAACACACGCAGCCAACGCACCCAATCAGGTGTGGTCGTGGGACATCACGTATCTGCCGTCGCCGGTACGCGGCAAGTATTACTACCTCTATCTGATCGAGGATATTTACAGCCGCAAGGCCGTGGGCTGGGAGGTCTACGACGTGGAGAGCGGCGAGAAAGCCGCCGCACTGCTGCAACGCAGCGTGATAGGCGAGCAGTGTTTACGCGAACCGCTGGTGCTGCACTCGGACAACGGTGCACCGATGAAGTCGGTGACATTGCTGAGCAAAATGTATGAACTGGGCATTACGCCTTCGCGGGGACGACCGCGTGTCAGCAACGACAATCCCTACTCGGAGTCGCTGTTTAGAACCCTGAAATACTGCCCGCAATGGCCGCAGGATGGTTTTGCCAGTTTGGATGCTGCTCGGGCTTGGGTGAGGGGTTTTATGCGCTGGTACAACAACGAGCACCGACATAGCCGCATCCGGTTCGTCACACCGGCTGAGCGGCATCGAGGACTGGATCATCAGGTCTTGGCCCAGCGACATGAGCTGTACGAACGAGCGAAGGAAAACAAACCGGAGCGTTGGTCAGGTCGGACGCGTAACTGGAAGCCGATTGGCACCGTGCTGCTGAATCCGGATCGAGAGCAACAGGTCGAGAAAAGAGCGGCATAGTTAGACGGTGACGCGACAACTACCTTGAAAAACGCCGATCACCCGAGGTAACGGATATACACCCAATAACCAAATCGTCAGATAGCCCAGATGCATTGGCTAGCGCATAAAAAAAACGCCAGCCACACCAGCCTCTCGCGAATGAATTCGCTCCTACAGGTTTTGCGCCATGCCGAGCTTTTGAGTGATACACAAAGCGCGTACAGGCTTTGTGTGTCACCGCAATCAGATGGGCATCACCCCTTCCCCATTACCAGCGAAACGCCACAGTCCCAAGCACCGTGCGCTCTTCACCCCAATAGCAACGACCCGCGTTGTTGCAACCCGACACATACTCCTTGTCGAACAGGTTTTTCGCGTTCACGTCCACCGACCAATGCTTGTTGAAATCGTAGCCCACCAACGCATCCACCAACGTCACATCGCCGGTTTTCAACGTGCCGTACAACGACGGGGCCGTGTACGCGAACGTATTGTCGAAATAACGAACCCCGCCACCCACACGCAAACCGTTCAACGCACCGTCATAGAAGCGATAAGTCGCCCAGGTCGACGCCTGATTGCGCGGTACACCCGTCAACTGATGATCTTCAAACAACGAACCAGGACTGTCCTTGACCAACCGTGCATCGGTGTACGTATAAGACGCCGTGAGGCTCAGGTTTTTGGTGACATCGCTGTTGGCCTCAAGCTCCACACCCTGGGACTGGCTCTTGCCCACCTGACGGCTGAAACCATTGCTGCCGGAGATCACGTCCTTGGTTTTGGTCAGGTCGAACACAGCAGCACTGAACGTGGTGTTCCAGCCCTTCGGCTCATATTTCAGACCGACTTCGTACTGCTCACTGAGAATCGGGTCCAGCAACCCGCCGTTAGGCTGCGACGACTGCTGCACCGGCGTGAAGGCCGTCGAGTAGCTCACGTACGGAGAAATGCCGTTTTCAAACTGGTACATGACGCCGGTCTGCCAGCTGAAACGGTTGTCCCAGCCGTCCAGGTCCGTTGCGGCGACGGCGGCGCTGCCGGCACGGGCCGCGCTGGCGCGGTTGCGGTACTCGCTCTGCACCCAGTCCTGCCGCCCGCCCAACAGGAAAATCCAGTTGTCGTACTTGCTCTGCAACTGCGCGTACGTGCCGTACATATGCTGATCGAGCTGGGAGTTCTGCACGTATTGGCTGGTGTTGGGCTGGACCGGCGAATACACCGGGTTGAACACGTTGATCGTGCCGCCAAGGCCTGCGTTCCAGTCCTGGTTGAACGAGGTGCGGTCGTAACTGGCGCCCAGCAACAAGGTGTGGTCGATTGCACCGGTGTTGAAGTGGCCTTCGAACTGGTTGTCCACCGAATACGTCACGGACTTGTTGTCACGGTCGTACGCGGTGCTGCTCAGCGTGCTGCCAAAACCGGCGTTGTTCAGATTGTTCGGCCAAGTCTCATGACGATCAATGCGCGACTGCATGTAGCGCGAGTTCTGGCGGAACTGCCAGGTGTCGTTGATCTGGTGGCTGAACTCGTAACCCAACGTCCAGGATTCGCGCTCGAAGTCGTCCCAGTTCGGGTTGCCGTTGAACTGGTCCTTGCCGATCTTGCCATTGACGTTGTTCAGCAGCGTGCCGGCGGCGGGATAGCCCAGCAGCAGTTTGGTGCGATCACGCTGGTAGCTGGAGAGCAGGGTCAACGCGGTGTCGTCGTTGAAGTTGAAGGTCATCGACGGCGCGATGTAGAGACGGTCGTCAGGCACGCTGTCGACCTGGGTGTCGGCGTTGCGACCGACCATCACCACGCGACCGAGAACGCTATTGTCATCGGTCAGCGGGCCAGAGACGTCCAGCGACAATTGCCGACGGTTGTTGCTGCCGTAGGAGAGTTTGGCCTCCCCCTGAGCCGTCTCGGTCGGGCGCTTGGTCACGAGGTTGACCAGGCCGCCCGGGGCGTTTTCACCGTACAGAATGGAGCTTGGGCCGCGGAACACTTCCGTGCGCTCAAGGCCGTAAGGTTCAGTGGTGGTGTCGTAGCGGTTGCCCTGCACCCGCAAGCCATCCTTGAGCAGTCCATAGCCGTAATCAGTGGCGTTATAACCGCGGATGTAAAACAGGTCACCGGCCAGGCCATCGCCGACCGCGAACGGTGGCGCGAAGATGCCGGGGACGTAACCCAGAATCTCGGTCAGCGTCTGCGACTGCTGATCTTGCATGCGCTGGCGGGTTACCACCGACACCGAGCGCGGGGTTTCAGACAGCGGCGTGCTGGTCTTGGTGCCAGCGGTACTGTTCTGTACCTGATAACCCACGGTCTGTTGGCCCTCCAGCGCTTCACCGGTAACCACCGAGTTTTGCAACTGCAACGCCGTGCCCTTCGTCGCGGGCTTTGCCGGTGCATCTTCCGCAGCCGCCATGCCGTGCCAGCTCACTGTGGCGATCAGCAGCGCCAGGGTTTTCACCTTGAAATCCATCTTGTTATTGCGAGCCATCTACCTTCCCCCTCCCTTTAACTCATCGCGGGGCCCCAGCCCCTTTTGTACCGTTGTATGTCAAAAAGCGAGAAAATGTAACAGAGAACCATTCCTATTACCATTGTGATTACGCTTAATATCAAATCGCCTTCCCTGGCGTTCGATCCGCGCATCAACGCAGGTTTACCGCTGCCGCCACGGAGGCGGCGAAGATGTCAGCCACCTGATCAATTTGTGCTGCAGTGATAATCAGTGGCGGCAGGAAACGAATGACGCTGGAGTGCCGCCCGCCTACCTCGATGATCAACCCACGCTGCAAGCATTGGCGCTGCACGGCCGACGCCAATGCGCCGTCCTGCGGCGGACGACCCAGCGCGTCCGCGCGGCCATCGGGATTGACCATTTCGACGCCCAGCATCAGCCCCATGCCGCGCACGTCGCCCAGTTGCGGGTAGTCTTTTTGCAGCCCGCGCAGGTGGCCGGTCAGACGCTCGCCCATGGCAGCGGCATGCAGATCCAGCCGCTGCTCGCGAACGATGCGCAGCGTGGTCGAACCGGCGACCATTGCCAGTTGATTGCCGCGGAATGTGCCGGCGTGGGAGCCCGGTTTCCAGACGTCCAGCGACTTGTGATACACAACCACCGCCATCGGCTGACTGCCGCCAATGGCCTTGGAAAGCACCAGCACATCCGGCGTGATGCCGGCGTGTTCGAAGGCGAAATTCTTTCCGGTGCGACCGACACCGCACTGGATCTCATCAAGAATCAGCGGCACCTTGGCCGCTTGCGTGATGCGCCGCACTTCGCGCAACCAGTTCGCCGAGGTCGGCACCACGCCGCCCTCGCCTTGCAGCGGTTCGAGGATCATGCCCGCCGGCAGTAACACGCCGCTTTCCGGGTCGGTGAGCTGGGTCTCGATGTAATGCAGACCGATGCGCTCACCCTGCTCGCCCCCCACCCCAAACGGGCAACGGTAGTCATAAGGAAACGGCAAAAACTGCGCGCCCGACGCCAGCCCGCCCAAGTAAGCCTTTGGCCCCAGATTGCCCATCAGGCCCAGCGCGCCCTGGGTCATGCCGTGATAGGCGCCGTGAAACGCCATCAGGTTGCTGCGACCGGTGGCGGTGCGCACCAGCTTCAGCGCAGCCTCCACCGCATCGGTCCCGGCCGGCCCGCAAAACTGGATGCGCGCGTCTTTTGCAAAATCCTGAGGCAACAGGGCAAACAGCTCGCTGATGAAATCGTCCTTGGCTTCAGTCATCAGGTCCAGCGTGTGCAGCGGGCGCTGACCATCGAGCGTATTGCGCATCGCCTGCACCACTTGCGGGTGGTTATGCCCCAAAGCCAGAGTGCCGGCCCCGGCCAGGCAATCGATGAACCAGCGCCCTTCGCTGTCCTGAACATGAATGCCTTGAGCGCGCTTGAGTTCCAGCGGGATGCGGCGCGGGTAGCTGCGCGCGTTGGATTCCACCGAGGCCTGGCGTTCGAGGCGTGGAGTGGGCGCAAACCGGTAATCGGCGTGGGCCAGCATCGCGTCCGGGCTGAGGTCGGAGATGGGCGTCACGTTGGTGTGGCTATGCATATTCCTGCTCCTGGAAATCCTGCGAATGAGGTCGTTCAGAAACCTGCCCGAGGGACTCGGCCAGTTGATGGATAAACAGCTGATCACGGACGATCGAGAGGTGGTCGGCGTCGATCCAGACCGAAGCCTGCAACGGGCCACCCATGCCCGACTCCAGAAGGGCCGGTGCGTTGTCGTTGTTTTCCGGCGAGCGCGTGGCCCACCAGGCATGAACCGGTGCGCTGGACGGATGAACCGTCTGGCATTGATTGGCCAACTGGCGCATGTGCCGCTCCACCGCCAGCAACTGTTGCCAGTGCTCGTCGCCCTCGACATCGCCATCGCTAATGGCGGGTTCAGGCATCGCGGGACGAGGCTGCCCGGCGCCCGGCACGTAGCCGTCGATCAGGCCCACGAATTCCACACGTTTGCCCAGCCGCGCCAGCAGCCGCGCCATTTCCAGCACCATCGTGCCGCCCATCGACCAGCCGATCAGGCGGTACGTCCCGCTCGGTTGCTGCTCAAGCATGGCCTTGACGTAATCCCGGGCCATTTGCTCGATGGAGGTGTCGCGCCAGCTGGCATTCAGGACCTGACGGTTCTGCAATCCCCATACGTCCCACTGCGCCGACAATCGACGCGCCAGGGCGTAATAACCCACCACGGTGCCGCTGACCGGGTGCACACAGAACACCGGCGGATGGGCGTTGGCGCCGCTGCTCAGACGGATCAGCGGGTTGAGCCCGTTAGCGGACACCACGCTCGTCGCCACCGGGGTTTGCACCGACGGCACGCTGTCCAGCAGCTCCACCAGCGCATCGCGATAGGCCGTGAGCAAACGCTCAATGGTCTGGCGACGGTAGCGCTGACCGCTGAAGCGGAAGGTCAGCCCCAGTTGCCCGGCGTACACCTGACCGTTGATTTCCAGCTCGCGGTTCAAAGGTGTTGCGGGATCAATCAGCGCCCCGGCCGAGGTCTTGGCCGGCGCGAATCGCCCATCGCCCAAGTCCTGGTCGAACTGGCCGAGGTAGTTGAACACCACCTTGGGCTCGGGCAGATCAGCAAGTTGCCGACGCGTCGCCTCGGTGCCCAGATACCGCAACAGCCCGAAGCCGACGCCCTTGTCGGGCAGGCCGCGAAGCGTGTCACGCACGCTGTGCAAGGTCTGCCGGATGCTGCCCACCGAACGCAGCCGCACCGGGAACAGGCTGGTGAACCACCCAATGGTGCGCCCTACATCCAGCGATTCGGACAACGCCTCGCGGCCGTGGCCTTCCAGGGCAATCAGGCTCTGGTCAAGACCGCCCCAGCGTTCAAGCGCCTGCACCAGCGCCGCGAGGAGGATTTCATCCACTCGGGCGTCGAGTGCCGCCGGGGCTTCGCGCAACAAGCGACGGGTCTGCGCCTGATCAAACAGCAGTTCGCACTGCTCAAGGTCCGCCTGTGTGGCGCTGCCCTGCGGCATCTCCACCGGCCAGGCCTGATCGGCGCTGCCCACCTGTTCAAGCCACTGCGCCGCTTCATGTTCCCGCGCCGGGCTTTGAGCAACCGACACCAGTTGTTGCGCCCAACGCTGATAGCTCACGCCTTTAGGCCCAAGCGACACCGGGGTGCCTGCCGCCAGTTGCGAATAGGCACGCGCCAGGTCTTCCAGCAACACTCGCCACGACACGCCGTCCACCACCAGGTGATGCGCCACCAGCAACAGGCGCTGACCGTGGGGCATCTGCGCCAGCACAACCCTCAACAGCGGGCCGTTTTGCAGATCCAGACTGCGTTGCGCCTGCTCGCACAGCTCAAGCAATTGCGCGTCATCAGCCACTTCGCAGACCCACAGTTGCGCAAGGTCGTCGTCCGGCGTCGGCAACTGGCGGTATGCCTGCTGCCAGCTCAGGTCGTCGCGCTGGGTGAAGCTCAGATTCAGGGCGTCGTGATGACGCAACACCGCATTCACTGCACGCGCCAGCAACGGCGCCTCCACCGGACGTTTGACTTCCAGCAGCAATGACTGGTTGAAGTGCCCACGATTGACCATCGACTGCTCGAAGAAATACGCCTGAATCGGGGTCAGCGGCAACTCGCCGCTGGGCGTTTCATCCTGCAAGGCGGACGGCAGAACCGGTTCGACGGTGGTCAGCCGCAGCGCCAGGTCTTGCAGGCGCGGATGGCTGAACACGTCCCTGGGCACCAGCTTCAGACCTACATGTCGCAAGCGGGTAATGACCGCCAACGACTGAATCGAATCGCCGCCCAGCTCAAAGAAACTGTCCTGGCGACTGACCTGTTCAATACCCAGCAGCGTTTGCCACACCGCCGCCAGTTGCAGCTCGCGCTCGCCTTGCGGCGCCTGATAGTCGTTGTTGCTCAGTTGCGGTTCAGGCAAGGCATTGCGGTCCAGTTTGCCGTTGGGCAACTGCGGCAACCGCGCCATGATCACGATGTGCGCCGGCACCATGTACTCCGGCAACTGGCCTTTGAGCTGTTGTTTGAGACTGTCCTCACTCAGATCATTGCCGCCCACGTAGCCGAGCAGGCGTTTGCCGCCTACGCCGTCACGCACCATAACCAACGCCTCGCGCACGCCATCACAGCCTTTCAGCGCGGCTTCGATTTCTCCGGCCTCGATGCGGAAGCCCCGCAGCTTGATCTGGTGATCGATACGGCCCAGGTATTCCAGCTGTCCGTGTGCGTTGAGGCGCACGCGGTCACCGCTGCGGTACAAGCGCTCGCCCGCCTTGAACGGATGCGGCACGAACTTCTCGGCGGTCGCGGCCGGACGGTCCAGATAACCCCGGGCCACGGCACCGCCCAGGTACAACTCGCCGGCGATCCCTTGGGGCAGCGGGTTCAGATCGGCGTCCATCACGTAGCCCTGACGATCCCCCACCAGATCACCAATTGGCGCATAAGCGGTGGTGAAGTCAGCGGTGGCCGCAGGCGCGAGCCACAGCGTCGGCGTGACCACGGTTTCGGTCGGACCGTAGCCGTTGATGATCACCTCGGGCTGCAAATTGCGAATCACGTCGTGCAGCATTTCGCGGCTGAAGGCTTCTCCGGCGAAGCAGTAGGTTTTGACCCCCGGCCCTTTGCCCTGAACACCCGCCCAGTCGGACAACTGACGCAGGTAGCTGGGCGGGAATGAGGCCACGGTGATGCCTTCGCGAATCAGCGTGTCGTAAGTCTGCTCGACGCTCCACAGCTCCTGGTCGCGCAGCACGACTCGGGCGCCGTAACACAGCGGCATCATCCAGCCTTCGTGGGCGCCGTCGAAGCTGATCGACAGGAAGTGGAATTTACGGTCTTGCGGCGTAAAGCGGTAACGTTCGCCGATGGTCTGGATGTGCATCGAGATATCGCCGTGGGCGATGGCCGCGCCCTTGGGTTTGCCAGTCGAACCGGAGGTGTAGATCAGGTACGCCAGTTGCTGCGGATGGATGACGGTGTCTGGTGCAGTGGTTGGCTGCGAAGCAACATCCAGCTGGTCCAGATTGAGCAACGCAACGTCGCCCACCGGCACCCGGTCCAGCGCCGCGTCGTGGCTGATCAGCAGCTTCACGCCGCCGTCTTCGAGCATGTAGCGCAGGCGCTCGGTCGGGTAATCCGGGTCCAGCGGAATGTAAGCACCGCCAGCCTTGAGCACGGCGAAGAACGCCAGCCACAGATCTATCCCGCGCTCCATGGCAATCGCCACGCGCACTTCGGTGGTCACGCCCAGACCGCGCAAGGCATGGGCCAACTGATTGGCCTGCTGATCGAACCGGGCGAACGTCAGCGATTGCTCGCCGTGGACCAACGCAATGGCCTCGGGACGCAGGCGTGCGTGGTCGGCGATCAACTCGTGAACAGGCCGCTGCGAGTAAGGAGAAAACGCTGGCGTGTTCCACGCCTCCAGGTCGGCCAGATCGCTGGCAGTCAGCAGCGGCAGGTCGCCAATGGCCGTGTCCGGACGCTCACAGACCGCGCTCAGTACTGTCAGCAGTTGCCCGAACAGGCGCTCGACCGTTGAGGCGTCGAACAGATCAGTGGCGTAATCCAGATAGCCGCTGATGCGCCCGTCCTGATGTTCGAACGTCCCAAGCACCAGATCGAACTGGGTGCCATCGATGGCCCACGGTTGCGGCTCGCAGCTCAGGCCGTCGAACTGCAACAGCGACAGATCAGGTTGCAGCTGGTGGTTATAGCTGACCTGAAACAGCGGATTGACGCTCAGGCTGCGCGCCGGTTGCAGCGCTTCCACCAGTTGCTCGAACGGCAGATCCTGATGCGCGTGGGCGCCGAGCAGGTTCTCTTTGACGTGCGCCAGCAATCGGCTGAACGGCTGGTCGCCGCTGACTTCGGCGCGCAGCACCAGGGTGTTGACGAAGAAGCCGATCAGGCTTTGCGTCTGCACCTCGGCGCGCCCCGCCACCGGCACACCGATGCGCACATCGCGCTGCCCGGTGAGGCGATACAACAGGCTGTCGAAGGCCGCGAGAAACAGCATGAACAACGTCGCATCCTGGTCCCGCGCAGTCTTGCGCAGTGCGTCCGCCAACGTCTGCGGCAGGATGAACCCGTGGCGCCCGCCCTTGCCGTCACGCTCGGCGGGACGCGAACGATCGGCCGGCAACTCCAGCACCGGTTGCTCATCGCCCAGTGCGTCACGCCACCAGCTCAGTTGCCGCTCACGTTCACGACCGCTCAGGTGCTCACGCTGCCAGGTGGCGTAGTCGGCGTATTGCACGGTCAGCTCCGGCAATTGCGGGTCGATGCCGGTGGAGTGCGCGCGGTACAGCGCCGCAAAATCCTCGAGCATCACTTGCACCGACCATCCATCGGAGATGATGTGGTGCATGCACATCAGCAGGCCCCACTGATCATCCGCCAGCCGCACCAGCGCCACACGCCACGGCGCCTGCTGGGCGTCCAGATCGAACGGTTCAGCCATGAAGGCCTGGGCCAGTGCCGCGAACTGCGCTTGAGGGTCGATCAGCGACTGATCCCCTGTCGCAGCGAGGCTTGCACGCGAAGCTGTCAGCCCAACCGAAACGTCGTGCTGCTCAATCGTCACGCTGGCAACGGGCAGAATCCGTTGCAGCGGCACGCCCTCCTCGCCGGGGCAGAAACAGGTGCGCAACGTTTCGTGACGTCGGGCCAGCGCATCGAAGCTGCGCTGCAACGCCTCGACCTGCAGATCGCCGGTCAGGCGCAGCACGCACGGCAAGTTGTAGGCCGCGCTTTGCGGCTCCAGTTGCGCAAGGAACCACAAGCGCTGTTGCGCAAACGACTGCGGCGCGAAATCGCTTTCGACACGTGGCAGCAACGGCGGCATGGCAGCGGCCACGGCCTGCGTGACGAGGTACTGCGCCAGATCCGCCAACCGCGGCGACTCGAACACGGCGCGCAACGGCAACTCCAGGCGCAGGTCACGACGCACCTGCGCCACCAGTTGAATGCCCAGCAGCGAATGACCACCCAGCTCGAAGAAGTTGTCCTGTCGACCGACTTTCGCCACGCCCAGCAAGTCTTGCCACAGCGCGGCCAGTTGGGTTTCAACGCCAGCATGCGGTGCCTCGAACGCACGCTGTTGCAACTGCGGTTCGGGCAACGCCTTGCGGTCCAGTTTGCCGTTGGCGCTGAGCGGAAAGCGTTCCAGCGTCACCAGATGCGCCGGGATCATGTAATCCGGCAGACGCTGTTTCAGTTGATTACGCAGTTGCGCTTCGTCGAACAGTTCAGTGCCCACTTCGGCAACCAGATAGCCCACCAGTTGCATGCCGCTCGCCAATTGCCGCGCCACCACCACCGCTTCCCTGACATGCGGATGATCCAGCAGCGCTGACTCAATCTCACCGATCTCGATGCGCAGGCCGCGCAGTTTGATCTGATGATCAAGACGGCCCAGATATTCCACCGCACCGTCTTGCCGCCAGCGCGCCAGATCGCCGGTTCTGTAGAGCCGCTCGCCGTTGCCAAACGGGCTGGCGACGAAGCGTTCAGCCGTCATTGCCGGACGCTGGTGATAACCCCGGGCCAGGCCCGCGCCGCCGATGTACAGCTCGCCGGGCACCCCAATCGGTTGCGGGTTGAGACGGCTGTCGAGAATGTGGATTTGAAGATTGGCAATCGGCTGACCAATCGGCACCGTGGCGCCGGGCTCGTTGCGGCAGGTCCAGTGCGTGACGTCGATGGCGGCCTCGGTCGGGCCGTACAGGTTGTACAAACCTGCGTTCGGCAAGCGCTGCAAGGTCTCGCGTTGCAAGTCGGCGGGCAACGCTTCGCCGCTGCAGATGATGCGCTTGAGCAAGTCGCAGCCCGATAGGTCTTCTTGAGCCATGAACGCGGCCAGCATCGACGGCACGAAGTGCAGCGTGGTGATGGCGTGATCGCTGATCAGTTTGCTCAACAGCAGCGGATCCCGATGATCCCCCGGCTGCGCCAGCACCAGACGCGCGCCGGCCATCAGCGGCCAGAAAAACTCCCACACCGACACGTCGAAGCTGAACGGAGTTTTCTGCAACACAGCGTCGGTTGCATCAAGCGAATACGCGTCCTGCATCCACGCCAGGCGGTTGAACAGCGCCGCGTGTGTATTACCTGCGCCTTTGGGTTTGCCGGTCGAGCCCGAGGTGTAAATCATGTACGCCAGTTGCTCGGGATGGATCTCGACGTTTGGCGCGGTTTTGGGGTGCTGGCTCAGGTCCAGCTGTTCGAGATTCAAAACCTGCACGCCTTCGACCTGTGGCAGGTTTTCCAGAGCCGCGTTGTGGGTCAGTAGCCACTTAACGCCCGCGTCTTCCAGCATGTAGCGCAGTCGGTCAGCGGGGTATTCCGGGTCCAGCGGCACGTAGGCCGCACCCGCCTTGACCACCGCATACAGCGCAACCACCATCTCCACCGAACGCAACGCAGCCACGCCGACCAGCGATTCACGGCCAACGCCCGAAGCGCGTAAGTGATGAGCCAGCTGATTGGCGCGCTGATCAAGTTCGCCGTAACTCAATACCTGGTCGCCAAAGCGCAAGGCTTGGCGCTCGGGGTGCAAAGCCGCCAGACGCTCAAACTGGCGCTGCACAATCGGCTCGTCGCTTGCCCAGTCGCGAGTCGTGTCGTTGACCAACGCCAGCTGCTGGCGGTCTTGCTGATCAAGCAATTGGAAGTCGCCGATGGCCCTTTCAGCCGCGCCCAGCAACTGTTCGAAAAGCGTCACAAAACGCTGATGCAAACGCTCCACCGTGGCGTGGTCGAACAGGTCCGAAGCGTAGGTCCACGACCCGCTGAACGCCCCATTGGCGTCTTCTTCGGTGTTGAGCATCAGGTCGAACTGGCTGCTGCCATCGTTGAGCGGCAACACCTGCGCCTGCACACCCGGCAGACCGGACAGCGGCTGATAATCGCGCTGCTGATGGTCGTACGCCACCTGGAACAACGGGTTATGGCTCAGGCTGCGCTGGGGTTGCAGCGCTTCGACCAACTGCTCGAACGGCAAATCCTGATGGGCTTGCGCGCCCAGCGTGGCGGCCTTGGCGTGGTTCAGTGCCTGGCTAAAACAGTGTTCGGCGGTCAGCTCGGCACGCAACACCTGGGTGCCGACGAAGAAGCCGATCAGGCCTTCCACTTCGAGCCGCGAACGGCCAGCAATCGGTACGCCGATGCGCAGGTCGTTCTGCCCGCTCAAGCGCTGCAACAGCACCTGATAAGCCGACAGAATCGCCATGAACGGCGTGACGCCCCGAGCCCTGGCAAACCTGCGCAGGCGCTGGCTGAAGTCGGCGTCGAAATCGAACATCACGCGCTCGCCGCGGTAACTTTGCTGCGCCGGACGTGGGCGGTCAGTCGGCAGCTCCAGCACCGGGTGCTCATCACCCAACTGATCACGCCAATACTGCAACTGCCGCGCACCCTCGCCCGCCGCCAGCCATTCACGCTGCCACACGGCAAAGTCGGCGTACTGCACCGGCAAATCGGCCAGTTGCGCATCACGTTGCTCCACTGCGGCGCTGTACAGTTCGCTGAACTCGTGCAACAGCACGCGCACCGACCAGCCGTCCGAGATCATGTGGTGCAGGCACAGCAACAGCCGCTGTTCGTTGTCGTTGATGCGCACCAGCGCCACGCGCCAGACCGGGCTGTGGGACAAGTCGAAGGGGCGCTGGACGAAGGCTTGCGCCAACTCGTCGAACGCGGCCTCGACGTTTGCGTCCTGGCTTAGCTCCAGTCGTTCGATCAGCACTTCGCTGACCGCTTCAATGCGCTGCAACGGCAACGGCGAACCCGCTGTAAAACCTGTCCGCAGCACTTCATGACGCGCCACCAGCCCGTTGAACGCCGCCTGCAACGCCGCTTCGTCCAAAGCGCCCAGCAGCCGGATGGCACCCGGCAGGTTGTAGGCGTGGCCGCCCGGTTGCAGCTGGTCGAGGAACCACAAACGTTGCTGCGAGAACGACTGCGCAGCGCTGCTGGCGTGGCGCGCCTTCAGCTCAAGTTGCGCCGTCGGCTGCACGGCCTGCCCAATCAACAGGGCGAAATCGCTCAGGCGCGGCGCCTCGAACAGCGCTCGTAACGGCACGCTCAACCCATGCTCATGACGCAGCCGAGAAATCAGTTGCATGGCCAGCAACGAATGCCCGCCCAGCTCAAAAAAGTGATCGTTGCGGCCCACGGCTTCGATGCCCAGCAACGGCTGCCACAGGCGCGCCAGTTGTTGTTCGAGCGGGGTCTGCGGCGCCTGGTAGTCGCCGGAACTGACCTGTGGATCGGGCAGCGAATTGCGGTCCAGTTTGCCGTTGGGCAACTGTGGCAGTCGCGCCATGATCACGATGTGCGCCGGCACCATGTACTCCGGCAACTGGCCTTTGAGCTGTTGCTTGAGGCTGTCCTCACTCAGATCATTGCCGCCGACATAACCCAGCAAACGCTTGCCTTGCGGGCCATCGCGCACCACCACCAAGGCTTCGCGCACGCCGTCGCAGGCTTTCAGCGCGGCTTCGATCTCCCCGGCCTCGATGCGGAAGCCTCGCAGCTTGATCTGATGATCCACGCGCCCGAGGTACTCAAGCTGGCCATTGGCGCCGAGTCGCACGCGGTCGCCGCTGCGGTACAAACGCTCGCCCGCTTTGAACGGATGCGGCACGAACTTCTCGGCGGTCGCGGCCGGACGGTCCAGATAACCCCGGGCCACGGCACCGCCCAGGTACAACTCGCCGGCGATCCCTTGGGGCAGCGGGTTCAGATCGGCGTCCATCACGTAGCCCTGACGATCCCCCACCAGATCACCAATTGGCGCATAAGCGGTGGTGAAGTCAGCGGTGGCCGCAGGCGCGAGCCACAGCGTCGGCGTGACCACGGTTTCGGTCGGACCGTAGCCGTTGATGATCACCTCGGGCTGCAAATTGCGAATCACGTCGTGCAGCATTTCGCGGCTGAAGGCTTCTCCGGCGAAGCAGTAGGTTTTGACCCCCGGCCCTTTGCCCTGAACACCCGCCCAGTCGGACAACTGACGCAGATAGCTGGGCGGAAATGAGGCCACGGTGATGCCTTCGCGAATCAGCGTGTCGTAGGTCTGTTCAACGCTCCACAATTCCTGGTCGCGCAGCACGACTCGGGCGCCGTAACACAGCGGCATCATCCAGCCTTCGTGGGCGCCGTCGAAGCTGATCGACAGGAAGTGGAATTTACGGTCTTGCGGCGTAAAGCGGTAACGTTCGCCGATGGTCTGGATGTGCATCGAGATATCGCCGTGGGCGATGGCCGCGCCTTTGGGTTTGCCAGTCGAACCGGAGGTGTAGATCAGGTACGCCAGTTGCTGCGGATGGATGACGGTGTCTGGTGCAGTGGTTGGCTGCGAAGCAACATCCAGGTGGTCCAGATTGAGCAACGCAACGTCGCCCACCGGCACCCGGTCCAGCGCCGCGTCGTGGCTGATCAGCAGTTTCACGCCACCGTCTTCGAGCATGTAACGCAGGCGCTCGGTCGGGTAATCGGGGTCCAGCGGAATGTAGGCACCGCCAGCCTTGAGCACGGCGAAGAACGCCAGCCACAGATCAATCCCGCGCTCCATGGCAATCGCCACCCGCACTTCGGTGGTCACGCCCAGACCGCGCAGGGCGTGGGCCAGTTGGTTGGCCCGTTGATCGAGCCGGGCGAACGTCAGCGATTGCTCGCCGTGGACCAGTGCAATGGCCTCGGGACGCAGGCGTGCGTGATCGGCGATCAGCTCGTGAATCGGGCGTGTGCTGTACGAGGAAAACGGCGGGTTGTTCCAGGATTCCAGCGCGTCTCGATCCAGCGCCGTGAGCATCTGCAGCTCGCCGATGCGTGCCTCGGGGAAGCGGCAAATTCCGTCCAGCAGTTGCTGGAAATGCCCGCACAGGCGTTCGATCTGCTCGGCGCTGAACACGTTGCTGTGGTAGTTGACGTGGACATGGGCCTGCACGCCCGCCACCACCGCCAGACTCAGCGGGTAGTGCGTCTTGTCGCTGAGTTCAACGGCCCCCAGCTTCACGCCACCCGCGCGTTTTTCACGCAGCACGGCGTCCACCGGGAAGTTCTCGAACACCAGCAGGCTGTCGAACAGATCACGCCCGGCTTGCCCCGCGTGACGCTGCGCCTCGAACAACGGCGTGTGTTCGTGCTCGCGCAATTCAAGATTGTGCGCCTGCAACTCATTGAGCCAGTCGCCCACCACCTGCTGCGACTCGGGCGCCTGCACCAGCGGCAAGGTGTTGATGAACAGGCCCAGCATGCGTTCGATGCCCGGCACTTGCGCCGAGCGTCCCGACACCGTTGCCCCGAATGCCACCCGACGCTGGCCGGTGTAGCGCTGCAACAGCAACACCCACACCGCCTGAATCAACGTGTTGGCGGTGACGTGCTGACGGCGTGCCGCCTGATTGAGCAGTGCGCCGTCCAGGTCCATCGACTTGACCAGCACCTGATTGGACAGCGGCGTGCCCTCGGCAGACAGCGGCGACACCAGCGCGGCGGCCATCATTGTCGGCTGATCGAAACCGGCCAGGTGCTTCTGCCAGAACGCGTCGCTCAGGCGCTGATCGCGACCTTGCAGCCAGTCCACGTAATCGCCGTAATGCCCGGCCGGCGTCGGCGCGGTGTCGGACAACGCCGCCTGAATCACCTCACCCAGTACCGCCGCACTGCTCCAGCCATCGAGCAGAATATGGTGGAAGGTCCAGACCAGTTTCCAGTCGCTGTCGCTGACGCGCACCAGCAGCACGCGCATCAAGGGCGCTTCCCGCAGGTCGAAAGGTGTCTCGCGTTCGGTGGCAAGTACCTCGGCCACAGCGCCCTGAAGGTCGGGCAGGTCTAGGTCGCGGGGCTCTAAGCCACGCAGCTCTAGCCCACGCAGATCGAGCTCGCGCACCGTCAGCACTGCATCACGGCGCACCAGTTGCACCGGTTGCTGACTGACCGGCACCCGCAGGAACGATGCGCGCAAGATCGGATGGCGCTGCACGGCAGACGCCCACGCCGCTTTGAAACGTGCGACGGGCAGGTGTTCGATGTCCATCGCCACCTGATTGATGTACAGGTCCCGCGCAGCGCCCTCGCCCTCGCCCGCGCTTTCGCCCTGGCCCAGCTCACTGTGGAACAGCAGGCCCTGCTGCATGGGCGTCAGCGGGTACAGTTGTTCGATGTGGCGCGCGGCAACGGGCAACGCGTCAAGCTGGGCCTGGTCGATGACCACGGTGGGAAAATCGGACGGTGTGACCGCCGATTGCGTGCGGCAGTGCTCGATCACCTCGTTCAGTGCCACTGCGTAGGCGTCGAGCAGTGATTGAATTGACTCGGCGGCGTGGCGTTCGCCGCTGTAGGTGCAGGTGAGGCTGAAGCAGCCGTCGCGCACCTGAGCATCCAGGGCCAGTTCGCACGCCAACGGCGCGTCGGCCCCACGCTGTGTGCCGCTGCCTTCTTCGGCCAGGGTAAACAGGCCGCTGCTTCGCTGCACACGGCCCATGTAGTTGAACAGCACGCAGCCTTCCAGCGACGGCAGGGATTCGCCACGCAGATGGCGCAGCAGCCCATATCCCAGGCCGCCGTTGGGCACATCGCGCAAGACCTCTTTGCAGTGTTTGAGCGCCAGATCAAGGCTGGCGTGGGCGTGCAGGCTGACCGGGTACAGGCTGGTGAACCAGCCCACGGTGCGGCTTGGATCGATGCCCTCAAACAACGCTTCACGGCCATGACCTTCCAGCGCAATCAACGCCTGCGCGTGACCGCTCCAGGCATGCAGCGCCCGGCTCAATGCGGTCAGCAGCAGGTCGTTGATCTTCGTGCGATAGGCCGATGGCGCTTCGCTGAGCAATGCGTGAGTGCGTTGCGCATCCAGCTGCAAGTGCGCTGTTTGCGCCACGCTTTGCTGATTGCTGCCCTGTGCATTGGCCATCGGCAACGGCGGTGCCGGTGGCAAGGCGCGCCAGTAGTCAGCCTCTTTGAGCAGCGTATCGCTGTAGGCGTGATGCACCAGCGCATCGGACCAGCGCTGAAATGAAACGCCCTTTTCGCCCAGATCGATGGTCAAGCCTGCCTGGGCCTGCACGTAGGCGCTGTTCAGGTCTTCGAGCAACAAGCGCCACGACACCCCGTCCACCACCAGGTGATGCACGACCAGCAACAGGCGCTGGCTGCCATCCGCCCGTTCATACAGCACGGCGCGCAGCAGCGGCCCGTGTTGCAGATCGAGGCTGGCCTGAGCTGAATCGCAGACCTGAGTGAGTTCGTCAGCGGCGACCGAGCGCTGCCACAGCACAGCGTCGGCGCTTTCTTCGGCGCGGTAGCGTTGGTGCCATTGACCGTCGCTGCCCTGGGTAAAGCTCATGCGTAGCGCATCGTGATGATCGAGCAACGCTTGCACTGCCTGTTGCAGCGAGGCGCTATCGAGGGTTTCGGCGCACGACAGCAGCAGCGACTGGTTCCAGTGCGCGCGGCGTCGCATCGGTTGCTCGAAAAACCATTGTTGAATCGGTGTCAGCGGCAGGTCACGGTTGGTTTCGATGCGTGCCACGGCCCGCGATTGATCGGGGTTGATGACCTCGGCAACCTGCGCCAGCTCGGCGATGGTCTGGCGTTCAAACATCTGCCGGGGGTTGAGGACAATGCCCAGCTTGCGCGCGCGGCTGATGATTTGCAGGCTGAGGATCGAGTCGCCGCCCAGCTCGAAGAAGTTGTCCTGTCGACCGACTTGCGCCACGCCCAGCAGGTCTTGCCACAGCGCGGCCAGTTGGGTTTCAACGCCAGCATGCGGTGCTTCGAAAGCACGTTGTGCGAGTTGCGGTTCGGGCAATGCCTTGCGATCCAGTTTGCCGTTGGCGCTCAGGGGGAAGCGTTCCAGCGTGACCAGATGCGCCGGGACCATGTAGTCCGGCAGACGCTGTTTCAGTTGATTACGCAGTTGCTCGTCGTCGACCGCGTCGGCAACCAGATAGCCCACCAGTTGCATGCCGGTCGCCAGTTGCCGCGCCACCACCACCGCTTCGCTTATCCCAGGATGATCCAGCAGCGCTGACTCAATCTCACCGATCTCGATGCGCAGGCCGCGCAGTTTGATCTGATGATCGAGACGGCCCAGATATTCCACCGCACCGTCCTGACGCCAGCGCGCCAGATCACCTGTCCTGTAGAGCCGCTCGCCGTTGCCAAACGGGCTGGCGACGAAGCGTTCAGCGGTTAGCGCCGGACGCTGGTGATAACCCCGGGCCAGGCCCGCGCCGCCGATGTACAGCTCGCCGGGCACGCCAATCGGTTGCGGGTTGAGACGGCTGTCGAGGATGTGGATTTGAAGATTGGCAATCGGTTGACCAATCGGCACCGTGGCGCCGGGCTCGTTGCGGCAGGTCCAGTGCGTGACGTCGATGGCGGCCTCGGTCGGGCCGTACAGGTTGTACAAACCTGCGTTCGGCAAGCGCTGCAAGGTCTCGCGTTGCAAGTCGGCGGGCAACGCTTCGCCGCTGCAGATGATGCGCTTGAGCAAGTCGCAGCCCGATAGGTCTTCTTGAGCCATGAACGCGGCCAGCATCGACGGCACGAAGTGCAGCGTGGTGATGGCGTGATCGCTGATCAGTTTGCTCAACAGCAGCGGATCCCGATGATCCCCCGGCTGCGCCAGCACCAGACGCGCGCCGGTCATCAGCGGCCAGAAAAACTCCCACACCGACACGTCGAAGCTGAACGGAGTTTTCTGCAACACAGCGTCGGTTGTGTCCAGCGAGTACGCGTCCTGCATCCACGCCAGCCGGTTGAACAGCGCCGCGTGTGTATTACCTGCGCCTTTGGGTTTGCCGGTCGAGCCCGAGGTGTAAATCATGTACGCCAGTTGCTCGGGATGGATCTCGACGTTTGGCGCGGATTTGGGGTGCTGGCTCAGGTCCAGCTGTTCGAGATTCAAAACCTGCACGCCTTCAACCTGCGGCAGGTTTTCCAGAGCCGCGTTGTGGGTCAGCAGCCACTTAACACCCGCGTCTTCGAGCATGTAGCGCAGTCGGTCAGCGGGGTATTCCGGGTCCAGCGGCACGTAGGCGGCGCCTGCTTTCAGCACCGCATACAGCGCAACCACCATCTCCACCGAACGCAGCGCCGCCACGCCGACCAGCGATTCACGGCCAACACCCAAAGCGCGCAAGTGATGAGCCAACTGGTTGGCGCGCTGATCAAGTTCGCCATAATTCAACACCTGGTCGCCAAAGCGCAAGGCTTCGCGCTCGGGGTGCAACGCTGCCAGGCGCTCGAATTGACGCTGAACAATCGGCTCGTCGCTCGCCCAGTCGCGAGTCGTGTCGTTGACCAACGCCAGCTGCTGGCGGTCTTGCTGGTCGAGCAATTGGAAGTCGCCAATGGCCGCGTCAGGCTGCTCCAGCAACTGCTCGAACAGGCCGAGGAAACGCTGGTGCAGGCGCTCGATGCTGCGGTCATCGAACAGGTCGGTGGCGTAATTCCAGTTGCCCGCCAGCTCGCCCGCAGCGTTTTCCCAAGTGTGCAGCGCCAGGTCGAATTGCGCGCTGCCGCTGTCCAGCGGCATCAGCCTGGCATCCAGCCCCGGCATCCGTTGCAGGGCTTCGTCCTGGCGCTGCTGATGGTTGTAGAGCACCTGAAACAGCGGGTTGTGGCTGAGGCTGCGTTCCGGCGCCAGCACCTCGACCAATTGCTCGAACGGCAGGTCTTGGTTGGCCTGCGCGCCTTGGGAGGCCAGACGCACCTGCTCGATCAGTTGCGTGAAGGTCGATGCGGCAGACACCTCGCCGCGCAAAATCTGCGTGTTGACGAAGAACCCGATCAGCCCCTCGGTTTCCGCCCTTCCGCGGCCGGCAATCGGTACGCCGATGCGCAGGTCGTTCTGCCCGCTCAGGCGTTGCAACAACACTTGGTACGCCGCAAGCAGAACGGTGAACAGCGTCACCCCGCGTTGCCGCGCCAGCGCTTTCATCCTTGCGGTCAGCGGCTCGGCAAGGGTGAAGCTGAGCCGCGCACCGCGATAACTCTGGCGCGCTGGCCGTGGGCGGTCCGTCGGCAGCTCCAGAACGGGCGGCTCGTCCCCCAGTTGTTGGGTCCAGTACGCCAGTTGACGGTCGGTTTCGCCCGCGTCCAGGCATGCTCGCTGCCATAGGGCAACGTCTGCGTAGCTGACCGGCAACGGCGCCAGGTCGATGTCTTCGCCCTGCAAACCCGCGCGATACGCCTGAACAAAATCCAGCAACAGCACTTGAATCGACCAGCCGTCCGCGATGATGTGATGCAGACACACCAGCAGCGCGTGTTGCGCCACGCCGTGGTCGTCGGCCGGCAACTGCACCAGCGCCACGCGACACAAAGGGCCTTGGGCAAGATCGAACGGGCGGCGGGCGAAATCAACGGACAAGGCCTGAAGCGCACCTTCATCCTCGGCGTTGAGTCGCTCGATCAACACCGGCACCGGCGCCACAATCACCTGCTCGGGGGTACCGTCTTCGGTCGTGGCAAACACCGTGCGCAGGCTGGCATGGCGCACCGACAGACAGTCGAACGCGGCCTGCACCGCGTCAACGTTAAGCTCACCGCTCAGGCGCAGCGCGCCCGGCAAATGGTAGGTGCTGTTGCCCGGCTCCAGTTGCTCCAGAAACCACAGGCGTTGTTGCGAAAACGACGCCGGACTGCGATCACCCGCCACACCGGTCGGGATCGGCAACGTCGATGCGTCCAGACCCTGCTCGCGCAGCCTGGCGAGGAACAACCGTCGCTGCGCGCTGCCGAGACTGAGAAAACGTGTGGCCAACGCCAGCAGCTTGTGGTGTGGAGACTGTTGCGAAGTCACGCTCGGTTGCGACATCAGTTGCTTTCCTCCAGCTCATTCATTAACTCGTCCAGGGCATCGAGCCGGTCGAGGGTCAGGGCCTGGCCCTGCAAGGTATTGATCAGCGCCGATTGCGTAGCAATCGTGGTGGCCTCGAAGGCCTGCGCCAGGGGAATGCTCACGCCAAGCCGCTCGCGGATGCGTGATAGCAAACGCGTCGCCAGCAAGGAGTGACCGCCCAGTTCAAAGAAGTTGTCGTGACGGCCCACGCGCTCGACTTTCAGCAGGGCTTGCCAGAGTTCGGCCAGCACCTGCTCGCGCTCATCGCACGGCGCTTGATAGTCGCGCTGCTGCCAGCCCGGCACCGGCAAGGCCTTGCGGTCCAGCTTGCCGTTGGCGTTGCGCGGCAACTGCTCCAGCAGCATCACGTGGGCCGGGACCATGTAGGCCGGCAGGTGTTGCCCGAGCGCTGTTTTGAGGGCGTCGGAGTCCAGCGGGGTCAAGCTGTCAGCAACCACATACGCCACCAGTTGCGGGCCATGCGGCGTCGGCTGCGCGCTGACCACCGCATCGCGCACTGAGGCCTGCGCCAGCAACACGCTTTCGATTTCGCCCAGCTCGATGCGCTGGCCGCGAATCTTCACCTGGAAGTCAGCACGGCCGACGTACTCCAGCTCACCGTCGGCGTTCCAGCGCGCCAGATCGCCGCTGCGGTAAAGCCGTGCGCCGACATCGCCAAAGGGGTCCGGCAAGAAGCGTTCAGCGGTCAAACCGGCTCGTCCGGCGTAGCCGCGGCCCACACCCACGCCGCCGATGTACAGCTCGCCCACCACGCCGTGTGCCGCCAGCGCCAGGCTGGAATCGAGCACGTACAGACGGTTGTTGTCGGTCGGGCGACCAATCGGCAGTGACGCTTTGGTCGCGGGTGCGCCGGTCAGGGTGTGCAGCGCGACGTCATCGGCGCACTCGGCCGGGCCGTAGGCATTGACCAGCGGCACGTTGGGGTAGCGGGCAAACCAGCGTGTTGCCAGATCGACCGTCAGCGCCTCACCGGTCGGCAACAGCCAGCGCAAACCGCTGAGGTTGTGCCGTGCGACCGCCAGCATGCCGTCGATCACCGCGGGCACGCATTCGAGCACGCTGACCTGATTAGCCACGACTTCTTCGAGCAATCGCTGGGGATCGTGCACCACGCTGTCCGGCAGGATTTCAACACGCCCGCCAAACAGCGGCGCCGTGAGGAATTGCCACACCGAAATATCAAACCCGGTGGCGGCGGTCTGGGCGATCACATCGCCCTCGCCCAGCCGCAGGTAAGGCAGCTTGGACATCTGGTTGTTGAGCATGCCGCGCTGGTTGACCATCACCCCTTTTGGCTCGCCGGTGGAGCCTGAGGTGTAGATCACGTACGCCAGTTGCTCGGCGCTCGCATAGCGGCCGGGATTGTGGTCGCTGCCCTGTGCGAGCAGGTCCTCAAGAATGAGCAGCCGGGGCGCGACATCCGCCTCGACCAGAATCGCCTGCACCTGGGCCAGACAATCGCGCGGCGTCAGCAACACCGGCGCCGCGCTGCTGCCGAGCATGCGCGCACTGCGGCCGGCCGGGTGACGATCATCCAGCGCCAGGTACGCCGCGCCGGCCTTGAAGGCGCCGATCATCATGCTCAGCAACGGCAGGCCTCGCGGGGCATACAGCGCCACCACGTCATCGCCCTGCACACCCGCCGCGATCAAGCCGTGGCCGATGCAGTTGGCGTCACGATTGAGTTCGCCATACGTCAGGCTCTGGCCCTGACAGCGCGCCACTTCCAGCAATGGATGCGCCTGCACCCGAGCCTCGAAACGCTCCAGATAACTGATGCCGAACCAGTGCGGCTGCGCGTCGCCCTGCCCGAGCAGCTGCAAACCGTCACACTCATCGCCGGTCAGCAGTTGCAGGTCGGCAAGCGGTTGCTCGGGGTTGTCGATCAGTTGCACCAGCACGCGGCGGAACTGCGTGACCAGACTGTGCATGTCCGCGTGGGTGAAATGCCGGGTGTCGTAGGTCAACTGCAATTGCAACGATGGCCCCGGCAGCAACACCACGGTCAGCGGGTAGTTGGTGTGGGTGCGGTTGGCCAGCGGCGTGATCCGGTAATCGCTCACGGCCTGCTGCACGTCAGCGCCCAACGGTACGTTTTCAAACACGAACAGGCTGTCGAACAGCGGTTGACCCCGTGGCGTGTCGGCCAGCAGTTGAATGTCGGCCAGTGACAGGTGTTCGTGCTGACGCATGTCAGCGTTCTGTGCTTGCAGGGCGTTCAGCAAGTCCAGCGCAGGCGCCCCGGCGGCCGGCTTTTTGAGGCGCAACGGCAAGGTGTTGATGAACAGCCCCAGCGCGCCTTCGATGCCTTCCAGCTCGGTAGGACGCCCAGCCACCGTGACGCCGAACAGCACGTCGTCACGGTCGGCATGACGCATCAGCAGTAAGGCCCAGGCGGCCTGCACAAACGTGTTGGTCGTCAGCCGGTGCTGCCGCGCGGTGTCGGCCAGCCGTGCAGTGTGAGCGTCGCCCAGCGCCAGCGTGACGTCGAGCATCTGCGGCTCGCCCTGCGGGCTGTGGCGATACGGCAACGGCGTGACGTCGGTAAAGCTGGCCAGCGCGTTGCGCCAATAGTCGCGACTCACCGCTTCGTCCTGTTCGGCCAGCCATCCGATGAAGTCCCGGTAAGGCCGCGCAGGTGGCAGGCTCAGGCTGCGACCTCCAAGGAAGGCGCGGTAATGACCGAAAAACTCGGTCAGCATCAGCCCACGGCACCAGGCGTCGATCAACGCATGGTGGTGGCTCTGGACGATGCGGAAATCCGCGTCGCCAAACTTCACCAGGCGCAGCCGCAACAGCGGCGCCCGAGCGAAATCGAAACCTTGCTCACGCTCGGCGCTGAGCAGCGTGTCCAGTTCGGCCTCGCCAGCGGCGCGGGACAAATGGCTGAGGTCGATCAGTTGCGCCACCGACGGCACGCGGCGCATTACGATCTGGCGCTGCACGCCGCTTTCCAGTCCATGGAAGGCCGTGCGCAGGGCCGGGTGGCGCTGCACCACCTGCTGCCAGGCGAACTTGAAGCCCTCGAAATCGACCTCGCTGGCCACCGCGTACTGGTCCTGCATGAGGTAGATGCCATTGCCGCGCTCCAGCAGGCTGTGCAGCAAAATGCCTTGCTGCATGGGCGCCAGCGGCAGGATGTCCTCGATCTCCCGCGCAGGGACCGGCAAGTCGTCCAGTTGAGCCTGCGTCAGCCCGGCCAGCGGGAAATCCGACGGCGTGATGCCAGCATGCTGCTCCTGGGCGCAGTGTTCGATCAGCGCGCACAAGCTCTCGCGATACAGGGCCACCAGCCGCTCAATGCTGTTGCGGTCGAAACGCCGGGAGCTGAACGTCCACTCCAGGCTCAACTGCCCGCCGCGTACCCGACCGTCGATGGCCAGGGCATTGGCCAGCGGCCCTTGCGGATCGCGCAGGGCCGTCGGGGTCTCGCCAGACAAGGCAAACAACGCGCCCTTGGCATCATCAAACCGCCCGAGGTAGTTAAAGGTGATGCCCTGCCCCACCAGTTCCGGCAAATCTGCGCCGGCCAGATACTTGAGCACGCCGTACCCCAGGCCTTTCCCCGGCACGGCACGCACGGCTTCCTTGACTGTCTTGAGAGTCGAGACCAGCCCTTCGCCCGCATCCAGCGCCAACGGGTAAAGGCTGGTGAACCAACCGACGCTGCGGCTCAGGTCCAGCACGTCGCTGCCTTGCTCGACGGTGTGCTCGCGCCCATGCCCTTCAAGGCTGATGACATGACGACGGCGCCCGGTCCATTGCGCCAGCGATTGCGCGAGCGCTGCCAGCAACAGGTCATCGATGCGGGTGCGATACGCCGCTGGCGCCTCCACCAGCAATTGCCGGGTGATGCCAGCGTCGAACACCAGGCTGACCTGTTCGGCGTCGCCGACCCGGCTTTCAATTGTGCGGTCGCCTGGCAAGCAAGCGTCGACCGCAGTCAGCGCTTGCCAATGCGGCAACTGCGCCTGCAGTTGCGGGCTGCTCGCCACGCCCTGCAAGGCCTCGGACCACGCCTGGAAGCTCGCGGTTTTGTCGGCCAGCGTCAGCGGTTGGCCGGCGGCAAGCTGGCTGTAAATGTGTTGCAGGTCTTCGAGCAGGATGCGCCACGACACGCCGTCCACGGCAAGGTGATGAATCGCCAGCAGCATGCGCCCTTCGCCAGACGGCAAACGCCCATGGACCACGCGCAGCAAAGGGCCGTGTTCGATATTGAGGCTGCGCTGGGCGTCTTCGCACAGCCGCTGCATGTCTTCTGCACGAGCGATTTCGCAATTCCACATCACACGCTCGGCGCTCTCGTTCTCGCGATAACGCTGCTGCCACTGGCCGTCTTGCGCCTGGTGGAAACTCAACCGCAGGCTGTCGTGCTGGGTCAGCAACACGTCGAAGGCCCGTTGCAGCAGCGCGTTGTCGAGGGCCTGCGGCAACTCAAGCAGCAGCGACTGGTTCCAGTGGCTACGCTGCGCCACGGGCTGGGCGAAGAAGCGCGCCTGAATCGGTGTCAGGGCAAAGTCCTGGGTGGCCAGCGGCACTGGCGCACTGACTGCTGCCGGTTTGGCTTCGGCCAGTACCGCCACTTGCGCGAGTTCAGCGATGGTCTGCTTTTCGAACAGTTGCTTGGGCGTCAGGCGAATGCCCTGACGGCGGGCGCGGGCGATGATTTGCAGGCTCAGGATCGAGTCGCCGCCCAGGGTGAAGAAGTTGTCGTGGCGGCCCACCGACTCGATGTTCAGGGCCGTTGCCCAGAGCGCCGCCAGTGACGCCTCGACACCTTCATGGGGGGCTTCGAAGGTCTGCGTGGTCAGTTGCGGCGCAGGTAATGCAGCGTGGTCGAGCTTGCCGTTGGCCGTCAGCGGGAAGGCATCCAGCACAACGATGTGCGCGGGCACCATGTAATCCGGCAGGCAAGCGGCCAACGCCGTGCGCAGGGATTCGTCGGTCAGCGTCAGCCCTTTGCCTTGCAGCGCGTAGGCAATGAGTTGCCCGCGGTCATCGACCCGCACGTACGCATCGCGCACGCCGTCGAGCTGGCGCAGGCGTTGGGCGATTTCACCCAGGGCCACGCGATAGCCGCGAATCTTGACCTGATCGTCGGCGCGGCCGAGAAACTGGATCTGCCCGTTTGCCAAAAGCTGCGCATGGTCGCCAGTGCGGTACAGGCGTTGTCCCGGATGGCGCAGATCAGGCAGAAATACCGCTGCCGTCATGCCCGGCCGGTCGTGATAACCCCGAGCCAGGCCCGGCCCGCCGATATACAGCTCGCCGATGTCGCCCTGCACCACTGGCTCCAGGCGTTCATTGAGAATCAGCGCAGCGGCGTTCGGCAACGGCTGGCCCACGGGCACGCTGTCACCTTGGGGCGTGAGCCCGCTCAATTCGTGGATCAGCACGCCAACGGTGGTTTCGGTCGGGCCGTAGTGGTTGATCATCCGGCAGCCGGGCTTGAGACGATTGACCTGCGCCACCAGTTCCCACGGCAGGGCATCGCCGCCCAGAATCAGCGCCTGCTCTGGCAAGACATCCGCCGCAGCCGCGGCTTGCAGCAGACCGCTCAAATGCGTCGGCACGATTTTCAGCACAGCGACGCGGTGCTCGGCCATATACGCAGCGAAACGGTCGGCGTCCGTGGCGCGTTCAGCCGCGATCACGTGTAACGCACGGCCGGAGCACAAGGCGCCGAACAACACGGTGTGGCCCAGATCGGCACCGACCGTGGAGACCATCGCCATGCTCGCGCCGGGCGCCAGATCAAGCCGGTGCAGCAAACCCTGCACATAGTCCGCCAGCGCGCCGTGACTGATCACCACCCCCTTGGGCGTGCCGCTGGTGCCGGAGGTGTAGATCAGGTACGCCGCCTGCTGCGGATGCACCCGCACATCGAGCGGTGTGGCCGGCTGTGAGTGCCAGGCTGCATCGGCATCCATGGCGATTCGTTCACCGGCAAATTCGGCAGGCGCCGCAGCGTCGCTGATCAACCAGCGTGCGCCGCTGTCCGCCAGGACAAAACCCTGACGCTCGGCGGGCCATTTAGGGTCCAGCGGCACATACGCTGCGCCGCTTTTAAGGACGGCCAGCAGCGCGACGACGAACTCGACGGAGCGCTCCAGCGCAACGCCGACGCGGCTCTCGACGCCCACACCGGCCTGCTTGAGATGCTGCGCCAGGCGCCTGGCCTGGGCGTCGAACCAGGCAAAATCACGGCGCTCGGTTTCGTGCTGCACCGCGAGATCACCGGGCGCTGCGACGACGCGTTGATCCCACAGCGCGAGCACGTCGCTACCCGCAAAATCAGCCGATTCAGCCTGCACCACCGACGTCGCCGCAGACAGTTGCACCTCGGCCAGCAAGGTCGTCGGTTGCGCAGTGACCTGCGCGCAAATGCGCAGCAGGTCGGCCGCCATGCCGGCGATCCGTGGCTCATCGAACAGGTCGCACGCGTAGGTAAAGACCGCCTGTATGCCCTCGGGCGTGTCGGTGATGTCCAGGCCCAGATCGAAGTGCGCCGAGTAGTCATCCAGCTGGCTGACGTCCAGCGTCACATCCCCCAGCTCCAGCCCTTGAGGCAACACGAACTGCTGGGTGAATTTGACCTGGCACAGCGGGTTGTGGCTGAGGTCGCGGGTAACGCCCAGTGCTTCCACCAATTGCTCGAACGGCAGATCCTGATGGCTCTGCGCACCGAGTGCGTTGTGCCTCACCGCCTGTAACAGCGAGACGAACGACTGTTGCGGCGAGACGTCAGTGCGCAGCACCAGCGTGTTGACGAACAGCCCGATCAGGCCTTCTGCCTCGGTGCAGGTACGCCCCGCCACCGGCACGCCGACGCGCATATCCGTCTGGCTGCTGTAGCGCTGAAGCAGGGTTTTGTAGGCCGCGAGCATGACCATGAACAACGTTGCGCCATGGGCGGTCGCCAGGCTACGCAGTTGCTGGCTGAGCGCGGTGTCGAACGCAAGCGCATAACGCGCACCCCGGTGGCTTTGCTGCGCCGGGCGCGGACGATCGCCGGGCAACGTGAGCACGGGCTGCGTGTCGCCCAGGCGTTCACGCCAGTAGTTGAGTTGACGCTCGCCTTCCCCACTGGCCAGCCGTGCGCGTTGCCAGGCCGAGAAGTCAGCGTACTGCACCGGCAACGGCGCCAGGTCCGGCACGCGATGCTGCGCGTGGGCGGTGTACAGCGCGGTCAGGTCTTTGAGCAACACCTGCACCGACCAGCCATCGGCAATGATGTGATGCAGCACCAACACCAGTTGCTGACGGTCCGGCGCCAGGCGCACGTTCAGCACACGCCACAATGGCCCGGTCTGCAAGTCCATCGGTTGCTCGACCGCCGCTTTCGCCAACGCGTCCAGGGCTTCAAGCGGTTGTGCATTCAGGCTGAGGTCATGGCGCTCAATGTTGACGGCACGCGCCGGGTGCACGCATTGCACCAGCGCCTCGTCGGCACCCACGGCAAAGGTGGTGCGCAGGCTTTCGTGGCGCGCGGCGAGGTCATCGAAACTGCGCTGCAACGCGGCATCGTCCACGGTGCCAGTGAGGGTGAGTTGCCCGCATAAATGGTAGGCGCTGCTGTCAGGTTCCAGCTGCGCCAGAAACCACAGGCGTTGCTGAGCGAACGATTGCATCAGCGGCGCATCTCGATTGACCCGCAGCACCGGCTGAACAGCCATTTCACCAGGGGATTGCCCGGCGACAAGGGCGCTGAAATCCCCCAGTAACGGCTGCTCGAACAGGTGCGCCGGTTGCAGGTTCAGGCCCAACGCGGCATTGAGCCGGGACAGCACTTGCACGGCGCCGACTGAATCACCGCCACGGGCGAAAAAGTGGTCGTGGGCGGCCAGATCGCTCGCGCCCAGCACCTCTTGCCAGGCCGCAACCACCTCTGCCCGCAACGGTGTGGTCGTTGCGGGCTGCGATCCGGTGTGGGCGGCGGTGTGAGCGGCATCGAGCAAACGCCCGTTCTGCCAGACGGCGAAACTGTCGAGGGTGCCGTTTTGCCAACCCGACCGACAGGCCGAGCGCTGCAGTTTGCCGCTGGTGGTGCGCGGCAAGGCGCCGGGCTCCAGCAGGACGATGAGCCTGGGGGCGACCATGAACACGTCGGAAACCGCGTCACGCACGGCGTCGCAGATCATCTGCGGCTTCATCAGGCGGCGCACGTTGCGGCTGATTTCCAGCGCCAGGCCGATGCCTTCGCTGCCGTCGGCATCGTTCATTGCAAACGCCGCGATACGCCCACGGCGCAGCAGTTCGACGCGTTTCTCCAGCGACTCTTCAATGTCCTGCGGGTATAGGTTCTGGCCGTTGAGGATGATCAAGTCCTTCACGCGGCCGGTGATGAAGAGTTCGCCGTCGCGCTCAATCCCCAAATCACCGCTGCGCAACCAGCGTTGGCCATCGCGCTCGACGAACGTCTGCGCCGTGGCTTCGGCATTCTGCCAATAGCCTTGGGCGACGCTGGGGCCGGCGATCCAGATTTCCCCCACCTGCCCCGGCGCCAGCGGCTGCAAGGTCGCAGGGTCGACGATTCTCAGGGCGTGATCGGGGCGGCACCAGCCACAGCCCGGCAACCGGCTGCCGTTTGCCTGGCTGACCAGATTGGCCACGTCGGCGTCGCCCGCTGCCAGTTGGTTGGCGTCGAAGCGGTGGATTCCGAAAGGCTTTTGCCGGTCGGCAGCGCTGACATACAGCGTTGCCTCGGCCAGTCCGTAGCTGGGGGTCAGCGCGCGCTGCTTGAAGCCTGCGGCGCCGAAGCGCTCACAAAACGCGTCCAGGGTGTCCAGCCGGATCGGCTCGGACCCGGAAAACGCCAGGCTCCAGGTGTCGAGCTTGAGGCTGCCCAGTGCGTTGGGCTTGATGCGCTCAACGCACAGACGATAGGCAAAGTCAGGCCCGCCGGAGAACGTGCCGCCGTATTCAGTGATCGCCTCCAGCCAGCGCGCCGGGCGCCCCAGAAAGTAGTTGGGCGACATCAGCGTCAGCGTGCCGCCGTAATACAACGGCAACAGCAGGCCGCACATCAGGCCCATGTCGTGGTAAAGCGGCAGCCAACTGACCCAGCTCTCCGAAGGCGCGTCAGTGATGAAGTGCCGGGCCATGGCCACTTCATTGGCCATGAGGTTGTCGTGGGAGACCATCACGCCTTTGGGTGCGCTGGTGGAGCCAGAGGTGTACTGCAAAAAGGCGACCGATGAAGTGTCGATGATCGACGGCTGGCAGGACGTCAGCCAGCCGTTGTGAATGTCTTCGATGGCGATTAATTGCCCGCCTGCCGGCATGAACGGCCGCAGCTGTTGCTGGTATTTGTCGAGGTCTTCACGACGCCCGAGCACCACACGCGGCGTGGCATCACGCAGGATGCCAGTGAGTCGGTCCAGGTGGGTCTGGCGGTTGTATTCGGGGGCGAACGCCGGAACCGCGATGACATTGGCATACAGGCAACCCAGGAAAGCGGCTGCGTAGTCGGCGCCGGTCGGCAGGATCAGCACGCAACGCTCGCCGCGGCATTCACCCGGGCCAGCGCCCAGGTGATGTTGCAGAAAACCGGCCACCGAACGCGCCTGTTGATCCAGCGCGGCGTAGGTGGTCAGCAGCGGGGCCTGGTCTTCGGAAATGATGTGTCGAAGGGCAATCCGGTCCGGCTGGCGCTGCGCATAAAAGCCCACCAGTTCGGGAAAATGCGCGGCCTGATCTCGTATGGATTTCATGTGTCACCTTTTTTCGGGCAAAGCTCAACCCGCAGGCGGCCATCACGGCTCGGCCCACAACGTTGTGAGGAAAGTCAGGTGGCTGCGTGAGCCACCGGGTTGGAGGTGCGGCGGTCAGCGCGCCAGTTTCAGGGGTGCGGCGCTGCGCAGCTCCGGCACTGAAGCGACTGTGGCGGGCCGACTGGAGCAAGGCTGCGCGTAGTCGGCAAAGATCGACTCGACGACCTCCTGCGAGCGGATCGCCAGGACCGACAACAAGGTGTCGCTCAAGCCATGGCTGTCTTCGCAACAGCCCTGCAAAAACACCCTGGCCTCGCTGCCGGGACGCATGGGCAGTCGGTATTGACGGTCCACGGCCGCGCCGTCGATGCAGTCTTCGAGACCGGCCAGCAGCTGGCGGTGGTAATCACGGCGGTAACCGGTCGCCAGCACCACCACGTCGAAATGCTCACTGTCGGTACGGTCATTGATGGCGTCGCGCAGGAACAATTCGATGCCGGCGTCGCCTATTTCGGCATGCACCACTTCACGGTTGGTCAGCAGTTGATGGCGCACTTCGCCGCGTACTTTCTGGTGATACAGGCGCTGAAAGATCGACTCGATCAGGTCGGTGTCGACCACTGAATAGTTGGTGTTGCGGAACTCGTTGAACAACGCGTCGCGGCGCTCTTCGCTGTGATTGAAAATGGTGTCGGTGAACGACGGGTTGAAGATCTGATTGACGAAGGGGCTGTCATCCGAAGGCTTGAGCGCGGTGCCGCGAATCACCAGCGTCGCGTCGACATGGTCGAAGCGGCTGGCCAGGTCTTCGAATATTTCTGCCGCGCTCTGGCCGCCGCCGACAACCGCGACTTTCACCGGAGCCGAACCACGCACGCCCGCAAAACTGCCCAGCACGCTTTCGATGCCGCCGCGATAGCGCGATGAGTGCAGAACGCGGGAATCCTTGACCCCTTCAAACGGCGCAGGAACGGTCGGTATGCCGCCGATGCCGAACACCAGATTGCGCGCCCGACGCCGGGATACAGCGCCGTCCGCCCCGCGAGACAGCACGTCCACCGCAACGAAACGACCGTCGTGATAGAACGGCTCGACCGCAATCACGTCTTCGCCGTAATGCGTCTGATCGGCGAAATGCGAAGCAGCCCAGGTCAGGTAATCGGTGTATTCCTCACGTGTCGGGAAGAAGGTCTTCAGGTTGATAAAGTCCTGCAGGCGACCGCGCTCATTGAGGTAGTTGATGAAGCTGAAACGGCTGGCGGGATTGCGCAGCGTCACCAGGTCCTTGAGAAAGGAAATCTGCATGGTGGAACCGTCGATCAGCATGCCTTCGTGCCAGTTGAAAGCCGGCTTCTTTTCGAGGAAACACACCTGAGGCGCCTGACCGTTGGCCGCCGCGTGCTCTTGCGTGGCGATGGCCAGTGCCAGGTTCGACGGGCCGAAACCGATGCCGATGTAGTCGTAGACGAGTTCCATGCTTGCCTCTCGTTTTGAAAAATGTGCCGTTGTAATCAAGCGCCGCAATCGAAGGTGGCCTTGCAGGCCGGGCAGGATCGCTGGCGCCCAACGACGTTAATAGTGATTCTCATTTACTAAGACGGGTGAGGCTGACGGCTGTTTAGTCGTTGGCCTTCAAACTTGAAAAATTCATGAAACCGCCGTCGGACGAGGTTGATACGCACCGCCGATTTCTTCCACAGCGTCGCGGCTGGCGTTGTCGCGGCGCGCGCCTTGTAGCTCACTGAGCTGGCCGCCTTCCATCTTCACCAGGCGGTCGGCGAGGTCGAAATATTGATCGTCGTGGCTGATGGCAAACACGGTCAGCCCAGCCTGCTTGAACATCGGCAACAGCTCGCGGTAGAAGAACCGGCGAAACAGCGGGTCCTGATCTGCCGCCCACTCGTCCAGCAGCAAGATGTCGCGTTTTTCCAGCAGCGCCAGCAGCAATGCCAGACGCTTGCGCTGCCCCTGGGAAAAGCGCGTGTCGAGCAGATGACCGTCGCCAATGCGCACCTTGTGGCGCATGTGCAACTGGTCAAGCCAGTGGTCGGTGTGGGTGGATTCGCTGGTCTCCCCTTGGGGTCCGAGCAGCTGTGAGAACAGGTGGAAGTCGGTGAACACCGAGGCGAACAAGTGACGATAGGCAGGCCAGTCCTTTGAGGTGATGAGCTGGCCGTCGATCAGAATCGCGCCAGCGGACGGTCGATACAACCCGCTGAGCAAGCGCGCCAGGCTCGACTTGCCGCTGCCGTTGCCGCCCATCAAAAACACCGTCTCGCCCCGCTTGAGCGTGAGGTTGACCGGGCCGACATCGAAGCCTGGCTCATCGCGCTGCGCGGGATAGTGGTACTCGACATCTCGGAGTTCCAGCGTCTGCCAGTGCCCGGCAATGTGGCTCGGCGCGACGGCAAAACTTTCCTGGTGCTCGGCCAGGGCCAGGGATTCGACCTTGTCCAGCGCGACACGCCCGGCAATCTGCGCGGGAATCGCCGCGACGGCCAGCACCAGCGGCGTGCGCATGAACAACACGGTCAGGGCGTAGGTCGCGGCAACCTCGGTCGGCGCCCAGCCAAGGCCATTGGCAAGGTAAAACGCCAGGCCGATCGTGCCCAGCACCATGATGTTTGCCCAGTTGCTGGCGATGCCGTGGTAGCGGTCCGCAAGGGTAATGTGGTCGCGGTATTTGCGTGCGCTGGCGTCGAAGGTTTCGTCGAACAGCCGCCGCGCCCGGTCGCGATTGAGGGTCAGTTCCTTGCGGCCGTCGATCACCCCTTGGTAGCTCTGGTAGAGCTTGTCTTCGGATTCGCGCAGCAGTCGCAACTGCGCGTTGAGCCGACCTACCAACAACCAGCCGATGCCCAGCGTGAAGCCCATCCAGCACACGGTGGTCGCGAACAGCGACGGCGACAGCCACGCCAGATAACTGAACGCCGTCACGCTCAGCACCGAGCCGTAGATCAGGTCGGGCAATTGCACAAAGGCCATGGTCACGCTTCGAATGTCGCTGGACAGGCTGGCAAAAATCTTCGCCCCGCCGATGGCTTCGACGCGCTCGATGTCGGTGTCCAGCAGCCGCTTGACCATCACCCGGCGCAGCCCGTAGACGAAACGATGCCCCAGTGCCGTGAGTGACAATTGCGCGCCGGACGCCAGGCACAGCAGTAGCGCCAGCATCAGGCCGAACTGCCAGAGCGCGGTGCCCAGGCCTTCGTGCACGCTGATCATGCGCTGGTTGACGAAGGCGATCACGCCCACGCTCAACAGGCCGCTGCTGACGCTCAGCAACATGACCAGTGCGAGGGGCCAGCGGTATTGCTGGAAGACCAGACGAATGAGTTTCATGGATGACTCCAGGCGTGAAAATGAAACGCAGGTAATGGCGTTATCGGATATCGCCCAGCCGCGCACGGCAGTGGGACAGTGTGTCGCGCAGCAGGAAGTTGACCATCGTCGGCGAGGTGCCGATGACCCGTGCCACATCGCGCTGGGTGTAGCCCTGGATCTGGCTGAGGTTGAAGACGATACGCATGCGCTTGGGCAGCTCGTTGAGGGCGCCGACCAGTTGATTGACGGTTTCACGACCGGCCAGCACGCGCTCCGGCGAAACCTCGAAGAGCGGCTGCTCGTCGCGTTGCGCTTCAGCGCCGTGATTGCGTTCAAGTCGCTGCCTGCGCAGCCGGTCGATCGCCAGATTGCGCACGACGCGGAACATGTAGCGCGCAGGTTCGGTGGAGGCCAGATCGCTTTCCAGCATTTTCACGAACGCGTCCTGCACCACATCTTCAGCACGCGCACGGCAGCCCAGAAACTTGGCCGCCAGGCGCAACAGCCCTTCGCGATGGGTGTGATAAGTGGACATGAGCGCATCCAGTCGAGGATCGATGAATGTGCAGGACGCGCCAATACGGCTGGAGCGCGGCGCTGGAGGCCGGTCCGTGAGAGGACGAAAATCCATCTTGTTCGACATCCCTGGTAACAAAGGAATGCGAAGGATAACGCAAACGATTCTCATTGCAACAGGAGAACATTTACCTTTGTATGAAACTTGATAACCCGACGTAGGTCCGGCCCTACTGGCTTTTGGCTACATCATCAGGCGTTTCTGTAGGCGCGAATTCATTCGCGTGGCGGTGGGATTGGTTCAACCGGTTGCGCCGCATCGCCAACACATTGGTGCCTACAGAGGTAATTAGGCTTGCGCCCGCAATCAGCGCAACACCGCTGGCGCTACTGCAAATTGACGAACAATCCGCCGTCCACCAACAACGACGCGCCGGTCACGTAGCGCGCCATGTCGGAGGCCAGAAACACGATCGGTCCGGCGACATCTTCAGGCTCACCCAGGCGGCCGAGCGGCGTGCGCGAGGTCATATAGGCCAGTTTTTCTTCGTCGGCCAGGTCTTCTTTATTGATGTCCGTGGCGATGGTGCCGGGCAGTACAGAGTTGCAGCGAATGCCATAAGGCCCCAGCGCAATCGCGCACGATTGCATCAGCGAGTGCAGCCCGGCCTTGGTCGGCGTGTAGTGGGTCTGCATGCCGCCACCGACCAATGCGCTGATGGAACTGACGGCGATGATCGCCCCGCCACGGCCCTGGTTTTTCATTTGGTTGGCGGCCGCCTGCACAGCGAAGTACGCGCCGTTGAGATTGGTGTTGACCGTCTTCAGATAGACCTCGCGAGGCATGTCGAGGAACGAGTGAAACGGACAGATACCCGCATTGTTGACGAACACATCAACACCGCCGAAGGCATCCACGGCGCCCTTCACCAACCGGTCGCCGGTGTCCGGATCTTCCGCGTCACTGCCGACTTCGATGGCTTGCCCGCCAAATGCCGCGATCTCCTCGATCAGGCTGCGCGCGGCTGCAAGACCCTGCTCGCTGCCGCTGTGACCGATGACCACGCTCGCGCCTTGTCGGGCGCACTCCTTTGCCGCGCCCCGGCCAATGCCTCGTGAAGCACCCGTGATGATCACGGTTTTGCCTGCCAGTAACATAGAGAACTCCTGAATGAATGCCGTGTGGCCGTAGGGTTGTTTTCAGCCGAGATAGTTGCCGTAGCCGACCATGCCGATGGAGCCGAGAATCACTGCGATACCCATCATCAACACACCTTTGTTGGATGCGGTCGTGCCCTGCCACTCGCGGAAATACAGGCCCCAGCAGTTGGACACAACGATGATGAAAGACATATGCAGCACCCACGAACTGGCGTCGTTCTGAAAACGGCTTTCGCCCATCCCGTAGAAGAAGAACTGCAGGAACCACAGCGTCCCCGCGCTCGCCACCAACAGGTAGTTGCGCAGCAGCGGCGTCTGGGTGTTGGTGTAATCACTGAATGTACGGTTGCGCCGATTGAGCCACAGGCACCAGATGGCGTTGGTGGTGAGCCCGCCCCACATGATCACCATGAAGGTCACGTTGTTTTGAAACAGGCTGTTGGCGCCGTGCTGCACCGCCGCTTCGGCCAGCGGGCGGCCGGCCGCGATGCCGTAACTGAAACAAGCGCTGAGCACGCCAGAGATGACCGCCACCACAGCGCCCTTGCCCAGCGAAAATTCACTGACGCTGGCGAACTTGGTTTCGTCGGACACGTCGCGCTCCTTGAGCATTCCGGCGCGCCCGCACAACGCTATACCGATCATCGACACCGCCACGCCCCACAGCACCCAATTGCCGCTGGCGCTCGCGGCCATTTCGGTCAGCGTGCCAGTGGTGGCATCGGTGAACAGGTCACGGTAGAGCGCCGGCATCAACGCGCCGAGGGCGGAGGTCAAGCCCATCACCAAGGACATTCCCAGTGACAACCCGAGGTAACGCATGGTCAGGCCGAACGTGAGCCCGCCAATCCCCCACAGCACGCCAAACAGGTAAGTCCAGAACAAGGTGCCGCTGTCGGCCTGACGCAAGATGTCGACGTAACCGGGCACCGTGAGTTGCGCCGCGATCAACGGCACGATCAGCCACGACGACAGACCGCCCATGATCCAGTAGCTTTCCCACGCCCAGCCACTGACCTTCTTGTAGGGGATGTAGAAGCTGCCGGAAGCCGCTCCCCCAATGAAATGCAGCAGCACGCCGAGCAGAATGATTTCCACGATGTACGTCCTTTTTTTGTTGTTATTGAGTAAGTCAGTCAGCTTTCGCTTGAGTGAATGGAGCGTGTGCTCAGTCCCGATTCAGGCTGAACACCGGTTGCAGATCCACGCTGATCGGCGAGGCGTCGGGGTGGCTGGGCATGAGCGATTGCATATGCCGCCACCAGCGCTGCATGACGGGCAAGTGCGGCAATTGATCGAGTTGATGAGGGTGCTCATGGGTCATCACGGCGAACAGCGCGAGGGATTCGGAATCGAGGAAAATCCGGTAATCAGTGATCCCCGCATCGCGCAGGGCCTGCTCCAGTTCGGGCCATATCTCGTCATGACGACGCCGGTATTCATCGGTCTGGCCAGGGTTGAGGTTCATGCGAAACGCGCGAACTGCCATCAGCCGATCCCCCTGTCCGCCAGCGCATACGCCGTGAAAACGTTGCGCCGGAAAAACTTCGTCTGCACCTCCAGTGGCTGATCGGCGAGCCAGTGTTTGACCAATGCCTGGGTGGTGTCGAAATCGGCGACGGTGTTGCTGTTGGGCCAGTCGCTGCCAAACAGGCAACGGTCTTCACTGAAGGCTTCCCACAGATAGGCCAACCGATCGCGGTAATACGCAGGGTCACTGATCAAGCCGTTGGCGTTGACCTGAGGGATTTCGGCCAGCTTGGCGAACACATTGGGGTTGGCGGCCAGCGCCAGCACATCACGCTGAAAGCCAGGCCATTGATCGTCACTGACAGCGGCGCTGGGCAAGTGATCAACGACAATGCGCAGGTCCGGCAACGCGTCGCTCAAGCGCAACAAGCCCTTGATCAGCCGCGGATCAGGATTGGCGCTGTCCAGACTGCGGCCCGACTCGACCAAGCGTCGCAGGCCATCGATGAAGCCGGGACGTATCTGATCTTCCAGCAGGTCGCGTTCCCACAAGTTGCCGTAGCGCAGGCCCAGAAACAGCGGCTCGCGTTCCAGTGCGGAAAAGTCGTCGTTAAAGCGAGGGTCCAGCGGAGACAGGTTGCCGACGAAACCGAGCATGCCGGGACTCTCTCGCAGCGTGTCCAGCAGCCACTGATTATCACTGCGCCAAGGGCTCGCCTCGACCACAATCGCGCCCTCGACCTGATGCGCAGCGGACACTGCCCAGTAGTCCGCAGGCAGCGAAGCACCGTACAAGGCATGCCCGGGTTCGGGCCACGCAATACCCTGGGCGCGAGCCGCGTCGAAAAGATGAATGTGACTGTCGATGATCGGGCCAGCGTACGAGGTGGGAGCAGTCATTCTCAATTCCGGCTGATAAAACCTGTTCTTATTGAGGCCGACTGTAGGGTGTCGCAGCGATACGTGACTAATCGATTTTTGGTTAACCGTGATACCCGGAAGGTATCGACAGCTATCGGATACTCACCGGTTGAGCCTGGCAATTTCCGCTGACAAGGATGAAGAGGTATCTAGCGAAAACTTATCGTTGCACCGCAATGCATTTGATTTCGACAAGCAGGCCCGGCCGGGCGAGATCACTGACACCTATGCATGTCCAGGCACACGCCCCACGTGGAAAGACTTCATCCTTCACGCGTCTGAAGACAGGCATGTGGCGGTGCATATCGACGTGATAGGTCGTCATGTCGACTACATCTTCAAATGTGCAGCCGCCGGCGGCCAGGACCTGTCGCAGGTTGTTCCACGCTGCAAGAAACTGCTCCTCCGGGTCTTCGATCACTGTCAAATCCGCTGTACGACCTACCTGGCCAGCGCAGTAGAGCGTATCCCCGACCTTTACTGCTGGCGCGTAACCGGCCTGTTCATAAAGCAGCCGCATATCATCTGGAACAATGATCTGACGATCAGTCATGGCTATGGAAATCCAATAAATAAAGGGATGCGGAACCTACTCCACTACCAGAATTGCGTCCAGTCGAGACCCTTTTCTCGGCAGAGCGAGATGAAGCCGGACAGCCGTGTCAGCCGTGTCAGCCGTGTCAGCCGTGGGCTCACGCGCATTTCTGATCGGGTACAAAAGCATTACCGGGATAGGCGCGCCCGTTTGGGAAATGACACGGAATCTTTAGCCAGACCCAAGGCTCTGAATTGACATGCGGTGTGATCGCACGCTGCGGCCAGAGGTGGCAGCAGCGTCAGGCGTGATCACTATCAATTCGATCAATATTGAACATAGCGATGGTCGCCGTTCTTTTTCCGGTGCGAGACGGGGATGATGCGCCATTGATTTTCCTAGGACTTAGCCCATGACCGTCAACATGACCCTCCTGTTTTTACTGATCGTTTCCTTTTCGGTGGCGCTGCTGGGCGTAGGCTCGTTTTAAGACTGAAATAGCTCAGCGCCCTTCTAGCAGTTTCCCTGCCTGGTCCAGCAACCCCAGTGGATCGCTGGTCTTGTGAATGTCGACAGACAACAACTGGCGAAACTTGCGAGCGCCGGGAAAACCCGTCCCCAGCCCCAACACATGCCGCGTGATGTGGTGCATCGAGCCGCCATCGTTCAGGTGCTTCTCGACATAGGGACGCATCGCCGCCAGCACGTCTGAACGCGAAATCACCGGCGCGGTGCTGCCAAACAGCTCGCGGTCGACTTCGGCCAGCAGGTAAGGATTGTGGTAAGCCTCGCGGCCAAGCATCACGCCGTCGAAGGTTTGCAGGTGCTCGTGGCATTGCTCCAGCGTCTTGATGCCGCCGTTGACGATGAACTCAAGGTGCGGAAAGTCCTGGGTCAACCGCCCTGCGATGTCGTAGCGCAACGGCGGAATGTCGCGGTTCTCTTTGGGCGACAGACCCTCAAGAATCGCAATCCGCGCATGCACCGTAAAACTCGTGCAGCCGGCTCCTGCCACAGTCCCGACAAACTCACACAACGCTTCATAGCTGTCGCGGCCATTGATGCCGATGCGGTGCTTGACCGTGACCGGCACAGACACCGCGTCGCGCATGGCTTTGACGCAGTCGGCCACCAGCTGCGGGTGCCCCATCAGCACAGCACCTATCATGTTGTTCTGCACGCGGTCGCTCGGGCAACCCACATTCAGGTTGATCTCGTCATACCCCGCCGCTTCGCCCAGCTTCGCGCACGCCGCAAGGTCCGCAGGCGTGCTGCCGCCCAACTGCAACGCCAGTGGGTGCTCGGTCTCGTCGTGGCCCAGGAAACGCTCGCGATCGCCATGAATCAGCGCGCCGGTGGTTACCATTTCGGTGTACAGCAAAGCGTTTTTGGACAGCAGGCGCAGGAAGTACCGGCAATGGCGGTCGGTCCAGTCCATCATCGGCGCAACGGAGAAGCGGCGGGATAGCGGAAACGCTAAATTTCCAATGTATGCTGGGGTATCTCGTTTTTCGCTGATCATAATTACTGGTCTTTTATACAGCTATTTTTATCCGTTTTTGCTTGTTTTTCATGAGCTGTTGCTACAATGTAGCAAATCGATTCTGAAATGTAGCAAATGAAATGGGCACGATCACAGCAAGGAAACGCAAAGACAAAACCACTGGCTTCACGGCTCAGATTCGGATCAATAGGGTCGGCCTGCCAGTTTATCAGGAAACCCAAACCTTCGACCGTAAGCAGGTTGCCCAAGCCTGGATCAAGAAACGTGAAGCTGAGCTGACCGCACCTGGTGCGATCGAACGCATAAACCGCAAAACCGTCAGCATCAAGCAGATGATTGATCGATACCTAGACGAGTACGAGAAGGTTCGCCCTCTGGGCAAGACCAAGCGGGCAACCCTAACTGCAATCAGCGAGAGCTGGCTGGGAGCGGTGGCGGACTCAGCTTTGACTAGTCAGAAACTGGTTGAGTACGCGCAATGGCGAATGGGCAAGGAAGGTGGAGGCGTCCAGGCGCAAACTGTGGGCAATGATTTGTCGCATCTGGGAGCAGTACTGTCTGTAGCAAAGCCGGCATGGGGATATGACGTTACCCCTCATGCAATGTCAGATGCGCGAATCGTCCTGCGTAAGCTGGGAATGGTCAGCAAGAGTAAAGAGCGTACTCGGAGACCTACAAAAGACGAACTCGCCGCCCTGTTCACGCATTTTTTTGAGATGCAGATACGTAAACCGACTTCGATCAATATGCCCAAAGTGCTGGGGTTTGCGATATTTTCCACGCGGAGGCAGGAAGAGATCACACGCATTAGATGGGACGATCTGGATGAAAAACGCCAGGCAGTCCTAGTGAGAGACATGAAAAACCCCGGACAAAAGATCGGCAACGACGTCTGGTGCCACCTTCCTGACGAAGCTTGGGCGATCCTGCAGAGCATGCCTAAAGGGTGCGCAGAGATTTTCCCCTATAACTCAGATTCGATCTCTGCCGCATTCACACGGGCTTGTAAGTATCTCGAGCTGAAAGATTTGCGCTTTCATGACATGCGACATGACGGCATAAGCAGACTTTTCGAAATGGACTGGGACATCCCCAGGGTATCGAGCGTGTCAGGCCATCGTGACTGGAACTCTTTACGGCGGTACACGCACCTGAGAGGACGCGGCGACCCCTACCAGGGCTGGGAGTGGCTTAAGCAGATTGTGGAAGCAGAGGTTGACCTTGGTGCACGAACGAACCAACGCTAGTGCAGCAATACTCCCTCCACGCTTCGCTTGCACAGCGTGGAGGGGACGCTCGCTCAAATTTATATTTTTGGAGAACCCTGCGATGACTTACCATGAGCAACACGCTTAAATCGTCCGATCTCACTGATCTCACGAGCAGCAAAATCATTTAATTTTTTTCTTGCCTCGCCACTAGGCCTGATATCCATAACTTCCAGCAAGCTCAAAAGCTCCTCCTTAGTAAATCTATACTCGGAGAAATAAGACTTAATAGCCTCTACATCCATATCCATAAGTTCATCAGGTGACTTATAAAGCTCTTTCCGCCTATTCTCGATTACAAAATCAATAACTTCAGAGCGACGCAACTTACTGCTCAGACTCAACTTTTTTGAAGAATCTAGATCTAGTATTTCGGAGATTGTCAGGTCACTTTTATCCAAGCCTGCCTTAGCACCTTCAACGCCAAGCCAACTTATAAGAACGGTTAAATCAATCATGGACATGTCCGCATAAATTCTTTCGTTAAACTGCGAAATTGCTGGGCTTGCTTTGCAGCGTTGGCACCAGTCCCGTCGTAGACAGACTGTCTATTCGCAGCTGCCATACGAAGTCCATCACCCTCGGTGACGTAATTCTCAAATACGGGGCCAGCACTCCTTAGCAAACGATACTCAGTGTGTTCTGAGTACTTTAATGCTTCAGCGTACTCTCTAGCCATCATACCTATAGCACCAGAGAATATCGTATCACGGTACCCATCTTCAATCTTCAGCGCACTTCTGATCATCGCAATATCCGAGTTAACATTATCGATCTCGGCCATAACTGAGGCCACACCGATAGCTGACTGGCGGTCTAACTTGACCGGCGAAACACAGTAATCGGATGCATAAATTATAGACTTTAGAACATCCGAAATTTCTGGATGAGAGTCAATAAGTACATAGTCATATTCATCGTGCATCGTGCATCGGCTGCAATACAAAATCTATAGTTTTCATATGTGCCAGAAGCGAAACGTTATTTTCGCGAATATTGTTAGTACTTGGCAATTTGTTAACCGAAACTGTAGACAGTCTATAGTCAGCGGGAGCCAAAAACAACCCATCAGCAAACTCAACAACATCTATATCAGGTGTCTGGATACCGGCACTATATAGCTGCTGATACTTCTGATAAAGTGTTGCACCAGAAGGCACAACAACTCCAAACTCTTCGATCAGATCAGGAAAAAACCTGCCTGAAATACCACCACGCTGATAATCCGCATCAATAACCAGAACTCTTTTATCATGAAACCTATTCAAGGCAACTGCAACGTGATAACAGGATGTTGTCTTGCCAACCCCACCTTTCTCACTAATAAAGCCAGCGACCGTTGCCATGTAAACTCTCCTAGTTTCTTACGCTGAAGCACTCAGACGCTCGCCGTCCCTAACGAAGCCATTGTTGCATAGCTTCAGCACGTCCAACAATCCGTGGCCCCAGCAATTAGCACGGATGATCGCCAACATCTTCCGAAGTCGGCTCGGCTCAAAAAACGAAACCGAGGCAGCTAGGCTTCCAATTCATGATTACCAGCTCACCGCTGACATCAGCCTTACCCTTTCGCTGATTCGCTGTGGTGTAGCGAATGTCGACCGTTTCAAAATGGAAGCCTTCAAACACGCGTCGTATGTCAGGGTGGTCATTGATGCTGACCATCACCTTCCCTTTGCACGTCCGCATGAAATCAGCCATCCGCTCATAATTCTCGAAAGGAAAATCAACACCATACCCGGCCGTCTGCCAGTAAGGCGGGTCCATGTAGTGAAAGGTGTGAGGCCGGTCGTAACGCTCAGCGCACTCAAGCCAAGGCAGGTTCTCCACATAGGTACCCGACAAACGCTGCCAGGCCGCAGAAAGGTTCTCCTCGATCCGTAGCAGGTTGATGGCCGGGCCTGTCGTTGCGGTCCCGAATGTCTGCCCGCTCACCTTGCCTGCGAAAGCATGGTGCTGCAGGTAGAAGAACCGGGCGGCGCGCTGGATGTCGGTGAGGGTTTCGGGGCGGGTCATCTTCTGCCACTCAAATACTTGGCGCGAGCTGAGTGCCCATTTGAACTGGCGGACGAATTCTTCAAGGTGGTTTTGGACGACGCGATATAGCGTCACCAGGTCTCCGTTGATGTCATTCAAGACCTCGACAGGAGCTGCCTGGGGACGCATGAAGTAGAGGGCCGCACCGCCTGCGAATACTTCGACGTAGCATTCGTGGGGTGGGAAAAGCGGGATGAGGCGGTCGGCCAGGCGGCGTTTGCCGCCCATCCAAGGGATGATGGGTGTGGACATAGAAAGCAAGACCTTTACTGTATATATAGACAGGTGCTAGGCTCGCTCCGCTTTGTGCACGAAGCGAGAGCCTTGGCTGGACTTGCAGGGGTAATCTGCGGGGACGGCGACCGGGCGTGGTGTTGGCGCATCACGACTGGTCGCTCTTTTTTAACTTACGGCTGCGGTTGATTGACTCGTAACTGACACAACTTGATCTGCTCAACCCGATGAGGGTCAGTGAACTGCCGCCACCTTTGCGGCCTACAGCCGATCAATCCGCCTACAGGCCGATTTTGCCCAAAGCTGGCAGGCGCCCCCCTGAAAAATTATTTTGTGTATGATTGAGACACACGGGCCTCATTAAAAGGAATTTACTATGTCATTTGAAGCATATCTCCAGATTGAAGGTGTACCAGGCGAAACCCTCTCCGAGGGCTACGAGAACTGGATCGAATTACAGGATTTCGACCTCTCTGCAAACCAGACGGCATCTGCGACGTCCACCTCATCTGGTGGCGCGACCTCTGGGCGTGCCTACATGAGTGACATGCTTGTCCGGAAAGCCGTAGACAACGCCACGCCGAAGCTTCACGAAGCTTGCTGCAGCGGTAAGCATTTTAAGCAAGTATCCGTCCACGTTTTTCGGGCCGGAGACCCGAAAGTAAAATACTTAGAGATAAAATTGGAAGAGGTCATTATTAGTTCGTTTACGTTAACCGGTAATGGCAATCAAGCCGGTGCCTTTCCTAGCGAGCTGATTGCCTTGAACTACGGGCGCATTCAGCTCGTCTACTCAAAGCAAAGTAGGAAGTCGGGGCAGAGCGCTGGGCAAATTGCTGGCGGCTGGGATGCTATCAGCAACAAAATCTATTCATAACTCTTTCTATTTTAGAATAAGGAATAGTTATGGACATTATCATACCGCCTGTTATACCTCTTCACGTGAGTGTTGATGTGCATATGAAGCTGGCCAATGACCGCTGGAAACGAGACCCTGCAACTGGCGCATTTATGAGCTGGTTCTACCAAAAGGTTCGTGGTCGCGGACCATGGGATTACAAGCAGGAAAATCGCAAATGGGAGGACTTCGGTAACTTCCACTACGGTGCTGTTGGTAGAGCTGGCCAGCTATCCGAACAGCTTTTATTAAGAGCTGCCGGCTTTGCTCAAAAGGACGCAGGAACACAAGACCCTGATATTGACTGGGGTCATTGGTTTTGGAGGGCTCCTTATGGTGATGATCCTAAAGATCAGGTATGGATAGAAAGAGGGATCCGCTATGCAGAACTCAAAGGCTATTGAGCTTAAACTAAATTATAAATTTTTCTTCTGGGCGCTAATTATCATAATCGCGCTAAGATTTATTTTTGATGGCTTCCTTTTCGGCAGAGGTGATGCTGACGAAGTTGTCATTAAACGTGAGCTTCCTGACGGCGCGTGGCTGTACGTCACCGAATATTTCGCGCCCGCCACCGACCTTAACACGCTTCGCTTTTACATTAGTAAACCCTTAAGCGGCAACGATAAAGAGATATTGAAAGAGCTAAATAAAGCCGACCTTTTCATGATCACAGATAGCGCTGTCAAGGATGTAAAAATACGTGACACAGAAAACGGCGTTGGGATCGAGATAAAAGGCGCCGTGTACCGCTACTTTAGTAAGCAATACCTCACTGAAGGTGAGACGCTGAAGAGCTATCGCATAACGTTAAGCCAGCAGGATACGACTCCGAGAGATTGACTCATACGCCCATACACATATTTCTGTCAGAGAACAAAATCAAGCAAGCACCTTCAAGGCACGCTCGTAGAGCATTTGCCTATCTGCCTGGCCATTGGTGCCGCCGTTGATGCGTCTGGTGATCGCCAGAAATTCGCCTTTATCAGCCAAGGTATTGAGGCCAGCCCGGTGCCAGAACCAACCTGCCGACATGGCTGCATGCTCTGGACGCTCCAGGAGTTCGGGATGTTTAAGAAGATACAGCCCTAATGCCTCTGCGCACGCGGCGTAATTGTCACGCCCGGTGACCTGAATAAGCCCCCTGCCCCGATACAACTGACCATCGTCATCGTCCTCTGGCGTGTTACCAAGGCGTTCAGCCAGCCGCCCGGTGTCGTACTTGTCGAGATATTGATCGCTGCCCAGCTCGCGCACGTAGCGGAGCTGGCCGGACTCGTGCCCTACCTGCGCCAGAAACGCAGCCATGCGCAATCTGGTGACGATGCCCACCCATGCCTCCGAGAAATGCGCCCACCATCCCGCCGATGGCCGTACCGATCACCGGCACGATAGAGCCAATCGCGGCACCCGCCGCACCGCCTGCCAATGCGCCGGCCAGCCCACCCGCAGCGCCGCCGTAGCCTTCTGCTTTCTCGTCCTGGGTCTCGGCGTTTTGGTACGTGTCCAGAGCGAGCATGCCCGCATCCAGAAACTTCGCGCCGGGGACCACCTTGGCAACACTGCCCAGCTTTCCTGCGGCACCCGCCAGCCTCGTCAGTCGGCCTGCTGGTACAGGAGGAGCTGGCGGCATCGGAGGGCGCGGAGGTCCTGCGCGTCGACCACCGGCACCGCCAGCAGCACCGCGCCGACGGCTGCGACGTGACCGACGTTGATCACCCGGTGCATCCGAACCGCCACCGAACGCACTGGCGTTGACCACAAAGACCTTCTGCGGCTCAGAGCTGCTGCCGCCCTTGGCACCGTCCGCGTCATTACCACCCTCACCGAACAGATCGAGGATTTTCAGGCCGGTGTCGACCGGATCAAAACCGGTCTTGCCGCTTTCCTCTGCGTCGTCATCAGCATCGTCAGCGCCGTCCTTGCCATTTCCACCAGCCTTGTCCTTGCCCTTTGTTTTGTCCTTGCCTTTGAATGCTTTGAGACCGGTCTCCAGCAAGCCTTTGACCGCGCCTACCTTCCCTTCGGGCTTATCCTCTTTGCCGCCTGAGTTGGTGACGTAGACTCTCTGGACCTTGCTCGGATTGCCACCCAGTGATCCACGACCAAGGTTGAGCAGCCCCTTGCCGATTTTGAACACCCCGGCAGCAGACTTCAGTGCCAGCAACCCAGCACCGATTGAGGCGATGGCCAGCACCACCGGCTTGGAAGTATCAGAGAGCGCTGTGAATTCCTTGGCCGTTGCAGTGATGCCCTTCGCAACTGCGTCAGTGACCGGGCGTATCGCATCACCAATGCTGCGCATCGAATCGTTGACCGCTTGAAACGTCTCAGACCAGATCTGCGATGAAGCACCACGACGCTCGGCCAGGTTCTTGTCGAGGATTCCCGAGGCGTTCTGGGAGTCTTTTTTCAGCTGTTCATACAGCGCGCGATTCTGCGAGTAAGCGGTCAGCGCAGCCTTGACCTGCATGTCGGCAAACAGGTCGCCGGTACGCAATGCCTGCTCCAGCGAGTCCAGCATCTCCTTGGCTTTTGCCGGATCGGCCTCCTTGCTGATTTTGTCCGTCGCATCCTTCATCTTTTTGGCTTTCGCCGGGTCGGTCTTTTCGATGTAGTGCTGGGCCAGCGCAAAGCTGGACTCCAGTGTCGACATACCCTTCTGGATAGCCTTCTCAGGATCGCTTCAATGGGCTCACGAATCAGTAGATCGTCCACGTCTATGCCGTATCGCAATGCTCGCCCGCCGCCGCGAACGTGATCGCAGAGGGTTTCTGCACACTATTGAACTCAAAAACCTCCGCATAAGGCAGCTTGAAGAGCAGTTAAACGCAGGCTATACCGGCTCGCTCACCACAGCCGATCTCCAGGTTCTGTCAGACACAGCCATCACGCTGGGGCTTGCCCATAAAACCTGGGTGCACATAAAAGGCACAGAGCCTTGGCGCACTCGGGCAACAACCCAACTTGAGCAACTGAACAGCATTGTGCTGCGAATCCTTGGCGAGATTCGCGGAGCTAATGAGTTATCCGAGAGCCAGACCGATGTGGGGAAAGCAGCATGAGCCGCACAGGCGCGCGCGACAGAGCGCGTAGACAGCTTACCGAAACCCTATCGGTGTTAAGCGATGGGGCGACCCTCCTGGGTAAGTCCCGTACGCTAGTCGAGCATATCGATACCCCGGACGTGGCTCAGTACCTCGCAGATCTGGACTCGTTTTGCGCTCGCCCCTTTCCAGCCCAGGTCGACCAGCATCCTGATAATCAAGCTGTTGATGGGTTCGCTGCTGCAATGAAAACCAAGCTTGCCAAGGCCCGTGCCAAAGGCCGTCACGGCTGGAGTGAGTCAAGGGTGCAGGACAAGCAACTGGCCGAACTGCTGGTTGGGCACATCCCCAAGGGTAATGCTGGAAACTTCGAGGACATAGCGAACTTAGCAATGATGCTGCATCAACGGGGCGCAGATCCGATGGAACTGACACTGGCGTTCAACAAAGCCAAGCTCGGCCTCAGCAATGCCTGTTGCCGCGCTGAGAACGGAGCTGACGCTACGACGATCAAAGAGCGTCCGATTCTGTTCACCGCGCCGATAGTGCGCGCCATCCTGTCGGGCCAGAAGACTGTAACCCGGCGACTGATGAAGGTTCAGCCAGTCTTGAACGGAGGATTTTGGGAGGTCTACGGTGCGGGCTGGGGTAAAGGGATCACTAGCGTACCGGCCATGCCTGTGCATAGCCTTTCCTCGAACTGCCCCTATGGCCGAATCGGCGACCGGCTATGGGTGCGAGAAGCCTGGCAAGCTGACGAGCAGGTGAATGCGGTCGCGCCGCGAGAGCTGAGCCACGGTGAGCCGATCCAGTACCCGGCAGATGGTGCCTCAAGGCAAACCGGATGCTCGATGATCACGCCAGGCAAAACTCGGCCATCCATTCACATGCCGCGCTGGGTCAGCCGCATCCTGCTGGAGATTACTGATGTGCGTGTCGAGCGCTTGCAGGAAATCAGTCTCGCTCAGGTCCAACGGGAAGGCTGCGAAGTTCGCCAGTTCTGGCTCTTCGGTGCGAATAACGAGGAAGCACAAAAGATAGGTGCATCTGTATTTAGCGGGCTCTGGTCATCTATCAACGGTGCTGAATCGTGGAACGCCAACCCGTGGGTCTGGGTAGTCGAGTTCAATCAGGTGAAACTATGAATACACTGTTCCTACTTATGGCCCAGTACGAAGGCCAAGCAGTCGTTCCGTTAGATCGCGTTTGTAGAGACTACATGCATTTGACGGTTGAGAAATTCAAGCGAAAAAGACTTGACGGCGAAATTGACATTCCGGTGGTCCGCCTGGGGGCTGACAGCCAAAAAGCGGCTCTCGGCATCCACTTGAAGGATTTGGCTGACTACATTGATCGACAGCGGGAAAAAGCAGCGAAGGAGCAAAACCAGCTAATGGGGCGAGCAGCCTAAGCTGACATGGCTCGTCCAAATGTCGAGCCACTGGCAGGAATCTTTCTCACGCGTCGAATCCCTCAAGGATGGCCGCTCACGGTCCATTACCAGCGCGAAACAGTTGCTCTGAGTGATGCAGATACGGAGGACATTTAGGCTCGACGCTTGAGGATGATGATCTACTCAATTTTAGATGGCCATCTGTCTACGCTTTCAGATAGGCTACGCGCCATTCGCGTTATTGGAACTGAAATGTCTACTGCCACATCCTTCGTGACCCCCCTACGCTATCCCGGCGGCAAAGGCCGATTAGGGGCCTGGCTTGCAGAACTCCTACGCCACAATGACCTGTGCCGCGGACTTTATGTCGAACCCTATGCAGGAGGAGCCGGTGCGGCCATGTATTTGCTCACCAATGAGCATGTTGAACGCATAGCCATCAATGACCTTGATCCGGTGATTCACGCCTTCTGGTGGGCAATCCTTAATGACACTGACCGGTTTATCGAGATGATCAGGGAAATCCCTGTCACGATTGACACCTGGCATGCTCAGCGAGAGCTGGTCAACAACGCCTCTACCGCTGACAAAACAATGCTTGGCTTCGCGACGTTTTTCCTCAATAGGACAAATCGTTCAGGCATGATAAAAGGTGGAGTCATTGGGGGAGTCAATCAAACAGGCAAGTGTCTGATTGATGCTCGATTCAACAAAGAAAAATTGATTGCGCGCATCATCAATATCGCAAAATTTCGAAATCGCATCCAGCTTTTTAATACTGACGCAATGGAATTACTTAACCACCCTGAGCTTGATATCGGCCGAAAATCATTGATTTACCTCGACCCTCCTTACTATGTAAAAGGTAGTCAACTATATCGCAATCACTACCTGCCTGACGATCACCAGAAAATAGCAAATCTTGTCATGGAAATTGATACGCCTTGGCTAGTAACCTATGATAATTGCAGCGAAATCAGAGCGCTGTACAACAAAGCAAATGGGGTCGAGTTCTCTCTTCACTACTCAACCCATATGCTAAGGCCTAAGACAACTGAAGCCATGTTCTATGGCAACATAGAACTACACACAAACCCTACACTCAAGCGATAACCTACCAGCATTCGATAATAAAATATTTTAACTCACTCCACATCGAGTTCAATGTCTCCCCATTGGGGAAGTGAGCAACAGAATGAAGATATTTCTGAAGAGTACTGATAGTCAGCATTCCGCCATCTTCTACGCAGTGCCGCAGCACAATATCCAAATGATCTTGACTAAGTTTTCCATGTGCCTGCATGTGCCTAGCCGAACACCTTACCTTATCCCTTAATGAGGTGTTGTGTTCAACCTTCCGCATAACGCCTGAATTATTTGTTATATAGTTGTCCGAGCTAAGCTCCAAAAGAGCCCTAAGTAGAAAGGACACTGATATTGGTGTTCCTTTACTGCCAGAATGCTTAAGAGTTGCTAATTCGCGTAGTATATCGTGGACTTTGGTTTCGTTGCTGGGGACATCAAGACCGTGAGTTGTCAAAGCGAATAAGCGATCCCTGGTACCAGATCGCGGCTTTGCAGGACGCCCTTTTGTCGCTGGATTGCTACTCGCATCAGGGCTATTAGTTGTACCAACATCAGCGCCGCCTGCACTTGAAGATTCAATTGATATCAGCTTAGGCGATTGCTCGTCATAGTCCCCCCAGGCACCAGCAGCCTTCCACTCTTTTACAAAGGCTACACGCTGATCGACACTTTTCAGCTCGGTGACTGATGCTTTGCCATTAGCCATAGCTATCAACATCGTCGCCACTGCACGGTCAAAATATTCCTCATCAGCGATACGGAACACTTCTCCCTTGGAGACGTGACATCCAAGCTCTTTACGTACCGCAGGAGTACCAAGCATGCGATGCAACGTAGTGACTGCTATCTGATCGCATTGCGCTTGAGTAATGAGGCCTTTTGACAGTGCGTACAAAAGAAGGTTAATAGCTGACCGATTTGTACTCCTACTCCCCAGCCTCGCGAGAAAACTGTCGTACTCTTTTGCTCCCCAAGAGGCGACCCCGACACCGCTGTGCTCTCCGCCGTGCCGCAATTGAATCCAATAAGAAGCATCAGAGAAGTCTTTTAATACTGCAAATTCGACACGTAATGGAATTGGCTGGACAGCTTTCTTTTTCAACTGATCATATTGCTTACGCAACTTCAAATCAGGACAGAGCTTAGGGTTATTTAAAAATTTTAGCGCAGCGACGCGCCGGTTACCCTCAACCACAACCCAGCCTTCTTTATCTGTGTCTTTTGATGGCACCACACCCATAACATCAAAAGGACTTAAGCCTTTAGCAGATATATCCGCAGCCAACTTAAGCACCTTCTGAGCAACAGTGCCGGACGTCATCCATTTGTAAATATCGCGCTGGGATTGCTTTTCTCCATGCCTAGCGTTCTCGTAATCTAGCAAAATACTGTTTAGAGAAATAGTTTTTGTAATACTCATACTTTTACCCACACTTCACCAGCACTAGACACATAATTGGTATCAACATCCCGACCAGCCTTATGTGGCAGGGTCTGCATAATGACCAGATACCAGCTTGGAGCATCAATGATTTTTGGAAGCGTCAAGCGTAGAGTCGACTTGTTCAGTGACTCATGCCGAGAAATGCTTAAAGACTCGTCGTTTCCAGCAATGCGGTGCCAGAATCGAGTGGGTGGCACGGTAACGTCAGCAACTGCCATAATCGGGGTATTCCTTTACGGCCCAAAGAGCGATGATCATGCCAGCCTTTTGATATCGGCGACAACAGTTTGAGGCCGCGCTAACCTTAATCGGAGACCGCTGGGACGTTTTTCTTTGGATATGCACCCAGCAGCGTCGACCATGCGTACGGGCCAGCCCTAGCCTAGCTCCAGAAGATTCAGCAGCATCTCCCTCTGCGGCGAACAATACCGTAATGGTTCTGATGCATCGGTGATGAATCGTATGCGCTGTGTCAAAATTGCTACATTTAATTATCAGACCACCCAAACCCCATTGATCATTGGACCAAACGCTTTACCCGTCCAATCCATCATCGGGGCAACGGAAAACCTCCTGCATACCGGAGATGCTGGTGTTGTGAGGTTTTCTGCTTGTTTGGTCTGCATTTACACAAATCTCGTTGGATACCGTTTACTGCCGTTTTCGCTTATTTCTGAAAGGTCGTTGCTAGAACGCAGCAAGCCCAGTCGGTCGTGTAGCAAACTCCATGGGCACTATCGCAAGCGCAGAGACGGATCGTTGGCCTACACCGCACAGATACGCATCAGCCAAAAAAGCGCGCCAGTTTATCAGGAAAGCCAAGCCTTCGAGCGTAAGGCAGGTCGCTCAGGCATGGAAGAAGCGTCGAGGGGCCTGGCGGTTCGTGGCTGGTGCTGTAGAGCGCATAGATCGGAAGAGTGTCGGTATCTCGTAACGACCTGTCGCACCGGAGCGCAACCCTATTCGTCGCTAACCAGTCCGCGGCTGAGATGTCTCCCTAATGCTATGTGCGATGCCCGAATTTCCTACGAAAACTTGGGATGCTCTCCAAGAGCAAGGTGCGGTCCCACCACGCTACGAGACCAACTGGATGCCCTCCTACAGCATGTCTTCGAAACGCAGACGTGTAAGCCCACCTCGATCAATATGCCCAACCGGACGATTGCAATAGATCCTTGCGCTGATCTGTTCATGCCTATAAAAGCACAAGCGATCTGCAATCACTATCGGCGTCTACGGGAGCACTTCGGCTCAGGTAACACCTCATCTAATCGCCAGACGCCTTACCCGGTGTTGCGCCTTGTTGCGCTGATGAACGCTCGCTCCCACATCATCGCCAATGCAGCCATCAGCCCTTATCGCAAGGGAGAGATCCCACTGGCCAAGGACTTTATAGAAAGCATACCCAGCCACTCGGTTACATTGCTGGACAAAGGCTTTTTCAGCGCGGACTTGTTGTTGAGCATTCAAGACATCGAGAAAAACAGGTATTGGATGATCCCGGAACGCAAGGGGACGGTCAGAACGCAGCTTGAACATTATGGTGATGGCGATTATCTGGTGCAGATGAAGGTCTCGCCGCAGGCGCGTAAAAAGAATCCGGCTCTACCTGAATACTGGCAGGTGCGGGCTGTGACCTACGAAGTCGAAGGTAAAGAGAAGACGGTCTTCACCTCGCTACCGGCCTCAAACAGGTCGCGACGCTTTATCACGAGCGGTGGGAAATCGAGTTGGGGTTCAGGGATATCAAAAGCTCGATGCAAGACAATGCACTGACGCTTCGCAGCAAGACTGTGGATCTGGTGTATCAGGAATTATGGGGGCTGTTACTGGCTTATAACGTGGTGCGCCGGGAGGCCAGTCAGGCTGCTGTTGCCCACAAGCGAGCGCCGAGCGAAGTAAGTTTCAAGTTTGCCTGTCAGCACATCGCCAGCTATTTGGTGGTAATGGCCGGTGCCGTATCGCCGTCCCATACCCCAAGGCGCCTGGAGGAACTTCGGGGCAGCATCGGCGTGCTCTTCATAACAAAACGCCCCAGACCTGCGAGGCCCAGGGCGGTGAAGATGTCAAAAAACCGGTATCCGGTTAACCGCAAAGCTGCTCCGCTTAAGTGAACAGCATTGCGCCAGCCAGCGGGCTTTTTTACGCCAGCCAGAAAGGCGCCGCCTCATATTCTGGTTGGTAGTCATTCGTCTCGACCGGACGCTCATCATCGGGAATCGGCTCACTTCACCGTGACTGCGCCATCGTCTTCAAAGATGATATCCAGGTCATCGCGGCGTTGGCGACAAGTCCTCCGCTATCTACCTGCTCGGCGACGAAGCTACGCTTGAAGCGCTGGCTACCGAGCGTCAAAAGCCTCACGCCTATGACGGCGTAGCAGCGATGCGCGAAGAAGCCGAATACGATCTGGCAGGTGATTTATGAGCGCCCACATCCTGATAGGCCGCTAGCTCGACGACATCGAAACAGGCGACAGACCACCCTATTACGAAGTGCTGGTCGAGAAATGCATCTTCGATAACTTCGTGTCCGGCGCAATCAACCAGGATGAATTTCATTTTCGGTCGAGCCAAATTACCCCATCAGTGGACGGCGACCGCTCTACCGCTTCATAACACGCTCATAGGCTGCCAGTACCGTGCGCTCCGATTGCACCAGGTAGGCTTCCAGCATCGCGGTTGCCTCCTCTGCCCTGCCTTCCTCAAGGTGGCGAAGAATCGAAGCGTTCATGTCCACGTAAGGCGAATGCAAGAACCTTGGGTCGTTGAGCAGTCCGAACGCCAGACGCAACTCGGCGGAAATCTGTCCGTAGAACACCACCAGACGCGGACTGTCAGCCAGTTCCACGACGGCTTTGTGAAACATCATGTTGGCGGTGCCCACCGCTACCCAGTCTTGCGCTTCTCGCGCGCGTACGCCTGCTTCGACTGCTTCACGCATATGCAGAGTGCCGGGATGCCGGGGATACCCCTGGGCTATGGCCTTGCATTCGATGAAGCGGCGCACCCTATAAATGTCGATGATCGACGACATATCGGGTTCCGCGACGGTGACCCCCCGATTGGGTTCGTGCTTGAGCAGTCCTTCGCGGGTCAGGACCCTGAATGCCTCTCTCAGTGTGTTCCGGGAAATATCCAGGTTTTCGGCCAGCGCCGCTTCTGAAAGGCGTTGCCCAGGCACGAGCTCACCCTCGACCAACATCCTGCGTATGTCCTGGGTGATGGATTCCCCCAGCGTGCGAGGAAGAGCTGAAGAGGCTTCGTTCATAAGGGATCCAGGGAGAGGTCAAAACGCGGCGGTATTCCACCAGAGCTTAGTGCAAGGCACAAGGATGAAGCATGCAGCGTGCTTCATTCAGTAGCACGCTTGTGTGTTGAGGTAACAATACAGTGCATTTTGATCATCGATAGTAACCAGATTGTTCAACAATAAATTACTGATAACCCTACTCATAAGGTGTTATCGATGATGGCTGGCATGCACATTGCTCTGTCGGTAGACCTCTCACCGTAGGAACGATGCCGTGACACAGACCACCAATGAGTTCACCAAGGCGCGCCGCGCATCGTTGATTGCCGCCATCTTCATGATGGCCACGTCCGCTATCGGGCCCGGCTTCCTGACCCAGACTGCGACCTTCACCGCGACACTTGGTGCTGCGTTTGCGTTCGGGATCCTGGTCTCGATCCTGATCGATTTCGTCGTGCAGTTGAACGTCTGGCGCATCGTATCGCTGACCAGAATGCGCGCAGCTGATCTTGCCAACGCTGCAATCCCCGGAAGTGGCTACCTGCTGACGTTATTGGTCCTGTGTGGCGGCCTGGTGTTCATGCTCGGCAACATTGCGGGTGCGGGCCTGGGCTTGAACGCGTTGACCGGCCTGGACCCCAAATGGGGAGGCGCCTTGAGTGCGCTGCTCGCCATCGCGATCTTCTCGTCCCACCGCGCAGGCGTCGCCATGGACCGCATCATGATGGGGTTGGGCATTCTCAAAGTGTGCCTGATCCTGTTCGCGGCCTTCGCGACCCATCCCCCTTTGGGCGAAGCATTGCGACAGTCGGTGTGGCCTGACTTCATCGATTTTGCCTCCATCACCACCATCGTCGGCGGCACGGTAGGTGGCTATATCACCTACGCAGGCGCTCATCGCCTGCTGGATCGAGGCACTGTCGGTATTGAAAATATCGAGGCGGTCTCGAAGGCCGCACTGACGGGCATTCTGGTCACAGGCATCGCGCGTTACATCCTGTTCCTCGCGATCCTCGGGGTGGTTGCCAGCGGTGTCGTCATCGACGTGTCCGGCAAAGGCGCAAACCCTGCGGGCCAGGCGTTCCATGCCGCTGCGGGCGATATCGGCATGATGATGTTCGGTCTGGTGCTCTGGGCTGCCGGTATCAGCAGTGTGATTGGCGCTTCTTACACGTCGATGTCGTTTATCACCGTGTTCTCAAAGCGTATTACCGAGCGGGTGCGTAACCTGGCGACCGTCGCGTTCATCGTTATTTCGCTGGCTGTTTACATGATGCTGGGCAAGCCGCCAGCTGCGCTGCTGGTGTTCGCTGGCGGCTTCAACGGGCTGATCCTGCCGCTCGGCTTGAGCATCTTCATGTACGTGGGCTGGCGCCGTTCCGACCTCATGGACGGCTACCACTATCCTCGCTGGTTGCTGGTGCTTGGCATCCTGACCTGTGTGCTGTCGTGGTTCATGGCTTACAAGTCGGCAGGTGCCATCTTTGCCTTCATCGGCGCAGCGTGACTTAACCGGAGAGACCTGAGATGCGTTCAATTGACCTTAACAGCGACCTGGGAGAAAGCTTCGGCGCCTGGAGCATAGGCGACGATGCAGCCATGCTCGATGTCGTCACCAGTGCCAATGTTGCCTGCGGCTTTCACGCAGGCGACCCGGCCGGCATTCTGCGGACGTTAAAAGCGGCAGCGGCAAAAAACGTCACCATTGGCGCCCATGTCGCGTACCCGGACAAAGTCGGCTTCGGTCGACGGAACATGGACCTGGCCAGCGATGAGCTGACCGCCGACGTGATGTACCAGATCGGAGCGCTTCAGGGTCTGGCCAAAGCTGCTGGCACCACTGTGCGCTATGTGAAGCCACACGGCGCCTTGTACAACACCATTGCCCACGACCGCCGACAGGCACTGGCAGTGATTGCAGCCATCCGCGCCATTGATCCCTGCCTGATACTGGTGGCGCTGGCCGGCTCGGACCTCATCGAGCTGGCCCGTACCGAGGGTTTGCAGTGCGTCGCCGAGGCCTTTGCCGACCGCGCTTACACACCGCAAGGCACGCTGGTTTCGCGCCGCGAGCCAGGTGCCGTTCTGCACGATCCCGCACAAGTGGCCCAGCGCATGCTGCGCCTGGTTGAAGACGGCACGATTGAAGCCATCGATGGCAGCCTGACCCGAATCCAGGCCGACTCCATCTGTGTCCATGGCGACAGCCCTGCCGCCGTGGAAATGGCCCGCGAGCTGCGCCGAGTGCTAGAGCACGCCGACCTGTCCTTGATGGCTTTCGCTGGAGCTCGTCCATGAACGCCATAGCCCGTGCACGCCAGGCGGCCATCGCCGCGGCCCACGATGCACGTAACAGCTACCGTGGCGGCCTCGTTACCCCAACGGCCGGTGTTGCCCCGGGCATGACCCAGGCCAACCTGATCGCCTTGCCCCGCGAATGGGCTTACGACTTTCTGCTGTACGCCCAGCGTAATCCCAAGGCCTGCCCGATCCTGGACGTCAGCGATGCGGGCAGCCCGAGAACGCTGCTGGCGCAAGGAGCGGACTTGCGCACCGACATCCCCCTTTACCGCATCTGGCGGGACGGGAAACTGGTGGAGCAAGTGAGCGACGCTACCCAGGCCTGGGCCGAGCACGACGACATGGTGGCGTTTTTGATTGGCTGCAGCTTTACCTTTGAAACCGCCCTTCAAGAAGCGGGTATCGAAGTACGGCATATCGCCGACAGCTGCAACGTGCCGATGTACCGGACCAACCGCGCGTGTCGCCCGGCGGGACGCCTGCAGGGTGAAATGGTGGTGTCAATGCGACCGATTCCGGCTGACAGAGTGGCTGAAGCCTGTGTTATCTCGGGGCGTTATCCCTCGGTCCACGGCGCACCGGTACACATCGGCGAGCCTGCGCTGCTCGGTATCCCGGACCTCGACCGACCCGACTTTGGCGACGCTGTGCGCATCGAGCCAGGCGAGGTTCCCGTGTTCTGGGCGTGCGGTGTGACGCCCCAGGCGGCAGTGGCCGCCTCGGGTGTACCCTTCGCCATCACCCATGCACCCGGCCACATGTTCATCACCGATGTGCCTGACAGCACGTACCACGTATAGGAGTTTCCAGTGCGCTTTTTACCGGTCAACCTGGACACCGTGCTCGTCGAATTGAACGACCTCGACGAGACCCTGGCATTGTTCGACGCCCTGACAGCGGAACCTATCGAAGGCGTGGAGGAAATCGTGCCTGCCGCTCGGACATTGCTGATCCAGTTCCGCCCCAGCGCCATTGATCGTCAGTCGCTGGTCGACCGTATCGCTGGCGCAGACGTGAGCCAGCGTCGCGAGGCTGAGCAGCGCCGGGTAGAAATCCCCGTGCACTACAACGGCGAAGACCTCGACGAAGTCGCCACGCTGCTGGGCATCAGCCGCAACGAAGTGATCCACCGCCACACCGCCCATGATTACAGCGTGGCTTTTTGTGGCTTCGCGCCGGGCTTCGCCTATCTCACCGGCGGCGCAGGCTTCCAGGTGCCCCGCCGGCAGACCCCACGCACTCGCATACCGGCGGGTGCCGTGGCACTGGCGGCTGATTTCAGCGGTGTCTATCCGCAGGCCAGCCCCGGTGGATGGCAGATAATCGGCGTGACCCCGTTGCAGATGTGGGACCTGAATCGAACCGAACCGGCACTGCTTCGACCTGGATACAAGGTGCGTTTTACCGATGCCGGGCCGCTACCGGCCAGCGGCCTCCCCGCTCCGGTTGCGCCGGCACGCGCCCCCGCCCCAATCGCTGATTGCCTGGAAATCATCAGCCCCGGGTTGCACAGCGTGCTACAGGACAGGGGACGCCCGGGTCAGACAGGTCAAGGCGTCTCCTGCTCCGGCGCGCTGGACCTGGGCGCCCTGCGTGCGGCCAACCGTGCGGTGGGTAATCGCTCGGACACCGCCTGTGTGGAATCGGTACTGGGCGGCCTGAGTTTCGTGTGCCACGGCCGTGCAGTGATCGCAATCACAGGTGCTCAGACCCCGGTCACCATCACCAGCGCCAGTGGCCTGCAGTGGCAGGCCAGCAACTATCAGCCCATTGATCTGGAGGACGGAGACCGCGTCAGCCTGGGCTCACCGCGCGCGGGGCTACGCAGCTACCTGGCCATTCGCGGCGGCTTTGAGGTGGCACCCGTACTTGGCAGTTTGTCCACTGACACCCTCGCTAACGTCGGCCCACCGGCACTCGTTGCAGGCGACCGACTGGGTTTCACCACACCCACAACCGGCACCAGCGTGTCGCTGAGCGAGGCGCCGGCCTTTGAGCCACCGACGGCGGCCAATGTCGTCACCCTCGATGTGGTCATGGGCCCGCGCACAGACTGGTTCGACGAAGACGCCATCAAACTTCTGAGCAGTCAGCTGTGGCGCGTTACCTCGCAGTCCAACCGGGTCGGCATTCGCCTGGCCGGAGAAACGCCCCTGACACGCCGCAATCACCAGGAGTTGCCCAGCGAAGGCACCTCCGTTGGCGCCATTCAGGTACCGGCCAGTGGCCAACCCGTGCTGTTCCTGGCCGATCACCCATTGACCGGCGGCTATCCGGTGATTGCCGCAGTGGCTAGCTACCACCTTGACCTGGCGGGGCAGATCCCCGTCAACGCACAGATTCGCTTCAACCCTCTGGACGGCTTCAACGAGATTCAACCCAGCACAGAGGCCTCTTTTTCAACTGCCGATGCGAAAAACACGCCATGAAAAAATTATTGATCGCCAACCGTGGTGAAATCGCCGTACGCATCGCTCGCGCCTGCCGCGACTACGGTGTTCAGTCTGTCGCCGTCTATGCCGACGCCGACATCGACGCGCTGCATGTGCAGGTAGCCGACGAAGCTTTTTCTCTCGACGGCCAACGCCCGGCAGAGACCTACCTGAATATCGAAAAACTGCTCGCCATCGCCAAACGCAGCGGTGCCGACGCCGTGCATCCGGGCTATGGCTTTTTGTCTGAGCGCGCCGACTTCGCTCGCGCGGTAATCGACGCCGGTTTTATCTGGGTCGGCCCCAACCCCGAGACCATTGACGTGCTGGGCGACAAAGTCGAGGCGCGCAAGCTGGCCCAGTTGGTCGGTGCACCGCTGGTGGCCGGCACTCCCGGCCCGGTTGAAAACGCAGCCCAAGTGCTGGCCTTTGCCGAACAGCATGGCCTGCCGATTGCCATCAAGGCGGCCTTCGGTGGCGGTGGACGGGGCATGAAAGTCGCGTGGCGGCTGGATGAGGTGGCGGAATTGTTCGCCTCAGCCGTGCGCGAAGCAGAAGCGGCCTTCGGCCGTGGGGAATGTTTCGTCGAGCAGTTCCTCGATCGCCCTCGTCACATCGAAGCGCAGATAATGGCCGACAAGCACGGCAAGGTTGTTGTGGTCGGTACCCGTGATTGCTCGCTGCAGCGTCGCAACCAGAAGCTGGTGGAGGAAGCACCCGCGCCGTTCATCAACGACCAACAGCGCCAACGCATCCACCAGGCCGCCCACGATATTTGCGCCAAGGCCAATTATGTGGGCGCGGGCACCGTGGAGTTCCTGCTGAGTCAGGATGGCACACTGTCGTTTCTTGAGGTCAATACGCGCTTGCAGGTCGAACACCCGGTGACAGAAGAAACCACCGGCATCGATCTGGTGATCGAGCAACTGCGCATCGCCGACGGTCTGCCATTGTCGTTCAGCGAAACGCCAATCCCGCGCGGGCATAGTTTCGAGTTTCGTATCAACGCAGAAGACGCAGGCAAAGGATTCCTGCCCACACCCGGACACATCACCGTTTTCCACCCGCCCTCGGGGCCGGGCGTACGCCTGGACAGCGGCGTGGTCAGCGGCTCACAAGTGCCCAGCACCTTCGACTCGATGATGGCCAAACTGATCGTCAGCGGTGCGACCCGTGAGCAGGCCATTGCACGTGCCCGCCGCGCCCTTGCTGAGTTCAACATCGAGGGAATCGCCTCGGTGCTGCCTTTTCACCGGGCCGTGATGGACCATGCAGACTTCACCGGTGCTGATCGCTTCGCCGTCCACACGCGCTGGATCGAGACTGATTTCGCCGAGCAGATCACTATCGTCCCGCGCAGCGCCGCATCGGCCGACCCTGAGGTGCTGCGCACGTTCATCGAGATCGACGGCAAGCGCCACGACCTGGGCCTGCCCGCCACGCTCTTGCGCGGCTTCAGCATGAAGGAAGAAAGCACAGCCACGGAAAAACTAGCTGCAACCGAAGTAGCTGATCCAAGTGCAGTCATCACGTCAGTGGCGGGGAATCTCCACACCTGGGTGGTCGAAGACGGCGAGTCGGTAACTGCAGGCCAGGTGATTGCGGTTGTAGAAGCGATGAAGATGGAAACGTCGATTGCCGCTCCCTGTGACGGCAGGGTGCAGATCACTGAACAGGCCGGTGCGTATTTTGAAGCCGGCTCGGTTATTGGCCATATAAAAACGTCTGCCTGAGTTAAACGGATACCGGCACGGCACTTGAGTCGCATGCTGCGCCGGTCATTGACGTGCCGATAAAATCTGCGGGGAACAAGCAGCCTCCACTGCGCTCAAACTCAATCTGAATCGAGCATTCGCCGTCTCGGGCATCGATAACGACTCCGCCGGGCAAGCGACTGAAAAACGCCTTACCGGCGGTATCCGTGGCTGATACGCAGGCCGCACGTTTGCGCAAACGCGCGCCATGAAATCAGCTGCGTACGTTAGGTCTACGCCCTTGAGTGACCGGCAGCGCTCGGGTAATGTCATCAAACCCACAGGACAGAGCACGCTCATGACTTCCAAGCTGGAACAACTCAAACAAATCACTACCGTCGTTGCCGATACCGGCGACTTCGCAGCCATCGAGAAACTCAAGCCGGTCGATGCCACCACCAACCCTTCCCTGCTGCTCAAAGCTGCTTCGAGCGACAGCAACGCCGACCGCCTGAAGGAAGCCTTCAGCGGCAGTAACGGCGACATCGACCTGGCAAGCGACCGCTTCGCCGTCGCCATTGGCCGGGAGATTCTCAAAGTGGTACCCGGTCGCGTATCGACTGAAGTCGACGCGCGCATCTCGTTCGACACCCATGCCTGTATCGCGCGTGCAGAGCGCATCGTCGGCCTGTACGAAGAGTTCGGCATCGGCCGCGAGCGCATCCTGATCAAACTGGCTTCGACATGGGAAGGCATCAAGGCCGCGGAAGTGCTGGAGAAGAAAGGCATTCAGTGCAACCTGACGCTGCTGTTCTCCTTCGCACAGGCTCAAGCGTGTGCAGACGCTGGCGTGTTCCTGATTTCGCCGTTCGTAGGCCGTATCTACGACTGGTACAAAAAGGCAGAAGGCAAGGATTACGTTGGTGCCGAAGACCCGGGCGTCAAGTCCGTCAGCCGTATCTACAACTACTACAAGGCCAATGACTACAAAACCGTGGTCATGGGCGCCAGCTTCCGCAACCTCAGCCAGATCGAAGAACTCGCCGGCTGCGACCGCCTGACCATCAGCCCTGACTTGCTGCAAAAGCTCGCTGAAGACAATGGCACCCTTGAGCGCAAACTGGCTCCAGGCAAAGGTGGCGAAGCGCGTCAGACCCTGAACGAGAGCCAGTTCCGCTGGGCCTCGAACGAGGATGCAATGGCCACCGAAAAACTGGCAGAAGGCATTCGTCAGTTCGCCCGTGACCAGGAAAAACTCGAGGCATTGCTGTCAGCCAAGAAGTAATCACCCGGAAACGCAAAAAAGGGCGACATCCTCAAGGATGTCGCCCTTTTTCATACTCACGATTTATACGATTTATAAAACGGAGTATTTACGAAGACGGGATGCGCAGATAGCGCCAGATGGATCAGTGACGCTCGAGCGCGTTCACCAGGTCGTGGAACGCTTCGCGATTGGAATCGTTCAGGCCCATGAGGATCTTGTGCGCCTCCAACACTTTCGCCTTCACCACCTCTTCGCATTGATCCTGCGAGGGTAAGTCCGTGAGGCATTCAGGCCGCGTCATAGGCCGGTCTACGATATTGAAGACCTGATCGAAGCCCATCGACTGGAGCAGACGGGTGATGTCCTCGTGGGTCGTCACCACCGTCGGCAAAAGCCCGACTTTTTGACGCGACAAAATGGACAGCTTCGCCAATAAACCAAGCGTAGTGCTGTCAATGCTGCGGGTTTCAGTGAGGTCTATCACCACCGTCGAAAAATTCAACGCCGTGAAGATACGCTCGATTGTCGCATCCAAGGCCGAACATAGCGTCAAACGCACTTCACCCACGAATTTGAGGACGAACGTGCCGTCTTGCTCGGCAAACTGGATTCTACCGGTACTCATTAAAGGTTCCTGCTCAACACTAACAAGGCGATATCATCCGGCATCTCCCCGAGTGTGGCCAATCCAAACTTGCGGCGCAAGCCATCCAGGCTCCCGCCTGCCGCTTTCACCAGTTCTGGCAATGCGGCCTCTTTCTCTTTGAGTGTATCACCTGGCAGAAGGTCCAGAATCCCATCAGACAAGAGCGTCAGACTAAAGGACTCAGGCAGGTCAAGCACATGATCGGTGTAGGTCGCTTCATTGAAAATCCCGACGGGCAAACCGCGACCATCCAGATAACGGGTCTCGGTGGGCGTGTACAGCACGGGCAGCGGCAAATGGCCGCCCACGCTGTAGGTAAGTTGCCCGGTGTCTTCGTCGATAACCCCGCCGACCATCGTCACGTGCTTGCCCAGCTTGCAGCTGATCAATCCGCGATTGATATGGCCAAGGACATCAGAAGGCTTGAACTCCGGTAACGTGCCGCCACGCCTGGACTCGAACAGCAGCCGCGTAGTCATGAACTTCAACAACACAGTGATAAACGCTGAGGAAGCACCGTGGCCTGAGACGTCGGCCAGATAAAACGCCACCCGGCGTTCGTCGACACGAAAGTAATCGACGAAATCACCCGACAGATACAGCGACGGGATTATCTCGTGTTCAAACTCAAAGTCGTCTATGGCCCACGGATTGGTGGGCAACATGTTCATCTGAACCTGTCGACCCGCGTCCTGATCTTCCTGTAGCAGGTGAAGGCTGGCTTCAAGCTCGCGGTTGGCCGTTTCCAGCTTTTGCCGATAAAGCTCGTTTTCCTGCAACAGACGAGCGCGGTCCAGTGCCCGGCGCACAGAGTGCTCCAGTACGGCGAGGTCTTCGAGAGGCTTGATCAGGTAGTCGGCAGCGCCAAGACGCAATGCTTCGACGGCATCGCTCATCACGCCGGCACCCGATACCACTATCACCGGTGTTTCCGGGGCGATACTGGTCACCTGACGGATCAGCTCAAGGCCACCCACCTGGGGCATGCGCAGGTCGCAGATCACCAGATCAGGCGTGTTTTGCTCGAAGGTCTGCAGACCCTGTTGGCCATTGCTGGCCTGCAGGACGCTGAATCCACTGTCTTCCAAATAGGCCGCGAGACTCGCGCGCACTACTTCGTCGTCATCGATTATCAGCAGCGTGGCACTGGTTTTTTGCATGTGGGCAAACGGCGCCAGATTAGGTTGGCGTAGACGGTCGTTTGGTGTCTGACCGCGTACTGGATTCGCTTCTAGCCTCTCTGACCCAAGCGCGCGGATTTTTGGTCGCGCGCAGCGCATTACAGAGGTGCCCTTCAAGGCGCAGACGGTACTCCCATCCGCCGGGCGTTTCAAGCGTGCTCCAACGGTCGGTTTGCGTCTTTACATCGTAAATCGCCGAGAGTTATAAGAACGGTTAATTCAGCAACGAAAACGAAGGATATCCCATGGGCCAGAATGATCGTGACTACGACGAGAAACGTGACTACATCCGAATGCGAGTCGATGCTGATGTAAGTCTGCTTTACGCAGGCCAGATCATACCCGCCGTTTGCGTGGATTTATCCAGCTCAGGCATGCAGATAGAGGCCCAGCGCGCATTCAAGGTCGGCGATCAAATCAGCGTGCGCATCGAATCGGAGCACGCCGCGCTCAAGGGGCTGGAAGCCGACACCGAGGTGGTTTGGCTCGCTGACCTGGAAGAGGGCGGACAGAAACTGGGGCTGACGATTCTAAAGATGAATTGAAGACCGGGCGGAACTGGTTCACAGATTTCGCAAATGACAGGCATGAAAAAGGCGACCCGATGAGTCGCCTTTTTTGCATCTGTCAATCGAAGTCGATCAATCAGAAATCGTCGACAACCTTGCCATCCTTCACCTTGAACTCGCGGTTCTGCAAGTAAGCGTTGCGGATGAAGATGTACTTGTCGCCATTGATCAGCTTCTCTGCCGACAACAGGCTCGCACGAGTGTCCACAACGTTCACGCCCAGCAAGGTATTGCGGGTCGGCACGTGGTCGATGTAGCGATACGGCGAGGTGTAGGTGTCGGGATATTTGGCGAAGGCATCACGCACGGTACTTGGACCGAAGAAGGGCAGCATCACGAACGGGCCGCTGGGTAGACCCCAATAGCCAAGGGTCTGACCGAAGTCTTCGTCATTACGCTGCAGGCCCATCTTGGTGCCAACATCGAAGAATCCTGCAAGACCGAAGGTGGTGTTGAAGATGATACGGGCAGTGTCGACGCCTGCGGCTGCCGGCTTGGCCTGCATAACGTCGTTGGCGAGGTTGGTCACGTCGCCGACGTTCTTGAACATATTGTGAATGCCGTCTTCCAGAAACTGCGGCGTGATGAACTCGTAACCCTGGGCAATCGGCTTCAGTGCATACGTGTCGAGGGTGTCGTTGAAGCGGAAGATGGCACGGTTGACGCCTTCCCACGGGTCTTCTTCAGCGGCATGAGCGGCCATCGGGACCAGTGCAACACCGGCACAAAAACAAAGCTTAGCCAGACGATCCAAAAAGCCTGCACCGGTTACGGGCATAGCTGACACTCCTAGTCAAAGTTATGAAGCGGGCGCTACGCCCCCAAACCAAAGTGGCGAGTATAAAGCGTTCCGCGATGATTTACGTCGCCAACACCTAAGGTTTTACCCGGCACCTTGCACAGCGGCGCCCACGGTCACGCAGCCGTCATCGGACTGTCATCTGAAAGCCTTAGTTTCACCTCTATTTGAGAGGGAAACCCATGCTCGCCCCCGTCGCCGTACCCGAACCCTCTTTTACCGCTGTGCTCTTTGGTCTGAGCGGCTGTCTTGTTGACTTCGGTGCACAGGCAAAGGCACTGAACGTAAAAGAATCGAAACAAATGATTTCAGCCGAACTGGCAGCACGCACGGCCGAGTGCGCGATTGCCACGCAGGGCGCACTCGCCGTCCTCAAATCCTTGAAAAAGCAAAATGTGCCCTGCGCATGGATCGATGAACTGCCCGCTGCGATTACCCGGACGCTTGCCGAGCCGCTGCAAGGATGGGTTCACGCCACCTCCGGCATGCACAACAGCTGGCCTGCGCCACACGCCTGCTGGGACGCGCTGATGAGTCTGAACGTGGCGCAGCTCGATGGATGCGTACTGGTCAGCGGAGATCCACGCTTGCTCAAGTCCGGGCTAAACGCCGGATTATGGACAGTCGGGATCGCCTCCAGTGGACCCCTCTGCGGCGCCTCTCCTGCGCAGTGGCAGGCATTTACCGACAAAGAGCGCGAGCAACTGCGCACCAAAGCAACGCTGAAGCTTTACGAGTTGGGCGCGCATTCCGTAATCGATCACCTCGGCGAACTCGAATCATGCCTGGCTGACATTGCGCTTCGCCGACTGAAATCCGAAAAACCGTAAATGGCCTTGATCGACATCATGCAGGTTGGCGCTGAGTGGATTAGTCTTGATGCCATACGGACCTTTGCCAAGGCGTCGAGGTCCATGCTGAGACTATCCATAAAGGGAGCACCCTATGCCCGCCCGCGAACTGCAAGAACAACTCAACACCTTGCGCGAGCAACTTGATCAGAATCCGCCTATGACTGAGGCAGAGCGCGACAACCTGCACGACCTGATGGCGCAGATTCAGTCGCAGATCGAACTGGAAACCAAAACTCAAGACAGCAGCCTCTCAGACGGCGTGAACCTGGCAGTGGAACGCTTTGAGCTGGAGCATCCCGGTATTGCCGGCACCTTGCGCAATATTGTCCAGACCCTGGGCAACATCGGCATCTGAAGCTTTACCCAATCCCCACCGCCTGAAAGGCTCGCCAACGAGTTGGCTCATACGGATATGGGCATCCTGCAATGCGCACATCAACGACTGGCGCGTTTTATCTTCTGTAGGAGCGAATTCGTTCGCCAGGCGGCAAGGTTGATTCAACCCGCAAAACGTCCAGCCAGCTGGCCCCGGCAGAACACTGACGTCTACTGCCGCGCCAGCCGCCCGTTTTCAAACGTCAGCGTTTCAGTGCTGCGGTACGGGTTGATGTCCAGCCCGCCGCGTCGCACGTAACGCGCGGACACGGTCAATCTCTCCGGCTTCAACAATTGCTGCAGGTCCATGAAGATCCGCTCTACGCATTGTTCGTGAAAATCCGAATGCTGACGGAAGCTGACGATGTAGGCCAAAAAGCTCGCATGTTCCAGCGCCGCGCCACGATAACTGACGGCAACGCTGCCCCAGTCAGGCTGACTGGTCACCGGGCAGTTGGATTTGAGCAAATGACTGTGCAGGGATTCTTCGACTGTGCGGGACTCATCACACCGCAGCAACTCTGGCTGCGGACGGTCGTAACTGTTGATGCTGATGTCCAGATCATCGATGCACTCCCCCGCCACCGCGACGATGCCCTCGCTCTCGATCTCTTTCAGGCTGCGAATCCTCACGCCGACTGGTTTGCCGGCGGCGGCAGACAGATCCCTTTCCAGGGTCGCAATCAGTTCGCTGCGTTCGGCAAACCGCGTCTGGTTCAACGAGTTGAGGTAAAGCTTGAAAGACTTGGACTCAATGATGTTGGGTGAGTCTGCGGGGATGGCGAACTCACCGATGGCGACCACCGGCTTACCGGACGGGAGCAACCACGACAGTTCGTAGCAATTCCAGAAATCCACGCCCTTATACGGCAGCGTCTCGGCTGTCAGCCCCAGCTCCGCCCATTTGGCGGCGCGAGGGATCGGGAACAGCAAGGACGGCGTGTAAGTGGCGATGTATTCACTGGACTTGCCCAGCGGCGAGTGTTCGGCTGCGGGATGCATGAGGAGACCTGAAATCTGAAGGCGGAGATGAAAACCAAGGCCGTCGAGTTTATAGGGTTTGGCCCAGGCTTTCAGCCCCGTGTTCGTGCGTTACGGAGTTATCGCCAGCTTGCCGACCATCCCCGCCTGGTAGTGCCCCGGGATATTGCAGGCGAATTCCAGATTGCCCGCTTTGGCGAATGTCCACGTCAGCTCTGCGGTTTTACCGGGCTCCACCAGCACGCTGTTGGGATCGTCGTGTTTCATGGCCATCCCCTCCAGATTGCCGTGGTCCGCGCTTTGATGATTCATGCCGGTGGGCGTCAGCATGCCGCTTTGTTGCATCTTGAGCATTTCCTGCTGATGCTCGGCGTGCATCGACGCATCCCCCAGGTTGAACTCATGCAGCAATTGACCTTTGTTGACCAGCACAAAACGTACGGTTTCGCCGGCTTTCACCTGAAGCGATTTGGGCTCGAAATACATATCACCGAGCGTCATCTCGACAGTACGGATGGCCCGAGCAGCGGTCGAGGCGTGCCCCATATCGACGTGACCCTCCGGTGCAGCCATCACGGAGGCACTCAACCCCAACGCGATCAACCCCGCTAATAGTTTCAGATGAGCAGACATAACACTTCTCCAGTCGACGACACTTAATCGCTGCACATTAAGGTCCCGGCACTGCCAGTTAGCTGACGGGAACATTACAAGTTTGTAAGGTTGCTGCTCAAACGCGTCAGTCGCGCTATAAAGCGGCGCTGCGCCCGATTGCGTTCAACGAGCACGCCATGAAATTACTGATCATCGAAGACCAACCCAAGACCGGCCATTACCTTCGCCAGGGCCTGGCCGAAGCAGGCTTCAACACAGAGCTGGTGGCAGACGGCACAACGGGCCAACAACTGGCGCTGAGCGGCGATTACGCGCTGTTGATCGTTGATGTGATGCTTCCGGGGCGCGATGGCTGGCAGATTCTCCAGGCGGTGCGCGGGGCCGGACTGGAAACGCCGGTGCTGTTTCTCACCGCGCGCGATGCCGTCGAAGACAGGGTTCGCGGTCTCGAACTGGGCGCTGACGACTATCTGGTCAAACCGTTCGCGTTTTCAGAGCTGCTGGCCCGCGTGCGCAGCTTGCTGCGTCGAGGCAATACCGCCCCCCAGGAAACCCGGCTGCAGCTGGCGGATCTGCGCCTGGATCTGCTGCGCCGCCGCGTCGAACGCAGCGGTCAGCGCATCGACCTCACCGCCAAAGAATTTGCCTTGCTGGAGCTGATGCTGCGCCGTCAGGGCGAGGTGTTGCCCAAATCCCTGATCGCTTCGCAGGTCTGGGACATGAACTTTGACAGCGACACCAACGTCATCGAAGTGGCCATCCGCCGTTTGCGCCTGAAAGTCGATGACGACTTCCCCCACAAACTGATCCACACCGTACGCGGCATGGGTTACGTGCTCGAAGAGCGTCCGCTGTGAGGTTCAACAGAATGTCTCTGGGCACTCGTCTGGCGCTGCTGTTCGCGGGCTGCACGGCGGTGGTATCGCTGAGCGCAGGGGTGCTGTTCAACCGGGCCAGCGAAACCCACTTTCTGGCACTGGACCGGCAATTGCTGGAAAGCAAGTTGCCCACCTTGCGCGATGTGCTGCGCGGCGTATACACCCTAAGCCAGCTACAGGAAACACGCCCGGCGTTACAGGCCGCACTTGCACATCAACCTGATCTGACTTTGCAGATCCGCGGCCCAGACAGCACGCTTTGGCTCGACGGACTGTCTCCGATAACCGCCAGCGCCCCCCTTCCGGAGGGCCTGCATACACTCAATACCGATCAAATCGCCTACCGCACTTACACCGTCGCTTTACAGCCTGAAAGCACAAAATCACCACAATTGACGCTGTTGCTGGACATCACTCACCACCAACATTTTCTGCAACGGATGCAGCGCCTGATCTGGCTGACAGTGGGATTGTCAGCGCTCGCAACGGCATTACTTGGCGCCTGGGCTGCGCGTAGCGGTTTGCGCCCACTGCGGCAGATGAGTGAAGTCGCAGCGAGTGTTTCCGCCAGCTCCCTGACCACTCGCTTGCCAGAGGGCGACATGCCACGCGAATTGGCCGATCTGACCCAGGCGTTCAATGCGATGTTCGATCGTCTGGAGGATGCGTTTCAACGTCTCTCGGCGTTCTCGGCCGACATTGCCCATGAGCTGCGCACGCCGCTATCGAACCTGCTGACGCACACGCAAGTCATCCTGACGCGGCCGCGCGGCGTCGAGGACTACCGGGAGGCGCTACTCGGCAATCTCGAAGAGCTGCAATGGATGGCGCAAATGGTCAACGACATGCTGTTTCTGGCCAAGGCCGAGCACGGTTTGTTGAGCCCGCACCGGGAGCGTTTGCAACTGGAGGAGGAAGCCGACGCGCTGCTCGAGTATTTCCTGCCGCTGGCGGACGATGCTCAGGTGCACTTGTCACGCGAGGGGCAAGCGACGGTCAGCGGAGATCGCCACATGCTGCGGCGTGCTTTATCCAACCTGCTGGATAACGCGCTGCGCTTCACTGACGGCGACGGGCAGGTACGAGTGCGCATAGAGGCGCTCAAAGGGAGTGTGCGAATGGCAATTGAAAACAACGGTCAGACCATTCCGGAAGACGTCCTGCCGCGTCTGTTTGATCGCTTTTACCGTGCGGACCCGGCGCGGCACGAGGGTCGCACCGAGCATGCCGGTCTTGGACTAGCGATTACTCAGTCGATCATTCAGGCCCACGGCGGGACGATTGCCTGTGAGTCTCGCAAAGGCGTCACGCGATTCGTGATCCACTTGCCGGCGTAACTTCACGCTCGGCAAGTCGGTGTGGCCGACTAACGCAGGTCACTCATAGCGCAATGCATGCGCCGGCTGAATCTGAGCCGCGCGCCAGGCAGGGTAGATGGTTGCCAGAAAGCTCAGCACGAACCCGGCCGAGCAGATCAGCGCTACGTCTGACCCTTGCAACTGCGAAGGCAGGTTGCTGATGAAGTACACGTCCGAAGTAAAGATATGCTGCCCGGTAACGCGCTCTATCCAGCCCACCATCGCGCTGACGTTGATCGCCGCAATGACGCCCAACACGCCGCCGATCACCGTCCCCACCACGCCGATTACAGTGCCCTGCACCACGAAAATAGTCATGATCTGCCCCGGCGTCGCGCCAAGGGTACGCAGGATCGCGATGTCCGCCCCCTTGTCGTTCACCACCATGATCAGGGTTGCGATGATGTTGAACGCTGCCACTGCAACGATCATCAGCAGCAGCAAGCCGATCATGGTTTTTTCCATTTTCATGGCGCTGAACAGGCTGCCTTGGGTATGCGTCCAGTCGTCGGCCTTGTAGCCGGCACCAAGCCCCGCCACGATAGCCGTCGATACCTGCGGCGCTGCATAGAGATCCTTGAGCGCCAGGCGAACGCCCTGCACCTGACCAGGCTGCCAGTGCTTGATAGCCGCGGCATCCGCCACGTTCACCAGCGCCATCGAGCCATCGAGCTCGGCACCCACTTTGAACACACCCACCACGGTCAGGCGTTGCAGACGCGGCGTGATGCCGCCCGGTGCGGAACTGATCTCGGGCACGATCAACGTGAGCTTGTCGCCCACATTAAGGCGGAAGCGGCGCGCCGTGATCTCGCCAATGACAACCCCAAAATCACCAGGCTTCAGGTCCTGCATCCGGCCCTGGACGATATGCTGGGTGACGATTGAAACCTGAGATTCAAGCGCCGGATCTACGCCGCTGATCTGGATCGGCTGCATCGCGCCCTTGTAGGACAGCATGCCGTCCATCTCGGTAAACGGCACGGCGGCGGTCACTTCCGGATTCTTCAGGGCCGCCTCGGCAGCCGGTTTCCAGTCATCGAGCGGAGCCACACCGGAGATCACTGCGTGCGGGACCATGCCGAGGATGCGTGAGCTCATTTCCTTCTGAAAGCCGTTCATCACGGACAACACCACAATCATCGCCAGAACGCCCAGCGCCAGGCCAATCATCGAGGTCATGGAAATGAACGAAATGAAATGGTTGCGGCGCTTGGCCCGGGTGTAGCGGGTGCCGATAAAGATCGATAACGGTCTGAACATTCGTGGAGCACCGTGACTGAAAGCAACTAAAAATAAAAACCGCGATGCCGGTCTGACCGGCATCGGTTGACGCCATCAGATCGCGACCAGACGACCTTCTTGCAGGCTCAATACGCGGTCCATCTGCCTGGCCAGCGCAAGGTCATGCGTGACCACCAGAAACGCCGTGCGCGAGGAAGTGCTCAGCTCGAGCATCAAGTCCTGAATACCCTGCGCGGTGTGCGAGTCGAGGTTGCCGGTTGGCTCATCGAGCATCACCAGCCCCGGCTGATTCACCAGCGCGCGGGCAATGGCCACACGCTGACGCTCGCCGCCAGACAGTTCAGATGGCTTGTGCGCAAGGCGGTGTCCCAGTCCTACCCGCTCCAGCAGCGCAGTGGCGCGCTTGCGGGCTTCCGGGATAGCGGTCTTGCCGATCAGCAGCGGCATGCAGACGTTCTCGAGCGCGGTGAATTCCGGTAGCAGATGGTGAAACTGGTAGACGAAGCCAAGCGCCCGGTTACGCAGCAGACCACGGGCTTTTTCGTTCAGCGCCGAAAGCTCTTCTCCGGCAAGCCAGACACTGCCCTGCGACGGTGTGTCGAGACCGCCAAGCAGGTTCAGCAAGGTACTTTTGCCCGAGCCCGAACTGCCGACGATGGCCACGCGCTCGCCGGGGTGCAATTCAAGCTGCAAGCCCGACAACACGGTCACCGACTCCGGGCCTTCCTCGTAGGATTTGCCAAGGTTGCGGCAACTCAATACTGCTTTATCACTCATGCCCGACTCACTCATAACGTAGCGCCTCCGCCGGCTGGGTGCGCGCAGCACGCCAGGCGGGATACAGGGTGGCGAGGAAACTCAGGATCAATGCCGCGCCGCAGACGAGCAACACGTCTTCGCCCATCAATTGCGACGGCAGATAGTCAATGAAATAGACATCTGCGTTGAGAAACTTATGACCGATCAGGCGTTCGAGCAGCGAGATGGCCGCGCTGACATTGAGCGCTGCGAATATCCCGACGGCTGCGCCAATGGCCGTACCCACGACGCCGATGACTGTGCCCTGCACCATGAAGATCGCCATGATCTGGCCCGGCGTGGCACCCAGCGTTCGCAGGATAGCGATGTCACCGCGCTTGTCGTTCACCACCATCACAAGCGTTGAAATGATGTTGAACGCAGCCACCGCAACGATCAGCAGCAACAACAGGCCAATGATGGACTTCTCCATGCCGATGGCTTGGTACAGATTGCCGTGGGTACGAGTCCAGTCACGGGAGAAATACTGATGCTCGCCGAGGTTCTGGGCGATGTCATAAGCCGTGCGCGGTGCTTTGAACAGGTCGGTGAACTTCAGCCGCAGGCCTTGTACCTGATCGGGTTTCCAGCGATGCAGACGCGCCAGATCCTGAAGATTGGTCACGCCCAGATAGCCGTCCAGTTCACCCGCGCCCACATGGAAAATGCCGACGACGGTGAAGCGCTTCATGCGTGGGAACATGCCCGCTGGCGTGACGGTGACTTCCGGGGCGACGAAGGTCACTTTGTCACCGAGCCCAACGCCCAGTTTGGTCGCCGCCTTATCGCCGATCACCACACCGAAACCGCCCGCAACCAGATCGTCGAGACGACCTTGCTTCATGAAGTTATCGATGATGGAAACCTTGCGTTCCTGCTGCGGATCAATGGCATTGAGCAGGATCTTCTGGACGTTGCCATTGTTGGTCAGCAAACCCTGCATCTGCGTGAACGGCGCGACGGCCTCCACCTGCGGGTTCTGCTTGACCTTGGCGGCCAGGCTCTGCCAATCCGAAATGGGTTCGCCGGACTCGATGGTGGCATGGGGCACCATGCCCAGCACGCGGGTACGCATCTCATGGTCGAAGCCGTTCATCACCGATAACACGACTATCATCACGACGACGCCCAGGGCGAGACCGATCATCGAAGTCAGGGAAATGAAGGAGACGAAATGATTGCGGCGTTTTGCACGCGTATAACGCGTGCCGATGAATACAAAAAGAGGTCTGAACATTTAGGGACTTGTTCGCAGGATTGGGGAACGTCCTTGTGGCGGGCTTCGACAAGCAGCCTTACACTCGAATCACACCGGGCTGAACGCCAGGCTTCAGTCAGACAACCGCCGCTACCATGGGTTCGCCATGTCGACATTAGATGAAGAAGAACGCCGCGAATACTACCGTATCGAGGACAGCGTCGCACTGGAAATTAACCTGCTGTCAGGTCCAGGCGCAATCGACGAGCATGCCCATCGGGGCACGTCGGCACTGTTCGATTTGCTGAGTGAACTGCACGTCAGTGAATTTGAGTCACAACATTTACTGCGCCAGCTGGACGAACGCGACCGTACCCTCAACAGCTTTCTCAAAGCGCTCAGCAAGCGCATCGACCTGCTCGGCCAGGTCGTGGCGCAAACCGCGTTGGGCAAGCTGGGCAAGCCGCAGAAGGTGATCATGTCCGAAGGAGGCTTGCAGTTCGAGTCGCCTCAGCCCTTCCCTGCCGGTGCAGTGCTGTCGATCAAAATGGTGCTGATGCCGCAAGCGTCCGGGCTGATGCTGCGGGCCAAAGTGACGCATTGCGATGCGCAGACCATCGGCGATTTTGAAGTCGGCACCGAGTTCATCGACCTGCCGGACGCACAACGCCAACTGCTGGCCAGACACATTCTGCAACGACAAGCCCAGCAACGGCGGCTCGCCCGTGAACAGAGCCCCCCTTCAATCGACTAGAAAAGATCTACGTTTAGTTCAACTCAAAGCGGCACATTGGCGCGCACCGTTCCCAAGGAGTAATCGTGACCCTGATCTATGGCCACCGCGGCGCCAAAGGCGAAGCACCGGAAAACACCCTCGCGAGCTTTCAGGAATGCCTGAAACATGGGGTGAAACGCTGCGAACTGGATCTGCATCTGTCTCGCGACGGCGAACTGATGGTCATCCACGACCCCACCCTCAAACGCACCACTGACCGACGCGGCAAAGTCGTCGAACATGCTGCGGCAGACCTTGTGACGTATGACGCGCGCAAGGGCGGCCCTGGCTGGGTCAATCCCTGCCCGATTCCGCGACTGGAAGAACTGTTTGAGAAGTGCGCGTTCGAGCACTGGCAGCTTGAAGTCAAAAGCGCCTCACGCACCCGCGCCGCTACAACCGTACTGGCCATTCGCGAAATGGCGCAGCGTCATGGTTTGCTGGACAAGGTGACGATCACCTCCAGCTCTCGCGAAGTGTTGCGCGCAGCCCTGGAGCTGACCCCCGATATTTCACGCGGACTGGTCGCCGAATATGCGTGGCTCGACCCGCTGAAAGTGGCGCAAGGATATGGCTGTGAGTTTTTGGCGCTGAACTGGACGCTGTGCACGCCGGAGCGCTTGAAGAAGGCGCAGGAGCAAGGTTTGCATGTGTCCGTCTGGACCGTCAACGAGCCTGCACTGATGCGCAGGCTCGCTGATTTCGGCGTTGACAGCCTGATTACAGACTTTCCCGGTTTGGCCAGCGCCACCCTCGGGAATTACTGAAATCGGTCTCCCCGGCCGGCTCAGGCCACCGGCCGGAGCCGCTTAAAAAAGCCGGTTAAGGCCGTCATACGCAGCTACCCGATAGGCCTCGGCCATGGTCGGGTAGTTGAACGTGGTGTTGACGAAGTACTTCAGCGTGTTCGCTTCACCTGGCTGGTTCATGATCGCCTGGCCGATGTGAACGATCTCTGAAGCCTGGTCGCCGAAGCAATGGACGCCTAGCACCTGCAGGGTTTCGCGGTGGAACAGGATTTTCAGCATGCCCACCCGCTCGCCGGAAATCTGCGCCCGGGCCATGCCCTTGAAAAACGCCTTGCCGACTTCGTACGGGACTTTGGCCTGAGTCAGATCATGCTCGTTCTGACCGATCGAGCTGATTTCCGGGATGGTGTAAATGCCGGTGGGCACGTCGTTCACGAAACGCCAGCTGCCATTATCAACCGCAACACCTGCCGCCGAGCGACCCTGGTCATACGCAGCGCTAGCCAGACTCGGCCAGCCAATCACGTCGCCGGCACCAAAGATGGTCGGAACCGCAGTGCGGTAGCTTTCATCTACCTCGATCTGTCCGCGACCGTTGGCCTTGAGACCGATGTTCTCCAGGCCCAGCTTGTCGGTATTGCCGGTGCGGCCGTTGCACCAGAGCAAGGCGTCGGCCTTGATTTTCTTGCCGGACTTGAGGTGCAGGATCACGCCATTATCAAGGCCTTCAACGCGTTCGTACTCTTCGTTGTGCCGGACCATGACGTTGTTGTTGCTGAAGTGGTAACTCAGCGCCTGAGCGATTTCCGAATCCAGGAAACTCAGCAACTGGTCACGGTTATCAACCAGCTCGACCATCACGCCCAGGCCACTGAAAATCGATGCGTATTCGCAGCCGATCACCCCCGCCCCGTAAATGATCAGTTTGCGCGGGGTGTGGCTGATGCTAAGGATCGTGTCGCTGTCGTAAATACGCTTGTGGGAAAAATCGATATCGGCCGGACGATAAGGGCGGGAGCCGGTGGCGATGATGATCTGGTTGGCGACGAGCTTTTCGACGATACCGGTCGGACATACCACGTCGATGGTGCGCTCATCGGCAAAGCTGCCGGTGCCGAAAAACACGTCGACACGATTGCGTGCGTAGTACCCGGTACGCGAAGCCACTTGTTTGCTGATGACGATTTCAGCGTTTTTCAACACGTCCGGAAACGAAAACCAGCGCGGCTCGCCAATCACCCGGAACATGGGGTTGGTGTTGAACTGAATGATCTGCTTGACCGAGTGACGCAACGCTTTGGACGGAATGGTGCCCAAATGGGTGCAGTTGCCGCCCACCTGGCGACGGCTGTCGACCATGGCGACCTTGCGCCCAGCCTTGGCGGCATTCATTGCCGCACCTTCTCCAGCAGGACCGGAACCCAGTACCACTACGTCGTAGTTGTAGACAGCCATGCGTACTCCTTAGAACGGGCCGAGGCGCCACTCTGGCGTCTCTGGCTAACTCGCGCCGCAGCAGGCGGCGGGAAGAATTAAATCTCGCGGCGCAGTCTATACGTCCAGCGCCGCCGCGAACATTAACCCTTGGTCGCGTCGTAGGCCAATATTGTCTGCACAACAGCGTTCGTTGGCTAACAAAACAGCACTACGACTCCACAGTTCGGGGCGATAAATACCTCGCCGGGCCAATCACCTATAAAGTCTGAACAGTGAGTGACATAACCTTATGAACAGATTCTTGAGAGGGCATGTGTGATGAGAAAAATGTTGGCGGGATGGATGTTACTGGGAATGCTGGCGTCTCCCCTAGCGTTGGCTTCTGATGCGGACCTGCTGAAACAGGCGGATTTCCCGGCAAAACTACAGGGCCAATCGCCTGTTCTGGAACGCAAAAATCAGGCGATTCTGACCTACATGTGGGCGAACGTTTATGCGGCGGCGTTCTACGCCGAGTCTTCGACAGGCGCTCAACAGGCGGTGACCGGCCAGACCCCGCAGCGCCTTGAGCTTTACTACTTTCGCGACATTGACCGCGAAGACGTGATCAAGGCAGCCAATGCGACGCTGGAGCGCCAGCAGACCAAAGAAACGCTGGCGCGACTGCGGCCTGAGATCGACCGGCTGCATAAAAGCTTTCAAAATATCCGCACCGGCGATCGCTATGAACTGAGCTGGGACAAAACGGACGGGCTGACCCTGACGCGCAATACCAAGGTCATTTTCGCCAGCCCCGACGCGGAACTGGCGAAAGTGTATCTCGCCATCTGGCTCGCACCCGACGGGCTGTCGGACAAGCTGCGAGAAGCACTGCTTAAATGAAACCGGTCATGAACCGAGTAAGCCAGTGAGTTTTTTTTCAGCGGTTGACCGGCGTAAACACCGTCGTGTCCAACGCCGTCAATCGCTGGTCGACGGTTGTTCAACAGTCACTCCCGGAAACAAGCGACGGGCAACCTCCTTGCTGATAACGCTGCGGTAGACGGCTACCACCGACTGATTGTCTTTCGCAGACTTGATCAGCGCCTTGTAACCGATAAATCGTTGCTCCGGCAATTTCAGGTGTGCGGCGGTAAAAGCGTCTGCCGCCGCTGCTTCACTCGCGTAATGAAAGTGGGCCCACCACAACACCCGCTGCTGCTTGTCACGGATCACGTACTCCTGAAGAAAGTCATCGCGTCGGGCGCCCGACATATTTTTGCGCGCATCGAAACGGGCGATGTCAACTTCACGCTCTTTTGCCATGTAACTCAGGCGTGCAGCGGTGGGCGGTTGCGCCTTGATCATCGCGATGCGGATCGCACGCCCTTCCTCGACCAGGCGATCAGCGCCACTTCGCAGCGATGCGACCAGCCCCTGTACATCGCTGGCAGCCCCGCCAGCCGGACCGTCATCCCCACTCTTAGAAGCGAGTTTATCGGCGAGCGCACTCAGTTTGTCAGCCCTTTGCACCAGAATGTCCTGCATGTCTTCAGGTTCGTTGACGCGTTTGGACTGGCGACGTGCGTTGCCAATCTCGGTCTCGACCCGACCCAGCAAGACGCCGGCCTGACGCTTGAGCTCTGCGAGCGTACTCGTGCCGACACGCGGCACAGGACGCGAAGGGGGCACAACCTCAACCTCCACCCACTCGCCGTTCTCGTGCAAATGGTAGGTACTGACGACCGCCTCACCCATGCCTTCCGTTACATCAACGACAGCGCCCGGCAATTCGGACTCGCCATCCCTGAGGCTGCCAATGAGCATGCGCTGGAAGCGGGTCTTGAACACCCGTTTACGAAGCTGCTTGATCTTCGGAGCATATTCGGACGGCTGCTCCGGCGGCTCTGCATTCTCCCGGATCAGGTCAGACAGGCGCTTTTCTGCGCGTTCCGAAATCCAGGACAGGTCTTCGATAAAAAGCTTGAATTGATCATAGATGACGACCTCCGGCGCACTTTCTTGCGCGCATGTGGCAATCAATGCACCTCGCTGATATTCACGGAGCGAGCTTTCCAGAACACCAATTTGTTCGGAAAGCGTGAAGTCATTGGGGTTTTCCAGAGCGGCGTGCGAACTGAATGCCCCGTGCATCCGATCATCGTTACGCAACTGCTTGAGTTCGCGCGCACTGTTGCCCGACAGAATTTCGTGCTCGCTGAAGCTCAACTCCAGATGCGACCACAGACGTCTGATCCTCCATTCCAGATGGCTGAAGAAATTGTCTTGCTGCACTAGCACGACTTCTGCACGCCAGCTTTCCTCGCCAACCTTGGGCACCGCGCGCAGCTCCAGCCACAAGGCTTCTCTGACTCGCGACCAATGAACACCGCGGTTTTGCAAGACCAACAAGTCCTCGAACAATTTCAAGTAAGCTTTGACATTGCCCACGGTCACGTTGCCCCGGGAAACAGCCTGCAATCCGGCCATCCGGTTACGTGCCTGCGTCCGCACCTCCATCAGCAGCCCCCCCTCGAAAAAGGCAATGCGGCGACAAACGCCCCGAAGATCCTTCGCAACGCTTTTATCCGCCGTGCGGTCAGCCGGACGCAGTGCCAGATCAAGTTGTTTCTTCTGCTCGAGGAGGCCGCTCAGCTCAGTTAACTCAGCCTCGATACGGGTCATGTGTTCAGACGACAGATCCTCCGGCTTTTCGCGAACCGCCGAGCCCCACTCGGCAAATTTCTGGTAAAGCACATCTCGACGCTGATCGAGTAACGCTTTGGCATGGATAACGCGCTTGAGCGTCGCTGCGTTTTCCAGCGCGAGCTGCCGGGCATTACGTTTGGGTGCGCCGCCGCGCAATCGTAGCGTCAGGTCGAGGGTCCATGCCTGATTGATGCGCCGCAGCGAAGGCCCCGTGATCGACGGATCGCGCCCGTCAACAATCGAGACGCCGGCCTCGGTAGAAACGACCCGGTAAACCCCGCTCTCCAGGCGCACAAACCATTGCTGGTCGTGGAGATACAGCCCTTGCGTGGCCGGCTCGACAGACTCTGCCCCTAACGCGGGCTCAGGCGTGACTTTCAGACGCTCAAGAGCGCTGGCCTGTGAAACAGTCAGTCGATGGCGCGAGCTGGACCATGAGTAATCGAGAAGCCCTCCTGCGTTGGCCGGTAAACCCCCGCCCGACTCCAAAGGGGGTTCTGAAGGAAAGACACGCGCAAGGGCCTTACTCTCCAGCAATGGCTGGCGCCGCGAGAACTCAATGCGAGGGCTAAAGCCTTGGTGCAAAAGAATCATCGAGATTGTCAATAGCAAGGTATTCCAGGCCTCGACACCTTCCTGCTTTGCCTTGCGACTCTCCGCCGCCAACACGTGATCGACGCTGATCATCAGTTGCACCAGCCAGAGTGCAGAGCCGACCGAGCCGGAGAGAAACGGCATCACCGCATCCAGTGCCAGCCAGCCGCCGCGCTTGATCAGCGCCCAGCGGCTCTCTGCATTGGAGACCGACTCAACCTCAGCCAGATCAGCCAGCGCCAGTGCATTAGCCTTGAATAACGCTGCAAACACGTCACCGTTGACAGCCGTCGTATCCAGCTGCGCCGGTGCGGGTGTTTCCAGCGGCGCGAATTCCGATCCCTCGCCGAAACGCACCACATGCGGCTGATCAAAACCGCCGTTGGCGTATCGCTGCCATGCGTGCTCGCTCATCCACGCCAATGTCTGTTCTTGCAACTCACCGGTCTGCGCTATGGCATCACGCAACGCCGCCCCGCTGACGAACTCGGTCAGCGGCACCCGCGCAAACGGGCGATACAACACCCACGGCCCAACGGCGGGGTCAGCATCAGTTATTACGAACATATTGCTGACCTGATCAGCAGGCGCGCCTGGCTGAGCGATAAACGCCAACGGACGCAGTACGCCTGTCGCGGTGTCGTCCGACGGCTGCAACAGTGAGCGTATCCGCCGATAACCGGCGTCAGACATATTGCCTTCGCCGCGGATTTTCTGTTCCAGCGCCTTGAGCGGCAGTTGAACCCGCAGTTGATCGGCAAAAAGCACTTCACGGCGGGCTGCTTGCGCTTGATCCGTAATCAGATAGTGGCGTACCAGTGCGGGGTAAGTCCGACCGATATCGACACGCGTGACCAGCTGTTTCAGATAATCGGGCGTTAACCATGAAGGTAAGGGGCCGCCGTCCTTGGTCGACAACGTAACGGTGCCATCAGGGAGACTGGAAAGATTCTCCAGCGCGAAGACTGCGACGCTCATCCGGATATTTTCCACGCTGCCCACACTGACAATCTGCCCTGCTGACGGTATGGCTGCGGCCACGACCTTGGCCAGCTGGACGGTCACATCATCCAGCGTTACGCCGGTCGCCTCCAGGTGGTCAGCCCGCATCGAGTCCTGCATGACCCGTCGTGCGTACTCAAGGATCGGTGGCAGATCGTCATCCCAGGATTTTCCTTCAGCGCGTGCACCGACCACCGCCAATGCCGATAACTGGCGGCTGTAAGCAAGGCGGTCAACTACGCTGGCCGCGCGTAGCCAGTCAGGGAGTTGATCCAGCCGTGAGATCGCCGGGTGCACGTTCTCAGAGGCCTTGTCGCGCAACAAAGGGCTGATGTCAGTGATGTGTGCGAGACAGCGCTCGATCTCGTCGAAATCCCCCAACCCCAACGAAAGAACGCCCCGGATCGACAACAGCTGCGCCTCAAGGCTGTCCAGCGCCTGGCGTTCGAAATCCGCATCAGTCGCCGCCTCAATGACAAGCACACGGCTGCTTTGGGCGGTGCCCTCGATGGCACTGCTGTCGCTGGGTCGCGGACCTAGCTGCTTCAGTGCCGCGACCAGCGACTGCAAAGGGCTTGAGCCAGTTTCGTCAGGAGTATCCCAAAACGCCACCAAGGCGTGCATGAAGCCTGCGAGCAGGTCCAGTGAAACGCTGTCGACAAGCACCGCCAGTTGCTCGACATCCACGTCCATCGTTACCGGCAGTAGCGCTGCCGGTTCAGCGATCAGCGTATTTTTTTCTGGGCGCCACTGTAGCGTTTTGCCAGTCGCGACACCCTGACGCAGGCAGTCCAGCAACGTTTCAGATTTCGGCTTGCCGGATAACGAGACGCGGGTGATCACCGCGATCGCCGGGTTGATTTCAAGGTCTGGATACTGAGCTTTGAGCGCGGCCTGTAACGCAGCCAACGCCAGCGGCAATAACGTAGGGCGGCGGGAAAACGTATCGATTACATCGAATTTCACATTCATTGTGGTTGAACTCGCGAGTGGACGTAGCACCCCGGCTGACAACAGCGGTCAGGCCGAAATATTTCAAGCGAGTTAAAAGCGGAACGGGTCGACTAATGACATAAACAAATATTGCTGCGAGTCGCCGCTCGCGACCGCAAAAGCCGAAGGGATGCATGGCTTCTGATTGCCAGAAGCCATGTTTACACATATCGTTACAAAATCTGTGTCGACCGCGACCAAGCACGGCCTGACCAGAGAGGACGCATAAATACAACGTATCCCCCCAGCTAGACAGCCTAAGTGAGTAATTTCAATGGCCTCGACCACAGGCAAAGGCAAAGCGATATTTCGCGTTGTCAGCGGCAACTTTCTTGAAATGTTCGATTTTATGGTCTATGGCTTTTACGCCACGGCCATTGCCAAAACCTTCTTCCCTGCCGACAGCGAGTTCGCCTCGCTAATGCTCTCGCTGGCGACCTTCGGCGCTGGCTTTTTGATGCGTCCGCTGGGCGCGATCTTCCTCGGCGCTTATATCGACCGTCACGGTCGTAAAAAAGGCTTGGTCATCACCTTGGCGATGATGGCCATGGGGACTGTGTTGATTGCCTGTGTGCCGGGCTACGCGACCTTGGGCGTCGCGGCGCCGCTGATCGTGCTGGTTGGCCGCTTGCTGCAGGGCTTCTCGGCAGGTGTCGAGCTGGGTGGTGTTTCGGTGTATCTGGCAGAGATTGCTACTCCAGGACGCAAAGGCTTCTTCGTCAGCTGGCAGTCGGCAAGTCAGCAGGCCGCCGTCGTGTTCGCCGGTTTGCTGGGCGTTGCCCTCAACCACTGGCTGAGCCCTGAAGACATGAGTCAATGGGGCTGGCGTGTACCATTCCTGATTGGCTGCCTGATCGTGCCGGTGATCTTCGTCATTCGTCGCTCCCTGGAAGAAACCCCTGAGTTCGAGGCTCGTGCTCTAAAACACCGCCCCACCATGGGTGAAGTGGTGAAGTCGATCGGCCAGAACTTCGGCATCGTGATCGCCGGCATGGCGCTGGTGGTCATGACGACTGTTTCGTTCTATCTGATCACTGCCTACACACCGACCTTTGGCAAGAACGAGTTGCACCTGTCAGACCTCGACGCGTTGCTGGTGACCGTTTGCGTCGGCATCTCGAACTTCATCTGGCTGCCGGTGATGGGTGCGTTTTCGGACAAGATCGGTCGTAAACCGCTGTTACTGGGCGCGACCATCCTGGCCATCGTGACGGCTTACCCGGCACTTTCCTGGCTGACTGCAAACCCAAGCTTCGGCAATTTGTTGATGGTCGAGTTGTGGTTGTCGTTCCTGTATGGCTCCTACAACGGCGCCATGGTGGTCTCGCTAACCGAAATCATGCCGGTTGAAGTCCGCACTACCGGCTTCTCGCTGGCCTACAGCCTGGCGACCGCCACTTTCGGTGGCTTCACGCCTGCAGCCTGTACCTACCTGATCCACGTGCTGGATAACAAAGCAGCGCCCGGCCTTTGGCTGAGCGGTGCGGCCGTGCTGGGCCTGATTGCGACGCTGGTGCTGTTCCGCAAAGGTCAGAGCCACGTGCACGGGGCTGCCGTGGCGCAGTGATGAGCTGCACACACGGAGCTTTAAGTAAGTAGAAAATCAAAAACGCCCCGACTGAGTTCGGGGCGTTTTTGTTAGTGCTTTGCGAACCATCCGGTTGCGACGGGTCGCAAGCACCCAGACTTACCCGCGAACTGTTGCGAGGCTTGCCCGCGAAGCTGCCGGGCACCGGCAGTGAATCCTGCGCATGCGGTGTTTCAGGAATAACTCGGGTGTTTGGTTTTGGGGCCGCTGCGCGCCCCATCGCGGCCTCGCCCTGGCTCGTCAACTCCTACAAAGGTACCTCGGCAGCCTCCGTAAGCGGCTAGGTTCGCGGCTTCACGAGGTCTGATCGTTGCCGCACACTCGCAAACGCCCTCTGCCGCTCCCACCAACAAAAACGCCCCGAACTTGTCGGGGCGTCTGGGTGTTGCCTCAGCTTGCGGCTTGAAGCTTACCGCTTGAAGCTGCCTGTACTATTCAGGCCGGAAACGCTGGCGGGTTGACCCCGGCCATGTCTTCCATCACGCGCACAACCTGGCAGCTGTAACCGAATTCGTTGTCGTACCAGACGTACAGCACGACACGGTTATCGTTGCAGATGGTGGCTTCGGCATCGACCACGCCGGCGTGACGCGAGCCAACGAAGTCGGTCGATACCACTTCCAGGGAGTTCACGAAGTCAATCTGCTTGTGCAGATCAGAGTGCAGCGCCATGTAACGCAGGTACTCGTTGACTTCTTCGCGGGTGGTAGCGTTTTCGAGATTGAGGTTGAGAATCGCCATCGACACGTTCGGCGTCGGTACGCGAATCGCGTTGCCGGTCAGCTTGCCGGCCAGCTCAGGCAGCGCTTTGGCGGCAGCCGTGGCAGCACCGGTTTCGGTGATGACCATGTTCAGTGCGGCGCTGCGGCCACGACGATCGCCCTTGTGGAAGTTGTCGATCAGGTTCTGGTCGTTGGTGTACGAGTGAACCGTTTCGACGTGACCGTTGACGATGCCGAACTTGTCGTTGATCGCCTTGAGCACCGGCACGATGGCGTTGGTGGTGCAGGACGCCGCCGAAACGATTTTGTCGTCATCGGTGATTTGCTGGTGGTTGATACCGTGAACGATGTTCTTCAGCTTGCCCTTGCCCGGAGCGGTCAGCACCACGCGGTCGATGCCGGGGCACTGCAAGTGCTGGCCAAGACCGTCTGCATCACGCCACACACCTGTGTTGTCCACCAACAGCGCATCTTTGATGCCGTACTGGGTGTAATCGACTTCGGCGGGGTTCTTGGCGTAGATCACCTGAATCAGGTTGCCGTTGGCGGTGATCGTGCTGTTGGCTTCATCGATAGTGATGGTGCCGTCAAACGGACCATGCACCGAGTCACGACGCAACAGGCTGGCGCGCTTGACCAGATCATTTTCAGCGCCTTTACGCACCACGATTGCTCGCAGACGCAGACCGTCGCCGCCACCGGTTTTCTCGATCAGGATGCGTGCCAGCAAACGCCCGATACGGCCGAAACCGTAAAGCACGACATCAGTCCCCTTGCGTGGCCCGGTGCCTTGCTTGCCGACGATGTCCGCCATTTCTTCCCGCACGAACTGCTCGGCGGTACGACCATTGCCTTGGGCCTTGAACTTGACCGCCAGCTTGCCCAGATCGACCGAAGCGGCGCCCAGTTTAAGCTCGCTCATCGCTTTGATGAGCGGGAACGTCTCGTGTACGGATAATTCGCAAGCGTCGGATTGACGATGACGGGCAAAGCGGTGAGCTTTGAGTATCGCGATCACTGAACGGTTGATCAGGCTGCGGCCATAGATCGAACTCACCACATTGTTATTGCGGTAGAGCTGACCGATAAGAGGGATCATCGCCTCGGCGAGGGCCTCACGATCAATCCATTCACCAAGACACTGGTCGGGCTTCTGAGTCACGGGAACCTTCCACATGTAGGGGCTGAAAAAAGGGGCTACATTATGACCGCGCCTTTGTTTATGAGCAATGCGCGGCTGTCAGCTCGCAGAGCACTACATAAATACCGGGTACAATTTTGCGGTCGTAAAACTGACAGCCGATTCCTTCTTTAGTTACAATCCCCGCCCCTGCCGCAACGCCTGGAGCTTTATCTTCCGTGCCCGTCCTGCGCCTACCGAAACTTCCTGCTGCCGCAGGCAAAACCCACTGGGGAAATCTGCCCGGTGCCGCTCAGAGCCTGGCGATTGCCGAGGCCGCCAGCGCGGCGAAACGTTTCACCCTGCTGCTGACCGCCGACAGCCAAAGTGCCGAGCGGCTGGAGCAAGAGCTGAAATTTTTCGCGCCCGACCTGCCGGTGCTGCACTTCCCGGATTGGGAAACCCTGCCTTACGACCTGTTCTCGCCGCATCAGGACATCATCTCCCAGCGCATTGCCAGCCTGTACCGGCTGCCGGAGCTGGTCCATGGCGTGCTGGTTGTACCGATCACCACCGCCCTGCACCGCCTTGCCCCTACCCAGTTCCTGCTGGGCAGCAGCCTGGTGCTGGACGTAGGGCAGAAACTCGACCTGGAACTCATGCGCAGTCGTCTCGAAGCCACCGGCTACCGTTACGTCGACACGGTGTACGAGCACGGCGAGTTCACGGTACGCGGCGCGTTGATCGACCTGTTCCCGATGGGCAGCAAACTGCCCTACAGGATCGACCTGTTCGACGACGAAATCGAAACCCTGCGCACCTTCGAGCCGGAAACCCAGCGCTCCATCGAGAAAGTAGACTCCGTGCGCCTGTTGCCGGCCAAGGAGTTCCCGCTTCAAAAAGAAGCCGTTACCGGTTTCAAGGCGCGCTTTCGTGAACGCTTCGACGTCGACTTCCGCCGAAACACCATCTTTCAGGACTTGAGCAGCGGGATTACCCCCGCCGGTATCGAGTACTACCTGCCGCTGTTCTTTGAAGAAACCTCGACCCTTTTCGACTACCTGCCGCAGGACACCCAAGTGTTCTCCATGCCCGGCATCGAGCAGGCGGCAGACACCTTCTGGAACGACGTTCGCAACCGTTACGAAGAGCGTCGCCACGATCCGGAACGTCCGTTGCTCCCGCCTGCGGAACTGTTTTTGCCGGTCGAAGATTGCTTTGCCCGCCTGAGAACCTGGCCGCGCGTGGTGGTCAGCCAGGACGATATCGACACCGGCGCCGGCCGTGACCGCTTCCCGGCCGCCACGCTGCCTAACCTGGCAATTGACGCAAAAGCACCTCAACCGCTGGGTGCCCTGGCCGCTTTCCTCGATGAGTTCGCGGGGCGCGTGCTGTTTACCGCAGAGTCCGCCGGCCGCCGCGAAGTGCTGCTCGAACTCCTTGAACGCCTCAAGCTGCGCCCGAAAACCGTGGACAGCTGGCAAGACTTCGTCGACAGCAAAGAGCGCCTGAGTATCACCATCGCGCCGCTGGACGAGGGCCTGTTGCTAGAAAACCCGGCCCTGGCGCTGATCGCCGAAAGCCCGCTGTTCGGCCAACGGGTCATGCAGCGCCGGCGCCGCGAGAAACGCGCCGACGGCCACAGCGCCGATGCGGTCATCAAAAACCTGACCGAGCTGCGCGAAGGCGCGCCAGTGGTGCACATCGACCATGGCGTCGGCCGTTACCTGGGGCTGGCGACGCTGGAAGTCGAGAATCAGGTCGCCGAATTCCTGATGCTGCTTTATGCAGAAGAAGCCAAGCTGTATGTGCCGGTTGCCAACCTGCACCTGATCGCACGCTATACCGGCAGCGACGATGCCCTCGCGCCGTTGCACCGCCTGGGCTCTGAAACCTGGCAGAAAGCCAAGCGCAAGGCCGCCGAACAGGTGCGAGACGTCGCCGCCGAACTGCTCGACATCTACGCCCGTCGCGCGGCGCGCGAAGGCTACGCGTTCGCCGATCCGAAGCTCGATTACGACACGTTCAGCGCGGGCTTCCCGTTCGAAGAAACTCCCGATCAGCAAACCACCATTGATGCCGTTAGGGCCGACATGCTCGCGCCCAAGCCGATGGACCGGCTGGTCTGCGGCGACGTGGGCTTCGGCAAGACCGAAGTGGCGATGCGCGCGGCCTTCATTGCCGTGCACGGCGGGCGTCAGGTAGCGATTCTGGTGCCAACCACCCTGCTCGCCCAGCAGCACTACAACAGCTTCCGCGACCGCTTCGCAGACTGGCCAGTGACGGTCGAAGTCATGAGCCGGTTCAAATCCGCCAAAGAAATCAACGCCGCCGTGGCCGATCTGGCCGAGGGCAAGATCGACATCGTCATCGGCACACACAAGCTGCTGCAGGATGATGTAAAGATCAAAAACCTGGGCCTGGTGATCATCGACGAAGAGCATCGCTTCGGGGTGCGTCAGAAAGAACAGCTAAAGGCGCTGCGCAGCGAAGTCGACATCCTGACCCTGACCGCCACGCCTATTCCGCGCACGCTGAACATGGCCGTCGCCGGAATGCGAGACTTGTCGATCATCGCCACGCCGCCCGCGCGTCGTCTGTCGGTGCGCACTTTCGTCATGGAGCAGAACAAACCCACGGTCAAGGAAGCACTGCTGCGTGAATTGCTGCGTGGCGGGCAGGTGTATTACCTGCACAACGACGTCAAGACGATCGAGAAATGCGCGGCCGACCTCGCTGAACTGGTCCCCGAAGCCCGTATTGGCATTGGTCACGGCCAGATGCACGAACGTGATCTCGAACAGGTGATGAGCGACTTCTACCACAAGCGGTTCAACGTGCTGATCGCCTCGACCATCATCGAAACCGGCATTGACGTGCCAAGCGCCAACACCATCATCATCGAGCGTGCCGACAAATTCGGCCTCGCTCAACTGCATCAACTGCGCGGGCGTGTCGGACGCAGTCACCACCAGGCCTACGCCTACCTGCTGACGCCGCCGCGCAAACAAATTACCCCGGATGCGCAAAAGCGTCTGGAGGCCATCGCCAATACCCAGGACCTGGGCGCAGGCTTTGTACTGGCCACCAACGACCTTGAAATCCGTGGTGCCGGCGAGCTACTGGGCGACGGTCAGAGCGGGCAGATTCAGGCAGTCGGTTTTACCCTGTATATGGAAATGCTCGAGCGCGCGGTCAAAGCCATTCGCAAGGGTGAGCAGCCGAATCTGGATCAACCGCTGGGCGGCGGGCCGGAAATCAACCTGCGTCTGCCGGCATTGATCCCCGAGGCTTACCTGCCGGACGTGCACACCCGGCTGATCCTCTACAAACGCATCGCCAACGCCGCCGACGAAGAAGGCCTGAAAGACCTGCAAGTCGAGATGATCGACCGTTTCGGCCTGTTGCCCGAACCCACCAAAAATCTGGTGCGCCTGACCTTGCTCAAACTCAAGGCCGAGCAACTGGGCATTAAAAAGGTCGATGCCGGGCCTCAAGGCGGGCGCATCGAGTTCGGCTCCGATACACCTGTCGATCCGCTGACGCTGATCAAGCTGATCCAGAGCCAGCCAAACCGTTACAAATTCGAAGGCGCCACAATGTTCAAATTCTCGGTGCCCATGGAACGGCCTGACGAGCGCTTCAATATCCTTGAAGCGCTGTTTGAACGTCTGACTCCGAAATCTGCTTGAAGGATGCATCATGCGTTTGTTTCGCTCGCTGACCCTGCTGCTGATGCTGTTTGCACCGGCAGCTTTTGCCGATGGCACCTTCGGGGTTGAGGTCATTCTGTTTCGACAGATCGATCAACCTGCGGCCACTAACCAGCCCTCCCCGGAGAACTGGGCCGAAGGCGCACGCCGGCTGGTCGCCGAAGACCAGCGCTCGACATCTCTGGACGGGTTGGCCAGCAAACTGGACGCCAGCGGCATCTACAAAGTGCTCCTGCACAAAGCCTGGCAACAGGATCTCAGTGCGGCGCCGAACAAGGTCGCGCTGAGCAGCGGACAGGAGCAGTTTGGCCATTTCCCGATTGAAGGCACGGTCAGCCTGGCGCTGGCACGCTTCACCGACATCGACGCCAATTTCTGGGTCAACCAACTCGATGCCCATGGCGTACTGATCACCAGCGAGCGCATGCGACAGTCGACCCGGGTAAAAAATGGTGAATTGACCTACATGGACAACGGCAGTCTGGCCATGCTGATCAAGGTGTCTTCTCTTTAAGCATTGCGTTGCACAAGGCTACCCCGAACTGTGTCATCCCTCCTCGAAAAAGCCCTGGCCACGCCATGGGAGCCGTTATTCAAAGCGCAGAGTGTCGAGCGCGGGCTTAAATACGCCCGGGAAAAACGCGTCATGCTGCAGCACCTCAGTCCCGATCTTGTACGCACGGTGTGCCGGGGTTCGAGCCTGGAAATTTACACCCAGACCCTGCAATTCAAGGACCCGGCCCGCACGCGCAATTTCGTCGTCGCCAAATGCACCTGTCCTGTCAGAACCAACTGCAAACACTGTGCAGCGGCGCTGTTTTTCCTCCAGGCGCCGGACACCCTGCCGGGCGTGCTCGATGCCCTCGACAAACAGGCACCGGCGGCGGTCAAAGCCGACGACAAGCCAGCGGTGGCGGAGCGGCTGATCGATAATCTGCAACCCGCGCCCCGGCTGACTCTGGCCAGTTTCGAGTTCAGTGCCTACGAGCCACGCAACGGCAAAATGCAGCGGCACATTCAGCACCGCGCCGCCTTGGCGTTTGGCTACGGCGATGTCTACACCTCGGGGACGGTGCCCGCGGGCAGATCCACCGATATCGTGCGTCATCTGAGCGACGAAACCCTGCGCATAAAGCGCGACACCGAGCTGGAAACCCTGTTTCGGCGACAGTTGCTCGACCTTGGTTTTCGTATTGCCACGCGCCAGAGCAAAGCGCTGCCCGACAGTGCGGGCGAAATGTTCGAGCTGCCCAACGACAAGGCCTGGCTGCATTTCATACTCGACGAGTTGCCGGTATTGCGCGACCTCCAATGGAACGTGGAGATGGCCGACGACTTTGGTTTCGACGTTACGCCGGTGGATGAATGGTATGCGGTGGTCGACGAAGAAGCCGAGCGCGACTGGTTCGACCTGGAGCTGGGTATCATCGTCAACGGCGAACGCCTCAGCCTCTTGCCAATCCTGATCAACTTGCTGCGCAGCCATCCCGAGCTGATGACCGTCGACGGCATTGCCAACCGTCGGGATGACGAACAACTGCTGGTGCAACTCAACCATTTCACGCAGCGCGGCGGTGTACCCATACACGTTGCCCTGCCCTACGGCCGGCTGAAAACCGTGCTGGCGACCCTGGGCGACTTCTACTGGCGCGAGGACGGCAACGACACTATTCGTCTGAACACCGCCGACGCAACCCGCCTCACGCACCTGGAAGAGATGCCGCTGGTGTGGGAAGGCGGCGATCGCCTGCGTCAGTTCGCCGACCGTCTGACCAACCTCAAAAACAGCAAGGTCAAGCTGCCCAAGGGCCTCAACGCCAAGTTGCGCCCCTACCAGCTCGAAGGCTTGAACTGGATGCAGGCGCTGCGTGAACTGGAAGTGGGCGGCGTGCTGGCGGATGACATGGGCCTGGGCAAAACCCTGCAAACCCTGACGCATTTGCTGGTAGAAAAACAGGCGGGTCGCCTTGACCGCCCCGCCTTGGCGGTGATGCCGACCAGCCTCATTCCGAACTGGGTCGATGAAGCAAAACACTTCACGCCACAGCTCAAGGTGCTTGCCCTGTATGGCGCCAATCGCCATCAGGACTACGAGAGTCTGCAGGATTACGACCTGATCCTCACCACCTACGCCCTGCTGCCGCGCGATGCAGTCCTGCTCAGCAAGCAGTTGTTTCACGTGCTGATCCTCGACGAAGCCCAATACATCAAGAACCCCAAGAGCAAGGCGGCCGAAGCAGCGCGCGCGTTGACCGCACGCCAACGGCTGTGCCTGAGCGGCACGCCGCTGGAAAATCACCTGGGCGAACTGTGGTCCCTATTCCACTTTCTGATGCCGGGCTGGCTGGGCGACAGCAAGGAATTCAACTCCAATTACCGCACGCCCATCGAGAAACTCGGCAACGAGGATCGGCTGCAGCACCTGAATGCGCGAATCAAACCGTTCCTGTTGCGCCGTACCAAGGAGCAAGTGGCGACCGAGTTGCCGCCCAAAACGGAGATCGTGCATTGGGTCGAACTCAACGACGCTCAACGTGACGTTTACGAAACCATTCGTCTGGCGATGGACAAGAAGGTCCGCGACGAGATCAGCCGCAAGGGCGTGGCGCGCAGCCAGATCATCATTCTCGAAGCGCTGCTCAAGCTGCGTCAGGTGTGTTGCGACCTGCGTCTGGTGAAAAGCTTGCCCACCACGGGCCGTTTTGGCAGCTCCGCCAAGCTGCAAAGCCTGATGGAAATGGTCGAGGAGCTGCTCGCGGAAGGCCGCAAGATTCTACTGTTCTCGCAATTCACCTCGATGCTCAGCCTGATCCAGGCGGAGCTGGAGCAACGCGACATCGGCTATGCGCTGCTGACCGGCGCCACCAAGGATCGCCGCACGCCCGTGCAGGATTTCCAGAGCGGCAAGCAGTCGATTTTCCTGATCAGCCTCAAGGCCGGTGGCACGGGGCTGAACCTGACCGCCGCCGACACGGTGATTCACTACGACCCGTGGTGGAACCCCGCCGCAGAAAACCAGGCCACCGACCGCGCGTATCGAATCGGCCAGGAAAAGCCGGTGTTCGTCTACAAAATGATCGCGAGAGGCACCGTGGAGGAGAAAATTCAGCACTTGCAGCAGGAGAAGTCAGCGCTGGCCGCAGGCGTGCTGGACGGCCGGGTGGCCGGTGACTGGAAACTCAGGGATGACGACATCGAAGCGCTGTTCGCGCCGCTGCCGCAGGTGCCCAAAAAGGTCAAACCCTGAGGACGGAATGAACGTCCTCAGGTGCCCACTGCACATAACAGACCACCACCGGCATGCCATGCTCGGCGCAAAAGTCCAGCCAGCGCAGCTGGTTGTCCTGCAAGCGGTCACCCGGTCCTTTGACTTCTATCATTCGATAACGCCGCTGCTGCGGGTAGAACTGAATCAAATCAGGCATACCCGTGCGGTTGGCCTTGATGTCCTGCAACAGCCGGAGAAACCAGTGCCGCAAATGCGCTGCCGGCAGGCAACCCAGCGCTTGCTCCAGCAACTCGGGGGTCAAGGCGCCCCAGAACACGAACGGCGATTGCAGGCCGAACTTGCTCGCGAACCGCTCCAGAATCACCGTTTTGTAGCAATCACTCTCCAGCAGTGCCAGGCATTCATCGAACTGCTGCGCACGCCGCTGGTAAAAGTCCGGGCTGTAAAGATCACTGGGCCCGCTGTGGAACGGGTGAAAGAACGCTCCCGGCAGCGGCGCAAAGATCGCTGGCCAGCAGAGCAAGCCAAACAGTGAGTTGATCAGCGCATTTTCGACGTAGTGCACCTCGCCGCCTTCTTGCGTCAGATGTTGCTGGATCATCCGCTCGACGCTGGAATCCGCACGCGGCGCCACACTCAGGTCAAGTCGTTCCACGGCCCGTGCAGGCTTGCGCTTGGTCACCGGGCCCCCAAGCTTGCGCAGCAAACGAGGATAAACCCTCGACACGTGCTGGGTTTCGGCGTCGTTTTCCGGCGCGGCCTGCGCATCCTGCAAGAGCGCCATGGCGGACACATAGTCCTCGCTGCGCTCAAGCACCCGAATCCTGCGCACGCGTGCGCCAGGGTAATTCGATCGCGCGTAAACGCTCAGCGCCAACGGCCAATCCTGTTCGCGCTCGGCCTGCTGACCGATCTGGAACAACAGCTTGGAACGTCGCATTGACAACCAGGCATTGCCCGTCGTGATGTCCAGTGCGCGCCGGGCCAGGTGTTCAAGCGCCAGGCCTTCGTCCAGCGCCTGGCGGCACGCATGCAACTCAATGCAGACGTCGATATCGATCCGTTCGTTGATCGCCCTCGAATCAGCCGAAAACTCGACCTTTTCATAGCGGTAGATGCCCAGGTCCGCGAGCACGAACTCCGACCACTCCTGATAGAGATTGCCGAAGTACAGCAGCCGGACCCGGTCACAGACGGGCATGACCTGCAGACTGAAAACCACCTCGTCGAATTCGGTGAACCAATGCTCCAGCGCCTGGGAATGGGGGTAATGCGGCAGCAAGCGCTCCAGCAAATCCGCTTTCTTCTCGCTAGATCTGACGCCGTGGTCCTTGAAGCAGGTCGTGAGTTCGACCTTGCGCAGCAGCTGGAACAACTCGTTGAGGTCCAGCGCAGGTCGCGAATCGACCCAGGCGCATTCCAGCAATGGCAGGACCGCAAGGCGGACATCGCCGATTTCGGGGTAGTCCAGCTTACTGGCGCGGAACAATGTGCCCTTGCGCATCACCATACGCACCAGCAGCGCCTGCGAAGGCTGTGGCAACTGCGCAAAATGGCGGATGAAGGCACGCTCATGCTCGTCCAGCAAATCGTCGTAACGTCGGGCGATCCACTCGAGAACCTGCTTGAAGTTCTCAAGGTAGTAAAACGGATTGTCGAGGGGCGAACTGCTCACGGGCGCGGCACACAAGGGATTGTCTGGAAAGGCGTCAGGATACTGGTTATCCGTACAGATTCCAGCCCTTTCCTACAGCGCCGGACGCATCTACCGATCAACGGCGCGTTCGTCCGGCGTTAGAATCCGTACACGCCACCCCATTGAGAATTCGACATGACACACACCCCGTTACCGCGCATTTATCTGGCCGGCTTCGACGTGTTTCGAGCAGACGCCATCGAGCACGGCCGTTACCTGAAAGCGCTGTGTGAGGCCCATGGACTCGAGGGCCTTTATCCTATTGATAACGAAATAACCCCTGCTTCCAACCCACAAGGCACCGCTGCGCTGATCTGCACGGCCAACGTCGCGATGATCAGGCGCTGCGACGCCGTCCTGGCCAACCTCAACTTTTTCCGCGGCCAGGAGCCCGACTCTGGAACGGCCTTTGAAGTAGGCATGGCAGTTGCGCTGGGCAAACCGGTGTGGGCGTACTTCGAATCGGGCGGCACGCTGCGCGAAATGATCCCCCATGACGCCGGTGGATTTGATCAACAGGGTTATCTGGTCGAAGATTTCGACCTGCCGCGCAATCTGATGCTCGCGTGCACGTGGGCTGGGAGCAGCACCAGCGCCGAGGTGGGGGTGGAGTCGCTGGCGAAGTATTTATCGGGGCGGCCATGAGGGATCGTACCTACAGGCCGGAGCCGCAAACCCGACGCGAGTGTTCAGCGCAATGACGCCGAGCCGATATCGAGTTTGTCGGCATCGCCAAATTCATCCAGCCCGAGATCGGTGAGGTCCAGCTCGCCTTCCGGATCGCTGTCTTCATCGGCATCGGCGTCATTGAGGGGTGATTGATCGCCGCCGAAGTGGGAGTCGTCTTCACTGTCGTCTTGCTGAGCGAACGTCGGCAGTGGGTGTTGCCACAGCGGGGTGTCTTGCTGAATGTGCTCTGGGTACATGGGTGCTCTCCAACAAATAAGGCGGTTGAACGTGACCCGCAGGCTAACGCAAGGCGTGTATGGAAATGAACCCCGGCGTCAGGTCCACCGGAAAAACTCGCCGTTGCTGTCACGCAGCATCTGCACCATCGCATGCGCCGCTGGCGAGAGGTAACCCGCACGCCGGACACTCACGCAAATGGTCCGGGTCATCGTCGTTTGATCCAGGGGCACCTCGCGCAGGTGCTGCATGTTTTTCCCGTACTCAAGGGTTTCCCGGGCGATAAAGCTCAACAAGCGGGTCTGCGCAATCAAACGCGGCAGCAGCGAAATGGAGTTTGCCTCCACCTGCACCACTGGCAACGGCAGGCCGTTCGCCGCAAACGCCTCGTCCACCCATTTACGTGAAGAAACACCGACCGGAGGCAACACCCAGCGGTACTGGCACAAATCGGCCATCTGAAACGGTGCCTTGAAAACCGGATGGTCGCGACTGGCTATCACCACCGCCTGATCCGTGAGGATCGGGTGACCGATGAACTCATCGTCGTCCAGGCGCTGCGGGCAAATAATCATGTCCAGCTGCCCGGATCGCAGTTGCTCCAAGAGCATGTCGTCCTGGCCGATCACCAGTTTGAGCGTCAGTTCCGGTGCCCGCTTGAGCAGCGCGTTGGTCAGTTCCGGCAGCAGGTATTCAGCCATGGTCGCTGCGCAGCCCAGGCGGATGTTGCCCAGTGCGCCGCTGGCAAAGTCACGGACTTCACGTTGGGTCTGGGCAATGCTTTGTTGCAGTACTTTGCCCCTGGCCTGAAGCAGTTCGCCCACCGGGGTCAGTTTGATCCGACGCCCGTCTCGCTGGAACAGCTTGGTGCCAAACGACTCTTCCAGACGCTGAATGCTTTTGGTCAGCGCCGGCTGGCTACGGTTGAGCTTCTCGGCAGCGCGGCCCAAGTGGCCCAGCTCGGCAATGGTTTCAAAATAGGTGAGATCGCGCAGGTCCATATATCAACCAAAGTTATCAATTCATGATTATTATAAAATAGACTTGATCAATTGTACTGTCGATACTGATCTCGCCAAAAGACCCTACACCATCCCCCCAAAGGGAACAGCCTCACAAGGGAGACCCCATGCTCTGGAGATCCTCATTGTCGCGCCCCGCCTCATTGTCGCTGGAAAGCCTGCCTTCGCTGCTTCAATGGTGCCTGCTGATCGTCATGGCTGGCGCCGCCGGTCAACTCTTCAAATATTTCGAGGTCCCTGCCGCCCTGTTTCTCGGTCCGATGCTGGTGGCGATCGGCTTTGGTATCAGCGGTGCATCGATCCGTCTGAACAAACACGTCTTTCGCCTGGGCCAAGGAGCGGTCGGCGTGCTCGTCGCGCATTCCATGACCATGGCCGTGCTGCTGACCGCCCTGCACTCCTGGCATGTCATGGTGTTCGCGACGGTATTGACGGTGGCGCTGAGTGCGCTGGTTGGCATTGGCCTGGTGCGTTGGGGCGGCATTCAAGGCAGCACGGCCGCCTGGGGCACTTCACCCGGCGCAGCGTCGGCGATGGTTTCGATGTCCGAGGACTACGGCGCTGATTCGCGAGTGGTCGCCACCATGCAGTACGTGCGGGTTGTGTGCGTGGTGATGGTCGGGGCGTTGGTGAGCCGGTTGCTCGGGGTTGAAGGTGGCGGCACGGAGGTCCACACCGCAGTGGCGACGGTGCAGAGCCTGAACCTTGTGAACCTCGGTTTAAGCCTGATGGTGATCGTGGTCGGTGTCACGCTGGGATCAAAATTACCGGCCGGTGCACTGTTGGTGCCGCTGGTTTTGGGTGGCGCGCTGCAACTCAGCGGTTTGATGCAGATCACGATACCGCCGTGGCTGCTGGCCGTGGCCTATGGCGCAATCGGCAGCTACATCGGCCTGCGCTTTGACCGGGTAACGATCAACTACGTTTGGCGGCGCCTGCCGGCAATGATCTTCGGGTCTCTGTTGCTGATCCTTCTGTGTGCCCTGTCGGCTTATGTGATTGCAGACATGATGGGCAAGGATTTCCTGTCGGTGTACCTGGCGACCAGCCCTGGCGGCCTGGACGCGATGGCGATCATCGCCATCGATACTCACTCGGATGTCGGCTTCGTCCTGGCGATGCAGACACTGCGTCTGTTCGGGGTGATCGTGACCGGCGCCTTCATCGCCCGTCAGGTAATCCGTGTAACGGCGCGGATGGCCTGAGGGTTTTGGTGAGACTCAGGCGACGGTTTTAATCCGGCGCCATTACTGTCGAGCTCCTGCCGACTGTGCCTTCAGTCGCATTCGTGTTGAATCTTATGTATCACCACGTCCTCGAATGCTGAAACCCGCGCGCGAGGCCGCACCCGTGAACAGTCTGAAAATCGCCACATTCAATATCAACGGTATCCGCGCCCGCCTTCCTATCCTGCTGGAATGGCTGGAGACAGAGGCGCCTGACGTCGTCTGTCTTCAGGAACTGAAAGCGGTGGATGCGGCCTTCCCTGCTGCGGCCATCCAGAAAGCGGGCTACGGGGCAATCTGGCATGGGCAATCTTCGTGGAATGGCGTGGCGATTCTGGCAAGGGACATGGACCCGCTGGAGATACGCAGGGGTTTGCCGGGCAATGAAAAGGACAGTCACAGCCGCTATCTGGAAGCGGCGGTGCAAGGCGTCATCGTCGGCTGTCTGTATCTGCCCAATGGCAATCCCCAGCCGGGCCCCAAGTTCGACTACAAACTGGCCTGGTTCGAACACCTGATCGCGCACGCCGACACGTTGTTCAAGAGCACGCACCCGGTGGTTCTTGCCGGTGACTACAACGTCATCCCCACCGATCTAGACATTTACAACACCCGCTCATGGCTAAAGGATGCATTGCTCCAGCCCGAAAGCCGTGCCTGCTTTCAGCGTCTGCTCGATCAGGGCTGGACCGATGCACTGCGGGCTCACTTCCCGGATGAGCGCATTTATACCTTCTGGGATTACTTTCGTAATCACTGGAAAACTGACTCCGGCGTGCGCATCGATCATCTGCTGTTGAGTGCCGATCTGGCGCCCAGGCTCGTCAACGCCGGAGTGGACCGCTGGGTAAGGGATCTCTCCCACGCCAGCGACCATGCACCGACGTGGATTGAGTTGGAGATGGATTGAAGCGGTCGTGGCCCAGATCGTCAACAGCCTGAGGGCACCTCGCCAATGAGTTCGCTTATTCAGCGTGCGGGGTAGCAGGCACCGTGTTCAATTCGCCGACTTCAGCATCGAACAAGGCGCCGCGGCGCACCACAGAGCCGGGCGTCAAAAGCGCGCCGGGGGCCAGCACGGCGTTAGCGCCGATGCGTGACTGGTCGCCTATCAATGCCCCGAACTTGTCGCAGCCAGTGGCTATCAGTCGGTTATCAATCCTCACCTGCACGTGTTTGTCGTCGCGTTCGTTTCGGTAGTTGCAGACGATGCTGCCTGCTTCCAGGTTAACGCCCGTGCCCAACACCGAGTCGCCGACAAAATTGAAGTGTGCAAGCTTGGTCCCCGCGAACACGATTGATGTCTTGAGCTCAGCGCCCGGCCCGAACGTGCAACCTTCGTCCACCCAGCAACCGCCGCGCAGATAAGCACCTGCAGCGACGAAGCAGCGTGGACCCAGGATCAACGGGCCTTTGAGGACGGCGCCCTGCTCCACAATTGTGCTCTTGTGAACGGCAACGTCGCCGCGGATTTCGTAATCATCCGGCGAGAGTGCCTTGAGCAGCTCAAGCACTACCTCGGGCGCCTGCGCGACCAGCTCCCAAGGGTTCAGCGCTGACCACGGTGACAGCGGTGAACGTTTAATGTCGTTGATGAAGTCAGCCAGCCTGATCATGACAAGCGCGCCAACGCCGTTGCCAGGCTTTGCGCCAGCGGCAACATCGGCAGGAGGGTCGCCTGATAGGCGTGATAGAGGTCCGGCTTGCCCGGCCAGATATCTGCACTTGGCTGGTTTTGCGGGTTCAGCTCGTGGCGCCAGCTTCCCTGTTCGCGGTCGATGAACAACGTTTCGTTGAACTCCCAGAACACCCGATACCAGGTTTCGTACTGCTCCTCGCCAGTGCGCTGCAACAACGCAGCCGATGCGGCGGCCGCTTCGGCATGGGTCCAGTGCAGACGATGGCGCACCACTGGGCGGTTTTCCCAGTCCAGGGTGTAGACGATGCCCGGAGCGCCATCGACGTTCCAGCCATACCGGCAGGCGTTCTCGAACAAACCCCGCGCATCTGCGAGCAGCCAGGACGGGCTCGACAATTTGGCTTTATGCCGCGCGGCTTCGAGGTGGAGCACAAGGCGCGACCATTCGAATGCATGGCCCGGCGTCGTGCCGTAAGGGCGGAATGCGTCATCAGGCTTGTCGTGGTTGTACTCCAGGACCGCCTGCCACTGCGGATCGAAGTGCTCGATCACCTGATGATTATTAACAGCGGCGTGCTGATGAATCACCCGGTCCACGATGTGCAGCGCGCGGTCCAGCCATTGGGCGTCGCCGGTCACGTCGGCCAGCGCCAGAAAGGCTTCGGTGCTGTGCATGTTGCTGTTGGCGCCGCGATAGGCTTCTTCGCCGCTCCAGTCCCGGGCGAAGGACTCGCGCATGGCGCCCTCTTCTTCGCTCCAGAAATGCTGCTTGATCACGTGGATAGCCTGTTCGAGCAGCGTCTGGGCGCCGGGGCGTCTGGCGACAACGGCAGAGCTGGCGGCCAGCGCAACGAATGCGTGCAGGTAGGCGGCCTTGCCCGTGTCGGTGCTGTGCTCCAGCGGTTTGGCGAACCAGCCGCCATGCTCTGCATCACGCAGCGGGCCCGCCAGCGCCGCAACGCCATGATCGACCAACGCTGCAAATCCCGGCAGGCCGTTGATGTGGGCCATGGCAAAACTGTGGGTCATGCGTGCGGTGTTCATGGTTTCGGCGACAGCGTCGGCAGGCAAACGGCCTTGGTCATCGAGGTTGCCGAAGCCCTGAGGCAGGCGGGCCGCTTTGGCAAACGCCAGTAACCGGTCGCCTTCGTGCGCCAGCCAGGCCTTGTGCCCCGGTGCGCCAAGCCAGCTGCTGAAACCGCGATTCACGTGATCCATTGCTTTTCACCTATCTGTTCGGCAGGTTCGGCCCGCCATCTATTATTAGTCATGGCGAATCATGCAAGCCGGGACAGTTGCAGGCAAGTGATCGGTGAAGCGACGGTAGACCATTGTCTGTCGCGACAGCACTCGCAGCCGCTCCCAACGCCCGTCTGAGTGAGCATCGCAAAAAAATGCGCAGATCCCGACAGCACGTGGTCTAGATATCGAGAGGTAACTTCTCAGCCTATAACGGAGACGATCCCATGCATCTCGAAGGTTCCTGCCATTGCGGTGAGGTGGAGTTCAGCCTGACCAGCGTCCACCCGTATCCTTATCAACGCTGCTACTGCTCCATCTGCCGCAAGACCCAAGGCGGTGGCGGCTACGCGATCAACCTCGGCGGCGATGCCGCCACCCTCAAGGTCAAAGGGAAATCGAGCATCTCGATCTACCACGCGAAAATGCGAGACGGCGATCAGCCTGTCCACCTCAGCAGCGCCGAACGCCATTTCTGCAAGCACTGCGCCAGCGCGCTCTGGCTGTTCAGTCCAGAGTGGCCTGAGCTTATTCACCCCTTTGCGTCGGCCATCGACACGCCCCTGCCGACACCGCCCGAGCACACGCACCTGCTGCTCGACTCCAAAGCATCTTGGGTGGAAGTCCAGGCCGGTCCGAACGACCAGCAATTCGATCATTACCCCGAGGAATCCATTGCCGACTGGCACGAGCGATTGGGATTGGTGCGCTGATGGTTCAACCTACCGTCCACTACTTTCACTGAACCTGTCCATCAGCTCCCGACTCACACTAGAAAGCTGATAAGGATATTGATATGCCATTACATCGAGTCGCTGAACTGGCTGAGTTGCATGAAGACCGTGGGATTGAGGTAAAGCTGGGCGAGAAAAATATCGTCTTGATTCGGGTGGGCAACGAGGTTCGCGCCTTTCAGGGCGACTGCCCCCACGCGGGTGCACCGCTGGCCGATGGCGCGGTGTGCAACGGGCAGTTGATCTGCCCGTGGCACAAGGCACAATTTGCCGTAGACGACGGCCGCCTGTGTGAACCGCCGGCACTGGACGCTCTGCTCCAATATCCGGCACACGTGGTTGACGGCCACGTTCAAGTGGACGACCAGCCCATTGCCCGGCCCACGCCGACGCTTGAGAAAGACGCGCGCTGCTTCGTGATCATCGGCGCAGGTGCAGCGGGTACGGCAGCTGCGGCTGCGCTGCGCGAGAAGGGCTTTAACGGCCAAGTACTCCTGATCGATCGGGAAGAGCATCCGGGCTACGACCGCACAGCATTAAGCAAAGCGGTATTGGCCGCTGAAATGCCCCCGGAGCAGACACCCGATTTACGCGAGGAGCACTTTTATACCGAGCACCGCATCGAACGGATCTGGGGCGAGGTGATGAAACTCGACGTCACCAACCGGCGGCTGTTCATTGCCGACGGCCGCCGCTTCGATTACGACGCCGCACTGATCACCACCGGTGGCGAACCTCGGGCGCTACCATTAATCGGCGCGCAGCTGCCACAGGTGCTGACACTGCGCCACAGGGACGACGCCAGACACATTCTCGACGCGGCGAGGCCCGGCACTCATGTGCTGATCGTCGGCGACAGTTTTATCGGACTGGAAGCGGCCTCGGCACTGCGCAAAAATCAGGTTGAAGTCACCGTCCTGGCCCGGCACGAAACGCCCTTTGCCGCACCGTTTGGCGAGCGCATCGGGCGTGCGATTCGCGCCTTGCACGAGGAGCACGGTGTGGTCTTCCGAACGCACGTTGAAGTCAGCCGTTTCGAAGGTGATACCGCCGGCAGCGCTCTCGCCCATGCCGTGCTGAGCAGCGGTGAAAAAATGCCGGTGGATCTCGCGCTCATCGGCATTGGCGTAGACCCGGCCACGCAATTTATCGATGGCGTGACCCTGGAAAAGGACGGCTCACTCAAGGTCGACGGCGCAATGCGCGTGACCGACAACGTATGGGCCGCCGGGGACATTGCCACGTTCCCGCTGGCTGACAGCCCTGTGCGGATTGAACACTGGCGGGTGGCTCAGCAACAGGCTCGAATCGCCGCAAGCAACATGCTTGGCGCGGACGAGCGCTATACGGATGTGCCTTATTTCTGGACGCTGCACTTTGATAAGCGCGTCGACTATCTGGGCCATGCCGACAAGTGGGATGACATCGTTTATCTGGGTGAACCTGAGACTTTCGAGTTTCTCGCCTTGATGTGTCGCCAAGGCGTGGTAGTCGCCGCAGTGGCTTGCAAGCGAGAGCGCGAAATGGCCATGTTGGCCGAGCGCATGAAACAACCCCTGTTCGTGAATGAGGCGCTGATGCTGATCACGGCGATGGCGTCGTAAGTCGGGCAACCCACAGGCAATAAAGCCGAGGATAAGACATGACTCAGGAATCGGAACGCGAAGACCTCAATCACACTGCGGAGAACGCGGGAAAGGTCGGCGACAAGCACAAGCAACTCAACGAGCAGGGTGAGCACCCCAGGCCCCGGTCGCCCGATGATCCCGACGACGAAACCGATCCAGCAAACCACGAGTAGCGTTTGCCACTGCCGCTTTCCCCCAACAGGGGAGCGGCGGCTAGTGCAGGCAATTGCTTCTGGCAGTGTGCTGATCAGCCCCGGTTATGAACCTGATGCGAGGAATCTGCGCTCAGGCAGCCACGTTTGTGGCCCGGGACGATTTCAGGTGCGCCTTCGTCTTCATCGACGCTCTCCACTGTGGTCCACCACGCCTCTCCCCGGTGCGGGTAATCCACGTAGAACGGCTGGCCCATCTGCGGCGTAGTGATCGACACGCTGCGCTCCCATGCCAATCCTAGGATGCGGTCGAACGGTTCGTGCCAGGCGTGCATGGCCAGGTCGAACGTGCCGTTGTGGATCGGCAACATCCATTTGCCGCGCAAATCGAGATGCGCCTGCAACGTTTCCTCCGGCTGCATGTGCACGTCCGGCCAATCGACGTTGTAGGCACCGGTTTCCATCAGCGTCAGATCAAACGGGCCGTAGTGCTCACCAATGACTTTGAAGCCGCTGTGATAGCCAGTATCGCCGCTGAAGAAAATCCGCTGTTGATCGTTGATCATCACCCACGACGCCCAAAGCGTTTGATTGCCGTCACGCAGGGAGCGCCCGGAAAAGTGCTGCGCAGGCGTGGCGACAAATTGAATCCCGTGAATGTCGGTGGATTGCCACCAGTTCAACTGCTGGACTTTTTCTGCTGCCACACCCCACTCGATCAGCGTGTCGCCGACACCAATGGGCGCAATGAAGTGCTCGGTTTTGTCCTTGAGCACCTGAATGGTCATGTGGTCCAGGTGGTCGTAGTGATTGTGGGACAGAATTACCGCCTTGAGCGGCGGCAAGTCCTCAAGGCTGATCGGGGGCAGGTGAAAACGCTGCGGCCCGGCCCATTGAACGGGCGAGGCTCGCTCGGCGAATACCGGATCAGTCAAAAAATACGCGTCACGCATTTTGAGCAAAACAGTCGAATGCCCCAGTCGGTAGACCGTGTTGTTCGGCGCTGCCAGCAATTGCTGGCGGGACAGCGGCTGGACCGGTATTTCCCCGGCAGGACGCGTGTGGCGAGGCTTGTTGACCATGGCATTCCAGAAAATCCGCATAGTCTTGAAGAAGCCGGAACGGTTCATCGGTTTGTGGTTGCTGTAGCGCCCTTCGTGCCGGGACAAAACAGGCAACGAGGTCATGTCATCGTGGTTTTCGGTCAAGGCCATGGGTGCTGACTCCAGTGAAGCGGTTGGAGGGTGTGCAGGAGCTAATGCTTTGCAGGATGTTGCATCTGGCGGCAAGAATTAAGCGAGAAGTTGTAACAGGCCTTTACACTACACAGTGTAGTTTCAAGCTTGCATCAATCGCAATCGCAAGTAAACTGCCCAGTGTAATTTTCTTGAAGCGAAACCGATGACTGTCCCTTTGCGCCTGACCGACCGAAAACGAGAATCCATTGTGCTGGCCGCCATTGCCGAGTTCCGCGACAGCGGTTTCGAGGTCACCAGCATGGATCGCATTGCGGCGCGCGCGGAGGTCTCCAAACGCACGGTCTACAACCATTTCCCCAGTAAAGAAGAGCTATTTGCAGAAATCCTGCAGCGACTTTGGGTCAATGCCACTGATCAGCCAGACGCGTCCTACAAGCCGGAAGTCGGTTTGCGCGAACAATTGCGCGAGATGCTCAAGGCCAAGATGAAGACCCTGAGCAACAGCAATTTCATCGACCTGGCGCGAGTGGCCATTGGCGCGACGATCCATTCCCCGGACCGCGCGCAAACATGGGTCAATCGCCTGAACCAGCGCGAAGAGTCGTTCACTGTCTGGGTTCGGGGCGCGCAGCAGGATGGTCGTTTGAACGAAGTGGAGCCGGGTTTCGCAGCGCATCAGATCCACGCCCTGCTCAAGGCGTTCGCGTTCTGGCCGCAAGTCACCCTGAACGAGCCGTTGCTGACGGCTGAGAAACAGGCCTCGGTCGTGGAATCGGCGCTGGACCTGTTTCTCTGCTGTTATGAAGTGCGCAGAACATCTAACTGAAACGCTGATAAAGCTGTCGACTTGCGGCAGAGCGTCAGCACGCTAACGCCTGCCGCCTTGGACGCAATCAAACGGAACGAACTAAGCCGTTACTGGCGATTCAACCTGGCTGGCGACCACGCGTTCAACGATCTGCCGACGCGCCGCCAGCCCTGGCGCTGCACGCTCGGAGGCTGTCGCCAAAACCTCGGCGGATGCAGTGTCCGGGCGACCTGAATCGAACGGTGGCGCGGGCGCGTATTCCAGCTGCAACTGAACCAGTTGTGCTTTTTCTTCGCCGAACAGCTCGCCCAGTAACGTCAGGGCAAAGTCGATACCCGCCGTCACGCCGCCGCCCGTCATCAGATTGCCGTCACGCACCACACGCTCCTTGATCGGGATAGCGCCAAAGCTTTCCAGCAGGTCATGGGAGGCCCAGTGAGTGGTTGCCCGCCGGCCTTTCAATAAACCTGCAGCGCCCAATACCAAAGCGCCGGTGCACACAGACGTCACGTACCTGGCGTGTTTCGCCTGGTAGTTGAGGAAATCCAGCGTCTCGGCGTCTTCCATCAACGCATCGATGCCGACGCCGCCTGGCACGCAGATAACATCCAGCGGCGGACACGATTGAAAGGTCCGGGTGGGCATCATCAACAACCCGGTGCTGGACATGACGGGTTCAAGGGCCTTCCACACAAGGTGCACGGTGACACCGGGCGCGGTCGCGAAGACATCGAATGGGCCGGTCAGGTCCAGCTGCTGCACCTTGGGGAACATCAGAATGCCGATATTGAGGGTCATAAAAAGGTGCTCCAGGTTAAGTGAATCAGATCGGGGCGCTGCACAGCTCTGCGCAGTAGCGTCATCAGCGCCTCAAATGGACGAAAGCACTCTAGCCCGCTAAGCTTTGGCGGCTACGCCATAAAGCCCACCATTTACGCCAAGTGCCGCTTGACAGGTTGCCCATGCCTAAACCACCCAAAGCCATTCATATACTCGCCTTCCCCGATGTGCAGTTGCTGGACGTCGCCGGACCGCTGCAAGTGTTCGCCTCGGCCAACGAACAAGCCGTCAATCTGGGCGGCGCGGCGCCCTATTCGCCAACGGTGATCGCCCGCCAGCCCGGCAGCGTGATGTCGTGGGCCGGACTTGGCCTGCAGACGTTCCCTTTGCCTGAAGAGGCCTCCGATACGCTGATCGTTGCCGGTGGACGCGGCGTTCACCAAGCCCTCGAGGACGAACAACTGGTGGATTGGGTGCGTCAACAGGCAGCCTCGGCGCGGCGTTTGGCGTCCGTGTGCACCGGCGCGTTCCTGCTGGCGCAGGCAGGTTTGCTGGACGGGCATCGCGTGGCCACTCACTGGGACAGTTGCGAGACGCTCGCGCAGCGGTTTCCCAAAGTGCAGGTCGATCCCGATCCGATCTTTATCAACGAAGGCACACTCTGGACCTCGGCCGGTGTAACCGCCGGCATCGATCTGGCCCTGGCTCTGGTCGAAGCTGATCTGGGGCGCAACATCGCGCTGGCGGTCGCTCAGGATCTGGTGGTGTTTTTAAAGCGCCCTGGCGGCCAGTCGCAATTCAGTACCGCACTGTCGATGCAGCAATCGACGCGCAACACCGACAGCCGTTTCGCCGACCTCCACGCCTGGATTCTCGACAATCTGGCCAATGAGCTTTCAGTCGCGACCCTCGCCGAGCACGTCGGCATGAGCGAGCGCAGCTTCGTTCGCCATTACCGGGCGCACACCGGCAACACTCCGGCCCGCGCCATCGAGCAATTGCGTGTCGAAGCGGCGCGGCGCCTGCTGGGCGACAGCGCGTTACCGATCAAGCGCATCGCCGACCGCTGCGGCTTCGGCACAGAAGAAACCCTGCGTCGCAGCTTTATGCGCGCCGTATCGGTCACACCTCAGGCCTATCGTGAGCGATTCACCGCAAGCTAGCTTCCTGCATGAGGCAACCATCGCCCGTAGGAGGGATCTTGCGCGGGATGGCTGCCAGCAGCATTGTCGGCTGCTCTTATGAAGCCGGGGTCGGCAAGACCCTCGGGCACATTGCACTGGTGGTAGCGCTGGGCACCATGCTCGGCAAAATGATGGCCGAGTCTGGTGGCGCCGAGCAGGTGGCGCGCACGCTGATCGATAAATTTGGCGAGAAGAATGCGCACTGGGCGATGGTCTGCATTGCGTTTCTGGTGGGCTTGCCGCTGTTCTTCGAGGTCGGATTCGTGCTGCTGGTGCCGATCGCTTTTACCGTGCCGCGTCGGGTCGGGGTGTCGATCCTGATGGTCGGTCTGCCTATGGTGGCGGGTCTTTCGGTGGTGCATGCGCTAGCGCCGCCGCACCCCGCCGCCATGTTGGCAGTGCAGGCCTATCAGGCATCGGTTGGGCAAACATTGTTCTACGCGATTCTGGTGGGCATCCCGACGGCAATCATCGCGGGACCGCTCTACGCCAATTTCATCGTGCCGCGTATCCACCTCGCCGCCGACAATCCGTTGGCCAGGCAGTTTCTGGACCGGGAACCGCGCCAGACACTGCCCAGCTTTGGCCTGACCATGGCAACCATTCTGCTGCCTGTGTTGCTGATGCTACTGGGCGGCTGGGCCAACCTGATCCGCGTACCGGGCAGCGGCTTAAACAGCTTTTTGCTGTTCATCGGCAACTCGGTGATCGCGCTGCTGCTGGCGACATTGTTAAGCTTCTGGACCTTGGGCATCGCGCAGGGCTTCAACCGCGATTCGATCCTCAAATTCACCAACGAATGCCTCGCGCCAACGGCCAGCATCACCCTGCTGGTGGGTGCTGGCGACCGGCTCGGCAACAGTGGCAATGACCACCGCTTCCGGCATTGTCGCGCCTGTGGCGTTGGGTCTGGGCTATCCGCATCCCGAGTTGCTGGTGCTGGCGACCGGCGCGGGGTCGGTGATCTTTTCCCACGTCAATGACGGCGGTTTCTGGCTTATCAAGGAGTACTTCAACATGACCGTGGCGCAGACTTTCAAAACCTGGACGGTGCTGGAAACGTTGATTTCCGTCATCGCCTTTGCCCTCACGCTCGGCCTGGCACAGGTGCTCTGAGTGGACATTCTTTACCAGATACGTGCGCGACAAGCGTCTTTCAGCGCGGGCGAAGGCCGGGTCGCCAGGCTGATACTCGATAACGTGGCCTTCGCCGCCAGCGCCAGCCTTGACGAACTCGCTGCGCGCGCCGAAGTCAGCAGCGCCACGTTGTCGCGTTTTGCGCGCAGCATCGGTTGCCGTGACTTGCGCGACCTGCGCCTGCAACTGGCCCAGGCCAGCGGCGTCGGCAGCCGCTTTCTGACGCCGGACCCCGCACCGGAACAATCGGCTTTTTTCACGCAGATCGTCGGCGACATCGAATCGACCCTGCGTCAGCATCTGGCGGGCTTCGAGGAAGAGCGCTTCGCAGCGGCAGTGACCTTGCTGGTGCAGGCGAAAATGGTCCACGCGTTCGGCATGGGCGGCTGCTCCAGCCTGTGCAGCGAAGAACTGCAAACCCGGCTGGTACGCCTCGGCTACCCGATTGCCGCCAGCCGCGACCCGGTGATGATGCGCCTGATCGCCGCGACACTCGGCCCCGACCAGGTGATCATCGCCTGCTCGCTCAGCGGGCTCACCCCCGAACTGCTGGACGCCATCACGCTGGCGCGCAGTTATGGCAGCAAAATCCTCGCCATCACCCTGCCCGACTCCCCCCTGAGCCAACTGGCTGATGTGGTGTTGCCACTGCAGATTGCCGAAACCAACTTCATCTACAAACCCACCGCAGCGCGCTACGGCATGCTGCTGACCATCGACGTGCTCGCCACGGAACTGGCGCTCAATGCCCCCGAGGACAATCAGGAGCGCTTACGCCGGATCAAGCTGGCGCTGGATGATTATCGCGGCGCCGCAGACGGCCTGCCGCTCGGAGACTGACCATGCTTTACGACCTGATCATTCGCGATGCGAGGGTGATCGACGGCAGCGATACGCCAGAATTTCGTGCCGACGTGGCCATTCGCGATGGCCGCATTCAGCGCATCGGCCATCTGGACGGCGTTTCGGCCAGCGAAGAATTCAATGCAGCCGGGCGCGTGTTGGCGCCAGGCTTCATTGATGTTCACACCCACGACGACACGGTGGTGATCCGCAAACCGCAGATGCTGCCCAAGATTACCCAGGGTGTGACGACCGTGATCGTTGGCAATTGCGGCATCAGCGCGTCCCCCGTGACGCTGGCCGCCGCCCCACCCGACCCAATGAACTTGCTGGGCCCGGCTGAAGCGTTTTCGTACCCGCGCTTCAGTGATTACGTGGCTGCCGTGGACAATGCTCGCCCGGCGGTAAACGTCGCCGCGCTGGTTGGCCACACGGCGCTACGCAGCAACCATCTGAACGATCTGTTTCGCACAGCGTTGCCTGACGAGATCAGTGCCATGCGCCAGCAACTGCGCGAGAGCCTGGTATCAGGCGCGCTGGGCCTGTCCACCGGTCTGGCGTATGCGTCGGCTTTTTCGGCAGACACCGATGAGATCAAACAACTGGCGGAGGAATTGACGGCATTCGGCGCGGTGTACACCACGCATTTGCGCAGTGAGTTCGAACCGGTGCTGGAGGCGATGGATGAGGCGTTTGCCATTGGCCGCCACTCAAAGTCCCCTGTGGTGATTTCGCACCTCAAATGCGCCGGTGCCGGTAACTGGGGCCGTAGCCCGCAATTGCTGGCGAAGCTGGAAGCGGCTGCCCTTGATCATCCGGTGGGTTGTGACTGCTATCCCTATGCGGCGAGCTCCTCGACGCTGGATCTGAAACAGGTGACTGACGCGTTCCGTATCACCATCACCTGGTCCACGCAGCACCCCGATCAAGGTGGCCGCGATCTGAAGGAGATTGCCGCTGGCTGGGACGTTTCGCTGATGGACGCCGCCCGAATGCTGCAGCCAGCGGGCGCGGTGTACTACGGCATGAACGAGGCGGACGTGCAGCGCATCCTCCAGCATCCGCTGTCGATGATTGGCTCCGACGGCTTGCCCGAGGATCCGTTTCCGCACCCACGGTTATGGGGGGCGTTTCCTCGAGTGTTGGGGCATTACAGTCGTGACAAGCGGTTATTCCCGCTGCACACCGCCGTTCACAAGATGACCGGGCTGACGGCTTCGCGCTTCGGCTTGCATGAGCGCGGGTTCATCCGTGAAGGCTACTGGGCGGATCTGGTGCTGTTCGATCCGCAGACCGTGCGCGACGTTGCCGAGTTCACCGCGCCGCAGCGCCCCGCCGAAGGGATCGACGCCGTGTGGGTCAATGGGCATTTGAGTTACACAGACGGCCAACCGCAAGGCGAACGCCAAGGCCGCTTTCTGCCACGCAGCGGATCACTGGTGGCTGGATTTGGTTGAAGTCGTAACCCGGCCGCCGCCTCGGCAATCTGTTTGCACCTGTCAGAAAAACTGATAATTCACTGGTTTGCTGCCGGTGCCCGGCAGATCGTCAGCAAGCTGGACTCCTACGCCCTTCGGGCAGAATCACATCCAAACAAGCCAGTTCCCGCGCCTGCGGCATAAGCCAATGCAAACGCGAACTGCCCCGGTTTGCTTCGCAACGGCGCGGCGACGTCTACAGACCTTTAGGCCTGTCAACCGACGATCACCCCTCGGCATTCGCCGAAGCCAATGCTCACCTGCCCTTCGCGGCGACACCGGGCTTTGAGGATGACTTCGTCGCCAGCCAGCAAAAACGTGCGTGTCTCACCGCCTGGCAACTCAATGGAGTGTTTACCGCCGTGGGTCATTTCCAGAAGACTGCCCAATTGACCGGGATGCGGGCCCGACAGCGTCCCGGTACCGAACACGTCGCCCGCCTGCAACTGGCAACCGTTGACGCTGTGATGCGCGACCATCTGCGCCACCGTCCAGTACATGTGCAGCGTGTTGCTCAGCGCCAGACGATGCGGCGCCAGGCTCTTGGTCTTCATGTGTTCGGTCTGGATCAGCACCTCGAGTTCGATGTCCAGCGCCCCATTGTTCTGGTCCTCGTCATCGAGCAGATACGCCAACGGCGCGGGATCGCCCTCGGGACGTTTGGGCTGAGACGCGCGGAACGGCGCCAGCGCTTCAGCCGTCACCACCCACGGCGAGAGGCTGGTGGCAAAACTCTTGGACAGAAACGGCCCCAGCGGCTGGTATTCCCACGCCTGCAAATCACGCGCAGACCAGTCATTGAGCAAGGAGAAACCGGCAATGTGCTGGCTCGCCCGTGCAATCTCAATGGGTACCCCCGCCTCGTTGCCGGGGCCGATCCAGACGCCCACTTCCAGCTCGTAGTCCAGACGCTTGCTAGGGCCAAGGGTTGGCGCATCGGCGCCGGGCGCAAGGGTTTGACCCATCGGCCTTTTGACCGGCGTGCCAGACACGCACAACGTTGACGCGCGCCCGTGATAGGCAATCGGCACGTATTTATAATTCGGCAGCAAAGGGTTTTCAGGGCGGAACAGCAGACCGACATTGGTGGCGTGATGAATGCCAACGTAGAAATCGGTGTAATCCCCGACCCTTGCAGGCAGGTGCATCTGACAGTCGCTTATGGGGCGCAGCAAGGTGCTGCCCATCAGTTTCAAGCGATCGCGCTGCGGGCTTTTCTCGTCCAGCAAATGCAACAACTCAGCACGCAATGCCTGACGGGCCGAAGCGCCCAGGGCAAAAAAGTCGTTGAGCTGATCACGGCACGCAGTTTCGGCGGCAAGCCGTGCAACGCCATTGAATACGCTGGCATCCAGTGCCGCTCGCAGGTCGAAAATCATGTCGCCGATGGCGACGCCACAACGCTTGCCGGATTGACCAACGCTGAAAATCCCCATCGGCAGGTTCTGCAGCGGGAAGTCGGCATGGCCGTTGGCCGAGGCCACCCAGCTGCGCAGGTGCTTAGAGGTATTCATCGAGGGCTGTCCAAATCAGTGGAGTTGAAAGTTCTGGCGATGCCATTCCAGCAGGCGTCGTAGTCGCGTTGCAGTTGCGGGCACTGCAGCGCGTAAAGGCTGGGGCGCAGCACTTTGCCGGTTTCGAACATGAAGGCCATGGTCTGCTCGATCTTGTGCGGTTTGAGCTCCGCAGCCATGGCTTTTTCGGCGGTTGCGTTGTCCGGTCCATGAGCGCTCATGCAGTTGTGCAACGACACCCCGCCGGGCATGAACCCTTCAGCCTTGGCGTCGTAGGCGCCGTCGATCAACCCCATGAACTCGTTCATCAGGTTGCGGTGAAACCACGGCGGACGGAACGTGTTTTCCGCCACCATCCAGCGTGGCGGGAAAATCACGAAGTCGACATTGGCCTGCCCCGGCATGGCACCCGGCGCAGTCAACACGGTAAAGATCGAGGGGTCAGGATGGTCATAACTGACCGTGCCCAAGGTATTGAAGCGTCGTAAATCGTACTTGTAGGGCACGTTGTTGCCGTGCCACGCCACGACATCGAACGGCGAGTGGGTCAGCGTCGTCGCCCACAGTTCACCAAGAAACTTCTGGACCAGCACCACGGGTTCAGGCCGATCTTCAAAATGAGCGACCGGCGTCTGGAAATCCCGAGGGTTGGCCAGCCCGTTGCTGCCAATCGGCCCCAGGTCAGGGAGGCGCAAGGCGGCGCCGTGGTTTTCACAGAGGTAGCCGCGGGCCTCGCGGTCCTTGAGCTGAACACTGAACTTGAGGCCACGAGGCAATACGGCGATCTCCTGCGGCTCGATGTCCAGCACGCCCAGCTCGGTGACGATGCGCAAACGACCCTGCTGCGGCACGATCAGCCATTCGCCGTCGGCACTGAAAAATGCGCGCTGCATGGAGGTGTTGGCGGCGTACACATAAACCGTCACACCGTCGGCCTGATCAGCGGCCGAAGTGCTGGCCAGCGAGATCAGACCATCAATGAAGTCCGTCGGCGTTTGGGGGATGTCAAAAGCGTCCCAGCGCAGACGATTGGGGGTGATGGGCCCTTGGGAGTGGCCGGGGATTTGCGTTTCAAGGCGCTGGTATTGCGGGTGGCTGGCCGATGGCTGGATGCGATACAACCAGGTGCGCCGGGCCTCGCTGCGCGGGACGGTGAATGCCGTGCCTGAAAATTGCTCCGCATACAGGCCCAGCGGGTGACGTTGTGGGGAGTTTTGCCCCACTGGCAACGCGCCGGGGATGGCTTCGCTGCTGAACTGATTGCCGAAGCCGCTCTGATACGCAAGGGCGTTGGGCATATGTGCTGTGACCATCTCGGGCCTCTTGTTCTTATGGGCAGTTTTTTACGTAACCGGATTACGAATAACGTAATTTGAGTTTGCAGGAGGGTCAAGTTATAAAGCAGCCTTCCCAGACCGGCGCACCTCCTTCATGACCGTTGATTCCGAAAGCTCCCCAGGTGGACGTCCGCAGAAGGTGCAATCCGCCGAGGTGGCAGTGGGCGTTCTCAAGGCTCTGGCAGAGCTTGCACCCTCCACATCGCTGTCCAGACTTGCCGAACACACCGGCATGCCTGCGAGCAAAGTGCACCGCTATCTGCAGGCGCTGGTTGACAGCGGATTCGCAGAGCAAAGCCCGCTCACTCTGCACTACGCGCTGGGCCGTTCTGCGTTGCAGGTCGGTTTGGCAGCATTGAGCCAGCTTGACGTATTGAAAGTCTCAGCCCCGCACTTGATCAACCTGCGAGACGAACTCAACGAAACCTGTTTTCTGGCAGTCTGGGGCAACAAAGGCCCGGCCGTGGTGTACGTGGAACAGTCGCTTGGCGCAGTGACGCTGGTGACGCAGATCGGCTCCGTGCTGCCGTTGTTGAGCTCATCCACCGGACTGGTGTTCCAGAGCTTTCTATCGGCAGCCGAAACAGCAGCGCTGCGCGACACCGAGGCTCAGACACTGAACACCCAGCAGCTCAAGGACATCGACCGCCACATCACTGAAATCCGCAGCACCGGCGTGCACCAGATTCAGGGCTTGCTGATGGCCGGGGTGAATGCAGTGTCGTCGCCCGTGTTCGCCATGGGCAACACGCTGGCAGGGGTGGTGACCGTCGTCGGCTCGGCATCGGTGCTGACGGGAGAACGGCAGACACGGGCAGCGCAACGCTTGAAAGCCACCGCACACGCGATCAGCCAGCGGATGGGCGGGGAAATGCCGCTGGGCTGAACGCGCCTGAACCAGTGCCTGAAGTCTTAATCAGCGGCTAACACACCGCGCCGCACCTGATCACGCTCGATGGATTCGAACAGCGCCTTGAAGTTGCCTTCGCCGAAACCGTCATCACCCTTGCGCTGGATGAACTCGAAGAACACCGGCCCCATCAGGGTTGCCGAGAATATCTGCAGCAGCAATCGCTGAGTGCCGCCTTCGGACGTGCCATCGAGCAAGATCCCACGTGCCTTCAGCTCATGTTCCGGCTCCCCATGGTTCGGCAACCGGCCTTCGAGCATCTCGTAATAAGTGTCCGGCGGCGCGGTCATGAAGCGCATGCCCAGGGCCTTGAGCGCGTCCCAGGTCTTGATCAGGTCTTCGGTGAAAAACGCGACGTGCTGAATGCCCTCACCATTGAACTGCATCAAAAACTCTTCGATCTGCCCCGCGCCTCTTGAGGATTCCTCGTTGAGCGGTATGCGAATCATGCCGTCCGGGGCGGTCATGGCTTTGGATGTCAGGCCGGTGTACTCGCCCTTGATATCGAAGTAGCGCAGCTCGCGGAAGTTGAACAGCTTCTCGTAGAAGTTCGCCCAGTACGCCATCCGCCCGCGATACACGTTATGGGTCAGGTGATCGATGAATTTCAGCCCCGCGCCTTCGGGATGACGGTCAACGCCGTCAATGAAAACGAAGTCAATGTCGTAGATCGATGTGCCTTCGCCAAATCGGTCAATCAGGTAAAGCGGGGCGCCGCCGATGCCCTTGATCGCTGGCAGTCGCAACTCCATCGGGCCCGTGGCGATTTCAATGGGCTGCGCACCGAGTTCGAGTGCGCGGCTGTAGGCCTTTTGCGAATCCTTGACCCTGAAAGCCATGCCGCACACCGACGGACCATGCTCAGCGGCGAAGTAGGACGCTTCGCTGTGCGGCTCATTGTTGAGGATGATGTTGATTGCGCCCTGCCGGTACAACGACACGTTCTTGGAACGGTGGTTGGCGACTTTGGTGAACCCCATGATCTGAAACACAGGCTCAAGTGCGCCAGGGGTGGGGGATGCAAATTCAATGAATTCGAAGCCCATCAGGTCCATCGGGTTTTCATAGAGGTCAGTCATGGTCTTGCTCCTGGAGAGTGAAAAACGCTGAGATCGGGATCACTGTCCAGAAGGCGGTGCGCACGGAATGCCGCGTACGCTGCGGGCGAGAAAGTCGCCGAAGATGAGTTGCAGACCAAAACTTTTCATGTCGGAAAGGTTACTCCGGCTTGTCGGATTGCGCATCCGGGTGCGCGTGCTGGAAAGCGGGATGTCCCAGCGCCACGGTGATCGCCTGCCACTGAGTTGTTATTGTTGTCGGCGGTAACGTTTCGTAATCGTTTTACGCAGTGCGTAAATTGCGGGTTTGAGAAGCGACTGTCAAGGCAAGCATCAAACCTGCAGGAGCGCGCTTGCACGCCATTGGGGTGGGTCAGAGCAATGGGTGTTCACTGACAGAACGCTTTCGCGGGCACGCGCGCGCCTACAGGTGAGAGGACGGGTATTCACGCTTACGTCCAGCCTTCCAGGCGCAATGTAGCCCTGACCAGTCGTTGTTCTTCGTTTTCGATTTCCCGCAGGTTCTCGCAAATACTCTGGATGTGGGCGATGGCGGCCTTGCGCGCTTGCTCCGGCAATCGACCGGTCACCGCGTTGTACAGCCTGGCATGGTGACGATCGATCTGCTTTTTCTGCGCTTCGCGGTGGTACAGGTTATTGACCGACGCGAAGACCGTATTGAGCAGCAGATCCGTCAGCGACCGCAGCGTTTGCACCAGCACCGGGTTGTGCGACGCCTCGCAAATGGCCAGATGAAACGCGTGATCGAGCCGCGCATGGCTGGATGCGTCCAGCGCTTGATCATGGGACGCGACCAGCGCGTCGTAGCTGCGCGTGATCAGTACAAAGTCCGCGTCTGTGCCGCGCAACGCAGCCAAGCGGGCCGACTCGCCCTCCAGCAGGCTGCGCACCTCGAACAGGTCATAGAGCGTGCGCGGCTGCGAGCCGAATAAATGCAGCAACGGTGAACTGGCGGCCATGCCGTCCATGCGGGCAACGAACGAACCTTTGCCCTGCTGCGTATCGATGATGCCCCTGGCGCGCAGCAACTTGAGACCTTCACGCAGCGCAGTGCGTGACACGCCCAGCTTTTCGGTCAAGCGACGCTCCGAGGGCAATAACTGACCCACTTTCAGCACGCCGTCGACGATCAGGCGCTCGATACGCTCGCTGACGACGTCAGCCACTTGGGGAGCACGCGCAATGACGGTGTTCTGCATGACGACCTCAACTGGTATGACCAGTGACCTTGATAAAAACGAGTTTGGGGACATGCGTTTTCAAGATCATGATTTATATGGATTTAAATGATTATTATGCGCCAGCTCGAAAAATAAACTGGTTCGACCAGCGCCTCAAGGCATGGACAGTAAAGCCGCCAGCACCAATGATGCAAGCCAGCCAATAGAACGTTCGTCCAGCGAACGGGCCTCAATAAAAACAAAACAGGGTTGCGAACCCATCATGAATATTCTGTACGACGAACGCGTCGACGGCGCGCTGCCCGCTACCGATAAGGCGCTGTTGTTACAAGCCTTGCAGGCCCGATTGCCCGATCTGGACATTCTTCACCGCGAAGAAGAGCTTCGCCCCTACGAGTGCGATGGACTGTCCGCGTACCGCACCACGCCGATGCTGGTGGTGCTGCCCGAACGCCTCGATCAGGTACAAACCCTCCTCAAGCTTTGCCACGAACGCAACGTGCCGGTTGTCGCACGCGGCGCTGGCACCGGATTGTCTGGCGGCGCTCTGCCGCTGGAGAAAGGCGTGCTGCTGGTCATGGCGAGGTTCAACAAGATCCTGCACATCGACCCCGCCGGGCGCTTCGCTCGGGTGCAACCCGGCGTGCGCAATCTCGCAATCTCGCAAGCGGCGGCACCGTTCGACCTTTATTACGCCCCGGACCCTTCCTCACAGATTGCCTGCTCCATTGGTGGCAACGTTGCCGAAAATGCCGGCGGCGTGCACTGCCTCAAGTACGGCCTGACGGTTCATAACCTGCTGAAAGTCGACATCCTCACGGTTGAAGGCGAGCGCATGGTGTTGGGCTCCGAGGCGCTGGACTCGCCAGGCTTCGACCTGCTCGCGCTGTTCACCGGTTCTGAGGGCATGCTCGGCATCATCACCGAAGTGACCGTCAAGCTACTGCCCAAGCCGCAAGTGGCACGGGTGCTGCTCGCAGCCTTCGATTCGGTGGAAAAAGCCGGACGCGCAGTGGGCGATATCATCGCCGAGGGCATCATCCCCGGCGGCCTGGAAATGATGGACAACCTGGCGATCCGCGCCGCCGAAGACTTCATCCACGCCGGATATCCGGTGGACGCCGAGGCCATTCTGCTGTGCGAACTCGACGGCGTTGAAGCCGATGTGCACGACGACTGCGACCGCGTCCGCGCCGTGCTGGAAAAGGCTGGCGCCACCGAAGTGCGTCAAGCCAAAGACGAGGCCGAGCGCGTGCGCTTCTGGGCAGGCCGCAAGAACGCCTTCCCTGCCGTCGGCCGTTTGTCGCCCGACTATTACTGCATGGACGGGACCATTCCCCGGCGCGAGCTGCCCGGCGTACTCAAGGGCATTACTGCGCTTTCAGAGGAATATGGCCTGCGGGTCGCCAACGTATTTCATGCAGGCGACGGCAATATGCACCCGCTGATCCTGTTCGATGCCAATCAGCCAGGCGAACTGGACCGGGCCGAAGCACTGGGCGGCAAGATTCTCGAACTGTGCGTGAAAGTCGGCGGCAGCATCACCGGCGAGCACGGTGTCGGGCGCGAGAAAATCAACCAGATGTGCGCGCAGTTCAACAGCGACGAGCTGACGTTGTTTCACGCGATCAAGGCGGCGTTCGACCCGAGCGGCATGCTCAACCCCGGCAAAAATATCCCGACGCTGCACCGCTGCGCCGAATTTGGCGCGATGCATGTGCACATGGGCAAACTGCCCTTCCCTGAACTGGAGCGTTTCTGATGAGTGCCGAACGTCAGCCAAACCGCTCGCCTGCGGATCGTGACGCCAGTGGCGCGCTGCTGGAGCAGGTCAATCAAGCCATCCATGCCAGCACGCCCTTGCGCATTCAGGGGTCCAACAGCAAGGCGTTTCTGGGTCGTGAAGTGGCCGGTGAAGTCCTCGACACGCGCCAGCATCGCGGCATCGTCACCTACGATCCGACCGAGCTGGTCATCACCGCGCGGGCCGGTACGCCGCTCAGTGAGTTGTCGGCGGCGCTGGATGCCGCTGGGCAGATGCTCCCGTGCGAACCGCCGATCTTCAGCGACAACGGCATCGAAGACGCCACGGTGGGCGGCATGATTGCTGCCGGTTTGTCCGGGCCACGTCGCCCGTGGTCGGGCTCGGTGCGAGACTTTGTGCTCGGCACCCGGGTGATCACCGGCCACGGAAAGCATTTGAAGTTTGGTGGCGAAGTGATGAAAAACGTCGCCGGTTACGACCTTTCACGCTTGCTGGCCGGCAGCTTCGGGTGCCTGGGCGTCATTACCGAAGTGTCCTTGAAAGTGCTGCCCAAACCGCGACTGTGCACCAGCATTGCGCTGGAAATGGACGCCGCCCATGCCCTCGCCCGGTTGGCCGAATGGGGCCAGCAGCCGCTGCCGATCAGCGCCGCGTGCCACGACGGCCAGCGCCTGCGACTGCGCCTGGAAGGCGGCGAAGGCTCGGTGGCGGCGGCAAAGGATCGTCTGGGCGGCGAGGCCACCGCACCCGCTTACTGGAATGACCTGAATACCCATCGCCTGGACTTCTTCTCCGACGGGCGTGCGCTGTGGCGTGTGTCGGTGCCCAACAACACCGGCGTGCTGGATCTGCCAGGCGAGCAGTTGATCGACTGGGGCGGCGCGCAGCGCTGGTTGAAATCGGATGCCAGCGGCCCGGAGATTCGGGCCATCGTCAGTCAGGTCGGCGGTCATGTTACGTGTTACAGCCCCGGCACTGATGACAGCCCCTTTGAACCGCTGGCCTCGCCGCTGATGCGCTATCACCGCCAACTCAAGGCGCAACTTGATCCGCACGGAATCTTCAATCCGGGCCGAATGTACGCGGAGATCTGACCATGCAGACCACCTTGAGCGAAGAGGCCAAACGCCTGCCCCGTGCCGAAGAAGCTGAAAGCATCCTTCGCAGTTGTGTGCATTGCGGCTTTTGCAACGCTACCTGCCCGACCTATCAGCTACTGGGCGACGAACTCGACGGGCCCCGTGGCCGCATTTACCTCATCAAGCAGGTGCTCGAAGGCAACGAGGTCACCGAAAAGACCCAACTGCACCTGGACCGTTGCCTGTCCTGCCGCAACTGCGAAACCACCTGCCCGTCAGGGGTCAAGTATCACAACCTGCTGGACATCGGCCGCGCAGTGGTTGACGCCGCCGTGCCGCGCCCTATGGGCCAGCGCCTGCTGCGCGATGGTTTACGGGCCGTGGTACCGAATGCCGGGCTGTTCAAATCCTTGACCCGGGTCGGCAATGCATTCCGGCCGCTGCTGCCGGGCAGCCTGAAGACCAAACTGCCGGGGCAGGTTCGACCCGCTACCGCAAGGCCGACACAGCAACACGCACGCCAGGTCTTGATGCTCGAAGGCTGCGTATTGCCAGCGCTTTCGCCCAACACCAATGGCGCAGCGGCGCGGGTGCTGGATCGTTTGGGCATCAGCGTAAAACCGATTGCGCAAGCGGGCTGCTGCGGCGCGGTGGACTACCATTTAAACGCACAGAAGGCCGGTCTGGATCGCGCCCGGCGCAACATCGACGCATGGTGGCCAGCTATTGATGCCGGGGCCGAAGCCATCGTCCAGACTGCCAGCGGGTGCGGCGCTTTCGTCAAAGAGTACGGGCATTTGCTGCGAGACGACCCGGCCTATGCCACCAAGGCCGCGAAGATCAGCGAAATGACTCGCGACCTGATTGAGGTGCTTCGCGAAGAACCACTGGAAAAGCTCGGCACCTGCACCAGCCAGAAGCTGGCGTTTCATTGCCCTTGCACGTTGCAACACGCGCAAAAACTGGGCGGTGCGGTAGAAGCGGTGCTGACCCGGCTGGGCTTCAACCTCACCAGCGTGCCGGACGGTCATTTATGCTGCGGATCGGCGGGTACTTACTCGATCACTCAACCGGTGCTCTCCACGCAACTGCGTGACAACAAGATGCGTGCGCTGGAAAGCGGCAACCCCGAGGTGATCGCCACAGCCAACATCGGTTGCCAGACACACCTGGCCGGAGCCGGACGCACGCCGGTCAAACATTGGATCGAACTGATCGAAGACGCCTTGCACTAACGCAAGAGCGCCCCAACACCTATAACAACCGCCTCAGGAGAGCTGCATGAAAACCAAGTCCGTACTGACTCAGACCGAAATCACCCGGATCATCGCTGCCGCGCGGACCGAAGCGCAGGCTAACAACTGGGTGGTCTCCATCGCCGTGGTCGACGACGGTGGGCACCTGCTGGGCTTCGAGCGCCTTGATGGCTGCGCGCCGATTGGCGGCTACATCGCCATCGAGAAGGCCCGCACGTCGGCGCTGGGCCGTCGCGAGTCCAAGGGCTACGAAGAAATGATCAACGGCGGTCGTACCGCATTTGCTACCGCTCCGCTGCTCACCTCGCTGGAAGGCGGCGTGCCGGTGATCGTCGACGGTGAAGTGATCGGCGCTGTGGGTGTGTCCGGCGTGAAGGCCGATCAGGACGCGCAGATTGCCAAGGCCGGCGTTGCAGCGGTGAATGCCGGTTGATCCTGAACCTGGCGCCTGCTGCCTATCGCATGTCGTAAGCATTATTTAAACGGAGAACCCGAGATGACCGAATTCGTCACCCGCCATGGCCTGAAAGTCGCGGCCAGCCTGCAACGTTTCGTCGACGAGGACGTGCTTCCCGGAACCGGGCTCGACGCCGATGTTTTTTGGGCGGACTTCGATTCGCTGGTGCATGACCTTGCGCCCGTCAACCGCGAACTGCTCGCCGAACGTGACCGGCTCCAGCTGAAACTGGACAAGTGGCACAAGTCCAACCCCGGCCCTGTGACTGACATGCCGGCGTACATCGCTTATCTGGACTCGATTGGCTACTTGAAACCCGTGCCCGCCCAGGTGCAGGCCACCACCAGCAATGTCGACATCGAAGTCAGCCAGCAAGCCGGTCCGCAGCTGGTGGTGCCGGCTGCCAACGCCCGTTATGCCCTCAATGCCGCGAACGCGCGCTGGGGCTCTCTTTACGATGCACTGTACGGCACCGACGTGATTCCAAGCACCTATGGCGCCGAAATCAAAGCCGGCTATAACCCTCTGCGCGGGGGCAAGGTCATTGCTTTCGCTCGCGTATTGCTGGATCAGGCAGCGCCGCTGGCCAGTGGCTCGCATGTGGACGCCACGGCCTACGCCATCGACAGCGGCAAACTGGTGGTCACCCTCGCCGACGGCTCTCAGACGCCCCTCGCGCATCCTGAAAAATACATTGGCTACCAGGGTGAAATCGCCCGGCCCACCGCCATCTTGCTGAACAACCACGGTTTGCACATCGAGATCCAGATCGACGCGACCAGCCCGATTGGCAGCACTGACCCGGCCGGCATCAAGGACCTGGTGCTGGAAGCAGCCCTGTCGACGATCATCGATTGCGAAGACTCGGTTGCGGCGGTGGATGCCGAAGACAAAATCGTCATCTACCGCAACTGGCTGGGGCTGATGAAGGGCGACCTGACAGAGGAACTGGTCAAAGGTGGCAAAACCATCACCCGACGCCTCAACGCCGACCGGGAATACACCACCGCTGAGGGCAGCGCGCTGAGGCTGCACGGCCGCTCGCTGCTGTTCATCCGCAACGTGGGTCACCTGATGACCAATCCGGCGGTCCTTTATGACGGCGACAAGCAAATCCCCGAAGGCATTCTCGACGGCGTGATCACCAGCCTGATCGCGCTGCACGACCTGCACAATCGTGGCAACTCGCGTGCAGGCAGCGTCTATATCGTCAAACCGAAGATGCACGGCCCGGACGAAGTTGCATTCGCCGACACGCTGTTCGCGCGCATCGAAGATGTCCTGAAGATCCCTCGCAACACGGTGAAAATGGGGATCATGGACGAGGAGCGACGCACCAGCGTCAACCTCAAGGCGTGCATCGGGGCGGCATCTGCCCGCGTGGCATTCATCAACACAGGCTTTCTGGACCGCACGGGCGACGAAATCCACACGGCAATGGAAGCCGGTCCGATGTTGCGCAAGGGCGATATGAAAGCCACTCCGTGGATCAAGGCCTACGAGCGCAGCAACGTATTGGTTGGCCTGGCGTGCGGGCTGCGCGGTCGCGCGCAGATCGGCAAAGGTATGTGGGCAATGCCGGATTTGATGGCCGAAATGCTGGAGCAAAAAATCGCCCACCCGAACGCTGGCGCGACCACCGCCTGGGTGCCGTCGCCCACCGCCGCCACCTTGCACGCGATGCATTACCACAAAGTCGACGTCAAGGCGGTTCAGGAAGAGCTCGAGCAAGTGGACCTGGACACCGTCAGCGAGCAGATTCTGCTGGATTTGCTGACCGTTCCGGTGGTGGCCGAAGCGAAGTGGACGACTGAGGAGATTTGTCAGGAAATCGACAACAACGCACAGGGCTTGCTGGGTTACGTGGTGCGCTGGGTCGAGCAAGGCGTGGGGTGTTCCAAGGTGCCGGACATCCATGACGTGGGACTGATGGAAGACCGTGCGACCCTGCGTATTTCCAGCCAGCACATCGCCAACTGGATGTACCACAAGGTGATCGACGACCACCACGTCCTGGACACGCTCAAGCGCATGGCCAAAGTCGTGGACGCGCAGAACGCAGGCGACTCGGCTTACAAGCCGATGGCCGCGAACTTCGAGACGTCAGTGGCATTTCAGGCGGCCAAGGATCTGGTGTTCAAAGGGCGCGAGCAGCCAAGCGGATACACCGAACCGTTGCTGCACCAGTTCCGGTTGGCGTTCAAAGGGAAGGAATAACCTTCCTCAACAGCCCCGAAATCCCTGTAGGAGCCAACTTGTTGGCGAGGCGCCTCTACGGTCAAACCCGCACTGGCGCCACGCGAATGAATTCGTGTCTACAGCGTGCCCGCATCGATCAGCGAGCTTCGTGGGCAAGTCGGGATGCCGCCCACTCGATCCAACAAAAGCCCTGCAATAGGCAAATTCCTGTAGGAGCCAACTTGTTGGCGAGGCGCCGCTACGGTCGAACCCGCACTGGCGCCACGCGAATGAATTCTCGCCTACAGCGGATCGGGCTTTTCATGTGCTTTCGCGCACGACCAATTCGAACCCCAGATCGATTTGCGACGGCTGGACGGTGCCGTCCAGCAACCCCAGCAGCAGCTGCGCGGCGCGCTGGCCGACTTCTTCACGCGGGGTGCGGATCGAGGTCAGGCGCGGCACCATGTGCGCAGAGCCGGGCAGATCATTGAATCCGATCAGCGACACACGCTCGGGAATGCTGATGCCACGACGCAAGGCTTCGAGCGCGGCCCCTTGCGCGAGGTCGTCGTTACAGAAAAACATGCCATCCACGTCTGGATGTTCTTCAAGCAAGCGGGCGAACAACTCCCCTCCCAAGCCAATCGAAGACGGCTGCGGCGTCGACACCTGCAGCGCCGGGTCGTAAGCCCCCGCCGCCTCCAGCGCGGCCTGAAATCCTTTGCCGCGCTGCAACACGCGGGGGTCCAATTGCGCGGCTACATACGCCAGGCGACGGCGGCCGCGGCTCAACAAGTGCCTGGCCGCTTCTGCGCCAGCCTGCTGTTGGGAAAACCCGACGCAAGACTCGGCGCGCTGCCCGTCCAGCTCCATCATGTGCACGCACGGCACGCCACTGGCAGCGAGCAGATGCTGGGCGGCCGGACTGCGATCAAACCCGGTCAACAACAGCCCGCGAGGACGATTGGCAAGGTGGCTGCGCAACAGGTTTTCTTCCTCATGCGGCGAATAGTGGTAGTTACCGATCACCACTTCCAGGCCGCGCGGGCTCAGTACCGCCTGAATCGCTTCGAGCGTTTCGATAAACAGCTGGTTGGATAAGGACGGTACAAGCACCACCACCGTCTGGCTGTGCGAGGAGGCCAAAGCGCGGGCGGCAGGGTTGGCGACATAGCCTAGACTCAGCGCTGCAGCACGGACCTTTTCGACCAGTTCTGGCGCCACAGTGGCAATCCCGCGCAGGGCTCTGGAGGCAGTGATGGGTGAGACCGCCGCCAGCTTTGCAACTTCATTGAGCGTGGGACGACCGGTGGAGCGGGAACCATTGCGTGTCATGCGTTGCCAACTGAATAGGAACAAAAGCTGAAGGGGTTGCAAATTGTGTCGGAGGGGCTCTAAGGTAGCGCTATCTCCGGAAGTCCCGCAACGCTTTCTTAGAACGCTTTTGTCACATCCAAGCGGCAAGGATCGAGCGGCTATGAACCATCGAGATACCCATAACAATGACTACACCCGGACACAGTCTGCAGTCTTCCGTCTGGTAACCGGACAAGACAGCGCTGTCTGCGGGACGAGGTTTTTATGACTACTGCTCCACACGCAATTTCTGCCCTCGTGGTGATGGGTGTTTCCGGCTGCGGCAAAAGTGTCGTCGGCGCTGAAATCGCCAAAAACAGCGGAGGCCGCCTCATCGAAGGCGACGCGTTCCATCCCCAGGCCAACATCGACAAGATGAGCGCTGGTCACCCCCTCAATGACGAAGACCGTGCCGGCTGGCTTACCCGTCTGGGTGAAGAACTGGCCGCCGCGTTGCGCAATGGCGAACACCCCATCCTCACCTGCTCCTCACTCAAGCTTCGCTATCGCGAAACGCTGCGTGCTGCGGTGCCTGGCCTGGGTTTTGTGTTTCTCGAACTGAGCAAGGAAGAGGCCACCAAACGCTGCGCTAACCGCCCTGGGCATTTCATGCCAGCGAGCTTGGTGGACAGTCAGTTCGCGACGCTTGAGCCGCCTAATGGTGAAGACCGCACACTGGTCGTCGATGCCACGCAGTCAATCGAAGCCATCGGAGAACAGGCCGCCAAATGGTGGGAACTCTCCAAAACCCAATCCACCGAAGGCGCGCACACCGGCTCCTGATCGCGGATCAGGCGTGAGCTGCAAAGACAGCGCTGTCTTTCGCATGCAACGCACACTCGTGAGTGAAGGCAGCGTCAGGCATTAGCTCCAAAAAAACAAAATACAACGGAGAGACACCCCCATGTTCGGTATGACCCAAGAGACGTATCTGCTTGTGGATGCGGTGGTGACCATCATCGGCCTTGTGCTGTTGATCACCAAATTCAAAGTTCACCCCTTCGTAGCGCTGACCATTGCCGCGGGCTTCCTGGGCCTGACGTCCGGCATGCCGGTGGACAAAGTCATGAAGTCGTTCCAGGACGGCTTCGGCGGCGTACTGGGCTTCGTCGGCATCATCCTCGGTCTGGGCACCATGCTCGGCAAACTAATGGCTGATTCCGGCGGCGCCGACCAGATTGCGCAAACCCTGATTCGTCGATTCGGCAAAGAACGCGTTCACTGGGCGATGATGTTTTCGGCGTTCCTGGTGGGCATCCCACTGTTCTTCGAAATCGGCTTCGTATTGCTGATCCCGCTGGTGTTCATCGTGGCGCGTCGCAGTGGCGTCTCCATCGTCAAGATCGGCATTCCGCTGCTGGCGGGCCTCTCCGCCGTTCACGGGCTGGTGCCGCCGCACCCGGGTCCGCTGCTGGCCATCGGCATCTTCAACGCCGACATCGGCAAGACCATTTTCTATGGCCTGATCGTCGCACTGCCCACTGCAATCATCGCCGGGCCTATCTACGGCAAGTGGATCGCCAAGTACATTCCTGGCAACCCTTCTCAGGAGCTGATGGACCAGATCGCCAAGGAGTCCACCAACGAGAACCTGCCGAGCTTCGCGATCACGCTGATTACGATCCTGTTGCCGGTGTTCCTGATGCTGCTCAAGACCTTTGCCGACGTCGCCTTGCCAACTGGCCATGTGTTCCGGGTGTGGATGGACTTCATCGGCCACCCGATTGCCGCGCTGCTGTTTGCGCTGTTGCTGGCGTTCTACACCTTTGGTTCGGCACGCGGCTTCAGCCGTGATCACATCATCAAATTGCTGGATCAGAGCCTGGCACCGGTGGCGGCCATCGTGCTGATCGTGGGCGCAGGCGGCGGCTTCAAGCAGATGCTGGTGGACAGCGGCGTGGGCAACCTGATCGGTCACATGGCCGTGCAGGCACAGATCTCGCCGATCCTGCTGGCATGGCTGGTGGCAGCGGTGATTCGTGTCGCAACAGGTTCAGCAACCGTGGCCACCATCACCGGCGCCGGGATCGTCGCCCCGGTGGTGGGCATGGTACCGGGCGTCAACCGTGAGCTGCTGGTATTGGCCACAGGCGCCGGTTCGCTGATTCTGTCGCACGTCAACGATGCGGGTTTCTGGCTGGTGAAGCAGTACTTCAACATGACCGTGACCGAGACCCTGAAAACCTGGACTGTGATGGAAACCATCCTGTCGGTGGTGGGCATCATCTTCATCATGTTGCTGTCTCTGGTCGTCTGATTCGACGCTCTATCAACGTACATGCCCGTCGCACTGGCGGGCATGTCGTTTACGCCTCCGCGCCCCTTTCTCGCTCCACCCCTTCCAACATAGACGTGCCAATCGGGCCTCTGAACGATCATTGATCAACGTGGTGCCGATTAGCAGTCAAATTGCCTTCACCTATCCATCTGGCGACCTTCACTGATCTAGGAATTCTCCTACACTGCATTAGGAGATCGCTTACGAGGCTTCGGAGTGAAAAATTCTTCACTTCTCGGCATGACTTCTTTGCATTAAATGGCAAAGGAGTGTGCAATAGTCGCCGCCCCACATTTGGCACCCGCGTTTTGCACCCATAAGCGTGGCGAATTTAATGTCAAAACAGGGCAGAATTCATGTGCCGCTCACCCCGGAAACTCTCTCTACAACAAGAAAAGGAACCTGGGGAATTAAAATCGTACCGAAGACGTCATACTGACGGACGCATTTGGATGCACTCGGCAATAACCACCACCCAAAGGCTCACGCCAGCCTCCTGGTAGAGGCGCTTCATGAGGCCATCAAGGAAAAGATTATGTTGATACTCACCCGCAAAGTCGGCGAAAGCATAAACATCGGTGACGAGATCACCGTTACCATTCTGGGCGTACAAGGTCTGCAAGTCAGACTTGGTATCAACGCTCCGAAAAACGTTTCAGTTCACCGCGAAGAAATTTACAAACGTATTCAAGCCGAGATCGCACCTAATCAAGAGCCCCAATAACAATCGTTGCTGGCCTCTTACGCGCAGTCTGCTTGAACCGCAAGCAGATTGCCCACACGGCGCCCCCGCAAAGGCGCCCTATGTGCCGACGCTGATTTTGGATCCATAAACAGCGTCTACCCTCTTTTCTGGTTCCACTCCCCTCCTTCCCTGCCCGTCATTGCGGATGGCTCAGCTGACTGACGATTTTGTCCTTGGTCTCCAGACGCTTTCCCTTGAGTTTCAAAAGCTGACCGTCCGAAACACCCAACGACGACCCGGCTTCTGCCTTCAGCACTTCGGCATCGATTTCATCGTAATGAGCGACCAACTGGTTCAACCTCGGATCACTGCCACGACGCTTGGCAAGGTCGTCTTTGCTGACACTCAAATCCGCATATAAATCGTGCTTGACTGGCATGTGGCACCTCTCTGCTTTGGACTGAAAAACGTAAGTGAAGAGGTTAGCTCACCCCGCGCCCCGGCGGGCACTGTGACTGACAAACGTTTTTTACAGCATTAAACGCTGCAAACGCCGGGTTTGGCGGGTGCGGATTTTTTTTGAAGCCGTTAGGGTAATACCTGAATTCAATCAACGACATCAGGGAACGACGCATGACCCAACCCTTCTCCCGCTCCGCACTCGCTAGCGCCTTCGCCTTGAGCCTTGCAATGGGTGTTGCGCTGCCGGCGTCCGCCGCGCCTGACCAGCAGGTTCAGACCGACGCTCAAAACTACCAGCCAGAAGCCCTGAAACTGCTGGAGAAACTGGTCAACATCGACTCTGGCTCAGGGTACGAACCGGGCCTAGCGCAAGTCAGTGATATCACCGTCGATGAGCTGAAAAAGCTCGGTGCGACCATTGAAACGTTTCCCAATACCGCACCCGACAAGAGCAGTCATGTTGTCGCGACGCTCAAAGGTACGGGCAAGGCAAAAATCCTGCTGATGGCGCACATGGACACCGTGTTCAAGGAAGGCTCAGCGGCTGCCCGCCCCTTCACCATCAAGGATGGTCGCGCTTACGGGCCTGGAGTGATGGATGACAAGGGCGGCATCGTCGCCGGCATTTACGCGCTGAAAATCCTCAAAAATCTCAACTTCAAGGATTACGCGCAGATCACCTTTCTGCTCGACGCCAGCGAAGAAACCGGTTCGGAAGCCGCCACTGCGCTGATCCAGAAAGTCGCCAAGACCCATGACGTCACGCTCAATCTGGAGCCGGGCCGTCCAGCCGATGGTCTGGTGGTGTGGCGAAAAGGCAGTGCAACCGCCGTGGTGGACGTCAAAGGCAAGGCCTCACACGCCGGTGTCGCGCCGGACCTGGGCCGCAATGCGGCGATGGAAGCTGCGCACCAGATCCTGCAACTGGGCAAACTCGGCGATGCCGAGAAAAAGACCACGATCAATTTCACCGTGATCAATGCGGGTGAGCGGGTCAACGTGATTCCCGATCAGGCGACAGCCAAGGCAGACGTTCGGGTGGCGGTGCCTGAAGAGTTAGACCGGATTGAAAAGGACCTTGCGCGGGTGTCTGCCGACAAGATGATCCCGGAAACCGAAGTCAGCACCAAACTGATTCGGGGCCTGCCACCGATGCCGCAGACGGCGGAGTCAGACAAGCTGGTCGCCATGGCGCAAGGCATCTACGGCGAGTTGGGCCGCAAGCTGACCATCGAGGGCAGCGGTGGCGCGGCAGATGCGAGCCTGGCGGCCGCTGTTGGCGTACCGACGCTTGATGGTTTCGGCATCGTCGGCGGGAATATTCACACGCCCGAGGAGTACGCCGAAGTCGACAGCGTGGCCCCGCGCATCTACCTGTTGACGCGAATGATCATGGAGTTGTCCGCCGCGCATAAGTAAGCCTGTCGTACTTGCTTATCCGAGCACTGAACCGGCTTCCGGGAAGCCGGTTCACACTTCGCGAACCCTTCGCGCTTCGTAGGATTTCAGATTCAGGTGCACGAAATCCAATGCTGACAACAGCGGCCTTTCATGGCCGCTGTCTGCCCTCCTGAGCACCATCTCGCCGATGATCTGCTCGACTTCAATCGGCGCGCCACGCTCGATGTCGCGCAGCATGGAGGCTGTCATCCTCGAATTCGCCGCGGTCAGCATGTTCTGAAAGCGCTGCCTCACGTCCGTGCGTAACGCATAACCCGCGTGCTCGGCCACGCTTGCACATTCCGCCAACAGCTTGAGTATCAGCGGCTCGCCTCCGGACGCCAGCACGTCCCCGATACTGGCGCGCATTGAACCGGTGATCCCTGCTGCGGTGGCGATAAAGCACCACTTCTCCCACATTTCCTGGACGATTTGCTGACTGAGGTTGGCATCGAAACCAGCGTCCGCCAGCGCTTCGGCTACCCGCAGGATACGAGGGGTCAACGCGCCACTGAGCTCGCCGAATGACAGCTGATGGGTGTCATTGAGGTGCAGCACGGCGCCTGAAACATCTCGGTCGAGTGACACCAGACACTGGCCTCCCAGCACGTTCGCAGCCTCGAAACGCTGGCAAAGCCGGTCCACATGCGCCATGCCATTGAGCAGCGGCAGTATCAACGTGTCAGGGCCGACTGCGACAGCGAAGCCTTCCATCGACGCGTCGAGGTCATACGCCTTGCAACTGACCACGATCAGGTCGTACGCCTCGTCGAGCTGTTGCGTTAGAACATAGGGCGGCGACGGGTACTCGATATTGCCCATCGGACTTCGCACGACCAAACCGTCGCGGTCCAGCTCTTCGGCCCGGCCGGTCCTGACCAGAAACGTAACGTCGCGCCCCGCTTCCAGAAGGCGCCCGCCAAAATACCCGCCTATCGCACCGGCTCCCACTATTAAAATGCGCATGTGCCGTTGATCCTTTCAGTCAATCGAGATGCTGTAAAAGCCATGAGAATAGATGAATGCAACCACACTACAAAAGCGCGGCGATGGCCAAGATATTAAGTGCCACCCGCCAGGCGGGATCGCCTTGATCGCCTGGCACTCAGGCGCATACGCGGGCAAAAAAAATCCCGGATGACCTCGTGGCCATCCAGGATTTTTTGCGCGCCGTGGCATCAGGAGTTTGCGTTGACCAGCGTCGGCCACAAAAACGGCATACGATGCCCTTCCCGGTCAGGCAGCAGCTTGCGACTGAGACTGACCGGTTCCTGCATCGGCTCCTGCAGGCGCGCGACCACCGCATCGATCACCGCGCCACTGGCGTCATGATGGAACTGCCAGACGCCGTAAATGCGTCCATCGAACGACGACTCACTGCCCAGACGAGGGTCGACCCCCAAACCTGCGCCGAGCCCGAACAGGTGCAATCCGTAAAGACGCTGACCGCTGATGTCCAAGGGGCAACCAGACGGGTCCGAATCCAGGCCGCCTTTGACTTCAAGCAATTTGATCGGCCCGCCATTGGCGTATGTAAGAGTCGGCAAGCGCGGTTGGTAGCCGGTGCATTGCACCACTACGGCAGATTCGGCCAGCGCCGCCCGGGCACTTTCAAAATGCCCCTGGGGCCCGTTTTCAGTCTGAAACAGATTCACTCGTACCCCGGTCTTGCCGATGCGTCCGCACGATAATGCCTCACGGCCGATGTCCAGCGCACGGTAACGCAAACCGCCAGAACGGTTGACGCGTCCGGAGATCGGACAGACGTCGCGCTGCTCGTCAAAGCGGTAACCGGCTGTCACTGCGGCCTCCGTGCTTTCGTAAAACAGTCGGATCTGCGAGCGATGAACCAGAGTGACTTCCTTGAGCCCGGCAAACTCCAGCGCGTCTGCCAGGTTTTCCAGCATCGAAAACGCACTGTGCGAGCCGCCGACCACCGTCACACGGCCATCGCTGGCAAGGGTGGGTGCGAAGTAATCGCGCAATTGCACGGCGTTCATACGCAACAAGGCGTCGGCACTCTGAATATGCGCCGACGGAGAAAGCGCAAGTTTCTGGTCGGCCAGGCTATTGAGTAAATGCTGGGGGTCTTGAACACCACCCAGATTGAGCACCACCGAGCGGCACCGAATACGCCAACTACGCCCGTCGGCTTCCACCCAGACCTGGTACTCCTCGCCGCCATTGACGATTTCGGTCACGGTGGTGCTGCGCCACAGTTGCACGCCGTAATGGGCAACGATGAAATCCAGTACCAGGGTTGAGGCTTCTGCCAGCAACTCGGCCACGTCCGATAGCTGCGGTGCACTCTGGGCTTGTCGGCGAATACGCCAATATGCCGGAGAGTGCTCAAGCGGTTCGAACACGTCCCGCAGCGCCGGGTCACGCAAACAGTCGAGAAAAACATCGCCCACCGAGTTGGCGGTGATGTGGTACTCGCCAAGCCGGCCCGTGCCGGGGCTGGGGCTTGCATCGACAATGATCAGGCCTTCCTTGGCCAGATCCGGCATGGCTCCGCTCTTCAACGCATTGAACAGCAGCCCCATTCCCGCAGGGCCGGCACCTGCGATGACGCAACCGCAAACGATTTCCAGATGATCTCCGTGCATAGTCCTTACTCCAAGCGTATCGATGCGTTAGCACTGTCCAAGAGTTGCTTGAGTGCTGGTTGAAGGCAGAGGTACAGCCGCGCTGAATGGCAGCGATTGGTAGGGCAAAACTGCGAACAAAAAGTCAACGACAGGTATTAAAGGCTGATCAAAATCCGGGCATGACTACCGTAGCCAGAAGGCCAAAACAGCCCTTGGCGAAACATCGACACACTGGATATTCGTCTCATCGCACAGCCGAATGCAGCATGCTGTTGCCTGCACATGCAGCAATAAACATTGAGGATCGTATAAATAAGCCCGCATCGTTGGCGGAGGAGCGAGGCGAGTACTTGACGCTGCCGGTGAGGGACGCTACCGCCACTGGGCGAATGCCTCTGGCGCCGGATTTTGCTGATTGGCCCTTGTTAACCAGGCGTTACTACAACAATAAAAGCGTGCGTATCGTAAGTCTTACAACGCGGAACATGAGCAGATAGTTTCAAAAATCAGGGCAGGTGTCAATTTATTGATATTCGCCCACCCTGCCGCATTAGATTAATTAATCTATTGATTTATATGAATAATTATTTATTGGCGCCGTAAAAAAGCTGCAACTTACGAAGGCCATATATTTATAAAATCAGCAACTTCGCTTTTTACTGTTCAACGCACTGACTGCGGTTGTCGGTCTCCATTGCAAACGAGGTGCTCCGGCTTCGCTACAGAGAGTCAACCGATGAGCGGTGTGACCGCTCACAGGGAAAACGCGAACTATTTCAGCCGGATCGGCCTCAGTTGTCACGTAGGTGCTTACCATTGAATGGATATTGAGGTCGTCGTCATGAACACGGAAAAGATGCTTCGTTCGAGCATTGCCGAAATCGATTACTCCCGGGACACATTGTTCGGGCCGATTCCAATGCAAGCGACGTGTCGCGTACGCCTTGCCACTGTCGAGCAAAACGGCCAAAGCGTTCGCGAGCTGACGATCATCGGTGACGTGCCGGACTACCTTTCAAAATCGACGATCATTCGGGTAGCGCTGGACGGCCGCATTGAGGCCGGGCCAATTCTGGATCACTACGCCGTTACCGACGCGGAAGAAAAGCAGTTCAAGCTGCTCTTTGAAAACGATCACCGCCGCTCGTACCACTGATAAGCCCAGGACAGTCAGGGCACTGTGGCTGGGTCACTGATGGACATCAGTGAGCGGGACTCAGCCCTTCGGTATGCCTGGCAGTTTCATTGAAGTGAGGCCGCTCGAAGGGTTGTGACTGACCTCCCAAAGACTGCTTGACCACGGCGGCGCCTGAAGCCCCTGGCGCCACAGACAGATAGATTTCGTTGGCAGAGCTGTCAGCCTCATCTGCGTAGCGCAAACCTTCGACGCTTGGCGAGATGTCCAGTCGAGGCTCGGCGGGCATCAATTGCTGGCGTTCGAGTTCTGTCATCGGGGGATGGAAATTGGCATTGCGCGCTTCAAGGCGCTCGATCATCAACATCACGCCAGTCACGCACAGTGCCGCAATAAGCGCCATCACAGCGACTACCCATATCACCTTGTGCCGTGCCGTGCGTTTCACGCCCTCACCGGTTAAAGCCGGTCCAGCAAACGGAAGCTGATCGTCAGCCATGTGGCCCTCGTTATCATGATGCCAGTGCACCGGATGCCCTTGTCAGTTTGCTCAAGGGCAGACCAACCTTGCTTGATCGTGCGTGTAGGGTCAATAGCCAGCCTTGCTCACTCACAGGCAAATGCTGTTGAACCTCGCAGCACCTGATGAACGTAGGTATCAATGGGTGAAACAAATAAAACAGGCTCAAATTTTCACATCTAGCTTCTGTTTTGTTTAAACAGGTTCGATTTGTGATCCAGCTCACACACATGAAACATGAAGCTACAAACTGCCGTCAACTCATCATCCCGAAAACAGCAGAACGCGATGAATGTTTAAACTGCAAAAAAGTTCAACCAAACTTAATACCCCTTATCGTCCTATGAACGCCGCACAGAAAAACGCCCGTCTCTCAATTGATTAACGGGCGTTGCGAGTGGGTACAACAAGATAAAGCCTGGCTGAGCAACGTCAGCCCGCCAAGGTCTGCTGTGAGTAGGATGGCGCTTGCAGCCCGGCGCGCAGCTGACTGATTAACTCCGAAATGGCGCGGCTTGTGTCCAGCCTGTCTAGCGCAATCCCTGTGACATAAAGCTCGACGCGCTCGGTCTCGGGATCAATCACCTCAACGGTCATCGACTGGTTTGCCGACACCGTGCAGTTGCAACGCATGGGCAGAAACGCACTTTCGATAATGCTACGTAGTTCTAGATCGGAAAGCCTATAGGCAAACATCGAGTCATCCTCCTGGCACGCTGCCAAACGCCGGACAAAGGTGCCATATTCTTCTTTAATGGCGTCGTTCCATCATTGGTTATATCGCCGCAAGTCTGAACTTCGCACACGCGACAGTAATAGAAGTTATACGCTGCAGCCGAACTTGAAGCAACGTGGAGGATGATCAGCCTGACAATTCGATAACTAAGATAAACACCCGTAGAAGAATCGTTTCACGCGCGTTTTTTAGCTGGAAAAAAGCGCTTTTGTGCCTTTTAAGACACGCACAAGTTAAAGGGGGACTGATTAACTGGAGATTCCATTCGTCGGCAGGTTTGCATGCCGACGAATCCTGGAGCCCGGTCAGTCTTTGGGCAAACGCAAAATGATCAACGCCACCCGGGCACCCTTCTTGTCCTGGCGCTCTTCAATCGCAAACGGCTTGAATCCCATTTTGGGATAAAACAACAGGCCCGGGACGTTGTGGTTAAAGCAGGAGGCGGTCAGCTCGGTGGCCTCATGCTTGCCGAACGCCAATTCCATCATGCAGCCAATCATGTAGCGGCCTACGCCTTTGGATCGGGCGCTGGGTGCGATAATGACGTTGCCCATTGAGCAACGACCGCGAAAGTCAAAGCGGGAGAAGTTGGCAAAGCCCACCACCTCACCATTGAGCTCGATAACGGTGTTATCCGAGCGTTGTTCGATGGCGTCGGTCAGTTGAGCGGGGGTTAGCGGAAACGCTGCTTTGGGGAACATATAAAACAGCTCATCAACCGACTGCGGCATCGCGCAAATGACTGGTACGTCTTTTTCTTCGAGGGGGCGATGCAGAAACATGGGCGGTTAACCTCTTTGGGAAGCGGTTTCTGAAATAAAACTATAGGCCAAACATCGGGTTGGAGCCGTTTATCTGCGTTTTGGTTCGCTGCCGAGACGGTCAGACTGTCAGGGCGTTGATCAGATACCGTCGTGATTAAAGCGTTATAGGACGTTCAAGAGCAACTCCTGAAACGCCTCGCAAGCCACTGATGGCACTCGATTAATCCACCGTGCATAACGCGGCGCAAAATAAGCACACTCATGCAATTTGCATGAAGCACAGCGCCATTATCACTCCTAAGATGTTGATAAATATGGATTTATATTCACTCACAGCACTGGCACGACCTCTGCAAAAGCGAATTTTGCAAAGCCAAGATGTAATAAAACTATTCGCAAGGAGCAGAAAACAATGAATCCCTTACCTGATACCTATCCTGCCGCTGTAGAACACAACAATGCCTCAGGCGTTTCCTGGGGAGCCATATTCGCCGGAGCCGCCGGTGCTGCGGCACTTTCCCTCATCCTTATCCTGCTGGGCACGGGCTTGGGCTTCTCGGCCATGTCGCCTTGGGCCAACGAAGGTGCAAGCGCTAAAGCCTTGGGGATTTCAGCCGTAGTCTGGCTGGCCGTCACGCAGATCCTTGCCTCCGGCATGGGCGGCTATCTGGCCGGCCGACTGCGTGTGAAGTGGGCGAACATGCACGGTGACGAGGTGTATTTTCGCGACACCGCGCATGGCTTCCTGTCGTGGGCAGTAGCCACTCTGGTTGCAGCGATTCTGATCGCAGGCTCGGTGGGCAATATCATCGGTGGTGGCGCAAAAGCAGGCGCCAGCGTGGTATCAGGTGCAGCCAGCGCCACTACTCAGGCTGAAGGCTCGGCTGCGAGCAACACCAGCAGCGATCAATACGGCTATTTCGTGGACAGCCTGTTCCGCGACAATCGCCCGGTTGCTGTCAGCGATGACGCAGCGCGCGGTGTGGTGGTCAGGATCTTCACTCAAACGCTGGCCAACGATGGTCAGCTGGCCGCTGAAGACCGTAACTACCTGGCTCAGTTGGTCGCCCAACGCACCAACCTGTCCCAGGCCGATGCTCAAGCACGCGTGGACCAGGTTTACGGTCAGGCCCGTCAGGCGGTTGAAGACGCCAAGCTGAAAGCCAAACAGGCAGCCGATGCTGCGGCCAAAGCGGCTGCAATGGCTTCGCTGTGGACTTTCGTTGCCCTGCTGTGTGGCGCGTTCATTGCCAGTCTTGCCGCTATCTGGGGTGGTCGTCGCCGTGACGCCGTGACTTACCTGGAATCGCGTCCTTACACCACTCACGCTGCCCCAGTTCGCTAATAAGGAGAAGACCCATGCGCTCACTACTGTTGCTGTTCCTCGGCGTCCCGATCCCGATCATCATCCTGATCGCGTTGTTCGTGCATTGATCCAGAGCCAATAGGCTGTAAGCAAAAAGGGAGCAGATATCTGCTCCCTTTTTGCGTGGTCAAGGAAAGTGTTTGATTCTCCAAGGCCCCGCCAGGTCGTTGGCTCAACAGATGGCTCACATCGTCCGTAGGCGCGAATTCATTCGCGTGGCTTCGGGAGCGACTCATCTACTAGAATCGCCTCGCAAACAATCAGGGCATTCCAAGCCACGTGGGCAGTGCCAGCGAAATGAATGGCACGTACGTCACCAGGATCAGGAACATCAGCAGTATAGACAACCATGGCAGCGCTGCTCGGATCGTCTGGCCGAGCGTCAGGCCGGTCACAGCGGAGGTCACAAACAGGTTCAAACCCACTGGAGGATGGACCAGCCCGATCTCCATGTTCACCACCATGACGATCCCCAAGTGAATCGGGTCGATCCCGAGCTTCATCGCAATCGGGAAGAAGATAGGCGCCAGAATCAAAACGATTGCAGACGGTTCCATGAAACTTCCCGCCACCAGCAGCACGATATTGACCATGATCAGGAAGCCAATTGGCGTCAGCCCCTCAGAGATTACCCAGTTGGTGATTTGCTGCGGGATCTGCTCGGTGGTGAGCACATGGGCGAACAGCATCGCGTTGGCAATGATGAACATCAGCATGATCGCCAACCGGCCGCTCTCCAGCAGCACCCTCGGGCAATCGCGAAAGCGCATGTCTTTGTAGACAAACAACGCGATGAACGCTGAATACACCGCTGCCACGGCGGCAGCTTCGGTGGGCGTGAACATGCCGCTGTAGATACCGCCCAGGATGATCACCAGCAACAGCAAACCCCAGAACGCACGCTGCGCGGTATGCAGCCACTGACGGAGCGTCACCCGTGGTTGCGCGGGCAGTTTCTTCACGCGGGCGACGATGTAGATGACCACCATCAGGATCACACCGAGCAAAACACCCGGAATCACACCCGCCATGAACAGCTTGCCGACCGATGTTTCCGTCGCTGCCGAATACACCACCATCACGATGGAGGGCGGAATGAGAATGCCAAGGGTGCCCGCGTTACAAATGATCCCGGCGCCGAACTCCTTCGGGTAACCGGAACGCACCATGCCCGCCACGGCGATGGAACCCACCGCCGCTACGGTTGCAGGCGACGATCCCGACAGCGCCGCGAACAGCATGCACGCCAGCACTGCGGCAATCGCCAGACCGCCACGAATATGACCGACGCAGGCGTTGGCAAAATCGATCAGCCGCTGGGCCACACCCCCGGTCGTCATGAACGCGCCGGACAACAGGAAAAACGGAATCGCCAGAAACGTGTAGCTATCAGACGTTTCAAACAGCTTGATTGCCAGTGAACTCAATGAGTCCTGACTGAACATCAGGATCGACACCGCACCGGCCAGCCCGAGCGAAATGGCGATCGGCACGCCCAGAAACATGAACACGAACAGCAACAGGAACAGACAGATAACCGTCATGGGCGATGCTCCTCGGCAGGGTTGGCCAGCTTGGTCGCTTCTGCTGCTTCATCAGCGAGACCCAGACCGGTTTGCCGATGGGTGTAGATGCGGTACAGGATTTCCAGGTAACGGGCGATGATCAGCGCAAATCCGATCGGCACGATGACCGTGATGTACGCCACCTTGATGCCGTAACGGTCAAGGTCTTCTGCGCCGATGCCAGCCACCATCAAGGCCGACACCCATTTGTAGCTGGCCGCCAGAAACAGACCGGCGTACACGATGCAACACGCGCACGCGAGCAAAGACAGCAGGCGCTGGATCGGCTTGCTGGTCTTCTTCACCAGTACATCAACGCCCAGATGACCGGCTGTGCGCACGCCGTAGGCAATGCCGAAAAAGATCAGCCAGCCGAATAACGCTTTGGTCAGCGCCACGCTCCAGGTCATGCCCTGGGCATAACCCATCAAGTGGTCGCCGATGCCAGCGAAGAAATCGCTGCTGACCACCCAGCGATCGCTGAGGTTATAAAACAGCGTGTAGATGTTGTTCAGCGCCACGTAAACGAATGTCACCAACGTCATGGCAGCCAGCAGAAAGGCAATCATGCCCTCCTCAAAATGCTCCCAGACACGCCTCAGCGATTGCATAAGGATTCTCCGAACGTCGAGAAAGCAGCCACCCTGGAACGGGCGGCCACTCAGGCATCACGGCCTGTATTGATCACGGTGTGAGGACGATTGCGGTTTCACTGAAGAAACCGCTCGCTCATGGCGCCTTGTTGGAATCGTCTGCGGCCTTGATCAGGTCCGCCCCGATCTCTTCGGAGAACTTGTCCCAGACCGGTTTCATGACTTCACGCCATTTGGCACGCTGCTCTGGGGTCAGCGAATCGATTTCGCTGGTCTTGGCGTCGATGATTTTTTGCTTGGCCGTCTGGTTCAGCGCTTCGGCCTGCTTGTTCACCTCAAGCGTCACTTCGTCGATGATCTTCTGCAGTTCGGTACGCACGTCTTCGGGCAGGCCGTTCCAGAATTTGGAGTTAGTGATGACCATGTAGTCGATCAGGCCGTGATTGGTTTCGGTGAAGAACGGCTGAACCTCGTTGACCTTCTGACTTTCGTAGTTGGACCAGGTGTTCTCGGTGCCATTGACGGTGCCGGTCTGCAGGCCCTGATACACCTCGGCAAAACTCATCTTGCGCGGGTTGGCGTGCAGCGCCACGAACTGCGCTTCAAGCACGCTGGAGGCTTGAACGCGGAACTTCAAGCCTCGGGCATCTTTGGGTTCGATCATTTTCTTGTTGGCAGACAACTGCTTCAGACCGTTGTGCCAATAGGCCAAACCGTGGATGCCTTTGTCGTCCATGGAGGTCAGCAACGATTTGCCCTGCGGCCCTTGTTGAAAGCGGTCGACAGCGGCCAGGTCGTTAAACAGGAACGGGAGATCGAATATCTGCACTTTCTTGGTGTACTGCTCGAACTTCGCCAGCGACGGCGCCAGCATCTGCACATCACCGAGCAGCAGTGCTTCCATTTCCTTGCCATCACCGAACAGCGACGAGTTGGGGTACACCTCGACTTTCACTTTGTCTTTGAGCCGTGGGTCGGCAGCCACCTTCTTCTGAAACATCAGTGCACCCTGACCTTTCGGGGTGTTCTCTGCCACGACGTGGGCAAACTTGATGACAATGGGGTCAGCGGCGTGGGCAAGCCCTGCCATGGAAACTGCGGCGGCGCAGAACAGCGCCTTGGTCAGCGTCAACATCGATATCACCTTTTTATTGTTGTAGGGGGATTCGGCCTCTGAGGGCCTTTGCGTCGAAGCCATGTGACTCTGTGAGTGTGGCCTAAAGATCGCGCAATACACTGCGTTTAGAGAATTAGCTTTTCTATAAGCCAGCGTTCGGCAGTGCTGAACGCTGTGGGCGGGAGCTTGTCTCCGAGCCGCAGTCGGACGATCTGCCGGGCACCGGCAGTAACCCCTGCACACGCGGTGTTTCAGGCGTCTCGCGTCAGGCGCAGCTACCCGGCAGCCAAAACCAGTAATCGCTGGGCGCGCAGCAACACCGGCGCATCGATCATTTGCCCCTCGAGCTGAAACGCCCCGGCGCCTTTTGCGACGGCGCTGGCCTGGACGACGTTGTGTGCCCAGCTCAAATCCTCGGCGCTGGGTGCAAGGGCCGCGTGAATAACCGGAATCTGAGTGGGATGAATGCACAAGGCGCCGCCGTAGCCCATGTCATAAGCGTGGCGTGTCGCGCGGTGCAGGCCGTCCAGGTCCGCAATCGCCGGGAACACGCCATCCAGCGGCGGCAATAAATCCGCGCCGCGTGAATGCAGCTGCACCGACATCCGCGCCTGATCGAGAAACGCCTGCGCCGCAGGCGTGCCGGTGTTCAGGTTGAGGTCGAGCGCCAGGTCGAGTCCGCCAAACGACAAACGCTCCACACCCTCTGCCCCGGCAATCTGCGCCAGTGCCAGCAAGCCCTTGGCGCTTTCGATGATCGGCCAGACCGGTTTGCCGGTTTGCCAGACGGCAGCGACGTGCGCCGCGCTTTCGACCTTGGGTAGCAGCACACCGGCCACGCCAGCCTGCTGTTTGCAGAACGCCAGATCCGCTGCGTGTTCGACATGATCAGGCGCATTGACCCGCACCCACACCGACGCCTGCGCGTTGCCCAGCAGAAAGGCCCCAAGATTATCGCGGGCCTGGCGCTTGAGCGGCTCTTCTACCGCGTCTTCAAAATCGACAATCACAGCATCCGCACCGGCAGCCAATGCCTTGGCAAAACGTTCAGGTCGACTGCCGGGCACAAACAGCGCGGAGCGGACGATGGGTCGGTACATGGTGGATCCTCATTCATGAATCTTGAAGTCAGTGGTGCGGCGGCGATCAAACCACCCCGGCCGCCAGCAGACGGGCCTGATCGTCCGCCGACACGCCCAGCTCGCCGAGAATGCTGTTGGTGTGCTGGCCCAATCCCGGCACCCCGTCCATGCGCGGGGTGAATGCAGCATTACGGCCCGGTGGCAACAGCGACGGCAACCTGCCGGACGGGCTGTCAACCTCCCGCCAACGGTCACGCGCCTTGAGCTGCGGATGGTCCCAGACCCCTTGCATGTCGTTGACCCTAGCGTTGGCGATCTGCGCCGTCTCAAGCCGGGCGACCACCTCATCGACGCTCAAGCGAGCGAATCCATCGAGGATAATCTGCCTCAATACCTCTCTGTTTTCCGAGCGTTTGAAGTTGGCCGAAAAACGTTCATCGGTCGCCAGCGCCTTGTTCAGCAGGACCTTCTCGCAGAACAGCGCCCACTCGCGCTCATTCTGCAAACCCAGCATTACGGTGCCGCCGCCTCCAGTGGGAAACGGCCCATAGGGATAAATCGTGGAGTGCGAGGCGCCCGCGCGCGGCGGTGGCGGCGCACCGTTGTAGGCGTAATACATGGGGTAACCCATCCACTCCACCAGGCTTTCGAGCATCGACACATCGATACGGCTGCCGACACCGGTCTTTTCGCGCAACATGAGTGCCGAGAGAATCCCGGTGTACGCATACATCCCCGCCGCGATGTCAGCGATGGAGCAACCAGCCTTGGCCATCTGCTCCTCACCTGGCCCCCCGGTTACTGACAAAAACCCGCCCTCACTCTGAATCAACAGGTCATAGGCCTTTTTCTTTTCGTACGGACCGCCTTCTCCGTAGCCGGAGATGTCGCAGACGATCAGCCGCGGGAAGCGCTCTTTCAGCGCCTCGAACGACAGGCCCATGCGTGCAGCAGCGCCGGGCGCGAGGTTTTGCACCAGCACATCGGCCTTGCCCAGCAACGATTGCAGAATGTCCCCCGCCTCGTCCTGCTTGAGGTCCAGGGTCAGGCTTTCCTTGGAGCGGTTGGTCCAGACGAAATGCGAGGCCAGGCCATCGACGCGCTGGTCGTAGCCCCGGGCAAAATCGCCGCTGCCGGGGCGCTCTATCTTCACCACCCTCGCGCCGAGATCGGCCAGTTGCCGGGTGCAGAACGGCGCTGCGATAGCATGTTCCAGGCTGATGACCGTGATGCCGTCCAGGGGACGGGGGTTTGTTTGAGTCATGTTTATTTACCTAGTGGCTCACATCTGTAGGAGCGCGCTTGACCGCGATGGCGGTGGGTCAACCGCACATTCATCGCCTGAGACCCCTCAATCGCGGGCAAGCGGGCTCCTGCACCGGATTGCATCAACTTTTAAATCAAATCGTGCAAAGACCGCGCATCGCGCAAATGCCAGACCTTGTCGATCAGTGCCTGCCCCCGCTCCACCGTCCTGGCGCCGGAAAACGCCAAGAGCCGCTGGAACTTGCTCGCAAGCTCTGGCCGCGACAACGTGTTGCCCGGATCGCCTTTGGGCTCATCGATAGCGGCCGTCAGCGTGCGGCCGTCGACGGTGGTGACGATCACCCTGCCCAGCCAACGCGCCGGATAGGCGGCATCAACCTCAGCGTCCAACTCCATCGTGACCTTCGCGCGGAAGGCATCGACATCAGCGTCGGTCAACGCCCGATCACGAAACTCGATCAACTGCGCGCTGCCGTGGACGGCGATCAGCCCCAACACTGCGCCCATGGAAAACTTCGCCTGATGAACCGTGGTCGGTACATCGACCCGTCCGAGTACGTCGATGGCGCCCTGATGCACGCGTGTCACGACTGTCGCGATCTGGTCATGCCGCAGGCCATCGCGCTGCATCAAATGCAGCAAAGCGTCGGCCGCCGGGTGCGTGTGGCGGCACGATGCATGGAACTTGAACGAGGTCTCCAGCAGCGCCCAGCGACTGCCGAGGCGATCAGACAACTTGCGCGGATCAGCATCGGTGGACATCCCTGCCGCCATGCCCTGATCGCCCTCGAGAATGTTGCGCGCTCCGGTCAGGCCGTCTTCGGTCATGTAGGCCGCGAGTACACCATCGGCAGCGGCTTTGGCGGCGTGCAATTGCTTGGAGTCGGCCGCATCGCGCAGGAACTCCCACAGCCCGGCAGCCTGTGTGCCCGCCGTCCCCAGCAGATTGATGAACTGCTCTTTGTCGAAGTCCAGCAATTTGCCCACCGCAACGGCGGCCGCCAGCGTGCCAACCGTCGCCGTAGTGTGGAAAATCCGGTAGTGCGAACGGCCCATGAACTCGCCAATGCGGATCCCCGCTTCATAGCCGGCGACCGACGCCAACAGCAAATCCTGACCCGACTTGTTCAGGTCTTGCGCTGCCGCCAGCGCTGCCGAAAACACCACCGTCGCCGGGTGCAGAACGGAGCTGTTATGCAAGTCGTCCTGCTCGACCAAATGCGAAGAGGCGCCGTTGACCAGCGCTGCGAAATACGCCGAAGTGCCACGCCCGCTGACCAGTATTTTAGAAGCCCCGGCGGACGGCCCCATGCGCTGTGCGTAGCGCTCGAACAACGGAACGGGCCGCGCGTTCTGGCTGGCCAGCGCCGAACCGATCCAGTCCAGAAACAGGTCTTCCGTGCGGTCCAGCACACTGCCGGGAATCTGCTCGTAGCTGAGGTCAGCGAGGAACGCCGCCAACGCTTGGGTATGGCTCATGTGCGCCTCCTCAGAAGCTGCGTGGCAGTTCGAGCAAGTGCTCGGCCACGTAAGAAAGAATCAGGTTGGTCGAGATCGGCGCCACTTGATAAAGCCGGGTCTCGCGAAACTTGCGCTCCACGTCGTACTCGCAGGCGAAACCGAAACCGCCGTGGGTTTGCAGGCATGCGTTGGCCGCCTCCCACGACGCTTTGGCTGCCAGGTATTTGGCCATGTTGGCGCTGGCGCCGGCGTTCTTGCCGCTGTCGTACTCTTCGCAGGCGCGCCAGCGCATGAGGTCTGCGGCTTCCACCTCGATGTGTGCTTCGGCAATCGGGAACTGCACGCCCTGGTTCTGACCGATAGGCCGTCCGAACACCACGCGATCCCGCGCATAGGCAGTGGCTTTCTCGATGAACCAGCGACCATCGCCAATGCATTCGGCAGCGATCAACGCGCGCTCGGCATTGAGGCCGTCGAGGATATATTTGAAGCCCTTGCCCTCCTCCCCGATCAGGCTGTCGGCGGGCAGTTCGAGATTGTCGAAAAACAGCTCGTTGGTCTCGTGATTGACCATGTTGGCAATCGGCTGAACCGTCAGCCCCTTGCCGATGGCCTCGCGAAGGTCAACGATGAAAATCGACATGCCTTCGGATTTCTTCTTCACCTCGGCCAGCGGCGTGGTGCGCGCCAGCAGAATCATCAGGTCGGAATGCTGAACCCTGGAGATCCACACCTTCTGGCCGTTGATCACGTATTTGTCGCCACGCTTGACGGCGGTGGTCTTGATTTTCGTGGTGTCGGTCCCGGTGGTGGGCTCGGTGACGGCCATCGATTGCAGGCGCAATTCGCCGCTGGCGAGCTTGGGCAGGTAGTAGCTTTTTTGCGCGTCGCTGCCGTGGCGCAGCAACGTGAACATGTTGTACATCTGGCCGTGGACGGTGCCTGAATTGCCACCGCATGCGTTCACTTCTTCGAGGATGACCGACGCTTCGGCCAGCCCCAGGCCCGAGCCGCCGTACTCGGTGGGGATCATCGCCGAGAGCCAGCCGGCGTCGGTCAGGGCTTTGACGAAGGTCTCGGGAAAGCCTTTTTCGTCATCGATCTTGCGCCAGTAAGCCGCGTCGAATTCAGCGCACAGGGCACGCACACCTTCGCGGATGGCATTCAGGTCTTCGTCGTCGTAGGGATTCATCGGGTTGTGTCCTCGGATAGGCCTTGGCCTCTGTAGGAGCGAACTCGTTCTCGAGGCGGTTTACCTGATGCACCGCACCAAACCTCTTCGCCAACGAGTTGGCTCCTACAGAAATCGCCGTTTCAATTCATGGAGAAATCAGTCGAAAATCACTTCCGCGCTCTGCGCCACACCGGCGTCATTGCCGGCCCACAACTGCGCCTTGCCCGGCTCGACCACCCGGCCACCGACGCGAAACGGCGTTGGCACGTTCAAGGGCCGCAGGCCGCGATAGGCAAAATGGCGCACGCGTTTGTCAGGGTTAGCGCGGATAAAAGCCCGCAAATTGAAAGTGGCGATCATCGGCCCATGAACCACAAGGCCTGGATAGCCTTCGGTGTCGGTCACGTACGGGTAGTCGTAGTGGATGCGATGGCCGTTGAAGGTGACTGCGGAATAGCGAAACAGCAGGGTTGGCGTTGGCGTGATGGTTTCGCTCCAGTCAGCCTGCCCCGGCGCCACACCGCTGCCTTGCTTGGGCGGGTTTGGCTCGCGGTAGACGATGTCCTGTTCTTCGCGCACGCACAGTTGGGCGTTCTGGGAATAGTCGTGACGCACGGTGACGAACAACAGCGAGCCGGTGCGACCGCGCTTTTCTTCGATATGCAAAAGGGTCGACTGGCGCTGGGCTTCGGCGCCAACAATGAGCGGCGCGATGAACTCGACGCGTCCACCGGCCCACATGCGGTTGCGGTTGTCTGCAGGCGGCAGGAAACCGCCGCGGGCCGGATGGCCGTCGCTGCCCAATTGTGATTCGGGCACCGGCTCCTGGAAAAAACACCATTGCCACAAGGCGGGCAGCGGGTCGCCGTCGGCAGGTGTTGGCTCGCCGAACGTGGCAGCGATACGCTTGATCAAGTGGCGGCTCAGGTGGTCAGTGGCCTGTTCGGTACGACCGATCCAGGCACTGAAATCCGTAGGCGTATCTGAAGCACTCATCTCGCGGCAGCCTCTGCATTTGTTGTTATCGCCAGATGATGGGAGTGGCCCGGCATTCTGTGAATTTGCATTTGCATAAACCAGCGTTCGGGTATGCTGAACGCCCTCTGCAACATCCGGACACGACCATGCACTTCGACCTAGCTGATTTGCGCCTTTTCATTCACATCGGGGAATCACCCAGCCTGACCCAGGGTGCGCGTCGGGCGTTTCTTTCACCGGCTGCCGCGAGTGCCCGAATCAAGGCGTTGGAGGGGCAACTCGGCACACGCCTGTTGTATCGCGACAGCCGCGGCGTGGAGCTGACGCCTGCCGGACAGAAATTGCTCAAGCACGCACGGCTGATCATGAGCCAGGTCGATTACCTGAAAGCCGAGTTCACCCATTTCGGTACCGACTCTGCGGGGCACATTCGCATCTTCGCCAACACCACAGCGGTGACAGAGTTTTTGCCGGAAGTGCTGGCGGGGTTTCTGGCAAAACGGCCAGGCGTGACCGTGGACCTTCAAGAGCGGCTGTCGCGGGACATCGTGCGCGGCGTGCTCGATGGCAGCACAGACATGGGGATTATCGCCGGGCCGGTGGAAGCGGCCGGGTTACAGGTGATCCACTTCAGTACTGACCGGCTGGTACTGGCGGTACCGGTGGGCCACGAATTGGCGGGGCACAAAACAGTCACGCTCAAACAGACGCTGGCGTTCCAGCACATCGGGTTGCACGAAGGCAGCACGCTGCTGAGTTTTCTGCGTGACCACGTGGAGCGGATTGGGCAGAGCCTGTCGCTACGGATTCAGGTGTCGAGCTTCGAGGCCATTTGCCGGATGGTCGAGGCCGGCGTGGGCATCGGCATCATTCCCGAATCCGCCGCCGTACGGCACAGTCGGACCATGCAACTGGTGACCATCGAGCTGGACGAGCCGTGGGCCGTTCGCGAGCGCAGCATCCTCGTCCGCGAGCTGGACGCACTGCCGGGCACCGTACGCGCCTTGATTGCAACACTGATGCCCGAGCCCAGACCTGTGGTTCTGTAGCTGAGCCACCGAAGGTGTTGGCGTTGGACAGGATTTTCGGCGTTCTTGGGTTTTTGCTTCTGCCCGGAGGGCGTAGGAGCGTGGCTTGTCTCTGGGCCGCATTCGGACGATCTGGCGCGCAGCGGCAGTAATCCCTGCACACGCGGTGTTTCAGGTACGACCGAGGCGTCTGGCTTCAGCCGCTGCGCGCCCCATCGCAGCCTCGCCCTGGCTCGTCAACTCCTACAAAGGTACCTCGGTGGCCTCCGTAAGCGGTTAGGTTCGCGGCTTCACGAGGTCTGAGCGTTGGCGGGGCTTGCCCGCGAAGCTCCCGGGTACCGGCGGTAAATCCTGCATGGGCACGGTTGAAGGGGCGACCGGGCGCCTACTTTTCAAATCCACACGTCGTTCTGCGCGGTGCGCTCGCCTTGGATGTCGCCGGTGTTGATCACACCTTCTGGCTCGATCAGCATCAGCTTCACTTCTTTTTCGGCCCAGGGTTTGTGCTCAACGCCTTTAGGCACCACGTAAAGCTCCCCTGCCGAGAGCATCACGAAACCGTCCCGAAAATCAATGCGCAACTGCCCTTCGATCACGATGAAGGTTTCATCCGTGTCAGCATGGCTGTGCCACACAAACTCACCCTCCAGACGCGCCAGCTTGAACTGGTAGTCATTCATCCGGGCAATGACCTTGGGTTGCCATTGTTCGCTGAACAGGCTGTATTTCTGGGCGAAATTGACGGGGTGGTAAACAGTCGGGACGGTAGACATCGCAAAGGCTCCAGCGAGTGGTTGAAGACTCACTTTAGGATCAAAACGATTCAGACGTCTTGTACGTTATTGCACGTCGCGCCGAGCGTTGAGCGTTGAGCGTTGAGCATCTTCAACCAGCGACCGGGCGGGTGTCCGAAGGTTTTGACGAAGTGCCTGGTCATGTGGCTTTGATCGGAAAAACCTGCCATCGATGCGGCGTCGATCAGCGACATGCCATGAGCAATCAAGCGGCGCACCTCATCCAGACGCCGCAACGTCAGGTAGCGGTAAGGAGTGGTGCCATACAACACCCGAAAATCCCTCGACAGGCGCCAGCGATCCGTGCCGCTCGCGGCTTCAAGCTGGTCCAGCGTGACCCCGGTCGTGAGCGTTGCCATCAGCAATTCACGGGCTTTTTGCGCGCCCGGGTAATCGACAGTGTGCCGACCTTTTCGGACACCGGCCGCCGACTGCAAAGCCATCGTGAGATCGAACAAGGCGTCGTCCATCTCCAGCGGGTCAATCGCGCAATCCATGTCCTGCAACAGCACTTGAGTCGCCGCAAAGAGTCGAGGATCTGCAGAAATGCCGCCCTTGATAAATGGCAATGGCTTGCCCCCCAGCACCTGCTGAATCATCGCCGGCTCAAGGTAAAACATGCGATAGCGAAAACCGTCTTCTGTGCCGGCATGGCCATCGTGTGGCTCGTCAGGGTGCAAAACCATGGTGCGACCCGGCAGGCTGTTGCGCAGGGTATTGCCGTATTGGAAACTCTGCACGCCAGATAATGTGCGGCCGATGGCATACGTGTCGTGCCGGTGCATTTCAAATCCGTGACCCTGAAAAAACGCCTCAAAACGCTCCATCTGCGGCAACGGTGCGGCCCGCATCACCCAGTCCTGCGTCGGTTTGGCAGTGGCTGGCGTTGAGCGATTATCGTCGTGTGGGTCCATGCGGCGGCTCGAATCTCAAGGCAACAGGTGCCAAGAGATAGCATTTCGGGATGAGTATTGGAATGCCGCCCCTTTCCCTACGTGCGCCGACTCAGCAGAGGCAGGCCGATCAACGTCAGCAGCACACCGACCCAGGCCACCCCCGGCAGGCTGTCGCCAAATTGCAGCCAGGCCCAGAACATCGTCACAGGCGGCGTGAGAAACAGCGCGCCGCTGATGCGCTGCATGCTGAAGCGCTGCAGGCAAAGCCAATAAAATCCGTAGCCGCCCAACGTGGAAAACACCGTCAGCCAGATCACGCCGAGGCCAAAACCTGGTGCGGCAAGGGGGCGCAGACCACCTTCATAAAGCGCCAGCCCGGCAAACACCGGCAATACGGCGCAGACCTGAATGAACAGCGCCGTCAGCGCAGACATCGGCGCCAGCGGGGCACGTTTCTGGTACAGCGTTGCGCAGGCAATCGACAGCACCGCAAGCAGCGGCAAGGCGTAAGCCCATGCCGGCGCCGAACCAAATTCGATGCTCGACGCGCTGGCGATCAGCATCCCCGCCACGCATAGCAACAGTCCCAGCCACTGCCAACCTTGCGTGCGCTGCCCCGGTACAAAGCCTGCGAGCAGAACGATTGTTACCGGCAAGAGATTGGCGATGACCGACGAGGTACCTGGCGCCACACCCAATTCAATGGAACGGGCGATCGGCGCGATGTAGCCGGCGAACGCGAATATGCCCATCAGGCATTGGCGCAGAACGTCAGCCCGGGACAATCGCCGCAACTGCCTGATGGCGAATGGCAGCAGAAACAGCGCTGCGAGGACAAAGCGCCAGAACGTCGCCAGGTAAACGCCGCCCTGCTCCGCCGCGTACCGATAGCCAATAAACCCGGAACTCCAACTGACAACCATCGCCAGCAACAGCAGCAAACCGATTAGCGTGTTGGAGACGCACGTCGAACTGGTGCCCAGGGTTGTAAGGTTGCGTGCTGTTTGTCGGAGGGTCATCACGTTGGCCTTTTATGTTCACAGGCGGTAATGGTAAGAAGGGAGCACTGATGCAATCAAACGAGATGATTGATACCACTGATGCAGGATTATTGAACCGTGCAGGACACACTGGATATTGAGCTGCTGCGCACGTTTCAGGCCATCGTCAGGTTTAACCAGTTCCTGGCGGCCTCGACCTGGCTCAACCGAAGCCCATCGGCCGTGAGCCTGCACGTTCGGCGGCTAGAGGAGCTGGCGGGTGGTCGATTGTTCGAGCGCGATAACCAGACCGTCAGCCTGACGGCGCTGGGCCGCCGATTCGCACTCCAAAGCGCCGAATTACTGCACGTGCACGACCGGATGCTCGCCAGCTTCAGCGAACCTTCCGCCAGCGGGCGCGTACGACTGGGGATCTCCGAGGAGTACGCCGGGGCCGTGCTGCAATGCACCCTGTCGGCGTTATCGACGCGCTATCCGCAGATCGAGCTTGAGGTGGAGACCGGCGCGAGTGGGCGTCTGAGCCTGAAGCTTGCGCGCGGACACCTGGATTTGGCGCTGGTGGTGGAACCGGTGGGCGTAAAGACCCCCAGCGAACGGCTGGTGAAAAAAATCGGCACCACTGAACCGGTGTGGGTCGCCAGCCATGACTACCGGGTGGACACCGGCAAACCCCTGCCGCTGGCGCTGCATGGCAAAGGATGCCCTTACCGCATCGCTGCCGTGGACGCCTTGACCGAACAAGGCCAGCGCTGGCGCGCAGTGGTCAGCAGCGCCGGGGTGAGCGCCCTTCAGGCTGCCATTGAGGCTGGGCTTGCCGTTGGCATCGTCGATCGTGCGCTGATCGGCCCTGGCATGCGCGTGCTTGAGGACGAGGAAGGCTTCCCGCCACTGCCGCTGCACGAAATGAAACTGATCCTGGCGCCCGGCGAAACCAGCGAGGCCTGCGCGGTGATGGCGCAACTGATGTGCGATCACTTCCACGGCTGAGCTGGCGCCTGAGGCCCGCCCGGCAGCATCAAAAACAGATCAGCTCACCGCCTTCTTTCAGTGCGCCCGGCGCCCGTGCGATGATCCGTGCCCTAATAAAGGCGGCAATCAAATCCCCGCGTATTCATTGCGACATAAAAAAGCCGCCTGTTTCAGCCCATTTTTGCTACGGACTGCCGACCATGAATTTCTTCAAGCGGGCGCTGCTCGACCGCAAGCTCAAGCACGCGTTGCTGCAGCATAACTGCCGCCTGGACAGCGGCATCAGAGGCCTGCGCACGGATCTCCAGCTCACCCTCGAACACGGCGTGAAACTGCACCAGATCAAAATACATTCGAAAAACCTGACCATCGGCGCCTACACCGACATCGTAAGCGGCTCAGAGCTGCACGACGTGTCCCGCATTGGCCGCTATTGCTCCATCGCGAAAAACGTAACCATCGGTCAAGACCGCAAATCCCACCCGCTCAGCTGGCTGACCTCTCACAGCGGTCTGGTGGGACTGCGCCAGCAACTCAGCGGCGTCGCGCCACACCACGACGGCGTGAAACAGACCGTGATCGGCCACGACGTGTGGATCGGCATGGATGTGCTGATTCTGGAAGGCGTGACCATCGGCACGGGCGCGGTCATCGGTGCTCAGTCGCTGATCACCAAGGACGTGCCGCCTTATGCCATCGTCACCGGCTCGCCGGCTGAAGTGCGGCGCTACCGCTTCGATCAGCCGACCATCGACGCTCTGCTGGCCAGCCAGTGGTGGAACCTGACCGCACACCAACTGGCCGACCTGCCGATAGAAGACCCCGCCGCGCTCATCGAATCGTTGAAAGGGTTCGTGGTGCCGGACAGTCACCCCGGCAAAGTACGGGTGCGCAACAAGCCGTTCAGCGCCGAACATCACCCCGCGCAATAGCGGCGGGCAGCCTCAGCCCGCTGCGCCCTTTGGCACAGCCTGCTCGCTGGCAGCATGTGCTTTCGGCGCATCGGCATTGAGCAACGCCTGAATGGCCTGGCCATACGCCTGGCGCCCCAGGTTCATGCTGTTGTTGTGATTGCCGCCCGGCACCATCAACAGGCTTTTTGGCTCGCGTGCCGCGTCGAACAATTCTTTGCTGAAACGTGGGGCGACAAACTGGTCGTCGGTGCCATGAACGATCAACACGGGCATGTTCACTTCGGCGATCTTGTCGATGGAATCGAATTTCTGCGACACCAGCCAGCGCACCGGTAACGAGGTGTACGTCGTGGCCAGCGCAGAGGCGACGTCTGCCAGATTGGTGAACGTGGATTCGATGATCAGGCCGCGCGCCTGAACAGGCTCGCCCTTTTCAGCGTCCTGCCCCAGCTCCGCTGCCAGGTCCACCGCCACGGCGCCACCCAGGGAATGTCCATAAATAAGCCGTTTACGCGGGTCCGGCTGTAGCGTTTTCAGGCGTTCCCAAGCGATTCGAGCGTCCTCGTAAACCGACGCTTCTGAGGGGAGCTGGCCCTTGCTCTGGCCGAAACCGCGGTAGTCGATGGCCAACACCGAGAAGCCCAACGCGTGCAGCTGCTCAATGCGGAAAAACTGCCCCGTCAGGTTCCAGCGCGAACCGTGCAAGTACAGCAACGCTGGCGCGTCACGCTTCTCGGCCGGCCACCACCAGGAATGAATATTCTGAGCGAGGCCAAATGAAGGCGCCTTGAGTTCGAACTCCTGCACATCATCGGGCAAACCGTGATACCAGCTGGCGATGCCCGGCTCGATGCGAAAAACCAGCTCGCGCTCCTTGTGCTGCAACAGCGAACAGCCCACAGGCAAGCCGACGATCACAGCGATCATGCACGCATAGATCAACCAGCGAGCCCTGAGGTGCGCAAGGGGGAGTTTGGGCATCGATGAAGTCCGGTAAGCGAAAGAGAGCGGGAAATGCGGGCATCTTGCCAGCTACATCACAACGCGTCATCGTCGCCCGCCGAATGGGGCGTGTGGTCGTCCGACCGGAAAGCGTTGGCTGCGCACGCCCGCACAATAATGGGTCAGGGGCGCGCCAGCGCTGGGGTGAGCAATAGACTCAGTAGCCGGAACCCGATGCCGAGGCGCCGCTGACGATGGCGATCCCGGAACTGGTGCCCAGCCGCGTCGCACCTGCCTCGATCATTGCCAGCGCAGTGGCGTAATCACGCACGCCGCCCGAGGCTTTGACGCCGATGGAGGCGCCGACCACCTTGCGCATCAGACTGACGTCTTCAAGCGTGGCGCCGCTGCGGCTGAAGCCGGTCGAGGTCTTGACGAAAGCGACGTTGAGCTCGCGACAGATTTCGCAGGCTCGGACTTTTTCTTCGTCGTTCAGCAGGCACGTTTCCAGAATGACTTTGAGCGGGACTGCGCCGCACGCCTCTTTCACGGCGGCAATGTCGTCGCGCACCTGATCCAGCAGGCCGTCTTTAAGGGCACCGATATTCAGCACCATATCAATCTCGCCAGCGCCCGCCGCAATCGCTTGTCGGGCTTCGAAAGCCTTGGTGTCACTAAGACCGGCACCCAGCGGGAAACCCACCACAGCACACACCTTGACTGGCTCGCCTGCCAGCAATTGCGCGGCGTAAGGCACTTGGCCAGAATTGACGCAAACGGAATAAAAACCATGGGCCTGTGCTTCACGGCACAATGTGGCGATCTGCTCGCGTGAAGCATCAGCCGCCAGCAATGTGTGGTCAATGTACTGTGCGAGTTCAGCGGGTGCGATCTGAGTCATCGGGTCGGTTCCTGTAGTGAGGCAGTGGCCAGCGGCGGATTCGAAGCCGCGAAAAGTTTGATTATGTTTCGATACTAACAATTTATGTTATTTTTTTACCACGAATAATCGACAGTCGGAATGCCTGTGGACACTAAAAAATCAGACCGCATCAAACTGATTCAACAAGCCCTGCAGGACCAGAAGGCCATTCACCTGCGTGAAATGGCGGCCTTGCTGGACGTGTCGGAAATGACCCTGCGCCGCGATCTGGGCCGTTACCCGGATAAATTCCATTTGCTGGGCGGCCATATCACCCTGGCCTTCGATCCCAGTGAAGCCGCCGACTACAAAATCACTGAACAAGGCACGCGCCATGTCGAGGAAAAACGTCGCATCGGCAAACTCGCGGCGGCATTCATCAAGCCCGGCGATACGGTGTTTTTCGACTGCGGCACCACCATTCCTTTCGTGGTCGATTTCATTCCGGATGAGCTTGAGTTCACGGCGGTCTGCAACTCGCTCAATGTCCTGCTCAAGCTTCAGCAAAAACCCAATTGCAGCATCGTGCTGTGCGGCGGCACGTTCCATCGTAAGAACCAGGTGTTCGAGCACCGCGACGAGAGCAGCATTCTCGACAGCGTTCGCCTGACCTGGGCGTTTGTGTCGGCGGCGGGCGTGAGCGAGGCGTTCGGCGTGACCTGCTTCAACTTCAATGAAGTGGAGGTCAAGCAGAAGGTGCTGCGGCAGGCCCGGCATTGCATGTTGCTGGCCGATCACACCAAGTTCGACGCGGTCAAAACGGCGCACTTCGCGACGCTGGAGCAGTTTCATGTGGTGGTCTCGGACAAGAAAATGCCCAAACCCTACCGCGATCTGATTCAGGGACACGGTGCGCAGTTGGTGATTTGATGGGCCGGTTACTGCGCTGTGCTGGACTCTCTCCACCGCCGATCAACCATCATCGCGAGCAAGCTCCCTCCCACAGTGCTGTGAGGTGATTCCACGCCCTCTATGGGAGGGAGCTTGTTCGCGATGCTCTGTCAGCCTTTCAAAGCAGCTTCCAGTTGCCGCACTTCCGCGGCCGCCAGATACCCGGTCGTCACGCTGAATTCAGCGCTCTCCCCGGCTGCCAGTTCTCGAACATTGCCTTTGCCTTTCTCCGCCAGATAGCCCTCCGGCTCGCAGGTCGCGGGCAACGCGAAGGCAGCGACCTGCTGATCGGCGTTGTACAGAATCCAGCGCGCCGCGTGATCGAACTCCCCGGGTTTGTAGCGTGTGTAGAACGCGGCGCCGTGCGGGTGCTCAAGCAAAAAGTGCGCGTGCCCCTTGGCATCTGCCTTGACGTCGTCGAAGAAGCACACAATCTCCGGGTCATACAGCTGCGGCGTGTCCAGCGTACAAAGCCGCGTCGGGTCTTCGGTCAGTTCGGCCATGTAGGCCGACCAGGCAGGCGTCGGCTTCACGTGGGCCGGGACACTGCTGCGCACCCGGGCGCGCGCCATGCCCAGCGGTTCGACGAAACGGCCACCTGCGACGTAGGCGTAATTCATGTGCGCCATGTACATCAACTCCATCGGTTTGCCCGCCAGGTTGGTGACCTGCATGCCGATGTCGAACAGCGCCGAGCGGGCACGCAGCGTGACCGACGGCCGCGCACGGTAGTGATCACCAAAACCCTGGACGTATTCATAATCGCCACCCAGACGCACGTACGCACCGCTGGCGTCTTCGCCCACTTCCAGCCAGGCCGAATCCATGGGTGCACAGGGCATTTCGCCGTGCAGCGCATGATCGTCCTCAGGCGCCGGGCAACCGTTGCGCAGCAGCCCGCTGTGAAACATGAAGCAGCCATACGTACCTATCACCGTAGGGCTGGGCCTTGGCTGACCGAACATGTTGCGCATGGTCAAGTCGCAGCCGTCGAACATCGCTGACCAGATCATCTGGCCCTGATACGGCAGCACGACGAGCCGCCCGCGCGCGTTCTCCAGTGCGAGTGCTTGCACGCCCGAGGGATAGGTCCAGGCCAGCACGCGGAAATCCTCTCCCTCGACCAGCGTTTTTTCCGTGCCGCTGAACAGTTCCGGGTACAGCGCTATCGTCAGCTTTTTCATGAGGTGGTCACCGCACCCACAGCCGCATGTTCGCTGCGGGGGTCACGCATGCATTTCACCGCATACATGACGATCACGACGAAACACAGCAGCGGTACGGTATAGGCCAATTGCATGTTGCCCCCGGTCGCATCCGACAGCAGGCCCTGGAAGATCGGGATCACACCGCCCCCCACAATGCTCATGACCAGCAGCGAACCGCCGACGCCGGTGTCTTCACCCAGACCATCGATGGTCAGGCCGTAAATGGTCGGCCAGCACGGACCCAGAAAGATACTGACGCCCACGGCTGCATACACCGCGCTGATGTTGGGTACCAGGATTGTGTAGGCCAGCAGGGCAATGGTCAGAACGCCATAGATCGCCAGCACTTTGGCCGGGTGCATTTTGCGCATCAACAGGTTGGCAATCATCTTGCCAACGAAGTAAGCGGCGAACGTGGTGAGCAAGAACCACGAGGCGCTGCGCTCGTTCATTCCGCCCATTTGCATGGCCAGGCGAATGGTGAAGCTCCAGACGCCGACCTGCGCGCCCACGTACAGAAACTGCGCCAGCACGCCAAACGTAAAGCGCGGGTTACGCCACAAACGCGACAGGCTCTGGCCAATGGTGCTGCTCTGAACGTTGGCCTTGAGATTGCCCTTGCACGCAGGGAATCGCGTGATGGCGATCAGGATGAACATCAGGATCAATACCGCGATCATCCATTTGTACGGCAATAACGTGGACTGGATCATCTGCAGTTGCTGCACCGCTGCGTCCGAAGCGCTCATCTGCGTCAATTGCTCGCGGGTGGCATCGGTGTCCTTGAACATCACGAAGCTGCCGACGTAAACCCCGGTCATCGCGCCGAACGGGTGGAAGGTCTGGGAGATGTTGAGACGGCGAGTGCCGGTTTCACGTGGGCCCATCAGCGTCGAATAGGTGTTGCAGGCGGTTTCCAGAAACGAAAGCCCTGCCGCGATCACAAACAGTGCCAGCAGAAACATGCCGTACTTGGCGGTCGATGCGGCTGGAAAGAACAGCAGGCAGCCGAACATGTACAGCATCAGGCCGATCAGGATCGTGGTTTTGTAACTGAAGCGGCGGACCACCATCGCGGCCGGAATCGCCACGAAGAAATAGCCCAGATAAAACGCCGACTGCACGAATGCTGTCTGAAAGTCGCTAAGCAGAAAGGCTTTCTTGAAGTGTGCGATGAGGACGTCGTTCATGCTCGCAGCAGCGGCCCACAGGGCAAAAATGCTGCACAACAGCAGGAACGCGAACCACGGCGTGCGGTTGAGGTAGAACCCGTCCGGGGTTTGTTGGAGCGCGGGCTTTGTCATTATTGTTCTCCGGGATGTGCGGGAATGATCAACGTTGATTGCAGGGGCTGGGGCTGCCGGCGAAGCTTTTGATCAGCCGATTGGCTGATCTGACCGCTTCGAAGGCACGCCCTGCTCCAACAAGGGTTCAGCAAGTACCCAGGAACTGCGCGAACGTAGCAGCGTCCGGGTAAGAACTCTGGGTGCCCCGCTCGGTGACGGAACAAGCGGAGTACGCGACCGCCTGGGTCATGGCGCGGCGGATGTCGCCGTCCTGGCTCCAGTGATGGGCGAAACAACCGATGAAGGCATCGCCTGCGCCGGTGGTATCCCGGGCAGCCACCTTGCGGCCGTCAACCCGAAATTCGCCCTCCTCACCCACGTATAAGGCGCCTTTGTCGCCGAGGGTCACGATGACGTGGCGAATCCCCTCTTCCACCAAGTGGCGCGCGGCGGCGAGCGCGGTCTCAGGGCCGTCGACCGGTTTGCCGGTAATCAGCGCCAGTTCGGTTTCGTTGGGAATCAGAAAGTCCAGCTGCGACAAGTGTTCGCGGCTGAGCCCGGCCACCGCAGGCGCGGGGTTCAGGAGGACCGGAATGGCGTTGCGCCGGGCGAACTCGATAGCGTAGTAAACCGTCGCCAGGTCGATTTCCAGTTGCAGGACGATCAGTTTGCAGTCACGCAATGCGCCTTGAGCGGCATCGATGTCGGCAGGCTTCAGGTACGCATTGGCGCCTTTGACGATGAGGATGCTGTTGTGCGAATCCGACTGGACGAAGATGGGAGCGACGCCGCTGGAAACCCCCGGCACACGCTGGACGAATTGGGTGTCGATGCCCAGGCGCTGGAAGTTGGCGACCGTGTTGTCCGCGAACATGTCGTCGCCGACCTTGGTCAGCATGAGCACGTCAGCGCCCAGCTTTGCAGCAGCGACGGCCTGATTGGCGCCTTTGCCACCGCAACCCATGGCGAAATCCGGCGCTTCGAGGGTCTCGCCTTGTTCAGGCATCCGGTCGATGTAGGTGATCAAATCCACCATATTGCTGCCGATGACCGCGATCTTGTTCATGGATGTTTACCTTGTGAACGTGCCAACCCAGAGGTCAACCACGCTATTATTTTTGTTATTTAAATAACATTACGTGTGACTATTCAACCTTTTTGTTGAGCGGGATTGTTCAATCGATGGCCGGATAGGCAAGCCGAACGGGGCCAACCCGCCGGGCGCGCGGGTTTGAAGGGTCTATTCAGGGGGTGAGCCGTTGGTCGGCGTCTCTGGCGTCGTTTCGCATGCAGGGTTGCTGGCTCAATGATCGCCGCGCCCTTGCAACAACGTGCCGAGCAACCACGCACCGGCCGGGCCGAGGCTTTTTTGCCGGGACCAGATCACGTCGACAGCTGAGCTGCGCGGCCAGCCGGGGACTTGCAGCTCTTTGAGACGCCCTTGCGCATAACCCGACACCAGCCAGCGCGGCAGCGCCGACCAACCGAACCCAAACACCGCCATGTCCATCAACAACAGATAGTTGGGCGCTGACCAACTGCGCAGCCCGCCTGCGGGTAAGTCATTGGTCGGGACATGCTCGTCGACAAGGGTGTTCAAGCGCAGCGCCCGGTGTTTCGACAGTTGTCGGTAATCCACCACGGTTTCGGCGGCGAGCGGGTGTTTATGCGCGACGAACAGCCCGAAATCCGCGCGTTCTTCAATCGTCGCGTGGCCCACCTCTGGGGGGTAACTGGCCTGTGCCGAGAGCAGCCCCAACGACGCCCTGCCCGTCTGGATCAGGTTGATCGCGTCACCGTGCTCGGCAAACACACACTCAAGCTCCAGTTCGGGAAAGCGCTGATCGAGCTCGGCCATGCGCACTTCGAACTCGGCAAATTGATTGGCATCGGACAGCACCAACGTCAGTCGCGGCTCCATGCCTTCAGCCAGGCGTCCGGCAGCACGACGCAACTTGTCGCAGGCGACCAGCACTTCATCGACGCGACCCTGCAGTGAACGGCCGGCGTCAGTAAGCGAGGGCTGCTTTGACGATCGATCAAACAGCTCGACGCCCAGATCGATTTCCAGGCGGGCAATCGCCTCGCTGACCGTGGACTGACTTTTGCCAAGGCGCCGTGCCGCGGCGCTGAATGACCCCAACTCAATGACTTGTGCAACGGCTTCGAGCGCCTCCGGGGAATAACTCATGAGCAGACCTGCCGTATCCTCCCATCGGTTTTTCCGATGGCTATGATTTTCACTTTAGTGCAGATCGCACCGACAATGCACGCCTGCCCGCAACACAGTGAAAATGTAATGAACGACTCCACACAATCTCCGGCCGCGCCTGTGCCCACCAAGTCCCTGAAAGAGCGCGCACTGCACGCCCTGTTGTTCGAAATGATCGGCGTGCTGCTGTTCGCCCCGGGGCTTGCGTGGGTGCTGGGCCAATCGCTTGGGAAAATGGGGGCCATGACGGTGATGATCTCCACCGTGGCGATGCTCTGGAACATGCTGTTCAACGCAGGTTTTGATCGCTTGCGCAGGCGAATGGGCTTCGCCATGTCCCTGAGTGCGCGAGCGCTGCACGCGCTGGCATTCGAGGGTGGTCTGATCGTCGCGGTGGTGCCGCTGGCCGCATGGTGGCTGTCGATCAGTTTGATGAAAGCGTTCTGGCTGGACATCGGTTTGCTGCTGCTGTTTCTGCCGTACACGATGATCTTCAACCTGGCCTACGACAAAATCAGGGCAAGAATCCTGGAGCGGCGCCGGATGAAATGGGACGAGGGCACTTCGCGGCGGTGAGGCAGAGATTCGTCGCGCGTCTACAGGCTGCGGCATTGTTGGGTCAGCAGGCAACAGTCTTGGTGCCTACTTATTAAAGCAACCCCCATCACCCCCATCACTGTAGGAGTGTACGAGCAGCGCGAGGCCGCGATCTGCCGGCACCGGCAGTAAACCCTGCGTACGCGGTGTTTCAGGCATATCCCGGTTGACTGGTTTTAGGGCGGCTTCGCAGCCCATCGCGGCCTCGCGTTGCTCGTGCGCTCCTACGCCCTGCGGGCAGAGGCAGAGGGCGACGGAAAGGCAGAGGGAGAGGCAGGGATTCGTGGCGCTACAGAACGGTGCCATGCCCATTCTCTGTAGCCAGCGTGTTGGCGAGCCGCCGTCATGGGTTGAATCATGATGGGCGCCACGTGAATGAATTCGCGTCTACAGATCAGGTGAAAAACATCGCCCGCAGCAACAGACAACACGTCGAACATCACCCGTAGCAGAAGTTGTTTCACACAAAACCAGATCCCACGTCCCTCACATCAGAAATGGCAGCACTTCAGCCAACAAGGCATCCGGCGCCTCCTCGGCGATGTAGTGACCGCACTGCAGGGCCTTGCCACGGACATCGGTGGCCACCTCGCGCCATTCTTTCAGCGGATCGAAGCATTTGCCTACGACGCCTTCAGCCCCCCAGAGCACCATCAGCGGCATCTCCAGTTTATGGCCAGCTGCGATGTCGGCGCGGTCGTGCGTCAGGTCGATGCTGGCGCTGGCGCGGTAATCCTCGCACACGCCACGAGCCGCGCCCGGCAGGCTTGCGCACCGCAGGTATTCGGTGAATGCCTCGTCGGCAAACGGGGCCAGGCCAGCGCTACGAGAGCCCATCACACTGCGCAGATACTGCTCGGGGTCGGCCTCCAGCAGGGTTTCCGGTAGCGGCGACGGGCGAATCAGAAAGAACCAATGCCAGTAAGCGCGAGCGAAAGCTTCGTCGGTCTGGGTGTACATCGCCAGCGTCGGGGCGATGTCGAGCAAGGCCAACCGTGTGACCGCCTGCGGATGATCAAGCGCCAGCCGATGTGCTGCCCGCGCGCCACGATCATGGGCCAGTACTGCAAAAGTCGGGAAGCCCAGAGCACTCATCAGCTCGACGTTATCGCGCGCCATTTCACGCTTGGAGTAGCTGCTGTGATCGTCCGTCGCGGGCGGCTTGCTGCTGTCGCCGTAGCCCCGTAAATCAGCCGCCACCACCGTAAAATGCTGCGCCAGGGTCTCGGCCACTTTGTGCCAGATCACATGGGTCTGCGGGTGCCCGTGCAGCAACAGCAGACCGGCGCCGGAACCGCCGATGCGGTAAGTGATATCGACCCCATTGACGTGACGCCGGGTTTTCTCGAATCCCGCAAACATGATGCGTCTCCTGTTGATGGTCCCGCTGACGATCTCGATCAGCCCTTCAGGAAGCGCCCGCTGAGCGCCACCCCCAATAGCATTACGGCAATGATCATGAAGGCAAGGTTCAAACTGCTCACGTGGGCGATGAAGCCAATACCGGCAGGCCCAACCAGAATGCCGCCGTAGCCCAGGGTCGTGATCGCCGGGACCGCAACGTTTTCCGGCATGGTCTTCTGCCGCCCTACTGCGCTGTAGCAGACCGGTACGATGTTGGAACACCCTGCCCCCACCAGCGCGTAACCCAGCAACGCGGCCTGCCACGTGGGCACAAGCGTCGCGAGCGCCAGCCCTGCCGAGGCGCACAAACCGCCGAGCAGGATGATTCGCGACCCGCCGAGGCGCCGCACGATGGGATCACCAAACAGGCGGCCGATGGTCATGGTAGTGGCAAACACCGCGTAGCCGAGACCGGCGTAAGACGTCTCGACCCCACGCTGGGCGCTCAGGAACACCGCGCTCCAGTCGAGCATCGCGCCTTCGGTGAGGAACACCGTAAAGCACAACAGCCCTATGAACAGGACGATCCCGCGGGGCATCGCAAACGCCGGACCGCTGGTTGCGCTGCCATAAGTCAGCAAATGCGGAGCGGCTTTGAATAGCGCAAACAGACAGAATGCAACCACTACCAGCATCGCGATCAATGGAGAGGCGCCGAGGCTGAGCATGCCAGCCACGCTGGCCGCACCGACAAAACCGCCGACGCTGAACAACCCGTGAAACCCTGACATCATGGTTTTGCCACTGGCGCGCTCGACGATGATCGCTTGAATGTTCACCGTACAGTCGAGCGCCCCCATGCTCGCTCCAAACACGAACAGGGTCGCGACCATCAGCGGCAGACTCGAGAGTGTGGCCAACAGCGGCAGGCACAGACAGACCAGCAACGTCGACACCGTCAGCACGCGCCTGCAACCAAAACGCGCTGCGAGCGCCCCGGCCAACGGCATCGCGATGATAGAACCGACGCCCAGGCACAAAAGCATCAGGCCCAGGGTGCCTTCATCCAGACCGATTCGGGCTTTGGCGTACGGCACCAGCGGCGCCCATGCGGCAATACTGAAACCTGCGATGAAAAACGCTATGCGGGTCGAGAGGTACTCAAGACGCCCAGGCGTGATTGGCGGCGCGGTGCTGATGGACGTCATTGAAGCTCCCTGACAGATGATCAGCCCGTCATGCGCTGAAAAACAGGAAGCCTAACAAAGGTCGAGGGTTAACCAAATGCTTCACGTCGGATCGTGGCGTTTCAAGAACGCCTCAGGCCATTCAATGCATCGGTTCCAGCGTGCAATACGCCATGTTCAGATAGACTGTGCGCCGTTTCCCACGATCAAATCGACAGAATCTGACAACGGAAACGCTCAAAACAACACGCATAAAGAGGCACCTGTGTACAAAGGCGCTACGTTGTCAGTCATGGCCTCCTGCCTGTTCGCGGTCATGTATTTCTACACCTCCCTGCTCAAACCGCTCACCGGCGAAGAAATCTTCGGCTGGCGAATGCTGCTGACATTGCCCTGCGCCACCCTGTTTTTGCTCTACAGCGGCGACTGGAAACTGGTGCGCGCACTCACGGCCCGTGTGCGGCAAAACCCCGCCATGCTGGGGGCGATGGCGGTGTCGGCGGCGCTGATGAGCGCACAACTGTGGCTGTTTATGTGGGCGCCGTTGCATGGCCGCAGCCTGGAGGTGTCGCTGGGTTATTTTCTGTTGCCGCTGACGATGATTCTGACGGGGCGTGTGGTCTTCGGTGAGCACCTGTCGCGTCTGCAAAAGATAGCGGCGTGTTGCGCGATGATCGGCGTCGGCAATGAACTGCTGCGGCTGGGCAGTTTTTCCTGGGAAACGCTGCTGGTGGCGCTGGGTTATCCGTTGTACTTCGTGCTGCGACGCAAGCTCAAGACCGACAATCTGGGCGGTCTCTGGTGGGACATGCTGTTGGTGTGGCCGGTGGCATTGCTGATTGTATGGACTGGCAACCCCACGGCACTGGAAGAGTCCCCGCGGCTGTACGTGCTGATACCGATCCTCGGCGCAATCAGTGCCTCGGCGCTGGTCAGCTACATTCTCGCCAGTCGCTTGCTGGCGTTCAGCGTTTTCGGGCTATTGAGCTACGTCGAGCCGGTGCTTTTGGTGGGCGTGGCGATGCTGCTGGGAGAGTCCATTCAGCGCGATGAATGGATGACGTACCTGCCGATCTGGGTGGCCGTGATGGTGCTGGTGTTCGAAGGGGCCAAGCACGTGATGGCGCAGCGACGTCGGGGTATATAAGACGGCCGGCATACGTTCCCCGTCTGTTCTGCGCTCAACTGTGTCCGAAACGCTCCAGCTGCATTTCCTGCAATCGGCTCAGGGTGCGGCGAAAGGCGAACGCCAGATAGCCTTCGGTGTAGAGCTCGTTCATCGGCAACGCCGCCTCGATGTACAGGGGCACCTTGCGGTCGTAGCACTCATCTACCAACGCAATGAAACGCCGCACACCGTCGTCGTAAGCCGATAGCTGCGGCAGCTCGCGATCCCCCGCCGCTACCTGCTCGACGCCATCTTCGGTACCGCGGGCAATCCGCCCCTCGCGTTGCGGTGCGCTCAAGGCTGGCACCTCACTCACTAGCACCGCGTCATTGCGATCACACAGCTCGATGAAATCCATCGCCGCCAACGGCTGTTCGCACAGATCGGCGTAGCGACACCAGACCACTGTCTTACTGCTTCGCACTACTGCCAGGTGGCGACGCCCCAACGGCACCGGCTGAGTAGAGACCGAGAGTCCTCCACTCAGGTGCTCGAACACCGCAAGCAGTGCGCTTGCGCCGTAAGGCAGTGAAACCCAATAACGCTGATGTAACTGGCCGGGATGCAGACGATGGTCCTCGCCGCCGTCTACCGACACCACGTCCATGTAGTGATTGATGGCGGCAATCGCCGGCACGAAACGCTCGCGGTTATGGCCACTGGCGTACAGCTGTTCAGGCAACTGGTTGGAGGTGCAGACCAGCACCACACCTTCCTCGAACATGGCGCGCAACAAGCCACCAAGAATGACCGCATCGCCAATGTCATTGACGAACAGCTCGTCAAAACACAGCACGCGCACGTCCCGCGCCAGTTCGCGCGCCAGCGTCTGCAACGGCTGTGCGGTGCCGTTGAGTTGAAACAGACGCTGATGCACCCAGCGCATGAAGTGATGAAAATGCTGGCGCCGCGCAGGGATATCGAGGCTTTCGAAAAAGCGATCCATCAGCCAGGTTTTGCCCCGTCCCACCGGACCCCAGAGGTAAACCCCTTTGGGCGATACGCGCGCTTTCCCGGCGCTCAACGCCAGGTAGCAGGCCTGTAATTTCAGCGCGGCATTGCGCTGGGCTTCGTCAGGCTGGAACCCGTCTCGATCAACCGCTTGTTGCCAGGCGTCGAGGGGTGCTAGCGCATTCATGGGCGACGAGCTCCGCCGCTCGACGCCTGGCGTCTGGAATAGGACGCCCCCATGAGATAGAAGCATCCGCCGGCGACGATAAACGCCGCCAACATTGAGAACATGAAAGTCGCAGGTTGCGAAGCCAGGGCAAACCCGCACAACACCGGCCCGAGCGCCCCGCCGAGGTTGGACAGGTTTTGCGCGCCGTAATACATCCCGCGAAGGTGGTCCGGGGCAATGCGGTCGATGAACATATATTCAGCCGGAAACACGATGATCTCCCCCAGCGTGAATATCGCCACGGCCAACGCCCAGTGCAGCACGGTGGTGGACAGCGCAAAACCGACAACGCCGAGCAGAAACAGACTGAACCCTGCTGTCAGCCATCGATTCAGGTGCTCGTTGGTGATGCGTTTGCCGACCACGTATTGCAGGCAGATCACCACTGTCGCATTGACCGCCACCACGGAACTGATGACCTGATAGGTGAATTCCGGCGTGCTGGTCGTCACCAGGTACTGCGACAGATAAGCCGTGAACTGACCGAACACCACCGCGCTCAACGCACCGCCGACGGTAAAGCAGACCAGCCGACGGTCCCTGAGCAGAATACGCCCGACCGCCACAAACGAGACCGGCGCGGCAGCAGGATCGGCAGAACTGAGGGTTTTATCGCCCCACACCGCGTAAGCCAGAAAAAACCCCATGCCAAGCGTCGCCGACATCAAAAACGGCAGCTTCATGTCCATGTGGGCAAGCCCTGCACCAATGAACGGCCCTACCGCGTAACCGATATTGATCAGCGTGTAGCGCACCGAAAACACTTTGCCACGCTCGGCCTCCGGCAGCAGCTTGCCGAAGGCGGCCTTGACCACGATGTCGATGACCGAATAGGCGAAATTGAATGACACCAGAAACACGAAGAACAGCCACAGGTGTCGCGTAACGCACATGCCGATAAACCCCACCGTGAAGAAGCCGGTGAAGCACAGAATCAGTCGATAACTGGACGTCTTGTCGGTCAGGTAGCCGCCATACAGGCTGAGCAACGAGCCGACAAACAAAGCGCTGCCCACCACCAGACCAATTTCGCTGATACCCAGGGCGAAACTGGACGACAGATAAATCACCAGATAAGGCAGGGTGATTGCCCGACCCAGCGTCAGAAATAACGAGGACGACAGCAGAAGATTGACTGAAAACGGGTAGTGTCTGAGGGTGGCAAGCATCCGTGTTTGTGTCCTTTGACAGGCGATTTCCGGGGTGGGGACCAGCATGTGGCACATATGTTTACATATTCACTATTGACCTGAAACCTGGATTTACGAACTGGCCGACAGCATCAGGATTTCGTACCATTCCCCCTTTTTTGCGCAGCCCACTTCGGCACGCCGCTCAACATGCCGCCCACGGGCCTCAGGAAAACCATGAAACCCACCCGAATTCGCGCCGATGTCCTGGCTGGATTGACTACGTCCTTTGCCTTGGTCCCCGAGTGCATTGCGTTTGCACTGGTCGCGCATCTCAACCCGTTGATGGGTCTGTACGGCGCATTCATCATCTGCACGCTGACCGCGCTGTTCGGCGGCCGGCCGGGCATGGTGTCTGGCGCCGCCGGGTCGATGGCCGTGGTCATCATTGCGCTGGTCATTCAGCAAGGCGTGCAATACCTGTTGGCGACCGTTTTACTGGGCGGCTTGTTGATGGTGATCTTTGGCCTTCTGCGCCTGGGCAAGCTGGTGCGGATGGTGCCTTATCCGGTGATGCTCGGCTTCGTCAACGGCCTGGCGATCGTGATTGCGATGGCGCAACTGGAACATTTCAAAGTGGGTGAGCACTGGCTGACCGGTACGCCGTTGTATCTGATGATCGGCCTGGTAGCGCTGACGATGGCCATCGTCTATGGCCTGCCGCGCCTGACTCGCGCCATCCCACCGGCGTTGATCGCAATTCTTGGCGTGGGTGTGCTGGTGTATTTCCTGAACCTGCCGACCCGCACACTGGGCGACATGGCGCACATCGCCGGCGGCCTGCCCTCCCTGGCAATGCCCGATGTGCCATGGAATCTGCAGACGCTGCGCATCATCGCGCCTTACGCCATTCTCATGGCGCTGGTGGGTTTGCTCGAAACGCTGCTGACGCTCAACCTGACCGATGAAATCACCGAGACCCGAGGCTATCCCGACCGCGAGTGCGTGGCCTTGGGCATTGCCAACATTGCCTCCGGCGCCTGTGGCGGCATGGGCGGTTGCGCGATGATCGGCCAGACCGTCATCAACCTCAGCTCGGGCGGACGCGGTCGACTTTCGGGTGTGGTGGCGGGGGTAATGATTCTGATGTTCGTGTTGTTTCTGTCGCCACTCATCGAGCGTATTCCACTGGCGGCGCTGGTGGGCGTGATGTTCGTGGTCGCGCAGCAGACCTTTGCCTGGGCGTCGCTGCGGGTGCTGCACAAAGTCCCGATCAACGACATGCTGGCGATCATCGCTGTCACGGTGGTGACCGTGCTCACCGATCTGGCCACCGCCGTGCTGTTCGGCATTCTGATCGCGGCCATCAACTTCGCCTGGCAGCAGGCACGCGAGCTCTACGCCGATACCCATACCGAGGCCGACGGCAGCAAGGTGTACAGCCTTCATGGCACGCTGTTCTTTGCTTCCATCACTTCGTTTCTTAACCAGTTCACCACCGCTGAAGACCCCGCCCACGTGACGCTGGACTGCCGTCACCTGAGTTTCGTGGACTACTCCGCTGTCGCGGCTCTCAATACCCTGCGCGAACGCTATGAGAAAGCCGGCAAACACCTGCGCGTCATTCACCTGTCAGAGCGCTGCAAACAGTTGCTCAAACGCGCGGGCGTGCAGCACGCATAAGTTGCGGTTGGCAAGGCGTGCTGCCGGTTAAATCAAGTCTGCCGCCACGCGAATGAATTCGCGTCTACAGGTGTACGCCAACTGTGGTGCCGTCCAGCAGCGCCTGCGTGGATACCACCCGAGCGTACTCACCGTTGAGGTTGGCCAGCGACATCGCGTGCACCTCCTCGGCTGTGCGCAGAGTGCCGAAGAAATCCGCCTGATCGAAGGTAAAGCAGGCGTCGTGGGGCACGATGACGTCGAAACCAAGATTGCCGCCCGACCGCGCAGTGGACTCGACCGAGTTATTGGTGATGACGCCCACGATCACGATCTGCGACGTACCGTCTGCGCGCAGCCAGGCTTCCAGAAACGAATGGCAAAACGCATCGGGCACTTGCTTACTCAACTCCTGCTCGCCGTCCAGCGGCTCGAAGGCTGGCTGATAGTCGACGCCCGACTGTTCAGGCCAGAACACTGAATCGGGCGAGCGTGAAAAATGCCGAACGTGTATCACTGGCCGCTGGCTGTTACGCCATGCGGCCAGCAACGCCAGCATCTGCTGTTCGGCATCCGGGTTATTTCGGCGACCAAGCTTGGGGTGATTAATGCCGTTTTGCATGTCGATCAGGATCAATGCAGCGTTGGGATGGATGTCCATTGCAGCCCTCTCTGGTAATTGGCGTCGCAATGTACGAAGCCCGCCGATGACCTGTCCAGATTAATACACCGGCAGGCAGTACAGGTGGCCGTTTGCCAACCCATGCGCACACCACACTGAGACTTCATCGCGCAATGCGCTTAGTCCGGCCCTCTCCGGCCGATCACCATGCGGTCCGGCGACTGATAAAAGTGAAGGCAATGTGAAAAAGATGTCGAAATACCATTACTAAATGTATATCTTTCTCATTCGCAACTCCGCCCATTATCAATTCCCATTTACACACCGCCAGGAACGTCACCTTGAAATCCCGCCGACCCGCTCACCTTCTGTTTGCCGGCGCTTGCAGCGCCATGCACCTTGCATACGCCGCCGACGAGATCACATTGCCCGTTACCCAGATCCAGAGTGACGCAGGACAATCCGAAGTATCCAGTGAGGGTTATCAGGGAAAGACTGCGGCAAGCACGACGCGCCTTGGCCTGTCGGACAAAGAGACGCCACAAGCAATCACCACGATCACCCGCGCACAGATCGATGACTTCAAACTCAACGGTGTGCGTGACGCATTGCGCGCCGCGCCTTCGGTGACAGTCGAGCAAATCGAAACCGACCGAACCGTATTTACATCACGCGGCTTCACTATCGATACGTTTGAATATGACGGCATGGGCATGCCCTTCGCAGCCACCACACTGGTCGGTGAGCAAGACCTGGCCGAATACGAGCAGATCGACGTATTACACGGCGCCAACGGGCTGATGAGCGGCACCGGCAACCCGTCGGCCACCGTCAATTTCGTGCGCAAACGCCCTACCGATACCTTTCAGGCCAAGATCGGCGCCACCGCGGGTTCCTGGGACAACCGCCGCGTGGACGCTGACGTTTCCGGCCCGCTGACGCCCACCGGCAACGTGCGCGGACGCCTCATTTACGCCCACGACAAAGGCAATTCTTACCTTGATCGCTACAGCCATGAAGTGAACGTCGCGGCAGGTCTGCTGGCATTCGATCTGACCGATTCGGACACCCTGACAGTAGGATTTTCGCAGCACAACAGCGATGCCAACGGCAACAGCTGGGGTAACTTGCCGCTGATCGACAGCGATGGCGACCGCATCCATTACAGCGGTCGCAGCTCGAATATCGGCCAGTCCTGGAACTACTGGAACCTGCACACCCAGCGCGCGTTTGCCGAGCTTAATCACGACTTCGGCAACGGCTGGAACAGCAAAGTCACTGTGACCGGCGTCACTCAGTATCAAGACGCCGACATTTATTACATCTCCGGCGTGACCGGGGACGCAGGCTCTGCTTATGCCACCGACACTTCCAGCAAAGAGCACCAGTTGATAGGCGAGGCCAAATTGTCCGGGCCATTCGACCTGTTCGGGCGCGAACACGAGGTGACCTTCGGCGCCAATTACGGACGCACCCATCACAAGGAAACGGCCTACAACCTCGACGACGTCGGCTACTACGCAACAAATCTTTCAGACGCTCTGGCCGGTCGGATTCCGCGACCCGAGCTGAACTACACCGACAGCAATAACATGGGAAACTTCAGCGACAGTCAGAAGAGCCTGTATGCCGGCGCGCGTTTCAGTGTGCTGGATGATCTGCACTGGATCGTCGGCGCGCGCATGCTGAGCGCCGATGGCAAAGGCGAAAACTATGGCTCGGCGCACGACACCCGCGAACACGGCAAAGTGACGCCCTACACCGGCCTGGTGTATGACCTCACCAGTGAATGGGCGGTGTACGGTAGCTGGACGCAGATTTTCACCCCACAGTACGTGCTGAGTACCGATGGCAACCTTATCGACCCGCTCGAGGGCACGAGCATGGAGGTTGGCGTAAAGGGCAGCGTAATGGATGACCGGCTCAATCTGACAGCAGCGGTGTTCAAAACCCGCCAGCAGAATGTGGCCGAATACGCGGGTCAGCTGGGCAGCCAGTATCTGTACGACGGCGTGGACCTTAAAAGCCACGGCATCGAGTTGCAGGCTTCCGGTGAAGCGCTGCCGGGGCTCGACGTGCTCGCAGGCTATACCTATGTGCGCATTGACGATGCCGATGGCGACCGGGCACGGCAATATGTGCCGTCGCACAGCTTCCGTGGAATGGCGACCTACCGGCTGCCGGGCATGCCCAAGGCCAAAGTCGGCGCACGTGTGAGCTGGCAGACCAGCATCGAAGACGACACCTACAGCGTCGTCCACCAGAATGCCTATGCGTTGGTCCACCTGTTGACCAGCTACGACATCGACGCGCACTGGAACACATCGTTGAACCTGAACAACCTCACCGACCGTAAATACCTCATGTCACTGCAAAGCGGGACCAGCGCCAACTATGGCGCGCCACGTAACCTGACGGCGTCGGTGACCTGGACCTACTGACCACTCTGCACGCCTGGCGACTTATCTGCTTAACCGCATGAAAATTCTGAAAAAAAGTTTTGCCTTCGCCAAAGGTTTCGACTACATTAGCGCGCCTCGACAGACGGAACATGTTTGAAGAGATACGGTGAAGTGTCCGAGTGGCTTAAGGAGCACGCCTGGAAAGTGTGTATACAAGAAATTGTATCGAGAGTTCGAATCTCTCCTTCACCGCCAAATTCGAGACAAAGAAAACCCCTGATATCCGAGAAGATTCAGGGGTTTTTTGCATCTGGGTCAGTGCCCTGATGGTTAGATCCTGTCCAGCATAACCACAAACGCTGTCAGGCAACTTACGCCCACTGCGACAATCACCATGATCAATTCCAGGCCCGTCACAGGTAGCTACGCGCCAATGAGCTTAACAGGTGGTTAAACGCATTCTGATCAGCTTGTGGCATTTTTCTCAACGTCAGCACCATGCTGTTTTCTTCGGCGGTCAACTCGGAAAACTCGTCCGGTGTACGTTTACCGGTAATGATATAGGCGATATCCAGCGTGCCGGAGGTCGCCACCAGGTAATCAGCCTTGGGCATTCTTTGCCCATTTTCGTAATGCCCTTGAGCATTAGGCTGCACACCTCCCAACTCAGCCAATGCGTGCTGTGTTAGTTTGTTTCTTACTCGCTCTTGCTTAAGCCTACTGCTGAACGTGCCCATGGTTGTACCCCTTGTCACGATGATGGAGTAGGGGCCCCGCCAGTCTATCCGGCTGAATCCATCATACAAAACTCATACAGATGGAATTCTACTCATATTCATCCATTCGGATTAAATGGGCCTTATATGATCGGAAACTAGCGCCAGCCATTCAAGCAACAAAACAACTATCACTTTTGCTAATGGCTCGGGGCTTATGCCAGACGCAACGCGCTTTGCGGAATACCTCCTTCATTCCGGTCAAACTTGAATGTCCCTGTCCGAGCGCGCATTCGTGTCAGCCAAACGAGTATGGGCTTGCGCCAACCGAATAGATACCAGCTTCGGACCTCCTCCCCTTTAGCTGAGGCCTGCTGCCAATAAAACAATTTAAATCAACACCTTACGTGAAAAACGAATGTCTCTGATCGATCAGTGGTAATACGCATACAAACACGCCATTAGATAGTCCTCCCCGCTACTCTCCATCCAAACGAATACTTAAGGGTCGGAATAAATGATTAACACACGCAGAAAAATAACCTACAGTATTAATTTGCAGGGGCCAGGGAAAGCAAACTCCCATCTTTGTCCGCGCAACAGCTAACGTGTCATGCCTGTAAACAATTCCACATACCCCCTGCCTTAGCGCCTAACTAAAAATCCAATAAGAGCGCTACCTTCTTCGGAGCTTGGCGATGAACGATATAGGGAAACGACTAAAGCAGGAAAGGAAGCGGTTAAATCTGACCCAAGGCCAGATGGGCGCAATAGGTGGCGTTGAAGTCAATGCACAAGGGCATTACGAAAGTGGTCAGCGGATACCGCGCGCCGACTATTTATTTCGTATTGCCGCTGTCGGTGTCGATATCAATCATGTCGTGACCGGGGAAGGTATCTCACGAATCTCTCCAGCTTCTGCCTCCAACTCCATTCTTTACCGGGGAGGCGAGCCATACGCTATGCAAGTGCAACCGACGCCGATCGAGAGCCTGGCAGAGGTCATTGACCATCTGCGCCACAGTTTGTGGGTGACCTCAAACGCCCTGTGCGAAGCGAGCAAAATAGTATCCCAGCACATCCCTGACCAGATTGATGTTGCGCCCGATCAGCCAGGCATGATGGTCTGCGCTGACATGATCACCTCGCCCACGCTGACGTCAGCGCCATGACGCCACGCTGCCATAAATCCTGCGCTCATGCGGCGGTATTGGAATGACGCGACCGACGGAATCCGTGTGGCTGGCATGCGCTGCCGACATCCAGCACAATCCGGGCTCCCTTTAGGCCGACAAGGCCACGCGTCAGATCGCATCCAAAAACAGGAGATACCCGCCGCATGAACGCAAACGACTGGACTGATGCTGCACTGTCGAAGTACATCGTGACCAATCCTGGTTTGCAGACTCAAATTCAGACCCTGAGCCCCGAGGAACAGAAAAAGCAGATTCTGTGGGAGTTTGAAGACGAAGCGGAGAGCCGGGGCATTGAGCCTTGGGAACTGGCGTTGGAATTCATCGCTGAAACCCCTGAACAACGGGAGGAAATGTTTCTTGCCGCTCACCAGCAAGCCGCAGAAGTGCTGGGCGTGGACTGGGATGAGTACCGCGAGCTGAACGGCCTCCGCGACTGAGACGTCCGCGCCATTCTGCAACCCTCCATGGGCCGCCAGCACCTGATGCCTGCGCGGCCCTCAGCTTGACTTACCGGTCACTCTTAGCGCTTTACCTGCTCCTGCCAGGTGGGTAACTTCTGCGCACTTTCAAAACAAAAAGGATGGCGTCATGAGTGATTTGGTCTCGTATCAACTGGACGATGGAATCGCTACGCTGACCCTGAGCAACGGCAAGGTGAATGCGATCAGCAACGACGTGATCAGCGCCCTCAACGCAGCTCTGGACAAGGCAGAACAGGATCGCGCCGTGGTAATCCTGACGGGTCAGCCGGGGATTTTTTCAGGCGGCTACGACCTGAAAATCATGACCTCCGGCCCGCAGGCAGCACTGGACCTGGTGTTCGCCGGTTCGACGCTTGCACGCCGCATGCTGTCCCACCCCTTCCCGATCGTGGTCGCTTGCAGTGGTCATGCCGTGGCCAAAGGCGCGTTCCTGTTGCTGTCCGCTGATTACCGTATCGGTGTGGACGGCGCATTCAGTATCGGGCTCAACGAAGTCCAGATTGGCATGACCATGCACCACGCAGGCATCGAGCTGGCCCGCAATCGTCTGAGCAATTCAGCCTTTGGCCGCTCGGTGATCAACGGTGAAATGTTTGATCCCAAGGGCGCAGTGCAGGCCGGTTTCCTGGACAAGGTGGTTGCACCCGAATCGCTGCAAGAGGCCGCCCGGACCGCGGCATTGCAGTTGAAAAAGATCAACATGCTTGCTCACAAGAACACCAAGCTGAAAGTGCGCAAAGCGTTTCTAGAGACGCTGGACAGTGCAATCGAAGCGGACCGTCACCAACCGCTGTAAAAACTTCCGGAAACATTCCCTTAAACATCCCTTGCCCACGCAAGGGCCTGTCAATTGCCGATGTCAGTGCGCATCCGTACACTGCGCCACCTTTTATCCCGGTGGGCGGTTTTGAATGCTGTTTGCATTGCGTATGTCGTTGATGGGCCTGCACTTCATGGTGGCAGGCGTGCTGGGTGTACTGCTTGGACTGTGTCGTCCTTTCAATCCCGATAACAGCCGCTGGTGCGCCAGGTTCTATGCCTTGCCCGCCATGCGCATTCTTGGGCTGACCCTCAACACCGAAAGCAATCAGGTGTTCACAAACGCTCACCCCTGTGTGGTCATCGCCAATCACCAATCCAACTACGACCTTTTCATCTTCGGCAATATAGTGCCCCGGCGCACGGTGTGCATTGGTAAAAAGAGCCTGAAGTGGGTCCCGCTTTTCGGCCAACTGTTCTGGCTCGCGGGCAATGTGTTGATTGATCGGGGCAACCCGCTCAAAGCCCGTCATTCGTTACGCAATACCACCGAAACCCTGCAAAAAAAGGACACCTCGATCTGGGTGTTCCCGGAAGGCACGCGCAACCTGGGCCAGGACTTGCTGCCGTTCAAACGCGGCGCCTTTCAGATGGCGATTGAAGCCGGTGTGCCCATCGTCCCGGTTTGCGCCAGTACTTACTCGCGGCACATGAAACTCGATCGTCTGGACAGCGGCACGGTGATGATTCGGACCTTGGCTGCCATCCCGACCGCGCACCTGACTCAGGATGATCTCCCGGATCTCATCGCGCTCTGCCGCCTTCAAATGAAGACCTGCATCGAAGAGATGGACAGGCAGCTTTCGGGCGCCTGAAGACGGCCCCGAACTCGTGGAATTTTGCTGACTCTGATCAGATAGATCCGCGCTAAGCTGCGCGCCTGCCACTTTATGAAGAAGCGAAAACACCATGGGCCGAGTCGTTGCTGCTGCGGTTTACAGCGCCGGAAAAAAAGTCACCGATATCACCCTAGATCAAGGCGCAGAGTGGGCGGCCAAGCCCGACCACTTCGTCTGGATCGGCCTCGAGCAGCCCAGCGCGCAAGAGCTGGCCGTGCTGCAAAAGCAATTCTGCCTGCACGAGCTGGCAATAGAAGATGCGCTGGAAGTCCACAGCCGGCCGAAACTCGAAACCTTCGGCGATGCGCTGTTCATCGTGACGTACGCGCCGATCCGCGAGAATGGCAAGCTGATCTTCATCGAGACGCACATCTTTGCCGGCAAGGGTTACATCATCACCTCGCGCAACGGCCATTCAAAATCCTATGGACTGGTACGCCAGCGCTGCGAGGCGCGGCCGCTTCTGCTTGAGCACGGCGAAGATTTCGTGCTGTACGCGCTGCTGGATTTCGTCACCGAGAATTACCAGCCGGTGACCGAGGCCATTCACTGCGAGCTGGAAGAACTCGAACACAGCGTGCTCAGTACCGAGTTAAATGAAGCAGACATCCATCGCATTCACAGCTTGCGCCGCGATCTGTTGCGTCTGCGTCGTTACGTGTCACCCATGGTCGAGATAGGCGAAGAGTTGCAAAAACTCAGCTTTCCTTTCATCGATAAAAATATGCGTCCTTACTTTCGCGACGTGGAAATCCACGTTAAGCGGCAGATGGAGGACTTGGCGAACTTGCGCGACATCGCCAGCCAGACCATCGAAATCGGGCTGTTGCTGGAGTCGTCACGGCAAAGTCTGGTCCAACGCAAATTCGCAGCCTGGGCGGCAATATTGGCGTTCCCGACCGCTATAGCGGGGATCTACGGGATGAATTTCGAAAACATGCCAGAGCTGAGCTGGCATTACGGCTACTTTATGGTGATGGGCGTCATTCTTGGCGGCTGCTCAGTACTGTTCGCAAGCTTCAAACGCTCGGGCTGGTTGTGAGAAAGGCCCTCGACTGCTAGCACCGTCGCCAGCGAGTTGGCTCTAAATTGGGGGGAAAGGCAGAATTTCGCCGCGTCACGAACCACCTGCTATCTGTGGAGCCAACTTGTTGGCGAGACGTCTTGCGCATTCAACCCGCACTAACGCCCCGCGAACGAATCCCTCCTGCAGGAGTTTCTCACCGTCGCAGGTGATAGGACACTCGCTGCTTCAAACAGCCTTTGAATCACCTGCCACAAATCGCATCATCCACTCGGCCACTGTCGTGCCATGGTGGTCCTGCTCAAGGCTGGCAATGCCCTTGGCGTAAACTTTATCGCCCAATGCCTCCTGACGCGTCTCCAGCAGCGTGCGTGAGTAGTCGTGGATGAATTCCGGGTGGCCCTGGAAGCACAGCACCTGATCGTTGATCTGGTAAGCGGCGAACGGGCAAAATTCACTGGACGCGACCACGGTCGCGCCTTCTGGCAACGCGGTGACCTGATCCTGATGGCTGATCAGCAATGTCAGCTTGTCCACCGGCGGCGACATCCAGGGTGAAGTCGGCGCCAACTGATACTCGTGGATACCTACGCCCCAGCCCTGCTTGGCGCGCTCGGTCTTGCCGCCCAGCAACAACGCTAAAAGCTGATGGCCGAAGCAGATACCCAACAACTTATCGCCGCGCTGGTAGCGCTCGAGCAGATAAGTCTTGAGGGTTTGAATCCAGGGATCGGCGCCAAAGGAATCGGCTTTGCTACCGGTAATGAGGTACGCGTCGAATTGCTCATCATCGGCCGGATACTCCCCGTGCATGACGTTGTAGACCGTGAAATCGGCTGCAATCGGCTGGCGAGCGAACAATGACTGAAACATGTGACCGTAGCCGTGGTACTGCTCGACCAATTCCGGACGCAAAACGTCTGTTTCCAGGATGCAGATGCGTAACGACATAAAAAATACCCGAAGCACTGAAGGGGAGAATGCACACACTCAAGCCTGCCTTGAATGGACGCTCCAAGGCAAGGCCCGCATGGGCCATGTGCCAACTGCAGGCTGAACCCGAGCAGTGCCTAAGGCGAGTGCGGGCCTCAGAATGTCTTCAGGCTCACCGGCTTGACGCTGAAGAGCGCCCCGCCCGGGTTTCCCTGTCCCGCTGCGTGCGCACAGCGTCGAATATGAAAGCCTTTATCACTCGCATCCTTTGCTGCCTGAATTTATTTTCATATCAACACACAAGCGGTCATCAATCTGGGGGCTTCAGTCCGAAACGTTATGCGTTAACTCCAGTTACTAGGAAGCTGGTTGTCAGACGCTTCTGACTCGGACGAACGGTAGCGAGCTATCGGATTGGCGTTAATTTGCCTCAACGTGTCTAGCGAGGGAATAAGTGAGTGATAGCCAAGCGCCTGCCGCTTTTTTAGCCTGAAAACTCATATACCTAATAGCGAAGTGATCTAAGAAGCGCGGCACTGGCGCTCTAAGGTTAAGTCAGTAGCAGAAGCGCCTATAAAACATTTAATTCAGCGCCCTTTTTTCCGGCGGTTTGCCGGACTGCCTGCTCTTTAATTTCACCTTTGCCAGCTGCCTGCTTCTCCCGTTGTTGAAGCCGGTGGACTTTTGTCGCTCAGGAATAAAAAAAGGCATATGTCATGTTTAAACATTCGAAAGTACGTCAGGCCGGACTCATCCTTTTCGCTACCACGCTGTTATTGATTCTACCCAACATGACACGCCTGTTTGGCTGACCGGGCAGGTCATCCCAGACGCGCTCTGGCGCGCTGTTCGCAGGTATGAATTCATTCGAGGGATTGCAGGACTGCTTCAATACACGACGCCGCTTCGACACCAACTGGCTCCTACAGAGGTCTTGGAGATGCTTGGCGGGGGGCTCGGCGAGGCGTCGGAACTGTAGACGCGTATTAATTCGCGAGACGGCGGGACTGGTTCAACACATGACGAAGTGTCGATCTGTAGGCGCGAATTCATTCGCGAGCCGGCAGGACTGATTCAACCCGTGACGCCGCCTCGCCAACAAGTGGGCTCCTACAGAGCTCGCACCTCAACCTTGACGCTGCACCTGCATCATTGGCGCAGGTTTAGGCAGCGCTGATGCGACGGTCGGCGACACTGTCACTTTGGCGTGCATCTGCTCGCAACCACCACCACGGCGCATGCCGCGCACCGGACAGGCATCCAGGTAATCCAGACCCACCGCCAGTTTCAGGTGACGCTCGGGAATGGCCAGTTGATTGGTGACATCAAAGCTGTACCAGGCGTCGTCGATCCACGCTTCTGCCCACGCATGGCTCGACAAGTGTTCGCTGTTTTCGCTGTACAGATAGCCCGAGACATAACGAGCCGGCACGCCCAGACTGCGCGCGCACGCCAGGAACGCATGAGTGTGGTCCTGACAGACGCCTGCCTTGTTGGCAAATGCCTCGGCCGCGCTGGTGTCGACTTCGGTCGCGCCCGGCGTGTAAGTGATGTGCTGGTTGAGCGCGTGCATCAGGTCAATCAGGCTATTACGGTCGCGACGCTTTTTGGATTCCCTGGCTGCAAAACTACGAATGGCCTCGTCAGCTTCGGTGAGGCGCGTGACCCGCAGAAATGGCAACTCAGATTGCGATTCGTGCTCGGCTTCGCGCTTCTCGTCGATCTCGACCTGCCCGCGGGCACCAATCACGATCGCCTCATGAGGCTCGTCGAGCGTCAGCACGTGCAGGATATTGCCAAACGGGTCTACCTGCGCGCGCACCGGGCGCGGCAAGGTCAACTGCCAGCTCAATACTTGCTGGCGCTCGCTGTCGTGAGGGGTCAGACGCAGATACTGGATGCTGGCGCGGACCTGATCCTCGTAGTGATAGGTGGTCTCGTGGCTAATTGAGAGTCTCATGCAGCCTCCAGATAAGATGTGTGAATAACACTACCCAGTTGGGCCAGCAGCGGAATGAATTCGTTCAACCATTCATGCAAACCCTCGTCGAGGATTTCATCGATACCGGTGTAGCGCAGACGGGCATCGAGTTCGGCAGCCAGACGTTGAGCCGGACGACCGTTGGCGCCAGGCAAGCTGGCCAGAATCAGATCCAGCTCCTCCAGACACGCGCGCAGTGAGCGTGGGATATCTGCACGCAACAAGAGTAATTCTGCGACCTGACGAGCACCCGGCGCATCGCGGTACACCTCGGTATAGGCCTCGAACGAGGACAACGCACGCAGCAAGGCGCTCCACTGATAGTAGCCAGCCGCCGAATTGTCTGCCGCAGCATTGGCGGACGGACCGCGCAACTCAAGCATTTCATAGCGCGCATCAAGCATGCGCAGGGTGTTGTCAGCGCGCTCGATGAACGTACCAAGACGAATAAAGCGGAATGCGTCGTTACGCATGATGGTGCCGTAGGTGGCGCCGCGGAACAGGTGCGAGCGCTCCTTGACCCACTCGCAGAAACGACTCATGCCGTAACGACTCAAGCCCTGCTCGGCAATCCCGCGAATTTCCAGGTACGTGGCGTTGATGTTTTCCCACATGTCCGCAGTAATGCGCCCACGAACTGCATGAGCACTGGCCCGTGCGGCCCCGAGGCAGCTATAAATGCTCGCAGGGTTTTCAGCATCCAGGGCGAAGAAATGCAGCAGCCGCTCGGCGTGCAACTCGCCATGGCGCTCCAGATAATCGTCCAGCGTTCCAGTGATCAGCAGCGGCATGGCGATTTCATTCAGCCCGTCGCCGCGGCCGTCCTGAGGCATCAGGGACAGCGAATAACTGACGTCCAGCATCCGTGCGAGGTTTTCGGCCCGCTCCAGGTAGCGGGACATCCAATACAGATCCGAGGCAGTTCTACTTAACATTGGCAGGCATCCTTAATCCTCGACCACCCAGGTATCCTTGGTTCCGCCACCCTGCGACGAGTTGACCACCAGCGAGCCTTCACGCAATGCAACGCGTGTCAGGCCGCCGGGGACGACGCGGGTTTCGCGGCCCGACAACACAAACGGGCGCAGATCGATATGTCGCGGGGCGATGCCGTTCTCGACGAACGTCGGACAGGTCGACAGACACAAAGTAGGTTGAGCGATATACAAGTGGGGCTTGGCTTTGAGCCTGGCGCGGAAAGATTCGATTTCAGCCGCAGTGGCAGAAGGACCTACCAGCATCCCGTAACCGCCCGAGCCCTGGGTTTCCTTGACCACCAGATCGCCGAGGTTGGCGAGCACGTGAGACAACTCTTCCGGCTTGCGGCACTGCCAGGTCGGTACGTTCTTCAGGATGGGCTCTTCGTCCAGGTAGAAACGGATCATGTCGGTGACAAACGGGTAAATCGATTTGTCGTCCGCAACACCAGTCCCGATGGCGTTGGCCAACACCACATTGCCCGAGCGATAAGCCGACAGAAGACCCGGCACACCCAGCATCGAATCCGGATTGAACGCCAGAGGATCAAGGAACGCATCGTCCAGACGCCGGTAGATCACGTCGACGGGCTTCGCGCCATCGGTGGTCCGCATGAACACCCGATCATCACGGACGAACAAATCCGCCCCCTCAACCAGTTCAACACCCATTTCCCGAGCCAGAAACGCATGTTCGAAGAAAGCGCTGTTGAACCGTCCCGGCGTCAGGACGACCACGCTTGGATTGTCCAGCGCACTGGAGCTCTTCAGCGTGTCGAGCAGGAGATTGGGGTAATGATCGATTGGCGCGATCCGTTGCGCCGCAAACAGTTCGGGGAACAGCCGCATCATCATCTTGCGGTCTTCGAGCATATAGCTCACGCCGCTGGGGGTCCTCAGATTGTCTTCGAGAACGTAATACGTTCCATCTCCGTCACGTACCAGATCGACACCGGAAATGTGCGAATAGAGATCACGGTGCAGATTCAAGCCCTGCATCGCCAACTGGTACTGCTCGTTGGCCAGAACTTGCTCGGCGGGGATGATCCCGGCCTTGATGATGCGTTGATCGTGATAGAGATCGGCGAGAAACATGTTCAGCGCCTTGACGCGCTGAATACAGCCGCGCTCCACCACGCGCCATTCACTGGCGGGGATACTGCGGGGGATGGTATCGAACGGGATAAGCCGCTCGGTGCCTTGCTCGTCGCCATAGAGCGTAAATGTGATCCCGGCGCGATGAAACAACAGATCGGCCTCACGCCTGCGCTGAGCCAGCAACTCAGGGGGCGCTTCACCCAACCAACGGGCAAATTCCCGATAATGCGGGCGAACAATGCCGCCTGCATCGTACATCTCGTTATAAAAGGTGCGGATCATGCCGTACTCCTTGTCACCATGGACACAAGGGCCTTCGCAAGGCCCGTGCCAGCGGCATAAACGCTTTAAAATCAATTGGTTAAACAATCAAAATCACACCCGCGCACCATTCCTGTGCAAGAAGCGCCCTAACCAATTCTCTTACGCCTCATATAGAAGCGTCCCACCATTGAGAAAACTATCACCGGCATAGCCAGAGTTGATTTCACGGCAGGCCATTAGCTTCTGGATACTCACACTTATACCGGCAAACAACTCTCTGCCGGGCACCGAAGCGTGATGCATGAAAACGATTTCGACGCTGCAAGAGAACCTTGCCAACACCTACTCGTTACAGACTTCCCTTTATAGCCGCTCAATTGAGCGGCTTTTTTTTGCCCTGTTTTGAGCTGCGAGCTGAGCCGAGTTCACCCAGCTCGCCGCCTCATAGTGCTTCTAGCAATTAAGCGTGAAACCGTTTGATCTCCTGCTTCACACCCCAGCCTTCCACTTCCCCATCCAGGGGATCGAATGCCGCTTGCAGATCCTGTTCAAAGTCGCCGATACCGTCATAAGTCGCGTACATCACTTTGCTCAGCTGCAAGTCCCAGGCGCCATCGTCTCGGGCGTTGATCTGGGCATTGATGGACTCACCGCGAAACTGACCCGCTGCCTGACGCGCCCGCTCCTCATCCGGGAAGACAGCATAAAACTCAATGGGGTGAATACGAGCGAAGTCGAAACCGCCTTCTTTCATGCGGCGCAGTACGTTACTGCTGATGTCTTCTTGATAGGCTGTGCTCATGAAACGTCCTCCTATGCAACGATAGATAGAGTTTCAACGATCCCTGAACGCCCCGTCCGAAGGGGCCGCTTCACGGCAGATAATCTGCCGTGCGGGACTCAAGCATGTCGCTACAAGGCCGGCCCTGCGCTTGAAGCCAGAGTTACAAACCGGGCATCGATACAGGATCTGGGTCGGTTAGATGCGTCACCGGCCTCATTTGCAGACTACGCCCATTGATAGCCCGTTGCCAATTGCCGCAACAGGCGGAATCGGTTGATAAATCACGATGCTTCGACGATGGAAACGATCTGTACCGCATTCTGGTCCTTCAGAGTTTTGACCGTGGGCTCGTCGGTCCGGCCGTCCAGATCATTCAGGTCCAGATCAGTCGTCACAGGGAACAAATGCGGACGCAGACGCTGCGCGGCCTCCTCTTCACTGGGCCGCTGCTCGGACTCAAGATCGAGGGTCTGTTGCACGCCGTCTTTATCCAGAAACGAAATTGTCCAGACTTTCATCGATACCTCCTCAACCAGGCCGCAAGCCGGCCTACCGGAATCGGACTTCGGATTTTCCTCATTCGTTCAACCTGTTATGCGCGCAGCGTCCAATACACAAGCAAAAAAAAGAGGCCACGAGGGCCTCTTCTTGTGCAGCAGCCAGACTAAGGCTTGGCGTCCTTAACCCCGGCAGTATTGTCCAAAAGGCTTTTCGTCGCGATCTGCAGGAAACTGTCGAGCTTCTTGCGCAACTCAGCCACGTCCGGTGCATCCGGGATCAGCTCGGCGTGTGGCTTGGTGCCAAGCGTGTAGGCGTAAATCTTCGGCTCCATTTCCTTGGGTTCGATCAGGATTCGATCACCCGTGACGATCGCCACGGTCTGCTCACTGCCCGACGGCTTGATGACACCGAAGCCCTTATCGCCTTCCGGCAAGCTGAGCAAATCGCGGCCCCAGCATTGGTTGACGGTGTCGCCACCCAGACGGCCCATGATGGTCGGCACGATGTCGATCTGTGTACCGACGATACTGCTGCGAGAACCGAACTTCTCCTGCAGGCCCGGCGCGATCATCAACATTGGCACGTTGAAACGGCCGAGGTCCATTTCGGTGATCTGCTCGTTATTGCCGAAACCATGGTCGCCAACGACGATGAACAAGGTGTCTTTGTAGTAAGGCTCTTTCTTGGCCTTCTCAAAAAACTGCCCAAGCGACCAGTCGGAGTAACGCATCGCGGTCAAGTGTTCATCGAGCGAACCGTGTCCGGTTACACGCTCTACTGGCAAGTTAGTCGGCAGCGCGTAAGGCGTGTGATTGGAGAGCGTCTGCAACAGCGCATAGAAAGGACGGCCCTTATCTTCGCGTGCCTTGAGCTCCTGGGCGCCACGGTCGAACATGTCCTGATCGGACACGCCCCACGTCGGGTCAGAGAACACCGGGTTCACGAAGTCATTACGGCCGATGAAGTTGGTCATGCCCTGGTTGCTGAAGAAACCGGACTGGTTGTCCCAAGCGAAATCGCCGTTGTAGACGTAAACGTCATCGTATTTACGAGCGCTCAGCAACTGCGGCAAACCGGACAACTTGTGGCTGCCCTCCGGCGTCTGCATCAGGTACTCGAAACCTGGCAGGTTGGGGAAGCACGCCATCGTCGCGAACATGCCTTGGTGGGTGTGAGTGCCGTTGGAGAAGAAACGGTCAAACAGCAAGCCCTCTTTGGACAGCTTGTCAAAGTAAGGCGTGATGTTCGACTCGTCGCCCAAAGCCCCTACAGAGTGGCCGGCGAAGCTTTCCATCAAAATGACGACCACGTTTTTAATCGGAAGGGTTTTATCCGCTGGCGGCGAGAAGTTACGACGTACAGCCGCCGTGTCCGCGTCGATCAGCTTGTCGTTGGGTGTCAGCAGCATGTCACGCACGGTTTGCTGGGCTTGCGCCGTTGGCAAGTTGCCCTTCCAGATGTTGTCGCGATCTTCTGACATCCGGCTCTTGGCAGCGGCGATCAAAGTCAGCGTGCCATTGAGACCCAGTGTGTTGGCGAAATTGGATTCGGTGGTGTACGCGTCACCCCAGCGCAGCGGCGGGCCTTGACGCAAGGTGCCGCGCGCAGCCACCACGGCGATCAACAGGCAGACCACGAACACACCAATGCGCGTATACCACGGCGCCACTTTGCGGTTGCTCGCGGTGGCCAGGTTGAACTGGCCGCTCGGCCGGGTCAGACGGTCGACGCCCTTGAACACCAGGCTCAGCAACCACGTCACCACCGCCCATGCCAGCAGGTAACGGACCACCGGAAAGCCGTACCACAACATACTGAGTACGGTTTTCGGGTCTTCCTTGACGTACTGAAAGACCAGACCGTTGAGGCGCTGGTGGAACTCACGGTAGAAGTCCATCTCCATCAGACCGAAGAAGGTCGTGATGCTGGCTACCAGCGTCAGCCAGAAACGGAAGAAGCCGCGCGCCGCCATCAATCGTGCGCTGAACAATGCCAGCAGCAACGGAATCAATAGGTAGACCACCAGTCTCAGGTCGAAACGCAGGCCATTGGCAAATGCTTCGATGAAGCTGGCGGCTGGCGTCTCGCCGATTCCTTCGCGGTTGTAGACCAACAGCGCAACGCGCAACAGTGTGTACAGAACCATCAACACCAGACCACTGAGCAGCGTGTAAGCCAGGTGCGATCTGACGGTAGGTTGCGGCGCGCGCGCCGGGGCGTCCGTTTTGGCCATGTGTTCTAGGATCCGTTGAATTCAGGTTGAAGTTCAAAAAGCCGTTGCGCCCGCAGCCAAGACATCTGGCCGGGATCACGGGTGGCAAATATTACGTGATCGCTCAAGCTTTACCACTGATGCGACTCTTTCTTTAGCACATGCGCGCCTTTCGGGCGGTGCGCAGTCTTGCGGAGCTGCCGTGAAAATTACGTTGTCCGGCTGTCCGATCTAACAAATGCTTACAAAATCTACGTTTCAACACGCTTTTCATCTTTTCGCTCTTGCACCCACAAGAAAACGCGATGGCAGATGGGCGTGGAGAACACATAAAAAACGCCTGATTCCCTACTGGCAATCAAGCGTTGGATGTTACCGGCGAATCGACTGGCTAGATGCGCACATTGCCTCTTGGACCTGCGATAGCCCAAATGATCAGACCCAGGACCGGCAGCAGCACAATCAGCAGCACCCAGAGGATCTTCATCCCGGTTTCGGAGCCGCTTTTAAGTACGTTGATAATGGCCCAGATATCCAGAGCCAGAATGATCAGTCCGACCAGACCATTGAAGGTTGAACCCATGGTGTTGCTCCTAAATGAGGCTTGCCCTGGTTAGGAAAGCAGCGCCTCACAAGGGTTCCGTTGGTCGGCGTGCATATTTCGAAACATTCGCCGCCCAACCACTTCAAGACTGAGCGCGTTCACTCACTTGCAACGCAGGCTCAATCGCGACCCCGATCATCGCGCCCAGCTCGACCACGCGCGCTTGATCGCAACCGTAAACAAGGACGGTCTGCAGTTCGTCATCCAGAGGCTGGCTGATATTCATGAGCACATAGCCGCCCTGCTCCTTGTTCATGCTGCTCAACTGGATCTGAATCCGTTTCATGGCGGTAAGAGGATCGGTTTTGGCCAACTGTTTAGGCTTGATATTGAATGCCACACCTGGGCCGAACGAAGCGATGATCTGCGCCAGAAGCTGCTCGTGCGTATCGGCCTGAAACAGCACCGTCTCGGGCAGGCTGCCAATCACCACCCACTCGCCCAGCGGGATCGGGAAAGTGTCGTCGTAATTGATATCGGGATTGGCATCGAGAAATGATTGAGGCTCGGCGTAAGCCTGCGCGGCTTCGTCGGCAATGAGGCCGATTTCCTCATCGCTCATGCAGCCGGAGCTGATTTTGCTGATGAATTCGATGAGCTGAGCTTTCATGGCGATGATCCGGGCAAAAAACAGGCGCGCAGGATAACGGTAAATCCTGCGCGCCTCTATGGCTTCACACGCCGATACGGGTGAGTTGCTCGGCTGTTTCAGTGGCGCCCATGGTTTGCGCGGCCATCAGCGGCGTCACGCCCTTGGCGTCCTTGACGTGCGGATTAGCACCTTTGGAGATCAGGTAATCGACGATGGCCGTACGGTTGAACATTGCCGCCATCATCAATGCAGTACGACCGTCAGCAGACGCGCCTTCGACCTCAGCCCCGCTCTCGACCAGCAGCCGTACCACTTCCAGATCGCCCTTGAACGCTGCGCCTGCAATCGGGCTCTGACCGTTATCGTTACGCAACTCAGGGTCTGCCTTGTGCTTGAGCAGCACGCTGACCGCGTCTTTATGACCGTGATAGCTGGCGAGCATCAGCAGCGTGTCGCCCTTGTGATTCCGCAGGTTAGGGGTCAGGCCGTTTTCCAGCAGTCTGTCAAGCATGACGGCATCACCGGCTCGGGCGCGATCAAAAACCTGTTCGGCAAACTCCAGCGCTTCGTCATCGGTCATGCGGGTGGCAGAACCTCCAGGTTTAGAGTCTTCGGACATTCAGTGCTCCTTGGGCGCTCGGCGGCGCATTTATCGATACTGTCGAAAACCTGAGACCTTGGTGGCCGCGATCTAGTTTCCAGTTAGTTTCGATAGAAAGGCCGCCTATCCTGATGAAGGTCGATGTCACGGGATTTTCGTACAGCTAGATGAAATAAAACCCGCTGATCGCGGTCTTAGGTTGCGGCACCCCTCTGCAATCCGTTGATTCGCATTCCTGTTTAAGTTCCCCTCGTCCGGCAAAATGCAGGACACCTAACGGCTATTCATGCAAATTGCACGGAAAGACAAAAAACAGACTTTATATAACTCTTTGTTTATAAAGGGATAAATAAAAAAACAAATGCTGGCACAGTCACTGCACTAGTACTACCAACGCTTGTAATCATTGAGCAACGGAGCCGCTAGACATGACTTTCATCCAAGAAAAATTCTCATCCGTATTTTCCGAATTCGAAGTCACCACCCAACTGCGTCCAGACGGTGGCGTGCTGCTGTCGCTGCGCAACAGCGAAGGCAAGCAAGTTCGTCGCTCGGTTTCCTACGCTCAGTTGCACACACCCGTTCAACTGGAATGGGTTATTAGCGCAATCCGCCGCGATCTCGCCGCACAGGCTAGCGAATTGCCAGCCATTTCGATGCTGCAAAGCCAGCACCGGTTTGATCTGCCGACTTACCACACCCGTTAATTGATCAACGACTCTTTCTGGTAACAGCGTCTCTGCCTACAGCGGCTGCTGTCATCAGCGATAACGTACCTTGCATCCCTTTTATGACCTTCTTTGGTACCGCGGCAGCCTCACGGCTCCCGCGGTTTTTTTGCCTTGATGCGCCTAACGCTCATGGCCTCACACTCTGCGTGCGCATCAGCATCGAACACCCTTGAGCGCTACTGGATGATCCCGCGACACAGAGCCTCGCCCACCGCCTGCGCACGATTCGAGACGCCCAGCTTGGCGTAGATGCTCTTGAAGTGATGCTTGACCGTTGCCTCCGTCACCTCCTTGATCAGCCCGATTTCCCACGCTGTCTTGCCTTGTCTGGCCCATTTCAGAATCTCGACCTCTTTGTCGCTTAACGAGCGATTTTGCATAGGCCTGCCATTCCCGGCGACGTGCAGCATAGGCACCAGGCTGGCCAGCAAGTAGCGGTCGGCATGGGTCAACGGCCGCTCCAGGGCATTGAGCGAGCAGATCGTCACCACCCCATTGCTGGCGCGACTTTCGCTGGAATAGCCGTAAGAAAAGCCCGGCAACAGATCGCAGTCCTCCACGGCTGCCATGTAGGCGGACGACGGAGGATACGTGTCGAATGCCTGGTTCCAGTCGAGAAAACCCATCGATTGTCGGTAGTAACGCACCACCGGGTCCTCGATCATTAGCCGCCCCTGGCAGTAAAGCTCTTTCCAGTAACCGTCGACATTGGAAGTGATGCAGTTAAGCAAAGCACCACCCCGATATTGGTAGAGCATCGCGCGCTTGCAGCTGCATTCAGCCCTTAGCCAATCCAGCGCGTTGGCGATGGCGGCCTCGCCGTTTTGGTGAGTAATGCTGGTGACCATCTGTTTGATCAGCGGGTCGAGCATGCCCGTTTGCGTGTTTTTCATTTCTCCTCCTCTAAACCCCTGATGATTGTCGTCCCTGTTGGCATGTCGTTTTCTGATGAGCGCAGCTCGATACGGATAACAGTGCTGATGCGCAGCGGGTGCAGCGCATTGGCAGCGGTATCGCGGAGGCTTCGGGGATCTGACGGACGCAGGGTTACACAGTAAAAGGGCTTAAACATGGAGCCGAAAACAAACAGGCATCGCTGACCTATAAACAAGCAACTTCCCACAAGACTGCAAAAACTTGCTTACATCTTTACTAAATCCCCAACAAAAACGGCCAACTTCGTGGAGTTGACCGCTCTTTATTGGTACGCACGTACCGGTTTCAGCTAATGCACGTCTCGGCAGAAGTGTTTACTTCAATCATCAAGGCTCGGGAATCCACCCGCAGTGTTTTCACCGGTAAACGTCGCAACCGAGCCTTCAGGGTGGTTGAACAGCCTGATGGCAACAAGGTGGGGGTTCTCGCCCATGTCGATCCATTGGCGGGTGCCGGCGGGGACGGAAACCAGGTCGTTCTTTTCGCACAAGACGGCGAAGACCAGATCACCAATATGAAGGGTAAAAAGCCCACGTCCGGCGACGAAAAATCGCATTTCATCTCCGGCGTGCTGATGTTCTTCAAGAAACCTGGCCTGGTACTCGGCTTTTTGCGGGTGATCGCTGCTCAGACTCATGACATCAACGGTGCCATAGCCTCGCTCCGTGCTCAGGGTGTCAATTTGAGCGCGATAGGCGTTGATCACTTCCTCCTGACTGGCACGGGGAGTGATCGGCGTGGGGGCCTGCCAGCGTTCAAAAGTCACGCCCTGCTCCGCAAGCGTCGAGGCGATGTCTTCAAAATGGGTCAACACCTTGTTTGGCAAATCAGGTGATGACACGTGGTAAACAGACAGCGTGCTCATTACGGTACTCCTCGGTTCGGTCATGGCCTCAGGCTTTGTAGCCCGTCAGGCAAAGTCGCTCAGGCTTTTTTTCAAGCGATTTCCACTTGGCTCATACGCGTTCCGCTTTCATGCGTGTGGCACACACGATGGCGGCTGCCAGCGCCGCGACGCTGGCGATGCTGAAGGTCCATCCGGCACCTAGCGTGTTCCAGCTGTAACCTGAGTACAAGGCGCCCATGGCACCGCCAGTTCCTGCCAGTGCCGCATAAAGTGCCTGGCCCTGCCCTTGCTGCTGCGGCCCGAAGCTACGTTGCACGAAATGGATGGCCGCCGCGTGAAAGCTGCCAAAGGTGGCGGCATGCAGCACCTGAGCGAAAATCAGCAGCGCCAGTTGGTCGGCAAAGTTACCCGTCAATATCCAGCGCAACGCGGCGAGGATAAAGCTCGCCATGAGCATCTGCTTGACCGAAAAGCGCTGCAATAGACGACTCATCGCCATGAACATCAGCACTTCTGCAACCACGCCGACGGCCCACAGCATGCCGATCAAGCCACGACTGTAGCCCAGTTGCTCAAGGTGCAGGGTCAGGAATGTGTAGTAAGGCCCATGGCTCAGTTGCATGAGGCCGACGCTGGCATAAAAGGCCAGCACGCCAGGACGTGTGAGCTGCTTTAGAAAACCACCCGCCTGAGTGCGCAGGCTCGAAGCGACGGGCTGAGCATTCGGCACCCACCAACTGCTGGCGACAATCCCCAGCATGATAACCAGCAGCGCCTGCGGGTAGGCGTCGAGGCTGAACCACTCGAACAATCGACCCAGCGCAACCACCGTCAGGATGAATCCAATCGAGCCCCATAAACGAATCTGGCTGTAGCGGGACGTCTGGCCCTGCAAGTGAGCCAGGGTGATGACTTCGAATTGGGGCAGCACGGCATGCCAGAAGAACGCATGCAGCGCCATGACCATCGCCAGCCAGGCGTAGCTTTTGTCAAACAGGATCAGCGAAAACGTGGCAAGCGTGCAGACCGCCCCAAAGCGCACGATGGCCAGCCGTTGCCCTGTGTAGTCACCCAGCCAGCCCCAGATGTTGGGCGCCACGCAACGCATCAGCATCGGGATCGCCACCAGTTCGCCGATACGAGCGCTGGAAAACCCAAGGTGATCGAAGTACAGCGCCAGAAATGGCGCCGTCGAGCCAAGCAAGGCGAAATAGAACAGATAGAAGCTGGACAGTCGCCAGTACGGAAGCGCTGCCAAGGTCAGGACGCCTCGGCAGCGTTATCCGGTTTGGGCATTACAGCTGACCCAGAACCGGCGTGCTCACGCGCACATCCGCGTTTTGCCCTCGGTGGCGCAACAGATGGTCGAGCAACACGATGGCCATCATTGCTTCGGCAATCGGCGTGGCACGAATGCCGACACACGGGTCGTGCCGGCCTTTGGTGATGACATCGACCGGGGCACCGTTGACGTCGATGGAACGGCCCGGCGTGGTGATGCTGGAGGTAGGTTTGAGCGCAAGATGCACGACAATCGGCTGACCGGATGAAATGCCACCCAGAATGCCGCCCGCGTTATTGGTCACGAAACCCTCTGGCGTCAGCTCATCGCGATGCTCAGTGCCGCGTTGAGCGACCGACGCGAAACCAGCACCGATCTCCACACCCTTGACGGCATTGATGCTCATCATCGCGTGAGCCAGCTCGGCGTCCAGACGATCAAAAACCGGCTCGCCCAGACCCGGCATCACGCCTTCGGCCACCACGGTAATTTTGGCCCCGACCGAATCCTGATCGCGACGCAACTGGTCCATATAGGCTTCGAGTTCCGGCACCTTGTCCGGGTCGGGGCTGAAAAAGGCGTTGTCCTCGACCGAATCCCAGGTCTTGAAAGGGATTTCAATCGGACCCAACTGACTCATGTAGCCGCGCACTGTGATGCCGAGGCTGGCGAGGTATTTTTTGGCGATGGCACCCGCGGCCACGCGCATGGCGGTTTCCCGCGCGGAACTGCGTCCGCCGCCACGATAGTCGCGCATGCCGTATTTGTGGTGGTAGGTGTAATCGGCGTGGGCCGGGCGGAACAGGTCCTGAATCGCGGAGTAATCCTTGGACTTCTGGTCGGTATTGCGAATCAGCAGGCCAATGGAGCAGCCAGTGGTCTTGCCTTCGAAGACACCGGAAAGTATCTCGACTTCGTCGGCTTCCTGACGTTGCGTGGTGTGGCGACTGGTGCCGGGTTTGCGGCGGTCAAGATCACGTTGCAGGTCCTCGATCGACAGCGCCAGGCCCGGCGGACAGCCATCAACGATCGCGACCAGTGCCGCGCCATGGCTTTCGCCAGCGGTGGTGACTGTGAACAGCTTGCCGTAGGTATTGCCGGACATGCGTGACGCTCCGAAAAATCGATCAAAAACTCAAGCGCGCCAGTATACGCAGGCTGCTCGTGTAGTTCATCCTCGAACCTTATTGGATTGGCTGCGTCCAATCGGCACTGAATCAGATGGTGGCTTTCCGATGTTACGTAGACTTTGCCTGATCCGCGCTTTTTTGCCACTGCGAGCAATCACCTTGACCCTGACCGTTCTGACCAGCGTCGCACACGCCGCAACCCCCGTTGTGCTTCAGCGCCCGATCAGCCTGGAGACCGCCACGGGTGAGTTGTTCGGCACGTTGTTACTGCCCAAATCCACCACACCGGTGCCGGTTGTATTGATCATTGCGGGCTCCGGCCCCACCGATCGCGACGGCAACAATCCGGACGGCGGCCGCAACGACAGCCTCAAGCGCCTGGCCGTGATTCTCGCCAAACACAACATTGCCAGCGTGCGCTACGACAAGCGCGGCGTTGCGGCGAGCAAACCGGCAACGCCGGATGAACGCGACCTGAGCATCGAAAAGTACGTCGCCGACGCCCAAGCCTGGGGCCAGAAGCTCAAAGCCGATCCTCGGCTTGGGCAACTGATTCTGCTGGGGCACAGCGAGGGCGCGCTGGTCGCAGCCCTTGCCGCAGGTCAGGCTGGCGCATCGGCGGTGATTTCTGTCGCAGGCACCGGGCGGCCGGTCGATCAGGTGGTTCGCGAACAATTGCAGTACCAGTTGCCGCCGCCTCTGCTGGCGCGCAGCGAACAGTTGATAGAAGAGATCAAGGCCGGCAAAACCGATGACAACGTGCCCCCGCCGCTGGACGTGGTGTTTCGCCCCAGCGTGCAGCCCTATCTGATCTCGCTGTTCCGACAGAATCCTGCTGCCGCGTTCGGCAAGCTGACGGTCCCGACACTCATCATTCAGGGGCGCAACGACATGCAGGTTGGCGTGGGTGATGCCGAACTGCTGCATCAGGCCAAACCCGACTCAAGCATCGCCATCATTGATGGCATGAACCACGTGCTGCGTATCGTGCCCAACGACATCAAGCGTCAACTGGCCTCGTACAAAGATCCCCAGTTGCCACTGGCCAGCGAAGTATCGGACCGAATTCTCAAATTCATCGACTCGATACCCGCTGCCTGAGCGGGTTCAAGCGTGGATGGATGTATGGCGCCATGCACTTCAGATTGACGTAGAACGGCCGATAGCGAGTTGCTGGCATTGTCTTGCCGGGCAATGTCGAAAACAGGATCGCCGTGATGACAGACAACAACATTTTGGCCGAGCCGGTCGTGACGCCCGTCACCACCGACGCCGAACCTGCTGCCCCAGTGCTGTGGGACGACGTAAAAGCCGAACATTTTCTGATGCTGCGCATGGCGCCGCTGCCAACCGACCGCGCCACTGGAGCGCGGCCGCTACGTTTCGCTCAATTTGGTCACGCAGAGCGCAACAGCAAAGCATTCAGCCTGTTGCGAATGAACTATCAACTGCCCGCACAGAACGCCCGTAAAGAACAAAACCACTTGGACATATGGGTCGACCACACCCTGCGCACCGTGCGCGTCGGGCCTGAATCGGGGCTGCAAATCGAGCCGCTGAATCGTGGACTGGGGCGCTTCATGCTGGCTCAAGGCATCTTGTGGGCGCAGAAGCACTGGGCGGAGTACAAAGTGGAAGGCACCGCCCTGTCCAACAAGGATGCGCTGCAGGAAGACACCCGCCTGCGCCGCGATCATGTGCTCAAGACCCAGGGCTTTGAGGTGGTTTACGCGGATGCGCAACACCTAAAAGGCAGCGTCAAGGATGTGAAGGTGGGCAACCTCAATAACAGCTGGAACGCCGAGAAAGTGCAGGTCGTCGCGATTCTAGAAGCGGCGCAGATGTTACAGCAGGCAGAACAGAAGCTTATCGAGCAAGAAGTAACGATCAAAAAGCATGAGGAAAAGGTCAACAAATACCGCCGTGAGGACAGCGGCCTACGCTTTACCATCGCGTGCCTGGTGACCTTTGCGGTGTTCCAGGCAGGGCTGTTGATCTGGATTGCAACGCATCGGTAGACGGTGACAACACCCCGCAAGGATTTTTTCTGGCCAGCACTGACCGGTGGGGCCGTGCAGAACCCTTCGCGGGCAAGCCTCCAACAGGTCCATATTCGCGCAGCAACCACCGCAAACGCTTCTGCATAAAGGGCGTCGGAGCGAGGCTAGACCCGTGAAGCGAACAATGCCTGATGCTGTAGGCATTGTTCAGCGGTCAGCATGAACACGCCATGTCCGCCGCGCTGGAACTCTAGCCAGGCGAAGTCGACTTCCGGGTACAGGGCCTCGACGTGGACCTGACTGTTGCCGACCTCAATGATCAACAAGCCCTTCACGGTCAAGTGATCCGCTGCCTGAGCGAGCATGCGCCGCACCAGATTCAGGCCGTCATCGCCGCACGCCAGCGCCAGCTCAGGTTCGTGCTGATATTCGTCGGGCATGTCGGCAAAATCTTCGGCATCGACATAGGGCGGATTGGACACGATCAGGTCGAAACGCTGGCCCGGCAAACCGTCGAAACCGTCGCCCTGTACGGTGTAGACGCGCTCATCGACTCCATGACGCTCGATGTTCTGATTGGCGACTTCCAGCGCCTCGAACGACAGATCGGCCAGCACCACTTCGGCCTCCGGAAACACGTCGGCGCAAGCAATGCCAATGCAACCTGAGCCTGTGCACAGGTCCAGAATCCGCGCAGGTTCAGCCGCCAGCCAAGGCTCGAAACGGTTTTCAATCAACTCACCCATGGGCGAGCGCGGGATCAGCACACGCTCGTCGACGATGAACGACATCCCGCAAAACCAGGCCTCTCCAATAAGGTAGGCCGTAGGTACACGTTCATCGACCCGGCGCTTGATCAGGCGTTGCACCTGAACCAGCTCGTCTTCTTCCAGGTTGCAATCGAGGTAGCTGTCGGCGATTTCCCACGGCAGGTGCAAAGCCCCCAGCACCAACTGCCGTGCCTCGTCCCACGCGTTGTCGGTGCCATGACCATGGAACAGGTCTGCTCCGTGAAAACGGCTCACGGCCCAACGGATATGATCGCGCAGGGTGCGCAGGCGGGAAGTGATCACGGCAGACTCCTTGAAAAAACGACGGACGATTCTAGCAGCCATCCACGCAACAAACGATGCCTGCGCGCCAAGGCGCTCGCTGAAAAAAACTTTCCCAGCCTTTCGCTGAGTTTGCAGGCAATATGACGGCATTCGCGACCTGCTCGACGGCTTTGAGCGCGGCAAGGAGTCCGGTACAAAGCGACGCCTGTGAGCATTGCGATTCACAGAATCGCTCAGCCAGTGGACAATGTGGCAAAAGCCCCACTCAAAGGAGCCTTAGATGTCTGTTCCAGCTTCCAGTCCAAAGACCATGTTTCAACTCAGTGGCCGCGGTTATGCAGCGGCTACTTTAAGCAATGCCACGTTGATCATCATCGATGCCCAGAAAGAGTACCTCAGCGGCCCTCTAGCGCTAACTGGTGTTCATGAAGCCATCGCCCACATCGTTCAACTGGTCACGGCTGCCCGTGCCGCCAAATGCAGGATCATCCACGTGCGCCACCTGGGCACGGTCGGCGGCATGTTCGACCCACAGGGTCCTCGCGGCGAGTTCGTCCCGGAACTGTTGCCTCTGGCTGATGAAACCGTCGTCGAAAAGCGCCTGCCGAACGCTTTCAACGGCACCGGACTGCATGATCTGCTGCAAAGTTTCGGCCATCTGGATCTGGTGGTGTGCGGCTTCATGAGCCACTCCAGTATCAGTACCACTGTCCGTGCGGCGAAGGATTACGGCTATCGCTGCACCCTCGTCGAAGACGCCTGCGCCACCCGCGACCTGCCGACGCCACATGGCGTGATAAAGGCTGAAGTAGTACAACAGACCGAAATGGCGATCATGGCTGACAACTTCGCCACCCTGGCCACCACCAAAGACCTGACTTAATGCTGGAGAAACCTGGCCAAACGGGAACCACCCCTGCATATGCTGGTCAGAGCGCCGATACCCATAGAGGAAATCGGAATGAAAATATCCGATGGTTTTGATGCCCGCCGCCTGCGGCCCAAAGGCCAGAGCAACTGGCGGATGCGCCTGGGTGCGGGGTTCGCAGCAGTGCTGGCAACGTTCGGGGTGCTGCTGGCGATGGCCGGCATTGCCAGCCTGATCGGCCATCCCCCTGCATTGGGCGAACTGAACACAAGTCCGGCCGGCGCTGTTGTCAGCATCGTGCTAGGTCTGCTGTTTCTGTACATCGGTGTATGGATGTGGCGCCGCACTCGCCGTCGTCGTCGCAGCTCGGGCGGACTGAACATGTCGCCGCATCTGATGAAGAAGCATGACTGACCCGTGCCCCACCTTCTTATTTAGTCGTTGAACAGCTTTAGTCGCGCCGCACTGGGCGTGACTTGGTTAAACTGGCGGCCTTCGCGGAGGCCATCATGCAAGACGACGATTTTTCCCTGTTTCGAAGCGAGACCCGCGGCGTAAAGCCGATCAAGGTCGAGTACGCCGACACAGGCAAACCCAAACCCGACCTTAAGAATCTGGCAAAACTGCGCCAGGCCGCTACCGTGCGCACCGGTTCTGTGACTGTGGACGGCCTGTCCGATCAGTTCGTGATCGATGTAGGCCCCGAGGACACCCTCAACTGGGTCCGCGACGGCGTCCAGGAAGGCCAGATGCGCAAGCTCAAGCTGGGCCAGATAAGCTTCGAGGGAAGTCTGGACCTGCACGGCATGAGCGTCGAACTGGCCCGGGAGACCATGTGGGAGTTTCTCGCCGAAGCCACCCGACTGGAAATCCGCTGCGTGCGCATCACTCACGGCAAGGCGGTGCGTCTGGACGGTAAACGCCCGATGATCAAAAGCCACGTCAACACCTGGCTTCGTCAACACCCGCAGGTCCTGGGTTTCACATCCTGTCTGGCCAAGCATGGCGGCGCTGGCGCGGTGTACGTGATTCTCAAACGCACAATGATGGAAGGGCGTGACGAGTAACCTGCGGTGTCCGTTTTGCAGGAGATCCATCGTCGTGCGGCAAGCGGGATCTGTGAGAGGGCGCTTGCTCGCGATTCGATATTCTGCGCGCAGCACCTGTGACGGATACACCGGCCTCATCGCCAGCAAGCTCCCTCCCACTATAGGCAACTAGCCGTTTAATCAAATGGATTCACGCCGGGCGCCTCGCACCGCCTGGTCTTTACTCTCATGACGCTCTTGCCCCTGACGCAGACGCAACGCAGCCAGAGCGGCAATCACCAGCACCACCGCAATCACCTTCATGCCGTTCATGGCATTGCCGGTGCTTTGCTCGATCAGACCCATGACCGACGGCCCGACGAACCCGCCCAACAGTCCGCATGAGTTAACGAACCCCAGCCCACCCGCCAAGGCCGCCCCTTTGAGCCGCGAAGCCGGGTAAAGAAAGATGATCGACTGGACGACGAAAAACATCACTGCTGAAATACAGAAGCCCAACAAGCTGACCACCGGCCCCGCCAGTGATGCAATGGCTAAGCCAGCCGCCATAGTCAGCAAGCCGGTGACCAGGATCCGTCGCGAACGCTGCGGAGTGTTGGCGAATCGGGGCAGCACGATGGCGCCAATTGCAGCCGCCAGCCAGGGTAATGAGGTCAGCAACCCAATCTGCAAAGTGCTGAGGCTGGCGTACTTGCCGATAATGCCGGGTAGAAAAAAGATCACGGTGTAAACCGTAATCTGATGGCAGAAGTACACGAAAATCGCCAGCAGGATTTGCGGCGTCAGGCATTGCTTGAGGGCACTACCGCCCTGCCCCGCGCCTTCTTCGGCCTCTTTTGCCATTTGCCGTTCGATCTGCGTCGCTTCGGCGGCGCTCAGCCACGGCGCCTTGCCTGGGCGGTCCGGCAGCTTCTTCCATACCACCATCGCAAAAAACACCGCAGGCAAGCCTTCGAGCAAGAACATCCACTGCCACCCGCGCCAACCCCACACCCCGTCCAGTTGCATCAGCGCAGCGCCCAAAGGGCCACCGAGGATGTTGGCAAAACACACCCCCAGCAGAAAGTAACCGGTGGAACGCGCCCGTTGTTCGCGTCCAAACCAGTACGTGAGGTACAGCATGACGCCCGGAAACAGCCCGGCCTCGGCAATGCCTAGCAGCAGGCGCAGCACATAGAAAGAGGTCTCGCCCTGCACGAACGCCATGGCGGCAGAGATCAACCCCCAGGTCACCATGATCCGGGCAATCCAGAACCGTGCGCCGACCTTGTGCATGATCAGGTTGCTCGGCACCTCGGACAGCGCATACGTCAGAAAAAACAGCCCGGCGCCCAGCCCGTAAGCAGCTGCCGATATGCCTAGGTCAATGTCCAGTTGGTGTTTGGCCAGCGCGATGTTGGTCCGGTCGAGAAAGCTCAGCACGTAGGCGGCGATCAACAGCGGCATCAGTTTGGTGAACATCAGTTTATTGAGCGTTGCCGCGTCGCGCGGTAAAGAAGGCGTTTCGAGCGTTTTTGTGATGGTCATTGCGCGAACCTTTCATGAGCGGCGTCAGTGGAAAAGCCCCGACTGACAGAAGTCAGTGGGGCTTGAAGGTCAAGCGCTCGGTTGAGCCTGCAACGCCTGCGGCCGATGAGAGAACAGTTGCAGGAACGCCCCCGCCAGTGCGCAGCCAGCCATGACGAAGAAGCACACGGTGTACCCGGAAAGGCTGGTCCAGCCGCCACCCATGGCGATCAACCCACCCATCAGCACAGGCGCGACGCCGCCGCCGATAAACATGGCGGTGGTGATGATGCCGTTCGCCGTCGAAGTCGCAGACGGCTGAGCGGAGTCGGATGCCACCGCGTAATAAATCGGCCAGACCGCATTCGCCACCAGCCCGAACAGCAACTGCACAACCACGATGATCAGCGTGGTGTTGGCGAAATAGAACGCGCCCACACTTGCCGCCATCCACAGCCCGCAAATGATCAGCGTCACGCGGCGGCCAATGATGTCCGACAGAGACGGCCAGATCAGTTGCCCCAGAATGCCGGTCAGGGTGAACACCACGCTCATGCCGGCTGACTCCGCCAGCGACAGGTTGAGGATGTTGTAGAGATAGGCCGGCAACACGATGTTTACGCCCATGTACACCACCTGCGTAAGCAGGGTGTTGCCCGCAGTCAGCGCAATGTTGCGATCACTGATGGTGGCCTTGAAAGTCTTCCAGGCCTGGCCTTTTACGTTTGCCGAAGGCGTGCTGTCGGGGGCGGTCATCCCTTTGGCCGCGATGTCGACGTAGAGCGCGGCAATCCGCTCGGCAGTCGAATAGCGCGACCAGAAAATCATCAGCGGCAGCGCCACCACGAACGCGAAAAAGAATACATAACGCCAGTTTTCTTCACCGAACGTGGTGATGACGAAACTCGCTACGAGGCCGCTCAACAACGCGCCTATCGGGTATCCGGTGTGGTGCGCGCCGAGTGCGAAGCCGCGACGTTCCACCGGCCACCATTCGGCGGTGTTGCTGACGCCCACGGGCTCGCCCCAGCCAGCACCCAGGTTTACGCCCACGCGCAAGGCAATGAACGTCGCCAGACTCCCACTCAACGCCTTGAACCCCGAGAGAAAAGAAATCGCGGTGTAGCCCAACACCAGCGGCACCTGGAACCGCGCCCGCTTCCAGCCTCCACCGTAGCGGTCGCTCCAGATCGAGCCCGGAATATCGAGGACGGCCAGCGCCAGCATGACCACGGTTGCCGTGGTGCCCCACTGGTCTGCCGATAAATCGAAATGCTTGGAAATGGTCGGCCCCAGGCGCAATACGATCTCGCGGTCATAGGCGTTGAGGATCCAGATCATCCAGCACACCAGCAACGACACCCACGAATAGCGGTGAATCTTGCCCAACGATGCTTTCTTATTATTTTGCATGAGGGTCTCCAGGCGTGCCGCACACGCCCAATCGAGAGGGTTCAGTCGTCCTTAACGGTCATGTTCACTGTTTGGAAATCGGTTCGGAAATGTCAGCTGGCAAAGCGCCGCTCGGCCACCCCTTGCACGCCCAGCCCGGTGATCGCAAACAGCGCGCCACGTTGCTGACCGTCTTCGGGGAAGCGCGGCAACGGCGGCCTGGCCATGGAGGTGACAAACAATGTGTCCAGATTCGGCCCGCCAAACGCCAGGCTGGTGACCTTCTTGACCGGCATGTCGATGACACGGTCAACCTGGCCGTCCGGCGTGTAACGGACCAGTTTTCCGGCGTACACCAAGGCCTGCCACAGGCATCCTTCGGCGTCCACGGTGCAACCATCCGCTGCCCCGCCGCCGCTAGTGTCGACCGCAGCGAAGGTGCGCCGATTGCCCACATCTCCGGTAGCGTTGTCGTAGTCGTACGCCCAGATATCGCCGGACCAGGTGTCGGCAAAATAGAAGGTTTCACCGTTCGGGCTCCAACACGGGCCGTTCGAGCAAATGATGCCGTCGTCCAGCGTGTGCAGGCTCATGTCCGGGTCCAGGCGGTACAGGCTGGCGCTGGCCTCCTCCTCCAGAGTGTCCATGGAGCCAAAGACGAAGCGCCCGTGACGATCGACTTTGCCGTCGTTGAGTCGGTTGTTCGGACGACCCGGTTCCGGATCGACGATCAGCTTCAGATCTCCGCTCGGCAGGTCAAGGTGGTAGAGGCCGTTCTGCAGCGCCACGATGGCGGCATCGCCGTTCTGGCGCAGGGCCATGGAGCCTATTTTCTGCCCGACGTCCCACGCCCGCAGCTCGCGCCCGTCATCGGTACACCGCAGGACGCGGCCATCAAAGCTGTCGATCCAGTACAAACGCTGTTGCTCCACATCCCACACAGGGCCTTCGCCCAGCGTGGTCTTCACATCAACGACTATTTCGATACGCATGTTTGCACCCCTCTTTTGTTTTTATGGGCGTTTGCTGTGGAGACGGTTTTTAGAAGTCCACCGCATGCTTGCCTTTGAGATCGAGCATTTCCCGGGCTTCGTCTGGCGTGGCGACGCGCCCGCCCAAAGCCTGGATCACTGTGCGGATGCGTTTAACCTGATCAGCGTTGGAGGCGGCGAGTTTGCCCGGGCCATCCCACAGAGAATCTTCCAGCCCTACGCGCACGTTGCTGCCCATCGCAAGCCCCATGGTGCCCAGTGGAATCTGATTGCGCCCCGCGCCGAGGATCGACCACTCGTAGGCGTCCCCAAACAAACGGTCGGCGGTACGTCGCATGTGTGCGAGGTCTTCGGGGTGGCCGCCGATCCCGCCACGCAGGCCGAACACCGACTGAATGAAAATCGGCGCCTTGAGCAGCCCGCGTTGCAGGAAGTGCGCGGCGGTGTACAGATGGCCGATGTCGTAGCACTCGATTTCGAACCGGGTGCGGTTCTCGGCGCAGGCGTTGAGGATGTGTGCGATGTCGCGAAAGGTATTGCGAAAGATCCGGTCATCGCTTTCCGCGAGGTACGGCCGCTCCCAGTCGTGCTTGAACTCGGTGAAGCGGTCGAGCATTTCGTACAGACCGAAGTTCATCGAGCCCATGTTCAGCGACGCCAGTTCCGGCTTGAGTTGCGCCACCGGCTGCAAGCGTTCTTCCACGCCCATCGTCGGCGCGCCGCCTGTAGTGATGTTGATCACTACGTCGATCTTGGCTTTGATCTGCGGCAAAAACTGGCGGAACAGGTCGACCTCCTGGCTGGGACGCCCATCAACCGGATCCCGCGCATGCAAGTGGACAATCGCGGCACCCGCGTTCGCGGCACCAATGGCAGCATCAGCGATTTCCTGCGGGGTGATGGGTAAATGCGGCGACATCGACGGTGTATGAATCGCCCCCGTGACAGCACATGTGATGATGACCGGGCGTTTTTTGGACATGAGTGTTCTCCATTCTTGTTGTTAGCGAGAAAGTTCTGGTGTGACGGCGGCTCGAAAAAGGCGGCGAGTCGTTACTGCAAAGTCTCTGGACGGTTGACCAGCCGTTTCAGAGGTATTCGACGTTGCCATCCACGCTGATGGCCTGCCCGGTGACATTGCGCGCAGCAGGCGAACACAAGAACAGCGCCATGGCCGCGACGTCTTCGGCGGTGACCATGCGTTTCAGCGAAATTTTCTTCAGGTATTCCTGCCGCATCTCGGCCTCGGGCACGTTCATCTGCTCGGCGCGCGCTCGAATGACGCCGTCCATGCGCGGACCTTCAACGATGCCTGGCAGCAAGGCGTTGACCCGGATGTCGCTCTCACCCAGTTCCGAGGCAAGCGACTTCATCAAACCGACGATGGCCCATTTGGTCGCCGCGTAAGGCGTACGCCAGGCATACCCCAGGCGCCCCGCTACCGAAGCGATGTGGATCAGGTGCGCGTTGGGCGATTGCTTGAGCAGCGGCACGGCGTGATGGGCGAAGCGGTATTGCGCGGTGAGGTTGATGTCGAGGGTACGCTGCCAGTCTTCGTCGCTGATGGCGTCGATACCGGCCGTGGGACCAGCGATGCCGGCATTGTTGACCAACACATCGAGGCCGCCGAACTGCTCGCGCTGCACCTGAAACACAGCCTCGATCTGCGCAGGGTCGCCGACGTCGGCGCGAGTGGCGGTGCTGTCAGGGTAACGATCACGGAACGCGGCAATGGCCGCTTCGCTGACGTCGCACACGTGAACCCTGGCACCGGCTTCCATGTACGCCGCGGCGAGGACTTCGCCAATGCCGGCCGCGCCGCCGGATATCAGGACCCGAAGGCCGGTGTAGGGAATCAGCCGATTCAAAACGCTCATGCTTTTTTCACTCCTGAGACGGATGACCGCGAACGGTCGCTCTTGACGAGCAGACGCGCCAGGGAATCGGCGGCCTGCATGATGTCATCGGTCACCGCGGCCCTGGCTGCGGCGCCGTCGCGTGCTGCCAGCGCTGCGACGATGCGGTCGTGCGCCTCCATCGAGCGCTCAAGGTGCGCTCTGTCGGGCGCTACCAGCGCAAAACAGGGGCCCATGTGCAGCCAGAAATTCTCCACGGCAGCCGTCGTCAACTCGGCCTTGGCCACCGCGTAAATGCGTCGGTGAAAGGCAAAGTTGGTCCAGAGATAGCGGGAAACATCGATGTGATCGGCGGCGTGCTGCATCTGCGCGCACAAGTCGCTGATCTCGGCGAGATCGGCATCGGTAAGCAGCGCGACGGCTTTTTCCGCCAGCAGGCCTTCGAGGGCGACTCGTGCATCGCGAATTTCGCGCAGCCTTGCCGGGGTCATCAGGCGCACACGCAGGCGGGAGGTTTCAGTGACTTCGAACGCGTTTTCAGCGCTCAGACGGCTCAGTGCTTCGCGCACCGGCATGGGACTGGAGCCCAGCGCTTCGGCCAGCCCGCGAATGGTCAGCTTCTGGCCTGGCTGGAAACGACCACTCATCAAGGCTTCGCGGATCTGGCGATAAACCTGATCTTGCAGCGTATCGCGGGAAACCTGGCGCATGGTCGGCAGGAGGATCGGACGATCTGTCATGAGGAGAAGCCTGTGTCGTCGTTCTTATGGCTCGAATATGTGATCACAAATCAAATAAGTCAAATCATTTCAGCGGGCACAAAAAAACCGGATCAAACAATTGATCCGGCTTTATAGAACGGACGCTTCTGGTCTTCAAACGGTCAGCGCGGGCCGGTCCACCCTGACCGCCGCCTGGTCCCCAGAACGGCCAGCAACCGGACATGGCTGACATTACTGCCATCACCATCGCGACTTTTGCTCTACGACTCAACAGAGTGGGTACTCTCTGGACGACAGGTATTTATTTATCACCCTGCACACTCTTACAGCGTGCGAAGGTGAATCCGCGTAGACACTTGGTAGGTGTCGGGTACCGGGTCCGATACAGAGTTCGCCTGATCAATTCTATGGAAGGAAGTACCCGACAACAAAAGACCGCGACGGGGAGCCCTTCAGTCGCGGCCTTTGTGCTTGCGTGACGTGGCTACAACGCCATTTTGAGTGGATCGATCTGGTCGGGATCAGCGACGGTAGTCACCGGGGCCTGGACCGTATCCGCGGCCGCCGTCGTAATGCCCGCCTTCGTAGCGTCCACCGTCGTAATAGCGGTGGTCGTATCCGCCGCCGTGTCGCCCCCATCCGGGGCCAAAAAAACATCCCGAAACCGACGACGTCAGGGCGATCACCAGTGCGATTTTCGCGATTCGGCTCAACATCATGATTACTCTCTTCGTCCGGGCATCTATCACCCGTTAACTCAGACACCGAGTAGATACATTTCTGCATGTTTCGCACGGTAAAGGTTCGGTAAAGGTCATCGCGGACGCTTTGCGCTTCATCGCCGTGGCCTTCTTGTCGGTCGGCGGCGGTCCACTTCTCCCGACGGCTACGCTACTATGTGCGCCTTATCGAAACCCACACGGAAACACAGCCCTGTGACACTGGAACATAATTACACCGAGATATTGAGCCAGCTTGGCGAGGACGTTTCCCGCGAAGGCCTGCTCGACACTCCCAAGCGCGCCGCCAAAGCCATGAAGTACCTGTGTCACGGCTATGAGCAAACCCTGGAAGAAGTCACCAACGGTGCGCTGTTCAGCTCCGACAACAGCGAAATGGTGGTAGTCAAGGACATCGAGTTGTATTCGCTGTGCGAGCATCACCTGCTGCCCTTCATCGGCAAGGCCCACGTGGCCTACATCCCTAGCGGCAAGGTGCTGGGGCTGTCGAAGGTCGCGCGCATTGTCGACATGTTCGCCCGCCGCCTGCAGATACAGGAAAACCTCTCTCGCCAGATCGCCGAAGCCGTTCAGCAGATCACCGGCGCACTGGGCGTGGCGGTGGTCATCGAAGCCAAGCACATGTGCATGATGATGCGCGGCGTCGAGAAACAGAATTCGTCGATGATCACGTCGGTGATGCTGGGTGAGTTCCGCGAAAACGCGGCAACCCGCAGCGAATTCCTCAGCCTTATTCGCTGATTCTGCGTCATTCAGGGCGCGGCATATCGTCGCGCCCCGTTCGTCCACCGAGGTTCTATCGTGTTCATGAAGGCATTGAGAGTGGGCTTGGGCCAACTCGTTATCCTCATCGATTTCATCACCCGTCCGGGCAAGAAACAGCGCTCACCAGCCGCCCAGACAGCGGTCGATGAATCCGCAAGAGACCTGACGCTCTATCAGTTTCACGCCTGCCCTTTCTGCGTGAAAACCCGTCGCACCCTGCGCCGTCTGAACGTGCCGGTGGCTCTGCGTGATGCGAAAAACAACGAACTGGATCGCCAGACCCTGCTCAACGAAGGCGGCAAGGTCAAAGTCCCTTGCCTGCGCATCGAAGAAGCGGGTCAGACGGTCTGGATGTATGAATCCAAGGTGATCATCGATTACCTGGAGAAGCGCTTTTCAGCGGTGTGAAGCCTATTTCGGGCAGCCTTCCTGGCGACAAGCCACATAACCCTTTAACTGCTCGGCGCGCACTTTGGTGTGCGCGGCCAGGCAGTTGGTCTGCAACAGCGGCCAGATAGAACCCGAATCCTCGCGTTTACCCACCTGATACGCACAATCGGTATCACGAAACGCAATCCACTTCTTCTGCGCATCCTGGAGCGCCTGCTTTTTCGCAGGCGTCTTGAGGTAATTCATCTGCGCCTTGTATTGAGCGTTCAAGTCAGCATCCAGTGTCGCCAGTTCCTTGGCCGCGCACTGGTTCATGGCTGCCTGATTGGCGTCGCAGCCTTCAGCGCTGGCCGACGCAGAACAGCCGATGCCCAGTGCCATGAACATCCCTGCCGCTATCATTCTGAGTTGCATGCCTGTTATCCCTTTATTGAATGGCTTCAGTCGAGCATGCCGATGTAACCCGGCTGCTGCTTGACGCGCAACAACCACTGCTCGATGGCCGGGAACTGCGCCAGATCGAAGCCGCCCTGGTGGGCAACATGGGTGTAGGCGTAGAGCGCAATGTCGGCAATCGAAAACTCATCGCCCACCAGAAACGGTGTGCGGATCAGTTGTTGCTCCATGACTTTCAAGGCTCTGTAGCCCTGCTTGTGCATGGCTTTGTATTCTTCGAGCCGCTCCTGCGGCAACCCCAGATAAAACTGAATGAAGCGCGCCACGGCGATGCTCGGCTCGTGGCTGTATTGCTCGAAGAACTGCCATTGCAGCATCTGTGTGCGCAGTCGCGGCTCGGTCAGCAGATAAGGCGTGCCTTCGGCCAGAAAGTTCAGGATCGCGTTGGACTCCCAAAGGTAAGTGCCGTCTTCGAGTTCCAGCACCGGAACCTTGCCATTGGGGTTCTTCGCCAGAAACGCTTCGGTCTGGGTTTCGCCCTTGAGAATGTCCACTGGCAGCCACTCGTAGTGAGCGCCCAGCAGGTTGAGCATCAGCTTGATCTTGTAGCAGTTGCCCGAATTGTAATCACCGTAAACCTTGTACATCCCTTCGCTCTCCTGATCCTGTTCGTGTCTGACAGTCGTAACCGCTCAAGCGGCTTTGGCGGCCAGTGCGCTACGCACCACGGCGGCCAGTCGTTGCAGACCTTCGTCCAGCCGTGCGGGGTCGATGTGGCTGAAGTTCAGCCGAATATAACCGGGGTTGGCGTCCGGATCGCTAAAAAAAGGCTCGCCTGGCATAAACGCCACGTTCTGCGCCAGCGCCTGATCAAGCAGTGTCCGGGTGTCGAGTGGCTGTTTGAGCGTCAGCCAGAAAAACAGCCCGCCCTGGGGCTCGTTCCAGTCGGCCAGATCGTTGAAATGCCGCTGCAGCGCGGCCTCGAACTGGTCGCGTCGCTGTCGATAAAAGCTGCGCAGTCCCACCAGATGCTGGCGATAGTGGTCGGTGCCGATCCACTGAAGCGCCTGCCATTGCCCGACCCGATTGGTGTGCAGGTCCGCCGACTGCTTGAGCTTGAGCAGGTGCGGGAACAGGTCCGGCGTGGCAATCAGGTAGCCGACCCGCAGCCCGGGCATGAGGGTTTTGGAGACCGTGCCGGTGTAAATCCAGCTGGCCTTGTTCAAGCGGCTGACAATCGGCCGTGCGCTGCCGCCATCGAAGGTCAGCTCGCGGTAAGGCTCGTCCTCGATCAGCGTGACACCGAACTCGTCGAGCAACGCGGCCACGGCATCGCGCGCCGACTCGCTGTAGCGCACGGCCGAGGGGTTCTGGAATGTCGGGATCAGGTAGGCGAAGGCCGGAGTGTGGTGTTCGAGACGCTCGCGCATCGCGATCAGATCGGGGCCTTCAGCCAGCAATGGCACCGTCAGGCATTCGGCACCGAACAGCTGGAAAATCTGCAGCGCCGCGAGGTAAGTCGGGCCTTCCATGAGGATTTCAGTGCCTTTGTCGATGTACAGCTTGGCGGCCAGGTCCAGCGTCTGTTGCGAACCGCTGATGATAATCACCTGGCTGGCATCGCACGGCACACCTAGCGCACGGGCCTCGGCGGCCAAGGCTTCGCGCAGGGCAGGTTCACCCTCGCTCATGCCGTATTGACCCAGAGTGCGCGGCATGTCGGCCCACTCGGTCTTGGGCAGCATGCTCTCGGCGGGAAGGCCACCGGCGAAGGACATCATCTCCGGACGCTGGGCCGCGGCGAGGATCTCGCGAATCAAAGAACTCTTCAGGCGTGTCACACGTTCGGAAAAAGCCATGGCATCACCGCTAGCAGAAATAATCGGAAATACGTCAAACTGGTTGACTGAAATTACGACGACACGCATGGATACGTCAATATGCTTGACCTTAAAAATTCATCTACTCAGCAAATTGCCATGGAAGCGTTCTTTTTCGGCTACCAGGCGTTTACCGCCAAAGCCGACGAGATGCTCGACCGGCGGGGCCTGAGTCGCGTACATCAGCGGATCGTGTTTTTCATCGCCCGTTATCCGGGCCTGAGCGTGAAAGAGTTGTTGGCGGTGCTGGGGGTGAGCAAGCAGGCGCTGAACACACCGTTGCGTCAGTTGATCGAGTTGGAGTTGGTGCTCAGCATTACCCCCGAGACCGACAAACGTAAGCGCCTGCTTGAACTGACACCTGAGGGCGCTGCGTTCGAGCAATCGCTGCGGCGCGAACAAGTGAAGCTGCTGCAGCGGGTATTCGCCGACGCCGGACGGGATGCGGTAGACGGTTGGCTGGCGGTGAATCAGGCGCTGGGCAATACGCTCAAGCCTGCGATTGATCTTTAGAAACGCGCATTCCCATGATTGAACGGTAGGAGCGCGCTTGCCCGCGATTGCGTTTTGTAAGTAACCCTTTCGGCGACTGGTCCACCGCCATCGCGGGCAAGCGCGCTCCTGCAAGGCAAACCAGGCACGCTCCTGCAGAGCAGTCAAAGTACGTGGCGCACACAACTGTGCCGACCATTGCGCGACTGGCTGTATGGCAACACCCTGCAACAACCGCGTATACGCTTGCACGGACTGATCACCCCGCCGTTCAAGGAACGTTTGCATGACTCACGCGACCCAGGCGCCGCTGCGCCCGCTGGCTGATTCCTCGCTCTCTGCCGTCGTCGCCGGCTTCATCGCCATGATGACCGGCTGCACCAGCTCGCTGGTGTTGATGTTTCAGGCGGGGCAAGCCGCAGGGCTGACGTCAGCGCAGATTTCGTCGTGGATCTGGGCGCTGTTCATGGGCATGGCGGTGTGCAGCATCGGCTTGTCGTTACGCTATCGCTCACCCATCACCGTGGCATGGTCAACCCCCGGTGCAGCGCTGCTGATCACCAGTCTGGGCGGTGTGGCTTATCCCGAAGCGATTGGCGCGTTCATCACCAGCGCTGTTCTGATCACCATTTGCGGCCTCACCGGCAGCTTTGAACGCTTGGTCAAACGCCTGCCCGCCTCCCTTGCCGCCGCTTTGCTGGCCGGAATTCTGTTCAAAATCGGCAGCGAGATTTTCGTTGCCGCGCAGCACCGTACCGGGCTGGTGCTGGGCATGTTCTTCACCTACCTGATCGTCAAACGTTACTCGCCCCGCTACGCCGTGCTGGTGACCTTACTGGTGGGCGTCGCTCTGTCGGGCATGCTCGGGCTGTTGAATTTTGGCGGGTTCGCTCTGGAAGTTGCGGTGCCGGTCTGGACCACGCCCGCGTTTTCCTGGGCCGCGACCATCAGCATTGGCATCCCGTTGTTCGTGGTGGCGATGACCTCACAGAACATGCCGGGCATGGCGGTATTGCGCGCAGACGGCTACAGCGTACCGGCCTCGCCGCTGATCTCGGCCACCGGCATTGCGTCGCTGATCTGCGCGCCATTTGGCTCCCACGGCATCACGCTCGCCGCCATCAGCGCGGCGATCTGCACCGGTCCGCATGCCCATGAAGACAAGGACAAGCGCTACACCGCGGCGATCTGGTGCGGGATTTTCTACGCCATCGCCGGCCTGTTCGGCGCCACGCTGGCAGCCTTGTTTGCGGCGTTCCCCAAGGAACTGGTGCTGTCGATTGCAGCACTGGCGCTGTTTGGCTCGATCATCAATGGCCTGACCGTTGCCATGAACGAACCCAGGGAGCGTGAAGCGGCGTTGATCACCTTCATGGTCACAGCGTCAGGCCTGACGCTGTTTTCAATCGGTTCGGCGTTCTGGGGGATCATCGCGGGCGTCTTGACTCTGGTGATCCTCAATGGCCGCCGGACGTGAAATCGACGAGATCATTGTGGGCGGGAGCTTGCTCGCGATTGCGCCAGTCCATCCGACACGTCTACTGAGCGCCGAGTAGCAATCGCGAGCAAGCCCCCCACAGACCGTGTTTATCGCGCCACGACGGCGGCGGTTACAACCTGAAATGCCCGACCATGCCTTTCAGTGCAACGCCCAACGAAGCGAGCTCGATGCTCGACGCCGCATTGCCCCGCATCGCCAGAGCCGACTGATCGGCGCTGGCACGGATGCTGGTGACGCTGCGGTTGATCTCTTCGGCCACCGAACTCTGTTGCTCTGCGGCGGCTGCGATCTGCTGGTTCATCTGCTGGATCAGCGACACTGCGGCGGCGATGCTGCCCAGCGCGCTTTCGGTTTGCAGCGCATCACTGACGGCCAGCTTCACCAGTTCGCCGCTGCTTTGAATTTGCACCACAGAAGCCTGGGCGCCCGATTGCAGGCGCATGACCAGACGCTCGATTTCTTCGGTCGACTGCTGCGTGCGTTTGGCCAGCGCGCGTACTTCGTCGGCCACCACCGCAAAACCCCTGCCCTGTTCGCCGGCCCGCGCCGCTTCGATGGCCGCATTGAGCGCCAACAGATTGGTTTGCTCGGCAACGCTTTTGATCACGCCCAAGACCTTGCCGATGTTCTGGATTTCAGCGCTGAGGTTTTCAATCGAATCACTGGCCGAACTGGCCGAACTGGCCAATGCTTCAATCCTTGCCATGCTCTGACGCACCACCTGCTGACCGCTGTCGACTTTGCTGTCGGCGGTCTGCGCGGCCCGCGCCGCGTCTTCGGCATTACGCGCGACATCGTGCACGGTGGCGGTCATCTGATTCATTGCCGTCGCCACCTGCTCGGTCTCTTCTTTCTGATTGCTGACTTCCAGGTTGGTCTGTTCGGTGACGGTCGAGAGCGAATGCGCCGATGTTGCCAGTTGCTCGATCCCCGCTTGCAGGCCGCTGACGATACCGCTCAACCCCGCACCCATTTGCTGCATCGCCGACATCAGCTGACCAATCTCGTCGCGTCGTGTGACCACCACCTGGTCGCTCAAATCCCCGGCAGCGATCCGTTGCGCCGTGGCAATGACGCTGCGCAGCGGAGCCACGATCAGGCGGGTGATCACCCAGGCGGCAACCAGCCCCACCAACAGCGCCATCACCGACGATGCGATGATCTTCAATGTGTTGGTCTGCAGCTCGCTGGACACCGCCTGGTCTTCAGCGTCATAGGCTTGATTAACCTGCTGGACCACGGCTCTGGCGTTGGCGGCGAGTTGCTGCGAGACCTTCGCCTCTTGCGCCAGCAATCCGGTGTATTCGTTCAGTTTGTCGCCAAAATTGGTGATATGACCGCTGACTTCGTTGAGCACGGTCTGATAGCCGCTGTCCTTGATGACGCCCTTGAGGTCCTCGGCGAGCTTTTGTGCCTCCACCGCCTGTTCGATGTTGCCCGTGCTGACTTCGTCCGCCGAAGCGGTCTTGCGGCTCTTGTCGAGTCGCACCCGCGCCTCGTCGAGCGCCTGCATCATCAACCTGGATATCTGACTCACCTGACCCGATTGTTCGATGAATTCAGCGCCTTGCTGGCCTTGGGAGTCTTTGAGTGCGTAGGCACCGTCATCGGCAAGGCCCGCCTGCAACACGTCCAGGTTATTGGCGACGCTGGAGACCGACCAACTGGCCATCTCCAGCGCCAGGTCCTTGCTCTGGCTGATGCTGACGAACTGATCGAATGACTGGCGATACGCCGCCAGGCCCTGCTGCACCTCGCTCATCATCGCCTGACTGGCATCAGAGGCCGTCTTCAAATGCTCGGCTTGAGCGCCCAATGCATCGAGGCCCGCGTGCAGGGCGTCGACCAGTTTGGGGTCACTGTGCAGGGCGAAATCCTGCTCTAACAGGCGCACCCTGCTCAGGTCTCCGTTGAGCGTGTTCATGTCTTTGAGGCTGTCAAAATGCACGCTGATCGAGCGCAGCGACCAGACACCGATAGCCGCTACCAGTGCGGTCAGCAGCAGTACCAGGAAGAATCCGATGCCGAGTTTTTTCGCCATCCCGAGGTTGGCAAAACGCGTTCTCACAGCCGAAATCATAGCGCTCAACCCCCGATGGACAGCCTAAGGCGCACAACATGAGCCCTTTGGAGGATGACCATTCAACATTCGTGCAGATTCGCAATGAGCAGGCGGCAAAACAAGCCATTGACGCCACGATAATGGCAAATAGCTACGTAAGCGTCGTTTACAGAATGGTTATCGGCGTAATCGGCGGGAAGTACGGTGCGCCAAGGGATGCAGGATGAGGTGTACGGGCGCGCGGTGGAGCAGCAAATGATCATCGACGCCCGTAATCGTGCAGGTGCAATCAGCCCCGCGCTGCGGCGGCAACGGTCAGCGTGCCGTTGTCGGCATCCAGACGCGCATAAGTCCCGAGCGCCACGGCTTCATTGCGGTCGCCGTGACCGATGGAAAGCCCGCCCAGCACCGGAATGCCCAGATCGCCAAGACGCTCGATCAGCACGTCCGCCGCTTTGATGGTGGCGTTGCCGTTGCCCGGCTCGCTGAACTGCCCCACCGCAATGCCCGCCACCCGCTGCAGAATGCCGCAGTTGAGCAGATGCGTGAGCAGACGATCAATGCGGTAGGCGGGTTCGTTAACGTCCTCGATGAGCAGAATCGCCCCCTCAAGGTCCGGCATGTAAGGGGTGCCGATGCAGGTACTGAGCATGCTCAGGTTGCCACCCAGCAAGAGGCCTTCTGCCAGGCCCGAGGTGCGCACGCGGCAGGTGGGCTCGTCGGCGCTGGCCCTAACCACCACCGGTTCAGCACTCATCAGGGCACGTTTAAGGGTGCTGGTGAACATCCCCCCGCGCTCGAATTGCGCGGCTACGGGACCGTGAACCGTTGCCAGTCGGGCTTCGGTCCACAGCGCGCCGTGCAAGGCGGTGATGTCGGAAAAGCCTATCAGCAGCTTCGGGTCGCGGCGCACTGCATCGTAGTCCACCTGCGCCAGAATGCGTTGGGTGCCGTAACCGCCACGATTGCACAGCACTGCGCGAATCTCGGGGTCTGCCAGCGCGTCGTTGAGGTCGGCGACGCGGTGTTCATCGGTCCCTGCGTAAAACGAGTGAGTGTCCAGTGCATGGGGGTAGACGCGGGGGCGCAAACCAAAGCCCGTCAGCGCCTGCACCGCCGCCTGAACACGCGCTTCAGCCACGGGCGCTGCCGGCGAGACCAGGGCAACGGCATCTCCGGGGCGCAGGACGTTCGGGTGCAGGGTCTGAGTCATCACGGGCATTTCAATCTCTCGGCGTTTCAGATTTCGACAGGGAAGCAATGTAGAACAGCTGTGCAGATCAATCCAGCGTGCGCATCAACTGAGCTTGTCGGGCGCATCCTTGCGCGGCACCTGAAAACGCGTGACGCGCTTGCGCAGCCAGTCGACAAACCCCGTTGGATCGACGGCTTGGGGCTTATTATCAAGCATTGCCGCCCTGGCGCTGGCGCGAAACTTCTGCAAGCCTGCCAGCGCGCCGATCAACTCACTGTGCTCATGCAGCCACGGTTCGAGCTCGGCCCGGTCGATGCGGTAGATCATGCAATCGGTGTAAGCGCAGAAGCGCGCCAGGGTCGGCGTCTGATCGACGAAGCCGCTCTCGCCAATCAGTTCACCGGGGCCCATACGGCCCACCTCGACCCAGGTATCGCCTTGCAGCAGCGAAGCCGACACCACGCCGGATTCAATGATGTACAGCGCCTCGGGCACCACGTCCTGGGCCAGCACCACTTCGCGCGCCGCGTAGGCACTCAGACGCATATTGCGCTGAAGTTCGGCACGGTCGGCGTCGCTGAGCATGCGCAACGCGCCCACGCTGTTGAGCACCGCAGACTGTCGATTGACGGGGCGCACCTGATCCTGACGGGTCTCGGTCGAGGCCAGTTGGCGGTGGATCAGATCGAAAAGTTGATTGCTTACCGCCGAGCGCCGGTCGCGGGATTTCACGTAGCCAGTGACTTCGTACTCCACGACGCGAATACCTGATTTGACCACCACCGCCGACGCCGCAGGCTGCGCGAGCAACTCACGACAACCCTGAATCGCCTTGTTGAGTGAATCCAGCACCAGACTGGGTCGCAAGCGGCTGGAGAGTTCGACTGTCAGTGTGAACGAGTGAAAGTGGTCAGGGCGGCTGAAGTTGGTGATGCGGTTTTTGGCGGCCACAGCGTTGGGGATCACCACCATGCTGCCTTCACTGGTCAGCAGATGGGTGGAGCGCCAGTCGATTTCGATGACTTTGCCTTCGATGCCATCAACGCCAATCCAGTCATCGACCCGAAACGGTTTGCTGGCATTGAGCACGATCCCGGAAAACACATCGCCCAACGTGCTTTGCAACGCCAGGCCGACGATGATCGCCACTGCGCCGGAGGTGGCGAGCAAGCCTTTGACCGGAAGGTCCAGCACATACGCTGCCGCCGCGACAGCCGCCACGAGAAAGATCAAAGCGCCCAGCAAGTCCTGCAGCAGATGGCCCTTGCCGCCGATCTTCGGCGCCATGACCAACAACGCGATCATCGTCAGCGTGCGTGCGCCAAACAGCCACCAGGCAATGCTCAGCAACGTGCCCAACACGTGACGCGGCGCATCCCAGTCGGCTGGCACCTGGTAAAGCGGGCTCAAGCCGCCATCGAGCAAGGCCATGCTGAACAGCACGAACAGCAACACCCGCCCGAGCATTTTCCAGCGCTGAAAGCGCGTCGGCACCCATTGCCACAGCACGATGTCGGCAACCAACAGCAACGAGCCGCTGATCAATGGAAACGCAAACCACAGCTGATCCATCGAGACTCCCCAAACCGCAAACCGCCAATGCAGCGCAGCTTAGCTGATCGGGGTGGCGCGAGTGGGCGGCATTGCGACTTGCCCTCGAAGCTTTCGAGCCTGACTTCTCGCGCAGTGCCTGCGGCAGGGATCAGAATGCGGTGACGCCACCATCGACCGCCAAGGAATGCCCGGTGGTGAAGGCCGCGCCGTCGCTGCACAGGTACAGCACTGCGCTGGCGATTTCCTCGACTGTGCCGATGCGCCCGACCGGATGCATCGTCGCGGCAAATTCGGCTTTGCGCGGATCGGCTTCGTGGGCGCGGCGGAACATGTCGGTGTCGATCACCGCAGGGCAGACTGCGTTTACCCGAATGCGTTTCTTGGCGTACTCGATGGCGGCTGATTTGGTCAGGCCGATCACCGCATGCTTGGAGGCGCTATAAATGCTCATCTTTGGCGCCGCACCCAGTCCGGCGACCGATGCCGTGTTGACGATGGCGCCGCCGCCCTGGGCGAGCATCAGCGGCAACTGGTACTTCATGCACAACCAGACGCCCTTGACGTTGACGCCCATGATCGCGTCGAACTCTGCCTCGCTGCCTTCGGACAAACGTCCCTTTTCGATCTCGATCCCGGCGTTGTTGAACGCGTAATCGAGACGACCGAACGCCTCTATCGTGGCGTCCATCAAATGCTGCACGTCGGCATCGCGGGTGACATCGCACCGAAAGAACAGCGCCTCGCCGCCGGCCTCGCGAATCAATTCGGTTGTGCGTTCGCCGCCGTCGCTGTCCAGATCGGCGACCACCACCTTCAAGCCCTCACCTGCAAACGCCAATGCAGTGGCACGGCCAATGCCGGCCGCGGCACCCGTAACCAGCGCCACGTGCCCGGAAAACGTCATGCTCATGGGATGTCCCTGTTTGTTGTTATGAGTGAAGCGCCGCTGAGTCTAGCCCCGGCAGCCGGGGGCGGATCAGCACTATCAGGCAGTCGGTTAGGCAATCATGCGTGGCAGTGATTTGCGCCCGGCGCACCATCACGGCAGTGGATCGAATTGCATTCGCTGGATCACGCGTACTTGCCCTGAACACGATCAGGGGCTATCACTCGGGTTTGTTCCTGAATACGAGAAACCTGCCATGACGCCGTTGAACAATCGCCAGTTCCTGCTCGCACGACGCCCTGTCGGCGCCGCCAGCCGTGACGACTTCACCTTTCAAACCGTGCCGGTGGATGCCGTCGCCGAGGGGCAGATCCTGGTAAAGAGCGAATACCTCTCGCTGGACCCGGCCATGCGCGGCTGGATGAACGAAGGCAAGTCCTACATCGCGCCGGTTGAACTGGGTGCGGTCATGCGCGCATTGGGCGTTGGCCGGGTGATTGAGTCACAACATCCCAAGTTCGCGGCGGGCGATTACGTGCAAGGTGCGCTGGGCGTTCAGGATTACTTCGTCGGCGAGCCCAAGGGCTTCAACAAAGTCGATCCGAATGTCGTGCCCTTGCAGCGTTACCTGTCGGCGCTGGGCATGACCGGGATGTCGGCTTACTTTGCGCTGCTGGAAGTGGGCGCCCCGAAAAGCGGCGATACCGTGGTGATTTCCGGCGCGGCGGGGGCGGTGGGCAGCATGGCCGGGCAGATCGCCAAAATAAAAGGCTGCCGTGTGATCGGCATTGCCGGTGGCGCAGAGAAATGCCACGCGCTGCTTAACGATTACGGGTTCGACGGCGCAATCGATTACAAGAACGAAGATATCCATGCCGGTCTCAAGCGCGAGTGCCCGAAGGGTGTCGATGTGTATTTCGATAACGTCGGCGGCGAGATTCTGGACGCCGTACTCACGCGACTTGCCCCCAAGGCACGCGTGGTCATCTGCGGCGCCATCAGCCAGTACAACAATAAGGAGGCCGTAAAAGGCCCGGCCAATTACCTGTCGTTGCTGGTCAATCGTGCACGCATGGAAGGCTTTGTGGTGATGGACCATGCCGCGAACTTCGCCAGCGCGGGCATGGAAATCGCTGGCTGGCTGGCCCAAGGCAAGATCAACAGCAAAGAGCACGTCGTTGATGGGCTGGAGACGTTCCCGGAAACCCTGATGATGCTGTTTAAAGGCGAAAACACCGGAAAGCTGGTGTTGAAGGTTTAACGCCCGCCACCCTTTGTAGACGCTTCAGGAGGTAACGACGGTGGCGATGGGCTGCGCAGCGGCCCTGAAACTTGAGGCCTGCGCAGCGTTTGTGTTGTCTCGGACTTCCAGCCTGTAAATAGCCTGAACAACTCGCTGATCGTGCTGCCGAATCAACCTGAAGACGCACGGTGGTGTAAGCTCGTGCGCTATTGATTTTCGACCCATCGAGAGGCTTATGCGGGCGACCTTCCGACGTTCCACGCTTTCAAGACTTCGCGGTTTCCCATTGTCCGGCGACGCGCTGACAATCCTCACTGGCGCGGCTGACTACCGTCGTTGCCTGCTGGAAAAAATCGCCACTGCCGAGCAGCGGATCTATGTAGTTGCGCTGTATCTGCAACAGGATGAAGCAGGCCAGGAAATTCTCGACGCGCTGTATGCCGCGAAGGCCGCCCGGCCAACGCTGGATATCGTGGTGCTGGTGGACTGGTTTCGCGCCCAGCGCGGGTTGATCGGCGCGGGTAAACAGGCCGGCAACTCGACGTGGTATCAGGCGCAACACCTGGAGCACGACGAGGAGGTGCCCACCTACGGCGTGCCGGTGCAGACCCGCGAACTGTTCGGCGTGCTGCACTTGAAGGGCATCGTGGTCGATGACTGCGTGATTTACAGCGGCGCCAGCATCAACAATGTGTACCTGAACAAACTGGGCAAATATCGCCTGGACCGCTATCACCTTATTCAGAACAAACCCCTCGCCGACACCTTCCAGCGTCTGGTCCACGAAGAAATCCTGCCGTCGGACGCCGTGCACCGCCTTGACCTGCCCTCGCCGCCCACCTCCCGCAGTCTGCGCAGCGAAATCCGTCAGTTTCGTCAGCGCCTGAAACGTGCCAGCTACAATACCGATGCCGGCCTGACCGACAACGGCGAGCTGCGTGTCATCCCACTGCTGGGCATCGGCAACAAGAACCCGCTGAGCGGGACGTTGTGCGATCTGATCGCCGCCACCCACACACAACTGACGCTATGTACGCCGTATTTCAACATGCCGCTGGTGATCAAGCGTGAGCTCACACGTGCGCTCAAGCGGGGCGTAAAGATCGACATCATCATCGGCGACAAGACCGCCAACGACTTCTTCATCCCGCCGCAAGAACCGTTCAAGGTGATTTCGGCGCTGCCCTACCTGTATGAAATCAGCCTGCGGCGATTCACCCAGAAGCATCAGGCGGCGATCGCCAAATACCAGTTGAACATCCACTTATGGAAGGACGGCGACAACACGTTCCACCTCAAAGGCCTGTGGTCGGATGAGCGTTACACCTTGCTGACGGGCAATAATCTCAACCCTCGGGCGTTTCAGCTGGATCTGGAAAACGCACTGCTGATCGATGATCCCAAAGGTGAGTGGGCGCAGCCGCGGGCCGCTGAAATCGAACAATTGATGCGCAACACCCAACGGGTCGGCAAATATGACGAGCTGGACACGTTGAGTGATTATCCGGAAGGGGTGCGCACGTTCTTGCGCCGCGTCAGCCGTGTGCGTGTCGAGCGCCTGCTGTACCGCATATTGTGAAACCCGGACTGCACGCGTGAGCAAAAAGACCGGAATCCGCGCCCAGCAAGCCGACCAGACGCGGGCGCGGATACTTCAGGCGGCAATCAAGGTGTTCAACGAGGACGGTTATTCCGGGGGCCGCATCGAGCGGATTTCAGCCGAAGCCGATTCCAACGACCGCATGCTGTATTACTACTTCGGCAGCAAGGAAAAGCTCTTCGTGCGGGTGCTCGAACACACCTACGAGCAGTTCAACCTGGCCGAAATCACGCTGCGGCTCGACCTCTCGACGCCGGTGCAGACCCTGCGTCAACTGGTGGCGTTCGTCTGGGACTACTACGTCGCACACCCGGAGTTCGTCGCGATCCTGAGCATAGAAAACCTGCACAAAGGCAAGCACGCCCGGCAATCCAGTGAGCTGCGGCGGTTGTCAGGCGAAGCCGTCGGCGTCCTCAGGCCGATCATCGAGGCGGGTCAGCGACAGGGCGTTTTTCGGGAGGATCTGGACCTCAAGCACGTGTATTTGATGATCGCCTCGCTGTGCTATTTCTATAACTCCAACGTCCACACACTCACCTCCTTTCTCGACCAGGACCTTGCCCAACCGCAACCGCGCCAGGACTGGCTAAGCTTCATCAGTGACCTGGTGGTGCGTGGGGTGATGAAGCTTGAGGTTAACCCTGCGCCCTTGTAGGAGCGCTTACTGCCGGTGCCCGGCAGATCGTCAGCAAACGGAACGCCGCCCGGCCAGACTCCTACGCCCTTCGGGCAGAAACAAAATCCCGAAAAACGCCGCAAAACCCTGTAGCCAACTTGTTGGCGAGGCGTCTGTACGGTTGAACCCGTTATGGCGCCACGCGAATGAATTCGCGTCTACAGGGTGACGGACATTGGTCAGCGCAGCTTCGCGGGCAAGTCGGGATGCCGCCCACTCGATCCAACAATGATAGGCGGCTGCGCGATACGGCTCTCAATGCGTACCCGGATTGGCCCTCAAGTACGCGACCTTGTCTTGCACCCCCGTCCACTGCGGTTCGTTTGGCGCGAAGCGGCTGCGCAGGTAGGCGATGAGTTCGCTGATCTGGGTGTTGGACAAACTGTCCTTGAAGCCCGGCATGTACCCCAGATCAGGCGTCGCCGGGGTGGCAATGCCCTGCAAAATCACTTTCACCAAATTGTCCGGAAGCGTGCTGTGGACGTTGGTGTTGGTGGCCAGCGACGGGCTGACGCCAAACAGTTTCGGCCCCAAACCATCGGCGTGACAGCCCTGACATGAGCCTTCGAACACCCGCTGTCCATTGCTCAATGACACCGCACTGACGCTCGGTTGTGCGACAGGCTGGATTTGTTGCTGATACGGACTCTCAACAGATGCCGCTGAGGCCTCGACCGAACCATTGAGTGAGGCCAGATACACCGCCATCGCCCGCACGTCAGTCTTCGGGAATTTCGCCAGCTCGCTCACCACCGGGCCCATTGGCCCCGCCGCCACGCCGTGCGCGTCGGAATACCCGGTGCTCAGGTAATTGAACAATTGATCTTCGGTCCACGGCGTCGGCGATTTCGACAGGCTGTTCAACGCAGGCGCTTCCCAGCCATCGACCATGCCGCCCGCCAGAAATGATGTGCCACCCTTCTCCGCCCCCATGAGATTGCGCGGCGAATGACACGCCGCGCAGTGGCCCAATCCGTTGACCAGATAATTGCCACGATTCCACTGGGCGCTCTGCTGCGGCTGAACCTGCACCTCGCCCTTGCGCAAATACAGCGCGTTCCAGCCCGCCATCAACGGCCGAAGATTGAACGGGAACTGCATGTCGTTAGCCAAGGGCGCCTGCTTGACCGGCCCCTGAGACATCAAGTACGCGTACAGCGCCTGCATGTCGGCATCGTCGATATTTCTGAACGCGGTGTAGGGAAACGCCGGATAGAGATTCTTGCCGTCGCGACTGATGCCGTCGCGCATCGCCCGTTCGAACGCAGGATAAGACCAGTTGCCGATGCCGGTTTCAGGGTCTGGCGTGATGTTGCTGCTGTAAAGCGTGCCGAACGGCGTCTGCATCCCCAGCCCACCGGCGTTCGTCGCGCCACCCGGCGCCGTGTGGCACACCGCGCAGTCGCCCACCGCCGCCAGTTGGCGCCCGCGCTCAAGGGTCGAGGCAGACCAGGTGCCTGCACCGGGCGGCGTGATCGGGGCGATTTCCGACTTCCACGGGAACGCAGTCGCCGCCACGCCCAATACCGCCCCAAACGCTGCGAACAGCGAACCAAACAACCATTTCGAGCGCTTGGCCTTGGGCGACTCAGGCGGATTGCTGTTGGCCGCATCCCCTGCGCCTTTCAACGCCGCAAGCACCCGTTCGGCGGTGATCGGCAGCTCGCGGAAACGGATGCCGGTGGCATCGTAAATGGCATTGGCGATGGCGGCCGCACTCGGCACCGACGCAGACTCCCCTGCGCCCATCGGTGGCTCGCTTTGGCGCGGCATCATCAGCACGTCGACTTTCGGCACCTGCGGGAAGGTCAGGATCGGATAACCGCCCCACTCCTTGCTCGACACCGTGGACTCCTCGAACGTCACCCGCTCCTTCAGCACACGGCTGGTGGACTGGATGACGTTGCCGTGAATCTGGTGCTGAACGCCGGCCGGATTGACCATCATCCCGGCGTCATGACCAATCACCACGCGGGTGACGGACACATCACCGGTGTGCTTGTCGATAGCAACATCCGCCACCCATGCCGCCCACGCAGCGCCAAAGCCGGGAAACTTGCTATGGATGTACCGCGCGTAGGCAAAGCCCCGGCCGCGCAAGACACCATCCTCTTCCGGGATCTGCATCGGCTCGGTGCGCGGCGTCCATTCAGCACGGGCGGCGGTGGACCGCACCAGCTCCGAAGCGCGCTCGTCATGCAGGTAGCGCAGGCGGTATTCAATCGGATCAACGCCTGCCGCGAACGCCAGTTCGTCGATGTAAGACTCGTGGGCGAAGGTGTTGGGCAGCGCCGATACGCCGCGCATCCACGAAGCACGAACGATGGGCGCCATGTCGTTGATGGTCACGCGCATGTGCTCGAAGTCGTAGGGCGGAATCGAGGTGCGGTCGCCCATTTCGAACATAGTCGCCACCGGTTCCACACGCCCGGTCAGCAGCAGCGCCAGAGTGGGTGAATTGTTGGAGGGGTAGCTGGTTTGAAAGTCATAACCGGCCACGCCGCCATCGGCGTTGATCCCGCCGTCGACCTCCATCAATTGCGCGGTACCTTTTGGCTCCCACACGTGCTCTTGCTCGCGGGTCAGTTGCACGCGCACCGGCAGGCCAACGGCGCGGGACAGCAACACCGCGTCGGCGCACACATCGTCAGCGCAGTTGCGGCCGTAACAGCCGGCCGCCTCCATGCGGATGATGTCGATATTCTCCTCGGGGTACTCCAGCAACCACGCCAGATCAGCGCGCAGCATGTGGGGATTTTGCGTGCCGGACCACACACGAATGCCGTCGGGCTGGTAGTCCGCCACCCCACACGATGGTCCGATGGAGCCATGAATCTGGTAGGGCCACAGATAGGTGCGGGCCATTCGCTCGCTGGCGCCTTCCAGTGCTTTAACCACATTGCCTTTGTCCAGCACCACGCGCTGAATGCTCGGGTTGTCACGAATCGCCTGCTCGACATCGCTCATGTCCGGCAGCTTGTGCTGCCAGGGCTTCCAGCTGACTTTCAGCTCCCGGGCGGCCTTGGCGGCCTGCTCTTCACGCATCGCGACGACACCGACGAAGTCACGAATCACCACCACCCGCACGATGCCGGGAATGTGGTCAATGGACGATTCATCAACCTCCAGCAAGCTGGTGCCGACAAAGTCCCCGGTGTCGAAACCTGCGTACGGCGGCCGCACCACGCGCCCGTGCAGCATGTCCGGCAGGCGCATGTCGTGCACATAGGTCAGCTCGCCGGTGGCTTTGCCGGGGATGTCGACCCGCGCAGCGGCCTGCCCCACCAGTTTGTAGTCTTCGAGTTTTTTCAGGGGGGCGGTACCGGAGATGCGCAGCTCGGTGTGCTGGCCGCTGACCAGCTCGCCGAACGTCGTCTTACGCCCGTCTTCAGAGATGATCACCCCTGCGTCGATGGTCAGCGACTCAACGGCGACCGACCAACGCCGCGCCGCCTCGGACAGCAGAAAACGTCGTGCTTCGGCGGCGGCATTGCGCAGCGGGATGGCAGAAATCTGCAGCGTCGCGCTGGCAATCGTCGCACCCTGATTGGGCGCACGTTCGGTGTCCCCCAGAATCATCTTCAGCTGATCCATGTTGAGTTCCAGCTCTTCGGCCACGATCTGCGCCAGCGAGGTGCGAATACCGGTGCCCAGGTCCACATGGCCGTTGAACGCGTAAACGCTGTTGTCCTCATCGACGGCAATGAACAGCCCCAGCTCCTTTGGCCTGACGGTCGGCGTGCCGCCTTTGGCAACCGGGCCCGAAGGCGGGAGGATGTCGTCGATGATCAGCAATACGCCGTTTTTCGCCAGCAGTTGGTCACGGGTCGGCGCGGTCTGGGTCATGGTCGTCTGTCCGTTCAAGGCTTTTGGCGAGCGGCGCGCATCACGGCCCGCATGATTTCGATGTGGGTGCCGCAACGGCAGAGATTGGCCGAAAGCTCGTTGCGGATTTGCGCTTCGGTGGGATGCGGGTTGCGGTCCAGCAATGCCTTGGCGGTCATGATCATGCCGTTCATGCAATAGCCGCATTGCGCGGCCTGCTCGTCGATGAACGCCTGTTGAACCGGGTGCAGGCATTCACGGCTGCCGATGCCCTCCAGCGTGGTGATTTCGCGACCTTCGGCGCCAGCCAGCGGGAACACGCAGGCCCGGGCGGCCACGCCATCGATGATCACCGTGCACGCACCGCATTCGCCCAGGCCGCAACCGAATTTGGGCCCGTTGAGTTGCAGGTCGTTGCGCAGGATCATCAACAGCGGAGTGTCCGCCATCGCCGTCACCGAGGTGGTCTGACCGTTGACCCGCAGCGTCACGGTCCTTTCAGCCGCGACAGCACGCTCACTCATGTTCCGCTCCCCGTGTGTTACCGACCATCCCTGGCATTTGATGAAGTGTTCACTTCATGAAATGGGAGCAGGAAGCGTGCCAGTGGTGGGCAGTTCGACGTGTAGGAGCGCGCTTGCCCGTGAAATGACCGGCCTGACGGGGAAATGTGTTGGATGTACTTAAGTCTTCGCGGGCAAGCGCGCTCCTACAGGGGAAGGGAGCACACTGATTTACTCATCGCCGTCTTCAATCAATTTGCGCAGCAGAAACAACACCGCCACGCGCTCGGCGGGGTTGAGTTTGCTCAAGGTCAGTTCACTGATGTGGGCGGCGCGGGGGACGGTTTCCTGCACCAATTGAAGGCCGGTGTCCGTGAGGCTGCAGATGACTTTGCGTTTGTCCTGGGGATCGGGATCGAGGCTTATCAGGTCACGCGCCTTGAGCCGGTCGACAATGCCACGGATGGTCGCCTGATCCACGGCGGTGGCTTTGACCAGTGCGGTTTGAGAGCTGGGGCCGTGATCGCGCAAGGCGCACAAGGTGACGAACTGAACGGCAGTGAGCTGCGAATCCCCGACGTTTTGCTGGAAGATCGCCAGGTGGCGCTGATACGCCTTGCGCAGCAGGTGACCCACCTGGTTGGAAAACGCGTAGGACGCGTCGTTACTGGAAGGTTCGTCGTTCGGCACAGGCTGACTCAGTCGCGGGCTGGGGAAGTTGGCCGGTACATTAACGCGTGCGGGGATAGAGGGGAATCGACACAGATCAGTTACAGGAGCGCGCTTGCCCGCGATGACGGTGTTTCAAACAACACAAGCCTTGCAGACACACCGACGTCGCGGGCAAGCGCTCCTACAGATCAACGCGCTTTCGAAGCCTCCGGCGAGACCACTTCACCGCCCAACACAACGGCTTGATCGTCCAGATAGATGTCGCAGCGACGCAGCGGAATGTCCAGGTGGCATGGCGTCTTGCGCTTGCCGCCGACTTCGGTATTGGGCCCGGTGGAAAACAGGAAATTGCCGTAGAACGCTCGGGCGTCCATGCACATGCCGTCGTTCTTGTCGTGCAACCCCATCGCCGTCCACTGCGCACGCGGCTGCAAGCCCCAACCGATGTGGGAAATGCCATACACCTCGGGGTCGTTGAAATACTGCATGTAATCACGCAGGTATTCAGCCTCGAATCCGCCATGAATCGAGGTGATGAAGCCCTTGTCGATCACCAGCGTGATCTGCTCGCGGGAGTAGGTTTTGAACGGCAGGACAATATCGCCGATGTCGATCACCAGCGTGCCTTCGGCAGTCTCCTCGTTGGGCCAGGAGAACAGAAACCCGCTTGGCCAATGATCCCAACGGCCCGGTTCATCGGCAAAACCATACTCGGTCACTGAAGGGTACTGCCCCAACTGCGCACGGAAATCGCTGCCCGCCTTCGACTTCACATGGATCGAACGGGCCGCCTTGAGCACCTCGTCGGCCGCCATCACCCGCGCCTTGTCCGCCAGCGTTGGCAGCATCCGGGCCAGCACTTCCGGGGGCTCGACGGCCAACAGGATGCGCGTCCCGGTCTTGAGGATCTGCTCCTGTTCCGGCGAATGCAGCAACATCATCGTATCGACCACCAGGTCCGCCGCTTCCAGCGCCCGTTGCGCGGCGAGGTTGCCGGTCAGCGCGGTGTCGCCGCAGTAGGCGGTCATGTCATTGCCCATCGCCGTCGGATGGTTGAACGACGGCAATTCCACCGCATAAACCTTGGCGCCCAGACGCTGGGCCGCTTCCATCGCAGCCCGCACGGTGCGCGGATCGGAGTAATGACTCTTCAACACCGCGACGCTCTGAGTGGCATCGACTTTGGACAATGTCAGGACGTGCTCGAACATCTGGGTCAATTGGCAATCGCTAACCGGCATTTTCATCTCCTCGGCATCTGGCATTCCGCCAAATGCACCATTGAAAGGCATCGCGCTTCAGACCAGTGCATATTTTGTAGCGTACACACTTATTAAAAGCGATCAGACATCAATTGAAGGCTATCTGCAAGAGCTGCGCCATTTCGTTACCAACGGAATCAAACTCAATATCTACTGAGTTACCAAGGGTTACATCGCCCGAAATCTGTCTGGAATTATTTTTAAAAGTGTCTATTCACTTTTAAAAAAAACAGCGTATACACTTAAAAAACGCAGCAGGACGAGATATCCGATTCGTCCGTTTTCTTACCGCTTTCGAGCAACACGAGGGATGCACCCCATGCCAAACACGCAAAGAATCGCCATCGTAGGATCCGGCCTGGGTGGGGCCGCAGCCGCCACGCTGTTGCAGAAAGCGGGCTTCATGGTTGATGTGTACGAGCAGGCTTCCGGGTTTTCGCGCATCGGCGCCGGGATCCACATGGGGCCGAACATCATGAAGATCTTCCGCCGCATGGGGATCGAGCAGCAGCTGAGCGACATGGGTTCGCACCCGGACTTCTGGTTCAGCCGCGATGGCGCCACCGGGGATTACCTGTCGCGCATTGCGCTGGGCGAGTTCTCGCGCAAGGAATACGGCGCGGCGTACATCACCGTTCACCGTGGTGATTTGCATGCGCTGCAAATGTCGACCCTGGCACCCGGCAGCGTGCACTTCAGCAAATGCCTGACCACCCTTGAAGAAACCGAAAACGGCGTGCGCCTGAACTTCGCCGACGGCACTCACGCCACCGCCGATATCGTGATCGGCGCCGACGGCATCAATTCGCGGATTCGTGAAGAATTGCTCGGCGTGGAAAAACCCTTGTACAGCGGCTGGGTCGCCCATCGCGCGCTGATCCCCAGTGAGATGCTGACCAAGTACGGACTGGACTTCGAGAACTGCGTGAAATGGTGGAGCAAGGATCGCCACATGATGGTCTATCACACCACCGGCAAGCGCGATGAGTACTACTACGTGACCGGCGTTCCTCACCCGGCCTGGGATTTCCAGAGCAGTTGGGTCGACAGCAGCCAGGACGAAATGTACGAGGCGTTCGCCGGGTATCACCCGACGGTGCAGGCACTGATCGAGTCCACCACGAGCGTGACCAAATGGCCGTTGCTCAACCGCAATCCCCTGCCGTTGTGGAGCCGCGGTCGCCTGGTGTTGCTGGGTGACGCGTGCCACCCCATGAAACCGCACATGGCGCAAGGCGCGGGCATGGCCATCGAAGACGCCGCGATGCTGACCCGATGCTTGCAGGAAACCGGCCTGACCGACTACCGCACCGCCTTCGAACTCTACGAGGCCAACCGCAAGGAGCGTGCTTCGCGCGTACAAGCGGTGTCGAACGCCAACACCTGGCTGCGCACCCAGGAAGACCCGGCCTGGGTCTACGGCTATGACCTGTACGGCCATGAACTCAAATCGGAGGTGAGCGCATGAGTACGTTCATTCATGGCGGCAACGTGCAAGCCAACGGCATTCGCCAACACTACCTGCGCTACGGCGGCGAGCGGCACAGCGGCAAACCGGCGCTGCTGCTGATTCCGGGGATCACCAGCCCCGCGATCACCTGGGGGTTTGTCGCTGAAACACTGGGCGAACATTTAGACACCTACGTGCTGGATGCGCGCGGGCGCGGCTTGTCCTCGACCGGCCCGGACCTCGACTACAGCGTTGACACCTGCGCCGATGACATCGCTGCGTTCGCCCAGGCGATGAAGCTGGACAGTTACCACATCGCCGGTCATTCCATGGGCGCTCGTTTTGCGGTACGCAGTGCGGTGCGACATCCAAAGGGCGTTAAAAGCCTGGTGCTGATTGATCCCCCGGTATCCGGTCCCGGTCGCCGCGAATACCCGTCGAAACTGCCGTGGTACGTGGATTCAATCCGCCAGTCCCAGGCCGGCATGACCGCTGACGACATGCGCGCCTTCTGCGCCACCTGGACGCCCGAACAACTGCAACTGCGTGCCGAATGGCTGCACACCTGTTACGAGCCGGCCATTGTCCGTGCCTTCAACGATTTCCATGAAGAAGACTTCCACAAGGATCTACCCAACCTTCCCGTCCCTGCCCTGCTGATCGTCGCCACACGCGGCGGCGTGATCCAGGCCAAGGACGAAGCGGAAATCGCAGCGCTACAACCGGCTATCACCATCACCCACGTCGAAAACGCCGGCCACATGATTCCGTGGGATAACCTGCCCGGCTTTTTCGCAGCGTTCGGTGACTTTCTGGGTGAACCGCTGACCGACCCATCATTGATGTGATGTAACGGGGAAATGAGATTGCCGTGTGGGAGGGAGCTTGCGCGCGATGGATGTGTCAGGCACAGGAGATGCATCGACTGTACTGGCGTCTCGCGAGCAAGCAGCCTCCCGCAGATTTCAGGCGTTGGCCTGAACAATCAATTGCACAGTGAGAGCGCCATGAGTGAAGAACAATCCGCCGACGCCAACTATCAGGGCGTTTGGGGCAATCGTATCGGTTTCGGCAAAAAAGCGGCGCTGCTGATGATTGATTTCATGCAGGGCTACACCCGTGAAGGGGCTCCGCTTTATGCGTCAGGGGTGGTCAGCGCCGTGGCCGAGAGCGTCGAACTGCTGGCCAGTGCGCGGCAGCATGGCGTGCTGGTGATTCACACCAATATCCGCTACCACGCCGGGCACTTCATCGACGGCGGCATGTGGGTGAAAAAAGCCCCGGTGATGCGAGACATGGTAGAAGGCAACCCGCTGGCGGCGTTCTGCGAGGAAGTCGTGCCGAACGCCGATGAGGTGGTGATCAGCAAGCAGTACGCCAGTTCCTTTTTTGGCACGTCGCTGGCATCAATGCTGCACGTTCAAGGCATCGACACCGTGGTACTCGCCGGTTGCTCCACCAGCGGCTGCATTCGCGCCACAGCGGTGGATGCCGTGCAGCATGGCTTCCGAACCATCGTGGTGCGCGAATGCGTGGGCGATCGGCATCCGGCGCCGCACGAGGCAAATCTATTCGATATCGACAGCAAGTACGGGGATGTGGTGGCGAAGCAGGAAGCGCTGGAGCAGTTTCAAGCGGCAAGCCACAAGCGGTAAGCTGTAGGAGCGAACGTGTTCACGAGAAGGATTTTGGGTGTACATAAACCGTCTCGCCAACACGTTGGCTCCTACAGGCGCGGTGCACAAAACATAACAGGCCAGGAGACACCGATGCCCTCTGCGAACATAGAAACCGCCGCGACACACGCTGCGGACCCGATCAAGGCGCTCTACCACAAGATCACCTGGAAGCTCATCCCGTTCCTGTGCTTTTGCTATCTGGCCGCCTACCTGGACCGCATCAACATTGGCTTTGCCAAGTTGCAGATGCTCGATCAACTGCATTTCAGCGAAACCGCTTTCGGCCTCGGCGCCGGACTGTTTTTTGTCGGCTACATCCTCTTCGAAGTGCCGAGCAACCTGGTGCTGGAAAAGGTCGGCGCGAAGATCTGGATCGCGCGAATCATGATCACCTGGGGCCTGTTGTCGGTCTGCACCTTGTTCGTGACCACTACCACGCAGTTCTACGTGCTGCGGTTTCTGCTGGGCGCTGCAGAAGCGGGATTCCTGCCAGGCGTGCTGTTTTACCTGACCACCTGGTTCCCGACCTACCGGCGCGGACGGATCATTGCGCTATTCATGATTGGCCTGCCGCTGTCGAGCGTTATTGGCGGCCCGCTGTCGGGCTGGATCATGGGCCATTTCGACATGACCGGCGGCCTGCGCGGCTGGCAGTGGTTGTTTCTGATCGAAGGCATTCCAAGCGTGCTGCTGGGCATTCTGACCTTCTGGGCATTGCCCAATAACCCGCAACAAGCCAAATGGCTGAACGCCGACGAAAAAGCACTGCTCGACAGTGAGCTGCGTCTGGACGACGCCGAAGGCAAAGACAGCAAACACAGTTTCCGCGACGGTTTCTTCAACCTGAAAGTCTGGATGCTCGGCGGTATCGACTTTTCGATTCTGCTCAGTGCTTACGCCATGGGTTTCTGGATGCCGACCTTCATCAGGAACGCAGGCGTGGTCGATACCTTTCACATCGGCATCCTCACCGCGCTGCCGAGCGTTGCGGCACTGATCGGCATGCTGATGATCGGCGCCAGTTCGGACCGTCATCGCGAGCGTCGCTGGCACATCATCGTGCCGTTTCTGGTCGGCGCGGTCGCCATGGCCACCAGCACCTTCTTCACCCACAGCGTGGTAATGACGGTGGTGCTGTTTGCAATTGCATCGGCGGCAATCATCGGTGCGGTGCCGGTGTTCTTCAGCCTGCCGGCGACGTTTCTGAAAGGCCGCGCCGCCGCCACCGGTTTCGCCCTCGCCTGCTCGCTGGCCAATATCGCGGGCCTGGTGAGCAACTCGATGATGGGCATCGCCATCGACGTCACCGGCAGCAGCGCGGGCGCGTTGTGGTTCTTTGCCGGGTGTTTGATCCTGAGCAGCTTTCTGGTCATCGCATTGCCGGCCAAACTGGTCAATCGCTGACAGCCCTTGCGTGCAGGGGCCGCGCATTCCTCTCGTTCAAATGGAAATAGACCATGCAGGCGTTTCTTAAAAGCTGTGCCCTGGCGTTGACCGTCGGGCTGTCCGCTACATCGCTGCACGCGGCGGAAAAAGTGATTTTCGACACCGATTTCAATGTGCTCAATGATGACGGCCAGGCTTTCATTATGCTTGCGCAGCTGCACGCCCAGAAGAAGATCGACCTGCTCGGCATGACCCTGGTCAGCGGCAATGCCTGGGTGGATCAGGCGCAGGTCGATGCACTCAAGGCCGTCGAACGCATGGGCGTGGAAAAAGACGTGGGCGTCTATTCCGGGGCCGCGTATCCACTGCTGCACGACGTTGCCACTTATCCGCAGGAACAGGCGCTGTTTGGCGCTGGCTGGCCGGGTGCATTCAAAAACCCGCGCCCCACTTCGGCCGCGCAATTGACTGCGCCGCCGGATGGCCTGGCCACTCACACCCAATTGCGCAAAGAGTCGGCCGCGCAATTCATCATCGACAGCGTAAAACGTAACCCGCATGAGGTCACCTTACTGGCCGTCGGCCCGCTGACCAACGTAGCGCTGGCGATCCGGACCGCACCGGAGATCGTGCCGCTGATCAAACGCATCGTGTACATGGGCGGCGCCATAGAAATCCCCGGCAACACCACGCCTGCGGCGGAGTTCAACTGGTGGTTCGACCCGGAAGCGGCGCGTATTGTGTTGCGTTCACCCATTGAACACGTGATTTTCCCCAACGACGTGTGTGAAAAGGTGATGTTCGACGCCTCCGTTTACAAGCGGGTGATCGCCGCACAGGGCGTGATCCCGGAGCTTTATAAAACCGTACTTGGGCCGGCATTCGAGAAAGATCCGGCGTACCACAGTTTCACGTGGGACAGCCTGCCCGCGCTGTATCTGGTCCACCCTGAGCTGGTGACTGAGTCGAAGGAGCTGTGGGTGGACGTCGATGCCCATTTCGGCCCCGACTACGGACGCTCGATGGGCTACAAAAAGGGGGCGCCGGTCGGAACGCAAAAGGCGAAAGTCATCTATGGCATCAATCAAAAAGCTTTCTGGGATGAATATGTAGCGCTGGTCACGCTGCCGGCTCCCGTCAAACGCTGACAACGGCCCCGGCCCTGCGAATGCAAAGGTGTCTGCGACCTTCCCTTTCTGAATTCAATCTGGCAGCCGTCCCGTCAACGGGACGGCTGCCGTTCATGCAATAGGTCTCGTCCTTTCGATTTCATCTTCTAACCTCTGTTAGCGGGAACGCCTGCGTACCGCTGTGCGTCAGAGTCTTATACCCGCTCACAAGGAACCGTCATGAAAACCCTGATATCCCTGAAAGAACTGGCCGACGCCGACCTCAAGACCTTCAACGAAATCTGGTTGTCGTCCGCAGCGTCCCTCTCGGAGCACGGTCCAAGCGAAGATCAGCTCTGCCTGTGGCGCGCCAATCAGTTGTTTACCCACGATATGCTCAGCGAAGGCACCCACGGACAAAACGTGAGCCGCGTGTGGCTGGTGCCGGACGACATCGACGCTCCTGCGAACGTGATGGAGATAGAACAAGCTGTCAGGGCAAGGCTGGCTGAGCTGGAAATGGAAGGCGAGTTTTACCCGGCCGAGCAGGCAGACACCCACAACTCCTTTGCCTGAACCCGAAACCGCCGCAACCTGTAGGCGCGCACGAGCAACGCGAGGCCGCGATGGGCTGCGCAGCAGCCCTGAAACCGGAAGCCTCGGTTGGGCCTGAAACACCGCATGCACAGATTTTGCTGCCGGTGCCCGGCAGATCGTCAGCAAGCTGGCCTCCCACGCCCTCCGGGCAGAATCAAATCCCCGGAACGCCACATAGCCAACACCCCGAACACGCCGAAAATCCTGTAGGCGCGCACGAGCAAAGCATCGTTGGCAGCTTTCTCGATATGCCCGGACCGGTAATCCCCTCTAATTTCTGGTTAACCCAGCAACCGTTCCTTCAGCGCCTGCGCAAATCGCAATGCACTGCCTTCACCGAACGGCAGATTCAACGAGGGTTCACAAATCTCCATTTCCATCACCATTGGATTGCCGTGAACGTCGCGAATCAGATCGACCCGTCCGTACAGCAGCGGTTTCTCAAGGCCTAAATGTGATGCCGCTGCGTTGAGCGCAGCTAAAGCCACGGCGCGCTCTTCTTCGTCAGCCGTTCGTGCTTTGCGGAACTCGAGCGTGGGGACATTCACTGTACCGTCCGGCATAAGCATTGCGCTCTTACGGATGGCATGACTGTAGACATTGTCGAAATAGATCAGGTCGGTTTCGCCGTCTCGATCAATTGAGTCGATATAGGGTTGCAGTATCACGTGGCAGCCCTTACCGAGCAGTTGGGCGATATGTTCAGCAGCTTCAGCTTCCCGCGGCCGGGTGTAACGCTGAACACCTCTCGAATAAGAACCCACTGTGGGCTTAACTACAATTTCGCTGGTTTCGGGATACGCCGCTAGAAAAGCCTTGAGCGCCAACGCAGGATCTACGCCCGGTTCAACAAACTGGCTCGGGATAATGGGCACACCGCGTGCAGCAATATCAGCCAGATAAAGTTTGTCGAGTCCCCAGCGCGCAACCGAGACGGGATTAAACAAGTGGGTGTCGGCAGCTACACGCTCGCACCAGGCAAGGAACTCGGGCAGTTGCTCAATGCAGTTCCAGGGTGAGCGCAATAGAACTGCATCAAAACGAGACCAGTCAATGTCGGGGTTTTCCCAGATACAGACCTCGGCTCTAAAGCCGATCGCCTGGCAGGCATCAAGCAACAGTGGCATGTCGTAATCAATTGGAAGACTGGCTTCATCGGTAACCAAGGCAAGGCTGATCATATAGCGAATCCAATATCGAATAGGGTTAGACGTTTTGTCGATCTAAGGCGCAGGTGTTCCATGTTTTCAGTGTTCAATGACTGGACGTAAAAAAGGATGCAACACCAATCAATCGCGAAAGCATGATCACCAAGGCACGGTGTCTCCCATGTGAACGTAAGAGCCAGTTGGGCCATCATCATCTAACAGGGCCATCCTGACGCTTGTTTTGGCGCCGGTCGGGATATCAAGGTCGCCTTCACCTTCGTTCATGTCAGTCTTGGTGTAGCCAGGATGCACGGCGTTGACCTTGACCGGTGTATCGCGTAATTCGTAAGCCAAGTGCACGGTCCAGGAGTTAACTGCGCTCTTGGAGGCGCTGTAAGCCGGGAGCGATTTGAACATGGGACTGTAGGCATACGAGTCCGGATTGCTGTGTGTACTCAACGACGCGAGCAGGCTCGAGACATTGACGATACGTCCTGCCTTCGCCTTCCGAATCAGCGGCAGAAAAGCAATGCTCACCTCGACGACGCCAAAAAGATTGGTGTCGAATGTTTCCCGCCATTGTTGCAGCGGTTGCTCCGATGGTTGTTTTCCATATTGCTCAATGCGGATAGCGGCATTGTTGATCAGGATGTCCAAGCGTCCGTATTTGGCAGCAACGTGCGCGGCAGCCGCAGCGATGCTGTCCGACTGCGTTACATCGAGAGCAAGGGCTTGAACATCGAGACCGGTATCTTGCAGTCTCCTCGCGGCTTCGACTGCGGCCTTATGGTTGCGGCCGGTGAGCAACACGCTGACACCATTCTCGGCAAGCTGACGCGCAATGTCGTATCCGATGCCACGATTGGCGCCAGTGACGAGGGCTATTTTCAAAGGATGTGTGGACAAGTCTTTTGCTCTATCGTGAAAGTGAAAAGAAGGGCTGGCACAGGGCTCATCAAGCAGGCTGTAACGCCGACAGGAAACTTGCCACTGGCGGACCAAAGCGGCCGGTATCAACCAGGAATGCGTCGTGTCCCTCTGGCGACTCCAACGAAAGAAACTGCGCATCTGCACCGCCGGCACGCAAGCCATCGGCAATTTGTCGCTGTTGCTGTAACGGGAACAGGATGTCTGTCTGCACGCCGATCACCAGCGCCTTTTCGATGCGCAACCGGGACAACGCCTCGTCAGCGTTGCTACCGCAGGATTCGCCAAGATCAAACCAGTCTATGCAGCGACTCAGGTAGAGATAGCTGTTGGGGTCGAAAGACCTGAAGAAGCGGTGGGCATGGCACTCCAGGTAGCTTTCCACCTCGAATTCAGGCCCGAACGGTTCCTCATCAAGGCGACGATCCGAGTCCATACACGCGCGGCCGAAACGAGTGTTCCACTCCAGTGCCGAACGATAGGTGATGACGCCGAGTTTGCGTGCCGTGACCATGCCACGTTGCGGATAATGCTCCTCGCAGTATTGGCCTTGGTTCCAATCCGGATCAAACCTGATGGCTTCGCGTTGCAGCGAGCGGATGGCGATCGAAAATGGTAGCGAATGCACCGCTCCGGAAATATTGATATGGCTGCGTGCCAAATCAGGATGCCTGGCCAACAGGGCCAGGGCGCTCATTCCACCCATGGACGCGCCGATCACACAGGCCAGTCGCTCAAAACCCAACGTCCGCACCGCGAAGACCGCAGCATCGGCGATGTCTTCTATAGACAGCTCCGGAAACTCCAGCCGATACGGCTCGCCGGTATTTGGATCAACCGAGGCTGGCCCGGTTGAGCCCTTGCAACTGCCCAGCGAATTGACACAAATCACATGCCAGCGATGGGTGTCGATGGGCTTGCCCGGCCCCAACATGTCATCCCACCAGCCCGGGGTGGGGTCGTCAGCATGCGTGGCGGCGTGCGCATCGGGTGAAAGACCTGTAAGGATCAGGATGACGTTATCGCGTGCGGCATTTAACTGCCCGAACACTTCATAGGCGATGCGCGCACCGTGTAGCACACCGCCGCGTTTCATCTCGAAGCCAGCGGGCAGGTCGATGAAACGCGTTGAAAGGGGGATGAATTCCCTCATACACCTACTCCCATTGTGCAATGGCTTTCTTGCAAGCTAAGAGAATGCGCAACGACATCGTTGCTTGCGCATTCCGGGGGAGAATGTTTCAGATTCATGCGAAGCAAGGCGCATCGTCCAGCGAAGCAAGCCATTCATCGTCGGAGCCTTCATTCATGCCTTCCAGCAAGAAAGTGGACAGGTAGCGTTCCCCGGTGTCAGGCAGCATGGCGAGCAATACCGAACCCTTTGGCGCGCTTTCTGCGACCTTTAGCGCGGTCGCCAAAGTAGCGCCGGCAGAAATGCCTGCGAATATCCCTTCTTCAGCGGCCAGACGGAGCGCGGTATCTCGACCCAGCACTTCGTCAATAGGCACCAGTTCGTCGATCACACTTTGATCGAGCACGCCAGGTACAAAGTCAGGAGCCCAGCCTTGAATTCTGTGCAGATTCCACGGCTGGCCAGACAGCAGCGCCGCATTTGCAGGTTCGGCAGCGATGATCCGCACTTCAGGTCGCGCGAGTTTCAACATCTGGCCGACGCCCGTCAGAGTGCCGCTTGTACCGAAACCGGTAACGAAGTAGTTCAATCGTTTGCCGGCAAAATCGCTGAGGATTTCTGCAGCTGTCGTTTCGCGGTGGTAGGCCGGGTTAGCTGGGTTCTCGAACTGATTGGCGCGGAACCAGCCATGTTTTCTGGCCAGATCATCCGCTATGCGATTACCGCCGCTACTGCCCAGGGCGCCAGGAAAGAGGATCACCTTGCCGCCGTAGGCACGTATCAGCTTGCGCCGTTCCAACGAGTAAGCATCGGACATCACGGCGACGAATTTATAGCCACGCGCTGCAGCCACCATCGCTAGTGCGATGCCGACGTTGCCGGATGTGCATTCGGCGATCGTGTCGCCGGGCTTCAGCAACCCTTTCGCCTCGGCGTCAAGCACAACGGAGAGCGCGAGGCGGTCTTTCACTGAACCGCCGGGATTGAACGACTCGACCTTCACGTAAACGGTTACATGCTTTGGTGCCAGACGGTGCAGTTTGACGATAGGCGTGCGGCCGATCGTTTCAAGAATGCTGTCATAGAGAGGCATATGAGAATTCTCCTTCAAAGACAAAAGTAGCAGGGCCAGCCAAGGTGATTTGTTCAGTGGCGCCTGGCCAATTGATTTGGAGCTCGCCGCCGGGCAGAGCAACTGAGACACTGCGGTTAATACGACCCAGGCGCATCAAGACCGCCGCTGCAGCACAAGCACCGCTGCCGCAAGCCAGAGTCTCGCCAGCGCCGAATTCGTAAACGCGTAAATTGATACGGTCGCGGGATACGATTTCAGTGAAGCCGACATTGACTGTGGGCAGAAAGAAATCTGATTTCTGTAAGGCCTGACCGAGTTGAGCAACGGGAGCGAGGGCTATATCGTCTACTTCGATGACTGCATGTGGATTGCCCGTTGAAACAGCTGCAAAACGAGCCCTCAATCCATCCCCGAGCTCAGCTTCATACTGGTCCTGTTCGCTATCAAAGCCGACCAGGGGAATCCGGTCTGGTGCGAACTGCGGTACGCCCATAGCGATCCGGAAGGATCGTTCGTCAAGCACCTCTACCTCGTGCGTGCCGCTAGGGCTATCAAGCACAAAGCGTGGACCCTGCGCCAAGCCAGCGCGAAGGACCCAGGCTGCAATACACCGTGCGCCGTTACCGCATTGTTGGGATGGGGAGCCATCCGCCGTCCATATCTCATAAGAAGCGACAGCATGTGCGCTGCGTGGTGCTTTGACGCCGAGAATCATGTCGCCGCCAACGCCGGTATGGCGGTCGGCCAGTGCGCGACACAGTTCTGCAGAGGGCGGTTGTGCATCGCGTAAGTCCAACACAATCATGTCATTGCCAGCGCCGTGCATTTTGCTGACATGTAGGGTGGATGAATGTTTGATAGCTCTTACTCCTGTTTGAGCAAACAACTGTGGCTGTTCCGGTTTAGCTGACCCAAGAGGCTACGCCCACGTCAGTCCTGCGCCCGCCACGCGAAGCCTTCTCTCTTAAATGGTGCGCTCGGCCGCCAACTTTTCGAAGACCGGAGCAACGATATCGAGAATGATTGAAACCGCCTTGTTGCTGCTGGCGTCATCGGCAGGAGCGTTAAATTCGGCCAATTCAATGCCCAGAATCTGCGACAACGGAATAGCCTCAAACAGCGCCCGAAGTTGCGCCGGGAACACACCGTCAGGGACTTGGTAATCGGCGGGCACGAAGCCCGGTTCGAGCACATCCCAATCGATATGCACCCAGACCTGCGCGCCGTTAATGGCGCTCAACACGGTTTGCGGCGTTACTTGTGCTGGAGGAATGATCCGCACCCCGGCCCTGTTGATCATTTCGCGTTCGCTTGGATCGATGTCTCTTGCTCCGATCAGGATCACTTGCTCGGGGCGAAGCCCAGCGCCATGACCACTGTCCCAAAGTCCACACGCAGCGGAAACCACCATACCGCCGAGATAGCCGGAATCGGTCGTTTCCGGCGTATTGAAGTCACCGTGCGCGTCTATCCAGAGCACTACAGCGTCCGGGTACTCACGGGCCACAACGGGAAGTGTGGCGATGCTTGCCGGGCAGGTATTAGAGGCCAGGATTGTAAGGTTTCCCCGTTTGATGCTCGCAGAGACCGCAGCACCCAAATCGACAAGGTTCTCCCTTGCCTGGGGAAGACTGACGCGCCAATCGTCAGTGGCAGCTGGAGCAGCTCTTCCGACAGCATTGCCCTTGATTCTGTAGCGCTGTTCCAATGCTTTCGCCGTGCGGACCGCACCCACTACCGTGCGTGCCGTCTTGTCAGCGACACGGCCCTGAGAAACAATAAGGTCAATCATTTAATTAAACTCTCTTGTATATGTTGGTAACGCACTGCTGTTCGATTAATGCTTCAAGCCACGAGATAGGGCGCAAACAAGCACAATTCTGAGACGACTGGGACTTTTACAGTTTGCCGCTGTTGTTCGAAAAGAGAAAAATCAAGGCATAGTTTCTATAACTGCTACGGCAGATAAAACCAGAAATGCCATGCCTTAACGACCGACACTCAATTAATCTTCTGCAGTGAAGCGCGTCGAAAAGAAGGGCCTTGCCTTATACAAACTTTTAGGATCGGGACTTCATGAACATAAAAGGACATTTATCTGTCCGTTCAACGTTTTTTTCCACGAGTCCGTACTGCCACCACTCTATGCCACCTGCTCCATAAGAAGCCAGTTGTGAGGCGTGGGGAGATTCATCGTAGCGAACGATCCGGCTGCGGATATTAGAGCGTACCTTACGACCACCCACGTTATTGCCGGCAAAAATATCGAACCGTTCGCGTGGGTTGATGACAAGTATGAAGTGCTTGCCGAGATTGCGGCTCTGCCGGACTTGATGCGCTGGATTGCTCATATTGAAGAACAGTGGCATGCCATTGAAACACATGGACCAGTGTTGGGATTCAGGATCGTTAGCGACGTCTTCTGGCCAAGGTGCGGAATCGACCTCATGTAGCTTCTGAAGTACCTCCCAGCCAAAGGCATGATAGCCCTCGACCGTTTCAGCATTTATGGCGTCCAGTGAAAATGCCACGAGCAATGGGTATGCTGTGTCTAAGGTACCTTCCCAGTGGTTAGAAATATCAACATATTCCCTAAGACCTTCGGCCAGGTGCTGAATACCACCGGGCTCAACATTTTCGACGAAGATAAACTTTAGAAGTTGTTTGCGAAATGCATTCTTCGAGAATACGCAGGGAAACCCGGAATCGCGATCCAGGCGTAATTCAAGATCACTGAAGACCGCACGGTGCCAGTCCTTTCCCTCTTCAATGATGCGTTTGTGACAGATTAAATTCTTGAATTCCAGGCGCGCGATTGAGTTATCCAACAAAGACATCCTTTCTTAAATGGAAGAAACGTTTTTTTAATGCGAAATCTTATGAAATATGGCTATAGCACTATCAGGCCAATTCGGCTCTCTGTAAGGAAGGCTGTTTCATCCAGAGCATGATAATCAGTGAAGTAATGCTGATCTGGGCAATTGCGAATATAGTCATTGCCGGCAGCAAGCCGAACAGGTCCGCTAGCGCTCCGCTCGCGATGACCGGAAGCGAAAACCCGGCGTAAGCGTAAACAAACAGGCCTGCGGTAGCACGCGCACGATTATCCGGTGCTCTTGATGTAACTTCGAGTAAGGCCGCGAGGTACGTAAAGCCGTAGTTCGAAGCACTGGTAATGCAGGTTCCAAGCAATACCAGACCAAGCGAACCTGTCCAGACACCTACTACAACAACAAGAAAACCAAGGGGAGTTAGCACAAATCCTATTGCCAGTGACTTGGTGTTGCTCATCCGACGCGCAATGGGTTGGCAGAGAAAGCCCACAAAGATTGCCAAGAAAACAACGAGTCCTGTCCAACCATCAAGGCCTTGGTTTTTTAGTTCCAGGGGTACTACAGCGATCACCATTCCGCTCGTTGACCAAGCCAGGATCATGGCGATACCGAACACCCATGTGCCCCTGGGAAATACCGGAAGCCGGAGAAGCGAGACACGCTTGGACACATCGACGGTTGGGAGTTTGAAGGCAAGAAGCGCTAGTAGGGGCGCCAATACAAATAGCAGGGTAAAGCTGGCAGGCATCAAGGTTGAGCCTTGTACCCCAAGGCTGATACTCGTGGCCAGAGCACCGCCCCCAAAACCCAGCGTTGTGGCAGATGTCACGATCAGCGCGGCGCGCCGGGCGTTGTCCTCACCCATGATTTCGGTCATGTAAGCGGTGCCTGCGGTTGTCACCAAACCTGTACCAATGCCTAGCAGTGCACGCGCGACAACCAGACTTCCCCAGTTGGGTATCCAGACCAGAAGTGCAGTCGCTAATACGCCGAGTAACAGCGCTGTCGCTATAGGGAGTCGGCGACCGATACGATCCGATAAACCTCCCAACAACAGCAGTGTCGGCATTAATCCAGCCGCGTACGCTGCAAAAGCGACGGTCACGGCGGTTGCGCCTACGTCGCTTTCAGCCGCGTAAGCCGCATACAATGGGGTTTGGAGATTGACAGCGAAAGTTGACGTGAATAACGCCAGGGCAAGTAACGCTGTCGAAAGTGAATTCGGCATAGTTTGTGACGATCCTTCGTTACAGTTGTTGCTAGATAACATGGTATTTCAGCTTAGTGCAATTAATAAATTGTACTAATTACGGTGGATTCATGCCCAAAGCTCAGTACACAGAAATCGCTGCGGCCCTCGCCGATGACATCCAGAATGGAAACTTGCCCCCAGGCACTCGACTTGCGACGCACAGGGCGTTTGCCGAGCAACATGGTGTCGCTCTCGCAACGGCGACGCGAGCCTATCGAGAGTTGGAGCGCCGTGGCCTGATCGTCGGAGAGAAGGGGCGCGGTGTCTTTGTGCGCGACCTCGGGCTGCCCTTGACACTGGGTGTTGAGCAGACTGCCGCCGAAGGGCTGCTCGATCTGGTTTTCAATATGCCCAGCGATGCAGGTGACTCGGAGGTGTTGAGAGCAGGACTCAAACGCTTGGCGGTGGCTGGTGATCTTGACGCTATGCTCCGCTATCAGCCCCACGGCGGAAGGCCACACGAGCGGAAAATTATCGCTTCGCACCTCGACAAATTAGGTGTCATCGCCCCAGAGCGTTTACTTATTACTTCGGGTGGGCAGCATGGCTTGGCGATCACGGTGTTGGGTCTTTTGCGGCGCGGAGATTCGGTCGGCACCGACGCACTGACCTATCCTGGCTTTAAATCTGTAGCGGCACTCCAAGGTCTGAACCTGGTGGCCATCGACGGTTTGGGCGGTTCTATGAACGCTGACGCGCTGGAGCGCAAATGCCGCGAAGACAAACTGCGTGCGATCTATTTGATGCCTACGGTTCATAATCCGCTGGGTTCTGTTATGGACGAGGTGACTCGCCGGGCACTGGTTGACGTGGCCCGCCGCTATGATCTCTTGATTATCGAAGACAGCGCTTATGCATTCCTCGAACCTGACCCACCACCCAGTTTGCTCGAACTGGCACCCGACCGGACGATCTACGTCGGGGGATTCTCGAAAAGTCTCGCGACAGGACTACGACTTGGTTATCTGATTGCGCCGGACCAGCACATCGACAAACTGTCACATGCCATAAGGGCGACTACATGGAACGCGCCAGCTCTCATTTCCGCGCTTGTAACCGGTTGGATTGAAGACGGTACGCTGGCAGTCTCGGAGAAAAACCGGCGGCGTGACGGCGCTCAAAGTCAGCGTCTGTGCCAGGAAATATTCAAGGACATGTCGATCATCTCCCACCCCAACGCAAGTTTTGCGTGGTTGCCGCTGGCGAGTGGTCAGCGCGCGGAACCCATTATCACCAGGCTTATTGCCCAGAGCATTGCCGTTTCCTCAGGTGAACCCTATGCGGTTACAGAGGCGGCGCCGCAGGCTCTGCGCCTTGCGTTTGGGGGCATCCCAATGGAACAGTTACGAACTGCATTTGAAAACGTTCGTGACCAGATTGCCCAGGCGTCAAAACTGTAAGGAGGGTGTGCAGTCAGGCGTTCGTCCGACCTGTGACTGCGTTAATCCTGTGTAGGCGCGCACGAGCACCGCGAGGCCGCGATGGGCTGCGCAGCAGCCCTGAAACCTGACACCTCGCTTGGACCTGAAAACGACGCAATCCAATGCACCAGCCTACCGAAGTGCGCTCAGGGCGCTTTCGCCCCCAACTGCTTCCACATCTTCTTGGTGATCCGCTGCTTGTTCCTGTACCCGGCCCACGGATCAGCCTTGAGCTTGCGCAAGCGCGCCTGGAGGTTGGCTATATTCCACTGCGCGGCGGATTTGAGCGCGGGCAATTCTTCCCGGGTAATCGGCACCGAAACCGGCAAACCCGGCCGTGCCCGCACCGAATAAGCGGTCGCCGTGCTGGCGCCACGGGTATTGCGCAAGTAATCGATGAAGATTTTGCCGACGCGATTTTTCGGACCCATCACCGCCGTGAAACGCTCCGGCAGCTTGTCGGCGATGAACTGCGAGATCGCCTTGCTGAAGGCTTTTACCGTGTCCCAATCCGCACCCCGCGCCAACGGCACAATGATGTGAATCCCCTTGCCGCCACTGGTTTTGATAAAAGCCTCAAGGCCCAGCTCATCCAGCACCGCAAGCGTCATGCTGGTGGCTTCGATCATGCTGCGCCATGGCAGTGCCGGGTCCGGATCGAGATCCAGGACGAAATGGTCCGGTGTTTCGATCTTGTCGCTGGTTGCACCCCAGGTGTGCAGCTCGATGGTGCCCATTTGCGCAGCCCCGACCAGCGCCTGCACGCTGTCGATCTCCATCAGTCGCGCGTGGCCGGGATCGAGTGCCGGGTCCAATTGCTTGATGTTGGGGATCGCCAGCCGCTCTGAGTGCTTCTGAAAAAACTGCTCACCCTCGACCCCTTCCGGGCATCGCAACAGCGCCACCGGCCGATGCACCAGGTGCGGCAACATCCAGTCGCTGATCGACGCGTAGAACTGCGCAAGATCAATCTTGTGCAGCCCGCTGTCCTTGTCGATGACCCGCTCCGGGTGACTGATCACGACACCCTCGACCTCGACGTTCCCCTTGGCGACGCGCCTGGCAGGAGCTGCACCCTTGGCGTTCGCAGTGCTGGACGCCTTGGGTTTGAAAGGCGCTTTCAGATCCTTCGGGGTTTTCGGATGTTCATGCACCACCTCGCTGGCCGGCTTATCGGTGCGCAGCGCGATGAACGAGGCATGACGAATGATGCCGTCGCGCGTCCACTCACCGAACTCGGCCTCGCCGACCAGTTCTGGTTTGATCCAGTGCACGCCACGTGCCTGGGCACTGGTGAGTTGTTTATCCAGCGGCGAAGCGTCCTGCTCCAGCGCCTTCATCTGTTTGTGCAGCTCGGTCAGCATGTTCTGACTGAAACCCGTGCCCACCCGGCCGGCGTACACCAGCCCCGCGCCCTCCTCGTTGACGGCCAGCAGCAGCGCGCCAAAACCGGTGCGCGTTCCTTGCGGCCGGGTGAAACCAACAACGACGAACTCCTGGCGCTGCTTGCACTTGAGCTTGATCCAGTCGGGGCTGCGTTTGCCGTCGTAAAAACTCCCTGCGCGCTTGCCAATCACCCCTTCAAGCGAAAGCGAACAGGCGCTTTCGACGATGTCCTGGTGATTGGCCGTAAACGCATCGGAGAATCGCAGCAAGCGGCTACGCTGCTTGCCCAACAGCTTCTTCAGGGTGGCGCGACGATCCTCCACCGCGGTCTGGCGCAGGTCTTCGCCATTCAGAAACGGCGCATCAAACAGGTAATAGACGATGTCCTTGCTGCGCCCGGTTTCGAATGCGTTCTGCAACGCCTGAAAATCCGGCAGCCCGGCGTCATTGAGCATCACCATTTCGCCGTCGAGCCAGCCGTCGCCGAGCTTCATCGCCTTCAGCGCCTTGGCCTGCAGCGGCATACGCTCGGTCCAGTCGTGGCCGTTGCGGGTGAATAGCGTCACCTCGCCCCCAACAATGCGCGCCATGATCCGGTAACCGTCGAATTTGATTTCGTACAGCCACTTGCCCGCTGGCGGTGTGTCGACCAGGGTTGCCAGTTGCGGCGTGAGTTTCTGCGGGATCTGCGCGGGTTTCGCAGTGGTAGATTTTTTTGCAGCGGGTGACTTTTTAGCGGTGGACTCAGGCTTGGCGGCCTTGGCTTTGGCTGTTTTTCTGGAAGGTTTGGCAGGCGCTGCCGCAGCGGTTCTGGTTTTCCCGGTGCGCGCCTTTGCGTCCCCTACCGTCGCACTGCTGACCACGCTCTGGGGCTGGTCAGCGACGATGTCGTAATCGTCGGCCAGCCGCACCGCATCGTCTTTTTCCTTGATCAACAGCCACTGTTCCTTGTCGCCACTGCCGGGCAGATGCGTGCGCACCAGCGCCCAGTCGCCCGTGAGCTTTTCCCCGATCAGGGTGAATTTGAGTTTGCCCGCCTTGTACGTCACTTTCGGGTCGCCATGGGGTTGCCACACGCCGCGGTCCCAGACGATCACATCGCCGGCGCCGTATTGCCCTTCCGGAATGCTGCCCTCGAACGCGGCGTAGTCCAGCGGATGGTCTTCTACATGCACGGCCAGACGCTTGTTTTTCGGGTCCAGGCTCGGGCCTTTCGGCACAGCCCAGCTCTTGAGCGTGCCGTCGAGTTCCAGACGAAAATCGTAATGCAGGTTTCGGGCGTCGTGCTTGTGGATGACAAAACTCAGCGCCTGGTCCTTTGCGCTACGGCGCCTGGCGGGTGTTTCCGCAGGCTCGGAGGTGATGTCGAAATTGCGCTTTCGCGTGTATTCGCTGACGGGTTTGGCCATGATCGATTAAACCTCTGCACCGGCTGGCGGATGTAGACCAGCGGGTGGTACTCAGGAAGCCTTGGTGGTTTTTTTCCTGGCAGGGGCGCGACGTTTGGCCGGTACTGCATCGTCCGCGGCGGCGGTTTTGCTTTTGCTGGGAGACTTGGTTTTAGACGTGGCTTTGGCAGAACTGCCTTTGCTGCCCAGACTGCGTTTGAGCAATTCGGTGAGATCAATCACGTCTGCCGACCTGCGCTCGGTCTCCCCGGCGTCGGCTTCGACGTTTTCCAGCTTGCCGTCCCGGGCCTTGGTTTCGACCAGTTCCATGATCTGATCCTGAAAGGTGTCGCGGTACTCCTCGGGTTTCCAGTCGGCGCTCATGTCCTTGACCAGACGCTTGGCCATGTCCAGCTCGCTTTTGGTGAGCTTGGCATCGGTGACGTCCTTGGTCAGCTCCAGGGTGTCGAGACTGCGTACCTCAGAAGGCCAGCGCAGCAGGACCAGCACAATTGCTTCATCAAGTGGCATCACCGCCGCCAAATGCTGACTGGTGCGAATGACCACATTGGCCAGCGCGACCTTGCCGGTGTCGATCAAGGTTTGACGCAGTAAAGCGTAGACCTTCTCGCCACGCTTGTCGGGCGCGAGAAAGTAGGGCGTATCGATGTTTTGCAGGGGGATTTGATCGCTGTCGACAAAGCCGAAAATATCAATCGTCTGGGTCGATTTGGGGTGCGCGGCGCGAATTTCTTCCTCGCTTATCACCACGTACTGGCCTTTCTGGTACTGCACGCCCTTGACGATGTTTTCCTTGGTGATGTCCTTACCGGTGACCTTGTTGATGCGCTTGTAGCCCACCGGGTCCATGCTCCGCTTGTCCAGCCAGTCGAAGTCGACACCCTGCCGTGAGGTCGCCGACACCAGCGCCACCGGAATATGCACCAGCCCGAAACTGATTGCGCCCTTCCAGATTGCCCGAGCCATTGCTGTAGTCCTTTGGGGTGCTGTGTTTAGCAGTGACAGGAACGCGTGGGAAAAAGTTTCGGTGGGGCGACGGGAAGTATAGATGGCGGCGTCAGAGCCATACGGCATCCCAGAGGGGATAGTCGCCCAAGCGATCTGCGAGGCCGGCCCGCAGGGGATTAGCAACGACATAGCGGGCGGCGGCTTGCAGGTCTTCGTCACGGCGCAGGGCCCTGTCGTGATAGCCCCGTTGCCAGACAGGGCCTGCCTGGCCGCTTGGTTTCGTGATCGAATGACTGCTCCGGGATTTCACACGGCTCACAAGATCGGACAATGAGCCGTGCTCAAGCGACACCAGCCAGTGAAAGTGATCGGGCATGACAACCCACGCCAGTGACTGGACCAGACCTCGTTGCTGGGCACACCTGAATTGCTGAACAACCAAACGCCCGACTCGCCAGTCGGTGAATAACTCGGTGCGTTGGTGTGTCACGGTGGTGAGCCGGTAGATGTTCCCGGTTGCGGAAAAGCGGCCTTTGCGTAATTGATTTCCACTGAAATTGTGCATAGCGGCGCCCTCCCTGGCAGGGATGTACCAGCAGGTTAGATGCGCCAGAGATGATTGCGAAAACAGTGGGTGTCAGCGTATGTCAGATGAACCGCATCGCGGCCTCGCCCTGGCTCGTCAACTCCTACATTCTGACCGCGTGCACCCTTACCCAGCGCTCACTCAACCTCGTTAGGCTCTGACGAGCCAACGCGAGGCCGCGATGCGGTCTGGTGGAGAGCCTCAATCCTCGCCTTTATCCAGCGTCCGCAACTTCGCGGGCAGTGCCCACATCAGCAGCGCGGCGGCGAGCAGGCTCGACACGCCTATGACGTACAACGCCGGGGTGGTGCTGCCGGTGAGGTCTTTGATGCTCCCCACCATCACCGGGCTGACAATCCCGCCGAACTGGCCCAGGGTGTTGATCAGCGCTATGCCGCCAGCAGCCCCTGCACCGGCGCCGGCCAGCAGCTTGGGCGGAAGCGTCCAGAACGCAGGGATCGAGGCCACGATGCCCGCGCCAAGCATGGCCAGTGCAACGATCAAAAAGACCGTGTGCTGGGCAAATATGCCCGCGCTGAAAAACCCGATCGCGCCCAACACCACCAGACCGCAGACGAACTTGCGGCGCTCCCCGGTGGCATCCGACAAACGTCCGACCACCACCATGTTGATCGCACCGAAGATATACGGAATGGCCGTCAGCAGACCGATCACCACCGGGCTCTCGGTGCCCGCGCTGCGAATCAGCTGCGGGGCCCAGAAGTTCAGGCCATAAGCGGTGTCACTCAGGCTGAGGTCGGGCTGCAACTGGAACTTGGCGAAGCTGATGTTGATGCGGTCAAAAAAGGCAAACAGATAGCACACCATGATCAGCGGCATGATGCGCCACGCGACCTTGCGTATCAGCGCCTTTTCAGCACTTACAACCTCGGCGAGGCTGCTGTCCGGATTAAGAACAGAAAGGGTCATTGCAGTTTCTCCAGACGGACTTCCCACAGGAGTCCGGTTGTTTTTGTTGTCTGGTCGGGCACGCGGGCGCCCGTTTTTGGTGACGCGAAACAGGCAGCGATGAATCAGCGGGGCAGGTTTTCCGGTATCGGGTGCAGGTCACAATTGCGGCCGGCCTGGGCCACCTGACCAGGCATTTCATGGCCCAGCAGCGCCGGCAAGCGGCGCGAAAGGGTCAGCAGATGCATCAGGTCAATGCCGGTGTCGAGACCCATCTCATCACACAGATTCACCAGGTCTTCGGTGCAGATATTGCCCGACGCGCCGGGTGCGAACGGGCAGCCGCCCAGCCCACCCAACGACGCATCGAAACGCCGCGCACCGGCTTCATATCCCGCCAGCACATTGCTCAGGCCCAACCCGCGGGTGTTGTGAAAATGCAGCGTCAGCGCTGCAGCCGGTACCCGTGTCAGCACCCGCTGAACCAGCCGATGAACCTGACGCGGATTGGCCATGCCGGTGGTGTCCGCCAGCGTTAGGCCGTGCATGCCGAGTTCCAGATAGGCATCGACGATCTGCAGTACGCGGTCTTCATCGATACGGCCCTCGAACGGGCAGCCAAAAGTGGTCGCAATCGAGCCGTTCAGGCTCACTGCAACGCCGTGCGTCAATGCCACCACATCCGCGAAAGCCGCCAGCGATTGCTCGCAGTGCATGCGCATGTTCGCCAGGTTGTGGGTCTGGCTGGCAGACATCACCAGATTCAGTTCATCGGCGCCTGCGGCCAGTGCGCGCTCCGCACCCTTGAGGTTGGGGATCAATGCCACGTAGGTCACGCCCGGCTGACGACGAATGCCCCGGAACACCTCATCACCATCGCGCAACGCCGGAATCGCCTTGGGCGAGACGAACGACCCGGCCTCGATGCGAGAAAATCCTGCCAGCGACAGTTGATCGATCAGTGCAATCTTGTCAGCGGTTTCCACCCATCGCGGCTCGATCTGAAGGCCGTCTCGCGGGGCCACTTCCTGCACGATCAGGCGCTCGGAAAAATCACTGATCATTGCACCACCCCGTCTTTCTTCAGGCGTTCGATGTCGGTGCCGGTCAGGCCCAGACCGCCGAGGACACTGTCGGTGTGCTGGCCAAGGCTTGGGCCTTGCCAGTTCACCTCGCCGGGCGTCTCCGACAGTTTGGGCACGATGCCCGGCATCTTCACCTTCGCGCCGCCCGGCAACTGTGCATCGAGAATCATCCCTCGGGCCTGGTAATGCGGGTCGGCGACGATGTCGGCCACGTTGTAGATCCGCCCGGCGGGCACTTCGGCCTGTTCCAGCGTGCGCAGAACATCGTCGATCGGCAGACTCGACGACCAGGCGCTGATGGCGTCGTCGAGCAAGCCACTTTGCGCAGCACGGCCGTCGTTGTGGGCGAATTCGGGGTTTGTGCCAAGGTCATCACGGCCGATGGCGCTCATCAGGCGTTTGAAAATCGGGTCGCTGTTACCCGCAATGACCACGTAGGCACCGTCGCCCGTCGGGTAGGTATTGGACGGCGCAATGCCGGGCAATGCACCGCCGCTGCGCTCACGCACATGGCCGAGCATGTCGTATTCCGGCACCAGGCTTTCCATCACGTTGAACACGCTTTCAGCCAGCGAGACATCGACGATCTGGCCGTCGCCCTGCCCGGTCTTCACCCGCAACAACGACATCAGCGCACCCATGACAGCGTGCATCGAGGCCAGAGAATCGCCCAGGCTGACGCCGACGCGGGCCGGTGGGGAACCGGGCGTGCCGGTGGTGTAACGGATGCCGCCCATGGCCTCGCCGATAGCACCAAAGCCCGGACGGTCGCGGTACGGGCCGGACTGGCCGTGGCCGGAGATACGCACCAGTGTCAGTTTGGGGTTGATTGCATGCAGGACGTCCCAGCCAAGGCCCAGCTTTTCCAATGCACCGGGACGCAGGTTTTCGATCAGCACATCAGTGCTCTCGGCCAGTTGTTTGACGATGGCGATGCCTTCGGGGGACTTGAGGTTCAGGGCGAGGGATTTCTTGTTGCGCGACTGCAAGTACCACCAGAGGGAGGTGCCTTCGTGCAGTTTTCGCCATTTACGAAGAGGATCACCCTGCCCCATGGATTCGATTTTGATTACTTCAGCGCCGAACTCGGCCAGCAGGCGAGCCGCAAAAGGTGCTGCGATCAGCGTGCCTATTTCAATCACGCGAATGCCGTTCAGGGGGGCAGTCATGGGGCCGTACCTCAGTCTTTCTTGGAATTTGAGCCAAGACTAGGGGACGAAGTGTCAGACAATCCAACCGTCAGTTGGCAATAGGCGTTCGCGAAACGCGAAGACCGGACTCGTTGTTGGCGTCACGCAGATGCTCATACAACAGACGGCTGACCGGCGACAGCGGCTCATGCTCGCGTGTCACCAGGATGAGCGTGCGCTCGGACCACTCGTCTATAAGCGGCACAGCGGTCAGCGCCAATGCTTGTCCGAACAGTTCATACGCTTTGAGCGGCAGCACACCGATCCCCATGTCGGCCTGCACCATGCGACACACGGCATCGAAGCCCGGCACATGAATGCGCAGGCGCAGTGTCTTTCCCACCGCTCTGGCCGCCGCGTGGATGCGCATGTTGATCGAGCTTGCCGCATGCAGCCCAACCTGATCGAAATCCAGAGTCTGGGCAAACGCCACCTGCTCAAGCGTGGCCAGGGGGTGATCACGACGCATCACGACGACCAGCTTGTCACGGCGATACGGCACGCTGATCAGGTCCTGGACGTGGGTATCTTGGGAGCAAATGCCAATATCGGCCACGCCATCGACAATGCCCTGCACCACGCCTTCACTGGGGCGCTCTTCGAGATCGACTTTGACCTGCGCATGGCTGGCAACGAAGTCGTGCAAGTCTTCGGGAAGAAACTGGATGATCGCCGAGAGATTGGCCAGCATCCGCACATAACCGCGCAAGCCCTGGATGTGCTCACCCAGTTCAAGGCCCATCTTTTCGACGTCCATCAGCATGCGCCTGGCGTGATGCAGCAAGGTTTCGCCCGCCGCAGTCAGCAACATGCCCTTGGCACTGCGCATGAACAACGCAATGCCCAGCGCTTGTTCAAGCTCCATCAGCCGCTTGCTCGCCGCCGACACCGCAATGGCCTCGCGCGCCGCTGCGCGGGTTAATGTGCCCTCCTCATGAACGGCAACGAACACTTGCAGGGTGATCAAATCAAGGCGGCGTATGAGGCTTTTTTGCAGCATCGAGGCGCAATCCAGAAAACGGGGTGTGCCAGAGGATAGTGTGATTGGCGACATGGGAGGGGATTGGGTTATCGCGGCCGGACACAGAATCCGTAGGCGCGAATTTATTCGCGAGGCGCCGGGATTGATTCAACCCATGTCGGCGTCTCGCCTGTAGGAGAGCAACGCGAGGCCGCGATGGGGTGCGAAGCGGCCCTGAAACTGCGCCCACGTTGCACCTGAAACACCGCATTCGCTGGTCTTGCTGCCGCTTCGCAGCAGATCGTCAGCAAGCTGAACTCCCACGCCCTCCGGGCAGAATCAAAAGCTTCGCGGGCAAGCCGCGCTCCAACAAGTCGGTATGCACCGCATCGCTTTTGTAGGCGTTGACGAGCCAGCGCGAGGCCGCGATGCGGTTGGTCAGGTGTATCGAATCGCATCCTTCGTGACCTCGTCAGGTTCTACCGGAAGCGTCGTACGGCACATACATCGAGTCAGGACATCCAGCCTACGAAGCGCTTTGACCCTCAGGAAACACCGGCTTGCCCAGGTTCAGCATCAAGCGATTGGCCCAGGCGAAAATCGCGATGGCGTGGATGAGGTCCAGCACGTGTGCATCGTCCAGCCCCTGTTCGCGCAGCGCCTGAATATGCGTGGCGTTGAGCGAGGCAGGTTCGCGCGTCAGGTCGATGGCGAACTGCACGATGGCTTTCTCACGTGACGTGGTGCCCGCCGTTGCTGGGTCCGCGAAGACCTCCTTGATCACGTCATTACGCTTGGCCAGTTGCTCAAACCGTTGCGCATGCACCGAAGCGCAATACACGCAACGATTGATCCGCGAAACCACCGTGCTCGCCAGTTCTCGCTCCGCACGCGACAAACCACCTGGCGCGTACATGATGGCGTTGAAGGCCAGTGAGCGCTGACGAAGGATGTCCGGATGGTGGGCCAGGGTCAGGTAATAATCCGAAGTCTTGGCCTGCGGATGACTCTCCTCCAGCACCGCCACCTGCTCTGCGCTGGCCGTGTTCAGGTCAACCGTCGGCAACCAGGCCTTCCAGCCCAGCACCTGATTGGTGAAACCGTGGCTGTCGATAAGCTCGCTCATTGGGCTGCTCCAGCGGACAGCAACGCGCCCAGCCCGGCGGCCAGACGCATTTGGTAGGAAAGAAACGCAACCAGCTGCGCCAGCACCACGACCTCGGCGGTGCTCAGGCCCATGGCCGTGAACGGATCGACCAGCGCGACGCCCAGCCCCACGCGGGCCATCTGCATGGCGATCAGTGACGTGTTGGTGTCGAGCATGCGCGGCGGCTCGCCCCCGGCGTCCTGAAAGGCTTTGTCGATGCGCCGGCGAAAACGGTACGGGTTGGCCATGGTGATCAGCGTCTGCTGTACCAGCACCTCCATCGAGAGCACGGCGTGCGCCGCCAGTTCCGAGTCGGCCGGCAGCACTGCCACGCATGGCGCTTCGCCGATCCAGTGAATGTCCAGGCCGCGGTGTTCAAGCGGCAGGCTCACTGCGCCCAGGTCCATGGTCTTGCTCAACACCGCCTGCACTACGTTTTCCGGGGACATGCTTTGCAGCTGGATCTGATGCGGGCGCAAGTGTTCAGGCAGCCGCGATAACGCGACAGGCAGCAGCCCGGCCGCCAACGCTGAAATCGCGACCAGTTTGATCTGGCGGTTCTCTTCCTGGGCAATGTGCTGCGCGCGCCGGCGCGGGGCCCGAGATTGCAAGGGCGAAAGTCTACACGCTGGTGGAGCGTATCGCTCAAGGGTGAGATTTGCGCATGGCTGACAACGGGAGTGTGTCTAGAGCGAACCCTGCCCGTGCGAGCGCTGGCATGGAGCCGAAGGCGCCAGAGATGCCTGCGGCGGCACTGTTTTATCACCCGCCTGTCTGTATGCTGCGAAAGCTTTTTATCCATCCGGCTTGTATCAACAGGAGATCAACATGACTCACGCATCTGTCCTCCCCAGCACTGGAAAAACCATCACCTACCGCCGTCCTGACGGCAAAGAAGTCAGCGGTTATCTGGCCAGTCCGGAAAAAACCGAGGGCGCTCCGGCCGTTGTGGTGATTCAGGAATGGTGGGGCTTGAACGACCAGATTCGCGGCGTCGCCGACCGGCTGGCGGCCTCGGGGTATCTGGCGCTGGTGCCTGATCTGTATCGCGGCAAATCCACGGTGGAGGAAGAGGAAGCCCATCACCTGATGGACGCTCTGGACTTCAGCGATGCCGCCAGCCAGGACATTCGCGGCGCCGTTCAATACCTCAATGGCTACACCCCCAAGGTCGCAGTGACCGGGTTCTGCATGGGCGGTGCGCTGACCCTGCTGGCGCTGAATGCGATCCCGGAGATTTCTGCCGGGGTGGTCTGGTACGGCTGCCCGCCACTGGAATACCTGGACGCCAGCGCAATCAAAGCACCGGTTCTGGCGCATTGGGCGACGCAGGATCTGTTCTTCCCGGCAGAAACAGTTGACGCACTGGAAACGAAATTGAGCGAAGGCGGCGTCGATGCCGAGTTCCATCGCTACCTCGCACACCACGCCTTCGCCAACGAAACCGCCGTCGGCTTCGGGCGCATCGCTGCCACCCAGTACGACCCGGTCTGGGCGCAACTGGCGTGGGACCGGACCCTGACGTTCCTCGGCAAACAGCTGTGGAATAGCTGAGTGACCTGAGGCTGAACGGACCTCATCGCGAGCAAGCTCCCTCCCACATGTTCATTGACGACCCTGGATCATGGGCAGGGACTTGCGGCGTCCTCGGGATTTTGCTTCTGCCCGGAGGCTGTAGGAGTGAACTTGTTCGCGATCTGCCGGGCACCGGCAGTAAACCCTGCGCATGCGGTGTTTCAGGTACAACCGAGGCGTCTGGTGTTGGGGCTGCTGCGCAGCCCATCGCGGCCTCGCGGTGCTCGTGCGCTTCTACATTGATTGCGAGCAGATGTAGAGCTTTTTATATCTTTAAAATCAGTTACTTATTTTTTTCAACCGTCCCGTCCACGGGATCGGGCGGCACGTCGCCGTCCTGGCTGGTGTCGATGCTGACAACCACGGACATGCCCGGCCGCAAGCGATCAACGTCGGTCTGGTCGTCATCCACGGTAATTCGCACAGGGATGCGCTGGGCTATCTTCACAAAGTTGCCGGTGGCGTTGTCGGCTGGCAACAGGCTGAACTCCGATCCGGCAGCCGGCGAAATCCGCTGCACGCGACCGTGCATCTTGCGGTTTTCAAGCGCATCGACGGTGAACGTCACCGGCTGACCCAAACGCACATTGGCCATCTGGGTTTCCTTCATGTTGGCGATGATCCAGCGCGGACGCGGCACCACCGCCATCAACTGCGCACCGGTGTTGACGTAAGCGCCCAACCGGACGCTGATCTGCCCCAACTGACCGTCTCGCGGCGCGGTGATGCGCGTATTGCTCAAATCAATACGAGCCAGCTCGATTGCCGCCTCGGCGTTTTGCACGGAAGCCTCCAGCGAACCACGATTGACGATGACGGTCTGCAGGTCCTGGCGAGAAATCTCGAGCGTCGCCCTGGCCTCCGCCACGGCAGCCTTGGCCTGTGCATCGGCGGCACGCGTCACGCCGAGTTCGCTCTTGGAAACCGAACCGTCACTGATCAGCAAACTATTGCGCTTAAAGTCGGCGGCTGCCTTCTGGCCCTGAGCGATGGCACTCTCCACCGCTGCCTGGCGTTGCAGAATCGTCGCTTCGGCACTGCGCCGTTGTTGCATATTGTTGGCCAGCGCGGCCTTTTGCATGCCCAACTGCGCCAAACCCTGATCCAGACGTTGCTGATAGATGCGGTCGTCGATGCGCACCAGCAGATCACCCTGCTTGACCCATTGATAATCCTGCACCGGGACTTCGTAGACGTAGCCACTCAATTGCGGCCCGATGAACGTGGTCTGCCCGCGCACCAGCGCATTTTCCGTGCTCTCGATGGGGCTGCTGAACGGCGGCAGTTGCCACGCGTAAAGCACGATCAAAATACCGGCAAGGGCAATGCCGCCAAACAGGATCGACGACACCAGCCGGACCCGCGCCGAACGTGGCTTGTTGGTTGCCGGCATCGCCGCTGGCGCAGGTGGAGGCCCTTGCGAGGCCTGGGCGGTGGACGTTTCAGCATTGCCTGACGGCGACGTGGTCGGTTCGGTCATGAAGGTTGGGCGCCATTGGGTTGAGCAGCAGATGTCGGTAAGTTCGGGGTAAAGGGTGCAACGGGTTCAGTGGTCATCCAGAGCCATATGGCGCGGGTACTGATCCAGATCATCGTCAGCACGGCAATCACCGCAATCAGCATGAATACGTCGTTGTAGGCCAACACATTGGCCTCACGGGTGGCGATGGCGGCCAGCGAGCGAATGCCCTGACTGTTCTGCGCAGCCAGGTCGGTCAGCGCAGACGTGTAAGCCCCGCTGGCGCTTTGCAAACGCGACTGCATGAGCGGATTGAGCAGCGAGAGGTGCTCGACGATGTGGCTGGAATGAAATTTTTCCCGTACCACCTGGAACGTACCGAGCAACGAGGAGCCGATCAGGCCGCCGACGCTCTGGGTGATCCCGAACAGCACCGAGAAACTGACCATGTTGCGCGGATTGCCGATCACCCCGCTGATGCCCAGCAACAAAGTCGGCCCCAGAAAGAAAGTGCCCCCGAACGCCAGCAGGAACTGGCTGAAATACATGTTCGACTGCCGGGTCAGGCTGGTCGAGAAGCTGTCCATCAGCGAACCTGTGGCCATGAACGCCAACGCGATGATCAGCGGCAGCAACAGGTGCTGCGGGTTGATGGTCAACGCACTGACCAGCAACCCGGCCACGCTGCCCAGCAGCATGAACAAATACAGCGTGTGCAGTTGCTCGCTGCCCATGTTGAGGTTTTGCAGAAACCCCACTGCACCTGTGGCCTGCTCGGACAGCACGATGCGCGACAGAATCACCCCCAGCGCCAGGCGCACAATGCGGCCGCTGCCCAACCATCGCGTGATCAGCAGCGGGCGCTGGCGATTGTGCTCAATGGCAAGCCCCGCCGCGATCAGCGCGATTGAGCCGGCCAGCGCCATGCCTATCCACGGCGCCTCGAACCACCATTCGATGCGCCCCAGTGACAGGGCTGCGCAGAGCAGTGCAAAGCCTGTGGCCAGCAATGCGAAGGTCAGAAAATCCAGCGGCTCGAAGGCCTTGAAACGGTCGCCGGGCGGCAACTTCAGCGTCAGCACGCAGCCAAGCGACAGCAGGCACATACCCAACTCAAACAAGTACAACCCGCGCCATTCAGCGATTTCCAACAGGTCTTCAGACACCAGCCTCGCCAGCGGAATCGCCAATTGAGCGGTGCCCAGTCCCAGGACCAGCGCCTTCATCCGCCACTTCTGCGGGAAGGCCTGGATCATGTAATACAGCCCGAGCGAACTCAACGCAGCGCCCACCATGCCGTGTGCCGCACGCACTGCAATGGCTGAGTTGAGATCGTTGACGAACAAATGAGCGAAGGTCACCAGGGCGTAGAGCACCAAAAACACTTCGGTGAACGCACGCAGCCCGAATTGTTGCCGAAACTTCACCAGCAGCAGGTTCATCGACACGTTGGTCATGACATAAGCGGCCGGCAGCCAGGCGATTTCCGCCTGCGTGGCGCCGAGCGGACCTTGCAGATAAGGCAGGTTGGCGACCACCAGCGCATTGCCCAGGCCACCCGTAAGTGCAACGATAACCCCGACGAGCGCAAACGCCAGACGCTTGGGCGTGGGATGCAACGGAGTCGAGGGAGACCCCGGCAACGTCGGTCGCTCGTGGGGCGCCCAGTCGTGGGGCTTGTACTTGTCGCTCATTGAGCAGCCCTGACGAATTCGTTTCTGAGACCTTCAGCGGGACGATAATACTCACGAACGCACGGCATCTCATTAAGTTAGCGTGAGGCGGTGCAGGCGATGCTGCTGTGGCGCATGCAATTGAGCGTAGTAAATAGTGGCAACTTGGGTGCCTACTGATTGAGTGCCTGCTGACCCTGAATTCAGGCGCATTGACGTTCATCCTCGCCGACACCCGACCGGGTCGCTTGGCTGTACTAGTCTCCACTGTTCATTTCGCCTACCCCCAACGAAGGTTTACTGCTATGAAAACGCCAGGCCCCGATCATCCAATCACCATCACCCCGCTCAACCGTGAGGTCAGCGTGCTGTTCAATGGCACGCTCGTGGCCAAGAGCAGCAACGCGCTGCAACTCAACGAGGCCAGCTACCCGCCGGCTATCTACCTGCCCCGTTCAGATATTTCGATTGAACATTACGAAAAGACCACGCATCAAAGCCATTGCCCGTACAAAGGCGACGCCGGTTATTTCAGCTTGAGCGCCGGTGGTGAAACCGCAGCAAACGCGGTCTGGACGTACGAAAACGCTTATCCAGCCGTGAAGGCAATCGAGGGCCATGTGGCCTTTTACACCAACAAGGTATCCATCCAGATTGATTAAAAACGGCGGGCAATCGCACAGCGATGTCGAGCGCTTGATCCGTTTCACTACTCGACCTCCGGGCCGGGGCGCCTGTTTGACGAGCGCTCCGGCCCGGTCATGACAAATCGCAGGAACCCGTACCGCCTGGCTGCGTGACTCAGCCCACCAGGCGTCGGCAAACTCCGGAGAATGACCCGATGACGCGCCAATCCCGCCAGCTACGCGATGCACCCGCCAGTCTTGAACTCTGCAAACGCTATCAAGGCGTGCGCAGCCGGACTGAAGGTCTTGTCGCGCCGCTCAGCCCCGAAGACATGGTCGTACAGTCGATGCCCGACGCCAGCCCGGCGAAATGGCACATTGCACACACCACCTGGTTCTTTGAAACCTTCCTGCTTATGCCCAATCTGGCTGGCTATACGCAGTTCGACCCGACGTTCAACTACCTTTTCAACTCCTACTATGAAGCGGTCGGTCCACGTCAGCCTCGTCCGCAACGAGGTCTGATGACACGCCCGGCAGTTGACCATGTGCTGGCGTACCGCAAACACGTGGACCAGCACATGGAAACATTGCTGACGGACGGCGTGTCGCAAGCGCTCACCAGCTTGATTGAGCTGGGTCTGGCGCATGAGGAGCAGCATCAGGAACTGTTGTTGATGGACATCCTGCATCTGTTCAGCGTGTCGTCGTTGAAGCCTGCTTATGATCCGCAATGGCCGGCTGATTTGCCTGGCCGCCGCGGCCAGTTCAAACCGCTGGCGGGTGGACTGACCGAGATCGGTCATGGCAGCGAAACCTTTGCTTTCGACAACGAAGGGCCGCGCCACAGCACCTACCTGCAGCCTTTCGAGATCAGTGATCGACTGGTCACCAATGGCGAATGGATGAGCTTCATCGCCGATGGCGGCTATCACACGGCAGCACTGTGGCTGTCCGAAGGCTGGTCGCTGATTCAGGAAAACGGCTGGAACTCGCCCCTTTACTGGCAGCACGACGACAGCGGCTGGACGCGCATGAGCCTGCGCGGACTGGAGGCTATTGACCTGGCGGCACCCGTCACGCACATCAGCTATTACGAAGCCGCCGCCTACGCCAACTGGGCTGGCGCCCGGTTGCCCACTGAAGCGGAGTGGGAAGCCGCCGCACGCGCAGGTCTGCTTGAGCAAGTGGATGACGTAGCGTGGCAATGGACCCACAGCGCGTACAGCGCTTATCCCGGTTTTCAGCCATCGGTGGGAGCGGTTGGTGAATACAACGGCAAGTTCATGATCAACCAGATGGTGTTGCGCGGCGGCGCCAGCGTCACCTCGCCCCAACACTGTCGTGTGACTTACCGCAACTTTTTCCATGCCGACAAGCGCTGGGTGGTATCGGGGTTGCGTCTGGCCCGTGACAGCCGTCAGCCGGGGGTCGTCAATCCCAATGACAGTGAATTCGCACGGGATGTGATCGCGGGCCTTACAGCCAAAGACAAAAATCTTTCGCCCAAGTATTTCTACGACGCAGCCGGGTCTGACCTGTTCGAGGCGATCTGCGAAACCGCTGAGTACTACCCGACGCGCGCTGAAACCGGATTACTGAAAAACACCGCTGCGCAGATTGCAGCCTCGATCCCCGAGGGGGCCGCGCTGGTGGAATTTGGCAGCGGCGCCAGCGAGAAGACCCGACTGGTATTGGACGCCGCGCCGCACATTGCGGTGTACGTCCCCATCGATATCAGTGCGACGGCATTAAACAAAGCGGCGGTGGCATTGCGTCAGCGTTACCCCGGACTGGTTGTCGCGCCGCAAGTGGACGACTTCACCCGCGTGCTGACGCTGCCCAAAGAGGCGGACGGCCATACCCGTGTCGGTTTCTTCCCAGGGTCGACCATCGGCAATTTCACTCACGAGCAGGCCGTTGAGTTTCTGCACTCCGCGCACGATGTGTTGGGCGCGAAGGCGCACTTTATTGTCGGCGTCGACTTGGTAAAAGAGCCCGCCACGCTGGTGGCAGCCTATGACGATGCCGAAGGCGTGACCGCGCGCTTCAACAAAAACCTGCTGACACGCATCAACCGCGAGTTGAACGCAAACTTCAACGTCGACGCGTTCGAGCACTTGGCGCGATGGAATGCCGAGCAGGAGTGCATGGAAATGCACTTGGTGAGCCAGGTTGAACAGGTGGTCAAGGTTGCCGGGCACAGCTTTCACTTCGCCGAGGGTGAATGCCTGCACACCGAGAACTCCCACAAGTTCACGGTCGAGTCATTCACCGCCCTCGCCGCCCGCGGCGGGTGGAGCGTCAGCGAGCACTGGATCAGCGAAGACCCGCAGGTCGCGTTGTTCAGCTTGCAGGCGTAAGTGGCTGCTGCGGTGCGTCAGACAAGACGCATCGCAGCCGTCGTGATCTGCGATCAAGCAACTGATAGGTCAATGACATTTGTGCATGCAAAAATCCCTTCGTCTGCCCGCAATCAAGATAGGAGCCCACGCTCCTGCGGCCTTCGGCCAGAATCAAAATACGAGGCGCGCTTCTACGGCCTCCGGCCAGAATCAAAAAGATCAGCGAATTGCCCCCGTTTGCTGCGCGACAGCGCGGCGCCCTGGCGACGGGGGAAGCGCCAACCCAGATCACGCCAACAGCGATTTGCGAACACCCGTATGTTTATGCACAGCATTGATGCAGGATTGCTCATTGTCATTTGCAAATTTGCGCTGTTAGCATCCATCCCGAAGCTCACGCAAGACGGTTCAACCGAACCGCTTTGTAAGCGCAAAAATAAAAAGCCACAGGGAGTCAGTGATGACGGCACAGGTAGCATCGGCCCAACCTGTAATTCAGCAGTCCACCACCTGCCACACCGTACTGGCCGAAGTACGCAACCACATCGGGCACCTCACCCTTAACCGACCGCACGCTCTGAACGTGATTGATCTGGCCATGGTCAGGCATCTGCGCGAGCAGCTTGATGCGTGGGCCAGCGACGACGACGTGTACGCGGTGGTATTGCGAGGCGCAGGGGAAAAGGCGTTCTGCGCAGGCGGTGATATCCGGGCGCTTTACGACAGCTTCAACAACCAGCAAACGCTGCATCAGGACTTCTTCGCCGAGGAGTACGCCCTGGCCCTCGCCCTGCACCACTACCGCAAACCCGTGCTGGCCTTGATGGATGGACTGGTGCTCGGTGGCGGTATGGGTCTGGCCCAGGCCGTTGATCTGCGGGTGGTGACCGAACATAGCCGGCTGGCGATGCCCGAGGTCGCCATCGGCTATTTCCCTGATGTCGGCGGCAGTTACTTTCTGCCGCGACTGCCCGGCGAGCTGGGTATTTACCTGGGCGTGACAGGGGTGCAGATTCAGGCGGCAGACGCGCTGTATTGCGGCCTGGCGGACTGGTACGTGCAACGCCAGAACCTTGCTTTGCTCGACAAGCAGCTGGACACCATGGCCTGGCACGCCAACCCTTTGAAAGACCTGCAAGGGCAACTCGCAAAGCTGGGCAGTCAGCATCTTCCCGACCCTCCCCTTGCAACCCTGCGCCCTGCCATCGACCACTTCTTCGCCTTGCCGGACATCCCGAGCATCATCGAACAACTGCGCGCCGTCACGGTTGCCGACAGCCACCGATGGGCGATGTCCACCGCTGACCTGATGCAAACACACTCACCGCTGGCCATGGCCGTCACGCTGGAGCTACTGCGACGCGGCCGACGCCTTCCCCTGCTGGCCTGTTTCGAGCTGGAGCTGCATCTGGATCGCCAGTGGTTCGAACGCGGCAACCTGATCGAAGGCGTGCGCGCATTGATCATCGACAAAGACAAGAAACCGCACTGGAATCCCGCCCACGTAGACGCGGTAGATGCGCTGCACGTGGCCACTTTCTTCAGCGGTCATGAGGCCTGATATGAACGACCTGGAACTCAACGAAGAACACGTCATGATCCGTGACATGGCGCGCGACTTTGCCAAAAACGAAATCGCCCCTCATGCGCAAGCCTGGGAAAAAGCCGGCTGGATCGACGATGGTGTGGTGACCAAGCTGGGCGAGCTTGGCTTGCTGGGCATGATCGTTCCCGAACAATGGGGCGGCACTTATATCGATTACGTGGCCTACGCGCTCGCGGTCGAAGAAATTTCCGCTGGCGATGCCGCGCTCGGCACATTGATGAGCGTGCACAGTTCCGTCGGCTGCGGTCCCGTGCTCAACTACGGCAGTGACGCGCAAAAACAGCAATGGCTGGCCAGACTGGCAAGCGGACAGGCCATCGGCTGCTTCTGCCTGACCGAACCGCAAGCCGGCTCCGAGGCGCATAACTTGCGCACCCGTGCCGAGTTGCAGGGTGACGAATGGGTGATCAATGGGGCCAAGCAGTTCGTCAGCAACGGCAAGCGCGCGCAACTGGCGATTGTCTTTGCAGTGACGGACCCGGAGTTGGGCAAAAAAGGCATTTCAGCCTTCCTCGTGCCGACCGATAACGCCGGTTACGTCGTTGATCGCATGGAGCACAAGATGGGCATCCGTGCCTCGGACACGTGCGCAGTGACCCTGAATAATTGCCGGATACCCGCCGACAATCTGCTCGGCGAACGCGGTAAGGGCTTGTCTATCGCCCTTTCCAACCTGGAAGGCGGACGCATTGGCATTGCCGCGCAGGCATTGGGCATCGCCCGCGCTGCGTTTGAAGCGGCGTTGGGTTACGCCCGCGAACGGGTGCAGTTCGACAAGCCGATCATTGAGCACCAGAGCGTCTCCAACATGCTGGCCGACATGCACACGCGCATCAGTGCCACGCGCCTGTTGACCCTGCACGCCGCCCGTTTGCGCACGGCGGGCAAACCCTGCCTGTCCGAGGCTTCACAGGCCAAACTGTTCGCCTCGGAAATGGCCGAATGGGTGTGCTCCAAAGCGGTACAGATTCATGGCGGCTACGGCTATCTGGAGGATTACCCGGTGGAGCGTTATTACCGGGACGCACGGATCACGCAGATTTACGAAGGCTCCAGCGAAATCCAGCGCCTGCTGATCGCCCGCGAACTGCGGCACTACAGCCTCTGAGCGTGTCGAGAGTCGGGCCGGCTCGTGCAAAGCACGTGCAAGCCCGCCTCGCGGACGGATCAGCTGAACCGCGTACGCCCCAGCAACGTCATTAACAGCGAGACTGAGTCGGCGTTTTTCATGATGAGCTTCCAGCGGATCTGCTCATCAGCCAGAAACGTATCGCGGGCTTCCTCCAGGTCCATTGCCTTGGTAGTGTCCAAAATGGTTTTAAGGGCCTTGCCGTCCTCCTCGCTCAAATCGCTCCAGACCCCGTTCTTGAGCACTTGAAAAAGCCTGTTCCTGGGCGTTCGGTGAGACAGGCTCATCCCCCGTATATCAGTGATACCCGCCTTGATTAATGCCCCGTTCAACGTGGAGCCTTGCAACAGGTCCACAAACGGTGCCGTGGATTCAACGTACGCAATGTCCTGCGTATTAAGAGCAAGGTGCGAAAGTTCGTGGATCAGGATGGTTGCCCGATAGTGGGCACCGGCCTCGAACCCCTCGGTCTGCGCAGTGCTGGCAAGGCTAAAGGCCGGCGCGTGGAAGAACCGCTCGGTCAGGAAAATGCGCCGTTTGGGGTCCGCCTTTACGGTGAATCCGAGGGTGTACTCAAAGCCAGGTTTATTGATGCCGACCACAAAACGCTCGGATGACCATGGCGACAGTGAGGCGTCGAGCACTTGGTCAAACAGTGCCTTGGCTGAGTTTTGCAGCTCAAGGTGCAGCGCCGGGTTGACCGTGGTCACTTCGAAGAAATCTTTGATGAGGGTCTGCGCTCGGCTGTCCAGAGCGGTGCTGGTGTCAGGGAAATTCAGGTTATCCAGCGCGTTCTCCAGATACCGCTTGGCGTGCAGATGGGCCTGTCCGATGCGTCGCGCGTCGTCGCGACTGAGCGCACGAATCTCTTCCATGCCCTGCGCCTGAGTGATAAACACTTCGGCCACATTGGCGTCAGCCCGCGACGCTTTAATCCGGCTAATGACCGGACCGCCACCAACTAGCCCCCATTTGACATCCAGTTCCCACTGTTGCCGAGTATTCAGGCGCAAGGTCGGCCCGCTGGCTCGGGTGTGGTCGCCTACAACCCGCCAGCTGCCCCCGACCTGCCGAACCTTAAACACTTTGCCGCCTACCGATGCATAAAGTTTGTTCGGGGTGTTGCCCAGATAAAGGTTGAGCAACGGATCCTTCTGCAGCGCCTGCAACTCGATATCGTTGACTTCAAAGGCGCGCAGGCGCGCTTTCAAGTCGGCTGACAGTTCGCCGTTGCCCCATGAAAAATCCAGCGCCTGCCCGCCCTCTGGTTCGGGCGACTCTTGCAGCTCGTCGCCTTTAATTTCCCTCAGGTCCAGGGCCTCAGCTTCTTCTTCGCGAGCGGTGCGCTGGGAAAGCAACATCGCCAACCCCGCACCAAACTCCGAAATGGCCTTGCCCCAGCGTTCTGCCGTGGCAGAGGAAAAAGACGACTTGAACCACGACTGGCTGTGCCACGCGGCCACCAGCATGCCGAGCCTGCCGGGAAGGAAGGTCAGCACCTGCTCGCCTGTCAGGGTCAACAGGTAGGTAAAGGATGCCCAATCGGATTGTGCGGTGGTCACCGTCTGGTTCTTCGCCAGATTCTTCATGGCACGCAGCGTGTCCTCAAAAAAGAACAACTTGGCGTTACCCTTGACCAACGCCCGGCTGAGCGTTGGGGGCAAAGGAACGTCCGCCGGTAATTCCAGAGGCGGGATGATACCGGTGGGCAAATGAGCCCCATGGAAGCCCCCAAAGTCGTAACGGGCTCTGGCTTGCGGGCTCAGACGTTGTAAAACCAGGTTTTGCAGGCCGGTATCTTTGTGCAGATCCGCCATCAAGGCGGCTTCACTGGCGTATTCCTTAAAGCAGAAGTCTTCGTGAAAGATGACCTGCAATACCAATGGTCCTTGATCGGGATCATCGGGACCAAACAGATACATCCCGGTCGCCAAATCAGCGTCCATGCCCGGTGCTGCGATCAGTGCGAATGGCCGAAGGTCAACGCGCACACCCTGCACTGGACTTCGCGCCAGTCCGTCCGGCATTTCGATGACTCGCTCGACAAACCACCACGCCCTTTCGCTGAGTACACCCTGAAGCTTGAGCTCGAACGCCATCTCAAGCGTCTGCGCCGGGTACTGCCAGCAGAACCGAGCGTATCGTTCAGCGTAATCAGGCGATTGGGTGCTCAACTTTTCTTCCAGCACCTTCTGGAAATTACCACCCACATCGAGCTTGCGCGCAAGTTGGTTCAGGTACGGCGCAGTCAACACACTGATGACGCTTCGGGGGTCAGTCGTAGAAACAGACAGGGAAAAGCTCTTGTCAGCGCCCAAGTGGTTGAGCACAAAGTCGGTCAGTGTTTCTTCGTAGGCTTCTGTTGCAGCCGCAATCCCCAACGGGCTATTGGCGCCCATGACACCCGGCGTCACGTATCGCAAATGCTTAACCAGAATGTCGTCCGGCTCAATTCGCTGCCCGGGGAAGTCAGCCGCTAGCTGGCTGACCAGCATTTCTTTTGCGAAATCCTTTAGTTGGGGAATATTGAACAAAAAATCCTGATCCGGACTTCCGACCCTTAAATACAGATCCAGGAGTTCGCAGTAGATCGTCAGATCAAGATTTGATGCCTTGGTCAGCCAATCGGGAAACGAGGCACTGAGCAGCAGATACTCCAGGCTGAGCGTGAAGGCGTCTAGCGTTGCAGTGGCAACGTTCTGAGTCTCGGCACTCCGACAAATCGCTATAAACGCCTTGCTGTCGAGTTTTCGACGTGTGGCGAAAAAATAAGCCGCCTCAATGGACAGATACTGACGATGTTCCTCGGCGCGCTGCAGGTGCTCGATGAAAGGCGTCTGGATGACTTGAGTCTGCAGACGGACGCCCGGGGAGGCTGGCTGCTGTAGCCACACGCTGATCAACTGCGCATCCTGCTCTGAAAGCAAGGCCCGCAAGCGCACGTTTTGTTCCGGCTTACGCAGCCAACGATTCAGGTGATCCGTCAACTGAGCCAACGAGCTGTACATCCGAAGCCCTTTGATCGCCGACCAGAACACCAACGGCCCTTCAGCGTGCGCCGGTCGATGGAACACAAACACATTGGTCAGTACCACGGCGTTCTGCCTGGGGTCGTGTTCGATACTCACGCTCGATACCTGAACTCGCTGATTGCCCAACGCCGAACGCATCGATTGAGCTGGCCGATCCAGCAGCTGTTGCAGCATGTCGAGCGCATCGGGACCGAACTTTTCGAGGTGCTTCTCCACGGCCAGTTCCAAGCGCAACTGGCGCATGCGGATGTCGCAGCTCAGTTGACCCAGCTCGGTCTGACGGTCGCCTTCACGCACGACGCTCCGGTGAGCTTCGCGGATCTGTTTGAGGTAACTTTCCTGGAATTGCCCATGAGCGCGTTTGATCAATCGATTGAGGGTCAAGCGCTGCATCGAGGCGTTGAAGTATCCGGATGCCGAGACGTAGGAGGGCACGAACACCTGCGTTCCGACCGGAATGTCCACCAGTCTCGCGCCAGAGACACGCGCAAGCAGCCAATCCACCAGGCTGATGCTGACGTGTGGCTCATCAGCCTTATCAACCGGCAGCCGCAGCTGCATATCCCGAGCATCAAATCGCCCGTCAGCGAACACACACAGCTGTGCATTGAGCAACCTGCGAGCGCACGCTTCAATCCCCGGGCGGCTGGTGCGTACGTGCAGCAGATCTGCCTCCAGCGTTTGCAGCTGCGACACCCACGTGTCCTCGTGCTTGCTGACCGAGTCAACGGACGTCGAGGTCGGGCTAACCACCTGCTTTGCGACCGCGACGCTCGGTTCGGGGGTGGACGACTGATGGATAGCATTTGCATCCAGAGAGGAAGGCACGAATAAACGCGGGCTTTCGCGCCAACGGCCGCTGTCGTTACGCGCATGCAGGCGCGAATCCAGCAATCGTCGAACGTCCAGTGCATCGTCGACCATTACCTGCGCTTCGTGTCGATCGCGGTAGCCACGGGCCAGAGCGAAGTTGAGGTTGCGTTGCTGAAAAACGATGATGCCGTCCACAAGGCTGGACGCCAGATCGCCCTCATGGGCGTCGTAAGACTCGTACGCCAAGTCAAGCCAGCCGCTCCAGGTGGCCAACGCATGATCATTGAATGACAGGTGCCTGAATAAAAACCCGCGACCTGCCCAAGTGCTGACGTGCACCCGCAATGCGTTGCGGTCGTCAAAACGCCGCAGCCCGGTCTCAGCCGAGAACAGCCACACGCCTTTATCCTGCAAGTCGACGAACTCGACGGTAAACATGCCCACTAGCTTGATCGGTTCCTGCCCGGGGAACATCGCTGCCAGCTTGCTGATCCTCGTGACCCCTTGGTCAGTGCGAGCCGCACGGCCTGGCAACAAGGTCCGCAGGTCAGCGAACTGTCGAGCCGTGAGATTGCCGTTGGCTTTGTTGTCCAGCAGCGATTGGCGCAACGATTCGGCGAGCGCCAGTATGGCTTTGTCTCTGCGCAAAGTTGTGGGGCCGCGCCACCAGGTTTGCAGTGTGCGTTCGAACACGCGTGGCAAGGTGTCCTTCACGCCACTGAGTGCGTCGCGATAGGGTTTGGACCAAATGGCATCAAGGGTTTCGCCGTTGCCATCCAGGAAGACAAACGACTGATCTGCCGCCAAAGCCTTGCCGGCGTAAGTATCAAGCGCAGCATCGAGCAAGCTGCACGTGCCGACGATCTCGGTGGTGGTTGAACCGTCGGCAGCGGTGCCCTGCTTTGCAATCTGCAAACACACCCAACCGATATCCAAGGGCACGTCGGGTGACGAGCGCTCCACGGTGTTTTGCAGCAACTCAGTCATGGCACTGCGCAGTGTCGGCAGCGCTTGGATCTGCTGGAAGACGGCGTTCACCGCGTCGACCTGCACATCGACAATGGCGCACGTCCACGACTCGAACACGGGAGAGTCCAGACGCTCGGCTTCGAGCTCTGACAATGCCTGGCTGGAGGAATAATTGCGCTCCTCCAAATATTGGAGAAGGGATTGGCGGTTATCGAACGGCTCAAGGCCGTTCAGCAGTGTGTACAGGTAAACCTGAGGCTCACTGTTGTTTTCACGGCTGATCAGCAACGCTTCTGGCAGTTCGCTGCCGGCGAACTCGCTGGACGCGCTTGTCAGTCGATCCACACGCGGCGTATCGGCCTGTGATTGATCATCGGTGTCATCCACCAGGGTTTGAAGCCAGCGGCGCTGGTCTTCGCTGATACGCCGCGACGACGCAACAGCGGCTAAATCCGCCGCGAAGGCAACTTTAAGCAGGTCAGGGTCAAAATAGGGGGTGAGGGGACGATTCATACTCGGTTCCTTTTGAACCGTGCCCAGAACGAATGGACAGGCACGGATCAAAAAGACTGAATACGAAACGTCACGCAGATTGAGTTACATATTGCTCGCGACGGCTTTTTTACGAGGATCTACAGCGAGATAGGTTTGCGTCCTGCAAACGAGTGAGCAAGCGTGCCGCCATCGACCAGCTCAAGCTCGCCGCCCAGCGGTACACCGTGGGCAATGCGCGAGGCGATCAGGCCTTTTTTGTTCAGTAACTGAGCAATGTAATGGGCGGTGGCTTCGCCTTCGACTGTCGGGTTGGTGGCAAGGATCACTTCAGCGAAGGTGCCTTGCTCTTCAATTCGCGCCAGCAGCAAGGGGATACCAATGGCTTCAGGGCCCAGACCGTCCAGCGGCGACAAATGCCCTTTGAGCACGAAGTAGCGCCCTCGATAACCGGTCTGCTCAACCGCGTAAACGTCCATCGGACCTTCGACCACACACAGCAGAGAATCATCCCGACGCGGGTCGGAGCACTGTGGACACAGATCATCCTCAGTAAGGGTGCGGCATTGGCGGCAATGCCCTACCCCCTCCATTGCCTGACTCAGCGCCTGCGCCAGACGCGTGCCGCCGCTGCGGTCGCGCTCAAGCATCTGCAAAGCCATGCGCTGGGCGGTTTTCTGGCCAACGCCGGGTAAGGTGCGCAGTGCGTCGATCAACTGACGGATCAGGGGGCTGAAGCTCATGGGGCCAAGCTCATCACGGAAAGCTCCGACAAGAAAACGAGACGCGGTTTATACCCGCGCCCCCGGGCAGCGTCAATTGAGGGTCACGAGACCTTGACCACCAACTTGCCGAAATTTTTGCCTTCGAGCATGCCGATGAACGCATCCGGTGCGTTTTCCAGGCCGTTCACCACATCTTCACGGAATTTGACTTTGCCGTCCTTGACCAGCGGCACCATAGCCTGCATGAACTCGTCGAGACGATCGGAATACTCTTCAAACACGATGAAGCCCTGAATGCGTGCGCGCTTGGTCAGCAACGTGCGCATCAACAGCGGCAGCTTGTCCGTGCCTTCCGGCAGACTCTGGGCGTTGTACTGCGCAATCACGCCGCACAACGGAATACGCGCGTGTTGGTTGAGCAACGGCAGTACGGCTTCAAACACCTTGCCGCCGACCAGTTCGAAGTAGACATCGATACCGCTCGGGCACGCTTCAGTCAGTTGCTCGGCGAAATGTTCGCTCTTGTGGTCGATGCAGGCATCAAAACCCAGCTCGTCCATCACATAACGGCACTTGTCGACACCGCCCGCGATACCCACCACACGCAGGCCGTGCAGCTTGGCAATTTGCCCGACCACCGATCCGACGGCGCCCGACGCTGCTGCCACCACCAGGGTTTCGCCTGCTTTCGGCTGACCAATGTGCATCAGCCCCATGTAACCGGTGATGCCGGGCATACCGAGCACACCAACCGCCATCGAAGGGCTTGACAGGTCTTTGGGCACGGCCATCAGGTTTTTGCCATCAGACACGCTGTGGGTCTGCCAGCCGGTCTGGCCGACCACCAGATCGCCTTCCTTGAAGTCCGGATTGCGCGACTGCTCGACCACGCTGACAGCGCCCCCCTCCATCACGCCGTCGACTTCAACGGGCGGTGCATAGGACGGGGCGTCGCTCATGCGGCCGCGCATATAGGGGTCGAGGGACAGGTAAAGGGTGCGCAATTGCACCTGGCCGTCCTGCAACTCCGGCAAGGCTTCGCGCTCCAGGCGGAAATTCTCCGGCGTCGGTGCGCCCTGTGGACGGGAGGCAAGTACGACACGCTGATTGAGGATCAAGTCTTGAGGCATTGGAATGCGGCTCCTTGATGAAATGAACGGGTATGAAGAGCAGACCGTACTGGCACCGAGGCGTTCGGTCGGATGAGGCACGACATACTGTTAAAGTCAGGGGCAGCCTTCAAACCTCAACTTCCTGCAAAAAGCAGATAAAAAAAATGCCAGGCGCATGGCCTGGCATTCGGTTGCAACCTTAGCGCCGTATCAGAACGGCAGCTTCATGCCTGGCGGCAGCTGCATGCCAGCGGTCATGCTGGCGGTTTTTTCCTGGCTGGCCGCGTCGATCTTGCGCACGGCGTCGTTGACGGCGGCGGCGATCAGGTCTTCAAGGATTTCCTTGTCTTCCTGCATCAGGCTGTCGTCAAGGCTCACGCGTTTGACGTCGTGACGACCGGTCATGACGATGGTCACCAGGCCTGCGCCCGATTGGCCGGTCACTTCGGCATTGGCCAGTTCTTCCTGCATCTTGGCCATTTTTTCCTGCATTTGCTGCGCCTGCTTCATCAGGCCAGCCATGCCACCTTTCATCATGGGAGTACTCCTCGAGAGTCGATGGGGTCATTGCGGGACGCTAAACAGCTTAGCGCCTCACGGTCATTAATGGGTCTGTGTTACCGGTGCATCAACCGGGGCAATCGTATCGTCCCGGATGACGGCGCCAAACTGTTGCAGCATCTGCTGGATGAACGGATCTGCCTGAATGGAGGCCTCGGCCTGCCGCTGCCGATCGGCCCGACGTCGCGCACCGGCCTGGGCGGGAGTTTCCTGTTCAGGCTTGATCAGCTCGATACTCAGATTGAGCGTGCGCTCGTGAAATTGGTTCAGCGCATCGTTCAGACGGCGTTGCTGGGTCGCATTGAACAAGGCGCTGTGGGCCGGATCGAGGTGCAACAGCCACTGATCGCCGTCCACCGAGACCAGCGTGCAGTTGGCGGCGATGCTCGCGGTCATGCCGGACACCGGAAGCTTGGGAAACAGCTCCAGCCACTCAAACGCCAACCCTGTGGCCGGCATCGCGGCCGGTAAAGGTTCGGGCTCGGCCTCGACCGCTTCAACGGTCTCGACGGCTTCGTGGGCCAGATCATCCAGGTACGCATAGGACGCCGGATCGATGTCCACGTCCGGCTCGTAATAATCGTCATCCGGCGGCGGCTCGTCGTCGCGGTCCATCGGCGCTGGCACGTAAGGCACCGCATCGGGCAGGGCCTCTAGCATGCCCGGGCTGACGGCCTCTACCGCGGCTTGCAACTGCTCGGGCGAATCGATTTCAGGTGCGTCCGGCACCGGGCTTGCGGGGGCTGGTGCAGGCATCGGGGTCAGATCGGGTTGTTCGGCAACGGTGTCGAGCACAGGCCCGGGCACGGTTTGCGCAGGCTGCGGCGCGGCGTCCACGGGTGCTGATGGCTCGTCTGCCTGCTCGTGCGCCTGATGGGCCGGCGCTTGCGATGGGGTTTGTGCATCAGGCGTCGTGGCGCTGGCAGCCGGGCTAGCCTTGGCCGCGTTCCACGGCAGGTCGAGGTCATCTTCCGGCGCGGAGGCGGCGTGAACAGGTGCAGCTTGCGCAACGGCCGGGGCTGGCGCGGTTATCAGAGCGGGGGGTACGACGGCCGTTGAGGCGGTCGGCGCCGACGCAACAGATGTCGCACCGGCCACCGCTTTTTGGGAATCAACCGTGGCCGGGCTGATCCCCACTGACTTTAGTGTCTGCCTCGGCGCATCGTCATTGTCGGCCGGACGGAACGCCAGCATGCGCAACAGGACCATCTCGAAACCGCCTCGCGGATCCGGGGCCAGCGGTAGATCGCGACGGCCAATCAGGCCCATCTGGTAATAAAACTGCACGTCTTCGGCAGGCAGCGCCTGAGCGAGCGCCAATACCCGGTCACGATCTCCATGGCCGTTGTCGACACCTTCCGGCAGCGCCTGGGCGATGGCTACACGGTGAAGCACGTTGAGAATCTCCGACAGCACGCCATTCCAGTCCGGGCCTTGCTCGGCCAGATGCCGCACCGCTTCGAGCAGACTGCGCGCGTCGCCGTCGATCAGGGCGGTCAGTACGTCAAACACCTGGCCGTGATCCAGCGTGCCCAGCATGGCGCGCACATCGGCGGCCATGACTTTGCCTTCGCCAAACGCAATTGCCTGATCGGTGAGGCTCATGGCATCGCGCATGGAGCCGTCGGCCGCACGCCCGAGCAACCAGAGCGCGTCGTCTTCGAACGGCACGTTCTCGACGCCCAGCACATGGGTCAAATGCTCGACGACGCGCTCAGGCGTCATGTTTTTCAGGGAGAACTGCAGGCAACGCGAGAGGATGGTCGCCGGCAGTTTTTGCGGGTCGGTGGTTGCCAGGATGAACTTGACGTACGGCGGCGGCTCTTCGAGGGTCTTGAGCAGCGCGTTGAAGGAGTGGCTGGAAAGCATGTGCACTTCGTCGATCAGGTAGACCTTGAAGCGTCCGCGACTGGGCGCGTACTGCACGTTGTCCAGCAGCTCACGGGTGTCTTCGACCTTGGTCCGGCTGGCGGCGTCGATCTCGATCAGGTCGACAAAACGCCCCTCATCGATTTCGCGGCACACCGAGCACTCTCCGCAGGGTGTTGAAGTGATACCGGTCTCGCAGTTCAGGCACTTGGCAATGATACGTGCGACGGTGGTCTTGCCGACGCCGCGTGTCCCCGTAAACAGGTAGGCGTGGTGCAGGCGCTGGCTGTCCAGTGCGTTGATCAGGGCCTTGAGCACATGGGTCTGGCCGACCATTTCGCGGAACGAGCGCGGACGCCATTTACGTGCAAGAACCTGATAACTCATCGAAAACCGTCGCGACTGGGAAGCGGAGGAGCGCAATGCTAGCGGAGCAGCACTAAAATTGCATCCGATGTACGTGGTTAAGTCCTTTATATAACTACGCTGAGGCTGGTATCAAAACGCTACACAGCCCCGTTACACTGACCCGCTGCACTACGTTGCTCACCTTGAGGGTCCCGGATGCGTGTGTTGGTTATAAGCGCCCTGCTGCTGACAAGCGCTTCTGCGCAGGCAGGCGCGCCGCCCTTGCGTTTCTCGGTATCAGACAGCTGGTCGATGCCGCTGATGCAGGTTGGCCGTGATGGCCCGACCTCCGGCATTTTGTTCGACATCATGGAAAGCCTGTCGCGCCAGGTTGGCCAGACCGCGGAGTATCGCGTCTATCCACGGCTGCGCCTGCAAGCGGCGCTCGAACGCGGCGATGTGGATGTGCGCTGTTATGCGGCGCAATCCTGGCTGCCGGACATGTCGGGCGATTACACCTGGAGCCTGCCGCTGCTCAATCAGCGCAATGTGCTGATCAGCACCTCGTGGAACTCGGGGAGCGTTCAACTGAGTGACATCCTGGGTGATCACATTGGCACCGTGCTGGGTTATTCGTACCCGACGCTGGACTCGCTGTTCGAGCGTGGGGAGCTCATCCGCGAGGATTCCCGGCTTCAAGAGCAAGTGTTGCAGAAGCTTGCCGCGCATCGCTTTCGCTATGCCGTGGAGACCCAATGGTCACTCGACTGGTACAACCGCAGCCGCAGTGATCGCGACAAGTTGGCGGTGGTGGGGGTTATCGATGAGCAACCGGTCGGGTGCATCGTGCGCAACGACCCGGACGTCCCCGCGCAACGCATCATGCGCACGCTGTTACGGATGAAGATGTCGGGTGAAATCGAGCGGATCGTCGACCGTTACAACACTGTGTCCGGCAACCCTGCCGAGCCGCAATGATCCTGCGCACCCCCCGCCACTCACAAGGGACGCACGCCGTTGTAGCATTACCGTCACATTGCATCGCTAGGCTCCGCCGACATAACTCGTAACAACTTCGGCCCAGCGAACAGGTAGCGCCATGAGCGAAAAACCACAAGACCCGACCACTCCGTCCTCCCACGACTCGCCTGCCGACACTGGGCGACGACGCTTTTTGGGCGGCGTTGCAGTGCTGGGCGCGGGTGTGACGCTCGGCGGCTACGCCAAGGCGCAGGAACAGGCCGACCCAAAAGCCGGCCAGCACGGCACTGCCGACACGTCTTTGTCTGTCACTGCCCTCGACAAGGCCTTGCAGGACAACGTCAAAACCATCGTGGTGATCTACGCCGAGAACCGCAGTTTCAATAACCTGTTCGCTCATTTTCCAGGCGTCGAGAGACCGCTGGCGTCTCTAAAGCCGGCTGACTTCCAGCAGCGCGACCGCGACGGCACATTGCTCGACCGGCTGCCACCGGCGTGGGGCGGCGTGTTGCAGGTGGGTCCACAATCGGTGGACGGCGTGGCCTACACCACCGGGGTGCAGTTTCAGGAGAATTTGCCCAATGCGCCCTACCCGCTTAAAGGTCCGAACGGCGAAGACCTGCCCCTGGGGTTGGTGACCCGTGATTTATGGCATGTGTTCTATCAGAATCAGATGCAGATCAACGGTGGCAAAAATGATGGTTTCGTGGCCTGGGCAGATTCGGGTGGCCTGACGATGGGACATTACGGTCAATCGCAATATTCGCTGCGTCTGTGGGATGTCGCGAAAGAGTTCGTGCTGTGCGACAACTTCTTTCAAGGCGCATTTGGCGGCTCGTTTCTCAATCACCAATACCTGATTTCAGCGACCGCACCGTTCTATCCCGACGCAGCGAACTCTGTGGCGAAATCACAGATAGCGGCACTTCAAAGCGATGACCCGCACGATTACCGACTCAAGCCACTGGAAAAATCCCCGACAAGCGCCATGAGCGGACCTCCGCAATTTGGCCCGAGCGCCCTGACGCCGGACGGATACGGCGTCAACACCCTTGCCCCGCCGTATTGGCCGACCTGGCTGCGCGATCCGGACAATCCTGATTATTCCAAGCCGGACCTGGCCAACGTGCTGGTGCCCCAGAGCCACGAGCACATTGGCGACAAGCTTTCGAAAAAGAACATCGACTGGGCGTGGTACGCGGGCGGCTGGCAAGCGACGCTTGACCAGTTCAAGGATTCGGGCGGCATCCCTAAAATCCCCAATTTCCAGTACCACCATCAGCCGTTCAACTACTTCAGCCAACAAGGCCCACAGCACCCGCAGGAGCGACAGAAACGCCTGCGCGACGGTGGTCTGGGTGATGAGTCGAGCAGCAATAAATTCTTTGCCGACGCGTTGGCCGGGAAGCTGCCGGCAGTATCTTTCTACAAACCTCAGGGCAATCTGAACATGCACGCCGGTTATGCGGATGTGGCCTCCGGCGACCGACACATTGACCGTGCCATCAAGGTGCTGCGTGAAAGTCCGCAGTGGGAAAACATGGTAATCGTCGTCACGGTGGATGAGAACGGCGGCTGGTGGGACCACGTTGCACCGCCCAAAGGCGATCGCTGGGGCCCCGGCACGCGTGTTCCGGGGCTGGTCATTTCACCCTTCGCCCGCAAGGGCACGGTAGACCATACGGTTTACGACACCGCCTCGATCCTGCGCCTGATCACCCGCGTCCATGGCCTGGAGAAACTCAACGGCCTGAGCGAGCGCGACAACGCGATGACTGCTCGCGGACAGACGCCTATGGGCGATCTGACCAATGCCCTGCAGTTTCCTGGCTGACCACCAAACCTGTGTTGAACCAGACCTGGCGCCTCGCGAATGGATTCGCGACTACAGACTCAACACACCGCCTGCCGTACACGCGGCAACGCAGGTCCTCTGAGCTGACGAGCCAAAGCGAGGCCGCGATGCGGTACATCTGATACACCGCAATCGCGGCCTCGCCGAGGCTCATCACACGCCTACAAAGACTCGTTAGGAATTAGCGCCAGCAGGTCTGTGCTGCCGACGTCGACGCAGGCCTGGCACAACAAGGTCGTGGCCTGTCCCCGGTGGTGGGTCTGGTGATTGAAGAAATGAGTCAACAGCGCATAAAACTGCCTACTTCCCTGAACTCCGGCGGTATTGGCGTAATGCAGCGTGGCGTCAAGGTCCGCATCTACCAGTTCGCCGGTCCAGGCGATGATCGCCGCGTCCAGCATCTGCCGACGCTCGTGCAGCGCATCAAGGTGATCGAATAACCGCACGGCCAGTCCCGATGGATCGTCCAGCTGCGTCACCGCCAGCAACGACGGCCACTGCAACGGCTGCCGGGCGAAGCGCTTCAGCCAGATCATATCCGCCGCCACAAGGTGGTTCAGGGTGCCGAACAACGATCCAAAAAACGCCCCGCGCGCCTCAAATAGCTGTGCTTGAGGCAACGTTGCCGCCGCTGCGTAAAGTTTGTCGTTCATCCACTCGTTGTATCGGGCCATCAATTGCAGTTGCTGGATGCGGTTCACGGACTGGCACTCTGGCAATTATTCATGAAAGCGACGCTACGGTTTTGCAGCGCCGATGTCCACGTGAGGCCAACAGGCGGGCGGTCCCCGGAAAAGCGACAACCGGCCGTTTTGTTTCTGGAGGCATATATGTACATTAAAATATATGTATTTCCATATATGAAAGGTCTGCATGCCACTCCTTCCCGTCACCCTCTTTAAATGCCTGTCAGATGAGACCCGTCTGCGCACCATGCTGCTGATGAGTGCCCACGACGAACTCTGCGTTTGCGAACTCATGTGTGCGCTAACGGACAGCCAACCCAAAATCTCCCGGCATCTGGCGCAACTGCGCGAGTGCGGCCTCTTGGCGGATCGTCGTCAGGGTCAATGGGTTTATTACCGCCTGCACCCTCAACTCCCGCAATGGGCGCGCGACGTACTGAGCGTGACTCTTGATGCCAATGAGGCCTGGATTCAGGCCGACACCCTGCGCCTGGAGCAGATGGGCGACCGCCCCTTGCGCCTGACGACCTGCTGCTGAACCTCTTCACCGTGAGTGACCAATGAAAATCCTGTTCATGTGTACGGCCAACAGTTGCCGCAGCGTGCTATCCGAAGCGCTGTTTAATGACAGTGCGCCCCAAGGCCTGCGAGCGGTCAGCGCAGGAAGCTTTCCCAGTGGCCGACTGAACGAAAGGGCATTGAGCACGTTGTCAGCCCTGAACGTTTCCACACAAGGGCTCTACAGCAAAGGCTCCGACGCTTTTACCGAAACGCCGCCTGACATTGTTATCACCGTGTGCGATCAGGCCGCTGGCGAACCCTGCCCGGTGTACTTTGGCCCAGCATTGAAAAGCCACTGGGGCTTGATGGATCCCTCAGATGTGTCTGGGAGCGAATCCGAGACTCAGGCCGCATTCGATGCGACGGTGGCACACATCAAACGGCGCCTTGACGCTTTCCTGGAAAAAGACCTCAGGGCCCTCTCGAACACTGAACTCAAGACGCTGCTTGATCAAATCGGAGCATTACCGTGATGGATACCGAAGCTGTCGACAGTCACGACTTTCCCGCACTCGATCAGTCGTTGCTGCAGGTCCCGGACCCTGAGGCTTTGGAGACGCGCGACCGCCCTGCCCACAAACCGCGAATCCTGCTGTTGTACGGGTCAACACGCGAGCGCTCTTTCAGCCGTCTGCTTACCGAAGAAGCCGCCAGGGTGCTGCAATTGCTCGGAGCGCAAACCGTTGTCTTTAACCCCAATGGCCTGCCGCTGCCGGATGATGCCCCCGTGGAACACCCGAAAGTGCAGCAGTTGCGCGACCACGTGATGTGGTCCGAAGGCCAGGTCTGGTGCTCGCCCGAGAGACACGGCTCAATGTCCGCCGTGTTCAAGGCCCAGATCGACTGGATCCCCCTCGAACTGGGTGCGGTGCGGCCGACACAGGGCAAGACACTTGCCGTGATGCAAGTCTGCGGTGGCTCGCAATCATTCAACACGGTTAACCAACTGCGTGTGCTGGGCCGCTGGATGCGCATGTTGACCATCCCCAATCAATCGTCGGTGCCCAAGGCGTTTCTTGAGTTTGACGAAGACGGGCGAATGAAGCCCTCGCCCTACTACGACCGAATGGTTGACGTGATGGAAGAGCTCATGAAATTCACGCTCCTTACACGCGGGCGCGAGGCGTACCTGGTAGACCGTTATTCCGAGCGCAAGGAAACGGCAGAAGCCCTCTCCCGCCGCGTCAATCAGCGTTCAATTTGAAGCGATCAAACCACTGGCCTGCTGCCAATCAAAGGGCAGGCGTCTCACCGAGCCCGCTCGTCTCACGTCGGGCCTGCACGGTTTCATTGGGCAAGCGCAGCGTCAACAGGCCCAGCACGATGGCAACCGCGACGATGGCGCAATACACCCCGACGAATGTGCCGCTGGCGCTGGCGAGCCAACCGGCGCAGTAGTTGCCAAGCATCCCGCCGACGCCCTGCATGATGTTGGCGATGCCGAAAAGCGTGACCGCGAGGGAAGCGCTGGAGGCCATTTTGGAGACGTAGGCCGGGATCAGGCCAAAGATCGGATAGAACGCAATGGCGAACAGTATCCCCGCCGCCAGCGGCCAGTACCCGACAGGGTGTACCACGAAAATCAGCGCCGCCAGCGCCACGTTGACATACACCAGCAGCATCGCCGTGCGCAGCCCGATCCTGTCCGACAGCCAGCCCACCGCCAGCCCGGCGAACATGCCGACAAAGCCGATCACTGCCCAGATTTGCGCCGTACTGTCGACGGCGAAACCCAGCTCGGTTCGCAAGTAGGAAGACAGGTAATTCTGAAAGGGAAATGTAGAAAACCCGATCAGAAAATTCATCGCCCAGACCGTGATCACCCACGGTTGCAGCAGCGGACTGCGCCCGGTCTTCACGTCTGTATCGGCAAAGCCGGAAGCGCCGGACTGCGGGCAATGGCTCGTCGCCGGGTCATTCACGAACATGCCGGCGCGCCTGAACACCCAGAACACCACCAGCGATATGCCGACCGTGAGCAAGCCGACGATCACCCAGACCGTGCGCCACTCGCCCTGCGGCGCGTAGAGCGGCACCAGCAGGCTGTTGATGAACACGCCATAACTGGTGCCGCTGGACACCAGTCCCATCGCCATGCCCCGATAACGGTAAGGCACGGCGCGGGACAGGACGTCGACCATGGGCACGAACACCGTGGCGGCGGTGCCAGCAAGAACCGTCAACAAAGCACCGATGACCAGGACGTTGTGCGACAGCGGGATAAGCAGCAACGCCGCGCCGCAGATCACACCCGAGCCGAATATTACCCAGCCGCCACCCAGTCGCGGGGTCAGCCAGGCGGCCAGCAATGCACAGACCAGAAACCCGAATTGCCCCGCTGCAGTAATCGCGCCTACATAGGCGATATCAAAACCCAGGCTGGCGCGCATGTCCGGGACGAGTTGAGCAAAGAGATAAATCCCGAAGCCATAAGTCGCTGCGACCAGTCCGGTGAGCAGCACGACGATCAAAGCCTGCAAGCGCATGATGAGTTTCCTGGTGGAATCCATTCGGCAGGACATGCCACTGCGTTTTTGACCAGCGATTACAAAGGATTTAACGCAACCAGAGCTCACTCACCACATGATCCGCAGCCTTGCGCACCACCAGATTGGCACGTTCGCGGGTCGGCAGAATGTTTTGCAGTAGATTGGGACGGTTGATATCACGCCAGATCTTGCGCGCAGCGTCCGGCGACTTTGCCGGATCAAGGTCTGCCAGCTCTCGAAAGTAGGCACCGCGGGCACGGAACGCAGTTCGTTGCAGCATCAGGAAGCGCTCGACGTACCACTGCTCGATGTTGCTTTCGTCAGCATCGAGGTAGATCGAGAAATCGAAGAAGTCAGACACAATGCTGCCAGGCTTCTGGCTGCTGTCGCCTTCAGTCTGCAGTACATTCAGGCCTTCGAAGATGAGAATGTCCGGCTGGCTCACCGTCTGAAACTGGTCAGGCACGATGTCGTAGCTGATGTGAGAATAGACCGGCGCGGTGATTTGTGCAGCACCCGCCTTGAGGTCGGACAAAAACCTGACCATGCGCTTGCGGTCGTAGCTTTCGGGAAACCCCTTGCGGTGCATGATGCCGTCGGCGTCGAGCCTGGCATTGGGGTGCAGAAAGCCGTCAGTCGTCACCAGATCGACCCGTGGGTGATCAGGCCAACGCGCCATCAATGCCTGCAATACACGGGCGAAGGTGCTTTTGCCGACCGCGACGCTGCCCGCCACTGCAATCACGAACGTCTGTTTATGGGCCGGGCGGCCGAGAAACGTGTCCTTGATGCCCGACAGATTGTGTGCGGCACTGACGTGCAGGTTGATGAGTCGGGACAGCGGCAGGTAAATATTGGAAACGTCTTCCAGCGAAATATCTTCGTTTACGCCTCGCAACGCCGACAGTTCTTCTTCGGACAAAGTCAGCGGGGTATTGGCGCGCAGCCCCGCCCATTCCTTGCTGGTCATTACGAGATAGTCATCAGGCGCCATCTATAGCTTTCCGTCCAAGTGTCTGTATCGACAATGGTGCGAAGACTATCGCATCGTTCAAAAAGGCGGCAGATTTATTTGATTTGCCTGCACTTTTAACCCAATGCAAGGTTGGCGACACTCAGGGTTTCGCGCTGCAACCACGCCTCGATCTTGTCGGCGGACAGCGGCTGGGAAAACAGATAACCCTGTACGAGCGTGCAACCCAGACTTTTCAGGGCATCGAGTTCGTCGTCGGTCTCCACGCCCTCGGTGATGCACTCAAGTTCCATGTCCAGGCTCAGCGCCAACAGCGATTTGACGATCTTGTAACTGGCCGGGTCCTGATGGATGTTGGTGATAAAGCTGCGGTCGATCTTCAGTTTGGTCAGCGACAGCGCGTGGATCTGACTCAGGCTCGAATACCCGGTGCCGAAATCATCCAGTGAAATACCACAGCCCAATTGACGAAACAGGCTGATCGCCCTCTGTGCCTGGTCGAGGTCTTGAATAACGGCGGTTTCGGTGATCTCGAAATCCAGGCGGTGCGGGTCGAACTGGCTGCTCGTCACAACCTTCAGAATCTGTTGCACGGCCTCCTCGGAGCCGCAATCGTGCGCGGAAAGATTGAACGACAATCGCACATCGTGCGGCCAGGTGTGCGCTGCCGCGAGCGCTTTTTCCAGCAAGGGCAAGGTCAAGCGGTTGATCAGACCAATGCGCTCGGCCACCGCAATGAAATGACACGGGGCAACGGTGCCAAGCTCAGGACTGGCCCAGCGCGCCAGCGCTTCGAACGCCACGGTACGCTGGATGCGGATGTCGATTATCGGCTGGAACACCACCGTAAATTCTTCAACGATATTGGCCCTGCGCAGGCCCTGTTCGGTCAGCACGTCGCGGTGCAACTGCTGAAAGTGCTCGTCTGAAAACAGGCACATGCTGCCCGGCGCCAGACGCTTGCTCTGGTAAAGCGCGTAGTCGGCGTATTCGTAAATCTCAACGCCTGAGGCCGCCATGTCCGGGAAAATCACCACCCCTAGCGACGCACTGATCTGAATCTGGATGTCGCCGACCAAAAACGGCTCACGCATTGCGTCGCAGATAGCGTTTCCCAGCGTACGAAGCCCGCTTTCATTGATGTCTCCCGAGAGGATCAACGCGAACTCGTCACCGCCCAGTCGCGCCAGATGCACCTCTTCGTTAGCGAAACCCTGCAGCCGCTGCCCTACCTGAACCAGCAGTTTGTCGCCCACGCTGTGGCCATAGATATCGTTCACCGGCTTGAAGCCGTCCAGATCAATCAGGCCCGCCGCCAGCCGCGATTTATGGAGCACGGTAGCCTCGAGAAGCGTGTCGAGGGTGCTGAAAAACTGCCGGCGGTTTGGCAGCCCGGTCAGGCTGTCCTGATTGGCCAGGCGCTGGTTTTCGTTGCTCAGCCGCTCGGTGCTGGCCTGCATGTTTACCAGCCGCGTGAAGTCGCGGTAGTGATTTTGCAAGACCACCAGCATGGCCATCGACACCAGTAATACATTTACCGACATGGCCACGAATATCGCCTGGTGGGTGGACGCAAAGAAGGCGATGAAGGCGATGTTCACAATCGCGGTGGTGGTCAACGCGGCAGGCCGCAGGTGCATCAGGCAAAAGATGCAGACGATGACCGTGATCGCCATGTAGAACGCGACATACGCCTTGGCGTACACGTCGCCATACGGAAATAAAGCCAGAGCCCAGGCTGTAAAACACAGGGCGATCAGCGCAGACAAGCGATTGGTCCGAATCAGCCGGGTGAGGATCTTTTCCGGGGACGGCATCTGCCGCCGATCGCGGCACCACATCACGGCGCGAGTGACCCCTACCATCGTCAGCGCGAGCGGGCAGTAAAGCACCAGCCACACGGGCGCCATAGCGTAGTGGGTCGCGGCCAGCGCGAGCGTGTTCACCAGCAAGATGAAATACATCATCGGCAACTGACTGGACAACGCAACGTATTGCGCCTTGAGCAGACGGGGATTGTCGCGCGGCACTGACATCAGCGTTTTCAGGCTGGCAGGCAGACTTTTTTTCATGGCGGGTCGAGCACTCAAGAGCTGCACCGGGAGAAGCTCCGGCAAACTGATACGGAACCGTGGAAATCCTTTACCCAGGGCCTACCCATGAGCATCGGCCAGCTTTCCCCATTCTGTAATATTCCCGACCGGCAGCATGTGCTAGGCCGAAGGGTCGTTCAGCCGTTGCACGTCTGATCGCCAAGCGCGCTTTCGCGGCAGTGCCTGGCTGCGGACGACCAAAGAAGTAACCCTGAATATGCGAGCAGCCCTCCCCGATCAGCCTTGGTAATTGAAGGTCGGCTTCCACGCCTTCTGCCGTGGTCTGGATTTGCAGGCTTGAGGCGATGCCAATGATCGCCCGGGCCTGGCGACCTTATCGTGGGAAGTGGGTTACATGGCTTAGTCCGAATCGGCTGCCTGTTCGCAGGAAACATCCGGGTAAATCCCTGTACCTAAACCGGACCTGCAAGAGTATTTGTATAAGCGTTGAGGGGTTCCTTCAACGACCGACCGTCGAAAGATGGCATCACGCCACGCAAGCGATACAGCACCCTTCACAACCTATCCAATTGGGTGTTACTGCCTGTAAGTGCAAGGGGTAAGTGATCCGCATGCGGTGTTTCAGGTCCCAACGAGGTGTCGGGTTTCAGGGCCGCTGCGCAGCCCATCGCGGCCTCGCGCTGCTCGTGCGCTCCTACAGGGATTGGCGACGTTCTTGCGGTTTCGATTCTGCCCGTAGGCCGTGGGAGCGTGTCTTGTACCGCGATCTGGCGCGCAGCGGCAGTGAATGCTGTAACTGCTGCTAATGCGGTGCATCAGGTGCAGCTGAGGTGTCCGATTTCAGGGCCACTGCGCAGCCCATCGCAGCCTCGCGCTGCTCGTGCGCTCCTACGGGGATTTGTGCCGGTTGGGGATTTTTAGTCTGACCGCAGGGCGTTGCCGCAAATGGCTGGCTTTCAGGGTGCTCATTGCGCGCCGAACATTGCGGTCCAGTACACCCCGGCGTCGCTCTTTGGGTCGGTTGCATAGGCGGCGCCCAGTTCACGGAATTGCGGGTTCATCAGGTTGGCGCAATGCCCGGCGCTGGCAAGCCAGCCATCGACCACTTTGCGCGGCGTGTCCTGTCCGGCCGCGATGTTCTCGCCCACTTGTTGACCGGCATAACCTGCCAACTCTGCGCGGTCACCGGGGGTGCGGCCATCGCGGTCGAGATGGTCAAAAAAGTTGTTGTTGGCCATTGCACGGCTATGGCCTTGAGCTGCGGTGCCGAGGATGGCGTTCCAGGCCAGCGGCGCGGTGGCTGCAAAGTCTTGAGTGCCGCACGTACGCGGTTGGGCGCGGGCGGTATTGATCATGTCCAGCAGCTTCTGCCCTTCCGCCTGCCAGTCACCCAGCCGTGCGGTCAGCAACGGTCGCGCCAGCACAATGCGCCAGTCACGCCCTTCCCGGCTCACACCCACGTCAATAAACTGCGGATTGAGCACCACCTGACAGAACGTTTCCTGAATGGCCGTCATCGCCGATTGCGCATCGCGAGGGCCGGACAACGTGATGGCCTGCACGCTGACCATCGGATAAGACGCCCGCGCCAGCGCTTGTTGCAGGTCACCGCCACCGGTGGCAGGCAAATTAAGGCGAGGGTCCGCAGCCAGCGGCGGCAGCTCCTGAGACGCCTGCCCGGCGCAACGTTGCACCTGGCCGCGATAGGCGTTGATGGATTGCACCAACTGCGTCTCTTCACTCGCGAACGCAGTGGTCGCGCAGGTCAGCCCCAGCGAGAGCGCAACGAAGCTGGCAATAAACGGTACGACGCGCATGTAAGTCTCCTTTAAGGTAGGCCGAGAATATCGCGAGGAAAGCCCCATGACCATGGTTGCCCCCGGGCTGATAATTGATCAGAACGGCTTAGCCCGATGCCTTTGGCGGTCGGCAGCTTCAGAGTATGTCCACTACCACGATTGCGAGTGGGGCCGCCCCGTTTACGACGATGTGCGCTTGTTCGAAAAAATCTGTCTGGAGGGATTTCAGGCAGGCATGGCGTGGCTCACCATCCTGCGCAAGCGCGAGCATTTTCGTGAGGCGTTCGACGGTTTCGACATCGACACGGTAGCGGCCTACACAGAAGCCGACGTCGAGCGGCTGATGACCAACCCCGGCATCGTCAGAAACCGCGCCAAGATTCTCTCCACCCTCAACAACGCGCGACGGGCGCGTGAACTGATCGATGAGTCCGGCTCGCTGTCGGCCTGGCTCTGGGCGTTCGAGCCACCAGACGAAGAGCGGCCCAAAACCATTGACCTCGATTACTGGAACGCCAATCCGCTTTCAACTGCCTCGATTCGTCTGTCCAAAGCGCTGAAAAAGCGCGGCTGGACATTTGTCGGGCCGACCACCTTGTACGCGTTCATGCAGGCCATGGGGCTGGTGAACGATCACCTGACAGGGTGCGCATGCCGTGACGAAATCGAGCAGCAACGCGCCGCGAAGCATCAGCGGGTGTCGCCGGCCTGACCTTTGCGCTCCTGAATCATCTGCTCGCCGCTTTGCTGGCGTTGCTGTTGCAGCGAGTCGGTGGTCCCGCTGCCACCCGGCTCTGGCGTAGACGGTTGTTGAACGTCCGGATCTCGACGATTGGGGTTTCGATTACCGTTGACCGTGCCAGCACCGTTCACGCCCGTATTGCCAGGGCTGATTACGCCCGCGCCGACACCCGCCGCCCCGGTTCCAACCGAGCTCGGTGCGTTCCCACCCGCCGCTGCTCCTGCCACGCCCAACAGGCCATTGAGCGCCAGCGTCACAGATAAAGTCGCCATGCTCTTACCCAGCGTATTCATGTTTACCTCTCGTGCGCAGTAGAACCATTGTGTATGGACGACGTGAGCGCGGTGAGGTTCGCTCCTATTGCAACGCGATCAGCGGCAACCAAGACGATGGGCAAAGCGGCAGATGCATCGCTATGATTGCACCCCATGAGCCCACCCCCACCGACTCGCCAACCCTGCCCACCGGGCGCTTGCGACTGCGAGCGCGAACGGCTGGTCGAACGACCGGACGCCGACCTGCGCATCCTGTGGCTGACCCGCGCCGAAGAAAAACGCCTGCTCGAGCGTCTTGAAAGCATCGCCAGCCTGGACGACCTCAAACACATGCAACAGCGGATGCACGAGCAACTGGGCATTCGTGTGGATATCGCGCCAGGTTTCAACGAAGTCAAAAGCGTCAGAGGCCTTGATTTCCAGATCGCGGTGCTGCCTGGCATGTGCCGCAAAACCCGTAAAGCCATCCCGACTTCGATCCGTCGTGCGCTGGAAAAACGCCCGGAAATCGCCTACCAGTTGCTCAACGCCCACGACTTGCTGCGCGACGCCTGACACGTCCTGGCGCGATTACAGCTCGGTCAATCGGGCTGAACTTTCCCTTTTGTAATTCCCTCCCACTGTCAGCGCCGCCGAAAAACAAGTCGGCAGCGACCGCATCCACTACGAGGGAAACAACGCAATGAGCACCCAACTGCAAGGCAAGAAAATCCTCATCATCACCTCCAACACCGGCATTGAACGCGATGAGCTGGTCAAGCCTCTGGAAGCACTGCGCGGCTTCGGCGCCACGGTCACTCACGCGTCAATCGAAGGCGGCACCACGCAAACGTTCGTGGGTGATACCGAGAAAGATAAAACCGTCGACTCCGACAGCAAACTCGCTGGCCTCAATGCTGCTGATTTCCATGCGCTGGTGATCCCGGGCGGCACCGTCAACGCTGACACCATTCGTCAGGACGCCGATGCACAAGCGCTGGTCAAAGCCTTCACCGATGCTGGCAAAACCGTTGCTGCGATCTGCCACGGCCCATGGCTGCTGATCAACGCTGGCGTGATCGCAGGTAAAACACTGACTTCGTACCCGAGCGTGCGCCTGGACCTGGAAAACGCCGGCGCTGCGAAATGGGTCGATGAGCAGGTGAAAGAGTGCCCGGCCAACGGCTGGACTCTGATCACGTCGCGCAATCCCGACGATTTGCCTGCCTTCAACGAGGCCATCGCCAAAGCGGTTTCCGCTGCCTAAGCGTTAATCAATCAAGGGCATGCGACCCGACGCGCATGCCCTTTGGCTGTTCGGTCTGCCAAAAATCAAATACTTGAAACGAATATTGAGCAGAGCAAGTCGACATCGGTAGGCCAACGCGATAGTCGCTTGCGCCGCGACGAGACTCGCCGATGATCGCAATCATTGTCCCTGCCCATAACGAAGAACTGGTTCTGGACGCCTGCATCAAGTCGTTGCAGGCCGCCTCCGCGCATCAACACCTGGCGAACGTAGCCGTTGAAATTCTGATCGTGCTGGATGACTGCGACGACGCCTCGTTGCACGTGGCACTGCGTCACGACGTGCTGGTGCACACCTGTCAACATCGCAACGTCGGGATGACCCGCGCTGCAGGTGCTGAAATGATGCTTGCCCGAGGCGCCACGTGGCTGGCCTTCACCGATGCCGATACCGTTGTGCCCTATTCGTGGCTCGCGCACCAAGTGGGTTTTGGCACCGACGCCGTGTGTGGGGTGGTGCAGGTCAGCGATTGGTCCGAGCATTCTGGCTCGGTGCGCGAGCAATATGATGCGCACTACACTCCGATGGACGGCCATCGTCATATCCACGGCGCAAATCTGGGCGTCAGCGCCGATGCTTACGTCAAAGCCGGAGGCTTTCGAGCCCTCGCCGCCCATGAGGACGTGCGCCTGATCGAAGACCTGGAGCGCACCGGCGCCGTCATCACCTGGACCGCCGTCAATCAGGTCACTACCAGTGCGAGGAAAAGTTGTCGCTGTCGCGAAGGCTTTGGTGATTACCTGAAATCACTGGCCGAGCCGCATGCCATGGGTTGATACCCCACAAGGAACGGGCCGTTTTTTCACCGACTCCCGCTATTCATTGGCCCTCAAGTGAGCATCAATGCCAGAACGCAAACACGAAGTGCATGCTCCTGAATCAGCTCTGGGCGGCGGCATGATGAGCGCCAGCATTGCGCTGCCGCAGACGGGCAACTGGTTCAAGCGCCTGCTGGCTTTTACCGGTCCCGGCTACATGGTTGCCGTTGGCTACATGGACCCAGGCAACTGGGCCACGGACATCGCAGGTGGCTCGCAGTTTGGCTACATGCTGCTGTCGGTGATCCTGCTGTCCAACCTGATGGCCATTGTGCTTCAGGCACTGTCGGCCCGGCTCGGCATTGCCACCGGCTGGGACCTGGCACGCGCCTGTCGCGAGCGCTACAGCCGCCCGGTGTGCATCGCGTTGTGGCTGGCCTGCGAAATCGCGATCATCGCCTGCGACCTGGCTGAGGTGATCGGCACCGCGATTGCCTTGAACCTGCTGTTTGATATCCCGTTGGTGTGGGGCGCGGTGATCTCGGCTGTCGATGTGTTCCTCATTCTGCTGCTGATGGGCCGGGGCTTCCGCGCGCTTGAAGCGTTCGTGATCGCGCTGCTGACGATCATTTTTGCCTGCTTCGCCATCCAGATGTTCCTCGCCGATCCGGTGCTGAGCGAAGTGTTCAACGGGTTCATCCCGCGGTCAGAAATCATCACCAATCCGGCGGCGCTGTACCTGGCAATCGGCATCATCGGCGCCACGGTCATGCCGCATAACCTCTACCTGCACTCCTCCATCGTTCAGACCCGCGCCTACCCGCGCACCGACGCCGGGCGCAAGACCGGCCTGCGCTGGGCCGTGACGGACAGCACCATAGCGCTGATGCTGGCGCTGTTCGTCAATGCCGCGATCCTGATCACCGCCGCCACGGTGTTTCACAAGGCCGGCAAGACCGACGTGGTCGAGATCGAGCAGGCTTATCACCTGCTGTCGCCCATGCTTGGCGTAGCGCTGGCGTCCACCTTGTTCGCTGTTGCCCTGCTGGCCTCCGGGATCAACTCCACGGTCACTGCCACGCTGGCCGGACAGATCGTGATGGAAGGCTTTTTACGGCTGAAGATTCCTGGCTGGGCCAGGCGTCTGGTCACACGGGGTCTGGCGATCATCCCGGTGATCGTGGTCACGCTTATCTACGGCTCCGAGGGCACCGCAAAGCTGCTGGTGTTAAGCCAGGTCATTCTGTCGATGCAACTGCCGTTCGCGGTGATTCCGCTGGTGCGTTTCGTCTCGGACAAGCAACTGATGGGCGCACTGGTGACGGGCCGGACGCTCACTGTGTGCGCATGGTCCATCGCGACGCTGATCGTCGTCCTGAACCTGATTCTTCTGATCGGCATGTTCCGTGACTGACCTCAAGAATCACGCTCGCCAACTCCACTGAACCGCTTGAGCACGGCTAAGTCAGCCAAGAATCAGGCGCGTAGACGCCTGTCAGAACTGGATCACGCCTGCTTCCAGATCAACCTGAATGAGTAGCCTCCATGACCGTGATTAACAGCAATGTTCAACCGTTGATGTTCCAACCTTCATTCGAACAGATTCCCGAAGACGAAGCGCAAACCAGCCAGGAGTTGGTCGACGCGATGCACACCATCCTCGAAACCACCTACCAGGATTCGGGCCACGCCATACGCAGCGTGCATGCCAAGGCGCATGGCCTGTTGCGCGGCACGATTCACGTGCTCGAAGGCCTGGCGCCGACGCTGGCACAAGGCGCTTTTGCAAAACCCGGATCGTTACCGGTGGCGATGCGTTTCTCGACCAATCCCGGCGATATTCTGGATGACGAGGTGTCCACGCCGCGTGGGCTGGCGATCAAGATCGTCGGCGTCGAAGGCGATCGCCTGCCGGGGATGGAAGGTCTGGTGACGCAGGATTTTGTCATGCAGAACGCCAATGCTTTCACCGCCCCGGACCCCAAAGCGTTTTTGAAGACCCTGAAGATGCTGGCCAAGACCACCGACAAAATGCCGGGTACCAAGAAGGCAATGTCTGCCGTGCTGCGTGGCATCGAGTCGGCCGTGGAAGCGGTCGGTGGCGAGAGCGGAACGCTGAAAAGCCTGGGTGGACACCCGCTCACGCACATTCTGGGCGAGACCTTCAACACGGTGGTACCGCTGCTGTACGGCCCTTATTACGCCAAGATCAGCGTCGTCCCGGTCTCTCCGAATCTGACAGAACTGACCGACAAGAAGATCGACCTGGATGGGAAACCCGACGGTCTGCGTGAGGCCGTGCAGGCCTTCTTTGCCAATAACGACGCGACCTGGGAAGTGCGTGTGCAGTTGGCAACCGACCTGGAGAAGATGCCCATCGAGGATGCTTCGGTGGCATGGCCGGAAGAGCTGAGCCCGTTCATCACCGTGGCGCGCATTGAGGTGCCGCGTCAGGGCTCGTGGACCGAATCGCGCAGGCAGGAAATTGACGAGGGCATGAGCTTCAGCCCTTGGCATGGCCTGGCCGCTCACCGCCCGTTGGGCGGGGTGAACCGGGTGCGCAAACCTTCGTATCAGCACTCTGCCGGGTTTCGCAGTCAGCACAACAGGTGTCCGATGCACGAACCGCGCTCGCTCGATAACGCATAGCGCCGCGTAGGACGTCGCCCGCTGCAACGGCGGGCGTTTCGGTAAAACTATTGCCGATTGGCCGGGCGATTGCTTCCCCTTACAGTTGTATGATGACATACGAGCGGGCTACGCCCGATGGCACTCATCACAACAATAAGGAAGTTCCCATGACACGCGTCAAACTGCTGGTTGGTTTTCTCTGCTTGTTCAGCGGCTATGTTGCCGCAGCGACAGCCGAAGAGGACGTTGCCATTGCTGTCGACAAACTCACACAAGCCATGTGGCATCACGACATTCCTGCGCTTGAGGCCCTGACGGCAGACAACCTTACATACGGACATTCCAGCGGCAAAATTCAAACAAAGAAGGAATTCATTGCTGATATTGACACCGGTGTCAGCGGCTTTGACGACCTGAAAATGCTCAATCAGAAAATCACCATGAGCGGCGACACCGCGCTGGTGCGCAACCATTTCTCCGCCCAGGCCAATAACAGCGGAAAAAAAGTCCCCACCGAAATAGAGAACTTCCAGATCTGGCAAAAACAGAACGGCCATTGGCTGCTGATTGGTCGTCAAGCATTCAAATTCTGATACACACCGAGGGCTGCGTCGCCCGCGTATCAGTACCGGTTACCCTGGCTGTTTGAAATTGATTGATTGTGAAGTTGTCGATCAACGCAGCGCCGCCGTACAGGAATTTTTTGTACGGCGGGGCTACGGATCAATGCGTCGTCGATCAACTGCTTCGTTGCAAAACAGTCGAGGCTAAGAAACAACGCGTTACATCAGCACATCAGCACATCAGCGGGATGAGCCGAGTAAAAAGAAAGCCGCACGAATGCGGCTTCGGTGAATCAGTGCGAGCGCCACGATTCAACAGTGTCTGCGCCGTGTTCGGCTTTCCACTGCTTGAGCAGCTTGTGGTTGCCGCCTTTGGTTTCTACCAGTTCACCGGTGTGCGGGTTTTTGTAGACCTTCATGTCACGCGCTTTACGCTGCGCTTTGACCGGAGCAACGGCCTGGGCCTGTGTGCGGCGACCGGCGTTTGGATCGAGAATATTGATGACGTCTTTCAGGCTGAAGCTGTACTCGCCCAACAGTGCGCGAAGTTTGGTCTCGAATTCAATTTCCTTTTGCAGACCGGAATCATTTTTAAGAGATTCAAGTTCTGCCAGATGCTGAGCGAGTTGCTGTTCGAGTTTGCGAAATTCAGCGAGACGAGACATTGAGTATTTTCCATTGACATTAGTGGGAGCGCGTTACGCACAGGCAATGCTAACGCCTGAATAGCCAAGAGTCATCCGTTATTAATTCAAATTAAGAACATGTCATGTTTAAACCTTCGAGGCCCCACATGTACCTGCCTTCCATTACCGACGCGCCATTTCGTGTTTGATGCAGTCTTCATAATAGGTTTGCCGGACGGCTGCAGGTTTTAGCCGCGACGCGCTGTCGTACGTCTGTTCCGTGATCCCCAGGGCCATCATGCGCATCCAGGGCTGGGGGTATTTGCGGGCCTGGACCTTGTTGCGTGCGCCGTAAAGAGAAACGCGGGAAAGCTTGGCGGCCTGCGCCGATCCAGCAACGGAAGAACCCCAATTACAGATGTAACGGTCATGGCTCGTCAGCGCCCTCGCCTGCGCTGTACAGACGATCCCGGACAAACTTCCCAGCGCGACGACAACCACAAATATCCGCATTCAGCCACTACCTAACGTTTTGAAAAGAAAGCGAGTTTGCCTGCCCTTTGCGATTCCGGGGGCCAGCACTTTGCCTCCTAATCCATGGCGATGTTGCCTACAGCCTTCGATGAAATTGCTCGCTTCCCAGTTGGAAAATACCTACCCGCCACCCAGATGAAGGGTTGTCCGTTTGGGTTTATACGAGCTCTGTACCGCTACTGTCAGGAGCTGAAGCGGGAGGAAATTATCCTGATCGGATACCCTCATATGACCACTCATCAAATTTCCACCAAAAATCACGCCAAAAACCCAACGCCATCAAGAGGTTTAATTTGTCTTTTTGCTTGGGAGCAAGTGGTCGTCCTACATTCCCGGCCACGCTGGACGATGCGGGCGTTTCGTCATCGATTTTCAGCACAAAAATAGACGGTCCCGACGTTTAACAAACCCTGCAGCCCAGGATCTGCCTCGCCTTGGGCGATCGGGGCCGTCCGCCAAAATAAAATCCTTTGCTATAACAAAGGTTATCCGGATGAGTGCGAAAACAACGCACCTGGCAACACTAAAAACCGACCGAAATCACTCGTTTGAGTGACCTCTACTCAAGGGCAGGCCAGGACACCCGCAGTCTGGCAGTGGCAAGCGCGGAAAGGCAGGAGCCGTTATGGACAACATCCTAGTCGCCGATAAAGCCACGTCTGAAATCTCTGCCAATGCCTGGGGCAACCTCCAGCTTTCTCGTACCCGCGTCGTACAAATGCCCGTGGCCCCGAGCCACGTCGCGTCGGTCAGCCGAAGTGGCCAGGACCTCACCGTTGTACTCAAATCCGGCGAACGCGTAACGGTTTCCAATTTTTTCAACACGGACCCCAACGGGGTGCGCAGCGACATGGTGTTCCAGTCTGAAGACGGCACCCTTTGGCAGGCCGAATACAGTGCCGACGCCTTCAACGGCTTCACCTTCGATGAAATTTCTTCGCTGGATACGCTACTGGCCGACGCCGGCGTGATTGGCAGCGCGACGCCGACATTTGCCATCGCCGGTCTTGGATTACTGGGTGTGGGCGGCGCAGCTGCCGCGTCGGAGGTGGCGGATGTGGTGGGGAGCCCGAACGGCGCAGTGGTGTCTGGCAAGGGCGAAGCGGGCGACACGGTCACAGTCCGTGACGAGAATGGAGCGGTACTGTTGCGGCCAATGGCACGTTCATCGTCACCCTCGATCCGCCCGTGCCCGCGGTACGGTTTTAAATCAAGGTCACCATCTGCGCGACGTGCGAGCCAGAGCGTTTAGCCGCGTTGTGTGACAATCAATTCAACGGCGGCAATCCGGTCAACGCGCTGGTAGCCCGGCTCTAATAATTCCTCACCAAAAACGTCCGGGTCCAGCTCACGGTCGCGGGAGATCCTCACTGACAGGTTGGCGCCCAATGCGTGCCTGAAACCCGGACAAAAGGCGCAACATATATTCATTTGAGTGTCATCTTGGTTGATCCCCGCTCAAATGAACAAGCTGAACATTGGCGCCATTCTGCATCGTCAATTTTATCCCTCAACCCTGAAGAAGCGCCCCAGTCACTCTGCAGTCTCGGAATCAAAGAGACTTGCCGGGAACTGGCCGATTTACCATCAAAAGCTTGGAAACAGGCCGCAAACACGGAAGAATAGCGGCCACGCAAAAGCGCGAAATGTCTCGCTCGTCTCAGGATGCTGATCAACACCAGCAGAGGGCTTAATTTTGAATCAGCTAAAACGCCTTCAAAGCGGAATTGAAGGGCTCGATACGCTGTTGAAGGGCGGCTTCGTCGCTGGCGCCTCTTACATCATTCAGGGTCGCCCGGGCTCAGGCAAAACCATTCTTGCCAACCAACTCGGGTTCAACCACATCAAAAACGGCGGACGCGTGCTGTTCGCCACCTTGTTGGCAGAGCCGCACGAGCGACTGTTTCAGTTTCTCTCAACGCTGAGCTTTTTCGACAGGACCAAAATCGGCGCCGATATTCAGTTTGTCAGCGCGTTCGACACGCTTGAAAACGATGGGCTCGACGACGTCGTCAAGCTGCTGCGACGAGAGATCACGCGCCAGAAGTCCACTGTGATGATCGTTGACGGCTTGCTCAACGCGCGCTCCAAGGCAGAGTCGGCCATCGACACCAAGAAATTCATTTCCGAACTGCAAGGCCATGCCGCATTCGCAGGCTGTACGGTGCTGTTCCTCACCAGCTCGCAGCTGGACGACGGCAGCCCGGAACACACGATGGTCGACGGCGTCATCGAGATGGGCGAAGAGTCCATCGGCCCCAGGACCGTGCGCCGTATCAAACTGCGCAAAACCCGTGGCAGCGGTGCAATCTCCGGGATCCACGAGTTCGAAATCGACGACTGCGGCATCGTGGTCTATCCACGCCTTGAAAGCGTGTTGCCCCCTCCCCCGCTGAACGACGAAGCCTCACTGACCCATGTGCCCAGCGGCATGCCGACGCTGGATACGCTGATCGGTGGGGGGCTGGTTTCTTCTTCGGTGACATTGCTCGCCGGGCCGTCGGGCTCTGGCAAGACCTCATGCGGCATTCAGTTCTGAGCGAGTGCACCCCAAACGCGCCGGGCCTGCATTTCGGCTTCTACGAAACACCGCAGCGCTTGCGGATCAAGGCGTCGGCACTGGGCCGCGACTTTCGGGCGATGGAAGCGCAAGGCGCTTTGACAATTGCCTGGAACCCCAGCACCGCCGGGCTTATTGACAAGCTGGCGTTCGAACTACTGAAGATCGTCGACGAGAAAAACGTCAAGCGAGTGTTCATCGACAGCCTGGGCGGAATGGCCCAGGTGGCCGCCGATAAAGGCCGAGTCATCGATTTGTTTACGGCGCTGATGAGCGAACTTCGCGGGCGCGGCGTCACCGTGATGGCCTCATGGGAGGTGCAAAGTCTGCTGGGCTCGCATATCGACGCCCCGGCACCGAACCTTTCCGGAATCGTCGACAACCTGCTGCTGATCAGATTTGACCAGCATACGGCTGAACTAAAGAGGCTGTTGTCCATACTTAAGATAAGGGACAGTGCCTATGACCCGTCCCTGCTAGAGGTTGTCATCAGCCACCAAGGTATAGACGTCAAAAAGGTTTCCCAGCATGCAATCGGCGACTGAACCATCGCAGTGCTCGGCGTCATGTTTGCCTGACCATGCGGCAATGAGCCGAATGAGGGCAAAATGACGACCGTTCTGATAATCGACGACGAGTACCTGATCGCAGACATTTTGAGCTACGCGCTGGAAGACGAAGGTTATCTGACGGTCAAGGCGGGTAGCGGCCAGAAAGCGCTGGATATTCTCAACCGGGAATCGCCAGAGCTGATCATCACCGACTACATGATGCCTGGCATGAACGGAATCGAACTCGCTGAAGCGGTGCGCCGGCGTCCAGGCATGGAAATGACGCCGATGATCCTTATGAGCGGCGCGCAGGCTCATCTGGGCAAAGCGAGGCCGGATCTGTTTTTCAACGTGTTTGAAAAACCGTTCGACATCGATGAAGTGGTAGATGCCGTCAAGCGTCGGCTGGCGACCAGCCCGGCTACTGACAATCCGGCCTAACGCTCAGGCCTTCACCAGTCAGGTCCTCAAAATTGGCAGCCGAAAAATAAAAACGCTGCCGTTGCTGAGCTCGCTCTCGGGCTGCAGCGTCTCGCCGTGGGCTTGGACGATCCCGCGCGAGATGAACAAAAGCGGCGTCATGGCCAAGGAAATCTGGGAGCTGAGCCGGGAGCGCTAGCTTGAAAACCCTGGCTGATGCTCCCGCCCCCCTGCCGTCAATGCATGTGCATGCCGCCATGATCAGGAGCGTTCAGCGCCCGTGCAGTTGCGTTGACCTGAATCGACTCTTGCTCACCTTTGGCGTTCTCGACGATCAACGTCAGCGGCACCTGATCGCCCGCATTGATCTGCCCTTTCAGGTTGATCAACATGATGTGATAGCCCTCTGGCTGGATCTGCACGGCCTCACCCGCTGGCAGCGCCAGGTCGGGGACTTCCTTCATGCTCATGACGTCGTTGAGCATGCTCGACTGGTGAATCTGCACCGTCGCGGCGACCGGGGATTTCACCGCCACCAGCTTGCTGTCAGTACTTGAGGTGATCCGCATGAACGCGCCGGTGGACGCCTGTTGCGCCACGGTCGCACGCACCCAGGGTTCCTCGACAGTCGTTTGCGCCCAGCTCTGAACACTCACACCCAGCAGCGCAACCAGCGCACACGGCTGAACCAGCAACTTGAACAATGAAGTGCTCATCAGCAGACCTCCATGACGGTGAGCAGGTCTTCTGCGCACTGTTTTGCAGAAAGGGACGGCGACAGGCCAAGGCGCAGATTGCCTCGGGAATCGAAGACGAAACTGGTCGCCGTGTGAGACATGGTGTAAGTGTCGCCGATGGGAATTTTTTCGTAGAACACGCCGAATTCTTTCGCAGTAGCGGCGGTTTCTTCAAGGGTTCCGGACAGCGCCACGAAGCTTGGATCGAACTGTTTGACGTAGGCATCGATCATCGCTGGCTTGTCGCGCTCCGGGTCCAGCGTAATGAAGATGACCTGCAACGTGGCGCCGTCCGGGCCCATCAGTTTTTTGGCTTGGGCAGCCCTGGCCAAAGTGGTCGGGCACACCGCCGGGCACTGGGTGAAACCGAAGAACACCATTGGCATCAGGCCTCGGTAGCTCGACAGCAGTTTCACATCACCGTTGACGTCTTTGAGCTTGAACGTGCGGCCAAGGATCTGGTTGCTCAGGTCTTTGCCGTATTTGAACGACAGCGCACTGGTAGAGCCATCGCAACCCGCCAGCAAGCCCAGGCTCACCACGCTCATGCCGGCAAGCACTTGGCGACGGGTCAATAATTCAGTCATTTTTAACTTCCTCTCGCGCAGACAAAGGCTGTCGTCGCGGTTTTATTCACTCATTTGTCTCGCAGCACGCTGCGCCTTCACGCCACAAGACGCATCGGCGCAGGCATTTACGAGCGCACAGGGTGAGTCATCGCGTGAGGTTCAGGGCGCCTGAGGCAGCAGGCCGGGGAAGAGATGACGCGGCGTTCGCTTGCGCAGGCTGTAGACCGTGTGCAGTCGTGGCTGCAACAAGCGGATCAGCCAGCCGAGGGCAATGAAAAAGACCATCGACAGCGCCAGCGTGCCGGCAAATGCGCAGTTGTCCATGGACAACTTCATGAGCAGCGCGTGTTCGCCCATCGCCGACATATCGCCCCTATCAGCGTGAGCCTGCGGGGCTGCGTGCGGCCCGCAGATGTCCGACGGCACCGCCCTGGAAAACGCACCGAGCATTTGTCCATGGCTGACGCTGCACGCAAGCCCATTGAACAGGATGAAGCCGTACAGCATCCAGGCAATGAGCGATTGGTGAGTTCGAACGAATTTCATGGGCGAAGAATTTAACATCGCAGGGCGCGAGGAACACGCCGCATGCGACCGAAACCCTGCGACTAAATGGCACAGGGACTGATTACCGTAGGCTGCACCGGCACTGCGCGAATGAATTCGCGCCTACAGAACCCAGGCGCAGTCAGGGGCAATCGGATCAGTTGGTGCGATAGCGCTCAAGCCAATGCGCGTAAGGCGCTGGCAGTACCCAGGTGGGTTTGTCGATATGCAATTGTTGTGCGGCGTGCATCGGCCAGTGCGGGTTGGCCAGGTGCGCGCGGCCGACCATCACCAGGTCCATCTGCCCTTCGGCGATCACGCGTTCGGCTTCGGCCGGCGCGTCGATACCCCAAGAGGATGCGACCGGCAATTGCGCTTCTTCTCGCACTCGCTGGGCAATCGGAGCCAGGAAGGCACCGCCCCACGGGATGTTGGTTTCCGGGATCGTGAAACCGACGCTCACATTGAGCATGTCCAGCCCACCCTGACGGAACGCCTTGGTGATCTCGATGGACTCGACCAGCGTCTCTTCATCACGACCGTCATACTCGATCACCCCGAAACGCGCGGTCAGCGGCAGATTCTCCGGCCAGACCTCACGCACCGCCGCCAGCGTTTCCACGAGAAAACGGCTGCGTCCGGCAAAATCGCCGCCGTACTGGTCGTCGCGCTGGTTGGAGTGCGCCGAGAAAAAACTCTGCGCCAGATAACCGTGAGCAAAGTGCAGTTCGAGCCATTCGAAGCCAGCGTCACGGGCGCGGCGAGCGGCCGCCACGAAGTCACCCTTGACCCGCTCGATGTCAGCAAGCTCCATCGCTTTGGGCAGCTGCGGCAGGTTCGCGCCAAAGGCGATGGCTGACGGCGCCAGGGTTTGCCAGCTGCGCGGATCAGACTCAGGAATATGGTCATCGCCTTCCCACGGACGGTTGGCGCTGGCCTTGCGCCCGGCGTGCGCGATCTGGATGCCGGGGACTGCACCGCTGGCCTTGATCGAGGCAGCGATCATCGCCATGCCTTCAGCCTGATGGTCGTTCCAGAGGCCTGTGCAGCCTGGCGTGATACGGCCTTCAGGAGAAACCGCCGTCGCTTCGACGATCACCAGTCCGGCGCCACCTCGGGCAATGCTGGTGTAGTGGGCGTGGTGCCAATCATTGGTCACGCCATCGATTGCGCTGTACTGGCACATAGGCGGCACAGCGATACGATTGCGCAGGGTGACGTCTTTCAGGCTGAACGGTGAAAACAACGCGGACATTGGAAATCCTCAAACAGGGGAATGGATTTAGAAGACTTGGCCAGCACTGCGGCAGACTGAAGCAAACCGCCCTTCTCTCGAAACGATGGCTCGCGACCCTAAATCCAGGTTGCGGCGAAGCCTACCCGCGCGCCACTATAATTAAAACCACGCCATCATTATCAAGGCGATAAGAATTCCTTATGTTAAATCCCATGTGGCTGCGCACGTTTGAAACCTTGGCCGATCTGCGCCATTTCACCCGGACCGCCGAACGCCTTGGCCTGACTCAGGCGGCCGTAAGTCAGCACATCAGGCACCTCGAAGACCAGCTCGGGCCACTGCTGATACGCAGACCCCGACAACTGGAAATGACTCCGGCCGGCATTGCGTTGCTGGACTATTGCGGTGAGGTCAGCCGTGCTTCGCAGCGCTTGCAATCGCGCATTGATGAAACTGACGACGAACGCGGAGTGATCAGTCTGATCAGCCCCGGCAGCATCGGGCTGATGCTGTATCCGCTGCTGCTCGACGTGCAGCAGGCCAACCCCGGCCTCGTGGTGCGCCATCGGTTCGCGCCTTGCAATGAAGTGCTCGAAGCGGTGCTGAACAATCACTACGAGCTGGGGCTGGTGAGCCTCAAACCCGATGATCCACGCCTGCACGCCAGCCTGTTTGCCGAAGAGCCGCTGGAACTGGTGATCCCGGCCGGCCCGCCGATTCATGAATGGGCGGACCTCGAACGGCTTGGCTTCATCGATCATCCGGACGGCAAGGCGATGGCAAACCGTTTGTTGAGCCGGCGTTTTCCGGGAGCTCCGGGCATTCGCACCATTGCCGTCCACGGGTTCAGCAACCAGGTCGGCCTGATCGTCGAGCCGGTGGCACGCGGGCTCGGTTTCACGGTGCTGCCGCGTTATGCACGTCAGGCGTTCGCGCGGCAGGATGAAATCCAGGTGATCGAATGCGGCGCACCAGTGATCGACACGTTGTGGCTGATCCATCGCGCCGAATGGCCGTTGTCCAGCCGCGCCGAGCGGGTGGTGGCGCAACTGCGCGCGCGGATGCCGTGAGGGGACGTCCCGACAAGACTGAGCAGTGGAGCCCTGATATTTTGCGCGACACAAATTGCGCAGTGGCCCGATCCTGCCTAATGTCCAAAGGCGCGCACATCGCAGCGCTGACAGCGGCACCGCCCCAACGGACAGAAAGGACGTAACGATGACCCGCCTCACCGCCAAAGACTTCGCTCCCGAACTGCTCGAACTGTATGACTATTACGCCCATGGCCGGATCAACCGGCGAGAATTTCTCGACCGTGCGGCCGCGTTCACCTTGTGCGGCCTCACGGCCTCCGCGATGCTCACGTCGCTGAGCCCCAATTACGCGCTGGCCGAACAAGTCTCCTTCACCGACCCGGACATCATCGCCGAGTACATCACCTACCCCTCGCCCAAAGGCAACGGCACCGTGCGGGCGTACCGCGTACAACCGGCCAAAGCCAGCGGCAAGTTGCCGGGGGTGGTCGTGGTGCACGAAAACCGGGGGCTCAATCCCTACATCGAAGACGTGGCACGACGACTGGGCAAGGCCGGCTACATCGCGCTTGCCCCTGACGGCCTGACCTCGGTGGGCGGTTATCCCGGCAACGATGACAAAGGCCGCGAGCTGCAACAGACAGTCGACCCGACCAAACTGATGAACGACTTCTTTGCCGGCATCGAATGGCTGATGAACCACGACGCCAGCACCGGAAAAGTCGGTATCACCGGCTTCTGCTACGGCGGCGGTGTTTCCAACGCAGCGGCCGTGGCGTACCCGGAGCTTGCCGCAGCGGTACCGTTTTACGGACGCCAGCCAAAAGCCGAAGACGTCGCACGGATCAAGGCGCCGCTGTTGCTGCATTACGGCGAGCTGGACAAAAGCATCAACGAGGGCTGGCCCGCTTACGAGCAGGCGCTTAAGGCTGCGGGCAAAACCTACGAGGCCTATATCTACCCCGGCGCCAACCACGGTTTTCACAACGACTCGACGCCGCGTTATGACGAAGCCGCTGCAACGCTTGCCTGGGAGCGGACACTGGACTGGTTTAAACGTTATCTGGTCTGAGCCGCTAGGTAACGGGGCCTACTTAGCGTCCCCGTTACGGGGTTTGTAGAACAGAAACTCGCCGGTCTCAGCGGTCTTCAGGTATTGCCTGCCCCACACAGGCGAGACGTTGCGATCATGGAAATACATCGCGCCCCGGGTGTGATCAGCCAATTGCTGGTTGAGCGCCTTGCGCGCGATCTCCTTGGCAACGTCGTAGCGGCGTTCCTCCTGCACATCGTCCGGACGACCGTCGCACCACCATGAAAACTGGCAGCGCTTTTTCTCTGATCCTTCCTTGACGACCGCACAGACCGTGTCGGGAAATCCGTCATGCCCCAACCGGTTAAGCACCACATTGGCCACAGCCTCCATGTCCGCAGGCTTGCCGCCCTTTGCTTCCCAGTAAATGGTGCGTGCCAGGCACGTCAGCGCATCATCCACCGGCGCTTCGCCCACTGGATCGACAGCCTGCACTTCGGTTTTGGTGAGCTTCTGGGATTTTGCGGGCGGCGTCTGCGTGTCGTTGACCGCCGCTTTTTGTTCCAGCACGTGCGCCTTGTCGACAGCAATTTCAGACACTTGCTGCTGGTCAGCGGCGACGGCTGGAGGGCTGAGTAACGCAATGGCGAAACAGAAAGCGAGGCAAATTGGAGCGTGTATGGCGCGCATGATCGACCCTGAATAAAAACCCGCCCGAATGATGCAGCCTGAGTGGTGGTGTCGGCAATTGGAGACTCACCACAACGCCACCTTGAACATGCAGGTCACGCCCGGGATAAGATGCGCGCCTTGCTCGTCCATGCCAGCGCCGCAGGTCTGGCACACGCTCGACTTCCGCTTGCGAGAGATCACTGTGTTCGAACTGACCAGCTATCTGGGACTTTTTGCCGTGGCGTTCGGCGCCGCCACGCTGCTGCCGCTGCAATCGGAGGCCGTGCTGGTCGGCATGCTGCTTTCGGAGCGCTACGCCACTGCGCTGCTGTTGCTGACGGCCACGGCGGGGAATGTCCTGGGCAGCGTGTTCAACTGGTATCTGGGGCGCTCAATAGAGCGCTTTCGGCACAGACGCTGGTTTCCGGTCAGCGAACGCCATCTGGATAAGGCCCAACGACACTATCAACGCTTCGGCCGCTGGGCGCTCCTGCTCAGTTGGGTGCCCGTCATCGGCGACCCGATCACCCTGGTCGCAGGCGTGATGCGCGAACCTTTCTGGCGATTCCTGCTGATCGTCACGCTTGCCAAAGGCTTTCGTTATCTGGTGCTGACGGCCATTACGCTGGGCTGGGCGACTTGACAGGCTGACGTGCAGGATCGAAACCGGCGATGATGTGTCCCAATGTTTCACCGGAACGCGCCAATACCGCCGCTTCCGTTTTTTGCCAGGCCCACTAAGGCTGCGCATGATCGTCCCCGGAGCCTGTTGACACATGAAGTCTTTCACCCGCCTGCGGGCGTTTCTTGACCAGACCCGCCGTGCGCTCGGTCTGGTCTGGAGTACGTCCAGAGGGCTGTTTATCGGCCTGATCGTCGCGACACTGGTCGCAGGGCTGCTGCCCGCACTGGCAGCCTGGCTTGGCCAACGTATTGTCGATGCCGTACTGGAAGGCATGCAGGTACACGCAGCGCAAGGTGTGGCGCCCCTGTGGCCGGTGCTGCGTTTCGTGGTCGCCGAAGCAGGCGTGCTGGCGATGCTGGCGGCGGCGCAACGGGCATTGTCAGTCCAGCAATCGCTGCTGCGGGTGCAACTGGGGCAGAAGGTCAATCTGCTGATCCTGGAGAAGGCTCAGACTTTGTCGTTGCTGCAATTTGAGGACTCGGACTTCTACGACAAGCTGGTGCGCGTGCGGCGCGACGCCTCAACGCGGCCGCTGGGGCTGGTGATCAAGTCGCTGGGGCTGGTGCAGAACCTCATCTCGCTGGTGAGCTTTGCCGTACTGCTGGTGCACTTCTCGCCGTGGGCGCTGGCGATTCTGGTAGTCGGCGCGTTACCGGTGTTCTTTTCCGAAACGCATTTTTCCGGTGACGCCTTCCGGCTTTTCACCCGCCGCGCGCCGGAAACGCGCCAGCAGAACTACATCGAAGCCCTGCTTTCGCAAGAAGCGCATATCAAGGAGGTTCGGCTGTTTGGCTTCGCACCGCTGTTGCTCAACCGCTATCGCGAAACCTTCACGCGGCTGTATGCCGAAGACCGTCGATTGACGCTGCGTCGTGACGGCTGGGGCTTTGCGCTCGGGTTGCTGGGCACCCTTGGGTTTTACCTGGCGTATGCCTGGGTCGTGCTCGACACGGTCAACGGCAACACCACTCTGGGTCAGATGACCATGTACCTGGTGCTGTTCAAGCAGGGCCAGGCGGCAATCAGCTCCAGCCTCAGCGCCATTGGCGGCCTGTATGAAGACGGACTGTACCTGACCCATCTGTATGAATACCTGGGCCAGCCGGTCAAAGCCGAAACCGGCCATCTCACGCGCGGCGAACAACCTGGCGACGGGCTGCGTTTCGAAGGTGTCGGCTTTACCTACCCCGGCGCTTCGAACCCGGTATTGCGCGCCATCGACCTGCACCTCAAGCCGGGCCAGAGCCTGGCGCTGGTCGGCGAAAACGGCTCGGGCAAAACCACTCTGATCAAGCTGCTCACGCGGCTGTACGTCCCCAGCGAGGGCCGCATCCTGCTGGATGGCAGCGACCTCCAGGACTGGGACCAGAACACGCTGCACCGGCGCATCGGGGTGATTTTTCAGGATTACCTGCGCTACCAGATGAAGGTCGGTGAAAACCTTGGTGTCGGTGATGTGCAAGCTTTCGACGATGAAACGCGCTGGCGAGAAGCTGCGGCGCAAGGGATGGCATCCGGTTTCATCGAGCGTCTGGACAACGGCTACAAAACGCAGCTCGGCAAATGGTTTGCCGGCGGGCAGGAGCTGTCTGGAGGCCAATGGCAAAAAATTGCCCTGTCGCGGGCGTACATGCGGCGCGAGGCCGACATCCTGATCCTCGACGAGCCCACCGCCGCGCTGGACGCGGGCGCCGAAGCTGCGGTGTTCGAGCACTTTCGCGAGTACGCGCAGGGGCGCATGAGCCTGCTGATCTCGCACCGTTTCTCCAGCGTGCGCAACGCCGAACACATCGTCGTGCTGGATCAGGGACGCATTCTGGAACGTGGTGATCACGCCAGCCTGATGGACCAGGCGGGTCGCTATGCGCAGCTGTTCGACCTTCAGGCGCGGGGTTACCGCTAACCTGCCGAGGCGACGAATCGGGTGATGAAATAGCCGTTCATCGGACGGAGCAAAGGCGAATCATTTTCAATAGCCGTTTCACAAAATATTCACGCCATGGGGCGCAAAGTCCTTTTACTCCTTTTGATTCTCTTTAAGCCCGCCGCCCCAGCGGGCTTTTTTCTGCCTGCGATTTGGGATCGAAGGGGGCTAGCGAAGTGGGTAGATATCGTGTGCGTCCTGATTCAGGCGATTGACAGCCTCCACCCAGACTTCCAACAGTTGTGAACGCAACGAGGTGTACCAGATCGGTTCTATGACACGGGCGTCTGCCAGTGCCTGAAGAAAACCGCAGCAAAAATGATAACCCTCGGCAACGCGCAGCGGGTCTGTCGCGGCGCGCAGTGCGGCCAGCGCGCCGCGCCATGTGGCGTGGATTTCTTCTGGCAGGCCGCGTGGCAGCCCATCAAATGTTGGTGCCGACTCCTTGATTCGGAACATATTCGAATTCCTTGTCGAATGAATACTGAAACGTCTTCGAGAGACCATTGGCCTCTTTCTCGAATTTCGCGATTATAGCCATCGGTTTTCACCCTCGCACGATCCCAGCCATCCCCATGTCGGCAGGAGCCACCATGACGTTCAACTGGCACAGCGACTCCATCAGCCCTGAAACCCCTGTGGATCAGCGCTACAAAAACACGCAAAACGTACGGCGTTTCATGCTTGAACAGTGTGGGCCGACGTTTCGGTTTGATCGAGATTTCATGGCGTGGATCAAAAACACCACAGCCAAAAACATGGGCGACGTGGTGCAGGAATGGAAGCGTCGAAACCTTTAGGACACGCCATGTTTGCCAACACCCTGAAAACACTCAAGGCCTGGGCCCGACGCCTCAAAGCCAACCTGATCCTGCTGTGGGTGTGCTGCCGTCAGCCGGACATACCTTGGCTGCCCAAAACTGTTGCGCTGGTCACGGTGGCATATGCCCTGAGCCCCATTGACCTGATACCAGACTTCATTCCGCTGCTCGGTTATCTGGATGACGTGATCCTGCTGCCGCTGGGCATCGCGCTGGCCATGCGTTCTATTCCGGCGCCGCTGCTGGCGCGTTGCCGTCCCCAGGCTGAAACGATGGCGGGGCAACGCCTGAGCCTGAAGGGACGATGGATAATGGCCGCGCTGTTTGTGCTGATCTGGCTGGCACTGGCCTGGGCGGTAGCAGAGGCGGTGTGGCGGAGGTGAGTTAGAGTTGACACCGCAGACCGTTGGTCCGGGAGCTGGCGGTTAAATGATCTCTAACCCCTGCCCCGTCTACGCCAAACAATTGCTTACACATCTGTCGGTGGCTAAAACATGAGTTTGTAACCTGTGGTGTTAGCTTACGCCGCTTGATCGGGTCACGAGATGCTTAGTCACTGTCATGCGCATCACTCTACCCAGCCGTACGGCCCTGAGCGCCTACCTCGCCATCATCTGCCTGTTCGCGGTCGCGTGGTTTACCCACCCCGGCAACACCCATTCTTCGTTCGCGCTGATGGGCTCGGCGGCAAAGGCGACCGGTCAATCTCCCAAACCCATCTACACCAGCCGTTTTGCCTCCTCCGGGCTGGTGGATTTCGTGCATTCCTCTGCCGTGACCGCCCTGCCCGATGGCAGCCTGATGACGGTATGGTTTGCCGGCACCCGTGAAGGCGCTGCCGATGTGCAGGTGCGCGCCGCCCGCTTCGATGCAGGCACCGGCGAATGGGGCGCAGAGCAGGTGCTGGCAACCCGCGACTCGACCCAGCGCGGCACGCAAAAATACATTCGCAAACTCGGCAATCCGGTCGTCGCACTGGCACCGGACAATCGCCTGTGGCTGTTCTATGTCTCGGTGTCCATGGGCGGCTGGGCGGGCAGCGCGGTCAATGTGATGGTCTCCGAAGATTTTGGCCGCAACTGGTCTGAACCGCGCCAATTGATCACCTCACCTTTTCTCAACATCAGCACGCTGGTGCGCTCGGCGCCGGTGTTTCATGCCGACGGTTCGATCGGATTGCCGGTCTACCACGAATTTCTGGGCAAGTTCGCCGAGTATCTCTACCTGAGCGCGAACGGCGACGTGATCGATAAATTCCGCATCAGCCGGGGCAACAATTCGCTGCAGCCGACCGTGGTGCCGCTGGACGGCCAGCGGGGCATCGCGCTGCTGCGTTATGCCGGAAACACTCACCACCGGGTGCTGGCGACCCGCACCGAAGACGCCGGGCAAACCTGGAGTGAACCTTATCCGCTCGACCCGTCCAACCCCAACTCATCGCTGGCCGCTGTCGCCACGCCAGACAATGGCCTGCTGGTGGCGCTCAATGACCTGCGCGATGGCCGCTTCAAGCTGAGCCTCTACGGCACCGACGCCAAAATGGACGACTGGCAGGCGTTGCGTGACCTGGACAAGTCCCCCGACCCGAACGGCAATCCGTTCTCGCCCGACGCTTACAAAGAAATCATCGGCAACGAGTTTCGCGGGTCCAGTGGCGCACTTCGACTGCCGCTGGAGACGCAGTTCCTGAGCAACCTCGACACCCGCGTCTGCACCAGCCGCGGCTGTGAATTCAAATACGAGTACCCCTACTTCATCCGCAGCCCGGACGGGATGTATCACTTGGTTTATTCCTGGAACAACACTTTCATCAAGCACGTCACGTTCAACGATGCGTGGCTGTCCGAGCGTCGCAATTGATCAGCCTGTGGCAGGCCCATGTCAGTTTCGCGCTGCTCATCTTCCTGATGCTGCCGCCGCTGGGGCTCAACCGTGGGCTGCGCGTCGGGCTGTTGTTCGCGTTGCTGGCGGCCAGTTTCATACCTGTCGACGGCTTGTCGCTGGCGGCGTACCTGCGCAGCTACATTGATGACCTCGCCATCACTTCGCTGGTGTTGATGCTCTGGGGTTGCCTGCGCAAATTGGGGCTGCCTGCGCCCGCCCGTCACGCGCAAATCAGCGTGCTGGTGGTGTTCGCGGCGATGGCGCTGCTGCTGTACCCGGCAACGCTGGGCTTGAGTTATCTGGACCCGTATCGCCTCGGCTACAGCCCGCGGGCGATGCTGGTGATCATCGCACTGCTCACGCTGGGCCTGTTTTACCTGCGCAACGGTCTGGCGGTGGTGATGCTGGCCAGCGCAACGCTGGCGTTCGTGGCAGGCATCAAACCCTCGCACAATTACTGGGATTACCTGATTGATCCGCTGCTGGGGCTGTTCTGCTGCACGGCCTTGCTGGTGATCGTCGTGAGATGGGCCTATCGCCGGAGCAGGTTGCTATTGCGCAGCGCCAGCGATGCACGTCAATCAGTTTGAGAATCAACGAGACTTTTCACCGGGGGAACCGCAATGGGTTGGCTGCACGCAAGACGTCTGCATTACTGGCTGGCCGCAACAGCCATTATCTGGTTTCTGTTGGCGGTGCTGCGGGTGGTGTTCTTTTTCGGCTTTTCCGGTTTCGACGCCAAGGCCCTGAGCGACGATAACGCGCTGCTGGAAACGCTGGGCATCGGCTTTCGGTTCGACCTCAGGCTGGCGATCCTGCTGATGTTGCCCGTTGCCGTGCTGGCCTGGATACCGCGCTGGAACCTGCTGGGCAGCCGCCTGTTGCGCGGTGTGGCGCGCATCTACCTGTTTGTCGCGCTGAGCGTTGTATTGCTGATCTACATCATCGACTTCGGCCACTACGCGTACCTCGGCGTGCGAATCAACGCCACCATTCTGCGCTATCTCGACGACGCGCAAATTTCCCGCGACATGGTCTGGCAAACCTACCCCGTGATCTGGATTTCTCTCGGTTGGCTGCTCACGGTCGCGCTGGTGACACTGGCGCTGGTGAAGCTGGAGCGCCTGACGCTCGACCGCCGTCGCATCGTGATTCATCCACTGTCAGCCACGTGGGGCGGTACGGTGATGGTCGTGCTGGTGCTGCTGGGTATTTTGGGCCGTGTCGAAAACATGAACCTCGAAAACCCGGTCCCGTTGCGCTGGAGCGATGCGTTTTTTTCCGGCAATAACCAGATTGCAGCGCTGGGCCTGAACCCGGTGATTTTCCTCTATGACACCATCAAGGTCGGCCAGTCGCGCTACGACGAAGCTCAAGTGCGTGAACACTACGCGGTGATGTCCAAGTACCTGGGCGTCGACAAGCCCGACCCGCAAACGCTCGACTTTGTGCGCCATCAGGCGCCGCAGCCTTACAAGGTTGCCAGCGCCAGGCCACCGAATGTGATGTTCGTGATGCTGGAGTCCCTCGGTACCAGCGCGGTGGGCGCCTACGGCAACCCGATCAATCCAACGCCCAACATTGACCGCCTCGCCAGCCAGAGCTGGTTTTTCGAGCATTTTTACGTGCCGGTCACCGGAACGGCGAAAACCGTGTGGGCGAGTATTTCGGGCGTGCCGGACGTTACCCGTCAGGAAACGGCGACGCGCAACCCGTTGATCACGCGCCAGCACACGCTGATCAATGCGTTCAACGGCTACGAAAAGATCTACACCATCGGCGGCAACTCCGGCTGGGCCAACATGAACGCCCTGATCCGGCAAAGCATCGACGGCGTGCGCCTGTTCGAAGAGCGCGACTGGAAATCCCCGGTGGTGGATGTCTGGGGGATCTCTGATCTGGACCTGTTCAAGGAAACCGACCAGATCCTGCAAGCACTGCCCAAGGACAAGCCGTTCTTTGCCTACGTGCAGACCGCAGGCAACCATCGGCCCTTCACCATTCCCAAAACCAATGACGGCTTTGAGGTGAAGAACCCGACGCTGGCCGAAGTACAAGCCGCAGGATCACGCAGCGTCGAGCAATACAACGCCGTGCGCCTGCTGGACTTCAACATTGGACGCCTGATGGAAATCGCCAAGAAAGGCGGTTACTACGAAAACACCATTTTCGTGCTGTTTGGCGATCACAACACCCGGATCGCCCAGATCCCGTATCTGGCGCCCGCTTACGAGCAGCTCGGCCTGGAGAGCAACGCGGTGCCGATGATCATCCATGCGCCCGCCTTGCTCGGCGCGCGCACTGTCAACGAGGCAGTAGGTCTGGTTGACTTGCTGCCCACCGTTGCCGGCATGGCGGGCCTTGAGTTTCGCAACAGCGGCATGGGGCGGGACATTCAGCAGCCAGCGCCGGAAGGCGAGCGCGTGGTGCCGCTGGTGCTGCGTGAAGGCACGTTCCCGCTGATCGCCGGTGTCACGCAGCATTACATGGTGCAGATGCAGCACGACGGCAGCTCGCCGACGCTGCATGACCTGGCCTCGCAAACGCCACTGGATGATGTGGCCGGGCAGAACCCGGCGGAGTTCAGGCGACTGGTCGAGCTGACCCGCGGCATGCACGAAACATCGCGGCTGATGCTTTACCAGAACGTGCGCAAATAAGGGACGAAAGCCGGGTTGAACCAACGCAGCGCCCGGCTTATCGAACAGACAATCCCGCTGCCGAGAATGCCCCATGCCCGCTACGTCCCAGCACCCTGAAACGGTGAATGTCCTGCCGCTCACCCGCGCCGAACTGGCCCAGGCCTGCGAACTGGTCAGGCTGGCGTTCGCGACGTTCATCGAAGCAGCGGAGCCCGGAGAGTTCTGGAATGACCGCGATTACGTGCACAACCGCTGGAACGCGCCGCACAGCAACTGGCTCAAGGCCGAGATCGACGGCCGAATGGTCGGCGTGCTGTGCGTGTCGCGCTGGGGCAGTCATGCGGTTGTCGGGCCAGTGGCCGTGCACCCGCAATTCTGGGACCGCGCCATCGCCAAAAGCCTGATGACCGGTTGCATCGAGCAGCTGGATGCCTGGGGCGTTAGCCATGCCGGGCTGATGACCTTTCCCGACAGCGCTAAACACATCGGGCTATACCAGCGTTTTGGCTTCTGGCCGAGGTCGCTCATCGCCATTTTGCAACACCCGGTCAGCGCTGAAAGCGGCCCGACCGGCGTGCTGAAATACGGCGCGCCAGGCAGCGATGCACAGGCCCTGAAAAACGCATGCGCCGCCATCACCCACGCCATCGCGCCTGGGCTGGACGTGACCGGCGAGATGGACGCCGTGCGAGAACAAAAGCTCGGCACCACATTGATACTGGTCGACGAGGCGGCTCAACCTCACGCCTTCGCGATCTGCCATTTCGGTCCGCACAGCGAGGCGGGCGCCGGCGTCTTTTACGTCAAGTTCGCAGCAGTGGCCTCTGGTCCGCGGGCGCCTTCGGTGTTTGCCACGCTGATCGCCGCCTGCAACGCGGCGGCGGTGCAGGCCAGTCAGGAGACCCTCACCGTCGGGGTCAATACCGCGCGCGACGGAGCGTACCGCTGGCTGATCGATGAAGGGTTTCGGACTGACATTCTGGGCATCTCGATGCACCGAGGCGGCGCTGGTTACGATCACGCCCAAGCCTGGATCCTTGATGACTGGCGCTGAGCTGATCAACGTGCCTTTGTGTTCGACCAATGACTTTGAACCCCTGCAAGAGAAACGCTAAGCTTGCCGCGCCTACTCGCAGACCCGTCTATTACGGGCCTGTCCCTTTGCTTCAGGAGATCCAAAGACATGAATGTCTCGCTTCGCCCTCAGTGGCTACTCGTCCTTGCCCTGCCCTTCTTACTCATCGCCTGTGGCGACAAAGAACCCGAACAACGCGCGGCCTTCACGCAGTTTCTGCAAACCCGCATCGTCGACAAACCGGGCGTACACGTGCCCAAACTGACGCCGGATGAGTCGAAAGCATTTGGTGAATACTCCACGCATTACGCGGTAATCACCGACTTCAACAGCGGGATGGACACCGCCGTCAAACCGTTGGCCACACTCGTTCAGAAAGGCGCCGTGCGCTCGCTGGGCGATCTGGTTTCACGCCGGGACGACATCAAAACGGTGCAGGCCGGCCTCACCGACATGAACACCCAACTCAAGCAGCAACAGGCTAAAGCCGACAGCGCTCACGCCCAGCTCAAGCAACCGGAAGACTTGAAAGCGGTCTACGACAAAGCCTACGACCGCACCGTAACCGTGCCTGCCAACACGCTTCTGGAGGTGCTGCCGCAGATTAACGGCACACTGGACACCAGCCTGAAAGTGGCCGACTACGTGAATGCGCACAAGGCGCAGATCGAGATAAACGGCGCGTTGGTCAAGGTTCAAGACCCGAAGGTGCAGGCGGAACTGAACACCCTTCTGGAAGAGTTGAACACCCAGGCCAAGACCGTCCAACAGGCTCAGGTCCGCCTGAAAACCCTGATGTTCGGCAACTGATCTGGTTGCAGCCGCAACCTCTAACGAGTAACGCCTGCAACGTTGATCACGGCGCTGAGTGATCACTCACCCAGCGCTGGCAGCGCGCCTACCGGGGTGTGCCGGGCATCAGCTCACCCCGCTCAGCCGTGGCTAGTGCCCGTTGCATGGCTTGCGGATGCTGGCCGAAGGTGCGCAGAAACGCTTGCCGCATCCGCTCGCGATCACCAAATCCTGACTCACGGGCAATCACCTCTATGGGGTGACGGCTGGTTTCCATCATCACCCTGGCGGCCTCGACCCGAAGACACTCGACCGCCTTGGCTGGCGTCTGCCCGGTTTCTTCACGGAACACCCGGCTGAACTGTCGCGGGCTCAAGCGCGCCACTGCCGCTAACGCCTCCACCGACAAATCGCTGTTCAGATTTTCCCGCGCGTAAACCAGTGCCAGCTGGACCCGGTCAGATTTGGGGTCAAGTTCCAGCAGCGCCGACAACTGCGATTGTTCGCTGCCCCGCCGCTGATAAATCACCAGCTTGCGGGCAATCCGCCGCGCTATGTCGCTGCCCAGATCGTTTTCGACCATCGCCAGCGCCAGGTCCAGCCCGGCACTCATGCCTGCGCCGGTCCACACGTCACCGTCCACAACGAACAGCCGGTCTTCCTCAAGCTGAATATCGGGGTAGCGTTTTTTGAACGCCGGCGCATAGATCCAGTGAGTGGTTGCGCGTTTGCCGTCGAGCAGACCGGCCTCCGCCAGCACAAAGCTTCCGGTGCACAACGACACGATGCGGCGCGAGTGCGCAGACGCGGCGCGCACGAACTCCAGCAGGCTCAGGGCCGGAAGCTCGAACTCCATGTGGCCGCTGATGATCACGGTGTCGTACCCCTCGGCGCTAAGCGGCGTGGTCAGCACCGAAAAGCCCTGCGACGACATCACCGGCCCGCCCGACTCCGACACCAGATGAAAGGTGTAGGCCGGCTCGTCGCGCATCATGTTCGCGCACTCGAACACCGAGCCCACGGACAGGCTGAGCGACTGGAAGTTGGGATAAACAATCAAAGCAACGGAATGCATCACGCTCTCTTCAGCAGGTGCGCAGGCCAGAAATAATGAGCACCCCTTGGGCAACTGATTCGGCTGCGGGCCGCATGGCGGCTCGGTGCGATGCTATCTCGCCAGGCAGAGCGGCGCACGCAACTTTGGTCCCGTGTCCGAAATCCTTGCGGATACGACATTGTCGGGTTTTGCCTCACTCCCTACGATGGGCTCACCCACTAGACGACTGGTCTACTGACAGAGCGGTGACGATGAACACGACTTTACCCACTGACGCCAGACAACGAATCCTTGATGCCGCAGCACAGGTCATCGGCCGCAAAGGGTTCGCGGCCGTAGGGCTTAATGAGGTACTGCTGCTGGCCAAAGTCCCCAAGGGCTCGTTTTACCACTACTTCAGTTCCAAGGACGCGTTTGGTCAGGCACTGCTGGAGTCCTATTTTCAGAACTATCTCGCTGAGATGGATCAGATCTTTGAGGCCCCTGCGCAGACAGAACGCGAAAAGCTCGAGAAGTACTGGCAGCGCTGGCTGGAAAACCAGTCCCTGCACCACGATTTCGGCAAGTGCCTGGTTGTGAAGCTGGGCGCTGAGCTGGCTGATCTGTCCGAGCCCATGAGGCTGGCGCTGGATCAGGGCACGGCCAAGGTGATCCAGCGCATTGGCGCCGCACTTTCACGGGGTCTGGACGACGGTTCGTTCCGCCTGACCGACCCACCGTCACACGTCGCGCTCAGGCTGTATCAGCTTTGGCTGGGTGCCAGCGTGATGACAAAGATAACGCGCACCACCGCACCGTTCGATGAGGCGATTTCGGCCACACGGCACGTGCTTAATCACTCCTGACATTTTTTGATCAAACCAGAGGTAACACCCATGAAGATTCTGATGGTTCTGACATCCCACGACGCACTGGGCAACACCGGCAAGAAAACCGGTTTTTGGCTGGAAGAATTTGCCGCGCCGTATTACGTGTTCAAGGACGCAGGCGTGGAGATCGTTCTGGCTTCGCCCAAGGGCGGTCAGCCTCCGCTGGACCCGAAAAGCAGTGAGGCAGATGCGCAAACCGACGCCACCCGCCGCTTCGATGCCGACAGCAGCGCCAAAGCACAACTGGCCAGCACCCTGCTGTTGAAGGATGCGGCACGCGGCGATTACGACGCAGTGTTTTACCCAGGCGGCCATGGCCCGCTGTGGGACCTGGCTGAAGACGCAGACTCCATCGCGCTGATCGAAAGCACCCTGTCCGCCGGCAAGCCGGTTGCCGCGGTATGCCATGCGCCGGGCGTTCTGCGCCACGTCAAGTCAGCCGATGGCAAGCCGTTGGTGTCGGGCAAATCCGTCACCGGCTTTACCAACACCGAAGAAGACGCGGTCGGCCTGACCGACGTGGTGCCGTTTCTGGTTGAGGACATGCTCAAACACAACGGCGGCCAATACTCCAAGGGCGCCGACTGGCAGTCCTACGTGGTCGAGGATGGGCTGTTGATCACCGGCCAGAACCCGGCGTCGTCCGAGGCTGGCGCCCAAGCGCTGCTGGACAAGCTCGGTAACCGCTGAACACCTCTGCAATAACCCATCCGGGCGTCTGATTCAGACGCCCGGATACTTTCTACGCGCCCTCCCCTTGCTGTTGATGCCCTTTGTTTTCAGAGGCCGGGGAGCGTTTGCGCCGCGTTCGGGAACACAGGTAATGAGCACTCTTTTTGACCCCGTCACTTTCGGTGATATCGCACTCGCCAACCGGGTGGTGATGGCACCTTTAACCCGCAGCCGCGCCATCGACCGCGTGCCCAATGCGCTGATGGCCGAGTATTACACCCAACGCGCCGGCGCCGGGCTGATCCTGAGCGAGGCAACGTCGGTCACGCCAATGGGCGTGGGCTACGCAGACACACCGGGCATCTGGTCTGAAGCGCAGGTCGCAGGCTGGTCGCTGGTGACTGACGCCGTGCACCGGGCAGGCGGGAAGATCGTGCTGCAGTTGTGGCACGTCGGGCGCATCTCTCATCCGGTATTCCTCGACGGCGCGCTGCCTGTAGCACCCAGCGCCATTCAGCCCAAAGGCCATGTGAGCCATCTGCGGCCCAAAGTGCCGTTCCCAACGCCACGGGCACTTGCGATCGAGGAGATTCCAGGGATTATCGAGGCCTACCGCCAAGGGGCTGAAAACGCCAAACGTGCAGGTTTTGACGGCGTGCTGGTCCACGGTGCCAACGGTTATCTGCCGGACCAGTTTCTGCAAAGTTCGAGCAACACGCGCACCGACGCTTATGGCGGATCACATGCCAATCGCGCGCGCTTGCTGCTGGAAGTGACCGATGCGGCAATCAGCGTGTGGGGCGCAGGCCGGGTCGGGGTTCACCTTGCCCCTCGTGGCGACGGCGGCGTCGGCAGTTACATCGACCACAGCATGGGCGATGACAACCCGGTGGAAACGTTCAAGCACGTCGCCCGCGAACTCGGGAAGCGCAAGATTGCGTTCATCAGCACCCGTGAAAAAGAAGGCCCCGACAGCATTGGACCGATGCTCAAGGACACCTTTGGCGGCCATCACATCGCCAACGAAGCGTTCACCCAGGATTCGGCTCAGGCCTGGCTGGGCGCCGGGAAAGCAGACGCCATTGCGTTCGGCGTACCCTTTATCGCTAATCCGGACCTGCCGGAACGTCTGCGGGTTGGCGCTGCGTGGAACGAGGCCCGTCGAGAGTATTTCTACGCTGGCGTCGAGGTGGGCTACACCGACTACCCCACCCTGGCGCAGGTCGCTGAACCGGCTTGAAACCAGAACGCCCCCGGTTTCCGTTGAGGCCAGGGTTTTGATTCTGCCCGGAGGGCGTAGGAGTCCAGCTTGCTGACGATCTGCTGCGCAGCGGCAGTAAATTCAGTGAATGCGGTGCATCAGGTACAGCTGAAGTGTCCGGGTTCAGGGCCGCTGCGCAGCCCATCGCGGCCTCGCGTTGCTAACCTGAGCGCATTACGCGCCCGAGCGAGGCTGACGCGGCGACTCAGCCCCGCCCCGGCATGTCGAAGGAGTACCGATTACGGCCAGCACTCTTGGCTTTGTACATTGCGTTGTCGGCATGTTGAATCAGCGTCTCTATGTCGCTGCCGTCCTGAGGGAACAGGCTCACACCCATGCTGGCGTGGATCTGCACTTTCCGCCCATCAATGAACAACGGCAGCTGGAAACACTGGTGGAGTTTCTCAAGCAGCAAGACGATTTTCCGGGGATCTTTCACGTTGCTGAAAAACATCACGAACTCATCCCCGCCCAGCCGCGACACACAATCAGCGTTGTCGCTTGCCGAGATCAGCAACTTGGCCACCGCCTGCAAGACCCGGTCACCGAAGTGATGGCCGTATTGATCATTCATCTCCTTGAAATGATCGAGGTCGACAAACAGTAACGCCATCTGTTCTGAATTCAACCGTGCCACGGTCAGCGCATGCTCCAGTCGTTCAAAGCACATTCGCCGATTGGGCAGTTCAGTCAACGGATCATGTCGGGCCAGGTGTTCGAACGCGGCGCGGCTGCTGGTGAGGTCATCGAGCTGGTCGAGAATCTCCTGCTTCATGGCATGAAAACGCCTGGACAAGACGCCCAGTTCATCGCGCCTTGGCGGGAGTTCGGTGATCTTGCGCTCGCGGGAAAACAGCTCTACCGCATCGGTCATGCTGCGCAAAGGACGGATCAGCGCGCGTGACGCAACGAACGCCGCAAGCAGCGCCAACACGCTGAAAAACAGGGCGATCCGAAAGATATCGGTGCCCGCACGGGAGGCCTGCGCCAGTACGTGACTTTGCTGTTGGCCAAGGCCCAGCACGACAAAAGGCTGCGACGCCCCGTTTTGAGACAGCCGCACAAACGCCGCAACCAGTCGCTCCTGCTGGTCCTGCTCGACGCTGCGGGTGATCACACTGCTCGGGCCGGGGTCATCCAGCAGTTGCGCCACATCAGGAAACTCGTCCTGCAAAAACAGCCGGCGGCCCTGATCAAATCCGAACGTGCGTCGATCGTCGGGGTGCACCAGCAAATCACCCCACCGATTGCTCAGGTACACCTGATACTCGCTGGGCAAATCACTTTGCAGTTGGCTAAACAGCTGGTCGAGGTCAACGTTGATCACCAACAACGCGAATACGTTGCCTGCGGCATCGGCAACCGGTGTCGAAACGTGCAGCGTCGGCTTGCCGAGCCCTGAGTGCGCGCCCTGTTCGTGGTTGATAACGATGGGGGATACGCGTACGTCGCCGGGCGCCAGGTTCAGCGTCTCGAACACGTAGGCGTAATGCCCTTTCTCCTGAAGATCATTGCCGGTGACCCTGACGATATCGTGGCCGTCACGGTCCTGCCGCACCAGTTCCAGACCGTGATCGGTGGCGCTGATCAGCCGGATCTGCATGTAGTCCGGGTGCGCCAGCAACATCGCGCGAAAGGAGTCCGCCAGGTTGTCCTGAACCTCGGTCCGGGTGTGTTGCTCGGCGATGTCGCCCAGTTCACGCACATGCGGGCCATTACCGAGCACCGCTACGTCCCGCGAAATGTTGCGCAGACTGCTGCGCAAATCACGCCCCAGCACCTGCACCGAGGTCAACAAGTCGCGCTCCGCGCCTTGCAGCAGCATTTCCCGGCTGCTGTTGTAGATGTAATACCCCGCAAGCGCAGTCGGCAGCATCCCGAACAAGGCCATCAGGCAACCGAGTTTGAACGCGATGCCGAACCTCATGGCAGTTCCCTCAACGGTGGACGCTCGCCCGACATGATGCGCTCCCACAGCGCCGCGCGACGCTGATCGTCCTCAACCGGACGCAGCCAGATTAAACGGCCGGAGGGGCTGGCGTCTTTGGGTTCTTCAACCGTACTGGACAAGTCCTGACGATCACTGAGGGCGCGGCTGGCCTCGGGTTCGAGCATGAAATTGATCCACTGCGCCGCCAGCGCCGGGTCACGGGCCTTACGACTGATCGCCCAGCAATCGAGCCACGCCAGCGCGCCCTCCTGCGGGACCACATAGCCGACATCAACACCCGCATCGCGAAGCTGCTTGAGCTGCTGACGGCCATAATTGGCAAATATCAGCGCCACCCTATGCGTGCGAAACAACTCGGCGGCCTCTTCAGGCAGCGAGTAAAAAGTCAGGACGTTACGCCGTAGGGCGACCAGCTTGTCGGTGACCCTTGGAAATTCCTCGGCACCGATCTGAAACGGGTTGCCGCCAAGTGCGAGGCTGGCGAGAGAGTAATTATGGTTGCCGGTATTGAACGCCAGCACGCGACCTTTGAACGCCGGGTCCCACATGCTGGTGATCGAATCCGGGGGCTGGCTGAATTGCTTGCGGTCGTAGATCAGGCCCATGTCGGACCAGGCGTAAGGCACTGCGTAGATCTGGCCGTCAATCACGATGTCGGGGAGTTTTGAATAATCGCGAAAACGCGGGAGCTGGCGGGCGGTGTTGGCAATGCGTTCGGGATGCACAGGTTGCAACAAGCCCTGCTGTGCGTAGTTGTGGATCTCAGCAGTATTGGCGGCAATCACGTCGAAATCCGCGCCCTGATTGGCGCTCAACTTGCTGCGAAGGACTTCATCGCTGCCCACCAGCGTGATTTCCACGTTCACCTTGTGGCGCTTTTCGAAAGCAGCCACGATGTCGCTGTCGGCATAACCGGGCCACGCCAGCACACGCAGAACCTGATCTTCGGCGCTGGCCTGCGTACCGAAGAAAAGGGAAAAAATGACCCAGCACACAGAGAGCAGGTAGTTCATGAGGATAGCCAGGACATGCGGTCGCAGTACTATACAGATGGCAATGTGCCTGTGTTCAGCAACGTCAGCAGCGCGGCGGCCCTTCGGTCGGAAACGCAACGCAAGCCAGCAGCATTAGTCAACGCGCACATCAAATCGACGCAGGCAAAAAACTGCCTGCGTCGAATGACGCTTTATGTTTAAAGTTATGTATCTGTATTGAAGTGCTAGTTCTGACTTGCATAACAATGCCTGAGCCAGGTTTTGAATAAATGATTCACAGCTTCCTTATCGTCCTGCGGCATTTTCCTTAGCGCAACAAGTATGTCGTGTTCATCCTGAGACATCTCTGCGAATGTATCTAACATACGTCGTCCGGTAACTAAGTAGCTAACATCGATAACGCTTGCCGTTGCCAAGAGGTAGTCAACACGCGGCATGCGCTGACCGTTTTCGTAGTGCCCTCGGGCATTTGGCTGCACGCCACCAATCTCGGCGAGGGCGGTTTGAGTCAGCTTGCTACGAATACGCTCCTCCCTTAAGCGGCTCCCAAACGTGTCCATACTTGCAGTGGCCTATTACAATTAAATACTAATTCACCAGTTTAGGCACATGGCTATTATCGCGCAATATTCGCGCAGATGGATTTGAAAAGAGAATCATCCATTTGGATTAAAGATATTCGCCGTTTTCTTCTAGATCCATCACATGACGTAATACCAAGCAATCATATAAGCAAGAGCGCCACGGACCACTGACACTCAAGACTGCTCATCGACGCGCAAAACCGCGCCGATGAGCGCGTAACTTACTGACAGCGCCTCAAGCTTTGGCCGCCATCGCCGTCACCTCGACACGCATACCCTCAACTGCCAGCGCAGCGACGCCTACCGCCGCCCGGACCGGCCAGGGCCTGGCAAAAAATCGCTGGTAAACCTCATTGAACGCGGCGCGATCAGCCATATCGGTAAGATAAATCGTCAAATGCAGGACCCGGTCCATTGAGCTGCCAGCGCGCTCCAGTGCAACTTTTAGGGCTTGCAGCGTGCACTCGCTTTGTTCGGTAATCCCCCCCAACTCAAGAGTGCCATCTGCGTGAGTAGGAATTTGAGTGGACACCAAAAGCCCACCAAATCCGGCGACATCCGAAGAGATCGATTCCGCATCGGGATCGGGGATAAATGTGAGGTCGTGATTGGCCATGGAAATCCTGATAAACGTAAGTTGAATGACTATCCGCCTGAACGGCATTTCACGCTGCGCGAGCGGCAGCGTGTGCGCTGACTGTTAATCCAGATCCGCCGCCGAATGCCGCTCCGCCACCTGTGTGGCTTCGTCGCCCCACGTCGGATTGACCCGCCGACCGCGAATCACTGCGGGCCGGCTGGCGATTTCCTGCGTCCAGCGTTGCACGTGGGTGTATTCATGGACCGCTAGAAATTCCGCCGCTGAATACAGATCGCCCAACGCCAACTGGCCATACCAGGACCACACCGCGATGTCGGCGATAGTGTACGTATCGCCCGCCAGATAACGGTTCTCGCTCAGGCGCCGGTCGAGGACGTCCAACTGACGCTTGGCCTCCATGGTGAACCGGTTGATCGGGTACTCGAGCTTCTCGGGCGCGTACGCATAGAAGTGCCCAAAACCGCCGCCCAGATAAGGCGCCGCGCCCATCTGCCAGAACAGCCAGTTGAGCGTTTCAGCGCGACCTGCCGGATCGGTAGGCAGCAAGCAGCCAAACTTCTCGGCCAGGTACAACAAGATCGAGCCAGACTCGAACAGCCGAATGGCCGGTTCGACGCTGCAATCAAGCAGTGCGGGTATTTTGGAATTGGGGTTGATATCCACAAAACCGCTGGAGAACTGGTCGCCCTCGCCGATACGAATCAGCCAGGCGTCGTATTCGGCTCCGGTGTGACCGAGTGCCAACAACTCCTCCAGCATGATCGTCACCTTGATGCCGTTCGGCGTGGCGAGCGAGTAAAGCTGCAGCGGGTTTTTGCCCACTTCGAGGGTCTTGTCATGCGTGGGTCCGGCGATCGGCCGGTTGATGCTGGCAAACTGGCCACCGGACGGCGCGTCATGCCAGACCTTGGGAGGAACGTAAGGTGCGTTGCTCATGGGGTGAACCTCATCGTGGGTCGCGGCGGTCCTGGAACCGCCAGGCCAATAGTGAACAGGAACGGCAATGGACACGAACAATACTGGAGAGAACATCTGACCGACCACTCTTGCGTCCGGTTCAGTACCTGCCAGAGGGCGTGCGCAGTCAAGGGGATGGCGACGAACTTAGCCGGGTACCACATTTTTAACTGACGAATGATAGTTATTATCATATCCTTGTCGCTGTTTTTTCTAATCGCCTTGTCGTGAAAACCCTCGATCAACGCCTCCCCTTCCGCTGTTATGGATGCCTAGATGCACGTCTTCAAGCACCTCATCGCCGGTCTCGGTCTGTTGCTGACCGGTCAGACACTGGCCCACGCCACGACCTATCCCGTGACCGTCACCGACGTTGCCAATCGCCAGGTGGAAATCGCTCACGAACCCAAACGCATTGTTCTTCAGGACGGGCGCGACCTTTTTACCCTGGCCTTGCTGGACCGCAACGATCCCTTCCAGCGCATCGTTGCCTGGAACAACATCGTCAAGCGCTCGGACGCCAACACCTGGAAAGTCTTCGAAAACCAGTGGCCGAAAACTGCGAATCAGGCCATCGACATGCAGTTTGGGGATGATGGCGATCTGAACCTAGAGGCCATCGTCGCCTCACGCCCGGACCTGCTGGTATTCCAGACACGCGCCCGTGCATCGCTGGACAACGCAGGCGTTGCGCAAAAACTGGCGGCACTGAAGATTCCGGTGGTCTTCGTCGACAGCGACCTTGATCCGGTCACTAATAGCCAGAAGACCGTCGCGCTGCTCGGCAAGGTGCTCAACCGCGAAGCAGAAGCCAAGGCCTACCTTGATTTCTACAGCGAGCGTCTGGCAAAGATCGACGGCATCATCAAACAGCACACGCAAAAACCACTGGTGTTCGTGGAAGCGAAGGCCGGACAGGGCGGCGTATCGGCGTGCTGCTTCACGCACGGCGACGTTTACTGGGGCAAGCTGGTGCAAGCTGCTGGCGGCCAAAACCTGGGCTCAAGCCTGCTGCCCGGCGCAACCGGCGATGTCACCCTTGAAACGGTGCTCGGCAAGAAGCCCGATGTCTACGTGATGACCGGCTCGCAATTCCCCGGCAACGCCTCGGTTGCACCGCCTTACGGCTTTGGTGACAGCGTTCGCCAGCCTCTGATCGATCACGCGCTGAGCGTGTTGCAGAAACGTCCCGGCTTCGCGCAACTGAAAGCCAGCCAGAACGGCCGGGTCTATGGTATCTACCACCAGTTTTACGCCAGCTCCTGGAATATCCTGGCCCTTGAATACCTCAATCAGGCGTTCTACCCCGACAGCGCTCAGCAACTGGACACGGCAAACAGCCTGACCACACTGTTCGGCCTCACGGGCTTGAAAGCGGTGCCGGCGATCCTCTATTCGCCAGCGCCTGTCAATTGAACGGTCTATGCACCTTGATGAGCGAACTGCGGCCATGACTGCTCATATCCAGCCTGCCCCCCTCACCTCGCAGGCCCGCTACAGTCACACCGTCTGGCGGCGCAGCGTGCTGCTGATTGCACTGCTGGTGCTGGCGGTCGCAGCGTTCGTCGCTGATTTGATCGTGGGTTCCGGCACGCTGACGTTCGGCGAGGCCATCGCGGGGTTGCTGCAACCGGACAGCGTTGACACCAGCACCCGGGTCATCCTCTGGGAACTGCGTATGCCCATGACGCTGATGGCGGTGCTCGCCGGCACCTGCCTGTCGCTGGCGGGACTGATGATGCAGACCGTCCTCGACAATCCGCTGGCTGAACCTTTCACCTTGGGCATCTCGTCGGCCGCAGGCTTTGGCGCATCGTTGGCGCTGGCTTTCAATGTGTCGCTCGGCCAGGCGTTACCCGGCTTTGGTGCCGACCTGATCGTGACCGCCAATGCGTTTCTGTTCTCGCTGCTGACCGTGGGCATGATCTTGCTGCTGACACGGGGCCACGTCGGCCTGCAGGCCATCACCCTGCTGGGGATTGCCGTGCATTTCGTGTTCAGCTCGCTGCTCGGGCTGGTCCAGTACGTGGCCAGTACCGACCAATTGCAAAGCATTGTGTTCTGGCTGATGGGCTCGTTGCTGCACGCGACCTGGAACAAAGTCACGCTGTGTGCGGTGATCGCGCTGGTGGCGATCCCGGTGGTGCTGGTCCAGGCTTGGGCCTTGACGGCTCTGCGCAGTTTCGGCGAGCAGGCGGTGGTGTTCGGTATTCCGGTACGCCGATTGCGCACCGTGATGCTGGTGCTGGCTGCCTTGCTGGCGGGCGCAGTTACGTCGGTGGTGGGGATCATCGGCTTTGTCGGTCTGGTGGCGCCACACGTGGCACGGTTGCTGGTGGGTGAAGATCAGCGTTTCACCATCGGCGTGACCATCGCCTGCGGGATCATCTTCGTCACCCTCGCCTCGCTCGCCAGCAAGCTCATCGTGCCCGGCGCGGTATTGCCCATCGGCATGGTCACGTCGCTGATCGGCCTGCCGTTTTTCATCATTCTTATCTTGCGCGACCGAAGGCTGACTTCCCGATGAGTTTCTCTACTGCCAATTACCGGGTGACCTTGGGCGGCAAGCAGATCCTCAAGGGTCTGGACATCACTGCGTCGGCCGGTCGGACACTGGCGTTGCTTGGCGCCAATGGCGCGGGCAAATCGACGTTCATGAAAGGCTTGTGCGGGCTGGCACCAGCGCACGGTTCGGCCATTATCAACGGCACCGAGTTGCTCGGGGCGTCTGCGGTCAAACGTGCTCAGTTGATCGGTTACGTCGCGCAAGACCTGGCGCACCTCGATGTGCGGCTGTCCACCTACGAATTGCTCCTGCTCGCCCAACAGGGCACTGCAAGGGGCTGGAAAACCGGGAAGGACGCGCAGCGCAAAGCCGCTGAAATGCTCGAGTTGCTGGGCTTGGAGCGGTTCGCCGAGAGCCAGCCCGGACAACTGTCCGGCGGCGAGCGGCAGATGATATCGCTGGCATTGGCCTTGGTGCGAAGCCCGCAACTGTTGCTGCTGGATGAACCGACGTCGGCGCTGGACCTGGCTAATCAGTTACAGATACTGGACGCGGTCAGCACCTACACGCGCGCACAGAACATCGTCACGCTGGCGATTTTCCATGACATGAACCTCGCCAGCCGCTACGCCGACGACACGCTGATGCTGCATCAGGGCCATGTGCATTGCAGCGGCTCGACCCGGTCCACATTGACCCCGGAAAATCTGGCACACGTGTACGGCGTCGATTGCCGCGCTTTGAGCGTCGACGACGGCGCGTTTACCGCGATCTATCCGGTGTCCGTGCTCGAACCAGCCTGAGCCTCCCTCGACCGGAACGCATGCTCGCACCGGTCTGATGCTCTCTGTAGCAGCCAACTTGTTGGCGAGACAGCCTGGCGCGTTGAACCAATTTCTACGCCACGCGAATGAGTTCGCGCGTACAGGGAGACGCGCGAGGCATGATGCGCGGCAGCGGCCTGCGCATCGACCGTCGTCGGCCATCAGGCAAACCCGATGATCGCCTTGGTTTCCAGGTATTCCTCAAAGCCATGTACGCCGTATTCGCGGCCATTGCCTGAACGCTTGTAACCCCCAAACGGTGCCATGGGGTCCCAGGCCGGGTAATTGAGATGCACCTGACCGGCGCGGATACGGGACGCAACCGAGCGGGCCAGATCCAGGTCTTGTCCCTGAACATGCGCGCCCAGCCCGTACACCGTGTCGTTGGCTATCGCGACCGCTTCATCGACCGTCTCGTACGGGATGATGCACAACACCGGGCCGAAGATTTCCTCCTGCGCGATGCGCATCCCGGTGCCGACCTCCGAAAACACCGTCGGCCGCGTAAAAAAGCCTTTGTCGTGCCCCTGCACGCGCCCGGGTCCGCCGCAGATCAGCCTGGCACCCTCGCTCAGCCCCGCTTCGATCATGGCCTGAACACGATTGAACTGAGCCTCGTTGGCAATCGGACCGAGCACTGTTTCTTCGGATTGCGGATCACCGACGATGATCGCGTTGGCCGTTGCAGCTGCCAGCGCTTCGACTTCTGCCAGACGGTCCCTGGGCACAATCATTCGGGTCGGCGCGCTGCAAGACTGGCCGACATTACGGAACGCTGACATCACGCCCTGCGCCACCGCCGTGTTGAAATCGGCATCAGGCAACAGCACGTTCGGCGATTTGCCCCCCAGCTCCTGGGTAACGCGCTTGACCGTGGTAGCCGCAGCCTGCGCCACCAGAGCGCCCGCACGGTTGGAGCCGGTGATCGAAATCATGTCGACATCCGGGTGCGCCGCCATGGCACCGCCCACCTCGGGGCCGTTGCCGTTGACCAGGTTGAAAACGCCTGACGGCAGACCGGCATCGTGCACCAGCTGCGCGAACAGCAAGGCACTGAGCGGTGACAGCTCGCTAGGCTTGAGCACCACTGTGCAGCCGGCGGCGATGGCAGGGGCTACCTTTGCAGTGATTTGATAAAGCGGCCAGTTCCACGGCGTGATCAGCGCGCAAACGCCGATCGGTTCCCGTGCAATCGCGGTGCTGCCCTCAACCGTTTGAAAGCAGTATGTTGACAATAGATCACGGGCGACACGCACATGCTCGGCCGCCAGTGGCACCTGCATGGCGCGGGCAGACGTGATCGACGCACCCATTTCCAGTGATAACGCCTGCGCCAACTGCTCCTTGCGCTCGATAATCAGGTCGTAAATTTTGCCCAGTATCTGAGCTCGCGATTGCGCTGGCGTCGCGGACCAGCCGGGAAACGCTGCGCGTGCTGCGGCCACCGCACGATCAACGTCCTGCGCAGACCCGCTTGCCACGTGTGCAACCACGGCTTCGGTCGCGGGATTGATCACCGGCAACGTGGCCGCCGTCGTCGGCGAGCACCAGCGACCATCGATGTAAAAGCGCTGGGAGGTTTCTGGATCAACGCGGTGGCTATTCGAAGAAAGGGGTGGCATCCAACGGCTCCTTGGCTCATGGCAAACGCGGCGAGGGGCATCAAACCGCCCTGCCGCTTCATAGCAATAAGCTAGCAAAGCGCTTCGGAAAAATGACGCCGTTCTTCAAAGCGCCAAAGAATAATCTGCTGTATCCAACCGGCGAACGCTGCATTAACGCGGCCAGGCAACGTCACTGCGGATGAAAGGTGCGTGCCGGCGCATCGAGGAGAGTGGCGATGGGCGCCAGCGCCATGATGAACCCACGCCGGCAAGGCGCGACGCGATCAAATATTTATCCCTTCGTCTGACCGCTCTTGAGAAAGGGCAATCATGAGACCATGCAAAAACACAGGGCCAGCGACGAGCTGGCACCGGACTTAAAAGCCACACATCAAGGAAAACCCGCGATGCCTTCAAACAAGCGCGGACAGGTGCGTACCGGGCGCCGTCTGGTTGCGGCCCTTACCGAGGCGTGCGAGACCGCAAAAGCTGAAATCATCGGCTTTGAATGGCTCACCCACGAGGTGGATTATGGGGCGTTTAGACAGAGCCTTCGCGTGATCTGGGTGTTCGATACCCGCCTTCACAAAGAGCACGCCCTTGCCGGCGGACAGGATGCACGGATGCGCGAATTAACCGCCCGGGCGCTTGCCGATGCCGAAGTGGACGTCTCTCGCCTGGACCGCTGCGTGCAATTCGATTCAGAGGAAGAATGCAGCGCGCAACACGGCGGAGACTGGCGCAGCCGCGTCGCCGGATTGTATGCGGTGAAGGGACACTGCTCGTAATCTTAATAGCCGGGCACGAGCAATACGAGACCGCGGCCGGCTGCCAGTAATTCGCAGCGTTCATTAATGTCGACATGCCGCCTCGCCCCCGTCACAACTGTTCACTCATCCCGATTAAATTGAACGACCTCACGCCGCCAGCGTTCCACTGCTTTAACCAGCAGCTAACTGAGCCAAAACCGTGATCGAAATCAATAGCTACACCACCGTCAAAAGGCGCGAGCGCGTCCCGCATGAAGTGTTCGCGACCTATTGGCGCGATGTTCATGGCCCCCTGTGTTCACGCTTGGCGGGCCTTGGGCTCTATATCCAGCACCACTTTTCCCGAAATCAGGATGCCCATCTGTGGCCACTCGCCGACGGGATAAAAGAGATCGCCGACTATGAACTGGATGGCGGCGTAGAAATCGGCTTTGCGTCTGGCGTCGATCAAAAACAGTTCCAGGACGCCAGCCCGATTTTGTTCTCGGACGAACAAAACATGTTCGACGAGACCCTGGCCTACGATTTACCCAAAGGGTCCGTGGACGTCGTAAACCGCCTCAACGATGAAACCTTCAACGGCCTGGACCGGCATGATCGTATCCACGTGCACTTCAGCCCGCGTTCAAGCCTTTCAGACTTGCACGACTATCTGGCCAATGACCTGGCGAGCGTGCTGGGTGCTGCCGATGGAGTCCTGAAATTGCGTCTGCACTTTTGCGAACCCTTCAACAACGACGGCATGCACCCACCGGCACCCAACGTCGCGCACTTTGCCAATGCTGATCGCGAATCCTTGGCCGTGATGGAAATCGCATTCGAAAGCCCACTCGCCCGCCGCCGTTTTTTCGACAGCCAGGTGTTCAAGGACACCCTCGCCGACCAGGCGCGGCACGTCAGCACGTTGAAAGCGTTCGCCGTGTCGGGGCTTTACACCTACGTACGCGACGGCGAACTGACCACGGCAGGACTGCGCGGCAGTCGCGCCGCTGAGCTCATCGATTACCTGGGTGCGAACAATCAACTGACCGATGATGTGCAACATCTGCTAATGAACGGCACACTCGACGACTGACGTTCATGGTCAATACAGGGAAGTAGCCTTATGGAGTCCATCGACATCCGAACATTGCGCAGCGCCGACGCCAAGGCGCTGCTGGATTTCGAGCTGGAAAATCGCGCGTGGTTCGAGCGCTCCATCACGCCCCGCGATCCTGCGTTTTATTCACTTCAGGGTGTCAGCGAACATATCTCCGATTACCTCACTCGCTACACCGCAGGGACGTGGCATTCGTGTGTGATCGAGGATGCTCGAGGGGTGATCATCGGCAGGGCCAATCTAAAGGACATCGGGTTGTCCGGCCGTTCAGCCGAGGTGGGTTACAGGATTGCTCAAGACGTTTGTGGTAAAGGCCTGGCGACTTTGGCGGTGAAGCATTTGATAGAGCAGGCGCAGTCCCGGTGGCACCTCAACCAGTTGTCTGCTCAGGTATACGCCTACAATATCGGCTCGGCTAAAGTCCTGGAGCGCTGCGGATTCGTGCTTGAGCAGGTTACCCAGAAAAACGGGGACGATCATGAGTATCGGTTTGTTCTCAGGGTTTAGCTTGGCAGATCCAAGTTGCCCCTCAACTTGATCCGGTGAGATAGAAGATCAATTTGACGAGTAATGAATGGAAGAACTCTACAATGAGCAACATACCGTTGGGCCTGATTAGTCTATTCATTGGCATACCTATGATATTAATCGATCTTTGGTTGATTTATGTTATCCGTGTTCATACAGAAAAAGCTGAGAGCCTGATGCCGACCAGTGCTTTTGTAGAGTCTAATAAAAGTGCCTACGCTCAAGCGGGCCTGCTTGGAAAAGCTATTCGCAATGGGTTTTTGACTCTAGTCCTTGCAATGCCTACCCTCTGCCACAAAAGGGGAATAGTGAGCCTTGCGGACGTGAGAAATCTCCCGCCAAACTTGAAACGTTTATTATTTTTATTGTGGGGCTTATGCGCTTTATTTCTAACAGCCTTAATGATACTCGGCGCATATATTAAACTTTCAAAATCATCCGGATTGTAGAGACGATCATCAGTGATGAGCGAAAAGGGGATGGATTTATTTTTTTACTTTCCATTAGTAGAAATAAATCCGTCCCCTTTTCCCATGAGGAGGCCATGCTGGAAAATGGAATGGTGACATGAAGGCAAACCGCGCCTCCAAGACTGTCCAGTTTTGGCTTTTTCCGCAGTAATGTTTGGGTAGCCGTTCTGCTACATATCTGCAAGTTGGACTTGATCTCTACCATTTTATTTAGCACTGTACATCGCGGTATCGGCACGCCTAATAAAAGCGTCAAACGATTCTGTTGGATTCCACTTTGCAACGCCGAAGCTGCAAGTTACCTGCCCAACATCATCAAACGGTAGAGTGCTTATTAGCGCTCGAAGCTTTTCTGCCAGCAGCCTTGTATCGTTCAGTTCGGTATCCGGACAAATCAATGCAAACTCCTCTCCCCCTGTCCTGCACAGCAGATCGGTCGTGCGTGTTGCCGAACGTATTCGTGCACACAACGACTTCAGAACGTTATCGCCACACTGATGGCCCCAACGGTCGTTGATGTGTTTGAAGTGATCGATATCAAACATAATCAGCGTCAGAGAGCGGTATTGCACGTTAGCCTCGATGAGCAGTCGCTCCATCGACTCTTCGAAGTATCGGCGGTTGTAAACTCCGGTCAGGTGATCGGTAATGTTCAGCACACGCAAGTCTTGCGTACGTTCATCAACCAGCGAGAGGGCGCGGGCGCGCTGGGTTATCAGCAAGTACACCATCAAGGTCAGCAGCAGCGTCAACCCTGCTCCGAATACGATAATCAGGCCGATGGACAGTGCGTGGCTGTTGGCGATCAGAAATGTTGAGCTGGGTCTAAACTGGATCAAGTAAGTTTGGTCGGCTACTTTCAGCATCCGCTGCGCGTACAGCGCTGAAGGGGTTGCAGGGGCCAGGCTCTGATAAATTTTTTCCCCATGATGCTGAGTGTCGATCAACGAAAGCGTCACGTTCAGTCGTTGCAAACTCGTTGATGGAATCCCTTGTTCCATCAAAGAAGCCAAGCGTACGGTGGATACAACGAACCCCTGCAAATTATCATCGTTCAATGAAACGTCAGGAGACTGCTGGAATACCGGTGCGACAAAGAAAATCCCCGACTGCCCATTGGTCATGTTCAACGGTTCGGACACCACTATTTGACGTGTTTCTCGTGCCTTGCTCATCAGGATTTCGCGACCCGGGCGAGCCAAAACATCCATGCCGGGTATGATCTTTACGTCATCTCGCTTCAATAAGTAGAGCAGTATCCAGTGTTCTGGCCGGCTGGCGAGGGGGACTCTTTCTCCGGTGACGGGATTAATTTCATGATATGAAAAATCACTGGTGCCGTTCAGAAGCGCCTTAGCGCGAAACGCTTGTAGATCCTTCTCGAGAATTTTTGGTACCCAGCTATAGGATTCGTCCTCTCCAACCAGAGGCGTTACGAATCCCAAAAACTCCTTTTCAGTGACATCGTCGGCGTTGATAAAGAAACGCCTCACAACGTCTACTTTCAAGACCTGAGTATTAACGCGTCGTTGCAGGCGACTGAATCTTTCGTCGACCTCCAGCTGAAAAGCAACGCTGACGGTACGCTGCTCTGACCCTAGGAACAGCATCAACACCAGGAACGTGACAGCCACTCCGGCCAGGCATACCAGACCGCAAAGAGTCACGTCTGATGCTTTGAGTGCGTTCTGACGATCAAACATCATTTTGTGTCCCTTGCTCATCGCCCAAAACAGCGTGCAGTAACCTGGAGTACTTTGGACTATCGGCACGCTTGTCGTTATCTTTATGGATCAGGTTTCAGAGAAAGGGGCTTATCTGAAGGACTCCAAACAGTTGATGGTTCAAATCTCGAGCTGTCGTGGCGAACGGGTCTGCGAACAGTTAAACCCACCGGAAGCTTACCCCCCTCCCAAGGCATTCATTTCTTCGCACTCCGCAAGGGATCGCCGTTCCATACGCCTTCGTCGGTCTCCAGGATCTGGCTAATCAGGTTGCACACGATTGGCAATTTCTCATGGCGGCGAAACAACGCTCCCACCTCTGAAAAAATGGGAGGCCCCGCTATCTCCCTAAAGACCACGTTCGGCAGTTGAACAGTTTGAATCAGAACGCTGGGAATGACCGCTATACCCACACCCAATGCCACCTGTGTCAGCACTGCGACCAGACTTCCGGGAACCGAACCAATGTATGGATCGAATCGCCCGCGCTTAGCCACTTCACGCAACCCTAACCCTTGTTCAGGTAGCACAAACAACTCACCAGCAAGCGCACTCGGGCGAATGTCATCAACTGTCTTTGCCAGGAGATGGTTCGCTGGCAACGCAATGCAGAATCGATCTCGGGCCAAAATACGGCTGGAGATTGCGTCGGGCAGATGCACCGGCATCCGTACAAAGGCCACGTCAATCCGACCGTCCTCCAGAAGTGCCGTGAGCTGCTCGGTAGGGAGTTCCTTGGTGTTCACCATGACGTCTGGCCACTGATTGCGAAAGCGCTGGACCTGGTCCTGGAGTACCCCGAAAAAGGCAGCAGAACCCACGTATCCGATTTCCACTCGGCCAACCTGGCCTCGGCCTGCGCGTTGGCCCACGTTAACAGCTCTCTCGAACTGTTCGAGAGTAGCGCGGGCCTCTGTCAGAAACGCTTCCCCAGCTGGCGTCAAAACGACAGACCGCTTTGTTCTATTAAAAAGCCGAGCTTCCAACAAGCTCTCCACTTCCTGTATCTGCGCAGTGAGAGTTGGGGCAGAAATGCCCAGATGCTCGGCCGAGCGTGAAAAATGTAGATTTTTCGCCACTGTGACGAAGGATCGGAGATGGCGAATGTCCATGGCAGCGGAACCCAGTATTCAGTTTTTCTGAATTATAAAGCGGTCAAGCTTTGTTGTACTGAATTATCCCCGCTGTTCCAATCATTGGACTCACTACATCAGGAGTTCACCATGTTCCGTCTTCCTGACATCGCGACTGCCTTGGGGCTTGCTGGATCCCTTGCTCTGATCTCGCTGCCAGCAGCAGCACTTGATTTCGCTTGCCGCCGCTCAACAGATCCTTACAGCAGCCCAAACAAAAGCGCAAACGGCTGGATGGCCGTGCGTGATCGCAGTTGTCGATAACGCCGGCTTGCCTATTCTCCTCGCTCGAATGGACAACGCCGCTGTGCCGGCAGGCGTCGAACTGGCCCCCGGAAAAGCACGCACAGCCGCCCTGTTCCGCCGTCCCAGCGGCGCGCTGGAAGATGCCATCAACGGCACTAGACCTGCCGCCACCACCGCCCAAGGCTTTGTGCTGATGCGTGGTGGTTTTCCGATCATCGTCAACGGACACACCGTTGGGGCTGTCGGGGTATCTGCGGACACACCACAGCACGATGAAGAGATCGCTCAAGCCGGGCTAGCTGCATTTAAATAAACGCCCCTTTCAAAAAGTGCGCTTACCGCTCCCGTTATTAGAAGAGACTGCCATTCCATGAGAAAAGAAGCGGCCATACTGGTTGTCGCATCGGCGGGCTGTGCCATGACAGTTCTAGATACGAATGTCGTGGGCATCGTATTGCCAACTATTGCCAGAGATCTTCATGCGTCATTTGCAGAAATCGAGTGGGTCATAAGCACCTACGTGCTCTGCTTCGCTGCCCTGCTGCTTCCCGCTGGCTCCATCGCTGACCGGTATGGCCGGCGACGCGTCTTTCTGGTTGGAATAGCGCTATTTGCAGTCTCTTCTCTGGCCTGTGGTCTGGCGCCTTCAGCACCAGGCCTTTATCTGGCGCGAGCGGTGCAAGGGGTCGGAGCCGCGTTCCTGCTAGCTCCTGCCTTAGCCATCATCGGACACACCTTTCACGATGAAAAAGCGCGCAGCCACGCTTGGGCGATATGGGGCGGGATCATGGGACTCACAATGGTGGTTTCGCCGCTCATTGGTGGAGTCATCAGTAGTTCACTTGGATGGCGCTGGGCCTTCTTTATTAACATCCCAGTCTGCTTATTGCTGGCGGCAGCGGTTGTGACGCTGGTGGATGAATCTCGTGACCCCACGCCCAGAACTCTGGACATCCCGGGAATCGGGCTTTTCGCGCTGGGGATGTTCAGTGCCACCTGGGCACTGATCGCGGGTCCCAGTCATGGATGGTCGAGCACCCCTGTCCTCCTGAGCATGATCGCAGGCCTGCTGTTGTTCGCAGTCTTTGTCTGGGTTGAAAAACGTCGCACCCACCCAATGCTTGATCTCGAATTGTTCAAAGCCAGCCCCTTCGTCGGCGCCGTGCTTGCGATGCTGGCATATGCCTCATCTGCTCAGGTCATGGCATCGCTGCTGCCACTTTTTCTACAAAATGGCCGTGGAAACGGAGTAGTCGAAGCGGGTATCGCCATGCTTCCCTTTGCCACTGCGATGCTGATTTTTCCGCAAGTAGGCAGGCGACTTTCGCCCTATCTTGGGAGCGCAGAAATCCTCCCACTGGGGCTCTTAATCGTTGCACTGGGTAACCTTGTTCTGATGTTCGCCGCCGTTCAGCAGGGACAACTGTTGCTGATTTCCGGCATGGCCATTCTGGGAGCAGGCGGTGGATTGCTGAATGGCGAAACACAGAAGGCCATCATGGGCACAGTTCCTCGGAGTCGCGCCGGAATGGCATCCGGCATCAGCACTACATCCAGATTCACCGGCATATTGCTGGGTTTCGCCGGACTGGGAGCGGTACTAGCCAGCGGAGTGAAATCTGCGATTGAAAGCAGACTGATAGACGCGGGGGTTTCTGCTAAACCCGGATTTTTCGAATACGTCATGGCAGGCGACTTCGAACGTGCTATCTCGATGTATCCCCACGACTTAACCGAAACACTGAATGGGCTCGCTCAGCAGAGTTACAGCCAGGGATTCGCGGGCGCATTTGTGATTACCGCTACGTTCTCGCTACTCGCATCCGCTGCGGTGTATGTGCTGATGCGCAGCAAACGAAGCTACTCCCAGAGCCCTGCAATCTAAAAGGCACCCTGCAAAACGTGAGTAAATTCCATGTCGATAAACGACCTGAAAATTGCCCATCCGGTAGAGACAGACGCAATCATTTTTGACCTGGACGGCACGCTCGTCGGCTCTGCGGGCAACATGACAGCGCTTTCATACCCACCGCATCGATGACCGGCCGCCTCTGGCGCACAGTGTGAAAAACATAGGTTGAATCCAGGGGCAGTAAGCCAAGCGGTTCACTGCAGATATGCTAGATGTTTCTGAACGAGGCTGTCGTCTTTATGCGATTTATGTGGGCGCTTGTAGTTCTGACAATTAATTCCAGTAGCTTTGACCCACTCGTGCTGCGAGTTCCGACCCAGCCACTCCAACGGTTGTAATCAACTGCGCTGACGATGCTGACCCACCGCTCAAGCACTGAGCTGTCCGCTCACCTTCGGAGCAGGTCACCGCAATTGATTGAAGAAGGCATTTGAAATGTTTATGCCGATCTCGGCTGCGCTGATGCTTTTGCAATTACTGGCTTAGGTTCGTCTTGAGTTCTTGCGATGCTTGCGCGATCGCGCTTTGCACTGCCGGCAAATGGTTGAACGCGTTCGATAGCCCAAAATCGTGAATCATGCCGTTGTAGCGCACCGACTTCACCTGCACACCCGCAGCGGCGAGCTTGCGGCCGTAAGCTTCGGCTTCATCGCGCAGCACATCGAATTCAGCAGTCTGGATCAACGTCGGCGGCAAGCCTTTCAACTGCTCGGGCGTCGCCTGCAGCGGCGATGCGTAAATCTGCTTGCGTGCCTGGGCGTCAGTTGTGTAGTTGTCCCAGAACCACACCATGAGGTCTTGGGTCAGGAAGTAGCCGTTCGTGTGTTGGGAAGTCGCCCAGCACCCAGCCCCCGCCGTGGAAGTACATGAACGCCGGCAGGGTCTTCTGTTGGCTGCCGGCCGGGCGCACGATGGTCAGCTTCAGGTCGCGGTCATTGACACGAATCGTCTTCTCGCTGACCTCAGCTGCGGGCAAGGCCACGTTGGAGGCGGCCTGGGCACCCGCCAGCGCGACGCGAGCATCGGTCGGCGGCATGCTGTCGAGCGTTTGGCCGCCCTCAAGGGACTGCAAGAATTTTGCTACGTTGCGTTCGACGCCGGGCCGTTCGGCTGCAGAGGCGCTACCAGGCGACAGGGCCACAACGGAAAGGGAGAAAGCGGAAGTGAGAGGTTTCACGATGTTTCCTTTTTATCGCCTGAGTGTGCGCGTCATTACATAGCGGCCTGTTGTATTACTTTGTTGCGCCTGCGGTCAGGCGATCGAAGTCAGTGGATTTCAGGCCGCGTGCCGGACACACAGTTGCAGCGCCGCTCGGCTGCAACGAAAAACACGGCAGATAGGGTTCAAACCCTCATCTGCCGCGTGCTCAGGGAAGGTAGATATTCAAGGCGCGACGTGGGTGTGGAAGATCTTGCTGACGACCGTCCACTTGCCATCGACTTTCAGCAGGTGGAAGAAATCTGTAAAGCAAAAGCCCGATACGTCATTGGTGTCGATGCGCGCGCTGGCAGCGGTGCCTAAGATGTCGATGTTGACGATTACACCTTGAGCTTCAGGCGACGGGCGGAACACGCTGTCAATGCCATCGAACAATGTCTGAATCGGGCCGCCGACCAGTTTACCGTCGCCATCGACGCTAAACATCGTTGCCTGCTCACTGAAAGCTGGCTTCATGATGCTGCTTTTGGCCTGCTTGCAGCCTTCGTTGTATTTGTTCAGTACTTCAACGATGGCTTGATATTCCGGCACATAAGTAGGTTTGTTCATGTGTGTAATCCTGGTTGTTAATTGGAGTCGTGTTAAAAAAACCGGCCACTTCTGGCTGGCATTGAAATCAACCCCTGCGACCCTCCGCAGCGGCGTCCATTGCTGGGACCCAAGGTCTGACTTTTGAAGTGTTGCCCAGTTGGCTTATCCAACGAGCGCAGGCCAATCGGTGTAACCCTTGGCGCCGTTGCCGTAATAGGCTTCGCGTGGCGCAACAGCGAGTTCTGCACCTTCTTTTAATCGACGCACCAAATCCGGATTGGCAATAAACGGGCGACCAAAAGCCACTGCATCGACCTTGCCTTCAGAGCGGCGGGTAACGGCCAGTTCGATGTCGTAATTGTTGTTGCCGATGTATGGGCCTTTGAACCGTGCACGTAGCGCATCGAGATCTACGTTCTCGGGAACAGTGCGTGACGTAGCGGTAGCCCCCTCGACAAAATGCATATAGGCGAGCTGGAAGCGATTGAGTTGCTCAATCAGATAGCCATAGGTTTGCATTACCTGGCTGTCCAAGGGCGTGTTGCCGGCATCTGGCGTTACGGGAGAGAGGCGAATGCCAACGCGGTCGTGACCCCAGATCTCGACGACTGTTGCGGTTACTTCCAGTGTGAGGCGTGTGCGATTCTCTATCGAACCACCATATTGGTCGGTTCGCTGATTGGTAGAGTCGCGCAGGAACTGATCGAGCAAATAGCTATTGGCAGAGTGAACTTCAACACCATCGAAGCCGGCGCGTTTTGCGCATGCGGCGGCGTGTCGGTACTGCTCGATAATGCCTGGGATCTCGGATGTCTCCAGTGCTCGCGGCATGGAGACGTCCATCATTCCATTTTCAGTGAAGGTCTGGCCTTCGGCTTTAATCGCCGAGGGCGCTACCGGTGCCGTGCCATCGGGCTGCAGGTCCACATGCGAAAAGCGCCCCACATGCCACAGTTGGCAAACAATAAGTCCACCAGCGGCATGCACCGCATCTGTTACCAGTTTCCAGCCTGCTACGTGCTCATCAGTCCAGATGCCTGGCGTCAGTGCATACCCCCGCGCTTGCGCGGAAATATTGGTCGCTTCACTAATGATCAAACCGGCGCTGGCACGTTGTGCGTAGTAGCGAGCGTGCATTTCGTTGGGGACGCCTTCTGGCCCCATGCGGCTGCGCGTTAACGGGGCCATGACAATACGGTTAGCCAGAGATAAGGCCCCTAACGTCATTGGAGTGAAAAGATCCGTTGATGGGCTGTTGAATGTCATTGTGATTCCTAGTGATAACTGTTCTGCCGGATGAAACTCCTTGCTATATCAACTATGGAGGCCAATGATAATGACGTAAATAGTCATAGGCGTGGATACAGTATGAGCAAAAAGGTCATAATGCAGAGCCCGACGCGCGCGGAGGGCATAGAGGGTTCACTTCCTTTACCGCCGGTGCATTTCCCAGGTCTTTTAACCTTCGAGGCTGCCGCCAGGCACTTGAACTTCGCTCGCGCCGCCGCAGAAATCGGTGTCACGCCAACGGCGGTATCACGCACGATCAAAAGTGTGGAAGCGCAACTCAATGTGCGGCTATTCAATCGAACAACCCGCAGTGTCAGCCTGACCGAGGCAGGCGCGTCATTGAACGCAGCATTGGCACCAGCGCTTGCCTTGATCAGAGACTCCTTGTCACAAGTATTGCTGGCGACTGATCAACCATCTGGCACAGTGCGCCTCAACTCTTCGTACGTTGCATACCGCATCTTGATCGAACCGCATCTAACCGCCTTCATGGAAAAATTCCCGCTGATCAATGTCGAGGTATCACTGGACAACCAACTTGGCGATATCGTTAATGCCGGTTTCGATATCGGCATGCGCATGGGGAAAAAAGTGCAAAACGACATGGTCGCGGTGCAGTTGGGAGCGGCACAAAAAAGAATTGTGGTGGCTGCGCCGGATTACTTCAGCACGCTGGTCGAGCCACAGACACTTGAGCAACTGCTGAAGCACAACTGCATTCGCCAGCGGTATTCAGTTGGCGGAAGGTTCTTTGAATGGAAATTCGAAGATGGCGGGCAAATGGTTCAAATCGATGTTCAAGGGCGTTTTATTTTTGACGAAATGAGATCCGTCCTTGATGCGGCAATACAAGGCCAAGGCATTGGTTTCGTTTTCGAGGGCTTCGCGAAGAAAGAGTTAGAGAACGGTACACTTAGTCAGATATTGAAGCAGCACAGCGGCATGGACGATGCGTTTCATCTTTACTACCCGCATCGTAAACACATGCCAGGCAAGCTGCGTGCGTTTGTTGATTTCATGCGCAGTGCTAATAAGGTAGAAAGTTCTGATTTAATTTTCCCAATGTAGCATGTTCAGAAATATTGAGTAATCAGCACAGATGAAGTTAGAACATATCTTTTGAAATTCCAAGGCTACGAATAGTCAGTAATGTCCACTTTTGGCCGATTTCTGCCTGTCGATACCGGCAGCAATGGGGATAACATATTCTGTCCTGAAATCCGCAGACGCACGGGGCATTTCAATCAGCCCCGTAATTGCGTCCCAGAAAGCATCCCAATTACAGCCCTGCCATCCAGGAAATCCCAGCGCACCCCTCAAGACACAATGTAGTTCTTCAGCGCTTGCCACCCCACTTAAGTCAATTTTTACCGATCCGTAATCGGGTCATCGTCAGCACCTCAACAATTGTTTGCCAGCCAATGGTTAGCTGAAGCCTCAAATTCCAAAGGCTATACCTCAATGCAGTTTTGCCATTATTTCCGACGTGATTAACTCAGGGGTTGGTAATTAAACCCTTGATACAAAGCGGACCTTGAGGCCAAAGCACCTTACTTCCCGACAGCCTCGACGACTATTTCAGTGATACCAATCCTGTACGCGTAGCCGACGCCTTAGTCGACAAACTCGACTTGCTCGATCTGGTTTTTGACAGCCTTATACCGGCAGAGACAGGCCGAGCAAACTGAAGCGTGACCAAGCAACTGAGACAGGAAAGTCACCCCGTCGCTTTCGACCAGAAACAGCCGTTGAGATACCGAGCGACATCGTGATGTTTTGCTCAGTCAGCAGTATTAGAAAGATATCGCAGATATCCAGCAATGGTGGGGCCGCCCTCCTCTGACTGATCCTTTGGATGGATTCGCCCCTCGTTCACTGGCACCTCTCCAAAATCAAATGGACTGACCCCTTCCAGGCACGCTGCATTAATCCCATATTGCTTTGGGTTAGACCGGCGCTGATGATGTGTGTATATCCCACACTTTGAGCAGAAATAGTGTTTGGCTTGCAGGGTGTTGAACTGATAGAGCGTAAGCAATTCTTCGCCAGCAGTGACCTCTATGTCCTGGAGCTCTGCTGATACAGCCACGGCGCCCCTCATGCGGCAATAAGAGCAATTACAGCGTCGTGCGGTAGTGAGTCCTTCGGTAAGTCGTACTTTGAGTTGTACCGATCCACAATGACATGAAGCTCGTAAAGGTCTCGCGCTGCTGTCCATTTATTTATCCTTTCTCGATGACTGCCTCTGGTCGATAGCTGTAAATATGGCAATGAAGGCAGCGGGCAGAGCTTATTACAACCGATGCAGAGCGATCGCTCATACCTTCGCTTGATGGATTTGCAAGCCCATTTGCCGATACGGGGCCAACAGCCGATCCGGCACATCGCGAGTAACCACGAGGCCTGTCACTTCTGCGAGTGTGACCACCACATAGGGCGAAGCCGTTTCTATCTTTTCTGCAGAAGCCAGCACCATGGTTTGCGCAGCCGCATGGCATAACGCGCGTTTTATGACCGCTTCCTCGTAATCACCCGTCGTCAGTCCCGCCGTTGGATGAACGCTGCACACCCCCATGAAATAGAGATCGGCACGAACCCGACTGATTGCTTCCAGAGTCGCCGCCCCCGTTCCCACCATTGAGTGCCGGTAAAGCCGGCCGCCGAGCATGATGACTTCAATCTTCACATGCCCGCTGAGCGCTACTGCAATCGCAGGGCAGTGAGTCACTACGGTTGCCTGAAGCGTCAAAGGCAGATGTCGTGCAACCTGGGCACAGGTTGTGCCGCCATCAAGGATCACCACGTGCCCCGGCTGAACCATCTGCGCAGCCATGCGCCCGATCGCTTCTTTTTGCCTCGGCTCGATGGTCTGACGCTGCGTCAAATCACCCATCGCCAGGGAAGCGGGCAAAGCCCCGCCGTGTACCCTCGTCAGCAGTCCGGCTTTGGCCATTTCTCTCAAGTCGCGGCGAATCGTATCTTCGGAAACCCCAAGTTCGACGCTGAGCGGCTTAGCCAACAGTTGGCCGTCCTGCTCCAGCCGTTCAGTTAAAAAATGCTTGCGCTGCTGCGTTAACATGATCAATCCTTTGCATGATATTTCACGATTATGCACGATAATCAATGAATGCCAAGGGGCTGTGATGGACCACTTCAATGTTCGAATTTTAAAGCGCCAGATCCTCTCGGATAACTGGTTCATTCTCCAGAAAGTCGAGTTCGAGTTGCTGCGCCGTGACGGCAGTTGGCAAACCTTAGCCCGTGAAGTCTATGACCGAGGAAACGGGGCCACGATCGGCCTGTACAACCTTGCCAATCGCACCGTTATCCTCATCCGCCAATTCCGCATGCCCGCGTTCGTCAACGGTCACGACGGCTATCTGATCGAGGCCGCCGCCGGTCTGCTGGACAACGCGGGGCCAGAAGAGCGTATTCGGATGGAGGCGGAAGAAGAGACCGGTTACCGCGTCAAATCAGTGCGAAAGGTCTATGAGGCTTTCATGAGCCCAGGGTCGGTCACCGAGCGTCTGCATTTTTTTGTGGGCGAGTACCATGCGCAAGACCGCGTAAATGCAGGAGGGGGCTTGGAGCAGGAAGGGGAAGATATCGAAGTGTTGGAGTTGCCTGTCGATGTCGCCATTGAAATGGTTGAAGACGGGAGAATAATGGACGGCAAAACGATCATTCTCCTGCAGTATCTCCAGCGGCTGATGCCGCCCTCACCTGCCCTGACGCCGCCGCCCTCGGCAAGTCTGATGATTTTGGTCGCAGGTCCTTACAGGGGTGGCACGGATGACGACCCCGATGCCTTGGCCGCCAACGTGCAAGCAATGCAGGAATGCGCGGGCGCGCTGCTTGAGGCAGGGCACTTTGCGCTGGTTGCGGAGTGGGTGGCATTGCCGTTAGTAAAACTTGCGGGCTCCAACCGCATTGGCGATCCTGTGTATGAAGCCCGTTTTCATGAGTATTCCATAAGGCTGCTGGAGCGCTGTGATGCCGTGCTGCGCATCGGTGGCAAGTCTCGGGGTGCAGACTTCATGGTGGAGATCGCTCGCCAGCGTGGGCTGGCGATCTTCCATAGTCTGGATGAGCTGCCAGCGTGCCCTCACCCAACTCCAATACCGGAAGCGTTCCGAAATAATTGAAAGCCAGAGACTTTGCGCTCTTGTGCTGCCCTGTCCACAGATTCACAGTTGCGAACTCGACTTGGGCCAGCAGGGCTTTTTCCGCCAATGCAATGCGCACGTGACGGGGTAAGGAACATCAAACCAATCGTGGATTTTCGGACTAATTTACGCAAAACCATTTTCAGAAAATTTTATATCCAAGCTACGTGACGATTTAATCATGGCAGCACACTCATCAATAGTTACAGGCTTACTAAATAGATAACCCTGTATTTGATCGCAACCATGTTTGACAAGCAGCTCTAGCTGATCGAATGTTTCGACACCTTCCGCAATGACTTCCAGATCCAATTCGTGCGCCAATACTATTACCGCTCTGGTAATAGCCGCGTCCTCATGATTGCTTATTATATCTTTTATGAACATTCTATCGATTTTGAGGGTATCAATAGGAAATCGCTTCAAGTAGGCTAAACTGGAATAGCCCGTTCCGAAGTCATCGACCGAAAGACCGATACCAAACGACTTTATATCTCGAAGTATTTCGACCGCCGATTCGGGATCAATCATTAACACTGATTCGGTAAGCTCGAATTCTAAAAGAGCGGGGTTGATACCGTACTCTTCCAAAATATGCTTGACGATTCTAGCCAGGCCTTTTACCTGAAGCTGCCTGGCTGACAGGTTGATTGCGATCGGTACCACTCTTAAATTTTTCTCTTCCCAGCTTTTTATGGTTTCACAGACTTTGCGGATAACCCATTCGCCTACAGGAATTATCAGCCCAGTGTCCTCAAGCATAGGGATAAAGTCAGCGGGAGAAACCAGGCCTTGTTCTGGATGATTCCACCGCAATAAAGCCTCCAAACCACTTATCCTGCCATCTGTGAGGCTGACCTTTGGCTGAAAATGCAGAATAAACTCATCGCGATCAAGCGCGCCGCGCAATAGCGTTTCAGTTTGCAAGCGCTTGATTGCACTTTCGTTCATCTCGGAATTGTAAAACTTAAAATTATTACGGCCACTTTTTTTCGCATTGTACATGGCTGTATCAGCATTCTTGAGGATAACGCCAGCGTCACTCCCATCAAATGGATAATTAGCGATGCCTACACTCGCTGAAACAAATATATCCTGGCCGCGAAGGTTAAACGGCTTGCCCAACGCTTCAACAACATGGGTCGCAAGAGATTTGATGAAGCTCTCCGAATAAACACGATGTGTGACCACGATCGAAAACTCATCGCCTCCCAACCGCGCAACCATACTATTCTCATCAATGTACGCTTCCAAGCGTCGACTCGCCTGTACAAGCAATTCATCACCTGCAGAATGCCCCATGGTGTCGTTTACGGTTTTGAATCTGTCCAAATCGATGAAGATGACGCTTATTGCATCTGGCGTTGACCCTGACGCTTCACGACTGATTGCCCCGCGCAGGTAATTGTTGAGAAACCAGCGATTAGGCAAATTGGTGAGCGAATCATTTTCGGCCAGATAGGTTAGCTTTTTCTTTGCGTCATCCCTTTCAAGCGCGGCAGCCAATAGGTTTGCCAATGTTTGAATGTAACTAACATCTTCACGTGTAAATGAGTAGTCAGTGCTGGCATAAACTCCAAGAACGCCCTTAAAAACCTCCCTGCAAGATATATCAACCTCTATACCACTTCTAATACCGTAAGCGTCCACTGCATCACCAGGAAGCAACGTGTACATAGTATCAGGCGTATCACGCATATCACGCATATCACGCATATCACGCATATCAGGATTGATGGTAAATCCAGTAGAAGAAGCAATACCTTTCAAAAATTCATTATTATTACCATCACAGATTTCAAAGTTGGTCAACCCAACCTCAGCTTTGAGGATGATCCCGTGACTCGCGCGATCAACGACTAATAAAGCGGCGTTGCTCAATTTCAACCCTTGCGCCGCAGTAAGTGCTGCCAGTTCACCTAGAGCACTGACGTTTTCTTCTGTCAATGCCTGCTGGCCAAACAAGGCGATAAGGTTTTGCCTTCTAGAGTTATCTAGAATCGCGACCTCAAACTCTTTTCGATCTGTAATATCGATATCGATGCAAATATATTTTTCAACGCCGCCCTTGTCATCGAGAATAGGTATGACGGTGCGTCGATGCCATTCCTCCTTACCTGTACGACCTGAGAGCCTGACCTCACCGTTCCAAACCTCCTTTTCAGGTGCCCATTGCCACGGCTGACTGGCTGAAGACATGCCGGTCCAGACTTCATTGATCGTCAACTCTAAAAGCTCAGCTCGCGAATGCTGTGAGCTTGTTACGAATCGGTCGTTAACATAGGTGATACGGCCAGAGGCCAAAACTTCGCAAACTATTGAGACCTCATCCAAGGCATTTTTATGCTGCACCAAGGTATTCATCAACGATTCGATACGCTGGCCAAAATGATTGCGCATACTCGCTGCAGTACGGTTTACCGCTTTTATAGCCTCCTGTATTTCCATCGGAGCATCAGCGACCAACATATCTTCTGCTGCCACAGCGCCTGACGAGATTTCCGCCTCATAAGAATGAAGCTTGCCTAGATGTGCAAGCGAACGCTTGATCATGAACCCCATCAAAATCAGGCTGATAAGTAAAAAAAACACTGCCAATAGCGTAGCCTGTACCACCAGGCTGTAGAGTTCAGAAGCAATTCTCTCGGCATTAAAAGACAGACGCATCACGCCATAATCTTTCCCCCCGATAGTTATCGGACGATTGACATCGAATAACCTGGCAGCGACTTCGGACTCTATCCACGCTGGGGCTCTTCCAAGAGGCGCACTGGGTGCCTGCAGGCGAATGACGCCACCCGACAGGTCAATAAAAATGGCCGACTTGAAAGGCGAGCGAGCCAAGGTTTTTTCGAGGGTTCTTTTGATTGTATCGTAATCGCCAATTACTACACTTTCCTCCACAGCTTGGGCGACAACCTCTATCAGCATGTTAGCGGTGTCTTGTATCTCTTCAATATGCTGGAGCATCTGATTTTTATAAAACAGACCCAGGCCAGTCGTAAGAAAGGCCAGTATCAAAATAGATAACATCCCCAATATTCGCGACGTCAGTGATTTGGGCAGCAGGCTTTTATAGAAATTCACTAACAGCCCCTCCAGCTAAATTTAAAATTATTTACTTACGGTTTGCTGGCAAGCTATTGTAAAAATCACGATAGGAAGCATAATCCGCTTCCGTGGCAGGAATGAAGGTAACAGGGGTCGGTGCATGGACTAACTCGGCCGCCTCAAGAAGAATTTTGCTACCGTAGGCATCATGTTGCATATTAAAGAATGCGCTTGCTACTGCATCAAGTTCTTTTTCAGATACTCGAGGGGATGCCATAAGGGCTAAATCATTGAACGAGGACGAACTCCAAAGTACGCGGAACGACTTACCTTCTCTCTCAGTGTAGCCGCTTACAAGCTGTGAATTGACCCCCATCGCTTGGGCCTTACCACTGAGCAGTTGGCTGAAAGCGCCATCCATGTTTCCTGCAAACACAGTAAAAGTATTTATCCCTTTCTTTACCAACTCTAAGCTTGTGACTTTATAAGCAATGAAAGCTTCTGGTCCCGGATAAACTATTTCCTTGCCTTCTAGTTCCGAAAGGCTGTGGATTGGCGAGTCGGCAGGTACTACGATTTGTCCTTCGAGAGAAGGCGCGTCACGGCGACCAAATACCTTCCAGCCCATCTTCTCGCGCTCGGGGCTAAAAAGATGGTTGGTAAAAGCGAAATCAACTTCTTGCGCGAGTACATAACTTGTTGTATCAGAGGATGTTCGCCCTAACTTCAGAGTGAGATTCACTCCGCTTTTTTCGGACACATACCTTATGATTGGATTCCAAAAACCTGCTGAAAGATTAAGATTATATTGGTTAACAGGCGAGAAATTGTATACTTTAAGATCTTCAGCAACAGCCAAATCTGACAAGACAAAGGACAGCACAATAATTATAGCTTTGCAGTTTAGGCTTAACGTCACTTGCTAACTCCAAATTTATACCAACCTTTCACTGAAAGGTGATTAGAGCTAATTCAAGCTCCTCAAGTTAATATAGTCGGCCGAGGCTCGTGGATCTTAAGCACAGGTTTCATAAATAGTTAACTGCGGTGGATCCAATCCGCACCTCATCACTGACCAAATTAGCGAAGGCCGTTATCCCGTGCCCGTCGGGGATGCACCAGCGGATGGTGCCTAATGAGACGTCAGCGCTGGCGTAGAGCCATTGCGCGGCGCAGTGTTTGACCAGTCGTGGGGTGTGGTCGGCCGTTGGAGGCGAGCGTCAGCGGGCGCTTCCTGGGTTGTGTACGTAAAGTCGGCGAGCGGCGATCAGGCAATGCAAAAAAAGGCGAGGAACGCCTGGGTCGCGTTCGACTTGAGTCGAAGAGGTTTCATCGGCGGATATCCTTTTTTGGCCCAGTGCAGCCAAAAAAGTGAGGGTCCGCCATTGGCCGAAAGCAGCGTAGGCATTAGCCGATTGCCTGGCTATGCTAACACCTCGATACGCTCAGCCACTTGCGCCAGATTTTTTTGTTTTCGCACAACCGTCATCGTGCTAACCATAAAATAGTCTGGATGCCTTTGAAGCAATGCGCAGGGGTAAAGCCGCTAGGCCACTGCCCTGTGAGCTGAAGGGTGACACCAACATATTGCTGAACGGGAGGGCCTGCACGATGCATCTTGAAGACGACTCTTATGTCACGACAGTGCAGGAACTTGAGAGCCTTTATGGCCCAGTTGCCCGCCCGTCATATGTAAAAGAAGTTGATCATATTCATCCCGCCTACAGGCCTTTCATAGAGTCTGCTCCTCTTGCGATTCTTGCCTCCTCCGGCGCTGGTGGACTTGATGCCTCTCCACGCGGCGATCACGCGGGCTTCGTGCACATTGAAGACAGCAAGACGCTCTATTTGCCCGACAGACGCGGTAACAACCGAATCGATACGTTGCGCAATATTGTCGAAGACCCGCGAGTTGCCCTGCTGTTCCTGGTGCCCGGTGTTGGCGAAACGTTGCGTATCAATGGGACTGCCCAGATATCTGTGCAGCCTGAGTTGCTGGCGCGTTTTGCGGTAAACGGCCAACTCCCCAAGTCTGTTCTTCGTATCGCCGTGACGAGCGTGTATTTCCAATGCAGCAGAGCCGTCATCAGGGCTGGGCTTTGGGATGTATCACGTTACGTTCCGCGCAATGCTCTACCGACTGCGGGGCAGATACTCAAAGCGCTGTCTGAAGCTGAAATCGATGGGGATGCCTACGACAGGGACTTGCCTGGGCGTATTGCCGACACGTTGTATTGACGCAATCGACGAATGAAGCACTAAATCGCCTGAGTGTGGAATTCGAACTTATTCAATGGATTGAACGGCTGCTTCTGGCCGAGGCTGTGTAAAAAAGTTTTTCAGCTCGATCGACCAGAAGTGATCATTCAGGACGAGGCAACGTGACTCGTGCCCACCAGCGGGCATACCTGCACGGCTCGTGCGGCCAAGAGAGTGCGCAGACTCTGCATTTGTCCGATGCGCTGATCAAGCAAAGCGATTTTCTCTTCGAATAATTGAGCCAACAGGTCGCTGGAAGCGCCTTCGCTATTCCATAGCAGTGGCAGATTTTCGCCAATCTCTCTTAGCGAAAATCCAAGCTGCTGCGCCAACTTGATATACCCGACCAGTTGTAGCGTCTGTTCGGAATAAAACCGATAGCCGTTGGCAGCGCGATGCGGCTTGATCAGACCTTTCTCTTCATAAAATCTCAGGGCGTCGACTGACACCCCCATCTGCGCTGCCACTTCTCCGATCTTCATGAATATCAATTCTCGCGTTGACTCTGGACCTAACACCAGGCTTTAGCCTGCGGACTCGAATTGTGAGGTCTGACTATGATCAGCGTAACGAGAAATCTACAAATTGTCCGAGTTAGCGCTTTCTACGACTTGGTGGTCACAGCAGGCTTCATGACGCCTTGGACAGCATCGTCGGTTTTCAAAGCCTTCGCCGCCTTGTCCGGCGCGCTGGAGTTGGAGCGAATGGTGCCGACGCTGGACATTAACGCCATGCTTTTCGCCAATCTGCTTGGCAGCCTTGTGGTGGTCTGGTCGCTCTGGCGGCTAACGCAACCGAGCCGCAGCATAGGTTTGTATGATGCACTGGCAAGAATACTGTTCGCTATCTGGCAACTTTACGCGGTAGCCCACGGAGCCAGTTTTCTGATCCTTGGCTTCACGTGTTTGGAGGTGGGATTTGCTGTAGCGCAGATCCTGCCACTAAACGATCTAAGAACGGTTAAAACCAACGCCAGTCGAAAGTGTTCTGGTTGCGGCGCGCTATAAAACGGAACGGCCGTTTTGGGTCCAAAGTGTGTAACAAAGAAATCAGCCCGATCTGTGTCTATTGGCTTCCTTGTCACATAGGTACGATCCACTCCTTTCCTTTGGCTGAGATAATCATGCAACTCACAGGCATTCCGTTCGGCACCACCAATTGGTCGAAAATAGAACCCACTACCCATCCCGGCGAAACCGGCACGGCGCTCTGGCGCACCTGCCATTTCGGCGGAGCAAGAGTCCGAATGGTTGAATACAGCGCGGGCTACCTATCCGATCATTGGTGCAGCAAAGGGCATATCCTGCTGTGTCTGGAGGGTCGGCTGGAGACCGAACTCGATGATGGTCGCACGTTTACGTTGACTGCCGGCATGAGCTATCAGGTGGCCGACAACGCAGAGGCTCACCGGTCGTCAACCGCCACTGGCGCCAAGTTGTTCATCGTGGATTGAGCATTGAAAAGGACGGAATGCTTCCTGCCATTTTCTGAACGTCCTGAATGGCGGCTGCCGGCCAGAAGCACTCACTCCCTTGCGCTCGAAACAGCCCCCTACTGCTTCATTGACGCTCAACGCGCCGCTACATCCACTAATTAATAACCTGAGTTCTCTCTATGCAACGGATTGCAGCCCTTTCAATTTTTGCGGGCATATTTCTTTGCTAGCGTGAGACAAGAACAATCCCAAGCGGTATGTCAGATTTGAATCGAAAGCGTCTTAAGAAAACCGTGATGCCCGCCGATAGCTTTTAGGAATGCCATGGATCTAAGGCGTTTGATCATGCCAGGTAATTCCTCATGCAGATGCGACCCTTCCAAAGCCTACGAGCGAAATTTGCAGTCGTTGTCGCGCTCACCGTGCTGGTCATCACGTGTATTTTCGGCAGTGTCATCGGCGCGTCCGCGATTTCCAGGCACAAGGAACAGACCGGGCATCAGCTGGCGGAATACGCCGCCTCGATGATTGACCGTCTTGATCGTGACATGCACAGCCGCGCCAAGGAACTCAGCGTGCTGAGTGCACTGGAGGCCCTGCGCAATCCGCAGAACGTCGCAGAAGCCCGGAGCCTGCTCAACCACCTCAACGCTCAGTTCCCCAGCTATTCCTGGATTGGCCTCACCGACGCCCAAGGCACGGTTGTCGCTTCGACCGGGCGTCTGCTTGAGGGGCTCAGCATTGCGCACCGGCCCGTGTTCGTGGAGGGGAGGGACAAGACGTTCATAGGTGACGTACACGAAGCAGTGTTGCTCGCAAAGCTCTTACCCAACCCATCGGGTGAAGCCATGAAGTTCGTCGATATCAGCATGCCGATATTGGACAAGACCGGAAACTTCATTGGCGTACTGGGCACTCACCTGTCTTGGCAGTGGGCGGCGGAAATAGGCCGAACCATGTTAGAGCCGTTGAAAAAAAGTCTTCCAGGTGTGGAGTTCCTGGTCATCAGCAAAGACGGTATTGTCTTGCTCGGCCCCAAACAACTGATCGGCAAACCGAGTGAGGCCGGGATTGATAACGAAAGCAACACCCGCTGGACGGTCAGCGAGTGGCAGGATGGAAACACATACGTGGTGGGGGCGGCCAAAAGCACCGGTATTGATGGTTACCCTGGGCTGGGCTGGACCGTCGTTACGCGTCAGCCAGCGGAAGCCGCTTTTGCTGAGGCAAACGGGCTGCGCGTTGAAATATTGCTGTGGGGCAGTCTACTGTCCATCACCTTCGCCATGCTGGGATGGTTCGTGGCGGGCGTCATCACTCGACCACTCAACCAGATTGCCGAGGCGGCCACCCGCCTCTCCGAGGGCGCTGATGTCGACATTCCGCTGGTCAAAGGCAGTCTGGAAGTTGAAAAGCTGAGCATAGTCATTCGGCATCTGGTTGAGAACCTGACGCAAAAGAAGGGCCAGTTGGCGCTTATCAGGGGTGTTGCCTATCGGGACACCGTGACGGGTCTGCCCAACCGTGCTGCGTTGGACAACTACGTCAATAGTCTACAAAAAGAACCCGGTCAGCAGCCTGCCTTCGGCGTGCTATGCCTGGACCTCGATGGCTTCAAATCCGTGAACGATCGCTTTGGTCATGCTGTTGGGGATGCCCTGCTCCATTCAGTCGGCCTGCGTCTGTCAGCCAACGTGCGCGATGGCGATATCGCAGTCCGCCACGGCGGTGACGAGTTCGTTCTGCTGCTGCGGTTGAAGGCCGGCGAATCACTGGGACATGTGCAGAGCGCTGCGCAGCGCATCATCAAAACGATTGCAGAGCCGGTCCCGCTCGCGGGCGCGGTGATCAGGGTTGGCTGTAGCATTGGCGGCGCAGTGTGGACCGAGGGTGATTTCGCTGACGTTTTGGCTAAGGCCGATGAAGCACTTTATCGTGCCAAAAGGGCCGGCAAATCCCAAGCGCAGTTTTATCCGGCTGGCGGACTGGCAGATACCTTGATCAGCGCGACCAGCCCCGAGTCTGTTTAGAACAGCGCCGTGCCGGCCGACGATAGATGAGCGTTTTGGCCGGCCAGTAACTGCCAGAAGCGGACATTCCAGATAATCCAATTCCTGACTTCAAAGGCGGTGAGTTTCAATGTGGAGTTCCTCACTCTCATCCGGAGCCCGAAAGTAGCTAGTGATCAGATCGAACTCCGCATCGGTCGCAGCAAACTCATGTTCAGCGCAGCGGTTGCGAAGATGCAACCTGCCCCGACAGATGTCATCGTCCACCTCGATGTAGTGGACACAATGTGATACCTCGGCTGAGTCAGCCAGGCCACGCAACCGATGTCGATCTTGAGGGGTGTTGGCAGGGAAATCCAAGACCACAGTCACGCCAGCATTCAGTAGATCGATGACGAGTGGGCCTACCACCTCCCGAATCTGGCGTGCCAGGCGCAGATAATCGGTTACTGACTTGATCTGATCAGGGTAAAGCTTCGAGAGCCAATAATCCTCACTCAGCAGAATCGCCGACTGTTTGGCTGCCAAGCGTTTGGCCAGCGTTGATTTACCGGATGCAATCTTGCCTGACATGAGATGAAGCACTGGTTTGGGCATGGGGACGTCTCCTTGTCGAACCGCGATGATGCTTATTGAAAAGCGTGGAAGCAACCAACGACCATTACCGCCCGCTTTGGGTCCAGGCTGTGTAAAAACGTTTTAGAGCAGGTTTGAAGATCAGAACCGGACCGAAAATCGCGCCCCCACGAAAATTTCAGGTCTGCTGACCAACCAAACGCTGACAGATTTTAAGTAGCGACGCGCACTTCAAAATGGTGCATGCGTCTTCACACAGCCTGGACCCGAAGCCGCCACATCACTAAACGCATGTTCCACCAGAACACGATTCGCTAAGTTTCCTTCTCGCTCATTACTCGCCAACCAATCGACACTCATGCAAGTGACGACCGTTCCCACGCTCGCCCGTCATGACATTGATCAACTGCGCGTTAACACCGACGTAGCAGAACTCCGTCAAACCGGGGACAACGTAATCCTCACTGTTAGTGCGAATAACCTAGCAATCACCGTTGGCAAGAAAGCTCACAGGGCTGAATGATAAAACGCTGAGATTTGCCATCTCTCATGATTCCCCCAAACGGGCCAGACAGGGTTTCGCAGACCTACTCTACGGTTAGCACGGCATTGCGCTATTTCACGCTCTGCCGAAGCCAAACAATGAACGCAGCCAGCCTGCCGACTTCCGTTCATAGAAGGGTGCAGTTTGCTTGAGGAAGTAATCACTAAGGCCTGATTCCCCTTCGTGAACGCGGTACAGGTCGACGGGTTCTCCATCCGGAGAGGTGTCCCCGGCAACGTTTCCGGCTTCGCGCATGACCAGTTCAATATCGCCGTCGGCTTCGATGCCCACGATCAGATGAGGCTTTTCATCAGCCGATGCGTCATGCATCAAGGCCAGAAACGCACGCTTCACGTTGCGATGTTTGGCGAGTAATTGTGTGAGCGAGTTGACCATCTTCGACGGATATTGGGACGGTTCTCCAAGCAGCACTTGAGTGTCTTTTTCGACCGTACGCTGCACCGGCTTTTGGCCGATCCCGTCGGATAGCAGATACCGCACTTCCTCCGGTAAAAACTCTTTTGCGTAAGGAGACTTTGGATTGAGGAAAAGAGGGCTGCCCAGCGTTATTTCAAACAGCGATCTGGCCGGGATCTCTATGTAGGATTCTTCTGTCTCTATGGATGCTTGTAGCGTTTGCAACGAAGAAAAAAACGGGATGACCGCGGAGCCGTCGGGCTTTTGCCAATGCGCGATGCTGATGTTGCTGCCAGCCTCAAGGTTGACTTTACCTTCGCCCGTGCCAGCAGTGCCGAGGGCGTAGACAGTGGAGCTCAACAGAGTCTTGAAGAAGTCGGGGCGGTGGGCCGGTTCATCCGCAGCCAGTCTGAGTGATGTTTCGAGGGCGTTTTCTTGCTTGGTATCCATGATTTCCATCGGCAGCTCCATTAAAACAGACAAGAATGAATGGCAAAGCGCGCGCAGTTTTTCACGTGAGTGTGAAAACAGGAAGAACAGGCGGTTGATAAATCTGAACTATTCGGACAGTCACTCAGAAGAGCTCCAGGCCTTTCATTCCAGAGAAATATCCCCTGCATCCAAACTTTTAGCCTCACTGGACGTCCCTTCTTTACCGACGCCGAGATGGCATCGACCCCAGAACAGCTAAGGAACGTTCATGACCTTTTTTATATTTCTTTTGGCCTGCGCCGCTGCGGCAAGCACAGGGATCATCTTCAAGCCGGGCGATTGGTATGCGGCGCTGATCAAACCGCGTTTCACCCCGCCCAACTGGCTGTTCCCTGTGGCGTGGACGACTATCTACCTGTTGCTGGCGTGGGCGGGTTACCGGCTGACGCTGATCCCCGGCAGCCAGACAGTACTGGCGTTATGGGCGGCGCAAATTGCGCTTAATACGCTGTGGACACCGGTGTTCTTCGGTGCCCACCACGTTCTCGCCGGTATGGTGATTTTGACGATGCTCTGGCTTGTCGCCGCCGCCATGGTGGTGATGGCGATCCAGCTGGACGTGATCACCGGTTTGATCCTGTTCCCGTACGTGGTCTGGCTGTGTGTGGCTGGCGCGTTGAATTTTTCCATCCTGCGCAATAACCGCTCATGAGTGGTGCCGAACCGGGCGCTCGAACGCCTTGGCCCGTCAGCGAGTCGGCTTTGTTGCAGGTGCGTGCCTTCAACAAAAAGCTCGCGTGGCTGCCGCGCTTTAAAATCCGTAACCGTGTCGCGCCCTTCCTCATCCAGTCGCTGCTGCGGGCCGGCCAACTCGGTGGCGGCCGTAAGTTGCTAAAGCACGGGCTCACGGCCGAGACCAAGACCATCGGCGCCAATGACGTTCCTGTGCCCGTGCGGATCATCCGGCCTAAAGGCAAAGCCCAAGGTGTGGTGCTCGATATCCATGGCGGTGGGTGGGTCATTGGCAACGCGCAGATGAACGACGACCTCAACATCGCGATGGTCAATGCGTGTGAAGTCACGGTGGTTTCGGTCGATTACCGGCTGGCCGTGTCCACGCCCATTGAAGGATTGATGGAGGACTGCCTGTCGGCAGCGCGCTGGTTGCTGAGCGATGTAACGGGAGAATTCGCTGACCTACCGGTGGTAGTCGTCGGCGAATCGGCGGGCGGGCATTTGGCGGCGGCCACGTTGCTGGCGCTGAAAAGCTACCCTGAACTGCTGCGGCGGGTGAGCGGTGCATTGCTTTATTACGGCGTTTACGACCTGGCGGGAACGGCCAGCGTACGAGCAGCACCCCGCGAAACCCTGGTGCTGGACGGTCCCGGTATGATCGACGCACTGCGCAGACTCACCCCGGAACTTAATGACGAGCAGCGCCGGCAGCCGCCGCTGTCACCGTTGTACGGCGACTTCACGGATTTCCCCCCGGCACTGATGTTCGTCGGCGAGCTCGATCCGCTGTTGGACGACACGCTGGAGATGGCAGATCGCTGGGCCGAATCAGCCCCTGTCGAGATGCACCTTCTGCCCTCCTCGCCCCACGGTTTTATCCACTTCCAGACCACCGTTGCAGCAGACGTGCTGGCATACAGTCGGGCATGGATAACGGATCGGCTGAAGGCGTCTGACGCCTGACGGATCAGGCGTCAGCGTCAGGCAAGTCTCAACTTGGGAAATCCGAGCCCACGCTGATGTCTTGCAGGGATTCAATCTGCTGCAAACGCTCACGGCGATCAGCCACCACGGCGTCGTATCCCCATTTGCCCAGTACCAGGTGACGGGGCGGCTTGGCCATCTGAGTGACGGCGATCATGGCCTCGCCGGCGCGCACCGGGTCTCCCGCCTGAGTGCCACTCGACTTCTTGGTCGACTCCAGTCGTGAGCCGGCGGTGTCTTGATAGTCGGCGATCTCGGTGCGGGTCTGGCGCAGCGAACGTCCTGCCCAATCGGTGCGGAACGGTCCCGGCTCGATGCACGTCACGGCAATCCCCAGCGGCTCTACTTCGACCCTCAGCGCATCGGACAAGCCTTCCACCGCGTGTTTTGTCGCCGCGTAATAGCCTGATCCAGGGAAGCCGATCAGTCCTGCCACCGACGTGATGTTGATGACGTGGCCACTTCGTTGGGCGCGCATCAGCGGCAGCACCGCGCGAGTCATTGCGAACAGGCCAAACACATTGGCATCGAACTGCGCACGAATTTCAGACTCGACGCCCTCCTCCACGGTGCTCTGATAGCCATAGCCAGCGTTGTTGACCAGCACGTCAACCCGGCCGAACTTTGCTTTGGCGGCGGCAACCGCCGCCTCAATCTGCTCGGATTTGGCCACGTCCAGATCAAGCGCCAGCACACGGTGTTCGGCATTGAGCGCCAGGTCCGCGACGCGGGACTTGTCTCTGGCCGTTGCGACCAGACGCCAACCGCGGTCAACGATCAATTCGGCCAGCGCGCGACCCAGGCCGGTTGAACAGCCAGTGATAAACCAGACGGGGGTATCGTGGGTATGAGTTGTCATTATTCAGTTCTCCGTAAATCCGTAAAATGAACGGCATGCGCCTGAGCAACGTCTTGGACTTCGCGTTCCTGGCTTTGACTGCATCAAAATCGCTGTCCAAACGCACATGAATGCGAGCAAGCCTGCGAGCATGTCGCTGTGACGCCATAGATCCATCGCGGTATAAAGTGCCCGTTACCGACTGCGCCCCGGAACGCAGCCTGTTTTTCGAGTCAAAGGGGCTGGACGCACAGATCTCGTCAACCGCCTGAAGCCACGCAAGAAGGAAAGAAAATGCAACACCCTACGCTGAACCGACTTTGTACGGGGCTACTCGCCCTCTTGCTGCTGTGCGCAACGTTGCCAGCGCTGGCGCAGTCAACCGCCCCTGTGCAGCCCGGCAGCGCCAGCACCGAGCAGCAGGTGGTTGAAGGGCCGAGCCTTGAGGATCTCAATGAGCAGCTCGACCAGATCAGGCAAAAAGTCACCGGTAATGCCAACGATGATTTGCTGTCGAGCTTGCGCCAGGCGGCTTTGCAGGTGCAGAAGCAGGCCGACGACCTCGTGGGCCGGCAAGCTGCCGACATCGAACACCTGAACGACCAGCTCAATATTCTCGGGCCCGTGCAGCCGGAGGAGGCGCAGACGCTGACCACCCAGCGCAAGGCGCTGACCTCCCAGAAAAACGCACTGGTCAATGACGAGCGTCAGGCCAACACACTGAGCCAGTCGGCCCGTGACCTGGCGACGCAAATCTTCAGCCTGCGCCGCAGCCTCTTCGACTCCCAAATCAGCAGCCGGACAGCCAGCCCGCTCACCTCGGCATTCTGGTCCAGCCTGATTCGTCCAACCGACGATGACCTGGGGCGCTTGAATGGCTTGCTCGTCGATGTCAAAAGCGTGCTCGACAGCACGCTGGCACCGGGCAACCGTCTGTTTTTCGTCACCGTTGTGTTGGGCGCGCTGCTGATATGGATCGTCGCGCGACGCTTGCTTGAACGCCTGTTGATCTGGCTGATGATCCGCTGGTTGCCAGAAGGTCGCCTTCGGCGCAGTGCGCTGGCACTGGCAGTCGGCATGGCGACGATTCTGACCATCGGCGCCGCCACAGCCCTGTTGCGCTGGGGCGTGGTGAGCAATGCGGTGCTCAGCGCCGATGTCGATAACTTGCTCAACCAGCTGCAGACGCTGGTGATTTTCTGCGCTTTCATCGTCGGCCTCGGCCGTGCGCTTTTGATGCTGCCTCATCCGTCCTGGCGCCTGCCGCAGATTCCCGACCAGATCGCCACAGCCCTGGGTCGATTCCCGGTGGTGCTGGCGCTGGCGCTGATGATCATCGGCACCCAGGAACGCATCAACAGCGTCATCGCCAGCAGTCTGGCATTGACGGTTGCGGTCAATGGCCTGACGGCGCTGGCGGTGTCGCTGGTGTTTTTCTCTGCCTTGTTGCGCTATCGCCGAACCCGTCGCCGGTTCGAGCTGGAACGCCCGGAGGGTTTCGCCGGGCTGATCCCCTTTGCCGTTGCGGTCTGGGTCGGTCTGAGCCTGCTGGCGTTGCTGAGCGGTTACCTGACGCTGGCCTACTTCCTGGCAGTAAAGCTGCTCTGGATCAGCGTTGTCGCGGCGACGGCCTACCTGTTGATTGCCTGCTTCACCGACATCTGCGAAACCCTGCTGTCGCCCAAGCAACCGGGCGGCATGGCGCTGGGAACGGCACTCGGCCTGTCGCCCCGGCATCAGGCTCAGGCCAGCACCCTGCTGGCTGGTGTCGGGCGCACGTTGCTGTTTGTCGTCGCAGTACTGCTGGCGTTTGTACCGTCCGGCTCAAGTCCAGGCGAGCTGCTGGACAGCTTCACGCTGATCGGCCTCGGCACCAAGCCGCTGGGTAATCTGGACCTCGTACCGAGCGATATTCTTCTTGCCCTCGGCCTGCTCGTCGTCGGAGTGCTGGCGGTCCGGATTCTGAAAGACTGGCTGGGCGAACGGTTGCTGCCGGAAACCAACATGGACGCCGGCATGCGTGCCTCGCTGGTGACGCTAGTGGGCTACATCGGCTTTGTGCTGGTGGTCGTCGCAGTGATGTCCACCCTGCGTATCAGCCTGACCAACCTGACCTGGGTGGTGAGTGCGCTGTCGGTGGGGATCGGTTTCGGCCTGCAAGCCATTGTGCAGAACTTCATCTCGGGCTTGATCCTGCTCACCGAGCGTCCGGTCAAAGTGGGCGACTGGGTGAGCCTGGCGGGGGTCGAGGGCGATATTCGCCGGATCAACGTACGCGCCACGGAAATCCAGATGTCCGATCGTTCAACAGTCATCGTGCCCAACTCACAGTTCATCACGCAGAACGTTCGCAACGTCACCATGGGCAATGCTTTGGGCGTGGTCGGAATCACCCTCACCTTGCCGCTGGAAACGGACGTCCTGCAAATCCGCGACCTGCTGCTGCAAGCCTTCACCGAGCACGAGGCAATACTGGATAACCCGGCCGCCTCGGTAACGTTCAAGGACCTGACCACCACCGGTGTAATCATCGCCGTGAGCGGTTATGTCAACAGCCCGCGCTCGGTGGGAGGCGCCCGCAGTGATTTGTTGTTCACGGTGCTGGGCCGCCTGCGTGACCTGGGCATTGCGTTATCTTCACCTCAAAGCATGGTCTGGGTCAGCGACGGTCAGGAGAACCCCGTCCTGAAGACTGAGCCCACTGAAAAAATATGACTGACTTTTGCGGGTGGGTGACTCAGGTGCCTGCTCGCGAATCACCCGTCAGCCATTAACACAGAACGCTTTCAGGGGATCTGGTTTAGACTTTCAGCCAGATCCCCCGCACGCACCGACACGCTGAGAAGCCCTCTATGAATCGTCGTAAAAAACTGAATCAGATACTCAAAGCCAACGCCAAGAAAGCCAGTTCAAAACTGGCACCCGTTAATAAAGACAGATACATCAGCAAAGCTGACCGCTTGAAAATGGCCGAAGAAGCCGGTCAGGAGACCCCTGTTTCTTCTGTCGAGGCCTGAATGTGTATATGACGCGCCACCGGTTTTTTTAAAACCGGGGGGAGTCAGCACTCCGCCAGCATCCTCCTCATGCACGCAGTTTTACCCCGCATTCAAGGTCGGTTGCCTCAATCAACGTCCGGGATCGGGGCAAACTCCGTGTGGGTGAAAACCGTCCTTCATATTTTTTAGAGCCACTATTCAGATCTTCCTGCCAGTGTCGATAGACAAAAACAAGCGCACCTCACGGCCCATTTGCACTGCCGGGCGTCGCTTGCACCGACTTTAGACACTTTCAGGACAACGCTATGAATTGGCTCCGTGACGCAAAATTATCCAGCAAGTTGATCGCAGCATTCGGGCTGTGCGCAATCATCACGCTGGTGGTCGGTGTTTTAGGCAGCCGGGGCGTCAGCCAGTTGTCTGAGAATCTCAATCTGGTGTTCTCGAACAACCTGGTATCCGTGGCAAGAATAGGGGAATCCAGAACCAAGGCGGTCGAGCAACAACGCGATCTTTACAGCCTGATCTTAGCGACAGCTGCCGCAGCGCCGCAGAGTACGAAAGATGAAATCCTCAACAGGATGACGGCCAACCGCGCGGACAGCGAAAAGGCATTCACGACTTATCGCAAGACACCGCTGGCCGATGACGAACGCGCCGCCGGCGACAAGATGGAGCGTGACTGGCCGGCGTATCAGACGCAGGTGCAGCGGGTAGTTGCCGCCCTGCAGACCGGGGACATTGAATCGGCCCGGTCGATCATGGCAGGCGACCTGCAACGTGGTTACGCCACCGTCATGGACGAACTGACGCTGATGGTGGACTCCAATAACCGCCAGATTGGGGAGGGTGCGCGCGACGCTGACCAGTTGCAGCGCTCGGCAACTACCACGTTGTACATCGGTATTGGCGTGGCCTTTATCGCTGCGCTGGCGCTGGGCCTGTTCATCAGCAAGTTGATCAGCCGTCCGATTGCGACCGCGGTGTTGAGTGCTGAGCGGATCGCCAACGGTGACCTGACCCATACCATTACCAGTGAGTCGAAAGATGAAACCGGGCAGTTGGTCAGTGCATTGGCCAACATGCAGGAAAGCCTGAAAAGCACGATACGTCAGATCGCCGATGCTTCTCATCAACTGGCGTCTGCCGCCGAAGAACTCAACAGCGTCACCGAGGACGGCAGCCGTGGGCTGCTGCGTCAAAACGATGAAATCCAGCAAGCCGCGACAGCGGTCAACCAAATGACCTCTGCTGTGGAAGAAGTGGCGCGTAACGCGATCTCCACGTCCGAAGCGTCGAAAACCGCCAGTACACAAGCCAGCAATGGTCTGGGCCAGGCGCGCGATGCCGTCGCTGCGGTCAACAACGCTACTGTCGAAATCACCTCCTCGACCAGCATCGTCGAGGACTTGGCCGTGCAGGTGCGGGATATTGGCAAGGTGCTGGACGTGATACGCGGCATCGCAGAACAGACCAACCTTCTGGCCTTGAACGCTGCCATCGAAGCGGCACGTGCCGGCGAGCAAGGCCGCGGCTTTGCGGTTGTAGCCGATGAAGTCAGGGCGCTGGCCGCCAGAACCCAATCTTCGACGGGCGAGATAGAAGGCATGATCGGCGCCGTGCAATCGCGCGCGGATCAGGCCGTGGTCGCGATGGGCAAAAGCCAATCGCTGGTGACCAACACCCAGACCCTTGCTCAGGCTACCGGTGATGCGCTCGAACATATCGCGAACGGGATTGGCCAGATCAACGACCGCAACCTGGTGATCGCCAGCGCGTGCGAAGAGCAAGCCAACGTAGCGCGTGAAGTGGATCGTAACCTGCTGAACATTCAGGACTTGTCCACCCAATCCGCTGCGGGCGCTCACCAGACCACCGCCTCCGCTCAGGACCTCTCACGATTGGCGGTGTCGTTCAATGATTTAGTGGGCCGTTTCAAACTTTGATTGACGGCGGTCATGATCGATTGGGTATCCTCAGCGCGAGCCACCCCTCGCGCCATGAGGCACGGTGTGCGCATTCTTCATCAAAGGAGCCTGTACGTGACCCCAATCGATCACCCTTCATCCATCACTTTTGGTAAGCCGATCCCGATACTGCGGATGTTCGACGAAGCCAAGGCCCGCGAGTTTTACCTGGACTTTCTCGGTTTCGGGATCGAATTCGAGCACCGTTTCGAAGCGGGAATGCCGCTTTATCTGGGGATCATCCGCGGCGGTTTGCAACTTCATCTGTCCGAACATCATGGCGACGCCTGCCCCGGCTCGACGGTGTTCATCCCGATGCAGAACATCGAAGCGCTTCGGGACGAGCTAATTGCCAAGCGCTACGGTTACGGGCGCCCGGATATCGTCGAACAGGCATGGGGCAAAGTGCTGGAAGTGCTCGACCCTTTCGGCAACCGCCTCAGGTTTTGCCAGGACGCCTAATTTCAGGGCTGTTGCGCAGCCTATCGCGGCCCCGTGCCGTTCAATCGCCCCTGCACCGATTCTGTAGGAGCCCATTTGTTGGCGAGGCGTCGTCCGGGGCGAACCAGAACCGCCGCCACGCGAATGAATTCGCGCCTACAGACGCCACAAATCCTGTAGGCGTTGACGAGCCTGAGCGAGGTCGCGATGGGCCGCGAAGCGCGCCACGGGTTGAACCGATCCACCGCAACGCAAATGAATTCGCGCCTACAGATGTGCATAGCCAGGTTTACCGGTATTTGCCGGAACAATTGGTTATCAAAACATTTCGACACGAAACACGATGAACTAACACGCACCCTGCGGGCTCATTCCTTATGCGCAGTGAGCGCGACCTTGACAGGCCAGCGCATCCGCACTGAACCTGAGGTCAGGATCGCTCAACCATAAGGAGCCGCCGTGACTGTTACAGCCCCCGCCACTTATCGACACACGCCAAGCCCGCTTCACGCGATCATGCTTGCCGGCACCGTCCCTCTGTTTCTTGGCGCCCTGCTGAGTGACATCACCTACTACAACACCTACCAGATTCAGTGGAGCAACTTCGCCTCGTGGCTTACCGCCAGCGGGCTGGTGTTCTGTGGTCTGGGGCTGTTGTTTGCACTGATCAACCTGATCCGTGCCGACCGCAAATCCGGTCGCCCGGTGATGTACTTCCTGCTGATGCTGGTGACGTGGGTACTGGGGCTGGTCAACGCCTTCGTCCATGCCAAGGATGCGTTTGCGTCCATGCCTTCCGGCCTGATTCTGTCAGCCATCGTCACCGTGCTGATCTGCATCACGGCGTGGACAGGCCTGACCAACCTGCGTTCGGGAGAAGCCCAATGAAAAACGTACACGCACTGACCTTATTGAGCGTGGCCGTATTGCTGAGCGCATGCGGCGGCGAACCTGACAGCACGCAAGCGCGCGGCCCGGACCCTAAAATGCCCACGCCACAAGGCGGCCTGTTGCCGAGCATGAAGATCGCCGAGCCGCTAGCCTGGGGCGACCAGAAACCTACCGTGCCACAGGGCTACAGCATCACCGCGATCGCCACCGACCTGAAGATCCCCCGCCAGACGCTGGTGCTGCCCAATGGCGACATTCTTGTGGCAGAAGGCCGTGGCGGCAGTGCGGCGAAGCTCAAACCCAAGGACGTGATCGCCAGCTATATCAAGGCTCAGGGCAACACCCAGGTCAAAGGCGGCAATCGCCTGACGTTGCTGCGTGACGCTGACGGCGACGGTACTTACGAAATGAAAACAGTGTTCGCCGAGAACCTCAACGCGCCATACGGCCTGGCCTTTGCCAACGGCAAGTTGTACGTGGCGAACCAGGACGCACTGGTCCGTTTCGATTATGAAGAGGGCCAGACCAAAGCCAGCGCGGCGCCGGTCAAAGTCACCGACCTGCCGGCCGAAATCAATCACCACTGGACCAAATCGCTAACGGTCAGCCCTGATGGTCGCTACCTTTACGTGGGCATTGGCTCAAACAGCAACGTCACCGAACGTGGCATGGAAGTCGAGATCGACCGCGCAATGGTCTGGCAGATCGACGCTGTGACCGGCGCCCACAAGCCCTACGCGACAGGCCTGCGTAACCCCACGGCGTTGGCCATTGAGCCGGAGTCCGGGAAGCTGTGGACCGTGGTCAACGAGCGTGATGAACTGGGTCCCGATCTGGTGCCCGATTACCTGACATCGGTCCGTGACGGCGGCTTCTACGGCTGGCCCTACAGCTACTGGGGCCAGAACGTCGACACACGCGCCCAGCCGCAGAACCCGGCCAAAGTCGCTGCCGCAATCAAGCCCGATTACAGCCTGGGCTCGCACGTGGCGGCGCTCGGCGTTAGCTTCTCGCTGCCGGTCATGGGCGAGAAGTTTGCCAAGGGCGTATTCGTCGGTGAGCACGGCAGCTGGAACCGCGACAACCCGGTTGGCTACAAGGTGATCTTCGTGCCGTTCAATGACGGTCGTCCGGCCGGTGAACCGGTTGACTTCGCAACCGGCTTCCGGGGCGCGGACGGCAAGACGCGCGGACGTCCGGTCGGTGTCACCGTCGATCCGCGAGGTGCGCTGATTATTGCCGACGACTTGGCCAACACGGTCTGGCGAGTGACGCGCAACCGGTAAGCTTCAACCTGAAAGACCCCGCGTCAGACGGTGAAAGCCCCCACGGCTTTCACCGTCGCCACTAACATGCCCAGCCCTGCCCACCGGAACGCTCACGGCCCGGGTCAGGACTTCTCAACCAGCTCCCATCTGTCCTTGCCGCTGCGTTTGGCCTGATACAGGGCTGCGTCTGCCGTTTTGATCATCAACGCAGGGAGCAGGTCGTCGGCTGGCGAGCTGTCCACAAACACACCGGCACTCAGCGTCACGCGATTGAACGGACTGGCGTCATGAATGATGTTCAGCACCCGAATGTCATCCAGAATCTGAGTGACAACGACACGCGCCCCGTCAGCATCGGTGTTCGGCAGCAATACCGCGATTTCTTCACCACCGTAGTCCCCTCCAATGGCAGCCGCCGCGTCCTGCGAACGCTGCCATTCTCCCTGCCCGCAATTTTGTTCTAAAACCTCAAGCTGCAATTCACGCTGCCGATAGAGTCGATATCACTGTGGCATCTACTTACTGTGTCTCGCTGATAAAAAAATGACCGAGCCAAGGATGCTCTAATTTCGAGTCCATAACCATGATCAGCAAACTCAGTATTTCGCAGAAACTCTACCTCAGCTTCGGCGCCATCATCGTCATATTGTGCGTCCTCGTTGTCAGCGCATATCGCGGTTTCGTCCAGGTCGAAGACGCGACCAACAACAATGTTCACACCTACCGTGTATTGGCTCAGGCCCAGATCGCGCTTGAGCAACTGATTAACATCAGTTGCCGGCATGCGCGGGTTCGTCATCACTTCCAAGGACAACTTCCTGGAGCCGCAAATCGCGGGGGAACGCAAGTTCACCGAGACCCTTGCGACGCTTCAGAAACTCACTGCTGACAATCCGCAGCAACAAACCCGACTGGCCTCGCTCGCCCAGATGCAGAAGCGCTGGCTGGACGATGATGTGCACTCGATCATCGATCAGCGCAGGCAGTTGACCAAAGACAACGCGCCGCAAGACGCGCTGTTTACTCGTATCAGCAGCGGTAACGACAAAGCCAAGATGGACAGCATGCGCGCAACCATCGCCGAGATGTCACAGGCTGAAGATGTGCTGCTGGCTCAACGCTCCAAGGAGATGAATGACGCCAAGGATCGCGCCGTGACGATCCTGATTGCCGGCGGTGTGATTGCAGCGCTGCTGTCGATGGTGCTGGCATTCGCCCTCGGCCGCACAACGCGTTCACGTTTGCAAATGGCGATTGATGCAGCCACCGCCGTTGCAGAGGGTCGATTGAACACCGTCATCGATACCAGCAGCAGTGACGAGCTGCCCAAGGCCCTGGACCGGATGCAAACGCGTCTGCGCGAAATGATTCAGCAAATCAGCCAGGCATCGAATCATCTGCTTGAGGCCGTGCAAAAGATTACTGGCGCCTCCGAGCAGCTTTCCGATGCGGTCAGCGAGCAATCCAACTCGGTCTCATCGATGGCCGCAACGGTTGAAGAACTCACCGTCAGCATCAATCACGTCGCTGAGAGCGCAGGTGAAGCGGGTCAGCTCGCCAATCGTTCGGGCCAACAGTCACGCGACGGCTCAGAGGTGATCCAGAACACCCTGAACAGCATGAACGGTATCGCACGGACCGTGCAGCATGCCTCGACCAAGGTGTCTGAGTTGGGTCAGCACTCCGAACAGATATCCACCATCATCAGCGTTATTCAGGGCATTGCCGATCAAACCAACCTGCTGGCGCTCAATGCTGCTATCGAAGCGGCGCGTGCAGGTGAGCAAGGTCGAGGCTTTGCCGTGGTGGCGGATGAGGTGCGGTTGCTTGCGCAAAATACCGGCAAATCCACCAAGGAAATCGCCGGGATGATCGACAAGATCCAGGCCGGTGTGCGTGAAACGGTGGAAAGCATGCGCGGCGGCGTGATCGAGGTTAATCAGGGCGTGGACATGGCCAGTTCTGCTGGCTCGGCCATCACTGATATTCGCGAAAGCTCTGGTCAGGTGCTGATGGTGGTCGAGCAGATTTCTCTCGCGCTGCGCGAGCAAACGGTTGCCAGTCAGGACGTCGCACGCAATGTCGAACGCTCGGCGCAAATGGCTGAGCAGAACAACATGGCGGTTCAGGATCTTCGCCGCACCACGTCCGGGCTGAGTCAGTTGGCACTGGGGCTCAAACAGGAAGTCAGCCGCTTCAGCCTGTAAGCAGTGGCCCGGGCTTAACGTTTCAGCGCGTTGACACAGATGATAATCGGGAGCGGGCATGATATTGATGCCCGTCCCTTATCAATTGACCTCCCCGATGAGCATCAACGTCGACCTCAATGACCTCCAGGCATTTCGCGCCGTCGTTGAGAACGGCAGCTTTCGCAAGGCCGTCGAATCAGTGCGAATCCGTGCGAATCAAAGCCGGCGCTCAGTCGGCGCATCGAAAAGCTTGAGTCAGCCCTCAACGTAAAACTGTTTGAACGCACCACGCGCATGGGCAGCGTGACTATCGCCTGCGTGCCGTCGGCTGCGTACTACTTCATGCCGCAGGCAATTCGTCAATTCCACCAGCTTTATCCGAAAATAAAAGTCAAAGTGCTGGACGTCAGTGCCAACGAAGTCAATGGCTCGGTGACGTTGGGCGAGGCAGATTTCGGGCTGAGCTTCAGCGGCAACCTGGCGCCGGAAGTCGAGTTTGAGCTGCTCCTGCAGGAGCGCTATGTGGTGGGATGTCGACGCGACCCTCCGTTGGCCGGCCGCGATTGCGTCAGTTGGAAAGAGATGTACGAGCACGACTCCATCACTCTGGATAAAACCTCAGTCAATCGGTTGGTGCTGGATCAGGCGCTGATGCGTTTGCATCCCCAAAAGCCCGCCATCTGCGAGACGCGCCACGTGACCACAATGATTGGCATGGCCGAGGCTGGATTGGGTGTGACGGCGGTGCCGTCGATTGCCATGCCGGTGACAAGTCACCCGATTCTGGTGAGCGTGCCGCTGGTGGAACCTGAAGTGATGCGCAATGTAGGGCTGATCAAACGCCGCGGGCGTACTTTGACACCCGCGGCGCTCGAACTGGAACGACTGGTCAGGGAAAAGCCGGCCCGGTTAGCGGCTGACTGAGTCAAGCCCCGTGGAGGTCACGACTGGCTGCGCCTTGGGCGAAGACAGGTAGTCCAGCAACGCCTTGGCCTGCGCCGGGTGAGGCGCGTTTTTCGGGATGCCGGCTGCATAGCGTGTGACCGACTGTACGTCTTCCGCAATCTTGCCCACGAACGTCGCCCCGGTATTGGCAACAGCTCGGCCACTTGCTGGCAGCCTACTTCGTAATCGCCTTTTGCGACCACGGACGCGACGGGAATGCGCTCGATCACTCTGCCTTTGGGTGCAAGCTGCTCCTGGATCCCCAGCTTCTTGAACAGCTCTTTCTCGATGTACACGCCGCTGGCGCGGTCGGAATAAGCCACGGACCTGGCCTTGAGCAGGACATTTTTCAGCGCGGCATCGGGATCGATCATAGGCTTGGTTGCGCCCTCCTTCACCACCATGCCGATGCGGGAATCTGCCAGTTCGACCCGTGAGGCGGGATCGACCTTGCCCTGTTTGATCAGCTCATCCAGCGCGAAGCCGACCATGATCACCACATCAGCCGGTTCGCCGCGTGCCAGTCGGTTGATCGGCCTTGATGGCCCGCAACCAGACCGCACGTTTGTCTGGATACCGTCCATAAAAGCCGTGGTCGGCGGCGTGGTCCTGTCGAACAACATCCACGTGTGGATGGCTGACACGCAAACGCCAAAGTCGCATCACGACTGGCTGTCGACGCTGGCGACGATTCAAAAGCTCAAGCCAGTGACGGTGGTGCCAGGGCATTTTCTGCCGGGCAAAACCAAGCCGACCGATGCTGTTGAATTCACCGCGGGCGACATCAGGACGTTCGATGCCGAGACGGCCAAGGCGAAAGACTCAGCAGGACTGGTGAAAGCAATGGCTACGCATTATCCGCAGCTGGGTGATACGTCTTCGCTGGAGATGAGCGCCAAAGTCGCCAAGGGCGAAATGAAATGGTAAATATCCGGATTTGCGAGCGGCGCGCCGCTGTCGGGTGCCTGCACGAGTAGCCCTCATTGTTCATACAGGGATTTGCGGGGGCTTTGAGATTTTGATTCTGCCGAAGGGCTGCAGGAGTGAACTTGTTCGCGATCTGGCGCGCAGCGACAGCAAACCCTGTCCACGCGGTATTTGAGGGATATCCAGATTGTCTGGTTTCAGGGCCGCTGCGCGCCCCATCGCGGCCTCGCGTTGCTCGTGCGCTCCTACAGGGATTTGCAGGAGCTACAGCCTCGAACCCGCCAGACACCTGCCAGCCAATCAGAAATCAACAGTGCCCGAGAACTTCACCAGACGCGGCTCGCCCTGCGTCAGGTAACCACCGTTGGCGGAGGCCCAGTAGTTCTTGTCGGCAATGTTTTCCACATTGACGCGCAAGGTGACGTCTTTCTCCGAGAGCTTGATCTTGTAACGCGCGCCAGCATCGAAACGGTTCCAGGTCGGCAGGCTCAGGTTGTTGGCCTGGTCTGCGTATTGGCCGCCGGTGCGCAACATGCGTGCGTTGAGCGCCGCGCCTTCCAGACCCGGCACGTCCCAGTCAACACTCGCATTGAGCTGAAAAGTCGGTACGCCAATGGCGTGATTGCCGTCATCCAAGCCACCCGAGGTGTCTTTCAATTCAGAGGTCATCCGGGTGCCACCCGCCATCAGACGCAGCCCTTCGACAGGCTCGCCAAAGACGCTTAACTCAATCCCCTTGTTGACCTGTTTGCCGTCGCGAACATAGAGCGCCTGGGTGGCGTCCACATAACCGTCGGTAGGCCGCTCGATGCGGAACACACCAAGATTGGCGCCGAAGGTGCGCATGTCCAGCTTGATACCGGCTTCCAGCTGCTTGGTGCGGCCCGGTGGAAACGCCTCGCCCAGGTTGCTGATACTGGTGCCCGATGCAACGGGTCCTTGCGCAAGACCTTCAATGCGGTTGGCGTACAGCGAGACCGTCTCGGCAGGCTTGTAAACGATGCCGTACACCGGCGTGGTGATCGCTTCGTCGTAGATCGAGGCACGGCTGCCATCGTTCGCAAGGTTGGCATCACCATTGAAAGTGCTGCCATCGTAGAGATAGTTCTCCACGCGCAATTGCTGACGACGCACGCCGTAGGTGAGCAACAGGCTGTCGTCGAACAAACCCAGGGTGTCGGAAATCGCCAGGCTGCGATTGCGGGTTTTACCGGTCACGCCCGGATCACCCATATCCCCGCCCGTAAAGGAAACGGCAGTCGGCTTAGGCAGATTGCTACGGTTGTAGATATTGGTGTTGCCAGTGGTAGAGCTGTAAAACGTGTAGGCGTTTTCCTGCTCGGTCCAGATGGTCGAGGCGCCAATAGCGATCTGGTGACTGACCAGCCCCGTCTGCAATCGGCCATTGAGGCCGGTGCTGAAACTGGTGTTGTCTTCGTTATGCGGGATCTCCGAGCCACCGACACTGGCTGTTCCGGCGTTACCGACCAATGCCGGCGTTCCGTACACGCCCGTTTCACGCGTGTGCTTGGCGCCACCGGCGAGGTAGGCCGTCCAGTTTTCGTTCAGGTCGTAATCGCCGCGCATCATGCCGAAAGTGTCTTCGGTTTCAGTGTAGGTCCAGTCTTGTCCGTAGTTGTGGTCGGCGTCCGGAGCGGTCGGGATACGCGTCGCACTGCCCAGTTGAACGGTGTTGCGCAGGTGATTCACGCGCTGTTTCTGATACCCGAAGTCGGTCGATACACGAAAATCGTCACCGCGGTAGTCCAGGCCTGCAACGAACAGCTTGCTGCGCTGATCCTGATCGTTCACCGCCGTTTCTCCCTCACGCTGGCTGAGGTTGACGCGGGCGCCAAAGCGGTTGCCTTCACCGAACCTCTGGCCCAGGTCCAGGTGCTCGCCAATCCGGCCGTCGGTGCTGATGTCCTGGGTGTAACGACGCGTCGGCACATCGCCTGCCCGTTTGGGTTGCAGATTAACGCCGCCGCCCAGCCCGGTGCCTGTGGGGCTGACGCCGTTGATGAACGCATTCGGCCCTTTGAACACCTCAACGCGCTCGATGGCGTCAGTGGAAAGGATCTGGCGCGGTAATACGCCATACAGCCCATTGTAGGAAATGTCATCGCCGGACAGCGGCAAGCCACGAATCACAAACACCTGCGACTGATTGCCGAACCCGAAAGACTGCCGCACTGACGGGTCATTGAGCAGCACATCGCCCACGTCTTCGGCCTGTTGGTCTTCGATCAGCTTAGAGGTGTAGCTGGTCATGGTGAACGGCACGTTCATATTGTCCTGGTTGCCCAACACACCCATCTGTCCGCCCCGCGCAACCTGCCCGCCCGCGAAGGTTTCAGGCAGCGTATTGGAGTTGGTTTTGACGGTGTCAGCGTTGACGTCGGTTGCGCCAAGTTCAAGGGCAGCGTGAGCGGGTTGTGCCAGGAAGCCGACGGAACAACACAGAGCAAGCAGGGTGGGACGATTGGGGAAAGAAACGACCATGTAGGGAGCTACCTGCGCGAGCAACAAGAATGATGAAGCGCCTCCCTGGCAATACGACTGGTTGATAGGTGGGAAATACTACCAGTCGTGATTGCGAATTGTTATCACTCGGTTACAAAATTTTCACATCGGATCTGATGCTCTGTGCGTAGAAGAATTTTTCGGCTGCGCAGTGAGGTCCAATGCCCGTATACCCATCCTTCTCCGGAGCGAAGATTGCCCTGCTGTGTGACGCCGGGTTGCTGATCTATCAACGCGATGACATTCCGACGATTCCTTGGCCCGGCCTTTGGGATCTGCCGGGGGGCGGCCGCGAAGGCGATGAAACGCCAGAACAATGCGCATTGCGCGAAACGCTGGAAGAGTTTGGCCTGACGATTGATCCTGCCTGCATCGTCTGGGCGAAGGTTTACCCGGGTCAGGGCATGGGCGGACTGGACACTTGGTTCTTCGTGGCGCAGGTGCCGTCCGGGACGTTCAGCCAGATCGTGTTCGGCGATGAAGGCCAGCGCTGGCAAGTGACGACGGCTCAGGCATTTCTGAACCTGCAAGACGCCATCCTCCCCTTGCAGCAGCGTCTGGAGGAGTTTTTGCAGAACGAGAGCAACGGATTCCGAGCGCCAATGGCTCAGTAAGTCAACGCGCTGTAATGCGTCAGGTGCCGCAACGCTTCGCCCTTCTCGTCGAACAGATGACAACGCGCACCTGACACGCCAATCGTCAGCGTCTGCCCCGCCTTGACCTGTGAATGCCCCTCGCCTTTTACCATGACATCATGCCCGTCGGCGGTCTGTGCATGGGAGAAGGTTTCGCCACCCAAATGTTCAACCACTAGCGCTGTCGCGGGAATACGTGCGTCGCCCTGCCCCAGTTCCGACAGGTGTTCCGGACGTAGCCCCAGGGTAAGCGGCGTGCCAACGGCGACCCCCTCAGCGCTGACCGGCACCCACAGCAGATCCCCTCCCGGCAAACTGACCTGAACCCCGGCAGCGCTGACCGCGACCGCTTGAGCCGGCAGGAAGCCCATTTGCGGCGAGCCGATGAAACCCGCCACGAAACGGTTTTGCGGGTGGTGATAAAGCTCAAGCGGCGAACCCACCTGCTCGATCCGGCCTTTGTTGAGCACAACGATTTTGTCGGCCAGGGTCATGGCTTCCACCTGATCGTGGGTGACGTAAATCATCGTGGCTTGAAGGTCGTTGTGCAGCTTGGCGATCTCGATGCGCATCTGCACGCGCAACGAGGCGTCGAGGTTGGAAAGCGGCTCGTCGAACAGGAAAACTTCTGGCTCGTGAACAATCGCACGTCCGATCGCTACCCGTTGGCGTTGCCCGCCAGACAGCGCCTTGGGCTTGCGGTCGAGCAAGGGTTCGAGCTGCAGGATGCGCGCTGCGTTGCGCACTTTTGCTTCGATCTCGGCCTTTGGCAGCTTTTGCATCTTCAGGCCGAAGGCGATGTTGTCGTAAACCGACATGTGCGGGTAAAGCGCGTAGGACTGAAACACCATCGCCACGCCACGATCTGCTGGCTCAAGGTAGGTCACATCGCGCGAACCGATACGAATCTGCCCCTGCGTGATGCTTTCCAGCCCGGCAATGGATCGCAGCAGAGTCGACTTGCCGCAGCCGGAAGGCCCGACGAACACCACGAACTCGCGACTCTCGATATCCAGCTGAATATCGTGCAGGACCTTGATGTCACCGTAGGCTTTTTCAACGCCCGACAATCTGAGCTCAGTCAAAATCGTTTCCCCTTGATTATTGTTGTGCGTTCCGGTCACACGGGCGTGTTCCGGACGTGGGTGACGAGTGCAAATACAGCGTGAGGTATGCCCTTGACAGGTAGCGTTTTCCCTCTACGATCATTTGTAATTCAACAATTACAAATGTCAAGGACATGGGTCGTCACGGGCTGAAAGCCGTTGCTGATGCCTGTACCTGCACGGCCCTGCACTCAATGCGAACGACGATTGACGTACTCCTCACCAACAACAAAAAATGAGGTCACGCAATGAAGAAGCTGGTATGGAACGCCCTTGCGCTGTCGGTGGCTCTGGCCTCCACAGGCGCACAAGCCTGGACCCTGGAAGAAGCCGCAGCGCCCTACAAAGGGACGACGATCAAGGCGATTTTCCTTGATCGACCGGGCTACGCCGCCGCCATCAAAATGCTTCCGGAATTCGAAAAGAAAACCGGTATCAAGGTCAGCTACGAAACCATCCCCTACGAAAACAGCCGCGAGCGCCAGGTCCTGACGTTTAGCTCCGGTGAGGAACAGGACGTCGTGCTCACCGACGTGGTGTGGATTGGCGAGTTTGCCGGCAACGGCTGGCTGGAGCCGATCAAGACCTTTACCGACAACGCCAAGCTGGCTGACCCGGACCTGAAACTGGACGGGTTTTTCCCGATTCTGCTGGAGTCGTTCGGCACTTGGGACAAGCAGGTCTATGGGCTGCCGTTCGATAACTACTCGGGGCTGCTGTTCTACAACAAATGCATGCTCAAGGACGCAGGTTTCGACAAGCCGCCAGCTACCTGGGATGAGCTGCTCAAGGTCTACGCGCCCAGGCTCACCGACGCCGCCAAAGGCAAGTACGCCTACGCCCTGCAATCGCGACGTGGTGAAACTCAGTCAGCCGACAGCTTCATGCGCTTCCTCTGGCCATTCGGTGGATCACTGCTGGACGCGGGATTCAAATCCAACCTGAACGCCAAAGAGTCGCAGACGGGCCTGCAGTTTCGTCAGGACCTGATGAAGTTCATGCCGCCCGGCATTGTTGATTACGACCATAACGAGGCGGTCAATGCGCTGGCCCAGGGCAATGTGGCGATGATCACCGAGTGGTCGGCGTTCTACAGCACCCTGGCCGATCCGAAGAAATCCAAAATCACCGACTGCCTGGCGGTGTCGACCGAACCCAAGGGGCCAGCCGGGCTGAAACCGGCGTTGGGCGGTTTCTCTCTGGGCGTGAATGCCAGCGCCACCGACGAGAAAAAAGCAGCGGCGTGGTTGTTCATTCAGTGGGTCACTTCCGAGGCCATGGCCAGGCCGTATCTGGATGCGGGTGGCGTGAGCGGCCGGATGTCGGCTTACAAAGATGCGGACGTGCAGAAGAAATACCCGTTCGTGCAGCCGATGGTGACGTCATGGGAAGGCGGTGTGCCCGACTACCGTCCACGCTTCCCGCAGTGGCCTGAAATCTCCGAAGTCATTGGCGAAAACGGCACGGCGATCATGCTGGGCAAAACCACTGTGGAAGCGGGGGCCAAGACTATTGGTGCACGGGTCGAGGAGATCCTTGGCAAAGCGGGTTACTACGACGGCAAGGCTAAATTGCTGAAGTAGCCCACCCGCTGCAGGGGCGCGCTTGCCCGCGATGTCGGTTTGTCTGCGACATTGTGATCGACTGACACAATGCTATCGCGGTCAAGCGCGCTCCTACCGTTGAACCCGACACGTTCAGGAGTTCCCGACCACCATGTCCACCCCAAAAAAGCCGGTGTTCCCGACCCTGTGGAACAACACCCGGGTCGCCTTCGCGTTTCTGGCGCCCGCCACCGTGGCATTGGCGCTGATCGGTATATTTCCGACGGTGTTCGCGCTGATCAACTCGTTCCGTCAGTACAACCTGGCGCGGCCCCGTGATGCGACGCCGTTCGTTGGATTCGATAACTACATCAGCGTGTTCAACGACCCCTCCTTCTGGGCATCGTTGGGTCGCACGTTTGTGTTCCTCATTGGCGTGGTGCCGGTTCAACTGGCGCTCGGGCTGATCATCGCGTTGTTGCTGCACAAGCCCGGCCTGTCCGGGTTCAAGCTGCTGGCGCGCATGAGCCTGGTGATTCCGCTGGCCACAGCCCCTGCCGTGGCGGGCCTGATTGGCCGGTTGGTTTTCAACCGTGATTTCGGTGTCGCCAACGCACTGCTGGCCATGGTCAATGCCGGGCCTGTTGAATGGCTGGGTGAAACCACCAACGCCTTCATTGCAGTGGCCCTGATGGACGTCTGGCAATGGACGCCGTTCTGCGCGCTGGTGCTGCTCGCCGGCCTGACGATGGTGCCCACCGAAGTCGAAGAGGCAGCGCGCCTGGAAACACGCAGTCGCTGGCAAATCATTCGCCATGTACAACTGCCGTTTCTGTTGCCCAGCGTGACGGTGATCCTGATCTTGCGCACGGCAGACATCCTCAAAATGTTCGACACGGTATTCACCATGACGCGTGGTGGGCCGGGTGCGGCCACCGAGTTCGTCAGTGTCTATATCCAGCGCATCGGCTTTCGCGTGTTCGATCAGGGGGTAGCTTCGGCCCAGGCCATTTTGCTGCTGATCCTGACCATCGTGCTGGCGCGCCTGTACATCAAATTCGTCTACAAGGAAATCTGACATGGCCACCCCGAGCGTTAACGCTGCTGCCACGTCCGTCGCGATTCACCGGCCGCGCAGGCGCATCAATGGCTGGCACCTGGTGGGCTTGCTGGCTATCTTTCTGTTCGCGGTTTTTCCGTTTTACTGGATGGTCGCCACCAGCCTGAAAACCCAGGCTGAAGCATTGGCATCGCCGCCCATCTGGCTGTTCACCCCACACCTGGATAACTACGTGCAGGTGCTGTTCAACCGCGACGTATTGTCCAGCCTTGCCAACTCGCTGATCGTGGCCGCCTCCACCACTGCACTGGCAGTCGGGCTCGGCACCCCGGCGGCATACGCGTTGGCGCGCTTCGAATTCAAGGGCAAGGAAGACTTGTGGTTCTGGTTCATCACCAACCGCATGCTCAGCCCGATTGTGGTCGCGCTGCCGATTTTTCTGATGGCACGCACGATGGGGTTGATCGATACGCGACTGGTGCTGATCCTGGTGTACCTGACATTCAACCTGCCGATCGTGGTGTGGATTTGCACCGATCAGTTCCGCGGCGTGCCGAAGGATCTCGATGAAGCGGCGCGTCTGTCCGGTGCTTCGCGCTTCACCATCTTCTGGCGTATCGCGCTGCCGTTGGCGATGCCGGGGGTGGCGGTGTCGGCAATCTTCTCGTTCATCTTTTCCTGGAACGAGCTGCTGTACGCGCTCGTACTGACGCGCAACGTTGCGCGCACGGCTCCGGTGACGGCCACCAGTTTCATGAGCGGTTATGACTTGCCCTGGGGCGAGATCATGGCGACCGGGACACTGATCGTGTTCCCGGTGATTATTTTTGCGCTGATGGTGTCCAGGCATCTGGTACAAGGGCTGACGATGGGCGCTGTGAAGTAGCGTCACGCAACTCAATGATTGCTAAGGAAAATTCCGTGCAAGAAGCACATCCAGACGTGGAACCCGATGCCGAACGGCTCAACGCCGAGCACCAGTTGACCGTCCGCATCGCCTGGTACTACTACGTCAACAGCATGACCCAGCAACAGATCGCCGATCGTCTGGGCATCACCCGGCTGAAAGTTAACAAGGCGCTGGCGACCAGTCGGGAAACCGGGATTGTGCAGATCCGCATCAACTCCAGACTCACCTCCTGCATCGAGCTGGAGAACGGTCTGCAGGAGCTGTTTGGCCTGTCGCGCGTGACCGTCGTGCCGACCCCGGATGACCCGAAGATGATGTTCCGGGTGCTGGGGGTGGGTGTCGCACCGACAATCCATGAGCAGTTATTCGATGGCTGTACCCTCGCCGTCGGCTGGGGCCGGACCCTGCGTCAGGCGGTGCTGGAAACCCAGAGCCGGGCGTTGCAGAAAATGACTGTGGTGTCGTTGCTCGGCGGCATGCATTACGGCTCGGCGAACAACACTGTCGAGATTGCCTCCAGCTTTGCCAACCTGTTCGGCGGGGCCTATTACTACCTTGCGGCCCCGATCTATGCGCCGTCGGCTCAATACCGCGACATGATCCTGGCCGAAGCCTCGGCACAGGATGTGCTGGACAAAGCGAAGAAGGCTGACCTGGCACTGGTCACGGTGGGCGACCTGACCGAGCGCTCACTGATCTTCGAACTGGGCATGGTCAGCCCGGCCGACCGTCAGGGCCTCAAGGCAGCCGGGGCGGTGGGCGACTTGCTTGGGCGCTGGCTAGACAGAGATGGCGTCGAGGTCAATCATCCACTCAATCAGCGAGCGATTTCTCTGCCCCTGGAAGACCTCAAACGGATCAGGAAAGTCGTGCTGGTGTCAGGCGGCCCCTACAAGGCCGAGATCATTCGCGCCGTGCTGCTGCGCAACTTTGTCCATGAACTGGTGATCGACGAAACCACCGCCCAGCAACTGTTTGATCGGGGGATTTGAAATGCCTTTATCTGTCGCACAACTGGCCAGACAGGCCTGTGATGAGATCGCCGCTACCTTTCAAAACGTCGACGAGACGCAGGTCGACGCTGTGGTCGCGGCGCTGATCGGTGCACGACGCGTTGCGCTGTATGGCGTAGGCCGCGAAGGTTTGATGATGCGTGCGCTGACCATGCGCCTGTACCACGCAGGCCTGGACGCGCATTCGGTGGGCGACATGAGCACTCCTCCGCTGGGCGCCGGCGACCTGTTCGTGACCAGCGCGGGGCCGGGGGACTTCTCGACGGTGTCGGCGTTGATCTGCACGGCCAAGGCAGCGGGCGCACAGGTTGCGGTGGTCACCGCCCAGCCGGATGGCGCCGCAGCGATCTTCGCCGATCTGCTCCTGACACTGCCCGCGCAGACCATGCTCAACGACACGGGCCCGGGCGCCAGCGCCGTGCTGTCGATGGGCAGCGCTTTCGAGGGCGCGCAGTACGTGATGTTCGAACTCTTGCTGCTGCGCCTGCGCGAGCGTTTGGGCATCAGCGCCGAGGCCATGCGCGCCCGGCACACCAACCTGGAGTGAATCCCGATGGCGGTGCATGATTTCAGCGGCAAACGCGTGCTGGTCACCGGCGCGGGCAAGGGCATCGGGCGCGAAACTGCGCAGTTGTTGACGCGTTTTGGCGCCGAAGTCATCGCACTTGGCCGGACCGCTGCCGACCTTGCCTACAGCGCTCACCCGCTGGTGGTCGATCTGGCTGACGTCGAGGTCACTCGCGCTGCCGTTGAGTCGATACTGCCGATTGATCTGCTGGTCAATTGTGCGGGCATCGTCGAACTGGAATCAGTGCTCGAAACGCGCATGGACACCTTCGACCGAACGCTGGCGATCAACACCCGGGCGCCGTTGCTGGTGTCGCAAATAGTGGCGCGGGACTGGGTACGCCGGGGTGCATCCGGTGCCGTGGTGAACGTTTCCAGCCTGGCGGCGAAAGTCGCCACCCGTGATCACGTTACTTACTGCGCATCCAAGGCCGCACTGGATGCGATCACCCAGGTCATGGCGCTGGAACTCGGGCCGCACGGCATCCGTGTCAACAGCGTAAACCCCATCGTCACCCTGACAGCCATGGCAGACAAAGCCTGGAGCGACCCCGACAAATCCGGCCCGATGCTGGCGCGGGTGCCATTGGGACGCTTCGCCCAACCCGGCGAAGTGGCCGCGACGATTGCGTTTTTGCTGAGCGAGGATGCCGCCATGATTCATGGAACGGCATTGACGGTAGATGGCGGGTTTAGTGTGGGGTGAGTGGTTTTGTATTATTTGCGATAACACGCGTTGCTGGTTGCCCGGTCCTACGCTTGAATTACCAAGAGCCATAGGGGATGCCGTGCTCGTTAATCCATGCTTGGGCTTTAGGATTAGGGGCTCGGTAATAGATCCCTTTACCCGTCTGGTAAGGGCCAAGGGTCTCTATTTCTGCCTGGAAACGGCCGACCTCTTTATGCTCCAGGCAACCAGAGCCTACCCAAACCTTGACGATGCCACCCGGGGCGAGACCCAAAGTGATCGTGTCTCGGTATAACGTCACGATTTCCTGATCCCATTTACAAAATATTCGTTTGGGTTTGATCATCTCATCGCGCACCCACTGCGGTATCTTGATGCCGACTTTGTAAGTCTGTGGCTCTACCAGCGATTGCCAGCGCACGAAGATTCGCTCGGGGAGATCGACGTTGTTCACAGGCATCATCGCACCGCCCCCCTTATGCCAGCCCTCTGTTTTACCGGTGTAACTGGCAACGCCTCCGAAGACATTGAAGAATCCAACCCCCCGCTGATCCAATACATCCACGCTCTCTACCCAGACTTCCATGTGACGCGGCGCGGCCAGTCCGACGTACCAACTGTCGTACGGCAGCTTGGGAGGCGGTGAGGTTTGTGGCCCGCTCGTGCAGGCGCACAGGCTGAACAGCGTGCAGACAAGCAAGCTCAGGCGCTTCACGGGTGAATTACCAAGAGCCATAGGGAATGCCGTGCTTGTCTACGTAGGCTTTATTCTCGGGCTCGATGTGGATGTATTTGCCTTTGCTCTTGCCTTTGTAGGGGCCAAGGGTCTCTATTTCTGCTTGGAAACGGCCGACCTCTGTGAAGCCCAAGCATCCGGCGCCCACCCATACCTTGACGATTCCGCCAGGAGCCAATCCAAGGGTTATTCTGTTTGGATACAGCGTTACATCCCTCTGGTCTGCCTTGCAGAACAATCGTGTTGGCTTGATCATCTCATCGCGCACCCATTGCGGGATCTTGATGCCGACTTTGTAAGTCTGTGGCTCTACCAGCGATTGCCAGCGCACGAAGATTCGCTCAGGGAGATCGACGTTGTTCACAGGCATCATCGCACCGCCCCCCTTATGCCAGCCCTCTGTTTTACCGGTGTAACTGGCAACCCCTCCGAATACATTGAAGAACCCGAACCCCCGCTGATCCAATACATCCACGCTCTCCACCCAGACTTCCATGTGACGCGGCGCGGCCAGCCCGACGTACCAACTGTCGTACGGCAGCTTGGGAGGCGGTGAGGTTTGTGGCCCGCTTGTGCAGGCGCACAGGCTGAACAGCGTGCAGACAAGCAAGCTCCGGCGCTTCACGGGTGAATTACCAAGAGCCATAGGGAATGCCGTGCTTGTCTACGTAGGCTTTATTCTCGGGCTCGATGTGGATGTATTTGCCTTTGCTCTTGCCTTTGTAGGGGCCAAGGGTCTCTATTTCTGCCTGGAAACGGCCGACTTCGGTGAAGCCCAAGCATCCGGCGCCCACCCATACCTTGACGATTCCGCCAGGAGCCAATCCAAGGGTTATTCTGTTTGGATACAGCGTTACATCCCTCTGGTCTGCCTTGCAGAACAATCGTGTTGGCTTGATCATCTCATCGCGCACCCATTGCGGGATCTTGATGCCGACTTTGTAAGTCTGTGGCTCTACCAGCGATTGCCAGCGCACGAAGATTCGCTCAGGGAGATCGACGTTGTTCACAGGCATCATCTTCCCCCCTCCTTTATGCCAACCCTCAGGTTTCCGGGTATAGCCGGCCACTCCGCCAAACACGTGATAAAACCCAACCCCCCGCTGATCCAGTACATCCACGCTCTCCACCCAGACTTCCATGTGACGCGGCGCGGCCAGCCCGACGTACCAACTGTCGTACGGCAGCTTGGGAGGCGGTGAGGTTTGTGGCCCGCTGGCGCAGGCGCACAGGCTGAATAATAGAGTGATGAACAGGGTCCAGCGCCTCATCGCGGGTACCCCTTCTGCGGATAGTTGCGATGGACAATTCGCTCGTTTTCCTTCGCAGGTTTGTTGATGAGCAGCCCTGCGCTAGGTGTCCAGTTCGCGGACTGGTGGATATAGCGGCCACGCAGCAGACGCTCCTGATCGGCAGTAAGTTTTAACGTTGAGCCCGCCAAAGCATGTTCAAGTATGTGGGTGGCGATGGGCTGAAGCTCCTCGGGTAGAGCCAAGTCAGACCGTTCTTCCAGATTTTTGAATGGCACGCCATGACGAACACCCAATTCGCGCATCAACCGCAAGCTGATCAACGCCAATTCACCCCGCACAGGTCGGTCCAGCTCGACCGACACCATGAAGTTCTGATCGCTACTTTCCGATGGCCCCCTAGGAGGCGCCCCAGAAAAGATCGCTGTTGGTTTGATCCTGCCCTCGCCTGCCAGACCGCTGGCGCGCAGCAGGTCGGCCTGAGCGCAGGCTGCGGCCCATTCGGGTGATGACCCCACGCCGCGATCCGCCTTGACCTTAGCGTTCTTGAGCACTGTCAGGAATACACGTTCATGGCCGCGCGGCAGATAGCCTCCGCCGATGTCCGAGTGCACACCCGGCAGGCTGATTTCGATGTTGTTATGGCCCTGCAGGCTGTTGAGGGCAAAATTGTGGCGACATTCGTCGCGGGCCCTCAGGTGGACGATCTGTCTGGCGCAGCCGGGCGGCAGGTACAGATTGACGCCTGTGTTGTCGGCATTGGCAACGCTAAGGTCGAAGTGGCCTATCGCGGCAATGGCGGCCACGGTGTCAAACAGGCCGATCAGATTGATGCTGACATCAGCGTCAGGTTTGAAGCCGGGTATCAGGCCAAAGCGACCCGGTTGCAGCAGCTCGGCAAAGACTCCAAGGCCCGGCTTGAGTAGCTCATTGGCGCAATGTCGGGCGGCTGCGGCGCCTCTGCTGAAGCCGAAGATATCGAACTCGATGCGTCGGATGGTGGCATCGGGATTAGCAACGCTAAAGTCCCGAAGTTGCTCTTCCAGTAGCTTGGGCATCTGCTCCACACGCGCCACCACACCTGTTTCACCACGCCCCGTTGCCTGCCCGTAAAGCGAGTCCTTCCCACCGGTACGTGTGCCAATGCCCAGTATGTAAACCGGAACAAAAGCGGTATCGGCGCCCGATGGCAGACGGTCAGTCGAATGGTCCGGATAAAGCTCGTGTAAATGCACCACATTACTCGGCGCATTGCCGTAGCTGCTGTCGGGCGTAGTTCCGAAGCCGCTGCCTTCAAAGCTGGTAAAACCATACTTCTGGCAATGCTCGACGATGCTCGCCATCTCGTTCGGGTTGAACAAGGCCAGGTCGTCACGTCGGCATTGTTCGGTGGCCGCGGCGTTGCCCAGATTGTTGCCGGTGCCGTCGAAGAACAGCCCCAGACGCAGGGTGATGCCTTCAAGTTCTTCTTCCTCTTCCTCCTCATCCAGCTCAGCCGTCGGGTCATGGGGCCGCTTGGGTTTTGATCTACTGCCCCCCGCCGCCATTGGAAAGTCAATTTTCAAGTCCCCCGGCAGCAGGGTGTGAACGCTCATGGTCTTGCCGTCTTCATCCGTCACGCTCTCGAACACGTCTCCCTGCTGGGTCGTGACCTGATAACGCACGAACGGCATCGGCGCCTGCGCCTTGTCCTTGACCGTGTAACGGGCTGCATAGCCGGTAGGCAGCGGCGTGACCGGTGTGTCGAGGCTGGTTGCACCCAGCTTCTGCACCACCGCTGCCTTGTGGTAAATGTTGCCCGGCGCGCCGATTTCGATATCGCCGTCTTTGAGGCGGATGAACGCTCCGCCGCAACTGAACACCAACTCCTGCGGCGCACTGATTTCTACACGGCCCTCCACGCTCTGGATCTTGATGTCGTTTTTGGCCGTCGCCAGCAGGCTGTTGCCTGAGGCATGCAGCTCGATCCTGCCCTGGGTGGCATGCAGTTGCAGGTCGCCTTGTGCGGCCAACACGCTGACCGCGTTATCGGCGGTGGCGGTGATGTCGTGACCTGCACTGATATCAGCGTTATGCGCCGCCATGATGCCGACGCTCTCGGTGCCGGAGGCCACACACACCGCTTCCGGGCTGACAACGCCGATGCCCGCCGGCGCATGCAGCAACAGGCCTGATTCTGCGAGTCCGTTCAGCGCCTTGTTCAGGGCGGTTTGGCTATCGGTGTCGCTCGGTACCACCCCGGCACTCTTGGCTGCATTGGCGAGTGAGCGCGCCAGAAACAAGGCGCTTTCCAACTGGGTAATGGCGGCTTGCATGTCCAGTTGCGAACCCAGCGCCTTGCCCTGCTCATCGGCACTGATAAAAAGCCCTTTCCCACCCCGAATCGCTCCCCAGCCATCGGTGCGCAGCTCAAACCCGTCGCCGCGTTTCTGCTTCTGCGCATCCACCAGATGCCCCAGGTTCAGCTGGCTTTTGCCGCCGTACTCGGTGCTGAGTTTGATGTGCTCCTGCCCGCGCAAGTCCTCCATGCGCAGCTTGTTGTTGGCGGGTGTGCGCAGCACGTTGCGGGTCCAGTCACGCCTGGCTTTGGTGACGTGGTCTTTGTGTCGGCTGTCGTGCAGGGCGTGGGCGATGTAGGGCCGGTCAGGGTCGCCTTGCTCGAAAGCAATCGCTACTTCAGTGCCGGCAATCAGCGGCAGGTGCAGGCCGTGGGTGTCGCCGGCGTACGGTCGGGCGAGGCGCAGCCAGAGGCTTTCGGTGCCCGGTTTCCAGCTGTCGCGGTCGAACAAAAAGCTGACTTTGTAGCGCCCTTCCATGTCGATGAAGCTGTAGGGGTCATTGGCTTTGGAGCTGGTGATGCGTGCGGGAACGGTACCTGCGATCTGCGGTTTTTCCAGCAGTGGCGGTCGGAAGCAGACGTCGAGGCTGTAGGGCATTGCCTCGAAGCTGACTTCGAAACTGCTGTCGCGGGCTGCTCGTGTTTTGAGTTCGACCAAGACCGCGCCGGGCGCGAAGGCCTGTGGCGCGCCGCCGGAAATGTTCAGCACCTGCCCCGGCGCCAACGTCGCGCTGCTGCTGGCGCCAGTCAGTCGAGTCTGATGATTGAGGTACCGCTCGTGCCGCAAGCGCGCATAAAAAAAGCCGCTTTCGCTGAGCAGATCTTCGTCTCGATCAATGGCGTCGCCCAGTACGCGGTAGGGTTCGGCGTAGTGATAGGCCTCGCCGTAAAGGGCATCGGCGCCGCGGGTCTGGTCGACGTCGCCCTGAAGATAAGCCGGCGCATCTCGGTAATCGTAAGCGCGAAAATGAACGCTTTGCTCCACTACCTGATGCTCGGTTTGCAGCTGCCAGACCGCATCCTGCCCGGTGCTGCCGAGCCCGGATTGCGAGCGCAACGGCAAAGCCACATCGAACTGGTAATGACGCTGATCGTCGTGAAACTCAACAACTTCGATGCTCAGCCGGTCATCGCTGGTGATGCGAAACCAGATGCCGACCTGGGCCAGTAAACGGCTGATAAACGCCAGATCGCTCTCGCCGTACTGCATGACCTGTTCGCGCCGGGGGTATTCGCGGACCAGCTTGAACAGGAAGTCCTGACCCTCGAATTCGTGGCGATTGCGCAGGATGCTCTCGACGATCTGCGGGACGGATTGATCCTGATAGATCCGAAACTGCCGGCCTCGGTCCAGCAACGCCAGACGCGGCTGCAACACCACCTCATAACGCGCTTCATCGTGGGAGTCGGACAGGCGTTTGAAGCCGTTGATCACCCCGTGCAGCGTGCGTAACGGTTTGATAGCCGGCGCTTGAACCAGCTGAATCCGGGGCAGCTTTTGCGGCACGGCATGCAAGCTGAAATGCGCCCGGCGCCCGAGGATTTGCCTGGCAGCAATATCGTGATCGCCGCAGGTGAACTCGATGCGGTAGTTGAACGGTTCGCTGAGCCGTTCGAGGCCGTCGAACACCAGCACATCGAGCCCGGCATCGAGACCCTGAACGGTGAGTGTGTGCCGACTGTGATCGAAGAACGTGCGCAGCGAATCGAGCATACGGGGCCATCCTGGGCGGTGCGGAAAGTTACGGGAAAAGTGTTTAAAAAATAAACGCTTTAAACATTCTTGAAACACTTGAAAGCCAATAATCGCGCAGCATTCAGCCTAGAAATCGCTGAACACAAAGTGCCATCCAATAAACGTCTTTTTAATTAGCAGACTGATAAACAGTCAATAGCCAACAACCTGCAAAGGGCTGACGCAATGGCGTTTACCTACAGCCACTGGGCCTGTCGCTATTGAGTTGACAGGGTGCACCCTAGGTCAGAGAGGCGCAGATATCCAGCCCAAAACAACCATCAGGAAAGTTCTGATTAAGTTACCGGATAACTCCTACATCAAACTTTAAGCACCGGCATTTAACCTCGCCAAACTCGGATAAAAATCCAGCAGGCTTGAATTAAAATCGATATACAGTTCTAACAATTCTCGATTCAAAGAACGCTGCGCGGCGTTCGTTCACTGATATCTGCGATGATCTGGCAACAAGACGCGCTGGAGTCTCTGCCGCCGACAGCGACAAAGCCTCCAATCGACTCGCCCGTACCCACAACACCGCCCAACGCGCGCACATGACGGCGCTGGCGATTGAGGTAGAGTAAGCACCTGACACCTGTCGTGTTTCAGCGGGACTGAACCAGCCATGCAACGATCAACATCACGCTTGATTTTAAGGCCGCCACGGGCTGATGACCTGGCCTGTGTCTTTGCCATTCACAGCGATCCTGAAACCAACCAGTACAACCCGGCCGGACCGATGACGGACATCAGCCAGGCGGCCTCGATGCTCGATGACTGGCTCAGCCACTGGCGTGAAAAAGGTTTTGGACAATGGGCCATCGCCACCCGCGACTGTCCGCAGCAGGTCATCGGATTCGGCGGGCTATCGATGCGCATGTATCTGGACGTGGAACGCCTGAATTTAGGGTACCGGTTTGCCGTGAGCGGCTGGGGCCAGGGTTACGCCACAGAGCTGAGCCTCTCGGCGCTGGACTATGGCTTCGACGAGTTGAACGCAGCCGCTGTTTTTGCAGTCGTAAGACCAGCGCACATGGCCTCGATTCGCGTCCTGGAAAAGATCGGCATGCAGCGTATCGAATCGATTGACGACGTCCCGGGCCAGCCCCCGAGCCGTGTCTACAAAGCAACGCGGGCCTGAACGAGCCCTCACCCATGAATCACGAGCCACCTGGCGCCAATCACAGCATTGAGCTGCCAAGGCTCATTGATCGAAAGGATAAGAATATGACCACTCACACCCAAACCGCCCTGCTCGCAGGCGGCTGTTTCTGGGGCATGCAGGACTTGATCCGTCGCTACCCCGGCATAATCTCTACCCGCGTCGGCTACAGCGGCGGCGATGTGCCCAACGCCACTTACCGTAATCACGGCACACACGCCGAAGCCATCGAGATCGTGTTCGACCCGAGCGTTATCAGCTACCGGAAAATTCTGGAGTTCTTCTTTCAGATCCACGATCCCTCGACGGCCAACCGTCAGGGCAACGACCTCGGCGTGAGTTACCGGTCGGCTATTTTCTATCTCGATGACGAGCAAAAGCGTGTGGCACAAGACACGGTTGCCGACGTGGACGCCTCAGGCCTCTGGCCCGGCAAGGTTGTCACCGAAGTCGCAGCGGCGGGTGCGTTCTGGGAAGCGGAGCCTGAGCATCAGGATTACCTGGAGCGCATCCCGAACGGCTACACCTGCCACTTCATCCGGCCAAACTGGAAGTTGCCGGTTCGCGATCAATAAGAAGGCAGCCAGAACAGCTTTTATCCTGATCCAGCGCAGCTATCTCAAGCCTGCGCAGGATCAGACAGGATCAAGATCCCTTCAGCCAGCAACGGCCACCTGATTGCGCCCAAGGGCCTTGGCCCGGTAAAGCGCCTCATCGGCGCGGTTCATCAGGTGGTACAGGTCGTGGCTACCGGAGTCGGTCGAAGCCACACCGATGCTGGCGGTCATGCGCTGCACCGGCTCGCTTTTCAACGCAGCGATGGCGTGTACCACCTGCTGTGCAATGTCGCGCGCAACCTCCACGTGCGTATCCGGAAGCAGCACCGCAAACTCCTCACCGCCCAGTCTTCCGTGCACATCACAGGCACGAAACGTGGCTGAAATAACGATGCCGATCTGCCGCAAGACATGGTCTCCGACCTGATGCCCATGGGTGTCGTTGATCTGTTTGAAGTGGTCCATGTCCAGCATCAATGCGCACAATGGTCGCTGACCGTGCAGACAGTCGCCGAACAACTGCTGCGCACCCTCGAAAAATGCCCGGCGATTCTTCAGGCCAGTGAGTTCATCGGTTTGCGCGGCGTAGTTGGAGATACTGTGCGCGCGCTCCATCTCGCGGGTCAGTCGAAACGCTTGCTCCAGTGCGTCAGAAAGCTTGCGCGTGGCGCTGACCACGAACGATGTAAAGACCAGCACAGAAATCGCTATGCCCGTCTGCATGGACGATGGCTGAAACAGCAGCCACAGGGTGCACGGCAACAAGACCAGCGCCATCGACACCAGCGTCATGTACCGATAGGCCGAATAGCAGGACACGGCCGCCACGGACATTCCGACGGTAAACAGCATCACTAGCGATTGAGACAGAAGGTCGTCGACGGGCATCACCAACAAGGCCCCGCCACCCCATACGCCTGCCGAGAAGATCAGCGTCAGCCAGTATTTGAATTCCCAGCGTTGCGGCGTGCGTTCGTGCTCGGGAGCACGAAAATACATGACAAACATCAAGACGCGCAGCAGGGTCGAAAGGGTAAGCAGAGATAGCCAGCCAGCCACCTCTTCGTGCGAGAGCCGGTCCCAGCACAACCAGCACAGCATGAGCGCGCCCGTGTAGCTGCCGGCCACCGCGAACACCGATTGGCGAAACAACTGCTGCAGACGGTCGGTGTGCACTTGCTCTGCTATAAAACGTTCAGGGTTACGCTGATTTACAAGGCCATCCATTTGATCCGCCCGATCATGAGGCTACGACAGGCGGCTATTGTGGCACCCGGCTACCACTGCGAACAGCTCAATAATGCCTCTACCGCCCGCCAATACGCAGGCCAGAGCGGATTGAAACCACCGAACCGTCATGAACCGACCTCACAACAAGACCAGAAACGACACCACCCACATGCGGCCCGTCACCGGAAGCGAACGCACGCGACGCACACTGCAGGTGGTGCTGGCCTGTTTCTACTTCATCGCCGGGTGCTTTCACCTGTACGCCACCGAAGGGTTCGTCAGCATTGTTCCTGATTGGGTGCCTTATCCAGCGGCGGTGGTTATTGTCACCGGTTACTGCGAGCTGCTGGGGGCCCTCGCGCTGCTGACACCGCGCTTGCGCAAGGCGGCCGGGGTCATGCTCGCGCTTTACGCTGTGTGCGTGTTCCCGGCCAACATCAAGCACGCCCTGGAAGGCATCCCTGTGGGCGGCCTGACACTGGGCTGGGCCTATCACGGACCGCGCCTGGCGTTTCAGCCGGTGCTGGTCTGGGTCGCACTGTTCGCTGGCGGACTGATCGACTGGCCATTCAAGCGGGCACAACGCCCGCTTGAATGAATGCCGACTGGACCGTTGCTTATTGCGCCTTGCCGCGCATCATCAGCAACGCGACCACAATCGCGATCACTGCAATGCCGGTCGAGATGATCCCCAGGGACTCAAGCCCAAAGTGCTTGATGCCGAGGCCGCCGAAAATGGCGCCCAGGCCAATGCCCGCGTTTGCCGCAGAGATGTTCATCGACGCCGCTAGCGCCTGCGCCTTAGCGCCCGCTTGCATGACTCGTACCTGACAGATCGGAAACAGCGCCGTGTAGGCAATGCCCCAAGCGACAAGCGCGACAACCAACCAGATAGGGTGAGACGCCGCAGGGACCGCGAACAGCATCCCGGCGCCCAGCACCAGCAAAAACAACACCATGGCGCCCAACGGACTGCGGTCGACCATGCGTCCCCCCAGTTGGTTGCCGATCATGCCCACAGCGCCGAAGCCCATCAGCCACCAACCCACTTGCCCTGAAGGAATGCCGGCAAGGCGTTCGAGGGTATCTGCCAGATACGTGTAGGAGGTGAACATCGCGGTGAACGCCAATGTGGACAGCGCCACGTGCGCGAGAAAGCGTGGCTGCCGCAGAATCTGGGTTTGCTTGTTGTCCGCGTCGCGCTTGGGCGATGTTGGCAGCTTTGGCATGTACAACTGAATCAGCCCGGCGATAACCAGCGACAGGCCCGCCATAATCCAGAAACTTCCGCGCCAGCCCACGGTGTCGGATGCCAGCGTACCCAGCGGGATGCCGAACACCAGCGCAGCGGAAATACCCAGATAAACCTGAGAAACCGCCTTACCGGCATTGCCCGGCCCGGCCAGTTGGCCCGCCGTTTCGCTGGCCGTGCCCCAGAACACCGGCAACATCAACGCCGGGATAAAACGCGCCACCGCCAGCACCCAGATATTGGCCGACACCGCAGCCAACGCGTTGGACGCCACGAACACCAGCAATATGAAGGTGAACAGTTTTTTACGATCAATGTGTGCCAGGCGTGCCGTCAGGATCGGTCCGAAGATCATCACTGTAAACGCGAACAGCGTGACCACCTGCCCGGCGGTGGCAATGGAAATGTCGAGGTCACGGGCCAGCGCAGGCAGCAACCCGAGAATCAGAAACTCGGTGGTGACGATGACAAATGCCGCCACGGCCATGATCAGGATTTGCAGACCGGACCGGGAGCCTGTCTGGACGTGGGCGCCGTTAGCCGCCGCTGAAGGGTTTTGCATGGATGTGCACTCACTGGAAAATCAATGAGCAAGCTTATTAAAGAATAAAGGTCACATTGAGGCTATATTCTCCCGAATTGGAAGAATGATATTCATCAATGGGACGTACGCATGTTTTCGTCTGAACGCCTTAAAGGGATTGACGTGTTTGTCAGCGTCGCGGATCTGGGCAGCTTTACGGCTGCAGCGGAGCGCTTGAACCTCACCAGCTCAGCCGTCAGCAAAGGCATTGCACGGCTGGAGTCGCGGTTGCAGGTGCGTTTGTTTGAGCGCACCACGCGGCGACTAGCGCTGACGGATGCAGGCACAGCGTTCTACCGGACCTGCCGCGCCGTGCTGACGGACCTTGAAGAAGCCGAGCTGTCGTTGCACGCAGAAAGCGCAGAGCCGCGCGGCAAAGTGCGTATCGACCTGCCCGCCTCGTTCGGCCGACTTCATGCGCTGCCGGTGATTCTCAAGTTCGTCGAAGACCACCCCGCACTCCTGCCGCATATCTCCTTTTCGGACCGCTTCGTAGACCCCGTCGAAGAAGGCATCGACATCGTGGTGCGCATTGGCGGCCCGGACGTTTGGCCAAAGGCGTTGGGGCATCGTTACCTCGGCGCCGAACGGCTGATTTTCTGCGCATCACCTGCCTACCTGAGCAAGCACGGCGCACCGCAGACCGACCACGATCTTGAAATGCACAGTTGCGTGGTCTACGGAAGAAGCGACGGCCTGGTCAGCCCGTGGTACATCGCCGGCACGCAGGCCGGTGGCTTTGAACGCCGGGTAATGAGCGCCCGATTGGCCATTGGCGACGGGGAAAGTGAAGCCATCGCCGCAGCGGCAGGCCACGGCATCGCGCAACTGCCCACGTGGGCAGTCAAGCGCCAACTCGAAAACGGCTCACTGGTGGAGGTTTTGCCGCACCTGGCGACCGAAGGTTTACCGATGAACCTGGTCTGGCTCAAGAGTCGCCAGGCGCTGCCCAAGGTCAGCGCGCTACTGGCCGCACTGACCGATTGCCTGACGCCATCGGGGAGCACGCTTTAAGCCGATGCCTATAGTTACAGTCAAAGTCTCTGCGGGGAAATCTGATGCAAAGCATCAGAAAACCGAGGTTGAGCAGACTAAATTCATTGCGAAGGTCGATGGACCGACCAGGCACGATAAAACCCAACGCTGATCTGAATCCGGCGCTTGAGTGCTGTAAGTAACTGAGATGGGGTGAAGCAGAAGCGTTATGGAGGCAACCCCACCAGCCACACCCCGGCACACAATGTTCCCGCTGTGGCTGCTGCCTTCCGGCTCTGACCAGGTTCACGGGTAATCGTTGCGGGGGGACCGATGGGGTCACCATAACGACGCTCGCCAGGCGGCGAACGGCGCCATTGTAACGGTCTCGCAAGAAGTTGCAACCGTTGGTTTAGGATTAAAATTTGATAGCGCTCAAGCACTTGTGTGGCGGGGGTTTGCTGAGCTGTGTAGCCCCTGCCCCGCAGGAGTGGCATCGATACGCGGGCCAGATAATGACTCAGCACGCGCTCAAATCGTGCGTTCACCTCACGGCACGTCATAATGCTGCCCCGCGAAAAGGTTTAAGGCCGCAAGACATGAAGATGGACGTGGTGGGTTATGAGGCGCTCAGGAAGGTCCAGCGTGATGAGCTGGAGCTGCTTGAGTTGCCGCATGCGCAGAAGATGTATTCGGGCGATATTTTCGGCGCGTTGCATACGCTGCTGTCGGCACCTGAAGCGCATGTCCGGGGTTTCGCACTATTGGTAGACGACATGCCGCGTGGATTTTTCCTGCTCAAGCGCGGCCTTTTTCTGCCGCCGTGGGCAGACGCGGACGCCGTCACCCTGCATGCGTTGATGATTGACGTGGAATGGCAAGGAAAAGGACTAGGAAGGCGCTGCATGCTCGGTTTGCCTGACATCGTCAGGGCGCTCTGGCCAGAAACCCGGCAATTGATGCTGGCCGTTGACCCGGAAAACCGTGCAGCCATCAAGCTGTACCTCGGCCTGGGCTGGATAGACGACGGAATCGCCTGCCGCGGGCGCGTCGATTACGAGCGAAGGATGGTCCTCGCGCTGTGACGGGCCGATAAAAGCAGCCCGGTGTCGGATGATGTTGTTTGAATCGAGGCTTGCCTGCGAATGGTCTTCACATCCAACCAGAAAGATCGGCCTGCATGGGGATTCGCAAACAAGTCGACAGCCAACCAGTCGCTACGACAACCGGAGTGACTGCCTTCAAGCCACCTGCAACACCTCGTCCGCCTTGCCGCCAGCGCTCTGGATCACCAGGTGAATAAAGTGCAGCTTGGTGACCACCGCTGGCGGGACCACAAACGGGTAAAAATCCGGCTGCCCCATGGCTCGGGACAACTCGTTGAGCATGCCGGCCAGCTCAATCCACGCGTTGACGAACGCCAGGAAGGCCGGGCCGCCTGGATGTTGCGGGTCGTAAAGGGTCTCCGGCGGGAACGGCGTGTAGTCCAGATCCATATCCCGTGCGCTCATGCCCAGGCTCAATGCCGTATCCACCGCGTCCATCATGTGCAGGTAGTGGGCCCAGGTTTCAGCCCAGTCTTCCCACGGGTGCATGGTCGCGTAAGCGCTGACATAGCGCTGTGGCCAGTCCGCCGGGGCGCCGTTCTCGTAGTGATGATCGAGGGCATCAGCATAGCTGGCACGGTCGTCGCCGAACAGGTTACGGAAGCCGTCCTGCCAATAGGTGTCCGCAATCAGACGATCCCAGTAGTAATGCCCCACTTCATGACGGAAATGTCCGAGCAGCGTGCGATACGGTTCGTGCATCTGAACGCGGATTTTCTCGCGTATCGCGTCATCGGCTTCGTCGACATTGAGTGTGATGAGTCCGTTCGCATGGCCGGTGGTAGGCGCTTCGCCTTCCAGGTTAACGCCCAGAAACTCAAACGCCAGGCCGCGTTGCTCATCGACGGTCTTGGGGATGACCTGCAAACCGAGGGTGATCAGTTGCGCGACCAGTCGGCGCTTGGCAGTTTCAATCTTGAGCCAGCGCTCAGAGTTTTCCGGAACGGTGAGATCGGGAATCATCTTGTTGACGCTACAGGCGACGCAGAACTCTGTGGCGTTGTGCTCCGGAAACAGCCAGTTGCAAGCGGCCGGGGTATCCAGGTTGGCGCAACGCCGATACAAGCCCGCACCGGGCTCATCGCTCAAGCGCCATGTGCCGAGGTCAGCACCGGGTTCCAGCGCAGACACTTTACTTTGCTCAGGCAAATAACCGAGGGCCGCCGAACACGCCAGGCATTGGGTGTTCTGGAAGAAGATCGACTGTCCGCAGCGGCAGTGCCAGACTTTGCTATTACGTTTTTTTTCACCCACAAAAGGGGCTGCAATCCTTGTGCTGAGCTGCTCGAAAAATTGGAACATGACGATCTCCTGTGGGGTTGCAAGCACTAGATCATCGGGTTTTGTGGCGGTTCCGTGGATTTCACGAACGCAACGCGGTGACGACGAAACGCCCTGTTTCAGGGCACTTTGCGGCCAGTCGACTCAGCAGGACGCCTTGGTAAGCGTCCCCGCTGATGTCAGTATTTGCCTCGACACACAGGGCGCGGATTCTGTAAGTCCGTGCCCTTGGTCACATCAGTCAACGGCGACGCCGTGCTGTTGAAGGAACGCTACGAACGCCTCTTCATCCAGCACTTTCAGGCCCAGTTCGTTGGCCTTGGTCAGTTTGGAACCGGCACCCGGCCCTGCGACCACGGTATGGGTTTTTGCCGAGACCGAGCCCGACACCTTGGCGCCCAGCCCTTCCAGTTTCTCCTTGGCGATGTCACGGCTCATGAGTTCCAGCGAGCCGGTCAGCACCCAGGTCTGGCCCGCCAATGGCAGCCCTTCGACCACCTTCTTTTCGCTTTCCCAGTGCATGCCGAAGTCTTTGAGCTGTTGCTCGATGGCCCGCGCGCGGCTGGCGTTTTCCGGCACATCGAAAAAGTCCCGGACTGATTGCGCCTGCTTCTCGGGGAGCGCCTGACGCATGTCCAGCCAGTCGGCAGCGAGCACGCCGTCCAGCGTCTTGAACTTGTCCGCCAGCTTTTGCGCTGCACCCGGCCCTACGCTCGGGATATTCAGCTTGTCGAGCATGCCGCCGAGGGTCGCGCTGGCAGCAAACTCAGCGCCCAGATCACCCGTGTCCTGCAACTCAAGTGCGCATTGGTCTTTATCCAGCAGCGCGCCAATCACTTGCTGATTGTGGGAGTCCTCAAAAAAGCTGTGAATCTCGTGAGCGACTTCAAGACCGATGTCCGGCAGATACGTCAGCACTTGCGGCAGCGCGGCCTTGACCCTGTCCAGCGAGGCCAGAGATCGGGCCAGCACCTTGGCGGTTTCTTCTCCGACATCGGGGATGCCCAGCGCATAGATGAATCGCGCCAGCGTCGGCGTCTTGCTGTCAGCGATGGCCTTGAGCAGCTTCTTGCTGGAGATTTCAGCGAAGCCCTCAAGGTCGATCACCTGCTCGTACTCAAGCTTGTAAAGATCAGCCGGCGAGCCAATCAGCTTCTCGTCCACCAGTTGCTCGATGGTCTTGTCGCCCAGCCCTTCGATGTCCATCGCCCTGCGCGACACGTAATGGATAATCGCCTGCTTGAGCTGAGCGCCACAGGCCAACCGACCGATGCAGCGATAGACCGCGCCTTCGCTGACGGTCTCCTTGCCCTTGCTGCGCTTGATCAATTGCGTGCGTTCCACCTGCGAGCCGCACACCGGGCACATCTGAGGAATTTCCACAGCGCGGGCGTCGGCAGGCCGGCGCTCCAGCACCACTTGCACCACTTGCGGAATCACGTCACCGGCCCGGCGAATGATAACGATGTCGCCGATCATCAGGCCCAGACGCGCGACCTCGTCCATGTTGTGCAGCGTCGCGTTGGCAACCGTCACCCCGGCCACCTTGACCGGTTTGAGGCGCGCAACCGGCGTCACAGCGCCAGTACGACCCACTTGAAATTCTACGTCGAGCAATTCAGTCAGCTCTTCCATCGCCGGGAATTTATGCGCGATGGCCCAGCGCGGTTCACGTGCGCGGAAGCCCAGTTCACGCTGTGATGCGATGCTGTTGACCTTGAACACCACGCCGTCGATTTCATAGGGCAACGACAGACGACGCTCCCCGATGTCTTGGTAATACGCGAGGCAATCCGTGATGCCATCGGCCACTTTCAATTCGTGACTGATGGGCATGCCCCACTTCTTGAGCTGCTGAAGATTGCCGGTGTGGGTGTCCGAGATGTCTGCAGACACCTGGCCCAGCCCATAGCAGCAAAACTCCAGCGGCCGGTTGGCGGTGATCTTCGAGTCCAGCTGGCGCAGGCTGCCCGCTGCGGCGTTGCGCGGGTTGGCGAAGGTCTTGCCACCGATCTCCTGCTGGCTTGCGTTCAAGCGCTCGAAGCCCGCCTTGGACATGAATACTTCGCCGCGTACCTCCAGGGTCTCGGGCCAGCCTTCGCCATGAAGCTTGAGGGGGATGTTGCGCACCGTGCGCACGTTGACGCTGATGTCTTCGCCGGTCGATCCGTCGCCGCGTGTTGCGCCACGGACCAAGGCACCGTTCTGGTAAAGCAGGCTGACCGCGAGGCCATCGAGCTTGGGCTCGCAGCTGTACTCAACATGGGCGCCTGCTTCGAGCAAGTCCCCTGCCGGCAGGTCGAGGCCCTCTGTGACACGCCGGTCGAACTCGCGCATATCGGTTTCTTCGAACGCGTTACCCAGGCTGAGCATGGGCATTTCATGGCGCACCTGAGTGAACGCCGACAGCGCTGCGCTGCCCACCCTTTGCGTCGGGGAGTCAGGTGTGACCAGATGCGGGTTTTCGGCCTCCAGCGCCTTGAGTTCGTGAAACAGGCGGTCGTATTCAACGTCCGGAATACTCGCATCGTCGAGGACGTGATAGCGGTAATTGTGCTGATCCAGCTCTGCACGCAGTTCCAGGATTCGGGTTTGGGCAGCGTTCATACGGTGTTCTCTCGAAAAGCAAAAGAGCAGCCGAAGCTGCTCAATGTATTAATGCAATGTGAGGGCCTGCAGGCCCTCTGTTGGAGCCAACTTGTTGGCGATGGCGGTGTGAGGCTTGCCTGACATATCACCTCGCCAACAAGTTGGCTCCTAAAGATCCTTCAACGTGGGGATCAACGACGCTGAGTCAGCGCACGGCGTTCGAATTCGACGATGCGCTGGCGGTAATGTTCGATGGTCTGCGCGGTCATGACGCTGCGCTGATCATCTTTCAATTCACCATTGAGTTCATGAGCCAGCTTGCGCGCCGCCGCCACCATCACATCAAACGCCTGCTTGGGATGACGCGGGCCTGGCAAGCCCAGAAAGAAGCTCACGGCACGAGTGCTGAAATGGTCGATGTCGTCCAGATCAAACACGCCCGGCTTGACCGCATTGGCCATCGAAAACAGCACTTCGCCGTTGCCAGCCATGCTTTCGTGGCGATGGAAGATATCCATCTCACCAAACCGCAGCCCGCTTTCCAGAATGTTCTGCAGCAACGCCGGGCCTTTAAAGCCGCTTTCGTCGCGACAAATCACGCTGATTACCAGCACTTCTTCCACCGGCGGCAGATCTTTGTCCTCGGTGATGCGCTGCGCAGGCTTGTCGTCCGGGAAATCATCGTCACGACCTGAAAACAGGCTCGGGCCGTCCATGTCCAGGTTGAGGTCGCCCTGATGCGGCTCATCTTTGCGTTTCTTGCGTTTGGATTCACGTTCAGGGCGCTCGCGAGCGGCGCTCATTGTCGGCAAATCATGCTCATCGAGCTGAGGTTCTTTTTGAGCGTCCAGCACACGCGCCGGGCCCAGCACCTCTGCAGAGGAAGGCTCTTCATCGTCCGGCAGATTTGAAAAGCTGCGGTCGAGCCTGAATTTCAACTTACCTTTACCGCCGCGCATCCGGCGCCAGCCATCAAAAAGAATACCGGCAATGACAATGATGCCGATGACGATCAGCCACTCGCGCAGACCGATTTCCATGTAATCCCGTGCCTCTATTAAAAATTCTGAAAATTAAGGGCGTTAAACCCCTTTAAAACGTGGTGCCAACTCTCTGTTCTGAATGGCGTTTTCCCACGCGAAAAAAAGAAAAGTGGTCATTAAGCTAGCACGACCAACGGCAACTTTACACCGTCTGTTACATCTGGCATGCCGAGCGATCTGCACAGTTACGGCACGCTTGCCTGTACTGAGCTGCCAAAACGCCACTTCCCCCGCATTAAATCCTCGTCCGGCTACGCGTCCACCAGCGCCATCGCCTCCTCTACGTCAACGGCTACCAGCCTCGAACACCCAGGTTCATGCATGGTCACGCCCATCAATTGATCGGCCATTTCCATGGCGATCTTGTTATGGGTGATGTAGATGAACTGCACGGTCTGCGACATCTCTTTCACCAGTCGGGCATAACGTCCGACGTTCGCGTCGTCCAACGGCGCATCGACCTCGTCGAGCATGCAGAACGGCGCAGGGTTGAGTTTAAAAATCGCAAAAACCAATGCCAAAGCGGTCAGGGCTTTTTCCCCACCGGACAGCAAATGGATCGTGCTGTTCTTCTTGCCGGGAGGGCGCGCCATGATGGTCACCCCTGTATCGAGTAAATCTTCGCCTGTCAGTTCCAAATAAGCGCTGCCGCCACCGAAAACTTTTGGAAAAAGTGCCTGAATTCCGCTGTTTATCTGATCAAAGGTCTCTTTGAAGCGGTTACGGGTTTCCTTGTCGATCTTGCGAATCACGTTTTCCAGAGTGTCCAGCGCTTCTACCAGATCAGCGTTTTGCGCATCGAGGTAGTTTTTGCGCTCGGACTGCTGTTGATATTCGTCAATCGCTGCCAGGTTGATTGCGCCCAGGCGCTGAATCCGCGCAGCGATGCGCTCCAGCTCGTCTTCGGCATCCTTCTCGCTGACCTCCTCGGTCAGCGTTGCTACCACACCCTGTAAGTCATAGCCGTCTTCGAGTAATTGATCTTCGAGGGTTTTGCGCCGGACAGTCAGCGATTGCCATTCAAGACGTTGCTGCTCCAGTTGGCCACGCAGCAATTGCGACTGTTGCTCAGCCTGAGTGCGGCGTTTTTCGGCGTCGCGCAATTCCCGGTCGGCGTCTTCAAGGGCTATTTTGGCCGTGCGCATCTCGTCGTCGACGACCATGCGCTTTTCCAGCAACTCTTCGAGCTTCAGGCGCAGCTCTTCGAGAGGTGCGGCGCCCTCCTCCAGATTCAGATCGAGCTGCTCGCGTTTTTCGGTCAGGCGTTCGGACTGCATCTCCAGCCGTTCCAGCGCCTGACGGGTCGAGTCGTGCTGCGCCTTGAGCGAACCCAGGCGCACAGCCAACTGGTTGGCGTGATCTTTGTGCTGACGCGCCTCCTGACGCACACGGTCAAGCCGCTCGCGCAGGCTGTCGCGCTGGGCCAAGAGCAACTCGCGCTGCTCGGTGTCGAGGGCCATTGCATCCAGCGCATCCTGCAATTGCAGGCGGGATTCACCGACGCTTTCCTGCTCGACTGCGCGCTGCTCGGCAAGTTCGGTGAGCTCTTCGTCCAGGCGGGTGCGGCGCAGGGTGAGTTGTTCGACCTTGGCTTTGGCCGCCGACAGCTGCGCCTTGAGTTCGCTCTGCTGACGCGCTTCGTCCTGCAAGCGCCGGCGCAGTTGCTCGCGGCTGTCTTCCTGAGTACGTTGCTGCTCGCGCTGGGTCAGCAGTTGCTCTTCGAGCCCCGCCAGAGTCGCCTCGCGCTCCTCGCGCTCGAGCTCCAGACGCTGCAATTCCTGACCGCGAGCCAGCACGCCGCTTTCGGCTTCGCTCGCCCGTCGCACCCGCAAAAAGTCACGCCCCACCCAATAGCCGTCGCGGCTGATCAAGCTGTGCCCGACCGCCAGTTGGCTGCGCATCGACAACGCGTCATCCAGGGTCTCGACCGGTTTGACCTGGCCGAGCCAACTGGTCAGATCCACACGGCTGTCGACCTTGTCGAGCAAGCTGCCGGGGATGCGAGCGATGTCGGCAGCCGGCCGCACAAGACGCAAATCGCCCTGTTCGAAACCGGCCAGATCCAGCCCCGAGAAGTCATCGACCAACACCGCGTGCAAATCGGCGCCGAGCACGGTTTCGACGGCCAGCTCCCAACCGGCCTCAACCTGCAACCCTTCGGCCAGACGCGGGCGCTCAGTGAGCTGCTGGTCGCGCAGCCACTCGGCGGTGCCGGTGCCAGGGTCGAGCGCGGCTTGCTGCAACGCCTCCAGCGACGCCAACCGGCCGTTGAGCCGCTGCAAGTCACCTTGGGCCTGTTGCTGGGACTGCGTGGCCTGCTGCAACTCAAGACGCAGCTGTTCGAGACGCTCGATCAGTTGTTCTTCTTCAGCCGTCAGCGCTTCAAATGTCATCTCGCGAGCGGCAAGGTCTTCGCTCAATTCAAGGATGGCAGCGTCTTCCGGGTCAGCGGCCAGCAACTGGCGCTCTTCGCCCAAGCGGCGCTGACGCTCGGCCAGGCGCTCCATGCTGGTTTCCAGTTGCTGAATGCGTGACTGCTGCACTTCGGCCTGACGCCGAGGCTCGGCGGAGTGCAGGTTGAAGCTGTCCCACTGCTCTTGCCAGCCGTGCATCAGGGTTTCTGCATCCTCAAGCGAGGCGGCGGATTCTTCGGCGGCGGCCAGGGTCATTTCCTGTTCCGGCTCGAGCATTTCCAGCTCTTCGCCCAGCGTGGCGAGCAAGGTGCGGTCGTGCCCAAGATGGGATTCGGTTTCCAGTCGGGCGCGTTCGGCTTCGCGCAGGTCGTCCTGCAACTGACGCAGGCGCTGCTGGCCGTGCTGAATGCTTTGTTCGACGCGGGCGATGTCGCCGCCTACGGAATAGAAGCGGCCTTGAACCAGATTGAATCGCTCGGACAGGTCGTGATGGCCGTCACGCAAACGCTCGATAGAGGCATCGGCACTGCGTTGATCGGCAACCAGCGCTTCAAACCCGACTTCCTGATTGCCGATCACCGCTTCACGCTGGCTGACCTGAACGTTCAAGGCTTGCCAGCGCAGGGCCGACAACTGAGCCTTGAGCTGACGCTCCTCGGCTTTGTATTCCTGATACTTCTCGGCGGCCTGAGCCTGACGCTGCAAACGCTCCAGTTGACGGCCCAATTCATCGCGCAGGTCAGTCAGCCGTGCGAGGTTGTCGTGGGTGCGGCGGATGCGATTCTCGGTGTCGCGACGGCGCTCCTTGTACTTGGAGATACCGGCGGCTTCTTCGATGAAATTGCGCAGGTCTTCAGGCTTGGCTTCGATCAGCTTGGAGATCATGCCCTGCTCGATGATCGAGTAGCTGCGCGGGCCTAAACCTGTGCCGAGGAAGATGTCAGTGATGTCACGACGTCGGCATTTGGTGCCGTTCAGGTAATAGCTGTTCTGGCTGTCGCGGGTGACTTTGCGGCGAATGGAGATTTCCGCGTAGGCGGCATATTCGCCGACCAGCGTGCCGTCGGAGTTGTCGAACACCAGTTCGATGCTGGCCTGGCTCACGGGTTTACGGCTGGTGGAGCCGTTGAAGATGACGTCGGTCATCGATTCGCCGCGCAGGTTCTTGGCCGAGCTTTCGCCCATGACCCAGCGCACCGCGTCGATGATGTTGGATTTTCCGCATCCATTGGGGCCGACCACGGCCGCCATGTTGCTGGGGAAATTCACGGTCGTCGGATCGACGAAGGACTTGAACCCCGCCAGCTTGATGCATTTGAGCCGCATCGGTCAGCCAGCCGCCAAGGCTGCAAGCACCGACTGGCAACTGCGCTGCGTGTATTGCCTGAGCACCGTACGAATCTGCACCAGGTCACGTGCGATCACCGCTTCGAGCAGCTGGCCGAACAGGGTCAGGTACTCGCTCATTTCTGCCTTGCGCTGTTCAAGCGCGAGAAAGTAGAAGCGGCTCATGGACGGCTGCAGGTTCTCGATGGTTTCTTCCAGATAAGGATTGTTGGCAAACGGATAGGCCGCGCGCATGACGTTGAAGCTGTCCTCGACGAAGGACTTCACGTCCCGGCGCTCGCAACTGGCGATCAGCCGCTGCTGAATTTGCATGAACGGCGCCAGTTCGACTTCTTCCTTCCAGCGTTCACCCACGGCAATCGCCAGCAGGATGTAAAGCTCGCTCATGAGCGCGCACAGGCTTTCGACGTTATGCGGGGTCAGCACCGACACTTGGGCGCCCCGACGCGGCAGGATCACGATCAGGTGGCGACGCTCGAGGATGAGCAGGGCTTCGCGCACAGAGCCGCGGCTGACGTTGAGGGCGGCCGTGACTTTCTGTTCCTGAATCCGCTCGGCAGGCTTGAGGTCGCCGCGAATGATGCGCTCGGCAAGGTGATGAGCGATTTGCTCCGCGAGGCTGTCCGGTGCCTTGAACGTCATGTCTTTCCTTTAAATCCGTAGCTGCACACAAGCGGCGAAGTGTATCGCACTGCATCCCACTGGCGCAGGGCCACTTGCACGGAAACTGGCACGAAATAAGCAAAAGTTTGAGCACCGGACCACAGATTGATTGCAAGCGGCCTGCGCCGCTAATCGTCAAGGGAATAAAAATCATGCTTTCTTGACCAGCAGGTCAGAGAATTATTGACCCGATAGTCAGAGCTGATAAATTCATCGACACGCTCTATTACATCTTCACGACAGTTTTCAAGACACCTGTTGCTTACACCTCTATTACAAGAACGACGAGGCACGCCCGTGATCCAGTTTTTACTGAACCAAACGCTGAAGACCGAGCACGCTCTGGACCCCAACATGACCGTGCTCAATTATCTGCGCGAGCACGTGCACAAACCGGGCACCAAAGAAGGCTGTGCCAGCGGTGACTGCGGCGCATGCACCGTGGTGGTCGGCGAACTGGCGATGGACAGCGAAGGCCATGACACGCTGAACTATCGCAGCCTCAATTCTTGCCTGACCTTTTTGGCCTCGCTGCACGGTAAACAGCTGATTAGCGTTGAAGACCTCAAGCACCAGGGCCAACTGCACAGCGTGCAGCAGGCGATGGTCGATTGCCACGGTTCGCAGTGCGGGTTTTGCACGCCGGGGTTTGTCATGTCGCTGTTCGCGCTGCAAAAAAACAGCACCCAACCCGATACCGCTCAGGCCCATGAAGCGCTGGCGGGCAACCTCTGTCGCTGCACCGGGTATCGACCGATTCTGGCTGCGGCAGAACAAGCATGCGGCCAGCGCACGCCCGATCAATTCGACGCCAACACAGCGCAGACCATCGCCCGCCTGAAAGCCATCGCCCCCACCCAGACCGCCGAGCTCAACAATGGCGACAAGCGCTGCCTGGTGCCGTTGACCGTCGCCGATCTGGCCGATTTGTACGACGCCTATCCGCACGCAAGGTTGTTGGCCGGCGGTACCGACCTGGCGCTGGAAGTCACGCAATTTCATCGCCCGTTGCCAGTGATGATTTACGTCGGCAACGTCGCCGCGATGAAGAAAATCGAAAATTTTGAAGACCGCATCGAGATCGGCGCGGCTACAGCACTGACCGATTGCTACGGCGCGCTGAGTGAGCAGTACCCGGATTTCGGTGAATTACTGCACCGTTTTGCGTCATTGCAGATTCGTAATCAGGGAACATTGGGCGGCAACATCGGCAATGCGTCGCCCATCGGCGACTCACCTCCGCTGCTGATAGCGCTGGGGGCAAAAATTGTCCTGCGCAAAGGCGACCAGACGCGCACCCTGGCGCTGGAAGATTACTTCATCGATTACCGCGTCACGGCCCGCCAGGAAAGTGAATTCATCGAAAAAATCATCGTACCCAAGGCCAATGCCAAGCACGCGTTTCGCGCCTACAAGGTGTCGAAACGGCTGGACGATGATATTTCGGCGGTCTGCGCGGCATTCCGCATTCAGGTCGAAAACGGCGCCATCGTTGATGCACGTGCAGCATTCGGCGGCATGGCAGCGATCCCCAAACGCGCTGCTGCGTGCGAGCAAGCGCTGATCGGCGCACCCTGGACTTCGGCCACCGTGGAGCACGCCTGCGCTGCATTGGCCGAAGATTTCACACCGCTGTCAGACTTCCGGGCGAGCAAGGAATATCGCCTGCTCAGCGCACAGAACCTGTTGCGCAAATACTTTATAGAGCTGCAGACACCCCACATCGAGACGCGGGTAACGGCCTATGTCTAACCATGCCCCCCAAAAGACGCAGGAAGAAATGGTCGCCCTGTTTCAACAGGACCTAACCACCGGCGTCGGCCGCAGCGTCAAGCACGACAGCGCGGACAAACACGTCTCGGGCGAGGCGGTGTATATCGACGACCGCCTTGAGTTTCCCAATCAGTTGCACGTCTATGCGCGCCTCTCGGATCGCGCCCATGCGCGCATCATCAGCGTCGACACCGCGCCGTGTTATGCCTTCGACGGCGTGCGCATCGCGATCACTCACGAAGACATCCCTGGCCTCAAAGACATTGGCCCGCTGCTGCCGGGCGACCCGCTGCTCGCCATCGACACCGTTGAGTTCGTCGGCCAGCCGGTGATTGCCGTCGCCGCGCGAGACCTGGAAACCGCACGCAAGGCGGCGATGGCCGCGATCATCGAATACGAGGATCTGGAGCCGGTGCTCGACGTGGTGGAGGCGTTGCGCAACAAGCACTTTGTGCTCGACAGCCACACCCATCAACGTGGCGACTCAGTGGCGGCACTCAACAGCGCGCCACGGCGCATTCAAGGCACGCTGCACATCGGCGGCCAGGAACACTTCTATCTGGAGACGCAGATATCCTCGGTCATGCCCACTGAAGACGGCGGCATGATCGTCTATTGCTCGACGCAAAACCCGACCGAAGTGCAGAAACTGGTCGCCGAAGTGCTCAACGTGTCGATGAACAAAATCGTCGTCGACATGCGCCGCATGGGCGGCGGTTTCGGCGGCAAGGAAACTCAAGCCGCCAGCCCTGCCTGTCTGTGCGCGGTGATCGCACGCCTGACCGGCCAGCCAACCAAGATGCGCTTGCCGCGCGTCGAAGACATGCTGATGACCGGCAAGCGCCACCCCTTTTACGTCGAGTACGACGTGGGTTTCGATGACACCGGCCGCCTCCATGGCATCAATCTGGAACTGGCGGGCAACTGCGGTTATTCGCCGGATTTGTCAGCGTCCATCGTCGACCGGGCGATGTTTCATGCCGACAACTCGTATTACCTGGGCGACGCCACGATCAACGGCCATCGCTGCAAGACCAACACCGCGTCCAACACCGCTTATCGCGGCTTCGGCGGCCCTCAAGGCATGGTCGCCATCGAGGAAGTGATGGACGCCATCGCCCGCCATCTGGGCAAGGACCCGCTGGAGGTGCGCAAGGTCAATTACTACGGCAAGACCGAGCGCAACGTCACCCACTATTACCAGACCGTCGAGCACAACATGCTCGAAGAAATGACCGCCGAACTGGAAGAAAGCTGCCAGTACGCCGAGCGACGCAAAGCGATCATTGCCTACAACGCGCACAGCCCGATTCTTAAAAAAGGGCTAGCGTTGACGCCCGTCAAATTCGGCATTTCCTTCACCGCCAGCTTCCTCAATCAGGCCGGCGCGCTGATCCACATCTACACCGACGGCAGCATCCACTTGAACCACGGCGGCACCGAAATGGGCCAAGGCTTGAACATCAAGGTGGCGCAGGTCGTGGCCGAAGTGTTCCAGGTGGATATCGACCGCGTGCAGATCACCGCGACCAACACCGATAAGGTGCCCAATACTTCCCCGACCGCAGCGTCCAGCGGCACTGATTTGAACGGTAAGGCGGCGCAGAACGCGGCGGAAATCATCAAGGCGCGGCTGGTTGAGTTTGCGGCGCGGCACTACAAAGTCGAGGAAGCAGCAGTCGAGTTTCGCAATGGCCATGTGCGTGTCGGCGAACAGGTGATCAGTTTCGAGACTCTGACGCAGCAGGCGTGGATGGGCCAGGTCTCGCTGTCGAGCACGGGCTATTACAAGACCCCGAAAATCTACTACGACCGCAGTCAGGCACGCGGACGGCCGTTTTACTACTTTGCGTTTGGCGCGGCCTGCACGGAAGTGATCATCGACACCCTGACGGGCGAGTACAAAATGTTGCGCACCGACATCCTGCACGACGTCGGCGCGTCGCTGAACCCGGCCATCGACATCGGCCAGGTCGAGGGCGGCTACATTCAGGGCATGGGCTGGCTGACCACCGAAGAGCTGGTGTGGAACGACAAGGGCAAACTGGTCACCAACGGGCCGGCGGGCTACAAGATCCCGGCCGTGGCGGACATGCCGCTGGACTTGCGCGTGAAGCTGGTGGAAAACCGCAAAAACCCGGAAGACACGGTGTTCCACTCAAAGGCGGTGGGCGAACCGCCGTTCATGCTCGGGATCGCCGCGTGGTGCGCGATCAAGGATGCGGTAGCGAGTATGGGTGATTACCGGCACCAGCCAAAAATCGACGCGCCTGCGACGCCGGAGCGGGTGTTGTGGGGCTGTGAGCAGATGCGGCGGTTGCAGTCGGCGACTGCAGACGCGATTGGCGTTGCTCACCAGTTAACGGTTTCGCCGGTTTGATTTATGTCGCTGGAAAGGAAGCCTTCGCGGGCAAGGTGGAGCGCCACCTTGCCCGCGATGAGGTCAGCGCAGACAACACAGACTTTGATCGTCGCAACAACGATCAGGAGACACACATGAACAACTGGATCAGTGCCCTCGCCGAACTGCAAACCCAAGGCGAAGCCTGTGTGCTGGTGACGATCATCGAGGAGCGTGGTTCGACGCCGCGCAATGCCGGCTCGAAAATGGTCGTCAGCGCCGAACGGCTTTTCGACACCATCGGCGGCGGGCACCTGGAATACAAAGCCATGGAGATCGCCCGCGAGATGCTCGCCACAGGCAGCCAGCAGACGCGCCTTGAGCGCTTCAGCCTTGGCGCCAGTCTCGGCCAGTGCTGCGGCGGCGTGAACGTACTGCTGTTCGAGCCCATGGGACAGCCGCAAGCGCAGATTGCGGTGTTCGGCGCGGGGCACGTCGGCCGTGCGCTGGTGCCATTGCTGGCCAGCCTGCCCTGCCGGGTGCGCTGGATAGATTCGCGCCAGCAAGAGTTTCCCGAGCACGTGCCCCAAGGCGTGACGGCCATCGTCAATGACGAGGTGACCGAGGAAGTCGACCGTCTGCCTGCTGGCAGTTATTGCATCGTCATGACCCACGACCATCAGCTGGATCTGGAGCTGACTGCTGCCATCCTCAAGCGTGGCGACTTCACTTACTTCGGCCTGATCGGTTCGAAGACCAAACGCGCCAAGTTCGAACATCGGCTGCGCAATCGTGGTTTCGACCCGGCATTGGTTAAGCGGATGCGCTGTCCGATGGGACTGTCCGAAGTAAAAGGCAAACTGCCCATCGAGATCGCCGTGTCCATCGCCGCTGAAGTGATCGCCACCTACAATGCCTCTTTTGACGAACAGACCGCAGGCGCCGAGCCGATTGCCAGGCTGATGCCAGTGTCGCGGCGTAGTCAGGCGCAGTAACTGGATGCCTGTTGCAGGCTCTGTAGGAGCGAATTTATTCGCGAGGCATTTGGGCTGATGACGATCCGCCGCCTGCACCGGCGCTTCGCGAATAAATTCGCTCCTACAGGTCATTTACCGTTTGTGAATTACTTTTGACGAGAGCCACATGACTACCGATTCTGCCAGCAAGAAAGCCTACCGCGCCTCAATCGTCCACAGCCTCGGCGACCCAGCCGAAGTGGCGGTGGAGGATTCTTACGCGTACTTCGAAGACGGCCTGATGATCGTCGAAAACGGCAAGATTTCCACCGTGGGGCATGCGGCCGATTTGCTGGGTACGCTTGGCAATGACGTGCAAGTGCTCACCTACAAGGACGCCCTGATCAGCGCCGGTTTCATTGACACGCATATCCATTTGCCGCAGACCGGCATGGTCGGTTCCTACGGCGAGCAACTTCTGGACTGGCTCAACACCTATGTCTTCCCCTGCGAGAAGCAGTTCGAAGATCCTGCGCATTCGGCCGAAGTGGCTGACCTGTTTCTGGAAGAACTGTTGCGCAACGGCACCACCACAGCGCTGGTGTTCGGCAGCCGGCACAAAGAATCGGTAGAGGCTTTTTTCAGCGCCGCCGAGAAGCTCAATCTGCGGATGATTGCCGGCAAGGTGATGATGGACCGCAACGCGCCGGATTACCTGGTGGACACCGCCGAGTCCAGCTACGTCGACAGCAAGGCGCTGATCGAACGCTGGCACGGCAAGGGTCGCCTGCATTACGCCGTCACTCCGCGCTTCGCGCCGACCAGCACGCCCGAGCAACTGACCCTTGCCGCAAAGCTGCTGAGCGAATACCCGGACTTGTACATGCAGACCCACATCAGCGAAAACCTGAAAGAGGTCGAGTGGGTCAAGGCGCTGTTCCCTGAGCGCAAGAACTACCTGGACGTGTACGACCATTTCAATCTGCTGGGCGAGCGCTCGGTGTTCGCTCACGGCGTGCATTTGTGCGACGAAGAGTGCGCGCGACTGGCTGAAACCGGGTCAGCGATTGCCTTTTGTCCTACGTCGAATTTGTTTCTGGGCAGTGGGCTTTTCAATCTGCCCATGGCAGAGCGGCACAAGGTCAATGTGGGATTGGGCACGGACGTGGGGGCAGGCACGAGTTTCTCTATCCTGCAAACGCTCAATGAGGCCTACAAAGTGATGCAGTTGCAGGGCGCGAAACTCAGCCCGTTCAAGTCGTTGTACCTGGCGACATTGGGTGGCGCCCGGGCGTTGCGGCTCGACGACAGGATCGGCAGTTTGCAGGCCGGTAACGAGGCGGATTTCGTGGTGCTGGACTACAACGCCACACCGCTGCTGTCGTACCGCATGAAGCAGGCGACCAGCATTGAAGAGCGGCTGTTCGTGCTGATGACGCTGGGGGATGACCGCACCGTCAGTGAGACTTACTCGGCGGGGGCGCTGGTGCACAAGCGTTGAGTGGAGTGCGGCCGCTTCTGCCGAAGGCGTAGGAGCCTGGCCGGGCGGCGTTCCGTTTGCCGGCGATCGGCCGGGAACCGGTCGTAGAACCTGAGCAAGCGGTGTTCTGATCGAACCGAGGTCGAGAGCTTTTGGGGCCGCTTCGCTGCCCATCGCCTGCAAGCAGGGCTCCTACGCCCTTCGGGCAGAAGCCAGACTCGCGCTCATTCAAACCGTCTGGTTACGTCCCGGCTTTTTCTTCGGCAGCATCAGGTGCGAGAACACCGCGTGCAGGTCGTCCGAAGCACTGTCTTCGTCGAGATTGAGCTTGCTGTCGATGTGATCCATGTGGTGCATCATCAGGTTCACGGCCAGCGGCGCATCACGCGCCTCGATGGCGTCGATCAACTGGGTGTGTTCGTCATAGGAGCAGTGCGAGCGATTGCCGCTTTCGTACTGCGCGATGATCAATGAGGTCTGGGAAACCAGGCTGCGCTGGAAGCTGATCAGTGGCGCATTCTTCGCCGCTTCAGCCAACTTCAAGTGGAACTCCCCGGACAGACGAATCCCGGCCCCACGGTCCCCTCTGGAAAAACTGTCGCGTTCATCACTGACCATCTTGCGCAGCTCGGCCAGTTGCTCGGCGGTGGCGTGCTCGACAGCAAGCTCGGTGATGGCCTTCTCGACTAACCGGCGGGCGAAGAACACCTGACGCGCTTCATCCACACTCGGGCTGGCGACCACGGCGCCGCGATTTGGCCTGAGCAGCACCACTCCTTCGTGTGCCAATCGCGAGAGTGCGCGGCGGATGATGGTCCGACTCACCCCGAAAATTTCGCCCAGCGCCTCTTCGCTCAACTTGGTGCCGGGCGCCAGACGCTGTTCGAGAATGGCCTCGAAAATATGCGCGTAGACGATGTCGTCCTGGGTTCCGCTGCGACCCGCCTTGACGGTGCGCGGCTGTTTCTTGAGAGGTTGCAACTGTTCGTTCATGGGCACTCGTGAGAACTGAATCCGGCGCAGGGCCGTGACTGTGATCGCTGTGGTCGAAGCAATACCAGATATAGCTGCAAAGTCACAGTAAAAGTAGTCGCGCATTGTACACAGTGCGCAAAGTCCTAACACGCATACCCCGGCCCCGTTTTTATGCACACAATCTGCATGATTCTCACAACAATGTTAAAAACATTATTTTCATTTTTTGTATACAAAAGCATAATTCGTGCCGCGTCCGTTTCTGACCTTTCAGTCAACAAATCGCACTGAAAAGAAGTCTCGACTCATGGAGCAGTTGGACGACGCCACGGACAGCATCCCGGCCATCGTCACAGCGATCATGATGCCGCTGACGTTTTCAGTCGCCGACGGCATTGCGCTGGGATTCATCACTTACGTGATGCTCAGGGCCGGTACCGGCAAACACAGGGAGATTTCGGTCAGCCTGTGGGCGCTGTGCGTGATCTTCATTGCCAGGTTTGTGTTTCTGTAAATCAATAGCCGGCGGCTGCGCCATTGCCACGCGGGTCAAAAGCACCTTCAAAACTGCCATTGACCAACCGCACCGCCGCCCCGGCATGCCAACCCTTTCCAGGCGGCCAGATCCGACCCGGCCGCCCTCTTTATAAGCGCACGCATCGCAGATAGATCAAGCCGCGTTGCCGAGGGTGAACTTCACGCCAGCTCGAACACAATCTCCTGAGCCCCTTCCCATAACGTCTTCACACCCAGCGCGCGCAAGTTTTCCTTGCCTTGCACCACGGTCAGAAAGTGATTGCCCGCCAGTTGCCCCATTTTGCTGGCAAAACAGCAAGATCCGTAGGCCACGAGAATCTCTGTTTCACTATAGGGACCGGGGTAGAAAAGAATGTCGCCCACGGAAGGATGACTGGTGTGATTCTCGAAGCCGATGGGCTGCTCGTCTTTTAGAAGTTGATACTCACCCAAAGGCATCCAGCAGCCCTCGCCACTCCAACGCACGTGAATAAGCTTCTGACGATAGGGCAGCAGGGTGAGAAACGCCGCGACAGTTTGCGGCGCATCGGGATTGGTTTCAGCAAGAAACTGATACCCGCCAGCGGTGATCTTAAGAGTGGTCATGCAACATTGTCTCCTCAGTGGGCATGGCGATGATCCGAGGCGCTGCGCCCCTAGCTCCCGCGATAGGTCGAATAACTATAAGGCGAAATCAGCAGGGGCACGTGATAGTGATCTTGCGCGGCGTCGATGCCAAACCGCAGTACCACCACGTCGAGAAACGCTGGTTCAGGCAGTTGAACACCCTTGGCGCGGTAATAATCGCCGGCATGGAACTGCAATTGATAAACGCCCGAGCGGTAGTCGTCGCCTTGCAACAAGGGTGCGTCGCATCGGCCGTCGGCATTGGTGACTGCCTGGGCGACTTTCTCCAGCCGCTCGCCGTCGACCCGATACAGTGCGATATGGATGGAGCTGCCAGGGCAGCCGTGCGCGGCGTCCAGTACGTGTGTGGTCAGTCGTCCCATGCTTGTCAGGGCCTCGCTTGAGATGTTGAAGTCAGTTGCGCGCACCCTTTAAGCGCGCGGTCGAGGCCGGCACGGTGCGAACGAGGACCGATTAAGACATTTTACAAAAAAGTTGTACACAATAAATATCGCTTTATAGCGCGCTCACGGCAGCGCGCTTCCGTCATGGCCATTTTTGGGAGTGCCGAGGAAAGTAAAAGCGTTTTTCGGCAGTTCCTGACCAGTCAGGCAGGTTTCTTGCAGGCAAAAAGCCCTAGAGAAATGCAAAACACAGGCTTACAAAACGATAATCAAGTTGTATACAATCCGCTCATCGCGGTGATTGAAGTCGAGCGGATCGCTGAAGGCACTACCGCCACCGCAACAGACAACACGCACAGAAGGAATCCTGCAGTGAGCGCCGACTATCCCCGTGACCTGATCGGTTATGGCAGCAACCCGCCCCATCCACAATGGCCAGGCAATGCCCGGATCGCGCTGTCGTTCGTGCTCAATTACGAAGAAGGCGGCGAACGCAACATTCTGCACGGTGATAAGGAATCCGAGTCGTTTCTCTCGGAAATGGTCGCCGCTCAACCGCTTCAAGGCGCGCGCAACATGAGCATGGAATCGCTCTATGAATACGGTAGCCGAGCCGGCGTTTGGCGCATTCTCAAACTGTTCGGGCAATTCGATATCCCGCTGACCATCTTCGCTGTCGCCATGGCCGCCGAGCGTCACCCCGAGGCGATCCGCGCCATGGTTGCCGCCGGCCACGAGATCTGCAGCCACGGCTATCGCTGGATCGACTACCAGTACATGGACGAGGCGCAGGAGCGCGAGCACATGCTCGAAGCGATCCGCATCCTGACCGAACTCACTGGCGAGCGCCCGCTGGGTTGGTACACCGGCCGCACCGGCCCCAATACGCGGCGGCTGGTGATGGAAGAAGGCGGCTTTCTCTATGACTGCGATACGTATGACGATGACCTGCCCTACTGGGAACCGAACAATCCCACCGGCAAGCCGCATCTGGTGATTCCGTACACGCTGGACACTAACGACATGCGCTTCACCCAGGTCCAGGGTTTCAACAAGGGTGACGATTTTTTCGAATACCTCAAAGACGCTTTTGATGTGCTCTACGCCGAAGGTGCCGAAGCGCCGAAAATGCTTTCCATCGGTCTGCATTGCCGCCTGATTGGCCGCCCTGCCCGACTGGCTGCGCTGCAACGTTTTCTTGAGTACGTCAAAGGCCATGAGCAGGTGTGGATCACCCGCCGCGTCGACATCGCCCGTCACTGGCACACCGTTCACCCGTTCAAACCTCAAACAGGCGCTGCCCAATGAGCCGCTTCAAGACCGTCACTCCCGCCGCATTGAACCGCGATGCGTTTATCCAGACCTTTGCCGACATCTACGAGCATTCGCCCTGGGTCGCCGAGAAGGCGTATGACCTCGGACATGGCAGCGATATCGATAACATCCACGTGCTGCACGCGCTGATGAGCGACATTCTGTCGAGCGCTGATCACGCCTCGCAACTGGCTTTGATCAACGCGCACCCGGACCTTGCAGGCAAAGCCGCCGTGCGAGGCCAACTGACCCAGGCCAGCACTGATGAACAGGTCGGCGCGGGTATTCATCACTGCACGACTGAAGAGTTCGCGCGCTTCACCGAACTCAACGAAGCCTATAAAGCGAAGTTCGCGTTCCCCTTCATCATGGCGGTGAAAGGCAGCAATCGGCACGAGATCCTGGCAGCGTTCGAGACGCGCATTCACAACTCGACCGACGTCGAATTCGACTGCGCGCTGGCCGAGATCAACAAGATTGCCCTGTTTCGCCTGCAAGCCCTCTGACCCCTCTCCCACGCCAATCACTAAAAGGCAGACAAAAAGAATGAAAGCTTACGCCGCACCCTTCGAAAAGTTCGTCAACCTGGCCGATGCGCGTCTGGGCACCACGATCATTTCGGTGACTGACGACTGGTTTGCCGATGCTAACCGCCTGTTCCAGCCAACCCCGGCAGTGTTCAAAGAGGGCGTGTTCGATGACAACGGCAAGTGGATGGACGGCTGGGAATCGCGACGCAAACGCTTCGAGGGTTATGACACCGCCGTGATCCGGCTGGGCGTGGCCGGTTCGATCAAGGGCGTGGACATCGACACCTCGTTCTTCACTGGCAACTACCCGCCTTCGGCCTCGCTGGAAGCGTGCTTTCTGGCATCGGGTGAGCCGGATGAACACACCGAATGGACCGAAGTGCTGCCGGCCGTCGAGCTCAAAGGTGACAGCCACCACTACCACGAGATCAGTGACAAACAGGCTTACAGCCACTTGCGCTTCAACATTTACCCGGACGGCGGCGTGGCGCGTTTGCGCGTGTACGGCGTCCCGCATCGCGAGTGGTCCACCGTTGGCGACAACGAACAAATCGACCTGGCAGCAGCCTTGAACGGTGGGCGTGCGCTGGCGTGTTCCGATGAACACTTCGGCCGCATGAGCAACATTCTGAATCCGGGCCGCGGCGTGAACATGGGTGACGGCTGGGAAACCGCCCGTCGCCGTACGCCCGGCAACGACTGGGTGATCATCGCCCTGGGGCATGTCGGTGAAGTCGAAGAAGTGGTGGTCGACACCCTGCACTTCAAAGGCAACTACCCGGACAGCTGCTCGATTCAGGGCGCGTTCGTCAAAGGCGGGACTGATAGCCAGATCGAAACCCAGAGCCTGTTCTGGCGTGAATTATTGCCCAGCCAGAAGCTTGAGATGCACGCCGAACACACCTTCGCCGAACAGCTCAAGGCGCTTGGGCCGATTACCCACATCCGCCTGAACGTGTTCCCGGACGGTGGCGTGAGTCGCCTGCGGGTGTTGGGCAAGGTCGCCAGGTAATGCTTGACCTGTAGGAGCGCGCTTGCCCGCGATTGCAATATGTCTGTGACACGTGCATTGGCTGACACACCGCATCGCGGGCAAGCGCGCTCCTACAGGGATGAGCAAGTCAGTAGATCGTGCAAACCCCATATTCAATTTTGATTTTCAGAAAGAAGACCTCAGCATGCGCACATTGATTATCGAGCCACTGACCAAAGAAGCGTTCGCCCCATTCGGTGATGTCATCGAAACCGATGGCAGCGATCACTTCATGATCAACAACGGCTCGACCATGCGCTTCCATCGTCTGGCCGAAGTCCAAACGGCGACGCCGGAGGACAAGGCGATCATCAATATTTTCCGCGCCGATGCGCTGGAGATGCCGTTGACCATTCGCATGCTGGAACGCCATCCGCTGGGCAGCCAGGCTTTCATTCCGCTGCTCGGCAACCCTTTTCTGGTCGTGGTCGCGCCACTTGGCGATGCACCTGAACCAGAGTTGACCCGCGCCTTCATCACCAATGGCAGGCAGGGTGTTAATTACCATCGCGGCGTCTGGCACCACCCGGTGCTGACGATCGAAAAGCGGGATGACTTCCTGGTGGTTGATCGCAGTGGAACCGGCAATAACTGCGATGAGCATTTCTTCGAAGAGCATCAGTTGATGATGCTCAATCCCCATTTATAAGAGAAAAAGCCTGAGCGTCCGCAAGTGACGACTGGCTGAGGTAAACACTGTGGAAGCACATCTGATGGAGTGGCTGAACCTGGCCGTGCGCTGGGTTCACATGATCGTCGGGATCGCCTGGATTGGCGCATCCTTCTATTTCGTGTGGCTGGAGAACAACCTCAACCGGATCAATCCCCGCGATGGCCTGTCAGGCGATTTGTGGGCGATTCACGGCGGCGGCATTTACCACCTTGAAAAATACAAACTTGCCCCACCGACCATGCCGGAGAACCTGCACTGGTTTAAATGGGAAGCCTACTGGACCTGGATGTCAGGCGTGGCGCTGCTCTGCGTGGTCTTCTATTCCAACCCCGTTCTTTACCTGCTGGCACCCGGCAGCACACTGACCGGCCCGGAAGGTGTCGCCATCGGCATCGGTTCGCTGATCGCCAGCTGGTTCATCTACGACCTCCTGTGCGACTCCCCGCTGGGCAAGCGCCCCGCCCTGCTGGGCCTGGTGCTGTTCGTGCTGGTGATCGCGGCGTGCTTCGGCTTCAGCCAGATATTCAGCGGCCGTGGCGCGTACCTGCACACGGGCGCGATCATCGGCACCATCATGGTCGGCAACGTGTTCCGCATCATCATGCCGGCCCAACGCGCACTGGTGGCAGCGATTGCCGAAAACCGCACGCCCGATCCTTCGCTGCCCGCCAAAGGTTTGCTGCGTTCGCGGCACAACAATTACTTCACGCTGCCGGTGCTGTTCATCATGATCAGCAACCACTTTCCGAGCACATACGGCAGCCGTTACAACTGGCTGATCCTGGCCGGGATTGCAGTGGTGGCGGTACTCGTGCGTCATTACTTCAATACGCGCCATAACAGCCACAAATACGCCTGGGCCTTGCCGGTGGGCGCATTGGGCATGATTTGCCTGGCCTATGTCACCGGGCCTGCGCAAATGCCGCGCGGCCCGGAAAACGCAGGTCCAGCGAAGATCGAATATCAACCGCTGCCGGGCACTGCGATTGGCGGCCATCGCGCCGACGAGCCCAAACCTGTCGTGGCACCTGCGCCGGCCGCACCGGTTCAGGCGCAAGTCGCCAACGCCGGGGGCGCCCATTTCGAGAAGGTTCACAGTGTGATTCAGGAACGCTGTGGGGTGTGCCATTCGGCTAAACCGACCAGCCCGTTGTTCAGCACCGCGCCCGCTGGGGTGATGTTCGACACGCCGGAACAGATCCAGCAGCAGGCGCCGCGTATCCAGGCTCAGGCCGTGGTGTCGCAGATCATGCCCTTGGGCAACATCACCCAGATGACCCAGCAAGAGCGCGACCTGATCGGGCAATGGATCAACGAGGGGGCGCAGACGAACTGACAGCAGTCATAAGCTGCAAGCTGCAAGCTGCAAGCTGCAAGCAAGATGATGTCCGCCTGGTTTTTTCTTGCGGCTTGCGGCTTGAAGCTTGCAACTCGTCCGCACTAACAACTCACAATAAGAACAATGAGGTGTTGGATGTCCGAGCCCACTCACGCGCGCATCCCTGCTGCGCCACCAAGACAGCCCCTGCCGCTTCTCCAATTGATTCTTGTAGGCCTGCAACACGTTCTGTTGATGTACGGCGGCGCGGTGGCGGTGCCGTTGATCATCGGCCAGGCGGCCGGGCACACCCACTCGCCGTAACAGGCCCCTGCCCCGTTTTTGTCACGCGTGCTCTGTGCCAGAGCACTTGAGCCTTGTGCCGCGCGCCGTTATCCTCCGCCACCGCTCGAAACCGGGGCAGTTTTCCTGCCCGCCCCCTGTTGACTGACCCGACAACTAACTGTTTCAGCCACAGCACGTTGCAGCAAGTAGAAAAAACCACCAGATCGCCTGTTATCAGAACCGATGACGGGACTTTTTCGTCTTTTTTCAGGGTATTGGCTCAGCTCTTGCTATGCATACAAAGCTGACCAAACAGACAGAATTAATCGCAGCAAACAAGGCGCCACAACAGAGCGCCCGTGACAGAAAACACAAGCAATTCAAACTAAGGGAGCACCGCATGAACCGTTCTTTTTCCGGCCTGATGGTCGCCGGCAGTCTTCTGGCCGCCGGGCCCGCCATGGCAGGCGACCTGCTGCAATGGCAAAGCAACAGCCTGACCTATCTCTACGGCACTAACTTCGAAGTCAATCCACAAACGCAGCAGACGTTTACCTTCGAACATGCCGATGGCTGGAAGTACGGGGACAATTTTCTGTTCGTCGATAATATTTTCTACAACGGAAAAAAAGATGCGGGCTTAGGCAATAACACGCTGTATGGCGAGTTCTCACCGCGCTTGTCGATGGGCAAGATCTTCGACAAGAAGTTCGAGCTGGGGCCGATCAAAGACGTATTGCTTGCCGCCACCTACGAGTTCGGTGAGGGCGACGTCGAGTCCTACCTGGTTGGTCCGGGCTTTGATTTGAACGTGCCGGGCTTCGATTACTTCCAGCTCAACTTCTACAGACGCTACAACGAGGGACACCGCGCAGGTTATGGCGCCTGGCAGATTACGCCGGTTTGGTCCTATACCCTTCCCGTGGGCAAGTCGGACATCCTGATCGACGGGTTCATTGACTGGGTCGTGGACAACAAGTCGTCGACCACCCACGGCGACTATCACTCCAATCTGCACTTCAACCCGCAGATCAAATATGACCTGGGCAAAGCCATCAACTTGCCTGAGCGTCAGTTGTATGTAGGTGTTGAGTATGACTACTGGAGCAACAAGTACGGGATCAACGACACCCGTAACTTCGACACGGATCAGAACACCGCCAGTTTGCTGGTGAAAGTATTCTTTTGATCAACCGGTGGCGCAGCGCGTGGTTTGCGTTGCGTCACGCGCGCACCAAGGTCTTGGCCAGGTGTATCAATAAATAGCGCTTCACATCGCACTGGCGGCCAGACTGGGCGCCGAAAAACCTTACCCCGTTCATAAGGTTTTCATTTCCGTTCAACTTATTTTTTACCTTCACTGCCGGATCATGGGCCATCGTCGGCACTATGCAGGACGGTTATTAAACATCCCCGTCCTTTCTTTTCCGGAAACACCCCATGAATAAACTTCCTCAGATCACCCTCGCCTTCTGGGTGATGAAAATCTGCGCCACAACGCTGGGTGAAACCGCCGGCGACTTGCTGTCCATGACGCTGGATGTCGGTTACGCCATCAGCTCAATGATTTTGATCAGTGCCTTTGTCGTCACGCTGCTGCTGCAACTGGGCGCCAAACGCTATCACCCGATGCTCTACTGGATCGTGATCCTGTCGACCAGCACGGCCGGGACGACGATGTCGGACTTCATGGACCGCACGCTGGGGCTGGGTTATGCCACCGGCTCGGCGATTCTGATCGCGATTCTGCTGGCGATCTTCGCGGCGTGGTATTTCAGTGAAAAAACCTTGTCCGTGAGCAGCGTCACTACACGCCGGGCCGAGCTGTTCTATTGGTTTGCGATCCTGTTTTCGAACACGCTGGGCACCGCCCTCGGGGATTTCCTGGCGGATGAGTCGGGGCTCGGTTTCATGGGCGGCGCATTGCTGATCGGCGGCGCCATCGCGGTGGTCGTGGTGCTGCATTACACAACACGGTTGTCGTCGGTGATGCTGTTCTGGATAGCGTTTGTGCTCACCCGGCCATTTGGTGCAACGCTGGGCGACATGCTGACCAAACCTCGTGAGAAAGGAGGCCTGGACTTCGGCACGGTGGGGTCGTCTCTGGTGTTGCTGACGGTATTGGTGGTGCTCGTCGGCATCGCGACAGCCTACAACCGCAGGCCAACCAGAGCCTACGTACAGCGCACGGACTGATCACGTATTGGCCCATCCGCACCGGCCTGCGCACTCACGTCAAGTTTCCTCGCCCCACTACTACCGCGTAGGGCTGCTGACCCTGTAAGCACTCATTCATTTGCGAGGCGTCAGGGCGGGTTCACACCGTCAGATCAATTGCCGGCGTCTGCTTTTGTAGGAGTGTGATGAGCCTTAGCGAGGCCGTGATGCGGTGTGTCAAGCAAACCGCATCGCGGCCTCGCCCCGGCTCGTCAGCGCCTACAGGGGATTGAGTGATGCTTGGGCTATCGCGGACGGCCGAAAAATCCGTACGCGCGAATTCATTCGCGAGGCGTCGGGACTGATTCAATGCACGACGCTGCTTCGCCAACAAGCTGGCTCCTCAAAGCCGTGCTCGCTGTCGGCAAGGCACGTATCGGAACGTGAAATCAACTGCCCTCCCACGGCAATGGCTTGCCAGCGCGAACTTTTGCGTTGAGTGAACGCAGGAGGTCGAGTGGGTCGCGGTCCTTCATGGCGTGACTCTGCTCATCGACCCACGTCATGACCTGCTGACGGGCCAGCGTCGGTCGACGGTGCAGGATCTCTACCAACTGCCGCTCGCAATGCTGTGCATAGGCAACCACGCTGGAAAACAAAGGGCTGTTACTCGTCATCGACGTCCAATCCTCGCAATCAAAGGTCCTGTTGGGGCTTCGACACTACGCCAGATTTTTACGATTAACGATACTGCCAACAGCAAGCCGAGCTCTCTGCCTGCCGTCACCGAAGGCCGCTGCTCGCACTCGTGCATCACACAAATCCGTGGGAGGGAGCTTGCTCGCAATGGGGCCTGTCCACCCATGAAAACCATCCATGAGCCGCGCAAATCCAGCCCGGCACTGGGCGGCGGATGGGGCCACGCGCCAATCTTGAGCCTGCCGCGAGGCCGGTGCTACCATGCGCGACCGCCGTACAGGCAAGGAACATTCCGGTCCATGAGCAGCATTCGCGAGCGCAACAAAGAATTGATCCTGCGTGCGGCCAGTGAAGAATTCGCCGACAAAGGCTTCGCCGCCAGCAAGACCAGCGACATCGCCGCCAAGGCCGGTGTGCCCAAGCCCAACGTCTACTACTACTTCAAATCCAAGGAAAACCTCTACCGAGAGGTGCTCGAAAGCATCATCGAGCCCATTCTGCAGGCGTCGACGCCGTTCAATCGCGAAGGGGTTCCGGCTGAGGTGCTCAGCGGCTATATCCGTTCAAAGATCCGCATCTCGCGCGATCTACCTTTCGCCTCGAAAGTGTTCGCCAGCGAAATCATGCACGGCGCACCGCATCTGACAGCAGAGCAGGTCGAACAACTGAATGGCCAGGCACGACACAACATCGAGTGCATCCAGGGCTGGATCGACAGCGGCCTGATCGCACCGATCGATCCTCACCACTTGATGTTCAGCATCTGGGCAGCAACTCAGACCTACGCTGACTTCGACTGGCAGATCTCAACCGTGACCGGCAAGCCCAGGCTTGAAGACAGTGATTACGAAGCAGCGGAACAGACGATCATTCGTCTGGTGCTCAAGGGATGCGAACCCGATCAATAGGGCCGGTCGTCTGACGGGTTGTCAGCCCCCGTTCGATTAGCCGATTTTCTGCATGTTCAGGGCTTTGTCGACGCCGTCGAGCAGTTGTCCAAAACTCCATGGCTTGCGGATGAACGTCACGTCGTGAACGACCCCGGAGCTTTCCGGAGTTTCGTGGCCGGACATGATCAATATCGGGATCTGCGGCCACTTGTCACCCGAGAGGTTCGCAAGGTCTGCGCCGTTGATCGAGCCCGGCATCAGAATATCGGTCAGCAGCAGCGAAACATCGCCCGCATGCTCATTCAGATACTGCTCAGCAGCGTCGGCACTTTCCAGCGCGTACGTAGAGAAGCCCTCGTCGCCCAGGATCTCACACACGAAATCGCGAATGATCGACTCATCCTCGACCACCAGAATGATTCCTTTATTCTGTTCTAATGCTGCCATTGACGTTGCATCCACAATAATTTCTTCCCATTGCCTGCCCGGCCGGCCCTGTCCTGGACGCGGGTTGTGTCCGTACTGTGAGCGGCAGATTGTCAGGAAATTCCATTTCCTGATGACAATCGGTCGGATCGTTTGCAATGGAGCGACGCAGACCCGGAATCTTCGGGCAAAGCAGGTCAGAACGGCAACTTTTGAAAGGCAACAAAAAACCCGCCGAAGCGGGTTTTTCCAAGACCATTCCAACATCCTGTCAGCAGCCCTCCGGGCCATGGTCGATCGTCCTTGATCCTGCAGCGATTCCTTCGCTGCAGTTGATGGGTTCAATCTACCGCGTTGAAAGCGTGCGACATAGAGCGAACATCTGGTCTTCGTGTAAGCCTTTCGCTATACCGATGAAGTTTCCAACCGCCGCCTATGTAGGGCAGTTCTGCCATTGCATGGGATGCGTGCAAATAAACCTCAATAAACACATCGTCGGCCTCACGTTTACGGGCCCAAAGCCGAGAGCCTGTGAAGGACTGAACGATCAGCGTCGCCCACGGTACCCCAGTTGTGTCTGCAGACTGCGCAGCACCCTGTGTCACAGGCGCAACAACAATAAAACTAATGGAATGATGATTATGAATATGCGCAACTTTTCGATCAGTCACCGTCTATGGCTGATCCTCATCGTCGCTGTGTTGATGCTCTTTATCCTGGCCGTGGCCATGCTCAAACAGGTGCACGACGACCTTTACGCCGCCAAGGCGCAGAAAACCATGCATGTGGTACAGGCCGCCAGCGGCCTGCTGGACTACTACCATGGTCTGGAGACCGCTGGCACGCTGACCACCGAGCAAGCGCAGAAGCAGGCGCAGGACGCCATTCGTGGGCTTCGGTACAACCAGACCGACTACTTCTGGATCAACGACCTGCGCCCGGTGATGATCATGCATCCGGCCAACCCCAAGCTGGTCGGCCAGGACCTGTCCGGCATCAAGGACCCGGACGGCTTTCAGGTGTTCAATGAAATGGTCACGCTGGCCAAGGCCAAAGGCGCCGGTATGGTCAATTACCGCTGGCCGAAACCAGGTGCCAGCGATCCCGTGCCTAAAACCTCCTACATCAGCTTGTTCGTCCCATGGGGCTGGATCATCGGCTCGGGTGTTTACGTCGATGACGTGCAGGCTGAATTCCAGCAGCAAGTCTGGAAAGCATCTTCCATCAGCGTCGGCATCATCGTGGTCATGGCGCTGCTGTTGATCCTGATTGCCCGCAGCATTCTGCGCCCACTCACCACAACCGTCGACGCCATGGCCAGCATTGCCAGCGGCGAAAGCGACCTGACACGCAGCCTGCAAACCGATGGCAACGACGAGGTCACGCAACTGGCCCGGCACTTCAACGCCTTCACCAGCAAACTGCGCAACGTCGTCACCGAGTTACAGCTGTCGGCGGTAGGGCTTGGACAGGCGTCCGCCGAACTGGGCAACAACGCCGATCAGGCTCAGGCCCGCAGCCAGCAGCAGTCGCAACAGATGGAACTGGTGGCGACGGCGGTCAACGAAGTCACTTACGGCGTGCAGGATGTTGCGAAAAACGCAGAGCACGCGGCCAGCGAAATGCGTGATGCGGAGTGTCAGGCGCAGCAGGGCCAGGCCAACATCGACAGCAGCCTGAAGCAGATTGATCACCTGTCCGGCACCATCAGCCAGGCGGTGGAAGTGATCCGCACGCTTTCCAGCGAAAGCACGCAGATCGGAGGCGTGCTTGAGGTGATCAGTTCGATTGCCGAACAGACCAACCTGTTAGCGCTCAACGCGGCGATTGAGGCAGCGCGCGCCGGTGATCAGGGACGCGGGTTTGCTGTGGTGGCGGACGAAGTTCGTTTGCTGGCGCAACGCACGCAAAAATCCACCGCCGAAATTCAGGCCATGATCGAGCGCTTGCAGCTACATTCGAACGCAGCAGTGAAGGTCATCAGCGAGAGCAGTCTTGCCTCGCGGGCGACCATTGAACAGGCGCATCTGGCAGGCAAGAGCCTGACGTCCATCAGTCAGGCGTTGCGTAATCTCAACGGCCTGAATGCCTCGATTGCCAGCGCCACCTTGCAGCAATCGCACGTGGTCGAAGACATCAATCAGAACGTCACGCAGGCCGCGCAACTGTCGCAAAGCACGGCAATGGCCGCCGAACAATCGACGGCGGCAAGCGTGCACCTGAAAGGCTTGAGCGAACAGCTCAACAGCCTGCTGCGCCAGTTCCGGGTTTAACCGACCCGGCTTCATCGATCCGCTCAAAAGAGGTTGCGCCGGTGGGCACTCGTTCACCGGTTGCACTCCGGCGTCGAAAGCTCCTAGGCTCTGCCGATCCCACAATCGGAAATCCCCATGGACAGCAACACGGGCTGGCGCGAACAGCTACGCATCATCGTCTTTCAAAGTGACACCACGGCAGGCCGGCGTTTCGACAAAATCCTGCTGGTGACTATTTTTTTTAGCCTGTTCATCGTGGTCCTCGACAGCATCGAGTCGGTTCATAAAGACTTCGGCTGGCTCTTCACCTACCTCGAATGGGGCTTTACCGCGATCTTCGCGGTGGAATATGCGCTGCGCCTGTACGCGTCGCCCAAACCGCTGAAATATGCCTTCAGTTTTTACGGACTGATCGATTTGCTGGCGATCCTGCCCGGGGTGCTGGCGATCTACTACGCAGACGCCCAATACCTGCTCATCGTGCGGGTGGTGCGGATGCTGCGAATCTTCCGCGTCCTGAAACTGAGCCCTTACCTCAAACAGGCCAATTACCTGCTGTCGGCGCTGCGCGGCAGTCGGCAAAAGATCACGGTATTCCTGCTGACCGTGTCGACCCTCGTCACCGTGTTCGGCACGTTGATGTACGTGATCGAAGGCCCGGAGCATGGTTTTACAAGCATTCCCAAGGGCATCTACTGGGCCATCGTCACCCTCACGACCGTGGGCTTTGGCGATATCGTACCGAAGACACCCCTGGGTCAGATTCTCTCGTCGCTGGTGATGATTCTGGGTTACTCCATCATCGCGGTGCCGACCGGGATTTTCACTGCCGAACTCGCCAACGCCATGCGCGGCCAACAGTTGCAGCACGACTGCCCGGTGTGCGCCAAAGACACCCATGAACAGGCGGCGGCGTTCTGCTCGCGCTGCGGTAACGCACTGTTCGCGAAGGCTGGCAGCGGCGAAGACCAGCAGCGTGGTAAAGCGGACATAAGCACATGATTTTTTAGTCTTTAAACGCCTGACGGAGTTTGGTTATAGTCGCGGGCAATTCGCCATCCTTATGGATGACAACACGCTGATCACCTAAAGGAATTTGCAGTGAAAAAACTCTTCGCCGCCTCTCTGGTCGCCGCAGGACTGGCTTTGGGCAGCGCCGCTCAGGCAGCGCCAACCTTGCTCAACGTGTCCTATGACGTGATGCGCGACTTCTATAAAGATTACAACGCGGCATTCCAGAAACACTGGGAAGCCGAGCACCAGGAAAAAGTCGCGCTGCAGATGTCATTCGGCGGTTCGAGCAAGCAGGCGCGATCGGTCATCGACGGCCTGCCGGCGGACGTGATCACCATGAACATGGCCACCGACATCAACGCCCTGGCAGACAACGGCCAACTGGTACCAAACGACTGGGTGACTCGCCTGCCGGATCACAGCGCACCGTTCACATCGGCGACTGTATTCATCGTGCGCAAAGGCAACCCCAAGGCGCTGAAAGACTGGAATGACCTGATCAAGGACGGTGTGGAAGTGATCGTGCCCAACCCGAAAACCTCGGGCAACGGCCGCTACACGTACCTCTCCGCCTGGGGCTACACACTGAAGAACGGCGGCGACGAAGCAGCCGCCAGGAAGTTTGTCGGTGAGCTGTTCAAGCACGTGCCAGTGCTCGATACCGGTGGCCGTGGCGCAACTACCACGTTCATGACGAACCAGATTGGTGACGTGCTGATCACCTTTGAAAATGAAGCCGAAATGATCGCCCGCGAGTTTGGCCGTGACCAGTTCGAAGTGGTCTACCCAAGCGTCTCCGCAGAAGCCGAGCCGCCGGTAAGCGTCGTCGATAGAGTGGTCGACAAGAAAGGCACCCGCGCCCTGGCCGAGGCGTATCTGAAATACCTCTGGTCCCCGGAAGGCCAGGAAATCGCCGCCGCCAACTACCTGCGTCCCCGTGATCCGGCGGTACTGGCGAAGTACACCGATCGCTTCCCGAAAGTCGACTTCCTGCCCGTGGAAAAGACCTTCGGCGACTGGCGCACCGTGCAGAAAACCCACTTCAATGACGGTGGGGTCTTCGATCAGATTTATCCGGGCAAGTAATCGGTTGGGCTCAACCAAAAACGGCGACCTGAAGAGGTCGCCGTTTTTGTTTGTGTGGCCTGAATTTCCCGTTCATGAAACCGTGGGAGGCCTTTCCTGAATCTGTAGGAGCGCGCCCGCGATTAGGGTGTGTCAGCGACAAAAGCATCGGCTGACACAACGCGTTCGCGGGCAAGCGCGCTCCTACAGGACGCCGTTAATTCCCGAACTGTTTGCTCAGCCCCGTTGGCCACAATCAAGGTAGGAGCGCACGAGCAACGCGAGGCCGCGATGGGCTGCACAGCGGCCCTGAAAGGCTTCTGGGCAGGCCTACTACTTCGTTGTTAGTTGCCAATGTTGGTGTTTAATTTGTCGCTAATCAGCGTCATGTTTAGTGCATGGCCATTACCGTAAGAAAAGTACCATTCTCCTTTCAGACGTCACACACACTGCGTGTGCCCTCCTTCGTATTTGCCTTCTCGGTTTGCTGATTTATCTTCCCGACCTTGCCTTCCAGCGACCTCACGGGTCATTGCCCATGGGCGGTTCGGGCGCGGCTTCATCTGCTCGACACGGACGTCTAGCCCGATGCTTCAATCCGAAAGGACGCACGCTTTATGAACTCGCTTTTCCACACCCGGCTGACCCAGGCCGGGCGGCTGTTGCAGCTCGACACCCCCTTGGGCGCAGATGCGGTGCTTGCCCTGCGCGCGCATTCGGTCGAGCGGCTGGGCCGCATCCCGCGTGTAGTCGTGGATGTCGTCGTTCAGGATCCTGAGCACGACCCCGAAGCGCTTATCGGTGATGCGGTGTGCCTGCGGGTTTTGCAGGATGACGGCAGCTTTGCCCTGCGTCATGGTTGGGTCGAGCAGGTGCGTTATCTGGGCAGCGATGCCGGGCTGGACGACTGGCAACTGGTGTTCGCGCCCTGGTTTCACTGGCTGGAACACCGCACAGATTGCCGTATCTGGCAGGACGCCGATCTGCCGACGATCTTTCACGACGTCTTCGCCGGCTATGAATGGGCACAGGGGCATTACCGGTTCGAGTTTCGACGCGAGTATCGCGCCCTGTCCTACGTCACCCAGTTCAACGAAACGGACGCGTGTTTCATTCAGCGCTGGTGCGAGCAAGAGGGGATTTTCTGGTACGTCGAACATCAGCTTGACCAGCACTGCATCGTGTTTACCGACAGCGTCGACACGCTGGAGCAACTGAGCCCGCCGCGCCTGCGCTTTCATACCCAGTCGGCAACCGAAACCCAGGACAGCATCACTCACTGGAACACCGGCGTGCAGGTCCACAGTGGGCGTTTGCATTGGCGCAGCAATGACTATCGCGCCCATGCGCAGCGCAACGAAAGCTTCATGCGCGCGCTCGCAGATCCAGCCGCGCCGCGGCAACTGGAGCAGTACCGTTATCAGGGCCAATATGCCTGGGAAAACGTTGACCGTGGCGACTGGCTGGCGCGTGTGCGCATCGAACAACTGGAGTCCCAGGCGCGGCGCATCCAGGGGCAAGGCGGCGTCAGGCAACTGTGTGCCGGTCGCTGGTTCGAGTTGACGCAGCATCCACGTCACGACCAATGCCTGGAGCGTGATCGGCAGTTTCTGCTGATTGCGGTGGAGTTCTTCGCCGAGAGCAACCTGCCCATTCCCCAAGGCCGACGCGATGCCCCCGACAGCCTCGCGGCGCTCATGACATCCGCTCGTGCCGGGCTGAATAGCAGCGCTGTCGATCAGAAAAGTCAGCAAACTGCTCACGGTTTTTACCTGAACCGTTTCGAGGCCCAGCCGTACGGCGTGCCTTACCGCAGCGCGCCGGAACACCACAAGCCGCACATGCCCGGCCCGCAGACGGCGGTGGTGGTCACGCCGCCCGATCACGAAGTGTTCACCGATGCGTTGAACCGCGTGTGCGTGCGTTTTCATTGGGATCGCCGCACCCCAGAGGGGCAACTGGGTTCGTGCTGGATACGCATGCTGCAAAACAGCAGCGGGCCCGATTGGGGCAGCGTGCAGGTGCCTCGGGGCGGCGAGGAAGTGGTGGTGACATTTCTCGACAACGACATCGATCGGCCGCTGATTCTTGGGCAGGTCTACGGCGGCGACAAACCCGCCTGGCACAGCAGCGGCCAGATGAGCGGCTACAAAAGCAAAGAGCTCAAAGGTCGGGGTTTCAATCAGTGGGTCATGGATGACACGCCGCAACAGGTGCGCACGCAGTTGCACAGCAGCCACGCCCACACGCAACTGAACATGGGTTATCTGATCGATCAGCAGGGCAACCAGCGCGGCGGGCTTCGCGGCAGCGGTTTCGAACTGCGCAGCGACGCGTTCGGGGCGATTCGTGCGCAGCAGGGTTTGCACGTCAGCACCTGGAAACGCAGCAAAGCCCAAGGCGGGCAGATGGACGCCGAAGAAGCGCGGCAGCAACTCGAAGACAGCGAGCGGCGGCTGCAAACGCTGTCGGGCGATGCTGCGGGGCACAACGCCGACGCTTTAACCAGCGCCCTCGACAGCCTGCAGACACTCCAGCGCGACACCGACAGCCCGTTGCGCCACGGCGAAGGCAGCAGCGCAGGCCATGGTCAGTCAGCCGGGTTTGAACAGCCGCTGATGATGTTCTCGGCGCCCAATGACATCGCCAGCACCACCGCGCGAAACACTCACCTGTACAGCGCGCTGCAAACCACGCTTGCCAGCGGCGAAAACCTCACCCTCGCCAGTGGCAAATCCCTGCTCGCCAGCGTTGCCGAAGGCATCAGCCTGTTCGCCAAAAACGCGGGCGCCAAGCTGTTCGCCGCCAAGGGCAAAGTGGCGATTCAGGCGCAGAGCGATGACATCGAGCTGACGGCGCAAAACGACGTCCTCATTACCTCCACCGGCCAGCGCATTCAGCTCTCCGCCCAGGACGGCATCCTGCTCACCAGCGGCGGGGCGTACATCGAAATCAAGGACGGCAACATCAGCATCCACGCGCCCGGCGAGGTGGATGTAAAAGGCGTGATCCGCAAATTTAGCGGACCCGGCGGCATGAAACACATGGACGCCACGCCACAATTTGCGCTGTTGCCGCAGACCGTGCCGGTCATCCTTCAAGCGTCCAGCATGGAATCCACCTTCGCCCTGGAGCAGATCACCGAACTGGCAACTCGCAGTACCGCAGCGGAATTCGTCCTGATGCTGGCGCCGATCTTCGGGTTCGACATCCCGGCGCACACCTACATCAAACTGTACGACGGGCTGCGGGCAGGCAGCATTGCCAACCCGGAGCATCGGGTGATGTCCGCTGGCGCGTACCCGGCTGACTACGACAACCAGGAGCGTGTGATTCGCGTGCATGAAGCCGCTCTCATCAACGCCTCCAGCCATCGCGATGGCGCTACGCAATTTCTGGCCGTGTTGCTGCATGAGTTCGGGCATCATCTCGACAACCTCTTGCGTACCGAACTGGCCGATAAAAACCCCGACGGCACCTCGACCCTGGCCGCAGATGCACCTGAGGAAGAAGGCGCGAAATTCGCCTATCAAATCGCATTACTGGATTTCGAAAACAGCGCCTACACCCGCTTCGCCACGTTCACCACGGCCAGGCACCCGGAAACGGCGCTGTACGTGGCCTACCCCGAAGCCCAGGCGGCGATCAAGGAAACGCAGGGTCTTGATGCACAGCGAATGGAAACCGGGAGTGGGCAGCGCGAGGGATTTGGTGCGGGGCGGGGTGAACATCATGATCGGAGCCCGCATGGGTCGTTTGGGCATGAGTCGATTGAGGATGCGCTTGAGAAGGCGGGGTTTGGCGCGCAGGAGGATCGGGAAGCGATTTATTTCGGTAATTGGCTACGTGACTACTCGCAATTGCTCGATCCAAAAATCATTCGTGCCGAGGACATGCCGAAGAACTTGCCAGCGATACTCTCCCGTTCCGCACTGACGCAGATGGTCGACATATTGGCAGCAAGAAAATTTCCCGATCTACGTGCTAGCAATCCTGATGAGTACCAGGTCACTCCTTACAATCTCGGGGTCTACCGCCCCAGTGAGCACATAGACAACCCGAAAAACTTCAACCCGCAGCCCGCCGATCCGAAAACCAGAGACCCGGATTTTGAACCATGGGCCTTGCCCGATGATCCGCTGCTGCAAATCGATTTCGTCAGTTCCATGGCGCGCTACCTGCACCGCTCCAGGGACAGCATGGTGATGGATATCAAGCGGGCAGTGATGTGCAAAAAGACACCGTCGGGCATGCGCCTGTTCGGAGCCGCACTGCATGTGCTGGAAGACTTCTTTGCGCACTCGAATTACGTCGAACTGAGCCTTATCAAGTTGGGCTACACCAGCGTGTTGCCCTGGACTTCACCTGCTGCATGCAAGTGGAAGCTCCCTCTGGTGACAGGCATGTTCAGTTCCACTGACGTGATCGCAAGCCTCGCTGAGCCCTTGGCTATGGCGCTGTTCCCTGTCGATCCCTGGACATTCGTTGCCAGTGAGCCGGGCGTACGATCAGACAGTGAACGGATGCTGCTGATATTACTGGGGGAGCATCACGACGACCGTTTGCTCCCGGCCCTCGAAAACTACCTCGCGCTGCGTGATAAATGGGCGAGTACGCCAGGTCATCAACACATAGAACGCATGGGATGGATGGCAGCGGCGCCGATGCGGCTGATTTCCAACAGTTACAACACCGTGTTCCAGTCGTTGTTGCAATTGCTGGGCAACAGCGTGGACGACGCGCAAACATTGTTGGAAGAAGACCCGAACCGTAGCGGCTCAACTGATCCGACGCACTCGCAATTGGCTAAGGATCACGACACGCATCCATTTCATACGTTGGCAGTAGAGCTGGCTAAAGAGGCCGTTCGCCAAGTGGGCCAAGCCATGAGTAACTATTGGGACGGCAAGACTAAAGACGATCCAGTGCTTGTTGCACAGAGGTTCTTCACCCACCCCCAAGACAGCACTTGGCAGGACAAACTGGTGCTGAATTGGGCACGTGGACATCGTAAGGAAGTCGAACGAGGCGCGTCTCTGACCGAGTTGCATCATATTCAAGAACAGCATGGAAAAGCTGCGCTGGCACGGGTCAGGAAAATGGGGGAACAAGGAGAAGCCGCATGGGTGTATATAGAACAGCATTACGAAACGTTGACTGGCGAAAAAAGTCAGGGGCGGTCATGAGGCAACCTATTGTTTTTTCATGCCTCGTTTTCATATTCGCAATCGTTTCACAAACCGCCGGCGCGGATGGTTTGCTGGGTGACATCACTTGGGAAAACACCAAGGCGGAGCTCAGTCGCTTAAATGATTGGTCATTGGGGATTCGCCGCATTCCGAAGGGAGCAAAGCCAGAGATTATCGTTAACGATGGAGAAATTACGTTCAATGGTGAGGTGTTAAGGTTCGGGGATGATATTAACGTCTGGAAAAAAATAATTGGTGGTATTCCTAGGGAGATGCCGAGTCAGAGGCTTTATATTTGGGATGAGATGGGGATCAAGGTGGGAATTGGATGGGGCGGGAGCACAAAAGTTGTATTTATTAACGTAATTTTTCACTGCAAGGAGCGAGGCAGTTCACCTGTCTGTCCAGAAAGTGGCGGCCCTGGAAATGAAAATGAACCTAAAAATTTCTTTGCCGGCTATCTTGAGTATGAAGGAGGCCCAATTGACAGCATATCTACAGTGCTGGAGGCTAACCGGCTGATCAAGGGGGCCGCAAACTTCGGCAGAGGCTGCGGGCTTGGTCTTTGCTCAGTGTCGCATGGGCTTCATCGAGATATTCTAAGCGGAGCTGATACTGTTGGAAGGAACTTGGAAAGTACCATTTATAAAATTTCTTTTGATGATTTTGGTGTTAACGCCGAGAAGAAGCCTAAAGATAAAATACGGCCATGCGTAGAGCAAGATGCCGCCTTTGGTTTTGATGGGCTCACAAAACAAACTGCCGAACAAGCAGTTGGCGTTGTTAGCAACTGGATTTCAAATTTTTTATGTTTGCCCGATACTCGTCAGGCCCAACCATGAGGTGCGCTCATAGATGGGCTTTCACGGTTTTCATGTTCATAATGATCTCAATCCCTGCCGCGGCCGACAGTTTGTTCGACGGCATCACGTGGGAAAAGACCAAGCAGGAACTTAAGCGTTTCGAGGATTGGTCGCAGGGTATACGTCGCATTCCAAAGGGTGCGAAGCCAGAGATCATTGTTAACGATGGAAAGATCACGTTTAATGGGAAGATTCTGAAGATAGGCGATGATATTGAATCATGGAAAAAAGTCATTGGAGGAAATCCAAGGGCTATGCTGGATCGACGTATATATGTATGGGATGACCTAGGCTTCAAAGTGGGAATAGGTTGGACCAATACTAAAGTAACTTTTATTAATATTATCTTCCGATGCAAAGAGCGCGGCGCCGTAAAGGTCTGTCCTGAAAATGGAGGGCCTGGAAATACATACGAACCCCAAAACTTCTTCACTGGTTATGTTGAGTACGAGGGCGGCCCGATTGATAGTCGATCAACTGTCCTTGAAGCCAATCGTTTGATAAGGGGGCGGGTACAATATGGCGGGGGGTGCGGAACTGGGTTGTGTTCAAGTGTTTGGGGTAAATATGGTTATATCGTAAGTGATCCGGATATAGACGGTAGAGGCTATGAAAGCGTTTTTTACGGTGTTTCTTTCGGAGGGAACAGTCATGCTGCCTTCTATCCGCCCAAAGCTGATGCAGAATATAGAGCCCCGCATGAAAATATCTATAACCTGAACGAGATCACATGGGGTAGTACAAAGCAAACGTTTGAGAAGTTGCGTAATTGGGTGTCGGGACTTCCGGTTGCATTAGAGAGTAGTGAGTCAGAAATTAACGTAAATTATATGCACAGCGACCATGAAGTTCAGGTGCAACCGTGACATATGCTGCCAAGTGGAAACTCTCTCTGGTAACAGGCATGTTCAGTTCCACTGACGTGATCGCAAGCCTCGCTGAGCCCTTGGCTATGGTGCTGTTCCCTGTCGATCCCTGGACATTCGTTGCCAGTGAGCCGGGCATACGATCAGACAGTGAAAAGATGCTGCTGATATTACTGGGGGAGCATCACGACGATGCGTCTGCTGCCCGCCCTCGAGAACTACCTCGCGCTGCGTGATAAATGGGCAAGTACGCCAGGTCATCAACACATAGAACGCATGGGATGGATGGCAGCGGCGCCGATGCGGCTGATCTCCAACAGCTACAACACCGTGTTCCAGTCGTTGTTGCAATTGCTGGGCAACAGCGTAGATGACGCGCAAACATTGCTGGAAGAAGACCCGAACCGTAGCGGCTCAACTGATCCGACGCACTCGCAATTAGCCAAGGATCACGACACACACCCATTTCATACTCTAGCAGTGAAACTGGCTAAAGAAGCTGTTCGCGTGGTGGGGCAAGCTATGAACAACAAATGGCGCGGCGCTGAAACCGCAGATCCAGCTCTAGCAATAGAGCGCTTTTTCACCCATCCCCAAGACAGCACTTGGCAGGACCCACTGGTTATGGAATGGGCGCGCGAACACCGCGAAGAAGTCAAGCGCGGTGCGTCTCTGACCGAGTTGCATCATATTCACGAACAGCATGGAAAAGCTGCGCTGGCGCGGGTCAAGAAAATGGGTGAACAGGGAGAGGAAGCATGGAATTACATACAGCAAAATTACGAAGTATTGACTGGCGAAAAAAGTCAGGCGCGGTGATGAGGAGTTCCATTGTTTTTTCATGCCTTGTTTTCATATTCGCAATGGTTTCGAAAACTGCCGAGGCGGATGGTTTGCTGGGTGACATCACTTGGGAAAACACCAAGGCGGAGCTCAGTCGCATAAATGACTGGTCATTGGGGATTCGCCGCATTCCGAAGGGAGCAAAGCCTGAGATCATCGTGAGTGACGGAGAAATTAAATACAATGGGGAAGTTTTAAAGATTGGCCATTCCTTGCAAGACTGGAAGCGAGTATTGGGTTCAAACACGAGACCCGCATTTCATGGTAGGGTTTTGATATGGGATGATATAGGGATCAAAGTCGCACTTTATCCTAGCGATGAAACAAAGGTACGCACCTTGATTGTTGATTTTAGCTGCAAAGAACGAATGCATGGTTCTGACTGTGCCAGAAATGGGGGGCGTGGACATGATTATGATCCTAAAAATATTTTACAGGGTATCTGGAAGTAGACGGTGGTGCCATCGATAACGAGTCTACTGTAGATGATGTTAATAACTTAATAACTGGTAGAGGTCGATATGGTCGAGGTTGTGGGACCGAATTGTGCTTAGGATATGCTGTTGATGACGGTCGTTTTTTGAGTTTCGTTGATGTAGATAGTCGAAGATTTAAAAGTGTAATTTATAATGTGTCATTTACTGGAGGTAATCGAGGTCTTTATGAGCCTCCGGTTGAAGTTTCAGAAAATACATCTTCCCCGGCTCATCTCGAAGATCATCCTAGCGCGCCTCAGGTGCAGCCGTGATACGCGCTGGCTTGGTTTTAATATTTGCAGCGATTGCTCTCTGCGCCAAAGCGTCCAGTTCGATTGATAATTACTGGGAAAATACCAAGGCGGAGCTCAGTCGCTTAAATGATTAGTCAGTGGTGATTCGCCGCATTCCGAAGGGAGCAAAGCCAGAGATTATCGTTAACGATGGAGAAATTACGTTCAATGGCCATGAGGTGCCGTGTTGTATATTCGTATCTAACTCTAATCCTGTTGATGACTGCTCTTCCTGTCGAGGCCGGCAGTTCATTTGGTGAAACAACTTGGGAAAGAAGCAGGCAAAAACTAAGCCAGTTAAATGATTGGTCGCTGGGCATTCGTCGCATCTCGAAGGGAGCGGCTCCAGAGATAATAGTGAATGGTGGAGAAATAGTAATTAATGGAAAGGTCGTAAGGTTTGGTGATGACATTTCTACCTGGAAAGAGGCACTAGGCGGTCATCCTCGGGAAATGTCTAGTCAAGACCTATTTATCTGGGATGAGCTAGGTTTAAAAGTAGGGCTTCGATGGGACGGGAGTGGCGAAGTCTTATTTTTTAAAGTTTTCTTTAGTTGCAGAAAATACCAGGATCCGGATATCTGCAAAGGCTCTGCTAGCCACAGTGTTGAAAATAGGCCAAAACAGTATTTCCCCGGCTATCTTGAATTTGAAGGAGGTCCGATCGATAGCAAGTCGACTGTAGTTGAGGCTAATCGATTAATACGCGGTAGCGCCAACTTTGGTAGAGGCTGTGGACCAGGTTTTTGCTCAATCGTTCGTAGCGGGCCCGGCTATATATTGAGCGGGGCTGATACAGACGGTAACAATATCGAGAGCACGATTTACGCCGTCTCTTTTGAGGGTGATGTTTTTAAAGCCAGTCGTGAGCTAAAAATAAAAACCTCTACGCCGTCTCAGGAGCGTAAGTCTGTAAAGTTTGATGAAATTGCGAAGAATACTCTGAAGCAAACAGCGATCAACTTCATTGATTGGGCATCCATTTTTCTAGGTTTGCCAGCGAAAAAACAGACGCAGCTATGAAAAAATCAAAATCTCGGCACGCTTGATATTCATACCCAGTGCCAGTCGTTATTGCAATTGCGGGGCAACAGCGTGGACTACGCACAGACGTTGCTCGACGAAGACCCGAATCGGAGTGGCTCAAATGATCCGACGCACTCGCAATTGGATAAAATTCACGATACTCAACCATTTCACACGTCGGTAGTGATACTGGGTAAACCACAAAATAAACAAGTTTTTTGTGCGGTCTGAACTCCCAGGCCCGTACCACCGTAAATGTGAGGCCTCTCCTGAATCTGTAGGAGCGCGCTTGCCCGCGATCAAGGTGTGTCAGCGCCAACCAAATCGGCTGACACAACGCGTTCGCGGGCAAGCTCCTACAGGACGCCGTTAATTCCCGAACTGTTTGCTCAGCCCTGGCGGGACGCCGCTGGAGTCGGTTTCCTGCCAGGGGCCGTTGGGCGATGTGGCCCATGTCCAGCCGTTGTTCCAGCGATAGTAGGTGCGCTGGCGATAAAAGGTATTTGGCACGTTATCCAGCACATGCACGCCCAGGCTCGCATCCCAGTGGCTGTTGCCCCCAGGCGGTGGAGCGAAGTGCGAGGAGGTTTTCGGCGCAGGCTTGGGCGCAGAGGGTTGCGGCGTGGTGCGCGGCGTGCCTGGTTGCGGTGTCGGCGACGGGCTCCCGGGCACGCTGGAAATCGGCTCGGAACTCTGCGGGCCGGGACGCTGGACGGCGCAGGCAGCGCTCAAGGCCACCACCACACTCAACAAGGCAAAACGTGCGACGCGATACATAAGCGAAACTCTCAACTGTAAGGGCTACTTATCGGGGCTATCGATGGTCAAGGCCTGACGTGCAGTCACGTTGCTCGGCAACGGCTGACTGCGACCAATCCACTCACCGGCTGTGGGCTGGCCTGCCCGCGATACCCGGGCAACGAGTTGGACTTCGGGAAAGTTGGACAGTTTCAGCTGCGGCATCATTGCGTCGGCGTCCGTCAGCTCCACGTCCACCGGCAGATCGGCGACTGTCACCCGCTTGACCGCCAGCGGCGCAGGCGGCCCGGACACAGCGCGCGCAAACACGAATACCGTGTCGGTCGGCAGCACCTTGTCTTTGAGCGCATCCGAGAGCGTCACACGCACGCTGAGCGTCGCACTTTTGGCAGACACCACCGGCGTTTCAGTCAGCTTGCCGCCGTTTTGGAGAAGCTTGTCAGCCGCCCTGGCGATCCCGCCCTCAAGGGCCGAACGCGACGGGTCATCAGCCGGCAGCGCGGTCAGCAGGCGTTTCCAGTAATCCACCGCTTCCTGATAGCGCTCACCCTCGAACGCAGCAATCCCCTTGAGCCCAAGACTGGTCACTTCCTTTGGATCAAGCTTCAACGCCTCATCGGACAACGCCTGAATATGCGGCGACCAATGCTTGTTGCCGGCAAAATACAATGCCTGCGCCCACTGTCCGAGCAGCTCGGGCTGACGTCCGGCCAGGCCCACGGCGCGCTCGAACATGGCGGCGGCATCGGCGGGGCGATCCTGAGCCATGTAGGTCCGCGCCAGGAAATAAATCCCTTCGGCCGAATCCGGCTGCGCCTTGACCGCACGCTCAAGACGGCTGGTCATTTCCACCAGCGAACCGGGTGGCTGAGCAAACTCGCGGGTCAGTTCGACCTTGTCACTGGCGCCGAAATGCATATACAGCGCAAACCCCAGCACCGGCACCAGCAACGCAGCGACCAGTGGCAGCGGCTTGCCCAGCCTTGAAACACGCTCAGCTTCAGCGCCTTCGGTATCGGCCAGCAATTCCCGCGCAGCTTCTGCGCGGCCACTGTCCAGCTGCGCCGAGGACAAGACGCCCTCCTCCTGCTGAACCTGCAACTCAGCCACGCGTTCCTGATAGAGCGCGACGTTCAGGGCCGTGCGGTCTTCTTCACGTTGCGCACGACGGCCACGCAAAACGGGAATCAGCAGAAACCCCAAGGCGACCAGCAACAGCAGGCCAGCGGCTAGCCAAAAATCAATCATTCGTGGTTTTTATCCAACAGGTGGGCGAGGCGCTGACGCTCCTCGTCAGAAAGCACTTCGGTGTCTGCAGTACGTTTGGCGCGACGGCGAACGACAATCACCCCAATCAACAACACCCCGCCGAACAACAAGCCAGCCGGACCGAACCACAGCAACCAGGTGCGTGCACTCAACTCAGGCTTGTAACGCACGAACTCGCCGTAACGGTCGACCATGAAGTCGATGATCTGCTGATTGCTCTGGCCTTCGCCAAGCATGCGGTAGATCTCTTTGCGCAGGTCGGCAGCGATGGGCGCGTTGGAGTCGGCGATGTCCTGGTTCTGGCACTTGGGGCAGCGCAGCTCCTTGGTCAAATCGCTGTAGCGTGCGCGCTCGGCCTCGTCCTTGAACGTGTAGGCGTCAATGGCCGCGTGGGCGAGGCCCGCCAGTCCCAGCGTCAGAGCGGCGGCCGCAATCAAACGCCTCATTGCCTGGCCTCATCGACCAGACCCTGGTACTGACCGGCCAGTTTGTCGCGCCAGACCGCTTCGTCGATCACACCGACGTGCTTGTAGCGAATGATGCCCTTGCTGTCGATCAGAAACGTTTCCGGCGCGCCGTAGACTCCCAGGTTCAGGCCCAGACTGCCGGCTTCGTCGCGAATGTTCAGCTGATACGGGTCGTGAAATTCGCTCAGCCACTTCAGCGCGTCGGCGTTGACGTCTTTGTAGTTGATGCCGTAAATCACCACGCCCTGCTGCGCCAGCTTGTTGAGCACCGGATGCTCGACGCGACAGGCGACGCACCAGGTGCCCCAGACGTTGATCAGCGCCGGCTTGCCCAACAGGGTGGCGCGAGTGATGACAGCGCCGCCCTGCACCGCCGGCAACGAAAACTCGGGAAACGGTTTATCGATCAACGCCGACGGCAGTTCCGCCGGGTCAAGGTAGAGCCCTCGATACAGAAAACCCGCCACGCCCAGAAACAGCACCAGCGGAATCAACAACACCCAACGCTTCATACCGCCGCTCCCGACAGGCCCAAGGCGTCACGCACGCGGGCTTTCACTTTGACTCGATAACGCTTGTCCAGCGCCGCCAGTAAACCACCCAGCGCGGTAATCAGCCCGCCGAACCAGATCCAGCGCACGAACGGCTTGACGTGAACCCGCACCGCCCAGGCGCCGTTATCCAGCGGCTCGCCCAGTGCGACGTAGAGGTCACGGGTGAAACCGGCGTCGATACCGGCTTCGGTCATCATCGACTGCTGCACGGTGTAAAGGCGTTTTTCCGGGTGCAGCACAGTGATTTCCTTGCCATCTTCCAGCACCCGGATCGTGCCGCGATCAGACGTGAAATTCGGGCCCTGATAATGCTTCGCGCCCTCGAACACGAACGTATAACCGCCCAGCTCCATCGACTCGCCGGGCGACAGACGCAGGTCGCGCTCGGCGCTGTTCTGGCTCGACAGCACCACACCCAGCGCCAGCACTGCAATACCGATATGCGCCACTTGCATGCCCCAGTAACTGCGGGTCATGGTGCGTGCGCCTTTGAGCAAGCCCTTGTGGCGGGTCTTGTCCAGCAAGTCGCGCGCACCCGCCAGCAACACCCACGCGGCGAGCATGCACGTGGCGAGCACGGCCCAATGGAAATCTTCCATGGCGAACGCCGCAACGGCGCCCAGCACAGCACTGCCCACCAGAACCGGGGCAAGCATGCTGAGCAACCATTTGACCGGTGTGTCCTTCCAACGCACCAGCACCCCGACCGCCATGACTGCCATCAGCAGCGCCATCAACGGCACGAACAGCGCGTTGAAATACGGCGGCCCCACCGACATCTTCTCCCCGCTCAGCGCATCGACCGCCAGCGGATACAGCGTGCCCAGCAGAATCATCGACGCGGCCACCACCAGCACCAGGTTATTGCCCAGCAGCAGCGTTTCCCGCGACCACAGGCCAAAGCCGACATGGCTTTTGACCACCGGCGCGCGCAGGGCGAACAGCGTCAGCGAACCGCCGACCACCATCAGCAGAAAAATCAGGATGAACACGCCGCGCGCAGGGTCCGATGCAAACGCATGCACCGAGGTCAGAACGCCAGAGCGGACCAGGAACGTCCCGAGCAGGCTCAGGGAAAACGCGGCAATGGCCAGCAGCACCGTCCAGCTCTTGAACACGCCACGCTTCTCGGTGACGGCCAGTGAGTGGATCAACGCCGTGCCCACCAGCCATGGCATGAACGAGGCATTTTCAACCGGGTCCCAGAACCACCAGCCGCCCCAGCCAAGCTCGTAATAGGCCCACCACGAGCCCAAGGTGATGCCGATACCGAGGAACGCCCAGGCGACAATCGTCCACGGACGTGACCAGCGTGCCCACGCCGCATCAAGACGCCCACCGAGTAAGGCGGCAATGGCGAAAGCGAACGCCACCGAGAAGCCGACGTATCCCATGTACAGCATGGGCGGATGGACGATCAGGCCGATGTCTTGCAGCAAGGGATTAAGGTCGCGCCCATTGAGCGGGACTTGCGGCAGGATGCGGCTGAACGGATTGGAAGTGAGGATCAGAAACAACAGAAAACCGATGCTGATCATGCCCATTACAGCCAGTACGCGCGCCAGCATGACCTGCGGCAACTGCCGGGAAAATATCGATACCGCAAAGGTCCAGCCGCCCAGAATCAACGCCCAGAGCAACAGCGAGCCTTCGTGAGCACCCCACACCGCGCTGAACTTGTAATACCAGGGCAAGGCACTGTTGGAGTTTTCGGCGATGTAGGCCACGGAAAAATCGTCGACCATGAACGAGTAGGTCAGGCAGCCAAACGAGAACACCAGGAACGCAAACTGCCCCCACGCCGCCGGTTGCGCCAGGCTCATCCACAAACGGTCGCCGCGCCATGCGCCGACCAAAGGCACGACGGCCTGCACGATGGCGAAGCACAGCGCCAGAATCATGGCCAGATGGCCGAGCTCAGGAATCATCGTTTTTAACCCTGTTTGACTGGCATGGAAGACGAACCCGGCGCCGACTGGCCGCTGTCTTTCAAGGCTTTGGTGACTTCGGGCGGCATGTATTTTTCGTCGTGCTTGGCCAGCACTTCATCGGCGACCACCACGCCGTCGGCGTTGAGCTTGCCCAGCGCGACGATGCCCTGCCCTTCACGGAACAGGTCCGGAAGGATCCCACGGTAAGTGATGGTCACCGATTTGTTGAAATCGGTGACCACGAATTTGACGTCCAGCGAGTCGCCGGAACGTTCCAGCGAACCCTTCTCGACCATGCCACCAGCGCGAATCCGCGTGTCGTGCGGCGCTTCGCCGCTGGCGATCTGAGTCGGGGTGTAAAACAGATTGATGTTTTCCTGCAGGGCGCTGAGGGCCAGGGTCACAGCGATGCCGACACCGGCGAGAATCGCCGCGATCACCAACAGTCGCTTTTTGCGCAGCGGATTCACTTATTGCTCTCCCGGCGCAAACGACGCGCCTCTTGTTGCAGGTAACGCCGACGCGACAACAGCGGTGAGGCCACGTTGATGACCAGCACCGCCAGGCATACGCCGTAAGCGGTCCAGACAAACACCGCGTGCTTGCCCATTGACAGAAAGTCAGCGAACGATGCAAAACTCATGACGCTCGCCCTTTCAAACTTTTCAGGACTTCATCCTTGACCCAACTGGCACGGGCTTCGCGCTTGAGCACTTCAAGGCGCATCCGCAGCAACAACACAGCGCCAAAAAAGCAGTAGAAACCCAGCACCGTGAACAACAGCGGCAGCCACATTTCAGCCGGCATCGCGGGCTTCTCGGTCAGGCTGAACGTGGCGCCCTGGTGCAGGGTGCTCCACCACTCCACCGAATATTTGATGATCGGGATGTTGATCACTCCCACGATCGCCAGCACCGCGCAGGCTCTGGCAGCGCTGTCGCGATTGGTGATCGCATTGCCCAGAGCGATCAAACCGAAGTACAGAAACAGCAGAATCAGCATCGAGGTCAGTCGCGCGTCCCACACCCACCATGAGCCCCAGGTCGGTTTACCCCAGATCGCTCCCGTCACCAGCGCCAAAGCGGTCATCCAGGCGCCGATGGGCGCGGCGCATTGCAGCGCGATATCGGCCATCTTCATTTTCCAGACCAGCCCGACCACGCCGCAGACGGCGAGCATCAAGTAGCAGGACTGCGCGAGCATGGCCGAGGGCACATGGATGTAGATGATGCGAAAGCTGTTGCCTTGTTGATAGTCCGGCGGCGCGAAGGCCAGGCCCCAGACCACGCCAAGGCCGATCAACCCTGCGGCGGCGACACTCAGCCAGGGCAGCAGACGCCCGCTGATGCCATAAAACCATTTCGGCGAGCCCAGTTTGTGGAACCAGGCCCAGCTGATGCCGCGTTTAGCGTTGGCGCTTGTGTTCATCACGGTGCCTTTTTCATCACGTCTTCACGGTGCTCTTCAGGGCGCTTCTTATTGCTGAAGCTTGCAGGGTGCGACCAGCAAAAAGCTGTCCACCCGGTCAAAAGCAGATTATTCGCCGACACTGATTTTCAATCCAGCGGCAATTGCAAAGGGGGTCAGGGTTAACGCCAGCGCCATCAGGCTGCCCAGCCAAAGCAGGTAACCGGTGGCGGGCATGCCTTGAAGGGCAGCTTGCAGCGCGCCGCTGCCCAGAATCAGCACCGGGATGTAAAGCGGCAGAATCAACAGCGCCAGCAGCAGGCCGCCGCGTTTGAGCCCGACGGTCAGCGCCGCACCCACAGCGCCGAGCAGGCTCAGGACCGGCGTACCCAGCAACAGGGACAGCAGCAGCACCGGCAAACACTCGGTTGGCAAGCCGAGCATCAACCCCAGCAATGGCGCCAGCAGCACCAGCGCCAACCCGGAAAATGCCCAGTGTGCCAGCACTTTCGCCAACACCAGCAACGCCAGAGGGTGCGGTGAAAGCACCCACTGTTCAAGTGAGCCGTCTTCGAAATCACTGCGAAACAGCCCGTCCAGCGACAACAGCACGGACAACAAGGCTGCAACCCAGAGCAGGCCCGGGGAAAGGGTTTTCAGCAGTTGGGTCTCCGGGCCCACCGCCAACGGAAACAGCGCGATCACAATGGCGAAGAACACCAGCGGATTGAGCAACTCGGCGGGCCTGCGGAACAACAGCCGCGCTTCACGGGCAATCAGTAACGTGAACACATGGCTCATACAGCCCATTGCCCCAGGTCGATATCCGTGTAACGGGCCGGAACGCGGCTCAGCGTGTGGTGCGTGGTCAAGACCACAGTGCCGCCGCCCTCGCAGTGTTCGGCAAGGTGGTGCTCCAGTTGCGCGACGCCGTGCTTATCGAGCGCCGTGAAAGGCTCATCAAGGATCCACAGCAACGGGCCCGGAAGATAAAGACGCGCCAGCGCCACCCGACGTTTCTGCCCGGCCGACAGCGTGTGGCATAGCACGTCTTCAAATCCGCGCAGGCCTGTCGCGTCGAGTGCCTGCCAGATGGCCTGAACGTCGGCGCCTGTGTGCAACGCGCAGAGCCAGGTGAGGTTCTCGACCGGTGTCAGCAGCTCCTTGATGCCCGCTGAATGGCCGATCCACAGCAGATCGTGCGTTTGCTGGGGGTTTTGCGTGTTCGAGGGGGTTGGATGCAAGAGGATCTCGCCTGAGGTCGGCTGCATCAGACCGGACAACAGGCGCAACAGGCTGGTCTTGCCACTGCCGTTGGGGCCGCTGACCTGCAACATGTCGCCCGCCGACAAACGCAGATCGAGATTCTCGAACAGCATTCGCCAGTCGCGCTCGCAAGCAAGCGCCGAGGCTTCCAGGACAGGGATCGGCATGCAGACCTTCTTTTGTGATCGGGAGTGTTCGCCAGGGGTTCAAGTCGCCGCGCGCACGGCCGTTATACTGGTGCAGGTTCACGCTGGCGCTCTGGCCAGGGCCGGCGAGATTATACATGCCATCTCCAGGCACCAAGATGGCAAATTTTTCACAGGTCGGTATTCGATGACAGGCGACATCCCCAATCTTTCTCCGGTTAACGTCGCCACGACCTTGTTGCGCGCCGGGGTGCCACCCGCTCAGGTGCTGCAACTGCTGCAACCGCGTGACGGATTGCTGCCGGTCGGGCAAACCGCCGACGCGCAAGTGGTGAGCCTCAAACAGCTGGATCAGGATTTTCAGTTACTGCTCAAGCTGACGTTGAGCAACGGCCAGCAGACGACGTTTCCCGTCACCAGTTCTTTGCCTTTATCGCCAGGCACTAACGTCAATGTGGCGCAAGGGTCGGCCGACACGCTGACCATCAGCCTCGCCGAGATGCAGAAAGCCACTACCAACAGCCTGACCACGCTCGACACCCGCCAGCTGCCAGTGGGCACGCTGCTGCAGGCCAAAGTCCTGACCTCGCAACTCATCAGCCAATTGACCGGGCAGCCTGTACCGGCGAACTCGGATCAGCCGACGGCGTACCGCTCCATCGTGACTCTGCTCAATACCGCGTTGGCGGGGAGCAATCTGACGGTCGAAAGCCCGCAACCGCTGAAAGCGGGGAGCCTGCTCAGCGCGCAGGTGCAGAGCAGTCAGGCGCTGAATTTCGTGGCACTGCCCAATCGCTTCGATCAATTGGCATTGGCGCAGCAGTTGTCCACGCAACAAAGCCGCCAAGGGTCGCTGCAAGGGTTGTTGGTGACGTTGCAGAACATGGTCGATTCAAGCGACAGCCTACCGGCGTCACTGCGTGCAAGCATCGACCAGTTGTTGGCCGACCTGCCGGATATCCAGCAGATGAGTACCTCAAAAGGGGTGGCTCAGGCGCTGAACGGCAGCGGCTTGTTCATGGAATCGCGGCTGTTGGCGGGGTTGAACCCGACGCTGCTGCCAGACACAAAGGCCAACCTGCTGCGACTGATTTCGCAAATCCTGCCGGGCCTGCCCGACAATGTGGATTACAACGCGGCGGCCGCCGCCAACACGCTGGCGCGCGCGATGCCGAACATGATCAGAAGCGCACTGGGGACGTTGGGCCTGGTTGCGGCACGAACGCCACCGACCAGTTTCCCGCTGCCGCCACGCTCGCTTGGCAGCCCGGAGAACGAAGAAGATCTGGAAACCCTGCTCAAACTGGCCGCTGCCGCTGTCTCGCGCTTGCAGAGCCATCAGCTTGGCGGTCTGGAGCAGACCCGCACCGCCGCCGACGGCACGCAGATCACCAGTTGGCAGTTGGAAATCCCTATGCGCAACGCCCATGACATCGTTCCGTTGCAAGTCAGATTGCAGCGCGAGGACACGCCCGACCGAGAAGAGGCCAAAGACGAGCGCGAGGTCAGGGAAAAGGAAAAGCTCTGGCGTGTGGAGCTGGCGTTTGATCTGGAGCCGCTGGGGCCGTTGCAGGTTCAGGCGCAATTGGTCGGCGGCAGCTTGTCGAGTCAGTTATGGGCCGAGCGCGTCGCCAGCGCGGCCTTGATCGACCGTGAACTTGAGAATCTAAGAACGCGACTGGTGGCCTGCGGCTTGAACGTGGGCGAACTGGCGTGTAACACCGGCGTCCCGCCGCAAGGTGCGCGCACGGTACTTGAACAACGCTGGATCGACGAGAACGCCTGATGAGTGCATTCAACGCCCCTCCCCGTCAGGTCGTGGCCCTCAATTATGACGGCCATCAAGCGCCCACATTGACCGCCAAAGGCGACGACGCGCTTGCGGAGGCGATCCTGGCGATCGCCCGCGAGTACAAAGTCCCCATCTACGAAAACGCCGAGCTGGTGAAACTGCTGGCACGCATGGAACTGGGCGACAGCATCCCGGAAGCGTTGTACCTGACCATCGCCGAAATAATCGCCTTCGCCTGGCACCTGAAGGGCAAGTTCCCGGCGGAGCATGACCCGGATGCAGGCCCGGTCGAACGAGACATTACCCCGCGTTGATACCGGCATTAAATGCAAACCAGCTGTAGAGCCCACTTGTTGGCGAGACGTCTTTGCGGCCGAACCCCCACTGGCGCCACGCGAATGAATTCGCGCCTACAGGGTGACCGCATCGGTCAGCGAGCTTCGCGGGCAAGTCGGGATACCGCCCACTCCAACAGTTCTGATTCGATGGACCTGCCGACACGCCGGCGGAACCGTCAACCGTTGCCGTGCATCTTGGTCATCAGTTGGGCTTCGGCCTGGGTCAGGCCGCAGGATTGGGTGAGTTCGTCGACGCTGGCGCCCATCGTCACCAAGCGCGCGGCCTGGGCGAAGGACAAGGTAGACGGATCGCGCTGTTCAAGGATGGTGATCTTGTCCGGTAGCGGCGCGACGGTGGCGCGCAGCTCGTGCAGTTCCTCACCCATGCGGATCGTGCCACCCTGATAATTCTCAAGGCGTCGGGCCAATTCGCGGATGCGCTGATCACGCAGCGAGTCGGCTTCGACCTGCTGCGTGGCGAGCGTGCGCTGACGTTTGGTGTGGCCCATGAACATCGCAATGGTCACGACCCACAATACCGCCAGAAAAATGACCGCAACCTCTAAAATCAATCAGATGCTCTCCAGCTCGGACCACTCTTCTTCGGACATCATCTTGTCCAGTTCCACGAGGATCAGCAGCTCTCCATTCTTGTTGCAGACGCCCTGAATGAACTTGGCCGACTCATCGTTACCGACGTTTGGCGCGGTTTCGACTTCCGACTGACGCAGGTAAACCACTTCGGCAACGCTGTCGACCATGATCCCGACCACTTGCTTGTCGGCCTCGATGATCACGATACGCGTGTTGTCGCTGACTTCAACAGGAGACAGACCAAAGCGCTGACGGGTGTCGATGACCGTCACCACATTGCCGCGCAGGTTGATGATACCCAGCACGTAGCTCGGCGCACCCGGGACCGGCGCGATCTCCGTATAACGCAGCACTTCCTGAACCTGCATCACGTTGATGCCGTAGGACTCGTTGTCCAGGCGGAAAGTGACCCACTGCAGAATCGGATCTTCGGAACCCTGTGCTGACGACTTCTTCATAACCCCAACCCCTTGCCTATTGTGCTGTGAGGACGGCGTTGCGTACGCCGACCTGTGTTTATTTGATGATTTTTACTTGAGAGTCTGCACTTGCTTGACCGCACCGCTGGCGATCAATTCTGCCAACTCGGAAACATCCAGTAGCGCGCACATGTGCTCGATCACCGTGCCCGCAAGCCAGGGACGCTGGCCGCGGTGTGAGCGCCATTTGATCTCCTCCGGGTCCAGACGCAGCGAACGGCTGACTGAATGCACCGCCAGCCCCCACTCGTAACCCTGAACCGAAATCACGTATTGAAGCCCCTGACGAAAATCGTCGCGGTAGCGGTCCGGCATGATCCAGCGCGCCGTGTCGAGCACCTTCAGATTGCCGGCCTGGCTGGGCAGAATCCCCAAAAACCAGTCAGGCTGACCGAACAGCGGCGTTAACTCATGGCCGGCCAACGGGTAAATGGAACCCAGGCACACCAGCGGCACCGCCAACGTCAATCCGGCGACGTCGAACAGCAGGCATTCAAACGGCTCCTCGGCCCAGTCCGGGCGCGCATCTGGCCTCGGCGGTGGCGTCGGGTTGCGCTGCGAGGGCAGATGAACCTCAACCACCGGCTCTACCAGCGCAATACTTGGCGCCACCGGCTTGATGTCTGGAACGAAAGCCTCGATGTCCGGAATCGCAGGCACCGTGATCGGCGGACTGATGATTACCGGCGCTTCTGCAACACGAGCGATGACCGGCGCGACGACCGTAACGGGCCGCCTGACCGGCACAGCATCCGCCATCAACACGCCTGCCATTACCGGTGCAGGGGTTGCCGCCGCGATGGCAACGGCCACCGGCTTGGCGAGTGCACGCAAACGCGCGTCGTGTGCTTGTTCTTCGCGCACGGCGGCTTCGAAATCGTCAACTTCTGCCGGCTCGGCCAGCAATTCCTCGGTCGCTTCCTGAAGCAACGCATCCAGGTAAGTCTGCAGCGCCAGTTGCGGTCGTGATGCGATGTCCAGGGGGCGGTTCATAGTGGAGCCCGAAAATAAGTGATGCGATTGCCGCCTGAAGTGTTTATCGGCCGAACTGCCAGCGGACTTGAATGCGTCAGCATGCGGCACGGCAATAAGTGATAAGCGGCCACGTCACGCCACCTGCCCGACAAGTTGTTCGGTCAGCATGTGCTTGAGCAACGCACGGTAAGCCAGCACGCCACGACTTTTGTTGTCGAACTGTGAAGGCGTCATGCCTGCGCGGCTGGCGTCACGCAGGCGCGTGTCGACCGGGATATAAGCATTCCAGACGTGTTCCGGAAAGCTGTCGCGCAGCTGCCTGAGGGTACTCATCGAGGCCTGGGTGCGGCGGTCGAACAAAGTCGGGACAATCGTGTATGGCAGCGGCACTTTGCGCGAGCGGTTGATCATCGCCAGCGTATTGACCATGCGCTCAAGGCCTTTAACGGCCAGAAATTCTGTCTGCACCGGGATCGCCAACTGCTGGCTGGCCGCCAGCGCATTGACCATCAGCACGCCAAGCAATGGCGGGCTGTCTATGATCGCGTAATCAAAATCCTGCCACAGCTGCGCCAGACTTTTGGCAATCACCAGGCCGAGCCCGCTCTGTCCTGGCGATTGACGCTCAAGGGTGGCCAGTGCGGTGCTCGAAGGCAGGAGCGAAATACGCTGATCGCTGGTCGGCAGCAGCAATTGACCGGGCAAGCCGTCAGGCACCACGCCCTTGTGCAAAAACAGATCGAAACAGCTGTGCTCCAGCTCATCGGGGTTATGACCGAAGTAGCTGGTCATCGAGCCATGCGGGTCTAGGTCTACAACGACCACGCGCTTGCCCGACTCAGCCAGTAGACCGGCTAACGCGATTGCAGTGGTGGTCTTACCGACTCCACCTTTCTGATTGGCAACTGCCCACACTCTCATGTTTCGTTTTTCCCCCCGGCCGTGCGACCAGGACTGACTATGGGGCGGATGACGAAGATTTGACGCCTTGCGCCGGCTTGGCTGGTGCTGGTGCAGTTTGTGTGCCAGCACGACGCAATGCCGCGTCGGGTTTTGCATTGGCCGCAGTGCCTGAACCGGTCAGGCTGCGACGCACGTCCAGATTGCGTGAAATCACCAGCACCACGCGACGATTCCGGCCGCGGCCATCAGCCGTAGCGTTCGAGGCCAACGGTTGGAATTCGCCATACCCCACCGACGCCAGACGCGCTGGATTGATGCCATCCATTGCCAGCATGCGCACGATGCTCGAGGAGCGGGCCGAGGACAATTCCCAGTTACTCGGAAACTGGCCCGTGTTGATGGGCTGATTGTCCGTAAACCCTTCGACGTGGATCGGGTTGTCGAACGGCTTGACGATCTTTGCCACTTTATCGATCAGGTCGAAGGCCTGATCACTGGGCATCGCGTCGCCGCTGCCGAACAGCAGACTGGAGTTGAGTTCGATCTCGATCCACAGCTCATTACCGCGCACGGTCATCTGCTTGGAGGCGATCAAATCGCCGAACGCCGCGTTGACGTCATCGGCAATGGACTTCAATGGATCCTGAGCGCCCTGCCCCAGCGCGGCATCCGTCTGCTCGCTGTCGATCACCAGTGGATCGGCCGGAGTGACGGTCCGCGGCTTCTGCTCGCCAATGGGGATCGGCTTGACGCTGCGCTCAGGCTCGTTGAACACCCCGACCAACGCTTCGGAGAGCAATTTATACTTGCCTTCGTTGAGTGAAGAAATCGAGTACATGACCACGAAAAACGCGAACAGCAAGGTGATGAAATCCGCGTAGGACACCAGCCAGCGTTCGTGATTTTCGTGCTCTTCGTGACGCCTGCGTCGGGCCATGGTCAGTTGATCACTCCATGAAGCCCTGAAGCTTCAATTCGATTGACCGCGGGTTCTCGCCTTCGGCAATCGACAGCAAACCTTCCAGCAGCATTTCGCGATAACGCGATTGACGCACAGCCACGGACTTGAGCTTGTTGGCCACCGGCAGCAGGATCAGGTTGGCCAAGGCCACGCCGTAAATGGTCGCCACAAATGCGACGGCGATTCCGCTGCCCAACTGATTGGGATCGGCAAGATTACCCATCACGTGAATCAGCCCCATCACCGCACCGATGATGCCCACGGTCGGCGCATAGCCGCCCATGCTTTCGTAGACTTTGGCGGCCTGGATATCGCGGGTTTCCTGGGTGATGAAATCCACCTCGAGAATGCCGCGAATGGTTTCCGGTTCAACGCCATCGACCAGCAACTGCAGGCCTTTTCGCGAGTAGGGATCGGGTTCGGAGTCGGCCACCGACTCAAGACCGAGCAGGCCTTCCTTGCGCGCGGTCAGGCTCCAGTTGATCACGCGATCAATACCGCCCGCCATGTCGATGCGGGGCGGAAACAGAATCCACAAAAAGATCTGGATCGCTCGCTTGAACGCGCTCATGGGCGTCTGCAAAAGGCACGCCGCGAGGGTGCCGCCAAGCACGATCAACGCTGCCGGGCCGTTGAGCAAGGCGCCCAGATGCCCACCTTCGAGAAAATTACCGCCGATAATCGCAACGAACGCGAGGATGATCCCGATCAGGCTCAACACATCCATCAGATGCACGCCTCGACGAGGTGGCGTCCGATGTCATCGAGGCTGTAGACCGCGTCCGCCAGATTGGCTTTGACGATGGCCATCGGCATGCCGTAAATCACGCAACTGGCCTCGTCTTGCGCCCAGATGTGGCTGCCGCCCTGCTTGAGCAGACGCGCACCTTCACGCCCGTCGGCGCCCATTCCGGTCAACACCACGGCCAGCACTTTGTCGCCGTAGGATTTGGCGGCAGAGCCGAAGGTGATGTCCACGCACGGCTTGTAATTGAGGCGCTCGTCGCCCGGCAGGATTTTCACCGCGCCACGTCCATCCACCATCATCTGTTTGCCGCCGGGTGCCAACAAGGCCAGGCCGGGACGCAGCACGTCTCCGTCTTCGGCTTCCTTGACGCTGATGCGGCACAGCTTGTCCAGACGCTCGGCGAACGCCTTGGTGAAGGCGGCGGGCATGTGCTGAATCAACACGATGGGCGCTGGAAAGTTGGCCGGCAATTGTGTCAGCACGCGCTGCAATGCAACCGGGCCGCCTGTGGACGTGCCAATCGCAACCAGTTTGTAGGCTTTGCGTTTGGGTGCCGGTGACGATGGCGCGTGCGAGGCGGTTGAATGACTGGCGCTGTGGCTGGACGCATGACTAGGCGCAGAAGCCGCAGCACGCGGCGCTGGCGCAGGGCGTGGGGTAACGGGCGAGTTGTGCAGCGCGCTGCTCGCAGACGCTGAACTGGAACTGGAACTGGAAGGCGATGGCGCGTGAGCCGGCGTCGGCGTCGGCGTGCTGCCGTAGCTGGAAGAACGACGGTTGCTCCGGGAAATGGTGTGGACCTTTTCACAGAGCATCTGCTTGACCTTTTCGGGGTTGCGCGAGATGTCTTCGAAATTTTTCGGCAGAAAATCAACCGCGCCAGCATCGAGCGCGTCGAGGGTCACGCGGGCGCCTTCGTGCGTCAGCGAGGAGAACATCAGTACCGCCGTCGGGCAGCGCTGCATGATGTGCCGAACCGCCGTAATGCCATCCATCATCGGCATTTCGTAGTCCATGGTAATCACATCAGGCTTGAGAGCCAGAGCTTGCTCAATGGCTTCCTTGCCATTGGTTGCAGTGCCAACTACTTGAATCGTGGGATCTGAAGAGAGAATTTCCGAGACGCGGCGACGGAAAAACCCTGAATCGTCGACCACCAAGACCTTGACTGCCATAAACACTCCATAGAGCGAAACGGGCCTGAAGCGGCCCGCTCACCTAGAATCAGATACGCCGTGCGGCGTAACGCTTGAGCATGCTCGGTACGTCAAGGATCAACGCAATGCGGCCATCACCTGTGATGGTGGCGCCCGACATACCCGGCGTACCCTGCAACATCTTGCCCAGCGGCTTGATCACCACCTCTTCCTGGCCCACCAGTTGATCGACGACAAAGCCGATGCGCTGGGTGCCAACCGTAAGAATCACCACGTGGCCTTCGTGCTGCTCTTCGTGAGCAGCGGAGCTGACCAGCCAGCGCTTGAGGTAGAACAGCGGCAGTGCCTTGTCCCGAACGATCACCACTTCCTGGCCATCGACGACATTGGTGGTCGACAGGTTGAGGTGGAAGATTTCATTGACGTTGACCAGCGGGAACGCAAACGCCTGGTTGCCCAGCATCACCATCAGCGTCGGCATGATCGCGAGCGTCAGCGGCACCTTGATGACGATCTTCGAGCCCTGTCCTTTGGTCGAGTAGATATTGATCGAGCCATTGAGCTGGGAAATCTTGGTTTTCACCACGTCCATGCCCACACCACGGCCCGACACGTCGGAAATCTCGGTCTTGGTCGAGAAGCCCGGCGCGAAGATCAGGTTGTAGCAGTCGCTGTCGCTCAGTCGGTCGGCGGCGTCTTTGTCCATCACGCCACGCTTGACGGCGATTGCGCGCAGTACTACCGGGTCCATGCCCTTGCCGTCATCGGAAATCGACAACAGGATGTGGTCGCCTTCCTGCTCCGCCGAGAGCACCACGCGACCGCCACGGGACTTGCCCGACGCCTCGCGCTCTTCCGGCAATTCAATGCCGTGGTCCACGGCGTTACGCACCAAGTGGACCAGCGGATCGGCCAGCGCCTCGACCAGGTTTTTGTCCAGGTCGGTTTCTTCGCCTACAAGTTCCAGGTTGATTTCTTTCTTCAACTGCCGCGCCAGATCGCGGACCAGTCGAGGGAAGCGGCCGAAGACTTTCTTGATCGGCTGCATCCGGGTCTTCATCACCGCGGTTTGCAGGTCAGCCGTCACCACGTCCAGATTGGACACAGCTTTGGACATAGCTTCATCAGCGCTGTTGGCACCCAGGCGCACCAGGCGGTTACGCACCAGCACCAGTTCGCCGACCATGTTCATGATTTCGTCCAGCCGTGCGGTGTCAACGCGCACGGTGGTTTCTGCTTCAGACGGACCAGGCTTCTCGGAAGCCGGCGCGGCTGCTTTGACCGGCGCGGGGGCAGGCTTGGCAACTGGGGCGGCAGCCGCCGCTTTGGCCGGTTCGGCCTTGGCAGGCTCGGCTTTCGCCGGCTCAGGTTTCTTGACAGGCGCAGCGGTGGCGGCAGCTGTCGCTACCGCTGGCTCGAACTTGCCTTTGCCGTGCAATTGGTCCAGCAGGTCTTCGAATTCGTTATCGCTGATTTCGTCCGACGGCTTGCCACTTGACGACGCAGCCGGAGCAGCGGGCTTGGCAAGTGCGGCAGGCGTTGCAGCGGCTGGCGGGGTATTGGCGCCCGCGTCAGCTGAAAACGTACCTTTGCCATGCAGTTGATCGAGCAGCGATTCGAATTCATCGTCGGTGATTTCATCGGAAGACTTGCTGACCACCGGTGCAGCAGGCGCCGGGGTTGCAACAGCATCCACCGCGAACTGACCTTTGCCATGCAGTTGATCAAGCAGCGACTCGAACTCGGCGTCCGTGATGTCATCGCTTGAACCGGCAGCAGGGGCAGAAGCCGCCACCACCGGCGTTACCGGCGCTGCACTGAGTGTCGGGGCACCGGCCGCCTGGGCCTTGACCGCATTCAGCGAGTCCAGCAGTTGTTCGAATTCGTCGTCAGTGATGTCATCGGATGGCGCTTCAGCCACTGGTTCGACCTCAACCGGAGCGGCCGCGACTTCATCGGCAGAAGCAGGCTCTGCCAGACGTGCCAGCGCTGCCAGCAGCTCTGGCGTTGCCGGGGTGACTTGAGTGCGCTCACGCACTTCACCGAACATACTGTTGACGGCGTCAAGCGCTTCAAGGACCACGTCCATGAGTTCGGCGTCCACTCGACGCTCGCCTTTGCGCAAGATGTCGAAGACGTTTTCGGCGATGTGGCAGCATTCAACCAGCTCATTGAGTTGGAGGAAGCCAGCGCCCCCTTTTACAGTGTGGAAACCGCGAAAAATTGCATTGAGCAGGTCCGCATCGTCCGGTCGGCTTTCCAGCTCGACCAACTGCTCTGACAACAGCTCGAGAATCTCGCCGGCCTCTACCAGAAAATCCTGAAGGATTTCTTCATCGGCGCCGAAGCTCATTGGGGGGGTGCTCCTAAAATTAACCGTCAACCGATCCAGGTCTTGCGCTGAGTCGCCAGTGGCAGAGCCTGATGCGGTCAAACAACACGCAGCAGGCTCATAACCTCTTCTTACTGAGAACCTAGAAACCCAGGCTGGATAGCAGATCGTCTACATCATCCTGACCGGATACGACGTCTTCACGTTTATCGGCATGAATCTGCGGACCTTCACCCTTGGAATGAAGTTTTTCTTGTTCTTTTTCCTGACGGAACACTTCCTGGTCATGTTCGATGCCGGCAAAGCGATCGACCTGACTGGCCATGAGCACCAGCTTGAGCAGATTGCTCTCCACTTCGGTCACCAACTGGGTGACGCGCTTGATCACCTGACCAGTGAGATCCTGGTAATCCTGGGCCAGCAAAATGTCGTTGAGGTGGCCGGCGACTTCATGGGTCTCCGTCTCGCTGCGCGTCAGGAAAACATCGACACGTCGCGCCAGATCACGAAATTCATCGGCACTGATCTCGCGACGCATGAAGCGCCCCCAGTCGACGCTCAATGCTTTTGCGTCAGCCGTGAGTCCGTGCATCAGCGGGGTGCTTTGCTCGACCAGATCCATCGTGCGGTTGGCAGCGTTCTCAGTCAGCCTGACCACGTAACCAAGACGTTCGGTGGCATCAGTGATCTGCGAGACTTCCTCGGCTTGCGGCATGTGCGGGTCAATCTGGAAATTGACGATTGCACTGTGCAGCTCGCGCGTCAGCTTGCCGACTTCCTGATACAGGCCTCGGTCGCGGGTCTGGTTAAGCTCATGGATAAGTTGCACGGCTTCGCCGAATTTGCCTTTTTCAAGGCTCTCGACCAGCTCCTGTGCGTGTTTCTTCAGGGTCGACTCAAAGTCACCCATTGACGAATCTTTGGAATCCATAGCGCCCTCGCAGCGAACATCAGCTATTGACGCGCTCGAATATCTTCTCGATTTTTTCTTTCAGAACTTGCGCCGTGAAAGGCTTGACCACATATCCGTTAACGCCTGCCTGAGCAGCTTCGATGATCTGCTCACGCTTGGCTTCAGCGGTGACCATCAATACCGGCAGACTGCGCAGACGCTCATCGGCACGCACCTGACGCAACAAGTCGATACCGGACATGCCAGGCATGTTCCAGTCAGTGACCAGAAAGTCAAAGGAGCCGCTTTGCAGCATGGGCAATGCGGTCATGCCGTCATCCGCTTCGGCCGTGTTGGTGAACCCAAGGTCACGCAACAGGTTTTTTATGATCCGCCGCATCGTTGAGAAGTCATCAACGATGAGGATTTTCATGTTCTTGTCCAATTCGACCTCCAAGCAGTCTTTAACGCGTCCAGCACCTGGACGCGCGTTCAATCAAAACCGGCACAGTTCCTTGACCGGGCTGTACGAAACGACGACGGGCTTGGCAAATCAACAGACGTGAAGTACGGCGCGACGCACGCGATATGCGCCTGTGCTGACCGGCTCCAGCCTTGTCTCTCTTGTTTCCCACGAACGCTCTGCACAGCCGGCTTTACAGGCAACACGGACCCAAAAAGGTCCGCCGCGTTGCCTGTCAACGCGCTCGCCACTCTCCCAAACGCCCTCGCAAACGAGCTGCGCACTGGCTATGTAACTGACTGACACGCGATTCGCTGACCCCCAGGACCTCACCGATTTCCTTGAGGTTCAGCTCTTCGTCGTAGTACAGCGCCAACACCAGCCGTTCACGCTCTGGCAGGTTGGCAATGGCATCGGCCAACGCGCTCTGGAAACGCTCGTCTTCCAGATCACGCGACGGCTCGAGCGACTGGCTTGCGCCGTCCTCGTGCAGCCCTTCATGTTCGCCGTCCTGCAGGAGGTCGTCGAAACTGAACAATCGGCTGCCCAAGGTATCGTTCAAAATCCCGTAATAATCATCGAGACTCAATTGGAGTTCGGCCGCAACCTCGTGATCTTTAGCATCACGACCTGTTTTTGCTTCAATTGCCCGAATCGCGTCACTGACCATGCGCGTATTGCGATGCACCGAACGCGGCGCCCAGTCACCTTTGCGCACTTCGTCGAGCATCGCGCCGCGGATACGAATCCCGGCGTAGGTCTCAAAACTCGCGCCTTTGGTGGAGTCGTACTTGGTCGAGACTTCGAGCAGACCGATCATGCCGGCCTGGATCAGATCTTCGACCTGCACGCTGGCTGGCAGACGCGCCAGCAAGTGGTAGGCGATCCGCTTGACCAGAGGCGCGTAGCGCTCGATCAGCTCGTATTGGGAATCACGGGATGATTTGCTGTACATGCGATACCCACTTGCTGTCATGACACAGGCCCCGCGCTGGTTTGATGCACCAGACGTTCGACGAAAAATTCCAGATGCCCGCGCGGATTGGCCGGCAACGGCCAGGTGTCCACCTTCTGCGCAATGGCTTTGAACGCCAGTGAGCATTTGGAGCGCGGGAACGCCTCATACACCGCACGCTGCTTCTGCACAGCCTTGCGTACGCACTCGTCGTAAGGCACGGCGCCGACGTACTGCAAAGCAACGTCGAGGAAGCGGTCCGTGACCTTGGTCAGCTTGGCGAACAGGTTGCGGCCTTCCTGCGGGCTTTGCGCCATGTTGGCCAGCACGCGGAAACGGTTCATGCCGTGGTCGCGGTTGAGCAATTTGATCAGCGCGTAGGCATCGGTGATCGAAGTCGGCTCGTCACACACTACCAGCAATACTTCCTGGGCTGCGCGTACGAAGCTGACCACCGACTCGCCAATCCCGGCAGCGGTGTCGATCACCAGCACGTCGAGGTTGTCGCCGATGTCGCTGAAAGCCTGAATCAAGCCGGCGTGTTGCGCAGGCGTCAGGTGAACCATGCTCTGCGTGCCCGACGCCGCCGGTACGATGCGGATGCCGCCCGGGCCTTGCAGCAGGACGTCACGCAGCTCGCACCGGCCTTCGATGACATCGGCCAGGGTGCGTTTAGGGGTAAGACCCAGTAGAACGTCAACGTTGGCCAGACCCAGATCGGCGTCCATCAACATGACGCGGCGACCAAGCTCGGCCAGTGCCAGTGAGAGGTTCACCGACACGTTCGTCTTGCCTACGCCGCCTTTACCACCGGTCACTGCGATAACCTGTACGGGATGCATGCTGCCCATGTTAATTGTTTACCTTGTCTTGCTTAGACCTAAGCCACATGTCGGGCTGCACGTTCGTTGTTTGAACAATGCCTGGCAGACCATCTAGGTGGGTGTATTCCAGTGTCATATTCTTCACCTAACCCACACGCTTGCCTGGGTTGTGATAAAGATCCGCAAACATATCAGCCATTGCTTCCTCGCTCGGCTCCTCCTGCATCTGCACGCTGACCGCTCGACTCACCAACTGGTGCCGGCGCGGCAAATGCAGATCATCCGGTATCCGTGGACCATCGGTGAGATAGGCCACAGGCAACTCGTGACTGATCGCCAGGCTCAACACCTCTCCGAGGCTGGCGGTTTCGTCGAGCTTGGTCAGGATGCACCCGGACAGGCCGCAACGCTTGTAACTGTGATACGCCGCCGTCAGCACCTGCTTCTGGCTGGTGGTGGCGAGTACCAGATAATTGCGCGACTTGATGCCACGCCCTGCAAGGCTTTCGAGCTGCATGCGCAGTGCTGGATCGCTGGCTTGCAGGCCTGCGGTGTCGATCAGCACCACGCGTTTGCGCAGCAGCGGCTCCAGCGCCTGAGCCAGTGACTGGCCCGGATCGACGTGGGTTACCGGAACATTCAAGATGCGTCCCAGAGTCTTGAGTTGCTCCTGGGCGCCGATACGAAAACTGTCCATGCTCACCAGCGCGATGTTCTGCGAGCCGTATTTGAGTACGTAGCGGGCCGCGAGCTTGGCCAGCGTGGTGGTCTTGCCCATGCCGGCAGGACCGACCATGGCAATCACACCGCCCTCTTCCAGAGGCTCTATCTCGGGGGTCGCGATCATACGGGCCAGATGCGCCAGAAGCATGCGCCAGGCGTGCTGCTGATCGTCGGTGTTGGGCACCATCGCCAGCAGGTCGCGAGACAACGGGCCGGACAGACCGACGCGTTGCAGGCGACGCCACAGATTGGCCTGCGACGGGCGACTGCCTTGCAGCTGATTCCATGCCAGTGAGCCCAGCTGTACTTCCAGCAACTCGCGCAGGCCATTCAATTCAGAACGCATCGATTCATAGGCGCGCTGACCGACCGCAGGCTCGCTCACGGCAGCGCGCTCTGCACGCTCAGCGGCGATGGCCGCGTGTACCGAAGGGCGGAACGGCTCGTCCAGCGTAGGCTCGATGTGTTTGTCGTCAGCGCTCAGCGGCAAGCCGGCGAACAGTTGGCGATTAACCGAAGCGTCCACTTCGCCACCGCCGCCCAGCTCAGCTTGAGCCGACACGATGCGCGACTGTGTCTTACGCAGTTCGTCTTCAAGTTCGATGTTCGGCACGCGCGGCGCCAGGGCCGACAGCTTGTAATCCAGCGCGGCAGTCAGTTCCACGCCACCTGCAATCCGCCGGTTACCGATGATGGCCGCCTCGGCGCCCAATTCATCACGAACCAGTTTCATGGCTTGTCGCATATCGGCGGCGAAAAAACGCTTAACTTGCATGACTCACTACCTCAGCCGTTCGGCCCGACAGTCGCTACGATGGTGACTTGCTTGTTGTCAGGAATTTCCTGATACGCCAACACATGCATGTTCGGTACTGCCAGGCGTCCAAAGCGGGACAACATGGCGCGAACCGGACCTGCAACCAGCAAGATCACGGGTTGCCCTTGCATCTCCTGACGCTGTGCTGCTTCGATCAACGAGCGTTGCAGCTTTTCAGCCATGCTCGGTTCGAGCAGAACGCCTTCTTCCTGACCCTGACCTGCCTTCTGAAGACTATTGAGCAATATCTGTTCCAACCTTGGCTCAAGCGTGATAACAGGCAGCTCCGGCTCAATGCCCACAATGCTTTGGACGATTGCGCGGGACAATCCGACCCGCACTGCGGCCACCAACGCGGCGGTATCTTGACTCCGCGCAGCGTTGTTGGCGATGGCTTCCGCGATGCTGCGAATGTCGCGCACCGGCACTTGTTCGGCGAGCAACGCCTGCAACACTTTGAGCAGCGCAGACAACGAAAGAATACCGGGGACCAGTTCCTCAGCCAGCTTGGGCGAGCCCTTGGCCAGCAACTGCATCAATTGCTGCACTTCTTCGTGGCCGATCAGCTCATGAGAGTGCTTGTAGAGAATCTGGTTCAAGTGGGTCGCCACCACAGTGCTGGCATCGACCACGGTGTAGCCGAGCGATTGCGCCTGGGCACGCTGGCTGATTTCGATCCAGACCGCTTCCAGGCCAAACGCCGGGTCTTTGGCGTTGATACCGTTGAGGCTGCCGAACACCTGACCGGGGTTGATCGCCAGTTCGCGGTCCGGGTAAATCTCGGCTTCGGCCAGGGTCACGCCCATCAGTGTCAAGCGGTAGGCGCTGGGCGCCAGATCCAGGTTGTCGCGGATGTGAACGGTGGGCATCAGGAAGCCCAACTCCTGGGAGAGCTTCTTGCGCACACCCTTGATCCGCGCCAGCAGCTGACCACCCTGATTGCGGTCCACCAGCGGGATCAGGCGATAGCCCACTTCCAGGCCGATCATGTCGATGGGTGTGACGTCGTCCCAGCCCAGCTCTTTGGATTCCTGAGAACGGGTTGGCGATGGCAGCAGGTCCTGTTGACGCTTGACCTCCTGCAGGGCCATGACTTTGACCTGATCCTGTTTCTTCCACAGCAGATACGCGGCACCGGCCGCCACCAGCCCAAGGCTGATGAACGAGAAGTGCGGCATGCCCGGCACCAGACCCATGACGATCATGATGCCCGCCGAAACAGCCAGCGCCTTGGGCGTGCTGAACATCTGGCGATTGATCAGCTTGCCCATTTCTTCCGAACCGGAAGCACGGGTCACCATGATCGCAGCGGCGGTGGACAGCAACAGTGATGGCAGTTGCGCCACCAAACCGTCACCGATGGTCAGCAGTGCGTAAACCTTGCCGGCGTCGGCGAAGGTCATGTTGTGCTGGAAGATACCGACGAGCACACCGCCGATGAGGTTAATGAACAAAATCAGCAAACCGGCGATGGCGTCACCGCGCACGAACTTGCTGGCACCGTCCATGGAACCGTAGAACTCGGCTTCCTGGGCGACTTCCAGACGACGGGCCTTGGCCTGTGGCTGATCGATCAGACCCGCGTTGAGGTCGGCGTCGATCGCCATCTGTTTGCCAGGCATCGCATCGAGGGTGAAACGCGCGCTCACCTCGGAGATACGGCCGGCACCTTTGGTCACTACCACGAAGTTGATGATCATCAGGATCGCAAACACCACGATACCCACCACGTAGTTACCGCCAATCACCACCTCACCGAAGGCCTGGATCACCTTACCGGCAGCGGCGTGGCCGTCTTGACCGTGGAGCATGACGACACGTGTAGACGCGACGTTGAGTGCCAGGCGCAGCAGCGTGGCGACCAGCAGGATGGTCGGGAATACCGAGAAGTCCAGGGGCCGCAGTGCGTACACGCAGACCAGCAGGACGACGATGGACAGGGCGATGTTGAACGTGAAGAACACGTCCAGCAGGAACGGCGGCATGGGCAACATCATCATTGCCAGCATGACCAACAGCAGCAATGGCACACCCAACTGCCCACGGCCTAGACCGGACAGGTTGCTGCGGGCACTGCTGAGTAATTGAGAGCGATCCACCGATTTTGTACCTGCGCGCTAAACCAAACTTTTGACGCCTTGAGGCGACTTAACGGAGATATTGCAAAAAGGGGTCCAACTCTTGGCGTCGTAAAAAAATATCAGAGTGCTAGCATCAAGAAATGGGGATTACTGCACAATGCGGGGTCTTGGCCGCATTCCTCATCGGCGGGACTTCGAAATCTGTAGATGCGAATTCATTCGCAAGATGCAGGCAAAGCAAACTGCTCCTCCGGGCAGAATCAAAATCCCGCGAACACCGCAACCTCCCCGCGAACGCCGCTAAACCCTGTAGGAGCGCACGAGCAGCGCGAGGCCGCGATGGGCTGCGTAGGAATACGGCGAGCTCAAAGTGGGATTGTTCTGAATTTACTGAAACCGTGCCCCTACTCATCGTAAGCCGTGCCCCTTTCCTTATCCTCCCGCCTCGCTTACTTCAAGGGCAGGAAGATGGCATCCGGTATCAAACCTTACGTACGCATCAATGACCGAATGCAGCGCTATGCAACGCTCAAGGTACGGGTAGGCGGCGGCGCAAAATTCGAACTGCTAAACAGGCATTTTCGCAGCGCCATGGTCATGCCTGGGGAGTTCATCGTCGTGGGAGACGAATCAACGTTGAAGGTGACTGCCGAAGAATCTGAACTGGCTGGGTTGGGAAACATCGTTCACCACCAACTTTTGCAGAATCAGGCCGGAAGTGATGGCCGAGTCCTCGAAAACTATGACTTGCTGCAAAACATCCTTAACTATGGATCGCTGGGTATTGGCTCAGCGACCGGTGTCTGGAGCAAACATCTTGCCGGCGTACAGAACACACTTGAAAACATCGAACAGCTTTAGCAATTAATGCTCAAGCGCGGGACGCCCATTGCACGACAACAGTTTATTAACCAGCGAAGATTGCTGTTTGCGACGCTCGATACGCAACTCAAAGGTATCGCCCGTTGGGGCACTGGTTTACGTAACCGCGGCTCTATCAAAAAGATGCTGGGGTTATCGACCAAGCATTATCTGCATACATGAGAGCTTCAAAACTACGCGCAGAGAATCGGTAATATCGCCAAGGCTTCGAAGTTGCTTAAGCATGGCACCGGAATCGGGATTGCATTGAACATGATGGCGACGGCGTTGGAGATAAGAGAGGCCTGTTCGACGGGCCGCCAGGTAGTGTGCACAAAAGCGAAATACGTAGAAGGCGCGAAGCTTGTCGGCGGGGTAGGAGCAGGATTATGGGCTGGAGGAATAGGCGCAACTGCCGCCATGACAGCCTGCGTGGTGGTCTTCGGCATTCCGACCCTTGGTGTGGGGGCTATTGGATGCGGGATTGTTGGCGGTGCAGCGGCAGCCTACGGAGGGGGTATGCTTGACGAAGCGGGGGGAGGAAAGCTGGGTGAAGTGCTATATGAATGGAGGCCCTGTTGTCATATGTTGCAACAGGATGGATGTTTCTCATTTTGCTCGTAGCAATGAGCATTCACAGTGTCGGCTCTTACATTTTTTTCGAATGTATCTTGAGATCATCGAAGATCACTTGAGCGATATCGTGCTTACCCAAAAACACCAGAACTACTACGGCGACAGTTATCTCGGAAGAAGAATGCGGGAAATATGAGTGATACTCATGATCATGATGCCCGGCATGTATACAAAACAGGAAGTAATCGAACCCTGGAAAATACAAAAAGTGCCGCCAGCATTACAATTTTTTATCAAACTTCACTGGCATTCATCGCTGATCATAGCAGCCGCCATGATACTGCTATATTACTTCCGACTGCGGCTAGGAGTGCCTGAATCCAGCCCTACAAAACCCCGGATACCCATGCCTATCCTCAGGAATCACGCTTCAAATCCGGCGGAATCGGTAAATCATCGCCCAGCGGATTGGGCCGTTTGCCGCGGCCGGAGTGGTACTGACGGATCTGATAGACGTAGGCCAGCACTTGCGCCACGGCCAGATACAAACCAGCCGGGATTTCCTGGTCTAACTCGGTGCTGTAGTAAATCGAGCGCGCCAGGGCCGGCGACTCCAGCAGCAGAACCCCATGCTGGGCGCCGATCTCGCGGATTTTCAACGCGATGAAATCACTGCCCTTGGCCAGCAGCACCGGCGCCCCACCCTTGTCCGCATCGTACTTGAGCGCCACGGCGTAGTGGGTCGGGTTGGTGATGATCACATCAGCCTCGGGAATGGCCGACATCATCCGCCGCTGCGACATGTCCCGCTGCAACTGACGAATCCGCTGCTTGACCTCAGGCCTCCCTTCGCTGTCCTTGTGTTCGTCGCGCACTTCCTGCTTGGTCATCAGCAGTTTCTTGTGCGCTTCCCACAACTGCACCGGCACATCGACCACCGCGATGATGACCAGCCCGAAGGACATCCATAACGTGCTCCACCCCACCAGTTGTAAGCTGTGGATGATCGCCATTTCAATAGGCTCGTGGGCAATGGCGACCAAGTCGTTCTTGTCCTTGGCCAACACCACCATCGCGACAACCAAAACAATCAGGAATTTGGCGAACGACTTGACCAGCTCGATCAGCGATTTGGGGGAGACCATCCGCTTAAGCCCGGCTGCTGGGTTCATGCGGCTGAACTTGGGCGCCAGCGAGCCCGCCGCAAAGAGCCACCCCCCCAGAGAAATGGGAGCGATGAACGAAGCGATCATGAGCGACACCAACAGAGGCTGAATCGACAGCAGCGCCGCTTTGCCCGACGCCATGACCATCAACCCCATGGAGCGCTCATCCATGATCGCCTCGCGGGAGATGGTGAAATTGTCGCGCATCAACTGCATCATCATTTCGGCCATGGAGCCGCCGAACGCCAACAAACCGGCAGCCCCGACGATCATCACCACCACGGTGTTGAGTTCCTTCGACCGGGCGATCTCGCCCTTCTCTCTGGAATCCTTCTTTCGTTTGTCCGTGGGGTCTTCTGTTTTGTCCTGACCGTTCTCGTTTTCGGCCATATCAGCGCGCCCTGACCATGTCGCGTAGCAACTGCAAAGCGTCGACCGCCAGCGGTTGGTACTGAGTGAGAATGTCGCCGAGGGTGATCCACAAAATCCCCATCCCCAGCACCAGTGTCAGTGGAAAACCGATCGAGAAAATATTCAGTTGCGGCGCCGCCCGGGTCATGACGCCCATCGCAATGTTGACCACCAGCAGCGCAGTGATCGCCGGTAACACCAGCACCAGCGCAGCGCCCATGACCCATCCAAACCGCAACAATAACTGCCAGATGTTGGCGACCACCAGCCCTTCGCCGACCGGCAGCGTGGTGAAGCTTTCAATGAGGGTTTCGAAGACCACCAGATGCCCGTTCATCGCCAGGAACAGCAACGTCACGAGCATGGTGAAGAATTGCCCGATCACCGCCACCGACACGCCGTTGACCGGATCGACCATCGACGCGAAGCCCATGCCCATCTGGATGCCGACGACTTGACCGGCAATCACGAATGCCTGGAAAAACAACTGCAATGACAGGCCCAGCGCTGCGCCGATGATGATTTGCTGAGCGATCAACAACAACGCACTGAGGTCCAGGGCATGCACCTGGGGCATCGGCGGCAAAGAAGGCGCGACCACCACGGTCATCGCCAGCGCCAGATACAGACGCACCCGCGTCGGGACCAGCTTGGTGCCGATGATCGGCATGGTCATCAACAGCGCGGCGATGCGAAACATCGGCAGCATGAACGTCGCCACCCACGTGCTGATCTGTATGTCGGTCAGCGCCAGCACAGGCTCCATCGCGGGTCAGCCAATCACTTGCGGAATGCTGGTGTACAGGTTGGTGATGTATTCCATGAACGTACGCACCAGCCACGGGCCGACGATGATCAAGGTAATCAGCATCACCAACAGCCGTGGCAGAAAGCTCAAGGTCTGTTCGTTGATCTGCGTCGCGGCCTGAAACATCGAAACCAGCAGGCCGACGATCAGGCTCGGCACCACCAGAATCGCCACCATGGTGGTGGTCAGCCACAACGCGTCCCGGAACAGGTCAACCGCTACTTCTGGCGTCATGCAGCGCCCTCCTCGTCAAACAGGTTCATACGCCGCCGAAACTGCCGGCCAGCGTACCGATAATCAGCGCCCAGCCATCCACCAGCACGAACAGCATGATCTTGAACGGCAGCGAAATGATCAGCGGCGACAGCATCATCATCCCCATCGCCATCAACACACTGGCAACCACCAGGTCGATGATCAGAAACGGAATGAAGATCATGAAGCCGATCTGGAAAGCGGTTTTAAGTTCGGATGTGACAAACGCTGGAACCAGAATCGTCAGTGGCGCCTGATCCGGAGTGGCAATGTCCGTGCGCTTGGACAGGCGCATGAACAACTCCAGGTCACTGGAACGGGTCTGCGCCAGCATGAAATCCTTGATTGGCACTTCGGCCTTGGCAACGGCGTCCTGGGCGGTGAGCTTTTCCGCCAGATAAGGCTGCAAGGCGTCCTGATTCACACGGTCGAACACCGGGGCCATGATGAACATTGTCAAAAACAGCGCCATGCCGGTGAGGATCTGGTTGGACGGCGTCTGTTGCAGGCCCAGGGCCTGACGCAAAATCGAGAAGACAATGATGATCCGGGTGAAGCTGGTCATCAGCATGACGAACGCTGGAATAAAACTCAGCGCCGTCATGATCAGCAAGATTTGCAGGCTGACCGAATATTCCTGTTGGCCGTTGGCGCCGGTTCCCAGCGAGATCGCAGGGATCGAAAGCGGGTCGGCGCCGAAGGCCAGCGGCGCTGCCAACACCAGCAGCAGCGTCAAAACAATGCGCATCAGTTCTTATCCTTCTGAACCCGGTTAATCACGACTGCGTGCCCGAACCTTTGTGAGTCGCACCCTTGTCACTGCCACCTTTGTTGCCAAGCGCCTCCATCAGGCGACGTGCAAATTCGGGAGTCGTGGACTGTGTTTGCGGCACATGAACCGGCTCGTTCATCACGTGCAGCGGGGTGATGCGGCCGGGCGTGACACCCAGCAAAATCTGCTCGTTGCCAACCTGCACCAGCACCAGCCGGTCACGCGGGCCCAGTGCCCGTGAGCCCAGCAGCTCGATAACCTGATTGCCCGCAGGCCCTGAGCGCTGAACCCTTCGCATCAGCCAGGCCAGCACGAATATCAGACCGACCACCAGCCCCAGGCCCAGCAGCAGTTGCAACAACTGACCGCCAATGCCGCTGCTCATGGCACCTGACGCCGAAGGCAGCGTAGACACCGCCGGAGCTGGCGCGGCGGCCGTAGACGGCGCCGCAGACGCAGCCGGTTCGGCCGCCATCACGCCTATCGACAGCAACAAAACCGGCACCGCCCAGAGCACGCTCTTGAAGCGACTCATTCAGCGCAGCTTCTTGATGCGTTCGCTGGGGCTGATCACGTCTGTCAGGCGAATGCCGAACTTCTCGTTGACCACTACCACTTCCCCGTGCGCGATCAGAGTGCCATTGACCAGCACGTCCAGCGGCTCGCCGGCCAGCCGATCCAGCTCGATCACCGAGCCCTGGTTGAGTTGCAGCAGGTTACGAATGTTGATGTCGGTGCTGCCCACCTCCATCGAGATCGACACCGGGATGTCCAGGATCACGTCCAGATTGGGGCCATCGAGCGTCACCGGGCTATTGTTCTTGGGCAAGCCGCCAAACTCTTCCATCGGCAAACGGCTGGAAGACGACTGAGCGGCATCGGCGGCCAGCAGCGCGTCGATGTCATCCTGACCGCCATCACCGGATTCACCCAACGCAGCAGCCCACTCATCGGCCAGGGCCTGGTCTTCTGCGGAAGTCATTTCTTTATCATCAGCCATGGAGCCCTCGGCAAACATTGATTCATTGACACACTGTCTTCTGATGCTGGGTCGAAACCTCAGCGTCGTTCTATCGGTTCAATCACTTGCAGGGCCAGATTGCCCTTGTGCGAACCGAGCTTGACCTTGAACGCCGGCACGCCGTTGGCGCGCATGACGATGTCTTCCGGCAGATCCACGGGGATCACGTCACCGGGCTGCATGTGCAGGATATCGCGCAGTTTGAGCTGACGACGGGCAACGGTGGCGTTGAGCGGGACGGATACGTCGAGCACATCCTGCTTGAGCGCATTGACCCAGCGTTCGTCCTGATCGTCGATATCGGACTGGAAACCGGCATCGAGCATTTCGCGCACCGGCTCGATCATCGAGTACGGCATGGTCACGTGCAGGTCACCGCCGCCGCCATCGAGTTCGATGTGAAAGGTTGACACCACAATCGCTTCGCTCGGGCCGACGATGTTGGCCATGGACGGGTTCACTTCTGAGTTGATGTACTCAAAGTTGACCTCCATGATCGCCTGCCACGCCTCCTTGAGGTCGATGAACGCCTGATCCAGCACGATGCGCACCACACGCAGTTCGGTCGGGGTGAATTCCCGGCCCTCGATCTTCGCGTGACGGCCATCGCCACCAAAGAAGTTGTCCACCAGCTTGAACACCAGCTTGGCGTCGAGGATGAACAACGCGGTACCGCGCAGCGGTTTGATCTTGACCAGGTTGAGGCTGGTGGGCACGTACAACGAATGCACGTACTCGCCGAACTTCATGACCTGCACGCCGCCCACTGCCACGTCCGCAGAGCGGCGCAGCAGGTTAAACATGCTGATACGGGTGTAGCGGGCAAAACGCTCGTTGATCATCTCCAGGGTCGGCATGCGCCCACGGACGATTCTGTCCTGACTGGTCAGGTCGTAACTTTTGACGCTGCCAGGTTCGACGATGCTTTCGGTCTGCACCATACCATCGTCCACGCCATGCAGCAGCGCGTCGATTTCATCCTGGGACAGCAGGTCTTGCACGGCCATGTCGTGGTCCTACTGCAATACGAAGTTAGTGAAAAGCAGCTGATCGATCACGGTCTTGCCGAGTTCTTTTTGCGCCACTTCCTGGACACTCGCGGTGGCCTTCTGACGCAGCATTTCCATGCCCACGGGCGTGGCAATGGTATCGAAGGGTTGGCCCGAGAACATCATCACCAGATTATTGCGGATGACCGGCATGTGCACCTTGAGCGCCTCAAGGTCGGCGTGGTCGCGCGCCAGCATGGTAATGCTGACCTGCATGTAGCGCTGACGGCCGTTAACGTTGTAGTTGACAACGAAAGCCGGCGTGAGCGGCTCGAAAATCGCTTCTTTTTTGGTGTTGGCAGCGGCGGCGGCCACGGCCGCTTCGTCCGGCTTGTTCTGGGCTTTGTGCATGATGAACCAGGTGGCGCCCACAGACACACCAATCGCCAGCAGCAAGGCCACGACCACGATGATTATCAGCTTGAGCTTGCCTTTTTTCGCGGGGTCTACAACTGCTGCGTCGTCACTCTTCGCCATGCCAATAATCCGTCACTATTCAGGGGTTCGCTGATGCGTGACAGAGGGAGAGCAAGGGTTGTGCCATAAAAGCAGCTGCACGCTTTAAGCTTGAAGCGGCAAGTGGAAAAGCAGCTACAAGCGGCAAGCTATAAGCGGTAAGTAAAAGCGGCGAATTGGGTCAGGAGCCAATTGTCCTGACGCAACCCGCCGCCTGAAGGAACGCGCTCGCCCGCGATTGCGATACGGCGAGCACTGGTGGGTGTGGAATTAACCAGCCTCTTCGCGGGCAAGCGCGCTCCTGCGCCTGCGACAGAAACGGCGAGCTGACGGAACGCACGACCTCTAGGAGCTGACGAGCCTATGCGAGGCTGCGATTGCGGTGTGTCAGATGTACCTCATCGCAGCCTCGCACGGGCTCGTCAGCGCCTACAACGATCCAGATCGGCGATGGTCAGGCGTAATAATCCACAGCGCTCGACCCGACCACTGTGAGCGGTTGGGCTGCGGCGATTGCGGCGGGATCGGTGGGCGAGCCATCGGCTATGCCATCAACACCACCGGCTCGGCCTGTGCCGCTGCTGCCCGTGCCGCGCTGAGCATCATCGGATTGCTGCTGTTGCGCCTGTTGCTGCCAGCCTCGTGACTGATCCGAGACGTTGACATCCACCTGACCCATACCCTGCTGGGCGAACGAGTCCCGCAGGCGCGACATCTGACTTTCCAGTGCATCACGCACGCCGACGTGGGCGCTCATGAAGGTGATCTGCGTCTGCTGGTCCGCCGCCATATTGACGCGGATGTCCAGGCGGCCGAGCTCAGCGGGCTCCAGCTGAATATCAGCCTGCTTGAGGTTCATGCTGGACAGGTACATCACGCGATTGACCACGCCTTCGGTCCAGCCGCTCTGGTTCATCGCCAGTGGCTGATTGAGCAGCGGTGCAGTCGGCGATGCGGTGGTCTTGACCTGAGCGGCCTGGGACAACGCGGCCAGGCGATCGGCGAAGTTGTCCACACGGGTATCGCCGGAAGCGCCTTTCAGATCTTTGAGGCCATCGGCGATCAGGCTGCTGAACCCTTTGTCGTCGCCGCTTTCTGTGGCGTTCTTATCGACGGGCTTGTCACCCAGCGCCGCCAGATTGCCGGCCAGCGCCTGCACCGGATCGGTGTTGGCGTTATCGCTCTTGCCAGGTTTGCTGGCGTCGGCGGTCGCTTTGCTGGTCTGGGCGCTCTGTTGAGCCTTGTTCTCCAGTGCGACCTGAACCGCAGTCAGCCCCTCCAGCGGATCGGCATCGGGATCAAATCCGGGGTCGTCGTTGGTGGTGGTGCTCGCATCCACAACCGGCGCGGGCACTGTCTGCGGCATGGCGCTGGCCAGCAAGGCGGGATCAACCACAGGTGTTTGAGCGGCGGGATCGGTCACAGGCGCAACAACCGGCTCCTGCGCCACAACCAGTGTTGTCGGGTCTGGCACCGGAACCGTCACCGAACCATCGGCCAACACCTGATCGGTTACGTCATCGGCATTGTCGCGCGTGTCGGCGGTGTCGTTGCCGCTGGCTTTGTCTGCAACACCGGCAACTGTCTTGTCAGGCAATGCATTGCCGTTATCGGCAACGGTTTTGTTATCGGCGGCAGACGTATCGCTGGCGGCATGCTTGCTGTCCGCTGCCGAAGATTTGGCGGCGGCAGGCTTTGGCGCAGGGTTATCCACGCTGGCAGGCTTGACACTGGCCTGCTTGGCGTAGACGTCCGAGAAGCTGGAAGCGTTGTTCTTGACGGGGTCGGGGGCCTTTGCCGATTGGCTGGCACTGGCTTTCTGGGCTTTGGCCGCCGTCAGAGCTTGAAGTAATGGGTTGGTGGCAAGGGCCATGATGATCTCCGCAAAAAACACTATTACGCAGAGACCTGCAATTGGCGGGCCACAGTGAAAGATTAAATCGAAGCCGCAAGCGATCGAGCAGCGGATCAGTCCCGCACAGTCAGCAACTGCCGCTCAAGGTCGAACAGACGGCGCACGATCTGGTATTCACGTTCGACGCGTTGAGTCAGTTCAACCAGCGCCGAACGGCTGGCGGGGATGGTGGAGCGGGCAAGCACTTCGAGCTGAAGGCACAAGTCCGCCAATTGCACGGCGCCCATGTTACTGCTGCTGCCCTTGAAGCTGTGGGCCATCAGGCCAAGCGCAGTCGTGTCAGGATCGGCCGGTTGAGCACCCATTGAATGCTCACCGATGCCAAGCAACTGATGCAGCGCCTGGATACGCTCGTCCGAGTCCTTGAGGAACACCTCGACCAGTGCCGTGTATTCGTCGCCCATAACGTCGCGCAAGGTAATGAGGACATTGTCGTCCAGATGAGTAAGCGGCACTTGTTCACTCCTTGATCAAGAATCGGCGGATTATGCCAGACCCTCCCACGCAAACTCCACAGACGCAGTACGACCATCCGACGACCACCTGCATTGCTCGCTCAATCGCTGCACCAGAGACAATCCACGCCCTGACAGCTCGTTGACCGCTGGCGGGCGTGAGAGCACATGATCGGGATCAAAACCGTTGCCGCTGTCTTCCACGCGAATGATCAGGCGACCACCCTTGCCTTCCTGCAACACTTGCAGATGGATGCGGATGAAGCCTGACTGCAAATCATCGAGCCGTTCGCAGCGCTGCTGGTAATACTGCGCAAAACCCTTGGCGTCGCACTTAAGGGAAGAATCCAGCCCCAACACGCCGTGCTCCAGCGCATTGCTATAAAGCTCCGACAGCACGATGTACAACGCGCTGCTCTGCATGCGCAGGCCGTGCACCTCCTGCAACAACTGTGAAAGATAAGGCAATGGATTGAAGCGTTTGAGAGTCGCGGCGCGAAATTCGAAGCTGGCGGACCAGTCAAGCGGACTGGAGGCCCCGCTGTCCGAGTAGATCACAGCCTGGGGGCCAAGCATCTGAGGTTCGATGAACGCCACTTCGACCATGCTCACATCGTCGCGCGCCTTGGCCCGAAAACGTGTGACCGCCCACTGGACTTCCTCGATCAGCCGCTCTGGCTGACGATTAGCGACGAACACCTGTTGCAGGCGATCCACGCCAAAAAGCTCTCCTTCGTTATCGCTGCTCTCGACCACACCGTCCGAAAGCAGAAAAATCCGGTCGCCATGGGCGAAGGGGTGGACCTGCGTGTTGTCATCAAAACTGTCGGCGCTCAGCACGCCCAGCGGTAAGTGGCGGGACACCAACGGCGTGTGTACGCGCCCGTCTGCGTGCAGCAAATAGCCATCCGGCAAACCGCCGTTCCACACTTCCACGAGCTGTTGATTGAAATTCACGCACAACAGCGCAGCGCAGCAGAACATGTCCACCGGCAGGATGCGCTTGAGCTTGGCGTTCATTTCGCGAAGGGTTTCCGGCAGTCCATAGCCCTTGGCGGTCATGCCATAGAACACTTCGGCCAGCGGCATCGCGCCCACCGCAGCCGGCAGACCATGGCCGGTGAAATCCCCCAGCAGCACATGCATGTTGCCTGTCGGCGTCCACGCGGCAAGCAGCAGGTCCCCGTTGAACAGCGCATATGGCGATTGCAGATAACGAACGTTCGGCGCACTGAGACAGCCGGAATGCGCGACCTGATCGAATACCGCCTTGGCCACACGCTGTTCGTTGAGCAGGTAGTCGTGGTGACGGGCAATCAGGTCGCGCTGACGCAGCACGGTTTCCTGCAACAGCCGCAAGCGGTTCATGGCATTGATCTTGGCGGCCAGGATCACCTGGTTGTAAGGCTTGGCGATAAAGTCGTCGCCGCCCGCGTCCAGGCAACGCGCCAATGCCTCGCCTTCGGTCAGCGAGGTCAGGAAGATGATCGGCACCAGCGCTTCACCGGCCATCTGCTTGATCCGGCGTGCGGCCTCGAAACCGTCCATGACCGGCATCAGCGCGTCCATCAACACCAGTTGCGGACGATTTTCCTCAAACAGCGCGACGGCTTCGGCGCCATTGCTGGCACTGAGCACCGCGTGCCCCTGACGGCCGATGATGGCCGATAAAAGCAAGCGGTCGCTTGCGTTGTCATCGGCAATGAGAATACTCAACCGCTCTGGCGCAAGACTCACCGATCAACCCATGAGGAACAGTTTGGTGAAGTTTGAAATGTGCAGGGTCTTCAGCACATCGTCGCTGGCGTTGATCAGGCGCACATTGGCGCGCTCGCCACCTGCATGGTCACGCAGCAGCAACAACATGCCCAACGCCGAGCTGTCCAGGTAGGTGGTGCCATTTAAATCGACGACATAGCGACCTTTTTCTTGCTCAAAGTTTTGGTAGGCGTTACGAAAATCCTGGTGCGCAGAAAAATCGAAGCGCCCCCGAATGTTGATGGTCAATTGCTGCTTGTCTTCGGAGAGCTCGGAAGTTACTGACATAAAGCGAATCCTTTTTCATGAATCAGCGTCAGAGGCTTAAAGGTGTAGCAGGGGTTTGAAAGTGCTGCAAATAAGCGCTGACGTTGAAGGCAGTGGGCACATAAATCCTGTTGAAGCCTGTGCAGTAAGGGGCTTGCCCGCGATGGGCCATGGGGGTGTTCGCTGCACCCCTCAAAATTGTTCATGCCTGGGCAACCGCTGGGACAATTCATCCAGCAGCTTTTGTTCCCGCTTGTCTTCCAGCGCTCGGGCCTCGTCGATGTAGCGTTGCACCAGCTTGCGCAAACCTTCGACACGAGCGTAGGCCTTTTGCCAGACGTCACGCGCTTTCGCAAGATTCTGCTGGTGCCAGGCCAGACTTTGCCGCTGTTGGCTGACCGCTGTTTCCAGTTGATTGAGGAAGCTCTGGTAATTCATCAGCCACTGGCCGGAAACACCGTGCGCGCCTTTGTCGATCCATTGCTGCTGGTAATCGAGGCGGAAGTTCTCCAACTCACCCAGCTTGGTTTCCGCCAGCCGAACCTGCCCCTGAAAATGCCCCAGCCGCTGGGCGGCCGCACGCTCGGTACTCTCGGCCATGTCCACGACCGGCGCCAGGCGGGCCGCTCTACTTTGCGCCATGGGTTATCAGCCGCTCGCCGCTGGATTGAAAATAGCCGCCAGTTGATCGCCGCTGTTTTGCATGCTTTCGTTGTCGTTGAGGCCCTGGCGCAGGTATTTCACCAATTGCGGGTGCAAGGCAATCGCCATGTCCGTCTCGCGATCACCGCCCGCCACGTAGGCGCCGACGCTGATCAGGTCACGCGCCTGCTGGTAACGCGACCACAGCTGTTTGAAATGCTGAGCCTGGCCCATGTGCTGCGGGTCCACGACAGACGGCATGACCCTACTGATTGACGCTTCGATGTCGATGGCCGGGTAATGCCCCTCTTCAGCCAGACGCCTGGACAACACAATGTGGCCGTCGAGCACACCCCGCGCCGAGTCGGCGATGGGGTCTTGCTGGTCGTCACCTTCGGACAATACGGTGTAGAACGCAGTGATCGAGCCGCCGCCCGCCTCGGCATTACCGGCACGTTCTACCAGCTTGGGCAGCTTGGCGAACACCGACGGCGGATACCCTTTGGTCGCGGGCGGCTCGCCGATGGCCAGGGCGATTTCCCGCTGGGCCTGGGCGAAACGCGTGAGTGAATCCATCAGCAACAGGACGTTCTTGCCCTTGTCGCGAAAATATTCGGCGATCCGCGTGCAGTACATCGCCGCGCGCAAACGCATGAGCGGCGCATCGTCGGCGGGCGACGCCACCACCACCGAACGCTTGAGCCCTTCTTCACCAAGGCTGTGCTCGATGAACTCCTTGACCTCGCGACCCCGTTCACCGATCAGCCCGACGACGATGATGTCGGCCTCGGTGAAGCGCGTCATCATGCCCAGCAGCACACTCTTGCCCACGCCTGTACCGGCGAATAGACCAAGACGCTGGCCGCGGCCGACCGTCAATAATCCGTTTATCGAGCGAATGCCAACGTCAAGCGGCTGGCTGATGGGGTTACGGTTGAGCGGGTTGATCGTAGGGCCGTCCAACGGCACCCAGTCTTCGGCCTTCATCCCACCTTTGCCGTCCAGCGGACGACCGGCGCCATCAAGCACCCGTCCGAGCATGCTCATGCCCATCGGCAGGCGACCGGTGTCCGGCAATGGCACCACGCGCGCGCCCGGCGCAATGCCCGCCACGCTGCCGACCGGCATCAAGAATACTTTGCCGCCGGAAAAGCCCATGACTTCGGCTTCGACCTCAACAGGCTGGTGGCTGCCGTCGTTGATCACCACGCAGCGGCTGCCCATGGCAGCGCGCAAGCCCTCGGCTTCGAGCGTGAGCCCGACCATGCGCAGCAAACGCCCTTCCACCACTGCTTGCACCGGCAAGGTAATGGCTTCGGCGTAAGTACTCAGGCGCTTGGCAAAGCTGGTGCGCTCAAGGAGCATCCGAGGCTCCCAGTGGATAAACGGTTTTTTCGGCGCTTTGAATGGCCGCCTCCAGTTCCACGCTCAAGTCTGGCAACGCCGGATGCAGGGCTTGTTCGTGAAGCTGATCGAACATTTTCCCGATGGCCAGTCCGATGCGGCTCTCGACGGTGGCATCAATGCGGCTGTGTTCGCTTTCGACGCGGCAACCGCCGGGCATCAACGTGTCGTCCTCAAGGATGCGCCATGTTTCTTCGTGCCGCTCGCGCAACGCTTTTATCTGCACGAAATCCTGAGGATTGACCAGAATCCGCACGTTGGTCGCGCCCATTGGCAGCAGGCGCAATGCCTCACGCAGTACGCTGCCGATCTGAGTCGAGTCTGTGGTCAGTTCTCGCTGAATCACCTGGCGGGCGATGTGCTCAACCAATTGAATCATCGACTTTTCGATCTGCGCATCCTGATCGGCGATGGGTTCCAGCAGGTGCGTCATCAGTTGCTCAAGCTTGTCCAGCTTGGCCGCCACTGCAACGTCTGCTTCCTGGCGTACCTTGAGCTGCGCGCCATGAAAGCCGTCCTTCTCGCCAATGGCAAAACCTTCGTTGTAGGCGTCCTGACGGATGCTTTCCAACTCTTCGAGCGTCATCGGCTGGACTTCCTCCAGCGGCACTTCTTCACTCTCGGCAGGCGCAGCATCAACGACGGGGGCAGGCTCGGGTGTCTCTACATGCGGATCGAAACTGGGCAAAGACCAGATATCGAGACCGCTCACATCCTTGGCGCGAATGAGCTCACTGGATGAATCTTTATCGGAGCTGGACATCGACTGCACCTTCAATCTTTAGATCATTTCCTCGCCACCCTTGCCGCCGAGAACAATTTCCCCGGCCTCGGCCATACGGCGCGCAATGGTGAGGATTTCTTTCTGGGCGGTTTCCACATCGCTGACGCGAACCGGGCCCTTGGCCTCCAGATCGTCGCGCAGCAACTCGGCGGCGCGCTTGGACATGTTCTTGAAAATCTTTTCCTTGATCGCCTCGTCCGAGCCTTTGAGCGCCAGGACCAGCACGTCCGAAGACACTTCGCGCAACAGCGCCTGAATCCCGCGGTCGTCGACATCGGACAGGTTGTTGAAGACGAACATGAGGTCTTCGATCTGGGTCGACAGATCTTCGTCCACTTCGCGGATCGAGTCCATGAGCTGGCCTTCCATCGAACTGTCGAGGAAGTTCATGATATCGGCCGCACGCTTGATGCCGCCCAGACTGGTACGAGAGGTGTTGGCGTTGCCCGAGAACTGCTTCTCGAGGATCTGGTTGAGTTCTTTCAGCGCGGCCGGTTGCACGGTGTTCAAAGACGACACGCGCAGGATGATGTCCAGCCGGACCTTGTGATCGAAATGACCGAGCACTTCACCGGCCTGGTCGGCATCCAGGTACGCAACCACGATGGCCTGGATCTGCGGGTGCTCGAAGCGGATGACGTCAGCCACCGCACGCGGCTCCATCCATTTCAGGCTGTCAAGGCCGCTGGTGTTGCCGCCCAGCAGGATGCGGTCGATCAGGCCGTTGGCTTTGTCTTCGCCCAGCGCCTGAGTCAGCATTTTGCGGATATACGTGTCAGAGCCGACGCCGACGTTGGTCTGGTCGCCCACGACGTCGACGAACTCGCTCATCACCTGCTCGACCTGCTCGCGGTGGACGTTGCGCATCTGCGCCATCGCCACACCCACGCGCTGAACCTCTTTGGGCCCCATATGCCGCAGCACCTGTGCAGCGTCGGTTTCGCCCAGTGTGAGCAGCAAAATCGCAGCCTTGTCGACACGGCTTAATTTGACGGCAGCCATACGATTATCACTCATCAGCGTTGATCCATTCCTTCACGACCTGGGCCACACGACCCGGATCCTCTGCTACCAGACTCTTGATCGCATTCAACTGCGCGTCATAACCCTCACTCGGGCTAGGCAACAGAATGCTTTGGGGACCACCCAGACTCACGCGGTCGTTGGCCAGTTCGCCGTCCATACCGACCATGCCGCCCAACTCCACATCGCCATCGGCTGTTTTGCTCTTCGGGCTGGTGATGTTATTCAGCACAGGGCGCAGAACACCAAACACCAGTACCAGGATGAAGATCACACCCATGGCTTGCTTGAGCACGTCCCAGAACCAGGGCTGCGAGTAGAACGGAATGTCCGGGATCACTTCACCGCGCTGGAGGGAGAACGGCACGTTGACCACGCTCACACTGTCGCCACGGCTGGCATCAAAGCCTACTGCGTCTTGCACCAGACGCGTGAAACGCGCCAGTTGATCGGTGGTCCAGGGCACGGTCGTGGTTTCGCCGTTGGCCGGGTTAACCTTGACCTGATCATCGACCACCACCGCAACCGACAGGCGATTGATGCGGCCTTGCTGCTGTTTGGTGTGGCTGATGGAGCGATCAAGCTCGAAGTTCTTGGTCGACTGCACGCGCTTGTCGGCCGGGTACGGCGCCAGCATCGGCTGACCGGTGGCCGGGTCCATGATCTGTTGGCCGTTGGCGTCGAGCAGCGGCTGGCCTGGGGCGATTGCACCGGCGGCGCCACCTGCAGCAGCGGCAGTTTGTGGCGCAGTCGCCGGGCCTGGTGGCTGGTTGCTCAAGGCACCCGGCACACCTTGCGGGCCGCTGCCGCTGGAGCGCTGTTCGTTGACCGACTGCTCGCTGCGCAACGCAGGCTGGTCAGGGTTGAAGCTTTCAGCGGTGGATTCCACGGCGCTGAAGTCCAGGTCAGCCGACACTTCGGCTTTATAGCGGTCGTTGCCCAACACCGGCTGCAGGATGTTTTGCACACGCTGGGTCAGCATGCCTTCCATGCGGCGGGTGTAGTCAAACTGCTTGCCGGCCATGCTCAGTTCGGAGTTCTCGCCCATATCAGAGAGCAGGTGGCCCTTCTGATCGACGACGGTGATCTGCGATTTGCTCAGCTCGGGAACGCTGGTCGCCACCAGATTGACGATCGCCAATACCTGGCTTGGCTCAAGGGAGCGGCCGGCGTACAGCTCCACCAGAATTGAAGCACTCGGCTTGCGCTCGTCGCGCACAAACACCGAGCTTTTAGGGATGGCCAGGTGAACGCGAGCACCCTTGACGTTGTTCAGGCTTGAGATGGTGCGCGCCAGCTCGCCTTCCAGACCCCGGCGATAGCGTGTGGCTTCCATGAACTGGCTGGTGCCCAGGCCTTGGTCCTTGTCGAGAATCTCAAAACCGACGTTGCCGTCGTTTTGCGCAATGCCGGCACCGGCCAGCTTGATGCGGGCGCGGGACAAGTCCTCGGACTTGACCAGCAGCGCGCCGGAGTTTGGCTCGACTGTGTAGGGAATGTCCGCCTGGGCCAGGGTGTCCATGATCTGCTTGGTGTCCATGCCGGACAGGCTGCCATAAAGTGGCTTGTAGTCAGGTTGCTGCGACCAAAGTACCACGGCAAAACCAATCGCCACGCTCGCGGCAAGACCGACCATGAGGCCGACCTGACGCAGCATGGTCATCTCGGAGAGATTTTGCAGGAAGGCCAGCCCGAACACCGGTGGCTTCTTTCCTGTCGCGCCCGCTTTTGCAGGCACGTTATCGACGGCGGCTTCAGCCATGACTTAAATCGTCCTCAAACCGGCATTTGCATGATGTCTTGGTACGCCTGAACCAGCTTGTTGCGTACCTGGCTCAACGCCTGAAACGAAACGCTGGCTTTCTGCGACGAAATCATCACGTCGGTGAGATCTACCCCACTCTTGCCCATTTCAAATGCGCTGGACAATTGGTTAGAGGCTTGTTGGGTATCGTTGACCTTGTTCACGGCCATACCGAGCATGTCGGAAAAGCTGCTTGCGCCGACTTCGGGTGCTTGTTGCGCAACCTTGGGCATGGCCATAGCGTCCATCTGCATGGAACGCATGTCCAACATCAAGCGATTAAATTCAACACCTTGGCTCATGGACGTCTCTCTCAAAAAGGCCCGCAAATTTTTGACACTGATTCAGCGGTTAACCAAGTATTAGCAACAACGATGCCAGCCAGACAGTGGCACCTTGCCACACCAATGTGAAAGTACTGCGAGCGTTGCAAACAGGACATCATTTGAGCGCGCGGGACCAGGCGCGGCGGATGCGGCAGGTGCATCTGGGGGTATCTGCAGGAGCCAAGTTGTTGGCGTTGGGCGACCAGCGGCTGAATCCATTCCGCTTTCTGGCGCATGAGTTCTCGCCAACAGATCCGAAGCCATCACCGCCCGGTGACAGAAAGGGTCTTGCGAGAGGAAAACTCAGCTGGCGAAAAGGTAGCCTTCCACGTCCATGCCGGCGTCTCGCATCTGCGCCAGCTTGTAACGCAAGGTCCGAGGACTGATGCCCAAACGCTCGGCGGCTTCCTTGCGACGACCGCGTTCAGCGCGAAGGGTGTCGATGATCATCTGAAACTCACGCCGACGCAGGTCTTCGCCCAATGCGCCAGCCGCCTCGCCCGTCCCTGACTCGGCCGACACCGAGTCAACACGGCCGGAGAGCGGCGAAGCGGGCAAGGAGACCGGAGGCGACACCGGATTGCTTGAAGCAGCAAACGTGATGGGCCCCGCCAGACAGAAATCCTCTGCCTGAATCACTCCACCCTGTTGAAGGATCAGTGCCCGCTGAATGGCGTTGTCCAGTTCGCGGACATTGCCAGGCCACGCGTATGACACCAGACACGCTTCAGCTTGCGCGGAGAGCCTGACCGGCGCGTGCTTCATTTTATTGACGTGCTTGCCGATCAGTCGCTCGGCCAGCGGCAGAATGTCGGCAGGACGCTGGCGCAGCGACTGCCACGCCAGTGGAAATACCGACAACCGATAAAACAGGTCTTCACGGAAGCGCCCCGCCGCCACTTCTCCCGCCAGATCGCGGTTAGTCGTCGCCAACACCCGGATGTCCAGCGATATGGGTTTGCGAGCGCCTACACGCTCAACCTCACGCTCCTGCAGCACGCGCAACAGTTTGGCCTGCAGGCCCATGGGCATCTCAGAAATTTCATCAAGCAGAATGGTCCCGCCATCGGCTTGCTCGAACTTGCCAGCCTGCGCCGCAATGGCACCGGTGAACGAACCCTTTTCGTGCCCAAACAGCGTGGCTTCCAGCATGTTGTCGGGAATCGCGGCACAGTTGATGGCGATGAACGGCTTGTCGGCGCGCGGTGATTGCTGGTGAATGAAACGCGCCAGCACTTCCTTGCCCGTGCCGGATTCCCCGGAGATCAACACCGTTGAATCGCTTTTGGCAACCCGGCTCGCCAGGCTCAACAACTGAATACTGGCGGGCTCGACCGCAATCGGTCCCTCGCCTTCCGCCGGCCCGAGCCGCCCCAGCGCATGCCGCGCCACCAGCGCCAGCAATGCCTTGGGCTCGAACGGTTTGACCAGATAATCCGCAGCGCCCTGGCGCATGGCGTCCACGGCGCGTTCAACTGCGCCATGGGCGGTCATCAGCAGCACCGGCAACTGCGGATAGCGGCTGCGCAACTGGCTCAACAATTGATGACCGTCCATGCCCGGCATGTTGACGTCGCTGACCACGAGGTTAAACGCCTCTTTACCTGCTGCGATCAAGGCGTCTTCAGCAGAGCCGACCGCCTCGTACTGATGCCCGGCCAGCGACAGCGTTTCACCCAACGCTTCACGCAGGGAAGGATCGTCTTCGACCAGCAGCACTTTGATTGTCATGATACGTCGCTCGCGTTGCGCGCCGCCGGTATCAACGGCAACGAGACCAGCGCACAGGTGCCCCGGCCGACACGCGACAGGTACTTCACCTGACCCTGATGCGCCCGCGTGACCGCAGTCACTACCGCCAGTCCCAGGCCGGTGCCAGTCGTCTTGGTGGTAAAGAATGGCTCGCCCATACGGGCCAGCGCCTGAGCGCCAATGCCGCTGCCGTTATCACTGATGCACAGGCGCAGCGTGTCACCCCGGGTATAGGCATGTACTTTGATACGCGCACTGACAGGGCTGGCCTGCACCGCGTTTTCAATCAGGTTGAGCATGGCGCCTACCAGCGTGTCGCGGTTACACAGCAGTTGACCGTCGACGCTGTCGCATTGCCACCGCACGGCCACATCCTGAACATGGGTGTGCGCCGCAGCTTGAAGCGCCTCAAACAAATCGGCCGGTGCGACGCGGTCGTTGAGCGGCAATTCGCCCCGTGCAAACACCAACATGTCGCGTACTTGATGCTCAAGCTCATGCAGGCGCTCTTTCAGGCGTCCGGCAAAGCGCTGTTGAGTCTCGGCGGGCAATACCTGTTCGGCCAGATGGCTGGCGTAGATCATCGCTGCTGACAGTGGCGTGCGGATCTGATGCGCCAACGAGGCAACCATGCGGCCCAGCGATGACAAGCGTTCGTGACGTGCCAGTTGACCCTGCAACTGACGGGTCTCGGTCAGGTCGTTGAGCAGCACCAGTTGGCCGGGCTCGGCGTCGAGCGAACGCGTGGAGATCGACAGCCGACGGCCGTCCTTGAGTGACACCTCATGGCCGTCGTCTTCACGCGGGGCAAAACAACGGGCAATGACTTCGCGCCAGAGCATCCCGATCAACGGCTGACCCAACAGGTCACACGCAGCAGGATTGGCTTCACGCACCCGGCCGGTCCCATCAATGACGATCACACCGCCAGGCAGCAGATCCAGCAGGTGTTGCAGACGATTGGCAAGACGCTCTTTCTCGGCCAGCTCCTGCATGCGCTGCGCGCTGACCACCGCCAACTCGCCCTTGAGCTCGGTGACGCGGGCTTCCAGCAGGCCATAGGAGTCATTCAGCTGCGCCGACATCTGATTGAACAGCGAAAACGCATGCTCAAGGCCTTTACGGCTTTCCAGCTCGACGGACGGCTGCAGTGAGAAACCAATTTCGGAACCCGGCGTTGAACCTGGCTCGGAAGACATCTGGGCGGCCTGAGGCATAAATCATCTCTCGCGTGACGGACCGTCAGTAAACGGTAGGTTGCAAGAGCGATTGCAATCCTCGTGCCGAAAAAAAACCCCTGATAATTCAGAGGCTTATTTTTCAGGCGTCAATAGGATGTCATTCTTCGAGCTGATCTTCGCCATCGCGACGACTCATTCCGTACTTGCGCATCTTCTCCACCAGCGTGGTGCGGCGGATACGCAAACGTTCGGCGGCGCGGGCAACGATGCCATTAGCGTCGTCCAGCGCTTGCTGAATCAGGCCTTGCTCCAGCCCGCCCAGATAGTCTTTGAGGTCCAGGCCTTCAGGCGGCAGCATCGCCGTTGCGGCGAAATTTGGCGTGTGGCCGTTGATGGCCACGCGCTCTTCCAGATCGCTGCGCAGACTGTCGACCAGTTGCTCGTCTTCATCGTCCACGTAGCGAAACTTCTTCGGCAGCTCGACCACGCCGATCACCCCGTACGGGTGCATGATCGCCATGCGTTCGACGAGATTGGCCAGCTCGCGGACGTTGCCGGGCCAGGCATGACGGCACAGCGACATGATCGATGCGGAATTGAAACGGATCGAGCCGCGCTTCTCGTGCTCCATGCGCGAGATCAACTCGTTCATCAACAACGGGATGTCTTCGACACGCTCACGCAGCGGCGCCATTTCAATCGGGAACACATTGAGGCGGTAATAGAGGTCTTCACGGAAGGAGCCCGTGATGATCATCTCTTCAAGATTTTTGTGGGTGGCCGCAATGATGCGCACATCCACGCTCTGGGTCTTGTTGCTGCCCACGCGCTCGAAGGTACGCTCCTGCAACACGCGCAACAGCTTGACCTGCATCGGCAGCGGCATGTCACCGATTTCATCGAGGAACAACGTACCACCGTTGGCCAGTTCAAACCGGCCAGCACGGCTGGTGATCGCACCGGTGAAAGCGCCCTTCTCGTGTCCGAAGAGCTCGCTTTCGAGCAGTTCGGCCGGAATCGCGCCACAGTTGACCGGCACAAAAGGCCCGTCGCGTCTTTTAGAGTGGTAATGCAGATTGCGCGCAACGACTTCTTTGCCTGTGCCCGACTCACCAAGGATCAACACACTGGCGTCGGTGTCGGCCACTTGCTGCATCATCTGACGCACGTGCTGAATGGCGCGGCTGGTGCCGACGAGGCTGCGGAACAGGTTGGGTTCGCGCTGACGACCACGCTCGCGGGCCTGATCGTACATTTCACGATAGACCTGGGCGCGGTGCAGGGAGTCCAGCAACTTGCTGTAGCTGGGGGGCATCTCGACGGTAGAGAGCACGCGACGACGCAGGTCATCGGGCAGCTCGGCAGAGGAATGCTCGCCCAAGAGCAGCACCGGGAGAAATTCATCCCACGCGGCGATGGTCTTCAGAAGCCCTTGCAGACTGCCGGGTGCGCTCACCGAGCCCACCATCACGCACAGCACTTCGCGAGTCGACGCAAGGGAACCGACAACCTTTTGCCAGTCAGTGCTGGAGCAGGAGAGGTTCTCATCGCCGAGAAAATTAAGAATGACCGCCATGTCACGGCGGCGCTGGCTATCGTCATCGATTAGCAGAATCTTGATTTCACGCCACATGCAATAGCAACTTCCCTAGTCAACTCGATGCCCATCACGGGGGCAAGCTTGGCTTTCTATGGCCGGACGGCTCTACAAAAAGCCAGAAATTAGTGAACATCACTAGTTAAGTCAAAAAACCGCACACAGTCAAATTTATGGCGCACAATCTTTATCATTCAACCCAGCGTCAACCGAACAGATGGTAAACCTTTGCAGCACTTTTCGCTCGCTGGATGTGAGACATTTCATCGGCGATTGCCTGGCGTTCTCCCACTGCTACGTCGATCAACTGCCGATAAACACCCAACAAATCTTCCAGATTGCTGCGCAACTCAGGCTCGTCCTTCGGCGCCTCGCTGATGACCTCGTCGACGCAGGCGCGGCAGGCCAGATCCAGCTTGCCGATCGCCTCCCAATCGCGCTCCGCCAGGGCATGGCTCAGGGCTTCACGGGTTTGTTCGATACGCTTGAGTGCGGCAGACATGGTGTTCTCCTTGCAGCAGGCTAGTGAGCAGCAATCGCATCCCAGCCTTCCTTGACGGTGAGCAGCAAACCGCTCACTTCGTCGAGGATCTTTGGGTCAGTTTTTATATTTGCCTGAGCCAGGCGTTGCATCATGTATACATAAAGATTGTCAACATGGGCCAGGGCCTTAGCCTGCTTCTCCATGTCCAGGCCTTCGCGCAGGCCTCCGATGATTTCAATCGCCTTGCCAATCAACACCCCTTTGGCGGGGATATCTTTACGCCCGATTGCCCCTTTTGCCTGAGCAATGCGATCCAGGCCAGCTTCCATCAACATCTGCACCAGGCGATGCGGAGTGGCCTCGGACGTCTGAGCATGGGAATTGACCTTCTGATACTGCCGAAGGGCTGCCATCCGGTTCATGATCTTTCCTCACACAACACAAAATTCGTATAACCATGTTATCGACGCTGCGATCACAAACTTTAGTCCACATGCCAAAAACCCGGCAGTAGCCGGGTCTTTGTTTTCAAACGAAAAAATCAGCCCGACTTTGACGCATTGAGCGAGTCGAAGAACGAGGTGACGCTGGATGCCGAGGCCTTCAATTGCCCCACCAGCAAGTCCATCGCGTTGTACTTGGCAGTCAGCGTGGCGGTCAGCGTAGTGACGCGCAAATTGAGGGCTGTCTGCTGGTCGCTCAGATCATTCTTTTGATTGTTCAGACTGCTTGTGCGCGTGTCGAAGATGCCGCCAGTCTGGGTGTAAGGAGCAATCGCCGCCCCCATTCGCGCCAGCAAACCGTTTTTGGTATCGGTGCCAGAAAACAGCTGCTGCACGTTGCCAGCCAGGCCTTTGTCCATCGCCGCTGTGAACTTGACGTTGTCCAGGGACAACGTACCGTCCGATTGAGACGTCGAAATGCCCAACTGAGAAAGCACAGACAAGTCACCCGCAGCGCCGGTTGTAACCAACTCGTTGCGCATGGCCGACAAGATCGAGCGCGGCATTGAGTCGCCCGTCAATGCGGCCGGTGTCACGGTGGAGCCGGTCTTCGCGTCTGGCGTCTGGCTGACAGTGGCTTTGGACACCGTGCTGATTGCCTTCACGACCGTGTTGTAGGCATCGATAAAGCTTTGCAGCGACGCTTTCAAGCCGTCGGTGTTGGTGGAGATGTTCACGGTTGAAGTGCCGGCGGTGAGCAGCGTCATGCTCATGCCCCCCAGCGCCTTGTCGATGGTGTTGCTTTTGCTGGTCACCGGCAACCCGTTGATGGTCAGCTGTGCGCTCGCAGCCTGTGTACCAATGTAGCCGGCAGACGTCTTGGAGCCGGTGGCCAGCGCCGTGTTGGCGGCAATGGTGAAACCGGTGATGTCGCTGCTCGTGGTGATGTCCGATCCGGCACCCGTCGCGGTGGAGCCCAGCACCAGCCGCGAGCCGTTGTCATCGGTGATGATGTTGGCGCTGATATTGGTGGTCGCGGTGTCGGCATTGATTTGCTTGACCACCGAGGCAAGCGTTGAGCCCTCGGGAATCACGTAGCTTTTTGAAATGCCATTTTGAGTGATGCTCAGATTACCACTCGGAATGGCACTGGCAGCGCCGCCGTCGAAGGCTGCGGTTGCAACGCTGGAGGACGTCGCTATTTCGGTGACATTGACGGTGTAGTTACCCGGAACGGCGGTGTTATCAGATGTCACTTTAAGCTTGGTTTCATCCGACGATTTGGCCGCATAACCCGCAAACTGCAATTTGCTGGTGCCGGTGTCAGGCTTCATCAGGCTCTGAAACGCATCCATGGCACTTTGCAACGTGCCAACACCGGACAACTTGGAGGTGACCAGTTTGGTTTGCGTGGTGATCTGGGTTTGCTTGGCGAGCTTATCGGAATTCACCAGTGCGGTGACGATATCCCCGATAGCAAGGCCCGAACCAAGACCGGTTGCAGGGGTAATTGGACTAGCCATGTGCTGCTCCTTTCAGTTGAGTCGGCCTTTTGACGGCTTCACCGTTCAAAAAACGCGTACACGATTCATGCCATTCAAACTTTCGCATCAAACAGCAGACTGTGCGCGTTATGCAGACTGTCGGCAATTCTCAGCGCTTCGGCGGACGGCAATTGCCGCACCACTTCACCCGTTTCACTGGCGATGACCTTGACCACGACTTTGCCGGATCCCTCGTCAATCGAGAACTCCAGGTTACGCCGTACTGACTGAACAAACTTTTCGATTTCCTTAACCGCGACCTTCAAGGCTTCGGTGTTTTCTGAATCCGGCTTCTTACCTGTATTGGCGTTGGTGTCTGATGAAGCAGCCGACACCGGATCCACCGGAGGCACCACAGCCTGTTTTTCGGCAACCACAGGTACAGGTTGCTGCATCGCTGGGTAAGACAAGCTTAGCTTTACGCTCATATCCATGTCTGTTGACCTCTACAAAGTAAAAAAGCGGGAGAGCACGACAAGCACGCTCCCCCGCTAAAACCGATTACCGATATTACTGAAGCAGTTTCAGTACAGCCGATGGCAGTTGGTTAGCCTGTGCCAGAACAGCGGTGGAAGCCTGTTGCAGAGTTTGCTGCTTGGTCAGGTTAGCGGTTTCAGCTGCGAAGTCGGTGTCTTGAATACGACCCAGTGCAGCGGTGGCGTTTTCGTTGACGTTTTGCAGGTTGGAAATGGTGCTGGTCAGACGGTTTTGCGAAGCACCGAGGTTTGCACGAGTGGCGTTGATCGCTGCCAGAGCGGCGTCAATTGCGGTGATCGCTTTGTCGACGTTGCCCGAAGCAGTGGCGCTGGTACCGGAGATAGCGATCGAGCCGCTGGCAACCGACAACGAAGTGGCGTCGAACTTGCCGCTCAGTACCAGGTCGATGCGGTTGGACGAACCTACGTCCGAACCAACTTGCAGGGACATGGTGCCGGCAGTACCGTCGAGCAGGTTTTTGCCGTTGAGGTTGGTCGACGCCGAGATACGGGTCAATTCGTCAGACATCTGGCCGAATTCAGCGTTCAGAGCGGTACGGTCAGCAGAACCGTTGGTGTCGTTTCGCGACTGAACAGCCAGTTCACGCATACGTTGCAGAATGTTGGTGGATTCTTGCAGAGCGCCTTCAGCGGTCTGAGCCATCGAGATACCGTCGTTGGCGTTCTTGATTGCTACGGTCTGGCCACGGATCTGCGAAGTTTCGCGAGTGGCGATCTGCAGGCCAGCGGCGTCGTCTTTGGCGCTGTTGATTTTCAGGCCGGAAGACAGGCGCTGCATGGAAGTAGCCAGTGCGTCGCTTGCTTTGCCCAGGTTCTTTTGAACAGACAGGGAAGCAACGTTAGTGTTTACGCCTAAAGCCATGATGAATTCCTCAATGATTGGGTACTGCGGCTTTCCGGCCCTGGCAACCGCCGGGTTTGGCCTAGAGAACCTTCGTAATAGTTATCGTCGTATTTGCAAGGAGCTTGAGGGCTTTTTGAAAATTATTTGCCACCAGAGCGCCACCCCTGCTTTTGACGGGGGTTACACAGCGTTTCGGCGCAAGGCCTTCAAGCTTTAATCACGACGTTAAAACTCCCTCCATAAAACGAGGCTTTGACCGGACGCGCCCAAGGGAGCGTCCGGCTATCATCATGCAGCGTGAAACGGATAAAGTTGTTAAAGAGCGGTAAAGCCTTATTGCAGCAACTTGAGCACCGCAGCCGGCAGCTGATTGGCCTGAGCCAGCACAGCGGTGGATGCCTGCTGCAGGGTTTGTTGCTTGGTGAGCTCGGCGGTTTCGGCGGCGAAGTCGACGTCCTGGATCTGCCCTTGGGAGGCAGTGGCGTTTTTCACCATGTTTTGAAGGTTCTCAATAGCGCTCGTGAAGCGGTTCTGTTTGGCACCCAAGTCCGCGCGAGCCGCGTTGACGAGGCTCAAGGCCTTGTCGATCGCCTTCATCGTGGCTTCTATATTCTCGTGGCGGGCTGACCTATTTAAAACTTCATCACTGTCGCCAGCATCCTTGACTACTTTCTCAGCGGTAGCGAGTGCAGCTTTCGCGGTCGCCAGTGCTTGCTTTTCAAGATCAGTGGGTGGGGTGGTGATAGCAGCAAATGTCGTCTCGGCCGTCTTTAGATCCGCTTCAGCAGCAGTAACAGCGTCTTTCATTACGTCAGTGACAGAGCTCACTATATTTCTAACCCCAGCGCCATCAATCGACATCGCCAGGTATTCGCCCTTTACGACAACCCTCGAACCGCTGGTCGTTGCATCTGCTGGAATGGCGGCTGCATCCGCATCTGCTACAAACATTGATTCAGAGGAAAAGTCGTCGCTTAGCGACAGACTGATTTTTTCAGTTGCACCTACGTTCGCCCCTACTTGAAAACTGAGGGCACCTGCACTTCCGTCCAGAAGATTCAACTCAGCACCAAACGTCGTTCCTCGAGCAATGCGTGTCAACTCCGCAACAGACTGCTGAAACTCGGCATTCAGTGCAATTCGTTCGTTCGGGCCATTATTCCCATTGGTAGCCTGTACTGCCAACTCTCGCATACGCTGCAAGTTACTAAGTGATTTCTCCAGCGCACCTTCGGCCGTCTGAATAATTGAAATAGCCGCTCCGGCATTTCGGGTTGCAACGGTCATTCCCCGGATTTGGGTATCGAGCCGAGTTGCAATCTGCATTCCGGCCGCATCGTCCTTGGCGCTGTTGATTCGCAGCCCCGAGGACAAGCGTGACATTGAAGTGCTCAAGGCGTCAGACGACTTGTTCAAATTACGCTGAACAGACAATGAAGCAATATTGGTATTAACGGTTAAAGCCATCTTTATATCCCTCGTGATTGACAAAACCGACTCTCCACAAGAAGGGAATCCCAACGCCCTTGGAGTGCCTACAACTCCGTTATCGCCAACTCGACAAACAGCTTTAGCCGTAAAAAACAAATAAAGTTGGATAATTAAAATGCCACCACGTCATATGTAGTACTCAAAATCTTTCATCCTGTTGAATAACTTACGCGCAGCATAAAAAAATAAAAAATCAGTAAAATTCAAAAAATTCAACCGTAACTCGCAGCACCATGAGAATTCCAGACGCGCAAAATGGCTGACAACTCCCACAACACTGCCGGACCCGTCCTTATTTAAATTTTTTCATCTTAATATTATGTGAAATCGATCACACACCGAGACAGCTTAACCATCTAAACAGGAAACAATCATGAAGACTGCAAAACTGATAATGCTCGCCTTATTTGCGAGCAGTGCTATCGCGATTCAAAATACTCACGCGACGGACGTAGAGGTTCACATACAAAACCTTTCTTCTGACCCATTCGGACATCGTCATCAGAGTCCCCACGAATCCTCTTGCCCGGCTGCAGTCAATCCGTATTCCTGAATTTTCCGAACGATGGAAGTTCGGTTAGCACGAGCTACACGACTGCATCAGGCAAGACGTGCAATTTCACCGCGTCCCACAGAAGCTATGGGGGCAACACAACAAAATGGGACAAAGACGCCACTGCCGCTCAAGCCGGCAAGTCCAACTGCGGAGTGATATTGAACGTGCGCAGGTATTCATCACCTTTTCACTACAGGGTTGGCTTTGACATGACTGACTGATCGGTTTGGTTGACGTGCAATGTAGAGGAGGACCATTCAGTACCGGTCCTCCTCCTTAACGAGACAGGCCGTCATGTGCCAAATGCAGGCTGACAACTCACTCACAGCTCAAGGCATTACTCGTCGAGATCCCTTCGGCTAAAGAAGGCTGTTGAGAAACGGCAAAAACTCAAACTCCAACCCATCCGCCACGCCAATCCAGTCTTGCCGCTCCTGGCAGTTGAGCAGCGTATTCAGCACTTGGCCGAAAGCGTGTTGATCAGCCGGCGAGCGGGCCGTCATCGGCGGCATGGCAGCGTCGATCAGTTCAACCATGATCAGGGCGGCTTCGATGTCGCGGCCCAGGCGAAACAGGTCGGCGCAGCGAAGGGCTTGGGTAATGACGGCAGCGGGAGTAGTCATGGGGCGGTCCAGTCGGGGTCGAACGCAGTGCCTACGATCAGCGCGCCGTCGCGGCTGGTGTTGAAGAAACTCACCTCAGGATGCCGGGTGATGTAGCGCTCAAGCTCGATCAGGTAGCTGCGAAAGTTGAGCTGGGTTTTGACCTTGTTGCCACGGCCGTCCAGCACCCAGTGCCGTGAGACATTTGCCTTTGGCCCCAGATCGCCGTCTTGCCAGCCGGTGTGGGTTTTATCCCCCGGAAAGGCAAAGTCCGCCCCCAGCAGGCTGATGCGGCTCGCGCCCATCTGCACGGCCAGATCAATCGCAGGATGAATCACGCTGCCGCCGACGAATAAAGGGCCACGCGGGAATCGCTGGCGAAGCTGCTCGTACAGCGGGCTGCTGGAATAGCCGACATACCGGGGGCCTTGCCATGCGGCGAGCATGTTGGCATCCAGCCCCGGCAGGTAGACCAGCGCGATGTGCGCCGTGTCGTCGGGAGCCAGGTGCCGCGCGGTGATCTGGTGATCAATGCTGACGACCACATCGGGTTCGATACCGGCGTTGCGCAGCGGCACCAGCGCGGTATCGACGCAGATGAACAGCGGCCGCTCTGCCTCGTCCTTCAAGGCGCACAGTCTCGCCAGATGCTGATGCAGGCTCGGTCCGGTCGCGAGGATCAACGCTTCTCGACCAGCCTGAGTGCCGAACAACTCGCCGACGTCCTTGTCGCTTTGCAGCAACGCCAACCCCTGCCGAAGTTGCCGCTGATTAGCCTCCGTGCCCGGATCGAACGTCTGGTTGTTGAAGGTCAGATGCACCTCACTTACCAGGCGGTCGCGGATCCGGGCGCTGGCGTCGTCGGCCAGCACCAGTTCGGCGGGCAGCGCAAAAAAAGGCAGTTTGATTTCTGGGGACTCATCGGCATACGCCAATGTCACACGCGGATCGGACAGCCAGTCGTCCTGCTCCAGCACCTCAAGCACGACCCTGAACAAGGCGCCGTTGAGGATGTGCACATCCACGCGCTCAAGGCCTTCCCCGGTCAACAGCAGACGTTGCAGATCACCCAGGCCAGTGCCGTAAACATGCACGTGACGCGGGTGGTCGGGCAGGCTGTCGGCTTGAAGCTGCGCTTCCTTGAGCCCATCGTGGCGGCTGGTGAGCTGTATGCCATTCACCCTCAACGTCGGGCTTGCCCCTTCAACCAGCTCGACGGCTACCGACTCGACGTCTTCGGCGAGCAAACGCTGCAAGACACCGGGCCAGCGTTGTTCGACGACCGCGCAGTTACGCGGGAAGATTTCGCTCATCACAGCCATCCATTCAGGGTGATCGGTGCACAACGCAAAACGGCGACCTGGGGTCAGGTCGCCGTTTTGGGGAACGCGTCAGGTCAAGGACGATAAATGATTGCCGAGCCCCACGACAACCCTACACCGAAGCCGCTGACCGCGATGCGCTTCCACTTGGAAGCGATCACGTGTTTTTCAAGCAGCAGCGGGATGCTCGAAGACACCGTATTGCCGGTTTCGAGCATGTCCTTGAGGAATTTTTCCGGTTCGCCCTCGAAGCGCCGAGCCACGGCATCGACAATCGCAGCGCTGCCCTGATGAATGCAGAACGCGTCGATGTCGGCCGATTGCAGGCCGGATTCTTCGAGCAGCTCATGCAAATGCGCCGGGACTTTGATCAGTGCGAAGTTGAACACCTGCCGGCCGTTCATGAAGAACACGCCGTTGCTGGTTTTCAGAAAAGGTGCGCCTGAGCCGTCGGTGCCGAACTTCGCCTTGCCCAACTGCCATGGCGCGTCTTCGCCCATCCAGGTGGCCGTGGCCGCATCGCCGAACAGCATGGTGGTGTTGCGGTCTTCAGGGTCGACGATCTTGGAGTACGGGTCGGCGGTCACCAGCAAGCCATTCTTCAGGCCAGCGGCTTCCATGAAGCCCTTCAGTGCGTAGATGCCGTAAACATAGCCGGAGCAACCCAGCGAGATGTCGAACGCGGCCACGTGGGTAGGCAGGCCCAGCTTGTCCTGAACAATGGCTGCGGTGTGTGGCAGCCCTTCTTCGTCACCGTTTTGCGTAACGACAATCAGCGCGTCGATAGACTCGCGCTTGAGAGCAGGGTTGTTGGCGAACAACTTGTTGACGGCTTCGACGCACAGGTCAGATGTTTCCTGAGTGTCGTCTTTGCGTGGCAGGAACGCTGAACCGATCTTGCCGAGAATGAACTCGTCATCCTTTCCGAATTTGGCACCCTGGGCGTAATTGTCGACGCCGGATGCTGGCACGTAACTCGCGATGCTTTTGATGCCAATCATCATGGCTTCCCAATAAAAAACTGCTGAACATCACCGCAAATGAAGAGGTGCGGCATTGAAAATCAGGGGTTTGTGGCCGGAAAAAAGGGTCACGTCAGTGCGAAAGGGTTTCCAGAATGTGTCTGAAATCAACCTTATGCCTTCGTCACCCACCTGCACGATACAGTGAAGATGCGCGTTATGACCCATAGGTCACCAAAAGTTTTACAAGCTTTTAGCTGAGCGGTAAGCGCCGCGCAAGGCTTGGCGGCGCTTCAGACAGGCAATTGACATGAAGTTGTGATCGCTCAGCGGCAGTCGCAGCCCTGTAGGCGCGAATTCATTCGCGAGAGGCCGGGACGGGCTTAACCCATCAACACGGGTCGCGAACACGTTGGTGCTCAACGAAGCGTGCGCGAGCAAAACAAACGAGGGAACGCCACAAATCCTTTGGAGCTGACGAGCCGGTGCGAGGCCGCGATGCGGTCCATGCGGATGTACGCAGCGCCGCGCTTTTACTGGATCAAATCCCAGCTCAACGGGGTGCCGCGCCGCAGGCCGGTTCGCGCTGTGCGGCCGAGCACGGCGTCGATGTGTTTGGGCGCCAGACCAAGGCCTGGACGGATTGCGCGCACGTTTGCGGCAGTCAATGCCTGCCCCGGTGCGATGTCCTGAACCACGTATAACGAACGGCGAAATACCCTCGACTTCTCCTCGGCCTGCGTCGCGCCATAGCGCACGTGTCCCATGGCCTGCCAGGCACGCTCGGTCTCGACCACCAGGCTTGCCAGTTCGGCAGGCTCCAGTGAAAAGCTCGCATCCACGCCACCGTCGGCGCGATCCAGCGTGAAGTGTTTTTCAATGACGGTCGCGCCCAGCGCCACCGCCGCCACGGACACGCCGACGCCCATGGTGTGATCGGACAGGCCCACCTGACAGCCGAACAATTCACGCAAATGAGGAACAGTGCGCAGGTGGCTGTTCAGCGGCGAGGCCGGGTACGTGCTGGTGCATTTGAGCAGCACCAGATCCTTGCAACCGGCCTCACGCGCAGCGGTCACGCTTTCATCCAGCTCGGCGATGCTGGCCATGCCGGTGGAAATAATCATGGGCTTGCCGGTCGCGGCCACGCGCCGGATCAGCGGAATATCAGTGTTCTCGAAGCTGGCGATCTTGTAGGCGGGCACGTCCAGGCTTTCGAGAAAGTCTACGGCGGTCTCATCGAACGGCGTCGAGAACGCCAGCATGCCCAGCGATTTGGCACGTTCAAAAATCGGTGAGTGCCATGCCCATGGCGTGTGCGCTTTTTCATACAGCGAATACAACGAAGATCCCGTCCAGAGGCTTTCCGGGTCTTTGATAAAGAACTCGCCCTCAGCGATATCCAGCGTCATGGTGTCAGCGGTGTAGGTTTGCAGTTTCAGCGCGTGTGCCCCCGCCCTGGCGGCCGCCTCGACGATGCGCAACGCCTGATCCAGTGACTGGTTGTGGTTACCGCTCATTTCGGCGATCACAAACGGGGGTGCATCGGTGCCGATAGAGCGTGTACCGATCTTGAAGCTACTCATCATTGATCACTCGCTGAAAATAACACTCGGCCTGCACGTAACCGGCCTTTTGAAAAAGCGTAATAGACACAGCGTTATCGGCCATGGCCTGAGCTTCGATGATCCGCACGTCAGGCCAATGCTCGCGCACGTAGCGCTCGCCACTCTGTAAAAGCGCCCTGCCCCAGCCCAGCCCGAGCTGGCCCGCCATCAAGTAAATCGAAACCTCGACGCGCTCTTCTTGCCGGTCGTAACGCAGCACGCCCAGCGGGCCCTGCACGGTTTCAGCGATCAGGAGCAAACGGTTGGCGCTGCTCAGACTCTGATCAAGCCAGCGCTGGTGGATGCCCCGATCAATCGGCTCGCGGTTGAAGGACCAGCACCGAACGTGCTCGGCATTTCGGCCCTCAAACAGCAGGTCCGCGTCCCGCGCGGTGGCCGGACGCAGCGCAAGCACCGGCGTCATCAACGCGGCAACAACGCGCATCGCGCCCTTGCCGTCGACCAGCGCACGGGAGCGCTGAGCAAAACTCTGGCGCAGTTCACGGTTGCCACACAGCAGCGCAACTGCCTCGGTCAGTCGCTGGCAATCCAGTTGCTCGTACGCACCCAGATACAAGTGCGCGCCGGCTTGTGCCAACAGCTGCGCATTCAGGCGCTGATTGTTGGCCACCGAAATACAGACCGTTGGCAAACCCAGCGCCGCACGCTCCCAAGTCGTGCCGCCGCCCGCGCCGATGAACAGATCAGCCTGCAGCAGCAGCCCGCAAAAATCATCGACCAGCGTGTGCAGACGCCACTGCGGACGAGCGGCTGCCAGTGCGCTCATCGTGTCCCAATCGGGGTTGTGCAAACCGGCAACGAAATCCACTTCAAGCTCAGTAAAGCATTGCAGCGCGAGCAAGGTTGCGAACACCTGCCGCGCTGCGTCGAAACCGCCAAAGTTGACCACCACCCGCGTGACTTTGGGGCGGATCTCGATGGGTTGGCACTCAAAGGCCTCGCGCATCAACGCGAAACGAGGGCCGAGCAAGGTCTGGCAATCGGCGCCGACCCAAGCCGCATAAGCGTGCTCGACAGCCTGCGCTGAAAAGTTCTGATCCAGCAGCAGGTCCGCTGCGTGTGGCCGATTGGCCAAGTCATCAATCGCCATCAGACGCTCAGCAAAGCGACGCGCCGCGGTTTCCCACTGCGCATCCAGACCGTAGTGATCAACGATCAGCCAATCGAAACGAAGCTCATCGCCCAACACATCGGTCAGCGCATCAATATCGGACTGCCACGGCAGTGAAGCTTCGATATCCGCACCGCTCTCCTGCGGGTAAGACGCAGGCAAACCATGGGCAACAAAGCCATGCTCGATGACGCGCTGCAACAGATGCCCCTTCAACTGACGGCAGGCAAATACCACTTCGGCGCCGTGCTTGCGCAACGCCTGCGCCAGGGTCAGGCAGCGCGCGATGTGCCCGCTGCCGATGGCAATGGAGGCATCTGTGCGAATCAATACCTTCATCCGTCCAGCTCTCCGCCTGCCAGGAGCGCGGCGTATAGGTATTGCGCACGTAGCCAGTCTTCTTCGCTGTCGATGTCCTGGACCAGATGCCGAGGCAGAATCACCGGCACGCTCTTGGGCGAAAAAATCACGTCGCCCCTTAGCCACGCGTCGGAACGCCCCCAATAGAATTGACCGGCGTCCTGATAAGCCGTCGGGAGATCCTGCGAGCGCACGTTGCGGAACTCAGGGTGCAGCGGCGCCAGTGTGCCCGCTTCGTTGATCAGCAATGCGCGCTGCACCGGAAAACCAAAGCTGCACACCGAGAACGCATACGACGCCAGCGGCGCTGCGCTCAATAGCTCATACCCCTGGCGCAGAAAGCGAACCTGGATCAACGGCGCGGTGGCGTAGATGCAACACGCGTAATCGAACGCCTGATCGAGTGTCGCCAAGGCGTGCTGGATCACCGCCGCCGTACCGGTGCGGGCATCGGCCAGCTCAGCCGGGCGCATGAACGGCACCTGGGCGCCATGCTCACGGGCGATGCACGCAATGTCTTCATCGTCGGTGCTGACCACCACGCGGTCGAACAATCCACTGGCGAGCGCTGCCCGGATCGACCAGGCGATCATCGGCTGACCGTTGAACAGCTTGATGTTCTTGCTTGCAATGCGCTGACTGCCGCCGCGTGCTGGAATGATCGCCACCGCGCTCATGGGCGTTTTTCCAGCAAAAACCAAGTGATGTCATCGGCGGGGAACAGAGGGTCACGGTGGTAAACGAAGCCGTAATCGAGCAGGTGCAAATCATCGAAACGCTCGAGCATGTCCCCCGCAAAGTCACGTTTGAAAAGCTTGCCGCTGTTGCCGCGATAGAGCACCTCGACCGGCGACGGATTGTAGTATTCGGCGATCAGCACGTAGCGGCGGCTGAGGCGGTACAGCTGCGCGTAAGCGTCGCCTAGCCGCTCGGGCGCCAGGTGGATAAGCACGCCTTTGCTAAGGGTCAGGTCGTAGGTGCGTTGCGGCGCGAAATCGAACAACGACCCCTGCCAGACTTCGGCGATGCCCAAGCGTTGGGCCTGCGCGCGAGCGCTGGCGTTAATCTCGACACCGCTCAACTCAGCCCTCGGCAGCAACGCATTAATTGCCTGCAGGTTATTGCCGGTGTTGGTGCCCAACTCCAGCACGCTGCCAATGGACTGGGAGCGCGCCAGCGCCTTTGCGAACAACGCAACATTGGCAGCGACCAGCGCACTGCCCTGATTGCGGGCCGCGTATTCGTTACCGAAATCACCCTGCCAGAAGTGCTCTTGTTCAGTCAGTTCTCGCATTCACGCCTCCACCGTTGGTGACCGCCAACAGACGCTTCAAGTGCACGATCACCGCATCTTGCTGTTCGTCGGTCAGCCCCGGAAACATCGGCAGGCTGATGGCCTGAGCGTAGTAAGCCTCTGCACAGGGAAAGTCTCCCGCCTTGAAACCCTGCGCCCGGTAATACGGCTGAAGGTGAACCGGAATGTAATGCACGTTGACCCCGATCCCCGCAGCACGCAGGGCCTCGAACACCTGGCGATGAGTCACGCTCAGACGCTCGGTCTGCAGCCGCACCACGTAAAGATGCCAGGCAGACTCTGCCTCCGTCTGCAGCGTTGGAAGGGTCAGTGGCAGGTCGGACAGACGCGCCTGGTAACGCGCCGCCAGTTCGCGACGCCGCGCCAGAAAGCCATCGAGCTTGTTCAGCTGCGACAACCCGAGCGCCGCTTGAATGTCGGTGATGCGGTAGTTGAAGCCCAGCTCAACCTGCTCGTAATACCAGGGGCCGTGACTGGGCTCGCTCATGTGCGCCGGGTCACGCGTCATACCGTGACAGCGCAGCGAGCGTAGGCGCTCGGCAAGCTCAGGTCGATTGGTCAGCACCAGCCCACCTTCGCCACTGGTGATGATTTTCACCGGGTGAAAACTGAACACGGTCATTGCCGTAAATTCGCTACACCCCACCGGCCGGCCAGCGTATCGAGCCCCCACGGCGTGTGAAGCGTCTTCGATCACGCTAAAGCCATAGTGATCGGCCAGTTCGGCAATGGCGCGCAAGTCGCAGCTTTGCCCCGAGAACGCCACCGCCACCAGTACTTTGGGCAGCGTCCCGTCGCGTTCGGCCGCTTGCAGTTTGTGCCGGAGCGCGACGACATCGAGGTTCCAGGTCAGCGGATCGATATCAACGAAATCCACGTCGGCGCCGCAATAACGGCCGCAGTTGGCAGACGCCAGAAAGGTATTGGGGCTGGTCCACAGCCGGTCGCCCGGCCCCAGATCCAGTGCCAGACACGCAATGTGCAGCGCTGCGGTGGCGTTGCACACCGCGACCCCGAAACCGGCCTCGCAACGCGCCGCCATCGAGGTTTCGAACCGCTCGATAGTCGGACCCTGGGTCAGCCAGTCGGACTCCAGCACCTGCACCACGGCATCAATGTCAGCCTGATCCAGGCTTTGCCGGCTGTAGGGAATCATGACGTGACGTCGGCGTGCATCTGACCAATCTGGCGGATCGACAGAAAATCCGGATTGGTGTCAGAGCGGTATTCAAAATCGTCCGCGACCGGATGCCCTTTGGCGCCGCTGGCGTCGAGGCTGAAATCGGCGTCAACGTTGTTGAAGCGGATCGACGGCACGATGGTGTAGTGATCCTCGAACTCCAGGGTCATGCGCGCATCGTCCTGCGGCACCATCAGCTCGTGCAGTTTTTCGCCGGGACGAATCCCCACCAGTTTGTGCGGCACATCGGCGGCCATTGCCTGGGCCAGATCGACAATGCGCACTGACGGGATTTTCGGCACGAATACTTCGCCGCCGTGCATCCGCGCAAAGCTCTGCAGAACAAAATCCACGCCGTGGTCCAACGTGATCCAGAAGCGCGTCATGCGTGCATCGGTGATGGGCAGCTCTTTGGCGCCGCCCGCGATGAGCTTGTTGAAGAACGGCACGATGGAGCCCCGCGAACCGGCGACGTTGCCATAGCGCACAACGGCGAAACGCGTCTGCTCTTCGCCGGCGATGTTGTTGGCCGCGACGAACAGCTTGTCGGACAGCAACTTGGTCGCACCGTACAGATTGATCGGGCTGGCCGCTTTGTCGGTGGACAGCGCGATGACCTTCTTCACGCCGTTGGCAAGCGCTGCGGCAATGATGTTTTCAGCGCCGTTGACGTTGGTGCGAATGAACTCGGTCGGGTTGTATTCGGCTGCGGGCACGTGCTTTAGCGCCGCAGCGTGCACCACGTAATCGATGCCGCGCATGCCCTGATGCAAACGCTCGGCGTCGCGCACATCGCCCAGGAAGTAGCGCATGCACGGCGCGTTGAAGTCCTGCTGCATTTCGTACTGCTTGAGCTCATCGCGTGAGAACACCACCACGCGCTTGGGCTGGTAGCGCTCAAGCAACGTGCGGATGAACATTCGCCCGAACGAGCCGGTGGCGCCGGAGATGAAGACTGACTTGCCGTTGAACATACCTGTGTCCTTCTCTGTGGCGGGCTTAAGCGAGCAACTGCGCCCAGTTGACACTGGCGTCATTGCTGAGGGTGAAGCCCTGTCCGCTCAGCGCCAGGTTCTTGTTGTACGCCAGGTCATGTTCGAACACGCTCGCCCACTTGTGCTTGAGTGCAGCCAACGCTGCTGGTGCGTCGGGCAACGTCCCCGGATGAACGACATGTACCAACGGCGTCCAGACGGTCAGATAACCTGCCTGACCCAGCTTCAGGCACAGGTCTATGTCGCTGAACGCCTCGCCGAACTGCTCGGTGTCCAGACCGCCCGCATCTTCGAACAGCGCTTTGCGGACCATCATGCAGACGTCCGAAACCGCTGAGTAATTCTGTTCCACGACCAACCGCTGCAAGTAGCCCGGCGCATCCTTGGCCTGGCCGACGAACGCCGAACCCACACCGCCGTTCATGCCAAGAATCAGACCGGCCTGAGTGACCTTGCCCGCACGGTCGATCAGCTTGGCGCCCACCACACCGACTTCCGGGCGCAGCGCATGGTTGAGCAGCGAGCCCAGCCAGTTGGGGTTGATCACTTCGCCGTTGGCGGCGAACAGCACGAGGTATTCCCCCTTGGCCTGCTGCGCCACCTGGTTGATCAGTGCCGCGTCCTGCTGTTGGGCATCGCGGATCACTCGCACACGGCTGCCGGGTTTTTCCTGGGTCGCCAGCCAGTCGAGGGTGGCGGACGGCCAACCCGGGGCGGCGGCGACAAGAATGTCGTACGCGGTGTATCGGGTCCGCTGGGTAATGCTGGTCAGACAACGCTGCAACAGGCTCAGATCGCCAGCGCCATGCACGATGATCGAGACCTGCGGACGATGGCTGTGACGGTAATCGACCTGCCACGTACCCGGTTGCGCCGAGGTGACCAACGCCTTGTATCCGCGTGTGCCGAGGTGGCGGATCAGGGTCAGTCGTTCGTGGCTGTTTTCTTCAACAGCCGGGGCATCACACACCAGCAGCGGTTCGTCCAGGTGCGCAAGCCAGGCCAGACCGCCCGTCTCGATGATGCGCAGCACCAGGTCATATTCCAGGGCGTCGATGAAGTCAGCCGAATAACCGCCTGCCTCCAGAAAAACATCGCGCCGAATCAGCCAGTGGCGCGCCATCTGGGCAGGCAGGCTTTGCAGCAGATCAAGGTTGAAACCGGGGCGGAAAACGTCAACCAGCGCGCCGTTGCTCTGGCGCTGAATTTCATCGGCCGACACCGCGCGCACCTGATCGGCACCCATCAATTCCAGACTGGCACGGGTCAGCCCGGCCGGCGTGAACGTATCGCCGACCTGGGCCAGCATCAGCCAGTCGCAGGCCAGTTGACGCGCGATCTGGTTGAGCTTGTCGACGTAATTGCTGCGTGTGACTTTCACGAAATGCAGCGTATTGCTGAGCGTGGTGGCCGCAGGCGGCATGCCAGTGGTGAAGACCACGATCCTGAACGACCTGCAAACGCCTTCGACCAGGCTGTCGAGGGTCGCTTGCAGTTTGTTCATGTCGTCCTCCAGATCGAGCAACAGCAGCCCGAACTGAGGACCGCCCTGCTCCGCCGCCACACGCGCGGTGATCTCAGCTACCCGGTCCGCAGTAGGACGCCGCCCGTCCAGCCAGTTCAGCAGACGTCCTGAGGGCATGCCGCTGAGCACCTCAAGGCTGTCGTAGGCCGGCATGGCGCCAAGGCGATCCTGCCACAGGACCATCTCGTCGGCGTCGTCTTCCTGACCCTGGGCAATCAGCACCTGCGTCAGATTGTTGACAACCTGGCGATTGAACGGATTGAGCGCCATGGCTTCCCACAGACGGGTTGAAACGGTATCTGGCACATCGTTTTCATGCCCGACCAGCAGCGCTTCTTGCTTGACCCAAACACCCTCCAGTTGCTGCAGCTGCAGACGACCTGCCGGCAGCGCGTGAATGAGAAATTCGTAGTCGGTGAGCGTGTCGAAAAACGCTTGGTTGTAGAACGGCATTTCGACGTATTGGCGCGGTTCGAACACGCGCTGTGGCCCCAGGAACGGTTCGTTCCAGGTGGATTCGATAATCTTTTCAAGGCCCAGCGAAGCGCCGGTACGCAGGCCGTCAGCCATGGCCGCGAACGCTTCGATCATGACGTGCCTGGCGCGGACCGGATCGCTGCCGTCGATGTCCGCGAGCACCTGCGCCATAAACGCTGCGAACGCTTCGCGCTCTGCCAGTGATCCCGCATCCAGGCGGCTCAGCGCCTGATAGAGATCAAGGTTATCGGTGGCGCCCTGAGGCTCAAGTTCACGCACTGCGTAGGGAATTGGCAGGATGCGCGCCTTGGCTCGCAGCAACAGATAGGCTGCGTGGGCAATTTCATGCCAATGGCCCTTCATTTGCTCGGGCAACACGGCGTATGCGTCTTGCAGCAACGCGGTGCGGGTCACTGCGTTGAACGCCGGAATGTACTGTTGGAAATACGCCAGCAAGCGGTCTTGGGGCGCCTCTGCGGCGTAGTCTTCGCAGACCTTTTTGTCGCGGCGCAGGAAGTTCACCGAACTGGCCAGCGGCTCGAACATCAGGCTGTAGCCGTGGCAGAGGCCGTACTGCGGTTGATCCTGCAAAAACTGGACGGCGTCAGCCAGCGCTGCGTGCACGATGAAGTCGCTGTCGGCGGCGATCACGGTGTAAGGCGTGGTGACGTGAGCCAGCCCGTGGGCAAGGCCGCGGGTCATCTTGGTGGCAGCGTGTTGAGCAAGGTGCAGGTAATCGAAGGTATCGCCGAATTCGCCCTGAAAAGCGTAAGCCTCGGCGGAGAAGTCCAGCACCACCGTGCGGCAGGGCAAGCTGGCGTAGTGTTGCAAAACCCTGCGCAGGTAGGCTGGCCGGTCTTGGGTGACGACGACGACAGTCAACAAATCGTGCAGCGCTGACGGGTGCTCAATGGGCAAAGCGTTGTTCATATCCGATTCCTTAAACCCGTTCGACCAGGCCACTGATACAGGGAAGCCAATTGCGCGCGCCGCTCTCTTCCGCCAACCGCCGAGGCGACTTCGAAACGTGAGCGCAACGCCCGGAAACCGGCACAGACGCGGGTCAAACAGCGGACAGCGCGCGGCGTGCCAGAGAATTGGCTAGCGATGCGGAGGGTTTGCAGGAAACGAGCCAGATCAGCTCCTTGCGTGGCTACGGCAGATTCGTCATTACGCCCATCGCAGCCTCGTGTTGATCGAGGGCACCTACAGAGATTTGCGGCGTACCTGGGGGTTTGACTCTGACCGAAGGCCGTAGGAGCGTGGCTTGTCTCTGGGCCGCAATCGGACGATCTGGCGCGAAGCGGCAGTAAATGCTGCATGCGCGGTGGTTCAGATATGACCGCGGCGTCTGGTTTCAGGGCCGCTGCGCGCCCCATCGCGGCCTCGCACGGCTCGTGCGCTCCTACATTGATTTGTGGCGTACCTGAGTACTTTGATTCTGGCCAAAGACCGATTGATGTGCGGCGTTCCTGGGATTTTGATTCTGGCCCAAAGCCAATTGGTTTGGGGCCTGATGTTGTGCCTCTAGTCAGTCGGCCAGCCAGCCATTCACCCAATGCTGGAGGTTGTCGCCGCGCAGCATGAAGTCGCGCAACACGGCTTCGCGCAGGGCGTCGCCCTGGCGGTAGCTGGCATCGGGGTCAGCGAGGTGGCTGCGAATCGCGTCGCGCCATTCTTCTGTGGTGTTGGTGTAGACGCGGGTGCATGGCAAGTAGCCGCGATAGGCTAGGGTGTCGGTGCAAATCACCGGATAACCGCAGGCGCCGTACTCAAGAAGCCGCAGGTTGCTTTTGCAGTCGTTGAAGATATGACGCTCCAGCGGCGCCAGTGCGAGGTCCAGGTTCAGGCTCGCCAGCTTGGCCGGGTACAGCGCCAGGTCCACCACGGGATGGAACTCGCGCACGTAAGGCCGCAAAGCCTCCGGGCACATGCCAAAGAACACCCAGTCCACTTCGTCCGCCAGTTCACGCACCACCTCCTGAATGATCTCCAGATCACCCGTATGGCTGGTGCCGCCGCCCCAACCGACACGCGGCCGGGTAGACGTGCGCCGCTGGCTGGTCATGCCGCTCCACCAGTGTGGCGAAAGCATGTTGGGCACCACGCGGATGTCGTCGTGCATGTGCGATAACGCGTCCGCCAGCGGCTGGGTCGACACCACGACCCGGTCGCACAAGCTGATACCGCGGCGCACCAGACGCTCCATTTCCAGGCGATCGGGCATGTTACGGATATGCGCATTTTTGGTCGGGACGTGAATCACGTAGTCATCGAGCTCAAAAATGCGCCGCGCATTGGAATAGGTTTTCAGGCCGACGATCTCGTCGATCGGCGCCTCGCTGTAGCGTCCTTGCAGCACGATGATGTCCGGCGACTGACGCTCGATATCGATGATCGTCGGCAAGTTGTAATTGATTACCCCCACTGCCCTGCCTGCCGACTCCAGTTCGATCAACGGCTGGGTGACGCGGTAGTGACCGATGGCCGAGGCGTTGATCGGCAAAGCCAGCACCTTGGGCAAATGAGCGCGAGAAAACGGGCTCCAGCCGCTTTTCAAACCGGGCTCCAGACTGAAACTGGCACCGCCCAGACTATTAAGCGCCATGTTCGGGTTGTACGCCGGATCACGTGCGACCACCGGCAGCCAGCGCAGGTAAAACTGCTCGTCTTCCTTTGCGCGCAGTGCTTGCCAGGCCGCGTCGCGGACCACAGGTGGCTGCGAACCTAGCGCCAGCAACGCGTGAGGCGTCCACACCACCAGATAACCGCTTTCACGCACCCGCAAACACAGGTCAACCGCACTCAGGTGATGGCCGTAGCGGGTGGCTTCCAGACCGCCCACGCTTTCGAATACCGCCTTGCGCACCATCAGGCAATCACCGCCGACAGCGCTCAGGTCATGAACCGTCTGCAGGCGCTGCATGTAGCCGCTGGCGTTGAGCGATTCGCCAAAAAACGGCACACCCGCCGGGCCGTGCAAGCCCAGAATCATGCCCGCATGCACGACATGGCCCTCAGGGCCGAACAGCTTGGCGCCCACTATGCCCACTTCCGGACGCTGAGCCTGACTCACCATCTCAGTGAGCCACTGCGCATGGGTGATCACCGCATACGCATTGAGCAACACCAGGTAATCGCCACGGGCATCCTGTGCAGCAGCGTTGAACAGTGCCGGATGGCTAGCCTCTTCAGGCATGCGCAGTACCCGCAACCGAGTGCTGTCGAGCTGCCCCATGGCCGCCAGCCAGGCGCAGGTTTCCGGATGCTCGCTGCCGTTATCGACAATCAGCAACTCGTAATGCTGGTACGCGGTCTTGCCCAGCAAGCTTTCAACGCAACGTTGCAGGGCGGGTAACTGATCTTTGACGATCACCACAATCGAGACCAGCGGCTGCGCGTCATGCAGGAAGTCAATCCGGTTGACCAACGACACATGCTCGCCCTGACGAATCCGGTGCGCGATGCCGCAGCGCTGCAAATGCGCCTCGACCACCTTGATGTTCTGCTCGAGCACCTCAGGCAGCGCCAGCCACTGCGAGAGCGCGAATTGCGACTCGACCATCAGCTCGCTGATGTGCTCGACCACACCGTCGCCTTCGGCTTCGATCAGTCGCCACAGCACATCGTGCGCCGCGAGTACGCCAAAGCCTGAATCGAATCCGCCCACGCCCAGCATGCCTTCGCGGCTGAACGCCAATGCGCGGCCCACATACGGGTAGGCTCGCAGCAGGTCGAGGTTAAAGTCCGGCTTGAACACCGGCTCCGCCGACTCGCCTTCGCGCAGCGCGCCCTCATCGCCGTACACACAGCGCAGGTGATCGTTCATCGCCACCCGCTCGGCCAGCATCAGCAGCGCCGGTTTGACCAGCCGATCTCCAGCACTCAGCAGATAAAACCACTGCGCGCCGTCCAGTTGCGGCAACAACGCGTTGAGCTGGGCATGGACATCGTCTTCAAGGGGCAGGCTGAACACACGCCCGTCCAGACGCGACTCAGTGCAAGTGGACGACAGCACCAGCGTCAGTTCCGGCTGATACAGCTGCTCTTCGATACTGTCCAGCGTCACCGCGAGGCTGGCACGACTGCGAGTCTGATCGATGATGACCGGCACGATTCTGGGCCGTGATGGCCAGTGCGCCAGGGTGTTCGGCAATTGTTCTTGCTGCAGGTCGGTCAGGGCGCGACACCCCAGCCACTGCGCGTACAGCTCGCCAAAACTTTCGCTGGTTACGCCCACCCGCCACTGTTGTGTGGTCTGTTTGGTGCCCAGCGCGCGGCTTAATGGCAGCTCTTCCCAGACGCGGTCAACAGTGTCCTGGCCGGTCATCGGTTGGTAACGCACCCAGCCTTTGGCGGGGGCCGATTCACCGCTGCGCGCCTGAAGCATCTGCACCAGCCAGTCGCGCTCGGTGTCGGCAGCGACCTTCATCGCCTGCTGAAGGCTGAGCCGATCCGGGTGCAGGCGTTCCACGCTCAGCACGTTGTTGAGCACGATCACATTGCCGCGCCGCATCAGGCACACGTACAGCGCCAGATCCAGCATTGCCGCAAAACAATGGCCGGCCTGTGTCAGCGCGGGGAGATACGTTTGCAGGTCTTCACGTCGAAACAGCGCACTGCTCAGCCCGCCGATGAAATTCATCGGAAACGCTTCGAAGATCGCCAACAAGTCATCGCCCTTGAACACCGCGCTGGTCGGCGCCAACGCGCTGTTTTCCAGGCGTGCCGGCAACTGAACATCATCGGCATCCCACAACAGCCGCTGGCCCAACACCAGATGCACGTCGGCATGACGGCTCAATTGCTCGGCCTGGGCCGACACCGCTTGCGGGAACAACTGATCGTCGTCACACAGAAACTTGATGTATTCGCCCTGTGCCTGCGTCAGGCACTCACGCAGATTGCCAACGAAGCCAAGCCGCTGTGGATTGCGAAGATAACGAAGCGGCACCGGCGTAGACGCGGCAAACGTGCGGACGATTTTCTCGATCTCGTCACCGCGAGAGTCATCACAGACAACCACTTCGAGGTGGGCGTACTGCTGCGTCAGAGCACCTTCCAGCGCTCGCTGGAAAAAACGCGGATTGAAGGCGGGGATGACAATGCTGACGAGGGGAGCTGAATTCACAGGGATAACTCACAAGCGGCGGACTGACCCAGGCGATGCAGGGCCCGGTTACCGCTGACAATAACGGTTGGCGCGCTGCGATGGCAGTGCTGGCGATGCCGACACTGCCATCCGGTCAGGCGATTACAGCTTGCTGAACAGGTTCAGCGCAGACAATTGGGTAAACACCAGCTGCGAGGCCTGCAACATGGTTTTCTGCAGGGTCAGGCGAGCAACCGAATCGACCGGGTCCGCGGCGGTGATCTTGCTCGACTCGTTGGAGGCGTTGTCGATCATCGACTGGTTGGTGACGTTCTGGTCGTCGGAGGTGGCCTGGCGGGTACCGCCTTCGGCAATCGCTGAACCCACCTTGAGGCTGGCGCTTTTCAGGTTGCCGATTGCGGAGGTGATGGTCGCTTGTAGCGACTGCATGACTTGCGGCTTGCCATCCGCCGGCGTGGTGAGCGCCTTGATCGCCGTGGTCAGGGTATTGAGCACGTTTTGCGTCTGCTGGGTGGAGCCTTGCACGGTGAACTGATCGTTGGCATTCGGCGCGCCGCTGACGGTAAAGCTGATGCCGGCAGCGGTAGCCACGTTGCCGGCCATGGTTCCGGAAGAGATTGACTTGTCGCCTGCGGTATACGGCGAGGCGTACATGGAGAAGTCGGTGGCGCTGGTGAACTTGAGGATCGCCCCGCCCGACGGGAAGCTGTTGTTGTAGGTCGCCGTGTCACTTACGGTAGAACCGGTGATGACCGCCGCCGAAGTGTTGCCCGGCAAGCGCGAAGTGGCCACGCTGCTTGGGGATACGCCGAGGGTGAAGGTGTGGCCTGCAACGGCAGCGTCGGCCGCAGCCGAGTTCGAATACTGGGCGGTGGTCAGGTTGATGTTCAGGTTCAGCTCAAGGCCGCGAAAGGCGATGGTCTGGTTGGACGCGTTGTTGGAGGTAAACGCGCCGGCCTGAGACGAATCGGCCGTCACGTCGTTGCCATTCTTGTCGGTGATCTTGAACTGCGTGCTGCTCTGGAAGCTGACGCTGTACGGCTCGCCCTCGCCAAACTTGGCGTCGTAGGCGACCGAAGAAGTCACCGAGCCCCCCGACAGCGCAACCACGCCATCGTTGGTGGCGGGCGCCGTCAGCGTGGTGGACGTGCGTGTGGTGTTGATCGCCTGCTCGAACGCATCCCAGCCGGTAGTGTTGGTCGCCATCGAGATCCCGGTGCCGATGTCGACATTCATCTTGGTCTGGTCGCCCTGATAGCTGTAGCTGCCATCGGGGTTGACCGCGTACGGCGGGGTCGTGCTCTTGGAGCCGGAAAACAGGTAGGCGCCGCTGGCGTCCTTGCTGTTCATCAAGCCGAGAATCTGCTGCTGGAGCTGCTTGAGTTCGTCTGCGGTGGCCTGGCGGTCCTTGTCGGTGTAGGTCGCGTTGGCGGTCTTGAGGACCAGCTCCTGCGCGCTCTGAATGGCCGACTGAATGCCGGTCATCGCCGACTCGGACTGCGTGACGTTGGTGCTCACAGTGCTGATGTTGGATTTGTACTGCGTCAGCAACGCGTTCTGTTGTTGCAGTTGCAGAACGCGCGCGGCGCCAAGGGGGTCATCGCCAGCCGTGTTCAGGCGTACTTCACTGGACACCTCATCACTGGTCTTGAGGACGTTGGAGTAGTTGCGCTGGTAGTTGGCGGCGCTGGTTTCGTAAAACTGAGCAGTTGAAATACGCATGGATTACGACCCCTTAAAGACTGTTGATCAGCGTGCTGAAAATGGCTTGGGCGGCTTTGATGATTTGCGAAGACGCCGTGTAGTACTGCTGATATTTGATCAGGTTGGCGGCCTCTTCATCCAGCGACACCCCCGACACCGCATCGCGCGCGCTGGTGGCCTGATCGACCACTGCCGTGGTAGCGGCGCTGTCTGCCTTGGCCTGCGCCGCTTGCGCACCGACGGTCGAGATCAGGCTGGTGTTGGCGCCCGAAATACTCATCCCGGTGCCATTGCCGTTGACGGTGTCGACGGTCTGCTTTGTTTGCAGGGCCAGCGTCGCGTTGGCGTTACGGTTGTCCGAGGATCCGGCGCCGGTGATGTCCACGGCAACGGTGTCGCCCGAGGTCATGCTGCCGGAAATGGTCATGCCGAACGTGTACGACTGCGTTGCCCCCGCAGAGTCTGTGTAACCCACATCGAAGCTGATGTCGTTGGCCTGGTTTTGCACCACGGAACCCGTGATCGGGTTCCCGGATTTGTCTTTGACCGCATTGTTGGAGGCGTCGACCAGCTTGTAGCTCTGAGCTCCACCGACCACATCGCCGAACACCACGCGCACCGGCATCGAACTGCTGATGGCGTTGCGCATGTCTGCGGTGGCTGCGCTGTCGTAGATATTCGACTGAGTGGACAGCGCCGGCTGCGTGAACTGACCGCTGCCCTTGTTGCTGGCGCCAGCAGTAGCAGTCAACGGCGCTGCCATGGCCAGAGTCTTGGTGTCGTTCATCACCGTTTTGATGCTTTCGGCACCGCTGCGGGTTGGCGTCACTTTGAACGAATCACCGGCCACCACAGCGCCACCGCTGAGCTTGAGCGAGAAGCCTTCAATCACTGGCGGCGGCGTGGTACCGGTGTCGTAGGCGCCCATGGCTTTGCCATCGGGCAGGCGTTTGATGCTGTAGGCAGTGCCGCTGGTGAACGTCACCTGATAGTCATTGGACGTCAGCGACCCGGTGTTGGCGATGGTCACGTCAAGGTTGCCCGAGCCTGCGCTGTTGCCCTTGGCGCCGATGCTGCGCTGGCTGGTCAGGCTCGGGTCGTTGATGCTGTTGAACAGGTTCGCGCCGAAATCGCCGTTGCTGTCGACACCCTGATTCAACTGGCTGTTGACCTGATCGGAAGTCACCAGGGCCAGACGGCCCAACTGGTTGATCGCCGGTTGCAGCACTTCACTGCGATAGCGCAACAGACCGCCGATGGTGCCACCGGTCACGACCGAAGTGACGTCCATGCTGCCCTGCTGGGTCTGCAGTTTGAGCGAATACTGACTGGGGTCGGCGTCACTCGGGCTGGCCGACACTGTGTTCGACGTATTGCCGATCACCAGTGGCTGACCGGAGCCGATAGAGACCTCGTAGCTGCCGTTGTTTTCAACGACTTTGGCGCCCACCAGATCATTGAGCTGACGCACCGCTTCGTTGCGCGCATCGAGCAGCGAGTTGGGCTCGGTGCCTGTGCCGCGTGCGGTGGTGATCTGGCCATTGAGGCTGGCGATGGTCGAACCCAACGAGTTGACTTGCCCGGCTACTGCACCCAGTTGCGTGTTGATCGAAGCGTTCTGGTCTTTCAACTGCGCGGACGTGGAATTGAAGCGAGCGGACAAGGCCTGAGCGCTTTTCAGAAACGTATCGCGTGAGGCCGAGTCACCCGCTTTGGTCGAGACGGTTTGCAGCTTGGTGAAAAAGTCTGCCAGCACACCGCCCAGCCCGGTAGCACTGTCGGAGAGCATCGAGTCGATCTTGCTGGCCTGACCGAGGTAGGCCGTGGCGTCGGAATTGAGCGAGGTACTGGTCTGCAATTGGCTGTCGAGGTAGCTGTTGTAGATCCGGCGCACGTCGGACAGCGTCGTACCGGTGCCGATAAAGCCGACCCCGATGTTCTGCTGCGCGGATGCGGCGGTCATCACCTGCTGGCGCGAATATCCCTTGGTATCAACGTTTGCCGTGTTGTTACCAATGGTGGTCATTGATGCGCTGGAGGCGTACAGCCCTGAAAGGCCAATTGAAATCAGTGACATGGTTCAAGCCTTATAAAGTCGTGGAAGAGCCCGATGCGGCTGCGTAGGTCTGGTTACTCTTCATCTGTTTCGCTATCTGTGAAATCTTGCTCGCGTACTCAGGGTCGGTCGCGTAACCGGCCTTCTGCAGCTCTTTCACAAACTGTTCAGGGTTATCGGCAGATTTCAGCGTTTCTTGATAGCGATTGTTGTTCTGCAGGAAGCTCACGAGGTCATGGAAGCTGCTGGCGTAAGAGTCATAGGAGCGGAAGTCCGCCGTTTCCTTGACCATTTGCCCGTCACGAAACTCGCTGGTGATCGCGCGTGCCTCGGGCCCTTTCCAGCCGCCCTGGGCCTTGATGCCAAACAGGTTGTAGCTGCTGCTGCCGTCCTGCTGACGCATGATCGATTTGCCCCAGCCGGTTTCCAGTGCCGCCTGAGCCACCAGCACACCTGGGTCGACGCCGATACGCGCGGCGGCTTCCTTGGCCAGCGGCAACATGGTCGCGACAAACTGGTCGTGGCTGGTAAAGGCACTCTTGCCCGGCGCCAGTGGCGGTTGAGCCATGGTGCGCATGTAGGGGTGCGCCGGAGCTGAATACGCAGGGCCCAGCGTCCAGTCGCCGTTACCCTGGTTGGTGCCACTTTTTGCGGCCGCGACAGCCTGAGCGATGTCGATGCGGTTTTTAAGCGTGGTGGCGGCAGCCGGTGTGTCAGCTGCCGCTGCGCTGCCTGGCACGATGCCGGCCATGATCCGGTCGGCCAGCTTGCTTGGCAGCGCCAGACGCCGCGAGTTGAGCGCGGCAACGTCGTTGTGCGCAGCGCCGCCGGCAGCGTTCAGCGAAGTATTCTGATCCGCCGCCACGGAGCGTGTCGCCCACAAAGGACGCTGGGCAATGCGTGTTGCCAGCCCGGTTTGCGCCACGCCGGTATCGGTCTTGGCCGCGCCGGTATCAGCGGTCGCGGCAGGCACCACACCGGCCTTGGTCTTGGACAGCTGACGCATCAGCACGTCCTGCAGACCAATACCGCCGCCTTCGCGGGACATGCTCACCGACAATTGCTGGTCATACATGTCCTGATACTGCCGCGTCGCCGCAGTGTTCATCGGGTTGTCCTTGGCCAGCACTTCGTTGGCCGAGCGCATGGCCTTGAGCATCTGGCTGACGAACAGCGACTCGAATTCCTGCGCGACTTTCTTGAGGTTGCCCTCGCTGTCGCGATCACCGGTTTTCATGGCCGTCAGACGATTGAGGTCGGTGTACGCACCTGAATCACCGGAAGAGACGCCGCCGCTTGGAATGCTCATTCAGTTTGCCTCTTAAATCACGATCAGGTCGGCTTGCAACGCGCCGGCCTGTTTCAAGGCTTCGAGAATGGCCATCAGGTCGCCCGGTGCTGCGCCGACCTGGTTAACCGCACGAACGATTTCGTCCAGCGTGGTGCCCGGGCCGAATTTGAACATCGGGTGCAGCTCTTGCTGAGCATTGATCTTGGAGCGCGGCACAACCGCAGTCTGACCACCTGACAAGGCGCCTGGCTGGCTGACGATCGGGTCTTCGGTAATGGTCACGGTCAGGCTGCCGTGGGTAACGGCCGCTGGCGACACTTTGACGTTCTGGCCGATGACAATGGTGCCGGTACGCGAGTTGATGATGACTTTCGCCGAGGTCTGGCCCGGATCGATTTCAAGGTTTTCCAGCACCGACAGATAATCGACGCGCTGATTGGGGTCGAGCGGCGCGGTTACCCGCACGGAACCGCCGTCCAGTGCCTGGGCAACGCCAGGGCCGAGCATGTCGTTGATCTTGTCGACTACGCGCTTGGCGGTGGTGAAGTCGGAGCGATTGAGGTTCAGCGTCAGCGAGTTGCCCTGGTTGAAGCCGCTCGGCACGGTACGTTCTACCGAAGCGCCGCCCGGGATACGACCAGACGATGGCACGTTGACCGTGATCTTCGAACCGTCGCGGCCTTCAGCGTCGAAACCGCCGACCACCAGGTTGCCCTGTGCCACTGCGTAGACGTTGCCGTCGATACCCTTCATCGGGGTCATCAGCAGCGCGCCGCCGCGCAGGCTTTTCGAGTTACCGATGGACGAAACCGTGATGTCGATCTGTTGACCGGGCTTGGAGAACGCCGGCAAATCGGCATACACCGCGACCGCCGCCACGTTTTTCAGCTGCACGGTGCCCGAGCCTGCCGGCACCTTGATGCCGAACTGCGACAGCATGTTGTTGAAGGTCTGCAGCGTGAACGGGGTCTGTGTGGTCTGGTCGCCCGTGCCGTTGAGGCCGACCACCAGGCCGTAACCGATCAATTGGTTGGTCCGTACGCCGGAGATGCTGGCGATGTCTTTCAGGCGTTCGGCGTGAACACCGAAGGCTGAGGTCATCAGCAAGGCTGCCGCTATCAGTTGCTTGAAATTAGTCATGGCCATCCCGCGATCAGAAAGGGAACAACGGGCTGAGGAAGAATCGGTCGAACCACCCTGGCTGGCTGGAATCGGCAAACGCGCCTGTACCGGAATAAGTAATCCGCGCATCGGCCACGCGAGTGGACGAAACGGTGTTGTCAGTGGCGATGTCGTCCGCCCGGACCAAGCCTGCGATGCGCACCAGTTCGTCACCGGTGTTGAGCGTCATCCACTTCTCGCCACGTACCGACAGAATGCCGTTGGGCAACACGTCGGCCACGGTCACCGTCACCGAACCTGTGAGGGTGTTGCTCTGCGCTGCGGTGCCGGAGCCCTTGGTCGCGCGGTCGCCGCTGTAGCCAGCGTCCAGGCTCAGGTTACCGCCGCCCACCGGGTTGTTGGTGCTGACCCCGGCGCCGAACAGCGAGGTCAGGCCGACGCTGGTTTTGCTGGTCTTGCTGATCCCGGAACTGGCGGCTTTGCTGGCGGCCATTCTTTCCGAGAGTGTGATGGTGATGATGTCGCCCACACGGTAAGCCTTGCGGTCGCCGTACAGGTTCTGCTCGAAACCGGCCTGATAGATGGAGCCATTATTGGCCGCCGAAGGCAGCGGCGTGCGCGGTAACACCGGCGCGTAATAAGGGTCGTTGGGCTTGGCTGCAGGCGCAACGCAGCCCGCCAATACCGACAGTCCGCAGACCGACGCTACCAACACACAAAGCCGCACAACAGGAAGCCGTTTCATGACACTTAAAACCTCGCGGTGTAGCAGGCACGTATCAGGTGCCCCATCCAATTGATCAGTCGAATCCGTTTGCATCGGGTATTACAGGTTCTGCGTGACGTACTGCAGCATGGAGTCAGCGGTCGAGATCACTTTGGAGTTCATCTCGTAGGCGCGCTGCGTGGTGATCATGTTCACCAGCTCTTCAACGGTGCTGACGTTGGAGTTTTCCAGAGTGTTCTGCTTGACCACGCCCAAACCGTTCAGGCCCGGAGTACCCACTTGCGGGGCGCCGCTTGACGCGGTTTCCAGGTACAGGTTGCCACCTTGGGATTGCAGGCCGGCCGGGTTGATGAAGTCGGCGGTTTGCAGGTTACCGATCACTTGCGGCGTGGCGGTGTTGGTCGAGGTGGTGATCGACACGGTGCCGTCTTCGCCGACAGTAAAGGTCTGGGAATCCTGCGGAACCACAATGGCGGGTTCAACGGCGTAACCGTTGGAGGTCACGATCTGGCCGTTGCTGTCCAGGTGGAACGTACCGTCGCGGGTGTACGCCAGAGTGCCGTCAGGCTGACGGATCTGGAAGAAACCACGCCCATTGACCGCCATGTCCAGCGGCTGGTTGGTGGTTTGCAGGCTGCCCGCCGTGAAGTTTTTCTGCGTGCCGACGATGCGCACACCGGTACCCAGCTGCAGACCGGACGGCAGTTCGCTGTCCTGAGTCGACTGGGCGCCTGGCTGACGCTTGATCTGGTAAAGCAGGTCCTGAAACTCGGCGCGATCACTCTTGAAACCGGTGGTCGACACGTTGGCCAGGTTGTTGGAAATCGTCGTCAGGTTCGTGTCCTGAGCGGCGAGACCGGTTTTTGCGACATATAGTGCAGGAAGCATTTCTCAATCTCCTCGAGCGCCTGATTATCGGCGCAAGCTGTCAGTCATTAGCCCATTTGCAAGACGCGAGCCATCGACTCGTCATCCTGCTCAGCGGTCTTCATCATCTTGATGTGCAATTCGAATTGACGAGACAGCGCCAGCACCGAAGTCATTTCATTGACCGCGTTGACGTTACTCGACTGCAGGAAACCGGACTCGACCTGTACGGTGGCATCCATCTGAGCGGCTTTGCCGTCTTTGGTGTGCATCAGCCCGTCCGGGCCTTTTTCCATGTTTGCCATGTCCGGTCGGACCAGTTTGATGCGGTCGATTTGAGCCATGACCTGCGGGCTTTCACCCAGCGAGCGAACGCTGATCGTGCCGTCGGCGCCGATCTCGATCTGCTGCTGGGGCGGCACGGCAATCGGCCCGGCATTGCCCATGACCGGCAATCCGTTGCCATCGCGCAATACGCCCAGGGCGTCAATGTTCATGCTGGAGGTGCGGGTGTAAGCTTCGCCACCGTCGGCGGTCTGCACGGCCATCCAGCCATCACCTTTGACGGCGACGTCCAGATCACGGCCGGTGTCGACCATCGAACCGGGACTGAAGTCGGTGCCGGGACGCTCGCTCATGGCGTAGGCGCGCGAGGGCATCACTTCGCCGTAGACGGGCATTGAGCGAGCCTGTTCGAGGTCACGCTGAAATCCGTTGGTCGAGACGTTCGCCAGGTTGTTGGCGTGAGCCTTTTGCGCGATGGCGTTTTCGGATGCACCGCTCATGGCGACGTAAAGCAACTTGTCCACAGTCTTCCTCCTTCGACAGACGCTTGCCGCCTGTAGCTGTTCTAAGGAGGACAAAGCAATAATCGAACCAGTTTTTCCAGATTGATACAAAGCACTGATTTGCCAATGGTTACGGGCCTGCATGCCGCTGGCCCGAGCGTAAAAATAAACGGGGCGACGGCAGACCGCCGCTTTGAGCAAAAATCCCCTCCCTGGCCGCCAGAAAAACTGCACCTGCGGAGCGATCCTTGCAACAACCTCGGCACCCAGCCTTCAGTTAACGGAAAACCGACATGCCCTTGCGCATCTCCATCGCCCTCCTCTTCAGCGCCTGCACGGCTATGGCCTTGGCGGCGCCTGCGCATTACTGGATATGGCAAGGCAAGGACGCTACCTTTTGCGCCCAGACCAGCCCCGGCAAGGGCTGGACCCGAATCGCCGGCCCTTACGTGAAGTCCGATTGCTCGAACTGAAGCGGCTTAATGCAGGTTTGCTGATTCCGTCTCGCCAACAAGTTGGCTCCTACAGAAATCGATTACGACTCCGACTGGTGGCGTTGACTCTGTAGCCGCGAATTCATTCGCGAGGGGCCGGGTGATTACGTGGCGCGGATGAGGGTTTGCAGCAATTCGGCTTCGGTGGATAGGGTTTTCGAGTTGGCTTGATACGAGGTCTGTGCCTGGATCAGTTCCACCAGCTCATCGGTCAACTGGACGTTCGACCCTTCCAGCGAACCCGACACCACCGCTCCCAACGATCCGGTACCCGCGCCATCGTATTCGGCGACGCCGGAGTCGTGAGTCTCGCGCCAGCGCGTATCGCTGGTGGGCTGCAACCCTTGTTCATTGGCGAAGCTGGCGAGCATGACCTGACCAATCTGGCGGTGCAGCCCGTTGTCGAAACTGGCGCTCATGATGCCCCTGCCGTCAATCGTCAGACCGACGATATGCCCCGCTGCGTGTCCGTCGATCTGCGGCGACAGACGGGCCGTTTCGGCGTTGTGCTGAGTGAGCTTGTTGAGATCGATGGCAATACCGTCAACGTTGCCTGCCGCACCATTGGGCTTCCAGTGCCCACCGCTGTGGGCATCGCCTTGCCTGGCAGGCAGCCATCCGCCAAGCGTCAACTTTCCATTGTTGGCGCTCAATCCGGCGCCACCGGTCAACGACTGCACTGCGCCATTGGAATCGAACACCACACTTGCCGTTACTGGGGTCGTGCTGGTCGGGTCCGCAGGGTTACGCCCATTCACCAACACGTGCAGCGTCCAGCTGTTGCTTCCCTCTTTGACGAAGTACTGATCCAGGTCGTGCCGGTTGCCGAGGCTGTCGTAAATGGGGCTGGGAAAGCGCTTGGTGAAAGTGGTTGTATCGTTGGGATCGAACGGCGGCACCGGTCGCGTCATCAATGCATCGGCGTCATTGAGCAGCGGGGTCGCGCCGTCGATCAGCGCCAGTGGAACCGGGCCCGCATTAGCCGCGCCGCTGGCATTCCAGCTCCCATTGACCTGCTGCGCGGGAACCCAGTTACGCAGTGAAAGCTCGGTATCCGACACCTTGTCGACAGCAGCATTCGCAGCGCTCAGCACCAGGTGGCCGCCCGGGGATGTGGTCAGGCCCATTTGCAGCGGCGAGCGGCTTGACGGATCAAACGGATTAACGCCATCGATCAACACATAAGACGTCCATTGCGCGTCGTCGGCCTTCACAACGTAGTGCTTGAGCTCATGGTCCCGAGGTGGAATGGCGGCGCGGGCGTGCGTAATGATCACCTCGTTGCCGCTGGCGTCCTTACCCTTGACCTCTTTGACTGCCGGCATCCCGGCGTCCTGAATAGTCTGCACATGAACGCGGGTGTAGGTGCCGGGGTCGTCAGGGCTGAACACTGGCAGCGCGGCGAGTGACGCGGCCGAGGCGTCGAGATTGATGGTTTGCCCTATCTCGCTCGTGGCCTTGGGCGACAGGTTGGCGGACCCGATCATCAGGTCTGTGCGCATGCCGCTGACCACCTCACCCTTGGCGTTGACGCCGTAGCCCTGCAAGCGGCTGCCATGGCTATCGACGACAAAATCATTGGCATCCTTCTGGAAGGCACCTGCCCGGCTGTAGCTCAGCGAACCGCCATCGCTCATGACAAAAAAACCCTTGCCCTGAATGCGCATATCAAGCTGGCGCTCCGCACCGGTCAATATACTGCCGGCACTGAAGTTCTGCGAAACATTGGCCAGCCGCACACCACTGCCTGTCGCGGCGCCGCCGCCCAGATGGGTAGATGCATAGACCGCTGAAAACTCTGCTCGCGACGATTTGAAACCCGCCGTCCCCACGTTGGCGATATTGTTACCTGCCACTTCAAGCCGTTTATGAGAAGCCTTTAAACCGGCCACTGCAATATTGAAAGACATGAACACTCCCGAGCCGTCGGAGACGACACTTCCATTGATAAGCGGATTGGTGTCGCGAAATATGCCTTGCCCGTCAATTACCGAGCGAAGTCATGTAGTCGCGTTTTTATTCTCGCAGTATCGAAAGTAGGAATTTTCTAGTTATGCAGTGGGACGTCTCTATATATTTTCTGCGGGGATTAAGTAAATAACGCCATGCTGTACCGCACTAAATAAAAGGTAAAAAAAAGCCTCTTCGCAAAGAGGCTTTTATTCACCGCAGGACAGCGACCGTTATCAGGTCATCTGAATAGTGGTTTGCATAATGGTGCTTTGAGTCGAAATGGTTTTCGCGTTCGCCTGATAGTTACTTTGTGCCTTGATCAGGTTAACCAGCTCGCCGGTCAGGTCCACGTTGGACTCTTCCAGTGCAGACCCGGTCAGGTTGCCCAGCGTACCGGTTTGCGGCGAACCGCTGACTGGGACACCCGAAGCAAACGTTTCGCGCCATGCGGTGCCGCCCGCTGGAGCCAGGCCCTGGACGTTGGCGAACGAGGTCAGCGACACCTGACCGATCACCTTGGATTGACCGTTGGTGTAGGTGGCAAACAGATTGCCACTCGAATCGACGTTCATGGCGCTGATCTGGCCCACGGCATTGCCGTTCTGACTCTTGGCCGATGCGCCCGACGTTGCATTGTTCTGGGTGGTTGCCAGCATGTCCAGCTTGATGCCACCGGTGTTGCCGACAGCGCCGTTGGAGGTCCAGGTAGTGGTCGAACCGACAGTGGTGCTGGTCGCAGGCGTCCAGTTCTGGATCTGATATGTACCGTCAGCGTTGATGCCCACGTTGGGCGTCGAGGTTGGAGCCGGGGTCGTCACCAGCTTGCCGTATGAGTCGAATGTGATAGTCGTCTGATCGGGAACAACCGGTGTGGTGCCCGGATTGGAGATATTACGGCCGTCGATCAGCGAGTACATGGTCCAGGAATTGGTCCCCGTCTTCGCAAAATATTGGTCCAGAGTGTGTGAATTGCCCTGGCTGTCGTAGATCGGCGTGTGCAACGGCGTGGTGTAGGTGGTCACGTCGTTGGGATCGAATGCGGCGGTAATGATCGGCTTCGTCGAATCCAGGTTCGACTCGATTTTCATGGTACTGGTGGCCTTCGCCGCCATGTTCGAAGAGTCCACGCGCAGGTCTGTCAATACGCCGGCGGCCACGTTGCCGCTGCCGTCGAGGCTGTAGCCCTGCAAGTTATTGCCGCTGTTATCGACGACGTATCCCGCCGAATCAGTGTGGAAACTGCCGGCGCGGGTATAAAGTTTCTCGCCGTTGTTGCTCATCATGAAGAAGCCGTTGCCGTTGATCGCAAGGTCCAGGTCACGGCCAGTGCCAGTGGTCAGGGCGCCTTGGGTAAACTGCTGCGAAACAGTCGACGTATATACACCGCTGCCGACATTTGAACTGCCAGAAGTGCCACGAATCGAATTTGAATATTGGTCTGCAAACTCCGCACGGGAAGATTTGAAGCCCACAGTCGCCACGTTGGCAATGTTATTGCCGGCCACGTCGAGACTTTTATTCGCTGCATAGAGCCCTGTAAGGCCGATATTGAAAGACATGTTTCAAACTCCTGCGCCGTTAATCGGCTCTATATTCCGATTTGTTTAACTTTGTTCATAAGGATACTGGTGCCATCGGCCAGGTTGAGGGTCATCCCAGTGCTAGCGGTGCCCATCGTGACGCTGTTGACCGTGGCTGGCAGATACGTCGCCAGCGATGTGCTGGTGCCTCCGATGCTGCCATCCGCTTTGAAGCTGTAAGTGCCTGAAGGCAGGGCGCTGCCGGATTCATCCGTCCCGTCCCATGTAAATTTAAGGCTGCTGGCCTTTGCCTGCTCGCCCAGATCGAGGGTGCGCACAATGTTGCCGTCAGCGTCGTACACCTTGACCGAGGTTTGCGTGGTCGCAGACGGCACGACGACGGTGCCGGTCAGACCCTTGGTGGTGTCAACGGAAGTCGAACCTACGTCGACAATCACTGAGCTGCCAACCAGAGACGAGGCCTGGAGCGCTTGCGACGATTGATACATGCCGCCAATCGCATCCACCGAGGTACCCAGGTTCTGCATGGTTTCGAGGCTGCTGAACTGCGCCAGCTGGGCCACGAACTCGCTGTTGTCCTGTGGATCGAGCGGGTTCTGGTTCTGCATCTGGGTGACCAGCAACTGCAGGAAAGAATCCTTGCCCAGGCTGCTGGCGCCCGTTGTGGAATCACCGGTGGTGGTGGTGCCGGTTTTCTGCAGCGACTTCAGGTATTGGCTTGTCGCGGTGCTGCTATCGATTGAAGTTGTCATCGGGTGCGTCCCTTATCACTGACCCAGGGTCAGGACCTTTTGCATCATTGTCTTGGCGGTGTTCATGATTTCCGCGTTGGTCTGGAACGAACGACTGGCCGAGATCATGTCAGCCATCTCATTCACCACGTTGACATTCGGGTAGTACACGTAGCCGTTCTTGTCAGCGGCCGGGTGGTTGGGCTCGTAGCGCGCTTCCAGGTTGGAGGCGTCTTCGACGATGCCTGACACCTGCACGCCCGAACCGGCTGCGCCCTGGTCTTCGAACAGCGACCCGCTGCCGCCGGATTCCTGGCCCTGAAACACGGTGGCGAACACCGGGTGCCGGGCGCGGTAGGTCTGGTCCATGCTGGAGGCGACCGTTTCGGCGTTGGCGATGTTACTGGCGATGGTATTGAGGCGAGTGTTCTGGGCACTCATGCCACTACCGGCGATGTTGAAAACACTGGATAGAGACATGGCTTACTCTCCGCGAATGGCTGATACCAGCCCTTTGAACTTACTGTTGAGCAATGTGAAGCTCGCCTGGAAACCGATGGCGTTTTCGGCGTAGTTGGCGTTCTCGACCTGAGTATCCACGGTGTTCTGGTCCAACGATGGCTGCGACGGGGTGCGGTAGAGCAGCGAACCGTCTTCATTGCCCATGCCAGCCGCTTCGATGTGGTGGCTGTTGGTGGTGTTGAGCGCGAAGCTGCCCTTGGTGGACTTTTCATTTTCCGCTGCCAGGACTTTGGAGAAGTCCAGGTCACGTGCCTTGTAATTAGGCGTGTCGGCGTTGGTGATGTTGTTGGCCAGCACTTCTGCACGTTGGGCGCGGAAGTTCAGCGCTTTCTCGTGGATGCCCAATGCGTTTTCAAAGCTGATGCTCATGTCGGGAAACCTTTACCGGTTGACCAGATTTTCTTGATTGAGACATAGCAAGTGGCGTGCCACTTTCCGGAAGTGTTGTTTTACGGGGGTTTGGGGCAGGTGCGGCGGGTTCATGACAGAAAAGCGGCAAGTGATTTCCGCTAATAGGGAGGCAAACGGCAAGCAAGGTGCCGTTTTTTTGCCGGTGGGTTGCCGGTGGATCGTTTTTTTGCGATTGAGGCCGGGGCTGAGTGGCGGATGCCCGGTTGAGGCTGGACGCACAACTTGTAGGAGCGAATTCATTCGCGAGAGGCCTGTTTGGGCGCTGCTGTTTCTGAGCGCTAGACAATGCGGCTCAGCGGCATGACTCGGTGCTTATCGTGTGTATATCCGTTATCTCGGGTGATGCTGATATGGGTTTCGCTTTTACAGCGAGTCACTTTTGGCAAACGGCCCGGAAGCCGGCCCAGCCAAAAGTAACCAAAAGGTCTTGCTCCCGGTTTGGCCCTCCTTTGTCGGGTTCCCTCACTCCGGCGATACACCGTGGGCACCCGCCGAACGGACATCCATGTCCTGACGGCGCTTGCCGGGCATCCCACTGCGCATCACCTGCGTTCGGCCTGCACCCAAGTCGCGATTTGTGGTGTTTGGGCTGGCGTGGGTGAAGATCAAGAGCGAAGCCCGTTAGCTTGGGCTTGAGGTTTGGGCTTCTATGTTTGTGGCGACCCCTCCAGCCTCTCGCGAATGAATTCGCTCCTACAGGTTATGTGTCGTGCCGGCGTTTTGGATACACCGCAAAGTGCGACTTTGGGAGGCCGAGCGCAGGCGTTGCGCAGGGGGCAGCGCGGCATGGATGGCCGATGGCGGCGTGTCTCCGGAGCAATGCCGGAGTGAGGGAAACCGACGAAGTCGGGCCGGACACGGGAGCAAGACCTTTTGGTTACTTTTGCGGCGTTTGGCAAAAGTGACTCGCTGTAAGAGCGAAGCCGATCTAAGCCACGCCCGAGTTAACGGATATACACCCAATAATCAAAACGTCAGATAGCCAAGATGCGTTGGCTAGCGCACAAAGAAAGCGCCAGCCACACCGGCCTCTCTCGAATAAATTCGCGCCTACAGGATTTGGCTCTGATTAGGACAACAATGTGCGAATACGGCTATTCACCAAACCGCCAATCCCAGAACAGCCCCATAAAAAAACCCCGCCAAGGCAGGGTTCTTGTTTCAAAACGACAACCTACTTCGCCTGGTAAATAATCCCCGGACTGCACTGCACCATCCGATAGTGCTCCGGCAGCCCGTTCAACGCCTCCGATGCACCGAGAAACAAATAGCCACCTGGCTTAAGCGTCCCGTGAATACGCAACAGAATGTCCTTCTTCACCTCAGCTGAAAAATAAATCAACACGTTGCGACAGAATACGATATCGAACTTGCCCAGCGCAGCGTAGCTGTCCAGCAGGTTGAACGAGCGAAACTCGACGCGACTCTTGATCGGCGTCTTGATCGTCCAGCGACCGGGCGTCTTCTGATCGAAATAACGCTGAAGCCGCTCCGGCGACAACCCCCGGCCAATGGCCAGGCTGTCGTACTCGCCGGTCTTACACGTATTAAGCACGCTCCCCGACAGATCCGTTGCAACGATTTGCGCCCCGCCCTTCAACTGCCCGGGATTGCTGCGCTCAAACTCGTCGAACGACATCGACAACGAAAACGGTTCCTGCCCGGACGAACAGGCCGCCGACCAGATGCGTGGTCGCAGGCCCGGACTCGCTTTGAGTTGCTCAGGCAACACCTTGTTCTTGAGCACCTCAAAGGGGTAAGTGTCGCGAAACCACAACGTCTCGTTGGTGGTCATGGCATCTACCACCTGCTCGCGCAAGCCACTGCGGGGCTGGGTCTGAATACGCTGGATCAAGTCACCCAACGACTTGAGACCCTGCTGCTCCATCAGCTTGTTGAGGCGGCTGGACACCAGGTATTGCTTATTCTCACCCAGCAAAATGCCACAGGCTTTTTCCAGGAAGACCCGGAACTGTTCAAAATCCAAATTACCTGTAGACATGCCGCCTCTCAAAATTCGTGAACTACCAGAGGCGACGCCTCTGGTTTGTCTAGCTAATGTCTGCCGCGTTGATTCGATCTACGACCCTGGCCGCCAGGTCGTCCGGCCGGAACTTGGCCAGAAAATCATCAGCACCCACCTTCTTGACCATCGCCTGGTTAAAAACGCCGGACAAAGAAGTATGCAAAACGATGTGCAACTTCTGCATGCGCGGATCACTGCGGATCTCGGCAGTCAGCGTGTAGCCGTCCATTTCCGGCATCTCGATGTCGGAAATCATCATCAGAAACTCTTCTTCGGGTTTCTTGCCCTCCTCGACCAGTTTGCGCAGGAATTCAAGTGCCTGGCGACCATCATTCAACGCGGTGACTTCAACACCCACGGTTTGCAGACAGCGAGTCACTTGCTTGCGAGCCACCGAAGAGTCGTCCACGGTCAGCACTTTGAGCGACAACGCTTTGTGCTGAACCTCGGCGTTAACCACTCCGGCCGAGATATTCTCGGAAACCGGCGCCACTTCCGCGAGGATCTTCTCGACGTCGATGATCTCGACCAACTGATTATCGATCCGCGTCACCGCCGTGAGGTAGTGGTCGCGGCCGGTACCCCGGGGTGGCGGATGAATGTCTTCCCAGTTCATGTTGACGATGCGCTCGACAGAGTGCACCAGAAAACCCTGAATCTTGGTGTTGTACTCCGTGATGATCACGAAGGCATTATCAATGTTCTCTAAAGCTTTCGAACCCGTTGCCAACGCCAGGTCGAGGATGGGAATAGTCCCCCCGCGAATATTGGCGATGCCGCGCACGATCGGACTGGACCTGGGCAAGTGGGTAAGTTTTGGGCACTGAAGCACCTCCTTTACCTTGAACACGTTGATCCCATACAACTGCTTGCCTTCCAGACGGAACAGCAGCAATTCAAGGCGGTTCTGCCCAACCAGTTGAGTGCGCTGGTTCACTGAATCCATAACACCAGCCATGTCCCACTCCCTCCCAAAACGACCAATTACCCATCACCTGTCGGCAAGCGGCACGGGCCTTGCTATTCACCTTGTCATGAAAAGACCAACGACAGTATTTCGACGCTTGACCTCTATGACCCGCAGCTTACTCTGCGCGACGGCCGCGTTGTGCCTGTTGAGCACTGCTAACGTCAGTCACGCAGACAATGTCACGTTGCCTGAACAGCTTATCGGCGTCACCCAGGGCTTTCTTGAATTCACTGTTGAAGACTATTTGGCGACCAGTCAGACCGCCGGACGTTACGAGATTGAAGTGAGGCAACTTGATCCGCGTCTGCGCATGCCCCAATGCGACAAGGATTTGACGGCATCACTGGAAAGCCCAACGCCAATTGGTCGCGTCACCGTGCGCGTGCGCTGTGAAGGCAGCTCTCCATGGACGGTGTTTGTGCCCGCGCAGGTACATCTATATCGCAACGTCGTCACAGTCGTACGCCCCATGAAACGTGATGCAATTGTCACTGACGGCGATGTTGCCCTGCGCGAGCGAGACGTAGGCCTGTTGGGACAAGGCTTTCTGGATTCGCTCGATCAGGCGGTGGGACAAAAAATTGTCCGACCAACGGTCATCGATCAAATTCTGACCCCGGTTCACCTCGCTCAGCCGGAAATGGTCCGCAAGGGCGATGAGGTCGTGATCATTGCCCGCAGCGGCTCCATGAGCGTGCGCATGCCCGGCGAGGCGTTATCGGATGGCGGTTTTAACGAGCAAATACGGGTGCGCAACCTCAATTCCAAGCGCGTAATCAAAGCCAATATCACCGCTCCCGGGCAGGTGGAGGTGCCCATGTGATGCGATGACCTCTGGCGCTGTGCCTGCGCTTTTTCTAGACTGGGAACCCATGCGCGCTGTGCGAAGTCCACCTGTGACTGATTTCGCACGGGCCCTAAAGTTATTCCGGGTTTAGCCGAAACCAAGGCAAGCGTCCAAGAACCCAGAGGTTTTCAATCATGGTTATCGACTTTAGTCGTTTGAATAGCTCCACTGCCGTGGGTGGTACCACACGTACTGCCGCCACCAAAGAAACTGCAAAGACCGAAGCAACAACCCCGGTGAGCAGTTCCCCGAGTGTGAGCAGTGGTGAGGCAGTACATCTGAGCAGTGAAGCTCAACAGTTGCAGAAGATCACTGATTCGCTGCGCGATCAGCCTACCGTCAACTCTGCCCGTGTGGCCGAATTGAAAGCGGCAGTCGCAGATGGCAGCTACACGGTCGACAGCAACCGCGTTGCCAGCAAGCTGCTTAATTTCGAAGCCCAGCGCTAAGCCCGCGCCGGGGCTTCTGGACGCTTAAATCCCAGAGCATGCGATGCAAGACACTACTTTGCTTCAACTGATCACTGATGACATTGCACCAGCTCAGCACCTGCTTGAGCTGCTGCAAGCCGAGTCCATTGCGCTGCACGGACGCGACATGCTCGAAATGGAACGCATCCTCGCGCAGAAACAGGCGTTGGTGATCGTTCTTGACCAGCATGGCCGTCGACGCAGTCAGCTACTGGCAAGCCTCGGCCTGCCGACCAATCGCAACGGATTGGAAGAGGTAGCGCGACATTCATCGGTCGGTGCCGAGTTGCTCAAAGCCGGCGATGAACTGACTGCCCTGATGAACGACTGCAAGGCGGCCAACGAAGAAAACGGCACGCTGATCCAGTTGCAGCAAATCAAGACCAATAACCAGCTATCCATACTGAACGGCGGCGACACCCCTACGCTATATGACAGCCGCGGCTCGACCTCCGGAAAAGCACGGCCACGTCCGCTTAGCCAGGTGTAAGTTCCTGTATCAAGGCGTGAAGCATGCTGGCAAAATGCTGCGAGCTACACGCTGTCGTATTTTGCCTGGAGATGGATTACCCGTGAATGCCTCAAGCGCGGACGACGTTCCGCAGCCCCCGAAGGTAATGACAACCCCTTTGGAAATCGCCGCCAACCTGCGTCTGCTGCTTGAAAGCCATGATCCGCTGATCATTACCTTTCACGAGCGCAGCCAGCGTTTCCAGAGCTATATCACCGACATTGATCGTGATGGATCGATAACCTTCGATGAAATGATCCCCCGAGACGGCGAGCGCTTTCTGGCTGCGGGCGAACCATTCAGGGTCGAAGGCTTCCATGATGGTGTGCGCATCGCCTGGGAGTGCAAGGCTCAGTTGACGGTGATAGACGATCCGCGCAGCTATCGCGGGCCTCTGCCGCTGGAAGTGGTGTATCACCAGCGTCGCAACGCGTTTCGCGCCGCACTGAAGCTGGCCTCTCTGGTGAACATCGAGATTGGCGGCGACAAGCTCAAATCTCCGCTCAAAGGCAAATTGCTGGATATCTCGGCGACCGGCTGCAAGCTGCGCTTTGAGGGCGATGTGTCCGAACGTGTGCAATTGGGTCAGGTGTACGAGCGCTTCGTCGCCGGCCTGCCCTTCGGCAACATGACCGCCCCGGTCGAGTTGCGGTATCTGCATTTCGAAGAGCGCATCAACACCACCTTCGCCGGCGTACGCTTTCACAACATGAGCGGGCTGGTGCAGCGTCAGGTCGAACGTTTCGTTTACCAGTTGCAACGTGAAGCACGCCGCTTCGACAAAGACGACGACTTCTGATTCCAACCCCACCGCCTCGCGAATGAATTCGCTCCTACAGATCTTCCACCACTCCAGCTGGGAAGACGGCTCTGTAGGCGCGAGCTTGTTGGCGAGGCGGCCCATCTGATCACGACCGCCTAACGTATTCGCGTGCATGCGCATCACATCGGTCGATCAATCCCCACGTCATTCGTCACACCGTTCGCCGGATTCGGCCGGGCTGGCTGTGGCTCGGTGCTTGCCTCTTCCGAGGTAGCAGGCGCCATGTAGTCAGTGTCCAGCGGCGGCTCTGGATCGGGCTGCGCCTCAGGCTCGGGCGCAGGGTCAGTTGTGGTCTGCATCTGGTCCTGGACCACTTGCTCATCGACCCGCGGATCGAGCGCCACCACCAACGGCGAACTGGACATGCTGTCCGGCATCGCAATGTGGTGCAGCGGAGCGTCTTCGACCTGATGCAGGTTGGTAACCGCTTTCGGACGAATACTCAGTGTCAGAATCAATGCCGTAAAACAGACGAAGGCATACAGCATATTGCTGCCGAACATCTTCATCAGCACGCCCGACGCCAGTGGCCCGATACTGGCGCCCACGCCGTAAGTCATCAACAACATCGCGGTCAAGGAGACCCGGCGCTCGGCTTCGACGTGGTCGTTTGAAAACGCCACGGCCAGCGGATACAGCGAAAACTGCAAGAGCGACGCCGCGAACCCTACCGAAAACAGCACCTGGATCGGCACATCGGGGAAAATAGCCAGCGGCAGCGATGCCAGCACCAACAGCCCCGCCACACCGCGAATCAGCCGGGGCCGATCATAGCGATCCGAGAGCCAGCCCAAAGGCCACTGCACCAGCAAACCCGCACCGATACAAAAGCCCATGAACAAGCCGACGTGCTCTGTGGTCAGGCCCTGCTGGGCGGCATACAACGGCGCCAGCCCGTAAAACGAACCGATGATCAAACCGGCGCTGAACACCGTGGTCAACGACTGCGGCACCCGACGCATAAAAAACGCCGGCTCCAGCGGCGCAGGGTGCATCGGCGCGGGGTGAATGCTGCGGGTCATCGCGACCGGCACCAGGCACAAGGTGAAACACAGCGCCACCAGCATCAGCAGTTCGAGGCCCAGCTGCGGATGGATCACCAGAATCAACTGCCCCAGCACCAGCCCGAGATACGAGGCAATCATGTAGGCGCTGAATACCAGACCGCGTTGTTTGGGTGATGCCTGCTCGTTGAGCCAGCTTTCGATCACCATGTACTGGCACATCATCCCCAGACCGACAATCATCCGCAGGAAGATCCACGCAGGCAGGTAATCGATCAAACCGTGGCCCAACACCGCCGCGCCGACGATGCCGGCGCAGGTGGCATACGCCCGGATGTGACCGACCCGGCCGATCAGCCGGTGACCGATCTTGCCGCCCAGGGCCAGACCGATGTAGTTCGCAGCCATCAGCGCACCGACCCACAGGCCGTCCACCTGATCGGCTGCCAGGCGCAGGGCCAGGTAAGTACTCAACAGGCCCGAGCCGATCAACATCATCAGCGAGGCGAAATACAGCGCTCGAAAGGACTTCCAGATTTGGCGCATCAGCGTTCCAATATCACCCTCTCGCACAGAGAGGGCGAACCACGGTTCTTAAGCCTGAGCCGCCAAAACACGACGCTCCCAGGGAGTGATTTCATCAAAGAAACTGGTCAGTTCCAGGGTCTTTGATGCAACGTAGCCTTCGATGAACTCGGAACCGAACAGTTCCTTGGCCAGTTGACTGCGTTTCAGACGCTCAAGGGCGGCATGCAAGGTACATGGGAGCGACAGATTATCCGGCACTTCGAATTCGCCCTGAAGCTGTTCGGAAGGCTCCAGCTCCCTTTCAATGCCATGAAGACCGGCTGCCAGACTGGCTGCGATGGCCAGATAAGGGTTGGCATCTGCCCCCGGCAAACGGTTCTCCACTCGTCGGGCCGCTGGCGCACTGGCCGGAATCCGCAGACCGGCGGCCCGATTGTCGTGAGACCAGCACGCGTTATTGGGCGACGCGAACGGATGACACAAACGGTGATAGGAATTGACGTTAGGCGCGAATAACGCAGTGAAATCCGCCATCGCCGCCTGCTGACCGCCGATGAAGTGACGAAATACCGCCGTTGCCTCGCCCTCGGCATCGCTGAAAACGTTCTGTCCGGTGCGCGCATCCACAACGCTCTGATGAATGTGCATCGAACTGCCCGGCGTATGCGCGAGCGGCTTGGCCATGCACACCACTGTCAGTCCGTGCTTGAGCGCCACCTCCTTGAGCAGGTGTTTGAACAGAAAGGTCTGGTCCGCGAGCAGCAACGGATCGCCGTGCAGCAGGTTGATCTCAAACTGGCTGACGCCCATCTCATGCATGAACGTGTCGCGCGGCAAGCCCAGTGCAGCCATGCATTTATAGACTTCGCTGAAGAAAGGCCGCAGGCCGTTATTGGAGCTGATGCTGAACGCGCTGTGGCCGTCTTCGCGGCGTCCGTCCAGGCCCAGCGGCGGCTTGAAAGGCTGCGTTGGGTCGGTGTTGGGCGCAAAGACAAAAAACTCAAGCTCCGTGGCGACGACGGGCGACAGGCCGCGTGCCGCATAACGCGCGATGACCTTCTTCAGTTGCACCCGGGTGGACAGGCCAGACCCGCTGCCGTCCAGTTCGTCTGCGTCGCAGATGGCCAATGCGCGTGGCTCTGCGCTCCAGGGCAGGCGGTGAATCTGATCGGGGTCGGCCACCAGCGCCAGGTCGCCGTCATCGCCGCCGTAGAATTTCGCGGCCGGGTAGCCGCCCATGATGCATTGCAGGAGCACGCCACGCGCCAGTTGCAGTCGGCGCCCCTCAAGGAAACCCTCGGAGGTCATCACCTTGCCCCGCGGCACGCCGTTGAGGTCAGGGGTGACGCATTCGATTTCATCAATGCCCATCAATCGCTGCGCGAGTGAATTGTGGTCATCGCTGCTCATGACTCAAGTCCTTTATCGTTAGGCAGGCCGCTTTGCGGCGAGGCGGACAAAGTAAGCATCCGCCGTTCGTAATATCAAGCACGGTCACGTAAAGCGCGCTCGACGCAGCGCTATCGGGGAATTGGCCGACTTCTTGCTTTTTGTCTGGTGTTCGGCCCAAACGCCATTTTGCTGACAGTGCAAACAGCTGATCCGGCGTCACCAGGGGCCACCGTCTTACTCTCTGTAGCACAACCAGAGCGCACAACGCCCATGAGCAAAATCACACCCGTCACCCGGCCCCTGCTCGCGCCGCTTGAAGAATTCATCCCCTATCTGGAAAAGATCTGGGAAACCCGACTGCTGACCAATGGCGGGCCGTTTCACCAGCAGTTGGAGAAAGAGCTGGCCGAATACCTGGGTGTCGAGCATCTTTCGCTGTTCACCAACGGCACCATTGCGCTGGTCACGGCGTTGCAGGCGTTGCGCATCACCGGGGAAGTCATCACCACGCCCTACTCCTTCGTCGCCACCGCGCACTCGCTACTGTGGAACGGCCTGAAGCCGGTTTTCGTCGACATCGACCCGCACACCTACAACCTTGACCCGGCGCGCATCGAAGAGGCCATCACCCCGGCCACGACCGCCATCATGCCGGTCCACTGCTACGGCGTGCCGTGCGACGTCGACGCCATTCAGCGCATCGCCGACCGCTACGGGCTGAAGGTGATCTATGACTCGGCGCATGCATTCGGGGTGCGAGAGAACAACCAGAGCATCCTGCGCCATGGCGATCTTTCGGTCATGAGCTTCCACGCCACCAAGGTGTTCAACACGTTCGAAGGCGGCGCGATCATTTGCCCCGACGCCAAAACCAAACAGCGCATCGATTACTTGAAGAACTTCGGTTTCGCCGATGAAGTCACCGTCGTCGCTCCGGGCATCAACGGCAAGATGAGCGAGATCAACGCAGCCTTCGGCGTGTTGCAGCTCAAGCACATCGACGCCGCGCTGGCCCGCCGTCAACGCGTGGATGCGATCTACCGGGAAGCGTTGCGCGACATTGAGGGCATCGCGATTGCCTGGGAAGACCGCGAAGGCCACAACTATTCGTACTTCCCGGTGTTGGTCAATCCGGAATTCGCGCTCAGCCGGGATGAATTGTTCGAGAGTTTCCGTGCCCGTAACATCCTTGTGCGACGTTATTTCTACCCGCTGATTTCGGCCTTCCCGATGTACCGGGGCCTTGAGTCTGCGCGCGAGCACAAGTTGCCGGTGGCCAACAGCGTGTCGAACCGCATCCTGTGCCTGCCGATTTTCGACAGCCTCACCGACGAAGAAATCACCCACGTGCTGGATGTCATCGTCCAGGCCGCCAAAGGAATCCGGTAATGCGCAGTTGCCCGGTTTGTTCATCCGACTTCGCAAATTTTCTACCGCTGACGTCCCAGTATTTCGAGATGCTCAACGCGCTGAACGCGAGCTACTCGCTTGATGACTTCGAGACCCTCAACACGGGTCAATACGCATGCCCGCGCTGCGCAGCCTCTGATCGCGACCGGCTTTACGCGCTGTTCGTCAAAACCTTTCTGACGCGTCCCGCAGGCCGGCCGCTGCGCATCCTGGACATCGCCCCGGCGCCGCTGCTTTCACAATTTCTGCGTTCCATTCCCGACATCTATTACCGCTCGGCCGACCTGTTCTCGCCTTTGGCCGATGACATCGTCGACATCATGGACATGCAGCTGTACGCCGATAACTCGTTTGATTTCATCGTCTGCTCGCATGTGCTCGAGCACGTACCAGACGACCGAAAAGCCATTGCCGAGCTGTATCGGGTGCTGGACAAAAACGGCGTGGCGATCCTCATGGTGCCGATCCTGCTGACCGCCGAATACACCGACGAGGACCCGGACGAAACCGACGTCAACGTCAGGTGGGCGCGGTTCGGGCAGGACGACCACGTGCGCATGTACGCCAAGCAGGACTACATGGCGCGGATTCGCGACGGGGGCTTTGAACTGCTGGAGCTCGACGCACGCTCGTTCGGCGACGGCACGTTCAAACAACACGGCATCACTGAACAAAGCGTTCTGTACATCGGCGCCAAGTAGCTCGGTTACAAGTAGCTCGGCTAACGGTCAACCAGAGGACAGCGAAGGGTCGTCGACGATGGACGGCCCATCCACAACGTGACAACAAAACCGGCGTTTCAGAACCCCCCCGGCGCACCTGTTTACTCCGAGATATATCTGGCTGGCACGCCCACCACCACGCTGCCGGCCTTCACATCACGCAACACGACACTGCCAGCGCCAACCACGGCGCCTTTACCGACGCGGACCTTGGGCAACACCGACGCCCGGGAGCCCATGAACACTTCGCCCTCGAGAACAACACCGCCGGTCACATCGCAGTGCAGGCTCAGTGTGGTGAAATCACCTATCGAAGTATCGTGGGAAATGGTGCACAACGTGTTCACCGTCACGAACTCACCGACCGTGAGATCCACCGACAGCACCGAGTAAGGACAAATCAACGTGCCCCGTCCAATCTGCACGTTCTCGCCGAGGATGGCGGTGGGATGTATCAGCGTAAAAAATTCAGCGCCCTTGGCAAGCAGTTTGTTAACCACGTATTTTTTGTCGGCCGGCTTGCCGATCGCGCAGATCAACAGCTCATCGGGGGCCGGTTGATAGCCTTCAATGGTCGATACGACATCGGCGTAGTGGCTGAACCGATTGAGGGACAGACCGCCGTCATCGATGAACCCGCCAAGCACATAGCCCGGGTTGTGCTTGAGCCAGTCCTTGCACCATGAGTGAACCTCCCTGCCAAGCCCTCCGGCGCCTACGATGATCAGTTTTTTAACGTTCATTCGCCCGATAACCTCAATCTACAACTCATGGCGCGCTTGCCGGCCAGCGAGCGGCTGGCACAACGAAAAGTGGTTGGCGCTCAGCCCCCGCGCCAACCGATAGCCACAGCCAAGCAAAATCTGAACCAAAGGTTGCCGCCAACCCCGCAGCACCCGGCTCAAGCGCCTGGCAGAGAAGATTCGGTTAAACGGCCGCAGGGGTTGAGGACAAAAAAACGGCGCACACCCTCAGGCTGTGCTCGGTTAGCAGATGGGTCGTTACCCCGCCACCAACCACTGTATTGCGGGCACACCCCGACTTTATCGAGGGTCTGGCGGTGTTTGGCTGGCTTATTGCTTCTGCCAATGATCGTGTGCGCAGCGTCATTTTCATGACATCGGCGTCTCAACCGTGACCTGGTTTCTGCACAGACGCGGTTGCATAGCAGCTCAATACATTTTTTCAACTACCGGATACCCAGATGAACCCTAGTCGTTTGGTCAGCATCGCAATTCCCGCGTATAAACCCGATTTCTTCGAGACGGCGCTGCTCAGTGCGTTCAGTCAGACCCATGAAGAAATCGAGATCGTGATCTGTGATGACTGCAAAGACGAAGGTATCCATAGCATCGTCGAGCGCCTTCGCCCGCTGAGTCCATGGCCTATCCGCTATCTGCGCAACGAGCGGCCGTTAGGCGAGGCACGCAACGCTGCAAAATGCATTCGCGAATCACGGGGCGAGTACGTCAAGTTTCTCTACGACGACGACCTCCTGCGACCGGACTGCGTCAGCCAGTTGTTTGCGCTGCTGCACGATCACCCGGAAATCGTGCTGGCCAGTTCCCGTCGGCAGATCATCAATGAGCAAGGTGACCTGCAGCCGGACAATTGGGCGACCTTCTTTCCGTTTTCCCACGACGTCATTTTTTCCGGCCCTGAGCTGGTGTCATTTCTGGGCCAGTTCACGATCAATTTCATCGGCGAACCGAGTTGCATCATGTGCCGGCGCGACGACATTGCGGCCTTCGGCGATGACCTGATGATTATCAACGGGTCATCCATTGACTGGGTCGGCGATGTCGCGATCTACCTCAAGCTGCTGCGTAAAGGCAACCTGGCGATGCTCGCTACACCGCTGTCGTATTTCCGCGTGTCGAGCCTGCAATACAGTGAACAAGGCCGCAATACGCCCAAAATCGCCCTGGACTCGCAGATCGTTCTTCGCCAGCGCGTCAATGAGCTGGGCTGGACGCAAAGTCTTGAAGACTACCGGATGGTCAAGGTGGCGACGTTTGGCGACCGTCACCACTTCACCGAAATCGATATGGTGCCGTATTTCGCCACCATCCATCCGGGTAATCATTTTGATTTCAGCCCCAGTCGGTGGATGACCCGCCGAGTGGTGACCGAAAGCCAGCAACGACTGATCGATGACCATCTGGACGCCAACAGCGCAGGTTCAGGACTGTTGCTGGTGGTGCTGGACAACAACCAGCAATCGCGGCAGGTGGTGATAACCCTGCAAAGCGTTCTGGAGCACCAAGCGTTATCGGATGCGCTGCAGGTGGTGGTGCTTTCGACCACGCACGCCCCGTCCGACTTTCAGGACGGCGCGCACTTGCACTGGCGCACATCCCCGCTGGACCGGCAAGCCGCGGCGCTCAATTCGCTGCTCGAAGGGCATGGCTGCGACTGGTTCATGCTGGCCGAAGCGGGTGTCACGTTCACCCCTCACGGTCTGTCACGCCTGCGCCTGAAACTCCCCGAACTGCCACACGCGCAGGCTCTGTATGCCGATGAACTGCACCGTTCTTCCACCGGCCGACATGAACCTGCCTTCCGCCCGGACTTCAACCTGGATTACCTGCTCAGCTACCCGGCCGCCATGAGCCGGCACTGGGTTTTCCATCGCCAGAGCATGCTCGACGCAGGCGGCTTCAATGCCGACGTGCCGAACGCTATCGAGCTCGACCTTATTTTGCGATTGGTGGAAAACGGCGGCATGGCCCAATTGCAGCACATGGCCGAACCGCTATTGATCTGTGACGGGTTGCTGCCTGAGCAAAACATTGACGAAGTCCGTTCGCTCAACCGGCATCTGCAGGCGCGCGGGTATGTCGACAGTGAGGTGTGGGAAACCGCTACGGGCAACTATCAGATTCGTTATAACCACGAACAACGACCGCTGGTGTCGATTCTGATCCCGACCAAGGACCAGTTGGGCATCCTTACCCGTTGCGTCGAAAGCGTGCTGGAAAAGACTGCCTACAGCGATTACGAAATCATCATCATCGACAACAACAGCGAAGAGCCCGACGCGCTGGACTGGCTGGCCGGTGTCGAGAGCATGCAAAGCGACAAGGTCCGCGTGCTGCGCCACCCCTTCCCGTTCAATTATTCGGAGATCAACAACGCGGCGGCGCGTAACGCCCGTGGCGATTATCTGGTATTGCTTAACAACGATACCGCCGTGCTACATCCCGAATGGCTGGACAACCTGCTCAACCACGCCCTCAGACCTGAGGTCGGGATTGTCGGTGCCAAGCTCTATTACCCGGACTCGGCCATTCAGCACGCCGGCGTGGTGCTGGGCATCGACGCCCCGGCGCTGCATGTGTTTCTGGGCTCCCCGCAGGACAGCTCGGGCTATATGCAGCGTCTTAAAGTGGACCAGGATTACAGCGTGGTGACCGCCGCTTGCCTGATGATCCGCAAATCGCTGTATGAACAGGTCGAAGGCCTGGATGAGGTCAACTTCAAGGTCTCCTATAACGACGTCGATCTGTGCCTGAAAGTCCGTGAGTCCGGGCATCTGGTGGTCTGGACTCCGCACGTGCAACTGATGCACGAATCAAGCACCAGCCAGATTCAGACCGACAAGACGGCGTATGAAAAGAAGATCGCGCGTTTTCTTGGCGAGCAATTTGCGATGTACCAGAAATGGCTGCCCGCGCTCGCCAAGGACCCGGCCTACAACAGCAACTTCGGTTTGACCGGAGCCGGCTTCAAGATCGAGCCCATCATCGATCTGACCTGGCGTCCGTTGCCATGGCGCCCGCTGCCGCTGGTTCTGGTGCCACGTATTCTGCGCTGGAACGACGGCGACCGGCGTGTGTGCAATCCGCTGGACGCTATGCGCCGGCTAGACATTCTGGACGGCGCCGTTTCTCCGCGTCTGCTGCATGTGGTGGAAGTCGAGCGCTTGCAACCAGACGCTATCGTCTTTCAGCGGCCGTTCAGCCTGGCAGAGTTGCCGGGGATCGAGTTGATCCAGAAATTGACCCCGGCCATTCGGGTCATGGACATTGATCGCCTGCCGGAGGATCACCGCAGCGATCCGCTGTTTTTGCGCAGCCTGACGCTGATGGACCGGATCGTCGTGTCGTCGTCACGCATCGCGCACGCCCTTGAGGGTATGCATACCGATATTCAGGTCGTGCCCGACTATTTGCCCGCCGAATGGAAACACGTACAGGGCCGACGCGGCGTGAGCGAGAAACCCCGCGTAGGATGGCGTGGCGATCATGACGCACTGGACCTGCAGCTGTTGAGCGAGATCATGCCGGTGCTTGCCGACGAAGTGGATTTCGTGGTGATGGGCTGGTGCCCGATTGAACTGCGCCCCTTTGTTCGGGACACAAAGCTCCAGGCAGCGGTGGCCGATCACCCCGAAGCGCTGGCAGCCATGAATCTGGACCTGGCCTTGCTGCCGTTGCTCGGAAACGGGCTTCAAGGGAGCCAGAGCGTTTCCCGCTTGCTGGAGTTCGGCGCCTGCGGGTTCCCGGTGATCTGCAGCGAGATTGCATGCGATGACGACAGCTTGCCGGTGACACGCCTGAGCAATGTCGCTCAACTCTGGATCGATGCCATTCGTTTGCAGATTGCAGACAAAGGCGCGTTGGGCCTGAGCGGCGATGCGCTTCGTCTGGCAGTGCAGGGACAGTGGCTGCTGGACGAGCCCAATCTGCACACCTGGCGCAGCGCCTGGTTGCGGTGACCCGATGGCCCCCGATTGCGGGGCTGGCGTTTAGCCTTTGGGTCCGGACGACACGGCCGTCCGGAAATGCCCCGGACTTTCCCCTGTCCATTTCTTGAATGCCCGGTGGAACGCACTGGGCTCCTGAAACCCTACCAGCGATGCGATCTCGACCACGCTCATGTCGGTTTCGCGCAGCTTCTGTTGGGCGATACCGCGTCGTACGTCATCCTTGATCCCTTGAAACGCGCAACCTTCGCGCTCGAGCCGCCGACGAAACGTGGTCGGACTGAGCTTTAATTCGTCGGCCATTTCCAACAGCGTGGGCCAATGTCCGTACTGACTCGCGCGCAGGCGCTGATACACCTGCGCCGCCAGCCCGCGCTGGTTGCGAAAACGGATCACCAGCCACTGCGGCGCGGTGCGAAGAAAGGTTTTTAGCGAAGGCAGGGATTGCACCACGGGCAACCGCAGGTAATGGCTGGAGAACTCGATTTCGGTGGTGGCTGCAGCGAACGTCAGATTGAACCCCCAGAGCAATGCATCGTCGCTCAGGCGCTCGCGCTGGTGGCAAAACTGCGCCCGGTCGATGCTGATACGACGCCCGCCGAGCCAGCACAACAGACTGATCATCAGCAGTAAGAACGTCTCTTCGCCGAAACGCCGTTTGACTGGATCGACCGCTTGGGTGTCCACCGCAATGACCGCGCGTGCGCCGCGCACCACAAGGCTGCCGCGAAAATCCCGAAGGAACAGAGCAAAGTTGGCCATGCATTGGCGCAGGGCTTTTTCCAGATTGGGTTCCTGGATCAGCGAGCGGCAAATCAGGGCAAAGCTGCCCAGAGGCATGCCGTGGGAGTCCAGCGCAAAGAACTCGTCGTCGAGTTCCTTGATCTGGATCAGCCACAACGCCGCAAACGCGGAAGCTGAAACCCGTGCAGTGGGATCGTCGAGCAGCGCCATGTCGATGTCAGCCGCCTCCAGAACCGATTGCAGGCGCAGCGGTTCATCGCGCAGTGCATGCACGATCAGTTGCACAAAGTAGATCGACACCGAGTCCTTTTCCCGCATACCGCCTTCTCATGGTTGTGTGATGGTCAACGTGTTGGCGAAGCGTCTTGCGGGTTGAATCATCAGAAATGCCACGCGAATGAATTCGCTCCCACAGATGAGGCCTTATGGACGGAAGGGCTGCGTACTTCGCGCTGGGCCATGGTAAAGAACGCCAGCCGATCTGGACAGTTTTGGCATAGGCCGCTCTCTGCGACGCGATCTAGACTTGCCCGCCATCACGGTCGCGTTTTCAGATGACGACCGCTCGAACACACTCATTTCATGCACGCTGGAGTCGACATGCCCGCTACTGATACCCAGAACAATGATGTCTTCGTCCTCAGCGCACTGCGCACCGCCATCGGCGGTTTCGGCGGCTCGCTCAAGGACGTCTCCCCCATCGAGCTGGGCACGCAGGTCAGTCGGGCCGCACTGGCTCAGTCAGGTCTGGGGGCCGAGCACATCGGTCATGTGGTCATGGGCCATGTCATTCCCACCGAAGTGCGCGACGCCTATCTGTCCCGCGTCATCGCCCTTGAAGCAGGCCTGACCCACGAAACCCCGGCGTTCAACGTCAACCGCCTGTGCGGCTCCGGCCTGCAGGCCATCGTATCCGCTGCGCAATCGGTGATGCTGGGGGATGCAAAAGCGGTGTTGGCGGGCGGTGCAGAATCCATGAGCCGTGGCGCCTACATCATGCCGCAGGCCCGATGGGGTGCACGAATGGGCAACATCCAGGCGCTCGACTACATGCTCGGCGCACTGCATGACCCGTTCGCCAACATCCACATGGGTATCACCGCCGAGAACATTGCCGAACATTACGGCATCACTCGCGCCGATCAGGACGCCCTCGCCCTGACCAGCCAGCAACGCGCCACGCAAGCCATCGCCGAAGGCCGCTTCGACAGCCAGATCGTGCCGATTGAGGTGCCCACACGCAAAGGACCGGTCAGCTTTTCGGTGGACGAGCACGTGCGCAGCGATGTCACTGCCGAGCAACTGGCGAAGATGAAAACTGCGTTCAAAAAAGACGGCACTGTCACCGCAGGCAATGCTTCAGGACTCAACGATGGCGCCGCAGCGCTGGTCATGGCCAGCGGCAAGATGGTGCGCGAGCACGGTCTCAAACCCATGGCGCGACTGGTGGCGTACGCCCACGCAGGCGTTGACCCGGCGATGATGGGCCTTGGCCCGATCCCGGCCAGCCGCAAAGTCCTGGAGCGCGCGGGCCTGACCGTTGCGGATCTGGACGTCATCGAATCCAACGAAGCCTTCGCCGCGCAAGCGTGCGCAGTCGCCCGCGAACTGGGGCTGGACCCGGCCAAGGTGAACCCCAACGGTTCGGGTATTTCCTTGGGACATCCGGTGGGCGCAACCGGTGCGATCATCGCCACCAAGGCGATCCACGAGCTGCATCGGATTCAAGGTCGCTACGCGTTGGTGACCATGTGCATCGGCGGCGGTCAGGGCATCGCGGTTATTTTTGAGCGCGTTTGAGGCGAGGTTGGATGCAACGCATTCAGCGCAACTGAAAGCCTGCGTCGCCTAAGGCAGGAAAATACTGAACGTGCCGCCACCCAGCTCACCGCCGTTGCTGATCTCGATTCGCCCTTTGACGCCGTGGCGTTGATGTTGCTCGGCGATGTGCGCGGCGAAGTACAGGCCCAAACCGGTGCTGCCACTGGTTTGGTTAATGCCCATCACGTAGTCACTTTGTTGCTCGATCATGTGCAGCGGGAACCCCGGCCCGTCATCGCTGACCGTGATTACCAGTTGCTCGCTGACCTGCCTGGCGCTGATGAATATCCGCTCTCGGGCGTAGCGGGTGGCGTTGACGACAACGTTCGACACCACAGACCCGATCAGTTCGCGATCAAAAAACCCGGGCAGTGCAAAGTCGTCAACCTCATAGCGGGCGACGATGCCGCGACTGTTCAGCACCTCCTCGTGAAGCGCCAGTTGCGCTTCGAGAAAGTCATCCAGCTCATGGTAATCAGGGCGCAGCGGCAACTGGTTGACGCCCAGTTTGTAGAGCCCCAGCAACTGCACCAGCATGCTGTTGAGGTGCGCAAACTCATAGTTGATCACGCCCTGCTCCGGCGCCGCCTTGAGGTGTGGGGGCAGTTGCGCCTGCAGTTGCGCGTGAGCATGGGTGAGGCTCGCCAGGGAGTTTTTCATGTCGTGCACGGTGGAGGCGATCACCATCGAGAAATTCAGCCCCAGGTCGCGATCCGTCATACGCCGAATGCCTTGTTGCGCAGCTTTTGATAGCGCTCGTAGCGCGCATCGGTTTCGGGCATCTTGCCGACCATTTTCAGGCTGGACTGACATTCCTGAAGCGCCGCAGCGTCGAGATTCTGCACGCCGATGTGCAGCAGCGACTGCGCCATGTTCAAGGCAATGCTGATGTTTCTTGGCTGCAACGCCAGTGCGCGCCGGAACAGATCCTGCGCTTCACCCAGATTGCCCGCACGGTAGCTGCGGATGCCCTGAGCGTTGAGATCGGTGGCGGCTTTGCCGATGCCCAGAATCTCCGGATCGTCTGTCTGCGCCGCAATGTTTTTCATCACTGCCGGGTCATCGCCGTAGATTTCAGCGCAGCTTTTCAAAATGCCGGCGCCGACGTCTTCCTGGCCCAATTGTTTCAGTTGCGAGGCGACCGCCAGCGCGGCATCTGCGCTTAAAAACTGGTCCATGCCCTCAAGCCTGGCCACCGCCTGTTCAATGAGTTTTTCGGCCAGCTCAGGATCGGACGCCTTGACGCTGGTGGCTTTCATCAGTCGCGCACGCACCTGCAATCCGCTGTCCTTGGCGTGTTCTCTGGCGACTTCGGTGAGCGTCTGGTTGATCTCCACGCGCGCTCTGGCGTCCAGTCCGCGCTCCCCACCTTTGCTGATCAGCGACTGGGCGAGACCCAGGTTGCTTTCCGGGTCTTTGAAACGCGAGAACTGCCCTTGCGCGACGGCTAGCCGGTAGGCCTTGGACGCGCTGTCGAAATCTTCGTTGGCCAGCGCCAGTTTGCCCAGCAAGCGCTGGCGACGCACGGCGAACGGCGATAAACGCACGGCCTCTTCCAGCACACCCTGAGCCGCCTTGACGTCGCCGACGGCAACCAGCACGTCCGCCATGCCGTCGTAGAGCACCGGCATCATCGGAAACGCTTTGATGGCCTGCTCGTAGATGACCTTCGCCTCAGGATGACGGCCGCGCTTGTACAGCAGTTTGCCCAGCGCGACGTACGCCCACGGCTGTGGACGATCCGTGAGGATGGCCTTTAGAAACGCTTCCAGGGGCTCGTACTGATTAAGGTCACGCAACGCATCAGCCTTGAAACGCAGGCACAGCGGCGCAAAACGGGGATCCTTCTGCGTGAGTTGGGTGCAGGCCGCCAGCACTTCGGCTGGTTTGCCGCGATCCAGCGCTTGCAGGATCGGTTTCAACAAGTCTTTGCGCTGGACGATTTTCTCCAGCCGCTGAGCCAGCCCCGCACGGTTGAACGGCTTGGTGAGGTAAGCGTCCGGCTCCCACTCCAGCGCGCTCATGACCATCGCCTGACTGTTTTCGGCGGTGACCATGACGAACACGCTTTCGTGGCTGATCAGCCGGTCCGTCATCAAATCTTCAAGAACCTGCTGACCGTTCTTCTTGCCATCGCCGAGGTTGAAGTCGTTGAGGATAAAGTCGTAGCGCTTTTGCGAGCACATGCGCAGCGCCTGCTCGCCAGAGTCAGCGGTATCAACTTCCTTGACACCCAGCTCGCGCAGCATTGACCTGACCGAGCTACGAAAATCGGAGAAATCGTCGACGATAAGAAAGCTTCTTTGGTTCCACGCCAGCATCGAGATTCCTGTCACGGCAAAATAAAAAAATGCCACCTTGCCCACGTAAGACATGCCCACGCAGTAGCGGCTTGTCAGGGTTATCGGCGGATCGAGGGTAAAGCTTTAGAGGAGAAGAAAACGCTTCTTGGCAGCACGAATTGACGCCGGCTCATCTTGTTACACATTTGGTTTGCAATCGGGTTCGGCTTTTCGAGAGAGTCGAAACCTGGCTGTCCGGCCGACGTTCACTCATTCACCAAGAGTCCCGTTTCCAATGACAACCCTCTCCGTCAAGAAAGCCCGTCAAACCCTGGCAGTGGCCGCAGTCCTGGGCTTTGCAACGCTGGCGCAGGCTGCAGATCCGAAATCCATCGACGTCTATCGCGACCCCAATTGCGGCTGCTGCAGCAAGTGGATGGCGTATTTGAAAGACAACGGCTACACCGTAATCGATCACAAAGAAGACAACATGAGCGCCGTGAAGGAAAAGCTGGGCGTCCCGGCCCAACTGGGCTCCTGCCACACGGGTGTACTGAACGGGAAGTTCATAGAAGGCCACGTGCCTGTGGAGCAGATTTCCGAGCTGACGAAGCGCGCTGATCTGATCGGTGTGGCGGCACCGGGTATGCCAATGGGTTCACCGGGTATGGAGTCGGGCACCCGTCGCAGCGCGTTTAAGGTCGTCGGGCTGACGAAGTCTGGTGAGGAAACGGTGGTGGCGGAATTTGCAGCGCAGTAGGCGCGTCCAGTAGGAGATGGCGTGGGTTAGAGCAGGGCTTTGGATTGTCGGCTGCAAATACCGGTTAGTTGCAAATATTGGCTAATAGTCCCTAAGCATAAAGCCCCATGAAGTCGACCTGGGCAGCGAGATGTGCTGCCCAGATGACTTGGCAGCACGTGTACGGTTTGACTTCAGCTTACAGCTTCAAGGCCGTACTGGCAGGCGTCTCAATTTCGACCGGCCTTGCGGTGCTTTGGCTGACTCACCGCAAGTACCACGCACAGCGAATTGAAGGCGCCTGGGTTTACGTCTTGAAGTGCGAGGTCATTTTTTGCAGGTCGTGGCCCAGGGACGCCAGTTCAACTGTCGCCAAGGCGCTCTCTTCGCTTGCTATCGCCGACTGATCCGCCACATCACGAACACTCAAAATGCTGCGATTGATTTCTTCGGCCACCGCACTTTGTTGCTCGGCGGCTGCGGATATCTGCAGGCTCATCTCTTGAATTGTGCCGATGGACTGGTTGATCTGGATGATTGCCTTCTCGGCATTTTGTGCCAGCTCGACGGTACTCAACGTGCGCTCGCGGCTGGACACCATTAACGTTGCCGCAGCTTGCGTACCTTGCTGCAAGGCAAGGATCAACGTTTCTATTTCCTTGGTGGAGTCTTGTGTGCGCTGGGCAAGTGAGCGTACTTCGTCTGCCACTACCGCAAACCCGCGGCCTTGTTCACCCGCACGTGCGGCTTCGATGGCCGCGTTCAGAGCCAGCAGGTTGGTCTGTTCGGCAACCGCCTTGATCACGTCAATGACTTTTCCGATCTGGTCACTGTCCTGCGTCAGCACGTTCATGGCGCCGCCCAACTCTTCGATTGCCTGAGAAAGCTCGGTAATCTGCATTGTCGCCTGCTTGACCACTGCGCCTCCATGACGCGCCTGCTCTTCAGCCAGGGTTGCCGCAGCAGAAGCGTCGGTCGTGTTACGCGCTACTTCCTGAACGGTGGAGGCCATTTCATGCATGGCTGTGGCCACCTGATCCACCTCGACTTTCTGTTGACGAACACCTGCACTGGCCTGCTCACTCATGGCTGAGAGTTTTTCTGCAGACATCGAAATCTTCGTGACACCCACGCCAACGCCTTGCACCAGCGTATTGAGGTTTTGCGCCATTTCTTCCATGGCATTTTGAAGATCGCCCAATTCGTCGCGCCGCGTCGACCTGGCCTGAATCGTGAGGTCACCTTTGGCGATACGGCGAGCCAACGCGACCGTGACCGTAAGCGGTGAAGTGATCTGACGAGAGATCACGACTGATGCAAACAGCCCCACCAACAACGCGACCAGGGTCAAGATCGCCACCTGAATAAAGGCATCATGCTGATCGGCGCGCGCCAGGCGTTGCTGGGTGTCCATCAAGCCGGTCATGATTTTATCCATGACATCGCTTTCCTGATCGACTTGCTGACGCATGCTCTGTTTTTGCTCGAAAAGAGCAGAAACCTTAATAAGCACGTCGCGATACTGGCGCATGCCGGCATACGCTTCTTCCAACTGGCTGGAGAGTTGGGCCGGCAAACTGGTACGGGCGTTGGTGATGTTAATGAGGAAGGTGTCGGTCGTGTCCATCAGCAACTTTTTATTTACCGCGTCTGGAACGGCTATGTATCGACGCAATACGAGGCGAAACATAGTCATGCCGTTGCGCAAGTCGGCCACCGTCCGCAGCTCGGTCACGTGCTCACGGCTGGGTTCCTCCTGGGCGCTGGCGGTGCTGGCTTCAAGCAGTCGAAGGAACGTATCGACGAATTTATCGGACAAAGCCCCCAACGGCTTCAGCGCACCGCTGGTGGACTTGTCGGTTTCGACGAGACGACTGACCTTTTGGTCATAGGAAGCAATGCTGGCTTGAAGCTGCTGAAGCGCTTGCTGATTTTCTTCACTTTTCAGCGTAATCAGTGCCTTGGATATGAGGCTTTGCAATGCATTGAGCTGCGTGCGGTAGGTCTCGAGTGCGTTCTGGTCCGCAGCTGCTTCGTACTGCTTCTCTGAAAGACGCATGTCCTGCGCAGCATCGTTGAGCTTACCGATCAACCGAGTGGTGTCCAGGCGGTCAACAAGTATGTTGTTGCTCGTGTAACCGATGAAAGCCACGGCCAGCACTGCTAACAACAGTGTGCCAAAGCCGATCCCAAGCTTTCGGGAAACTTTAATATTTTCTAAAAATCTCGCTGCTACTGCCATCTTCAGCCTCAAATGCCGTCACGTCATCAATCCGCTAGGCACATAGTCGTTTCGGCAACCACGGTTGCCTTCAAGGGTCAGGTGTCGTCATCCAAGGCGAGGTTCAGGGTCGGTTCCAACTTCCCCATCTAAACGAAACGTGTGTTGCGGGCTGAATCAGAAAGACTGTACGCGCACGGCGAACATCGACTCGGAATCAGACTCAAGCCATGCCAGGGCAGTCCTGGATAAGGATTTTACGTTTCGGATTCATCATCGGCGGCGGACGCCATAAACTTTAAAAAATTGTACATTTTTTTGTTTTGTACAGGATTTTGGATCCTATCGACGCGAGACAAGGCTTTTGCTGTACAGGAAAAGCGCAGGATCCTCTGAAGCTGGAGGCTAGCCGTGGGCGTGAAAGCGGCGGAGACGCCGAGCGTTTATTGAAAATCGTGCAACAGTTCAAACTGTATTAGCCTCTCAACAGAACGTGAACAGCACTGTTGGCGCCCAGTAGAAAGCCAGCATGTAGATCGACGGAGAGTCCATGCGAGGGGGTTCACTCGAAAGCAGCAACTTGATTCGGGCACTCGTCCCGGCCTGCCGGCGCAGGCTTTGGGAGCATTTCCGAGCCGTCGAAGCTGACATCGGGCACACGGCCTTCCTACGCATAACCAGCGGCATGCGGAGACGTAAAAGACCCTTCGGCCAATTCTGTGCGGGCTTCACTATTGCTGGTAGTGGTAAGGGGGACGGATTCTGGTAGCTATAAGCAGAGGGAGCGTTGAAGTAGATGGTGTCCCAGGGCCGGTTCGAACGGCCAACCTTCCCCTTAGGAGGGGGATGCTCTATCCAATTGAGCTACTGGGACACGATGTCGGCACACAGAGTGGCGCCAACGGAACGGCGTGCATGTTAACGGCAAGCCATTGTTTTGTCATGTCGTCATTGCCGATTGAGTCCGTAGTACACCGGAGTGAATAAAGAGTTCCGCCTCGCGTCGTGCAATTTGCAACAGTCCAAAATGACATCATTGCAATCTGCAATGCACCCCCTCCAGAAATGCGATCTATCTAACTGATTAATAAGCCATTTTTATTAGCTTTGAAGCTGGCATGCGCCGTGCAATATCTCTTTTAAGAACAGGAAATTTCCTTCAAAAGAAAATCAAAGCCACGGCGAAGGTACTCGACATGAACATGATGACTCTCTCATTGCTGAACGCCGTAGCACTAGCCGCCTTGGTGGCTTTCCATTTTCAGGATGATGGCAGTAAGACCGAGAGCGTCGCTGTTCAGGCTCAACCTCATTACTTGATGAAGCAGGCTCCGCGCATCGCGTCGCTGCAGGTACAGCGCGCTGATACCTTGCTGGCCAACGATGCCAGCGAGGAAGTCAACGTGGACCGCAGTCAACGCTGGGTGTTTTAAGCGCAGTCATAGCTCCGAGGCAAAAACGCCGCTCAACCCGCACTACGAGAACCGCCATGTCAAAAGCAGCATTATCATTCCTGGTCCTGGCTATTATGGCCGTTGCAGCAAACCGGCTAATTCCCGTCTCGCAGGCAGCACTGTCGATAGCAACAATCCTGGCCGCTGTCGTGTTCGTTGGTCTGTTTCTCGGTGCGCTTTTTGTGGGCCGCAAAATCAAGTTCGACCCCGTATTGCGCCAGATGAAACAGCGTTGAACATCCGAACGAGTGACACGTACAACGATGTTGCATTAGAAAAAGTCTGTTTGGATACGCTTCCGCTGAAGCCTCTCTAGATCTGTCACGAGATCGTTGAACGCTCCTCCCCCCCCTCACGACCCTTCGTCCCTTTCTCACGGGATCGGTCGCTAAAACCGCCCTGCCAGCCTACGCTGAAGACAGATAGCCATCATTGCTGAATCCAACGACACTTTTCCGCCTAATGGCGATAAAGGCAGAATAGGAACTTTGCAAACTGGTGCGCATTCCCGATAATCGGTGCTGGCTAAACGCCTTTATCTAGCTCAATATTTGTCACAGATTTGACGCCAAGGATCCGGCATTCTGATGCATGATGGCGGGCCCAATTGTTGGCAGGTTGAACATTTTGCCAAAATGACAGTCAGACGATGACATCTCGCGGCCAGTGCACCAACCGCCTCCCTCTTTGAACTAAATCGGTTAAATATATGAGCCCTATGAAACAGGCCAATTATTCAAGTCGCACAGCTGACAAGTTCGTTGTCCGTCTACCTGAAGGCATGCGCGAGCGCATCGCAGAAGTCGCTAAACTGCACCACCGGAGTATGAATTCGGAAATCATTGCCCGTCTCGAGCAAAGCCTTATTCAAGAGGGCGCACTGGGCGACGAGCCAAGCCTGCGTCTGGACAGCCCAGAGCTGTCACTGCATGAACGTGAACTGCTGCAACGTTTCCGCCAGCTTGCACATCGTCAACAAAATGCTTTGGTATCACTGATTGCTCATGACACAAGCCTGGCGAACGACGACGAATAAGTCGTACTACCCAGAGACTTAAAGGCCAGCCTCAAGCTGGCTTTTTTGTGGGCGGTTGTTTGTCTCAGGAGTGGCGCGTGGAATTTCAGGCGAAAAAAAACCGCCATTGAAAGGCGGTTTTCTTGTGTATTGCATTCAGAGCAGGAAAATCGTCGCCAAACCGAGAAAAATGAAGAAACCTCCACTGTCGGTCACTGCCGTGATCATTACACTGGCGCCCATCGCAGGGTCGCGCCCGAGTCGGGACAAAGTCATGGGGATCAAGACGCCCATGAGCGCCGCAAGCAGCAGATTCAGTGTCATAGCGGCCGTCATGACCACCCCGAGCGACCAACTGCCGTACAGCATGTAAGCGACGCACCCTATCACCCCGCCCCACACCAGACCGTTGATCAAACCAACGACAAGCTCTTTGCGCATCAATCGGGAGGTATTGCCGGTGCTGACCTGATCGAGCGCCATAGCGCGGACGATCATGGTGATGGTCTGGTTACCGGAGTTGCCGCCAATGCCCGCCACGATGGGCATCAATGCTGCCAGCGCGACGAGTTTTTCAATCGACCCCTCGAACAAGCCGATCACGCGCGAAGCAATGAATGCGGTAACCAGGTTGACTGCCAGCCAAGCCCAACGGTTACGCAATGAGCGCCAGACGGAAGCGAAGATGTCTTCTTCTTCCCGCAGACCCGCCATATTGAGGACTTCGGTTTCGCTTTCTTCACGAATCAAGTCAACCATCTCATCGATGGTCAGACGGCCGATCAGCTTGCCGTTCTTGTCCACGACGGGGGAGGAAATAAGGTCGTAACGCTCGAACGCCTGCGCCGCTTCATAGGCATCGCCGTCCGGGTGAAAACTCACCGGGTCATTGGCCATGACATCGGCAACCTGCTTGTCCGGGTCGTTGACCAGCAGGCGCTTGATCGGCAAAACACCCTTGAGTACGCCGTCATGATCGACGACAAACAGCTTGTCTGTATGGCCCGGAAGCTCCTTGAGACGACGCAGGTAGCGCAGAACTACTTCAAGGCTGACGTCTTCACGGATGGTCACCATCTCGAAGTCCATCAAGGCGCCGACCTGGTCTTCGTCATACGAGAGAGCGGATCGCACGCGCTCACGCTGTTGAGTGTCCAGCGCCTCCATCAACTCATGAACAACATCGCGCGGCAGTTCAGGCGCAAGGTCAGCCAGCTCGTCTGCGTCCATTTCCTTGGCGGCAGCGAGCAGCTCGTGATCGTCCATGTCGGCGATCAGCGTTTCACGTACGGAGTCGGATACTTCGAGGAGGATGTCGCCGTCGCGGTCCGCCTTGACCAGTTGCCAGACGGTCAGTCGGTCTTCGAGCGGGAGCGCTTCGAGAATATAGGCAACGTCGGCCGAGTGAAGATCTTCGAGCTTGCGTTGCAGCTCGACAAGGTTCTGACGGTGGACGAGTTTCTCGACGCGGTCTTGATTCTGGCTTTCCTGACGATGCGTCAAGTCTTCGACGATGCGCTGACGCTGCAGCAGGTCAATGACTTGAGCCAGGCGATCCTGAAGGCTTTCTTGCGTCTTTTTTACTTCTGTTACGGTCATAGGCGAACTCCACTCCCAGCAGTGGAACACGCCGAGAGATCAATCAGTCGATTCTTGATTGGTACAGCTAGATTCAGAGTAACTACTGGGTAAGTCCATGGAGGTATTCCACAAGCCCCGGCGGGGCTGACGCGCGCAATCATACACCGCTTTGTCAGCGCTGCCTGTTAAAAATTCACCTTGGAACAACCGCTTGCAGCACATTGCTGAACAGTCTCCGAGTCAGTGCGGCGCCCGGTCACATTGTGAGAAGAAAACCCGCTCGCACCGCAAATGCCCTCTGGCTAGCCTATGCCGACATTCGTCACGGAGGACGCCTCGATGCCACTGGCTCGCCCGCTGCTTTTCAGTACCCTGCTCTTTTTGCCCTTTCACAGCCCTGCAACGATCGTACATCGCTGCGACGACGGCGCCGGAAGCATCACCTTTACAACGCTGGGCTGCCAGCCAGGACAAACCTGGAGCCTTCAAGATGCGTTCAACGCTCCGCCAGGCACACAACCATCGTTCCTTCCACCCGCAGAAGCAAACCGCCCTCCCCTCGAAACGACTCATGCTCCAGCCAGAGAACTGGTGGTAGTCGGGCAACATGAGGATGGCTGTGGAAATCGATTGTCTGCAGAGCAAAGGCGCAAGGCGATGCTTAATCTGCAAGCACCCGCGGGCATGACTCAGCGAGACGTGGAAAGCATGCTGGGAAAGCCGGACAAGATCGCCAGGAAAAACGCAGAGGTGCGGTATGTGTATAAAGACAGGAAAGGAAACAGCAGCCAGGTGACGTTCGATGAGAACGGCTGCGTGAAAGGCAAATAACAGAAAGCAAAAAGCCCGCATTTGCATGCAGGCTTTTCGTTTATTGGTGCACTCGACAGGATTCGAACCTGTGACCGCTCGGTTCGTAGCCGAGTACTCTATCCAGCTGAGCTACGAGTGCAAATGGTGATTTTTAAACCAGATCGCCACTGGCTGAAACATCGGCGTTTAAACCAATACCTGTTGAAGCCAGGCTCTTTCTAAAGTAATTGCCCGTATTGCTACAAACAACTCTTAAATGGTGCACTCGACAGGATTCGAACCTGTGACCGCTCGGTTCGTAGCCGAGTACTCTATCCAGCTGAGCTACGAGTGCATTTGTTGCCGCGCATTATAGGCCGTCGATTCTCTTGGTCAAGCACTTTATCCACTAAAATCAAACACTTACGGATCAAGCCAGAAACAACGTACTACGCAAATAATGGCGGAGAACGGGGGATTCGAACCCCCGACACCCTTTTGAGGTGTACTCCCTTAGCAGGGGAGCGCCTTCGGCCACTCGGCCAGCTCTCCGCAACACGGGGCGTATAATAACCACCCTTTCCCCCGTTTGCAAACCGAAAATTCAATAAAAATTAATGGCTTGGTTCCTCGTCCTTCTCTTTCTTGATCCGAAGGTAGATCTCTTCACGATGGACAGCCACTTCCTTGGGCGCGTTGACACCGATTCGCACTTGATTACCTTTGACGCCCAGCACGGTCACCGTGATTTCACCATCACCAATGATCAGGCTTTCAGCGCACCGACGAGTCAGAATCAGCATACCTTTCTCCTCACGTCCAACATTCAGGGACAGCAGTCTGCAAAACGATCAGGCATCATCCAGAGCCAGTAACAGCAGAGTCTACGCCTGAAGTGACGAGTGCCCGCATACACAGCACATGGGCATACATCGACAACAAAAAAGGCGCGGCCATAGACCGCGCCCTCCTTCATCCATTACTCGCCCTGGCGCGGAGCGTCCAGCTCAAAGGCGGTGTGCAGTGCACGCACAGCCAGTTCCAGGTACTTCTCTTCGATCACCACAGACACTTTGATCTCGGACGTAGAGATCATCTGAATGTTGATGCTCTCCTTGGCCAGCGATTCGAACATACGGCTGGCAACACCGGCGTGCGAACGCATGCCGACACCGACAATGGATACCTTGGCAATCTTGGCATCACCCTTGACTTCACGCGCGCCGATTTCGCTCGCGGTGTTTTCCAGTACCTGCAAAGCGGCCTGGTAGTCATTGCGGTGCACGGTGAAGGTGAAGTCGGTGGTGTTATCGTGCGCCACGTTCTGCACGATCATGTCGACTTCGATGTTGGCGCCGCTGATCGGCCCAAGGATTTTAAACGCAACGCCCGGAGTGTCTGGCACGCCACGGATCGTCAGCTTGGCTTCGTCGCGGTTGAAGGCGATGCCAGAAATGATCGGCTGTTCCATGGATTCCTCTTCATCAATGGTAATGAGGGTGCCCGGCCCCTCTTTGAAGCTGTGCAGTACGCGCAGCGGGACGTTGTACTTGCCAGCGAACTCGACCGCGCGGATCTGCAAGACCTTGGAACCGAGGCTGGCCATTTCCAGCATCTCTTCGAAGGTAATCTTGTCCAGACGCTGGGCCTGTGACACCACACGCGGGTCAGTGGTGTACACACCATCGACGTCGGTGTAGATCTGGCATTCATCGGCTTTCAGCGCCGCAGCCAGTGCCACGCCCGTGGTATCAGAACCACCGCGACCGAGGGTCGTGATGTTGCCGTTTTCATCCACGCCCTGGAAACCCGCGACCACAACCACTCGCCCGGCCTTCAGATCAGCACGAATCTTCTGATCGTCGATCTGCAGAATGCGCGCCTTGTTGTGCGCGCTGTCGGTGAGGATGCGAACCTGGTTGCCGGTATAGGAAACCGCCGGCACACCGCGCTTGATCAACGCCATGGCGAGCAACGCAATGGTCACTTGCTCGCCGGTGGAAACGATCACATCCAACTCACGAGGAACCGGTTGGTCGCTAATCTGCTTGGCCAGTTCAATGAGGCGATTGGTTTCGCCGCTCATGGCCGACAGTACGATCACCAGATCATCGCCTGCTTCACGGAATTTTTTGACTTTGTCGGCCACTTGTTCGATGCGCTCGACCGAGCCCACGGAGGTGCCACCAAATTTCTGTACGATTAAAGCCATCTCAAAGCCGCCTCAGCCCGTGTGGGCGCCCATTAAACCTCTTCGACCCATAACGCCGGAACCCGCTGACAGGCAGCGGGCTCCGGAGGTCGACTTAAATACCCTGCCCGGCAAACGGGACTGCCAGCGCGAGCGCTGCGTCCAGTGCGGCAGCGTCGACGCCACCGCCTTGCGCCATGTCAGGACGACCGCCACCTTTACCACCTACGGCGGCGGCCGCTTGCTTCATCAAATCACCGGCTTTGAGTTGGCCAGTCAGGTCTTTGGTTACCCCGGCAACGAGGACGACCTTTTCTTCATGGACACTGCCGAGCAGGATCACTGCGCGGCCGAGTTTGTTCTTCAACTGATCGACCAGTGCCAACAGCGCCTTGCCATCCTGACCATCAAGACGGGCAGCGAGGACTTTGACGCCGTTAACGTCCACCGCAGAGGCCGACAGATCGTCGCCCGCCGCACTGGCCGCCTTGGCCTGCAGTTGTTCCAATTGTTTTTCCAGCAGACGGTTACGCTCGATCACCGCCGCGAGCTTGTCCAGCAGGTTCTCGCGATTGCCTTTGACCAGCGTCGCGGCTTCCTTGAGTTGCTCTTCGGCACCGTTCAGGTAAGCCAGTGCCGCAGCGCCGGTCACCCCTTCAATACGTCGCACGCCCGCAGCAACACCGCCTTCGCTGGTGATCTTGAACAACGCGATGTCGCCGGTACGATTGGCGTGAATACCGCCACACAGCTCGACGGAGAAATCGCCGCCCATGCTGAGCACGCGCACGTTGTCGCCGTACTTCTCGCCAAACAGCGCCATGGCGCCTTTCTTCTTGGCGGTTTCAATGTCGGTTTCTTCGGTTTCAACCGGGGAGTTCTTGCGCACTTCGGCGTTGACGATGTCTTCCAGCGCCTTGATCTGTTCAGGCTTGATCGACTCGAAGTGGCTGAAGTCAAAGCGCAGACGCTGACTGTCGACCAATGAGCCCTTTTGCTGAACGTGATCGCCCAGCACCTGACGCAATGCAGCGTGCAACAAGTGAGTGGCCGAGTGATTCAATGAAGTGGCCTGGCGCACTTCAGCAGCGACTTGCGTGCTGACCGTTGCGCCAACCTTCAGGCTGCCCGACACCTGAACACCATGATGCAGGAATGCGCCACCGGTCTTGGTGGTGTCGCTGACGTCAAACCGTACGTCACCGGCCGTGAGGTAGCCGCTGTCGCCGATCTGGCCGCCGGACTCTGCATAAAACGGGGTCTGATCAAGGATCACGACGCCGTCTTCGCCTTCATTCAACTGCTCGACCGCAACGCCTTCTTTATAGAGAGCGACGATTTTCGCGTCACCGGCAGTTGCTTTGTAACCAGTGAACTCGGTGGCCACATCGACCTTGACCAGGCTGTTGTAATCCATGCCGAACGAACTGGCGGAACGAGCACGAACACGCTGCGCGTTCATCTCCCGCTCGAAACCTTCCTCGTCGAGGGTCAGGTTACGCTCGCGGGCGATGTCGCCGGTCAGGTCCATCGGAAAACCGTAGGTGTCGTAGAGCTTGAACACAACATCGCCCGGCACCACGGTGCCTTTGAGCTCAGCGAGATCCTGCTCGAGGATTTTCAGGCCCTGCTCCAGGGTCTTGGCGAACTGCTCTTCCTCACCCTTGAGCACGCGCTCGATGTGCGATTGCTGGTTTTTCAGCTCGGGGAACGCTTCGCCCATTTCGGCAACCAGCGCTGCAACGATCTGATAGAAGAAGCTGCCGGTGGCGCCCAGCTTGTTGCCGTGCCGGCAAGCGCGACGAATGATCCGGCGCAGCACGTAGCCACGGCCTTCGTTGGACGGCAGCACGCCATCGGCGATCAGGAAACCGCAAGAACGGATATGGTCGGCCACGACTTTGAGCGAAGCCTGATTGTCGTTGCTGCAGCCGATCGCTTTCGCGGCGGCGGCCAGCAGGCTCTGGAACAGGTCGATCTCGTAGTTGGAGTTCACGTGCTGCAGCACGGCGCTGACACGCTCAAGGCCCATGCCGGTGTCGACCGACGGCGCGGGCAACGGGTGCAATACGCCGTCGGCTGTGCGGTTGAACTGCATAAACACGTTGTTCCAGATTTCGATGTAACGGTCGCCGTCTTCTTCCGGCGAGCCTGGCGGGCCACCCCAGATGTCGGCGCCGTGATCATAGAAAATCTCGGTGCAAGGGCCGCACGGGCCGGTATCGCCCATGGTCCAGAAGTTATCAGAGGCGTATGGCGCGCCCTTGTTGTCGCCGATGCGCACCATGCGCTCGGCTGGCACACCGATTTCCTTGGTCCAGATGTCGTACGCTTCGTCATCCGAGGCGTAAACCGTGACCCAGAGTTTTTCCTTGGGCAGGTTCAGCACACCGGTGAGGAAGGTCCAGGCGTAGGTGATGGCGTCGCGTTTGAAATAATCACCGAAGCTGAAGTTGCCCAGCATTTCGAAGAAGGTGTGGTGGCGGGCGGTGTAACCGACGTTTTCGAGGTCGTTGTGTTTACCACCGGCGCGCACGCACTTCTGGCTGCTGACGGCACGGGTATAGGCTCGTTTTTCCTGACCCAGGAAGCAGTCCTTGAACTGGTTCATGCCTGCGTTGGTAAACAGCAGGGTTGGGTCATTGCCCGGAATCAAGGAGCTTGAGGCTACACGGGTGTGGCCTTGCTGCTCGAAGAAGCGAAGGAAGGCTTCACGGATTTCTGCGCTTTTCATAGGTTCTTCCACGGGAACTGCGGCCAGAGGCACATGCATAACGTCATCGACGTAGCGACGGCAAAGGGCCGCATTATATAGGCGTTGCACGCTCGGTACAGCGTGTTTATTCGATAGAAACAAGCAATTGGATTATCGGTCGATCAGGCCAAGGCAAAGTCGGCAAACGCGTCAATGACCTGCTGCACCTGCGCCCGACTGACGTCCAGATGCGTGATCATCCGCAGCCGCGGCGCGGCGCTCAGGATGATGCCCCGGCTTGCGCAAAACGCCTTGAGCGGCTCGGCGCGTTGATCCATCTGCACGTAAACCATATTGGTCTGCACCGGCTCAACGGCGTACCCCAACTCGCTCAGGCTCTTGCCCAGAAACGCTGCGTTATCGTGATCCTCGGCAATCCGATCAACGTGATGGTCCAGCGCATACAGCCCTGCTGCAGCCAGAAAACCCGACTGTCGCATGCCGCCACCGACCATCTTGCGCAAGCGGCGCGCCTTGCCGATGAAGGCTTCGGTGCCACACAGCACCGAGCCCACCGGCGCCCCGAGGCCTTTGGACAGGCACACCGAAACCGAATCGAAATACCGGGTGATCTCACCGGCATCGACGCCGAGCTTTACCGCTGCGTTGTACAGCCGAGCGCCGTCCAGGTGCAGCTGCAACCCGTGCTCGGTCGTGAGCTTGCGTGCCGCCGCCAAATAGTCCATCGACAGGACTTTGCCCTGCATGGTGTTTTCCAGGGCCAGCAAGCGCGTGCGGGCAAAATGGAAGTCATCCGCCTTGATCGCGGCTGCCACCTGATCCAGGTCCAGCGAACCGTCCTGCTGATTGTCCAGAGGCTGCGGCTGGATCGAACCCAGCACGGCCGCCCCGCCTCCCTCGTATTTGTAGGTATCGGCGTGCTGGCCGACGATGTATTCATCGCCTCGCTCGCAATGAGCCATCAAGCCCAGCAGATTGCTCATGGTGCCCGTAGGCACAAACAACGCAGCGGCAAACCCCAATCGTTGGGCCAGCACTGACTCCAGACGATTAACGGTCGGGTCCTCGCCATACACGTCATCGCCAAGCGGCGCCTGCGCCATGGCTTCACGCATGGCTGCGGTGGGCTGGGTCACTGTGTCGCTGCGCAGATCGATAACCGTCACGATTGAAGCTCCCTGAAGAAAAGATGGCGGACCTGAGTTTTGCGGCCCTGGACCCGGATAATCAAGGCATCGGGTCGCATTTCCAAGCACTCGTTATAAGAAAAAGTCAGGATCACTGTCAGAAAGCGTCCATGCATATTCGTAAAAACTGTGATAAAAAATGCCCGCCGACGATCATTTCGTCGGCAACGTTCTCAGGGCGGGGTGCAATTCCCCACCGGCGGTAATGGCGCGCAATGCGTCTAGCCCGCGAGCGCTTGCTCAGGCAAGGTCAGCAGACCCGGTGTGATTCCGGGGCCGACGGTCATAGTCCGGATGAAGAGAGAACGGGACTGGCACAACAGAATTGCATCGAACGTACGGTCACGGGCGCAAAACGCTCGCACTCCGTTCTAGTGCAACCTGGCATCCCATTCGATCCAAAGCGCCCTGTTTTTTTCATTAAACAGGAGTCAGAACACATGCAACCCACCGCAATCGACAGCAAAAGCAAAAACCACCCGAACGAGCGCATCGCTTTTATCCAGGCTTGCTGGCACAAGGATATCGTCGATCAGAGCCGCAAAGGTTTCGTCGCCGAGATGGCCAGTCAGGGTTATGCCGAGAGCGACATCGACTTCTTCGAAGTCGGTGGTGCCTTTGAAATTCCACTGCACGCCAAACTGCTTGCCAATACAAATCGCTACGCAGGCATCGTAGCCGCAGGCCTGGTGGTCGACGGCGGGATTTATCGTCACGAATTCGTCGCCCAGTCAGTCATCAGCGCTTTGATGCAGGTTCAGCTGGAAACCGAAGTGCCGGTGTTTTCGGTTGTCCTCACGCCCCATCATTTCCATGCGGGCGAAGAACACCAGAAATTCTTCTTCGATCACTTCGTTCACAAAGGCCAGGAAGCTGCCAAAACCTGCGCTGATACACTGAGCAAGTTACGCGCTATCCGTCGCCCGGAAGCACAGAAGAAAGTCGCGAGCTAAAGCAAAGTCACTTCTGTAGGACCCAACTTTGTTGGCGAGGCAAGCGCTGTGGTATCTCAAGCGAAATGCCTCGCGAACACGTTCGCTCCTACAGAGATCCGCAGTGCCCCGGCAACCACCCCTACCTCAACTGCTCATCCGTCGTCGGCACGATCAATATCCCGGCGCGCAACCCTATCTTCACGCCAGGGTTGGGGAAGATGATGCGCGCACCCTCCTCCTCAACGATCCAGCGCGAGCTGGACACGTCCTCAGCCAGCACAAAACCTTTTTCCAGGACGGTGAAGTTTTCGACATCGTCAGGCAAGTTGAGCTTGAACGCGTCGCTGCGCTTGATGATTTCCCGAGAGACGCTGAACAGTTTCAGGCCGTCGATCTGATCGCCCACCAGCGGCTCGGTGCCGCGGATCAGATTGTTCAACAACGCCTTCAACGGCGTCAGATTGACCTGCTGGTTTTGCCCGAACGGCCGCGCCTTTCCCAGCTCGAGGGTGAAAGACTCAGCGCCCAGCTTGTCGTAGGTGTAGGCGCTGAACACGATTGACGGTTTGTTCTGCAACAGCACCGCTTGCATGCCCGCGCCGTGCAAACGCACCAGCTCGCGACGCGAATGCCGGCGGCCTTCTTTCCAGGGGTACAGCGCGAATTGTTCGATCTTCGATCCGCGAATCGCCGTGTGCAGGTCGTAGTGCAAACGCTGGCGATCCGGCACGCTGAAGAAGGTCGCGGCCAGACGCTCCAGCTCACAGGCACGCACCGCTTCGGCGCTGCTGCTTTGTTCATGACGTCCGTTGAACAGACGGTTCACATCCTGCTCGATATAGCGCTCGCCACGGCGCATGGCCTCGGGATTACCGAACAGGAAAAGAATGCGCGCACACGGCTTGAGCTCGCCATGGGCAATGGCCTGGATCAGCTCATCGAGTAATTCAATGGGCGCCGTTTCATTGCCATGAATGCCGGCTGACAGCAGCAGGTCAGTGCCGTTGTCCAGAGCCTCTGGCGGCTTCACTTCCAGTGCGCCTTCGGCCAGCCAGCGCAGACGCACGCCGTCGACGGTCAGCTGCGTTTTCTCGGCGGGTTCATGACCCGCCAGCGTCAGTTCGAGCAGTTTGCCGAGGGCGAGCATGGCTGGATTTCCGCTTAGTCGTGGTTGCAGTCAGGACCATGAACGTGGTCTTCGTCATCGCCCGCATCAGCCGGTTCCATTTCCAGTTGCAGGCTGACCAGGTTAGTGGCCAACGGACGCAACAACAGGTTGGCGTATTCAGCATCGCCTTCTTCGACGTCGACACCGATCAGCAACTGCCCACGGCCGTCTTGCTGGATCCACAGCTCCTTGCCTTGCCAGATAACGGCAACGCGAGTGCAGGAAGTTTCCAGCTGGGTGCCATCGGTGTCTTCAAGGATCAAACGCAGGGCGTCGGTCATTTTGTCTCTCTCTTTGATTCAAGGCATCAGCGACTGTGCGCTGCCTCGGGTACGTCAGTTGATTTGGAAAGGGTAAACCGCACCCAGCTTCAAGTGCTGCGTGAGCTCATCCAGCGCCGTGCGGCATTCGGTCAACAGTTGCGGATCAGCCAGATCGCTTTCGCTCATGCGGTCGCGATAGTGCTTGTCCACCCACTGCGTCAGGGTGCCGTACAACGGGGCGGTCATGATAACGCCTGGATTGACCGCCGCCAGTTCAGTTTCATTGAGCGCTACGCGCAGTCGCAGGCACGCCGGGCCCCCGCCGTTCTGCATACTCTGCTTGAGGTCGAAGACTTTGACCTCGCCAATCAAACTGTCGTCGGCGATCAAGCGCTGCAGGTAATGCCAGACGCGCTCGTTGCCACGGCATTCTTCCGGCACGATCAGCAACATCGAGCCGTCCTTGCGCGACAGCAACTGACTGTTGAACAGGTAAGAACGCACCGCGTCCTCCACCGCTACTTCGCTGCGCGGCACGCAGATGGACTGGAAACGCCCGCCACGGCGGCTGAGCTTTTCGTGCAATTCGGCCAGCAGGTGTTCGGTATTGAGAAACGCGTCCTCGTGATAAAAAAGCACTTCGCCGTTACCGACGGCAATCACGTCGTTGTGAAACACACCCTGATCGATGACCGCTGGATTTTGCTGGCCATACACCACGCCTTCATCGCTGAGCCCGTGCAACCGCGCGACGGCTTGCGAAGCTTCCAGCGTCTGACGTGCAGGGTATTTCTGCGGCGCAGGGTAACGGGTGTCGAACGCGCTGCGGCCAAAGGCAAAAAACTCGACACCGGCCTCACCGTAGTCACGGCAAAACCGTGTGTGGTTGGCCGCGCCCTCGTCACCGAACTGCGCCACGGCGGGCAGTGCCGCGTGATGGGCGAAATGCTGTTGATCGGCAAACATCGCACCCAGCACGCGGCTGGTAGTCGGGTGCTCGATGCTGCGGTGGTATTTGCAATTGAGGTTGGCCGCCGTGAAGTGCACGCGACCATCGGCGGTGTCTGCGCTCGGGCTGACGGTGGCAGCGTTGGCCACCCACATGCTTGACGCCGAGCAACTGGCGACCAGCAGTGGCATGTCATGTTTGGCCGCGCGCTCTATGACCTGCGCGTCGGTGCCACTGAAACCCAGTTTGCGCAGACCGGCGACGTCAGGGCGCTCCTGCGGCGCCAGTACGCCTTGGGTAAAACCCAACTCCATCAACGCTTTCATTTTCGCCAAACCCTGAAGCGCGGCTTCGCGTGGGTTGGACGACTGCTGGCAGTTGCTCTGGGAAGCGACGTTGCCGTACGACAAACCGCCGTAGTTGTGGGTTGGCCCCACTAGACCGTCAAAGTTGACTTCACAGGATTTCATCGGTGAGGCTCCGTGGATCTGTTTTTATAAACATCAATTTCATGTGCAGCGAAGGCCCTGTAGTAGCGCGCTCGCCCGCGAAGCTTCATACCTGCCGAAGGTACTTCGTCGGCTGTGTATCAGTCTTCGCGGGCAAGCGCGCTCCTACAGTTATCAATCACGCGCCATTGTGATCCCAGGCGTCAGACTCGCAGGCAGCGTCAATTGCTCTGCCTCAAGCGAGGCCACCGGATACGCGCAGTAATCGGCTGCGTAGTAAGCGCTGGCACGATGGTTACCCGAACCCCCTACCCCGCCAAACGGCGCGCTGCTCGCAGCACCCGTCAGCTGTTTGTTCCAGTTGACGATACCGGCACGGCTTTGCAGCCAGAACTGCTGATAACGGGCCTGCGAGTCAGACAGCAGACCTGCCGCGAGCCCATATTGCGTGGCATTGGCCTCGGCGATGGCAGCGTCGAAATCAGCGTAGCGGATAACCTGCAACAAGGGCCCGAAGAGCTCTTCGTCAGGGCGGTCACTGACGTCGCTGACATCAAGGATGCCCGGCGTGAGCAACGCGGACTGCGCCTGCGGCTGGGTCATTTCCAGCAGCGCTACCGCGCCGCTCGCCAGCAATTGCTCCTGCGCATCCAGCAACCCACGCGCCGCGCCCAGGGAAATCACCGAACCCATGAACGGCGCCGGTTGCTGATCGAAAGCCCCGACCTGAATCGTCGCGGTGACCTCAACCAGCCGCGCCATGAACGCATCACCCCACGCGCCTTCCGGCACCAACAGACGACGCGCGCACGTGCAGCGCTGGCCGGCCGAAATGAACGCCGACTGGATCACCGTATAAACCGCCGCATCGACGTCCTGTACCTGATCGACGATCAAGGGATTATTACCGCCCATCTCCAACGCGAGAATTTTGTCCGGGCGCCCGGCGAATTGTTGATGCAGCGAATTGCCAGTACGACTCGACCCGGTAAAGAACAAACCGTCGATGCCAGCATTGGCCGCCAGCGCGATGCCCGTCTCACGTGCGCCTTGCAGCAGGTTGAGCACGCCTGACGGGAGGCCCGCTTCGATCCAGCATTTCACCGTCAGCTCGGCGACTTTCGGCGTCAGCTCGCTGGGCTTGAACACCACGGTGTTACCGGCAAGCAGCGCCGGAACGATGTGCCCGTTCGGCAAGTGCCCGGGAAAGTTATACGGACCGAATACCGCGACCACGCCGTGCGGCTTGTGGCGCAACACGGCGGTGGCGTCGCCCAGCTGGCCACTCTTTTCGCCCGTACGCTCGCGGTAGCTCTGAATGGAAATCGCGACCTTATTGACCATGCTGGTCACTTCGGTGGCGGACTCCCACAGCGGTTTTCCGGTCTCCTCGCCAATGCAGCGTGCGAGTTCGTCGGCATGATCCTTCAGGGTGACGGCGAAGGTTTCCAGCACGCCAATGCGCTCTTCGAGTGAGCGCATCGCCCACTCGGGAAACGCCTGACGCGCAGCGTTTACGGCGGCGTCTACCTGAGATGCGGTTGCGCCCTGCCCGGACCACACGACCTGCTGACTGACCGGGTTCAGCGATTCAAACGCCTCGCCCCGCCCGGCGTGCCATTGGCCTGCGATAAACAGCGTGCTCATCAAATACCCTCCCGAGCCGGAGACAATGGAACGGCGCGTACGTGATCGCCGGCACTCAGGCGCAGGCGTTTTGCAGTCTGCGGATCGACCACCAGCGTGCCAGCAGCGAAGCGCGCCGGCGCAGCGGTAACGCGGCAGTCTTCACGTTTGCGGTTATGAATCAGGAACGGCGTGGCGTCGTCACCTGGCGTACCGACGGCCAACACCAGCGGCTGACTGTCTCGGACCGCGCGGATCTTGCTGGTTTCGCACTCAATGGCCGGGCCCGCGTCGAAAATATCGACGTAACCCTGATAACTGAACCCCTCAGCTTTAAGCATGCTCAGCGCAGGCTCGGTGCTGGGGTGCACGCGACCGATGATGTTGCGCGCAGCTTCAGACAAGAAGCAGGTGTACAGCGGAAACTTCGGCATCAGTTCGGCAATGAACGCCTTGTTGCCAACGCCCGTCAGGTAATCTGCCTGGCTGAACTCCATCTTGAAAAAATGCCGCCCCAGGCTCTCCCAGAACGGTGAATGCCCGTGTTCGTCGGACATGCCGCGCATTTCGGCAATGATCTTGTTGCCAAACAGCTCCGGGAATTCAGCGATGAACAGCATCCGCGCCTTGGACAGCAAACGGCCATTGTGGCCGGTGCGCGCGTCTTCACGCAGAAACAGCGAGCACAGCTCGGAGTTGCCGGTCAGGTCGTTGGCGAGAAACAGTGTCGGGATCTCGCGATAAATGTTCAGCTCTTGAGAGGCACTGACAGTCAGGCCAACGCGGTAGTTGTACCAGGGCTCGCGCAGCCCGACAGCGCCGGCAATGGCCGAAATACCGACCACGCGTTCGTTGTCGTCTTCGAGCACGAACAGGTAATCCGCATCGCCACGGCCAGCCTCGCCACGGAAGGTCTTCTCGGCCCAACCCACCCGATGCGCCAGACGTTCTTCATTGGCTGGCAAAGTGGTAAGGCCGGGGCCTGTGCTGCGCGCCAACTCGATCAGCGCCGTCAGGTCACTGCTGCGTACGGGACGAACGATCATGCTTTCTCCTCAAACCGGCTTCCTTGGGAAACCGGCGAAACTCGCTAACCTGCAATCCATTGCCGGGGCCGAATCAATCAGCCGCCGCCAACGCACACCCACCTGTCAAACCGCGACGATGCGCACGCTGGCGCCTTCACCCACGCCCAACGCTTCAGCCGCCGCAACACTCAGCGTGACCGGCTTGCCCGGCACCCAGTCGAGTTCCAGCATCACTGCGCGGTAGTCCTGCAACTGACCGTTGGCGACCAGATACGGCCGTCCGCCCTTGACCGCATCGCCGCTGTTGACCATGTCGAGCCTGACCGGCACCACGCGGCTCTGGGAAATCGAGCGAATCCCCGACACCCGCGCATGCAGCGTCGGGCCACCGTCGAAGATGTCGATGTAGTGATCGGTTTCAAAACCTTCACGCATGAGGATGTCGAATGTGATCTGAGCACGCGGGTGCACCTGACCCATGGCCTCTTGCGCGGTGTCGGGCAGCAGCGGCACATAGATCGGGTAATGCGGCATCAGTTCGGCGAGGAATGTCCGGCTTTTCAGACCACAGATGCGTTCGGCCTCGGCGTAGTTGAGGTCGAAGAAGTTGCGGCCGATGGCGTCCCAGAAAGGAGAATCACCGTTTTCATCGCTGTAACCGACAATCTCGGTCACCACCGAATCGGCAAAGCGCTCCGGGTGGCTGGCGACGAACAGCAAGCGGCCCCGGGAATTGAGTTCCGACCAGCTGGTGCCCACCAGATCACGCACCACATAAAAGCTGGTCAACAAGCTGTTGCCGGTGAGGTCGTGGCACTGCGAAAGGACGTGGATCTTGTTGTGGATTTTCAACTCACGCGAGGCATGCACGAAGGTTTCGTTGCGAAAGCTGTAGAACGGCTCGGAATAGCCGGCCGAAGCAACGATCCCGGAACAGCCCACCAGTTGGCTGGTTTCCAGGTCTTCGAGCACGAAAAAATAGGTTTCTTCGCCGTTGAAACTGACTTCGGCCGCAAACGACGCTTCCGAGGCGGCAATCTTGTCGCTCAAACGGCCAGCGTCATCCGGCAGGGACGTGACACCAATCGGGCTGTCGGCAGCGAGGCGTTGGACCTCGGCCAGATCAGCCATTTGCGCGGGGCGCATCACCAGCATGGTGTCACTCCTTGAGAAAAAATCGGGCCGACTGAACGGCAAGAAAAAATGATCAGTCATGACACTGATCGCTGTAGGAGAGCGCTTGCCCGCGATTGCGATCAGTCGGTGATGAACATATCGACTGACACACCGCTATCGCGGGCAAGCGCGCTCCTACAGGTTATTTGTCGCCGGTTATGCCGCAGTCAGCTTCGCAATCGCACGCTCGAAGCGGTTCAGGCCCTCTTCGATGTCAGCGTCTTCGACCACCAGGCTCGGCGCGAAACGAATCACGTCAGGACCGGCTTGGAGCACCATCACGCCTTCATGCTCGGCGGCGTTAAAGACGTCCTTGGCGCGGCCTTTCCAGGCATCGCTCAACACGCAACCTATCAGCAAGCCCAGGCCACGGACCTGCGTGAAGATGCCGTATTGCTCGCCAATGTGTTCCAGGCGGGTTTTGAATTGCTGATGCTTGGCTTTGACGCCCGCCAGCACCTCAGGGGTGTTGACCACATCCATCACTGCGTTACCGACCGCACAGGCCAGCGGATTGCCGCCGTACGTGGTGCCGTGAACGCCGACCGACAGGTGCTTGGCCAGCTTTTCAGTGGTCAGCATCGCCGCCATCGGGAAACCGCCGCCGATACTTTTCGCGCTGGAAAGGATGTCTGGGGTCACGCCGTAATGCATGTAGGCGAACAAGTGGCCGCTGCGGCCCATGCCGCTCTGCACTTCGTCGAAGACCAGCAGCGCGTTGTGTTGATCGCACAGCTCGCGTGCGCCTTGCAGGTAAGACAACTCGGCGGGTAACACGCCGCCTTCGCCTTGAATCGGCTCAAGGACCACCGCGCACGTCTTGTCGGTGACAGCGGCCTTCAGGGCGTCGAGGTCGTTATAGGGAACGTGGGAAATACCCGTGATTTTCGGGCCGAAACCGTCGGAGTATTTCGGCTGGCCACCGACGCTGACCGTAAACAGCGTCCGGCCGTGAAAGCTGTTGAGCGCGGCGACGATTTCGTATTTTTCAGTGCCGTAAAGGTCGTGAGCGACGCGACGCGCCAGCTTGAACGCGGCTTCGTTGGCTTCGGCACCGGAGTTGCAAAAGAACACCCGATCGGCAAACGTCGAATCCACCAGCTTGCGTGCCAGTTGCAGCGCAGGCTCGTTGGTGAAGACGTTGGACACGTGCCACAGCTTGTTGCCTTGTTCGGTCAGGGCGTTGACCAGCGCCGGGTGCGCGTGACCCAGCACGTTGACGGCGATACCACCGGAGAAATCGACCAGTTCGCGACCCGACTGATCCCACACCCGCGAACCCGAGCCGCGCACGGGAATGAAAGCGGCCGGGGCATAGTTGGGCACCATCACCTGGTCGAAATCGGCGCGTTGCACCGGGGCTTGCTCAACGGACATCGGAGTCTCCTGAAGAGGAACGCCTGCCTGGAACTGGCGAGCGATGAAAGGATTGTAGGGACAGTTTTAAGCCGGGCCTTGCCGCCAAGCGACAACTTCTTATAGCGCCAACCCGGCTTTTTCAGCGGCTTTCAGCAATGCGACAAATTGCGTCGCAATGGCGCAGTTTAAACGCTGGAGGGCTGTTGCAGGAGCGCGCTTGCCCGCGAAAGATTGATCAGACGATAAAGATGCACGTGATGAACCGACGCCTTCGCGGGCAAGCGCGCTCATACGTTGATCGCTACGCCCCGCTCACCCGCGCTCGGCGGGGGCTTGGGATAACTCGAACGGGCTGCTGCTGCGGCGGTGATTACGGTCTTCGCGCGGGGTGGCGCCAAAGAAGTTGCGGTACGCGCTGGAGAAGTGCGGGCCGGATGAGAACCCGCACGACAAGCCGATCTGGATAATCGATTTGCTGGTCTGCATCAGCATCTGCCGCGCCTTGTTCAGGCGCAGCTCCAGGTAATACTGGCTCGGCACGCGATTGAGGTACTGCTTGAAGATGCGCTCCAGCTGACGACGGGACACGCACACGTGCTGGGCGATCTCGTCGGTGGTCAGCGGCTCCTCGATGTTGGCTTCCATCAGCAACACCGCTTGGGTGAGCTTGGGATGGCTTGAACCGAGACGGTTTTGCAGCGGGATGCGCTGACGCTCGCCGCCCTCACGAATGCGTTCCACCACCAACTCTTCCGATACCGCGCCCGCCAGCTCAGCGCCGTGATCGCGAGCCAGCACCGCCAATAGCAAATCGAGCACCGACATCCCGCCGCAGGCAGTCAGGCGATCCCGATCCCAGTCGAACAAATGGCTGGTCGCGATGACTTTCGGAAAGCGCTCGGCAAAATCATCCTGCCAGCGCCAATGCACCGCAGCGCGATAACCGTCAAGCAGCCCCAGTTGCGCCAGCGGATAAACGCCCGCCGACAAACCACCAATCACGCAACCCGAGCGCACCAACTGCTTGAGCGCGCCACTCAGCGCAGAAGACATCGGCGCCGGCGGCTCATCGGCCAGCAGGAATAACTTCTGACAGCCTTCAAGGCGCCCGGACCACGCCTCACCCGGCAGTTGCCAGGCGGCGCCGTCCAGCGGTGGCTCGGCCTGCAGGAAAGACAACTCGTACACGACCTCAGGATGAACCCGCTGGGCAACGCGCAAGGCTTCCTCGGCCAGCGCCAAAGTCAGGGCTTTGGTGCTGGGCCAGATGAGAAAACCTATTCGATGGGCAGTCATGGCGTGAAGTCCGAAACGTGTCGCAAGAGTGGGTCAAGCAACGGTGCGCTTGAAAATAAACGGGTTCAACCAGGTCAGGCCGCCCGCAAAATGCCGACGCAGCATGACCTGTTCCAACGCAAAAGGCATCGCCGGTCGCTATTTCAGACTGCCCGACAAAAACCCCTGCAAACGCTCCGATTTCGGATTGACCAGCACTTCACGCGGGTCGCCCTGCTCTTCGACCACACCTTTGTGCAGGAAAATCAGTTGATTCGACACTTCGCGGGCGAAGCCCATTTCGTGGGTGACCACCACCATGGTCCGGCCTTCCTGAGCCAGCGCCTGCATGACTTTGAGCACATCGCCCACCAGCTCCGGGTCCAGCGCTGAGGTGGGCTCATCGAACAGCATGACTTCGGGTTCCATCGCCAGCGCACGGGCAATCGCCACACGCTGTTGCTCGCCGCCGGACATATGCCCCGGATAAGCGTCTTTACGATGCGAAACACCGACCTTGGCCAGGTAATGTTCGGCCTTCTCAAGCGCTTCTTTTTTCGAAAGGCCAAGAACGTGAATCGGCGCCTCGATGACGTTTTCCAGCGCGGTCATGTGCGACCACAGGTTGAAATGCTGAAACACCATCGACAGTCGCGAACGCATGCGCTGCAACTGGTTGGGGTCGGCGGCTTTCAAGCTGCCGTCTTTGTTCGCAACCAGTTTGAGCTCTTCATTGTTCAGCAGGATCCGGCCGGCATGGGGCTGTTCCAGCAAGTTGATGCAGCGCAGAAAAGTGCTTTTGCCCGAACCGCTGGAGCCGATGATGCTGATCACATCGCCTGCCTTGGCGGTCAGCGAAACGCCCTTGAGCACTTCATGGCTGCCGTAGCGTTTGTGCAGGTCCTGGATTTCCAGTTTGTTCATGCTTTCGGTTCTCACAGCTGTCGTTTTTCAGCGTTCAGCTTTTAGTTATCAGTCACCAGCGTTCGGTTCGCGAGGAACCTCAGTCGCTGAGCAAGCGCCCGTGACGCAGCGCGATTCGCCCTGCCACTTTGGCCATCCAGAAACCGGGCTGCGCGTAACGCAAGCGCTCGATGGCGAACAAAACGCCTTGTGTGCCAGCGCAGACAGTGGTCGCCTTGTCCGACAGGGGGTCGATGACCTCGAACAACGGCTCACCGGTTTCGACCCAGTCACCGGCCTGTCGCAAGAACGTCACCACGCCCGCGTGCGGGGCGTAGAGCAACTCGGTGCCCTCGAACGGCATGCCTTCACAGGCTTCGGCTTCGGGCTTTGGCCAGTCGCCGCCGATCAGGCCTTGCTCGGCCAGGAACGCCAGAATGCCCTCAGCGTGGGCCTCGGCTTCCAGCCTTCCGGTGTCGGCCTGGCCGCCCAGCTCGATCGTTGTAGCCAGACACCCAAGCGGAATCTGCGCCTCTGGAAAGCGCCGGGACAGGCGCAACCACGGCAGCGAACAGGCTTCGTCGAACGAGCTGCCGCCCGAATCTTCCGCCAACAGCCCGACGCGTACGTCCAGGTGCGCCGCCAGCGAACGCCACTGCGGCCAATGCTGAGGCAGTGCATACATGTGCAGCGCGGCGTCGGCATCGCAATGCAGGTCGAGGACGATGTCGGCGGTGCAGGCATGGCTCAGCAATAAACGCTGCAAGCCCTGCAACTCGCTTTGAGCGGGCGGCAACTGCTCCAGCACGGACGCCATGGCCTGACGAATCAGACGAATGTTGGCGCGCGGGTCATCACCCAACTGGTCCGCAAGCAACTCGCTGACCGGCTCGCTCAGCTCGGTGAAATCACGATTGAAGTTCTTGCCACTGCCGAACTCGAAACGCCCCTGATGCGCCCCTTGCAGCAGCTGCCCGAGGCCGATCGGGTTGGCGACCGGCACCAGCTCGACAACGCCGTTGAGCAGGCCCTGTTCTTCGAGCTCGTTCAGGCGTTTTTTCAGTTCCCAGGCGGTGCGCATACCGGGCAGTTCGTCGGCGTGCAGGCTGGCCTGGATGTAGGCCTTGCGCTCGCCTTTGCCAAAACGAAATACGCTCAGTTTGCGTTCGGTGCCGAGGGTGCTCCACGGCAGGACATGGTCGATGCGTTGCATATCAGTGCTTCCTCGGCGCGAGATAGCTCAGCCAGCGACGCTCCGCCAGCTTGAACAGTCGGACCAGAATGAAGGTCAGGCACAGGTAGAAAACACCTGCGGTGATATACGCCTCGAAAGGCAGATAGAACTGGGCGTTGACCGTACGGGCCGCGCCAGTGATGTCGATCAGCGTCACGATGGACGCCAGACTGGTGGTCTGCAACATCATGATGACTTCGTTGCTGTATTGCGGCAGCGCCCGGCGCAGGGCCGATGGCAGCAGAATACGACGGTACATTTTGGCCCGGGACATGCCCATCGCCTTGGCGGCTTCGATCTCGCCGGCCGGTGTGGCTTTCAGGCTGCCCGCGATGATTTCAGCGGTGTAGGCGCTGGTGTTGATGGCAAACGCCAGGCATGCACAAAAGGTGGCGCTGGACAGCCAGGGCCAGAGGAAGCTTTCGCGCACTGCCTGAAACTGGGCCAGACCGTAGTAGATCAAAAACAGCTGCACGAGCATTGGCGTGCCGCGAATGACGTAGGTGTACAACCAGGCGCTGACGTTGACCCAACGCACTTTCGAGACGCGCATCAAGCCCAGCGGCAGTGCCGCCAACAGGCCGAAAAACAGGGAAATCGACAGCAGCTTCAGGGTGATCAGCAGGCCGCCGAAGTACAGCGGCAGGTTTTCCCAGACCGTGTTGTAGTCGAAGATCATAGGTCTGCCGCCCTGACGCCTACCGAGTAGCGTTTTTCGAGGAAACGCAGCGCCAGTAATGAAACGCTGGTGATGACCAGGTACATCGCCGCCACTGCGAGGAAAAAGGTGAAGGGTTCGCGGGTGGCGTCTGCCGCCTGCTTGGCCTTGAACATCATGTCTTGCAGACCGACCACGGAAATCAGCGCGGTGGCTTTGGTCAATACCAGCCAGTTATTGGTGAAACCGGGGATCGCCAGACGAATCATTTGCGGGACGAGGATGCGGAAAAACACCCGACCGCTGCTCATGCCATACGCCATACCGGCTTCGGCCTGGCCCTTGGGGATCGCCATGAAGGCGCCGCGAAAGGTTTCGGAGAGGTAAGCACCAAAGATGAAACCCAGCGTGCAGACACCCGCCGCCAGAGGATTCAGGTCAATGTAATCGTCATAACCGAGCAACGGCGCAACGCGGTTGAGCAGGTCCTGGCCGCCGTAGAAAATCAGCAGGATCAGCACCAGATCGGGAATGCCGCGAATGACGGTTGAATAGAGGTCGCCCAGCCACGCCAGCCAGCGCACCGGCGACAGCCGCAACGACACACCGATCAAGCCGAGGACGATGGCCAGCGCCATGGACGACAAGGCGAGCTGTAGGGTCAGCCATGCACCGTCGAGGATGACGGCCCCGTAGCCTTTCAACATGTTGTTTGGCCCTCTGGCGTAAAAAAGAAAATGGCGCAATCAGTCGGTTTCAAACCTGGCTGTTTGCGCCATTGACCGGGCAGGACTTACTGGCCGTAGATGTCGAAGTTGAAGTATTTGTCCTGGATGGCCTTGTACTTGCCATTTGCGCGGATGGCAGCAATGGCCGCGTTGATCCGATCCAGATTGGCTTTGTCGCCTTTGCGCACTGCGATGCCTACACCGTCACCGAAGTATTTGACGTCGGTAAACGCAGGACCTGTGAAAGCGTAGCCCTTGCCCGAATCAGTGTTGAGGAAACCGTCCTGCAGCAGGGTAGCGTCGGCCAGGGTGCCATCAAGACGACCCGCAGCGATGTCCAGGTAGATTTCATTCTGCGAGCTGTAAGGCTTGATTTCTGCGCCCAGCGGAGCGAGGACTTCCTTGGCGAAACGTTCGTGGATCGAACCGCGCTGCACGCCGATGTTCTTGCCTTTGAGTTCTGCCATGCCTTCGCTGACAACGAAGCCCTGCTTCATCACCAGACGCGCTGGAGTGAGGTAGTAACGGTTGCTGAAGTCGACTGATTTCTTGCGGTCTTCGGTAATGGACATCGACGACAGGATCGCGTCGATCTTGCGCACTTTAAGGGCCGGGATAAGGCCGTCGAACTCTTGCTCGACCCAGGTGCATTTGACTTTCATCTCTTCGCACAGCGCGTTGCCGATGTCGTAGTCAAAGCCGACGATGCTGCCATCCGGCGCCTTCGAGGCAAACGGAGGGTACGCTGCTTCGATGCCGATTTTGAGCGGCTTTTCATCAGCAAATACCGGGTGCGCCAAAACGGACAGCGCCAGTGCGCCAAGAAGCATGAGCTTTTTCATGGGTGAGACTCCATCGGTAGAGCGCGACAAATGGCAAAGTGAGCGAGACGCTCAATATGCAGAAGGAAAGATCAGTGATGCGACGCGAGGTGCTATCGAGCTTTGCCCAATATGCCCTTCGGCGAGTGAACGGCATTTTAGCGGCAGGCCTTAAGTCGATATTTCTTCAATGCGACAACTAGTTACAGAAGCACCGAGAAAGCCATTCAGCCTAATTGACAGCCCGTACATTTCATGGAGCGGGATTTGAAGTTAAACCCATCTACGAAGCAAATAGCGCGCCCATTATTGGCAAAGCCTTCTAATCCGGCAAGAGCAGCGTGTTTTTAGCTTTGCTGAATCAGAGAAAATGCGCCGAGTGGTGACCTGAATGAGGTGGTTTGCCCCATGTCAGCGCGGACAGTTACCCGTGGGTGGGTGTGCGGTAACAAGTCGATATATATCTCGTTCGGTACGCTTCGGATCGCATGCCGGCATGGTGGGAGGGAGGGGTTTGTGCGATGTATCTGATACGGCGCTCTCGCGAACAAGTTCGCTCCTACAGGGTTTGAAGCTCCGCGCTAGTCACTTTGGCGGCTGATCAACATGGCTACGTCCACTTTGCTCAACCCGGTGTTGGGTGCCTCCTCATTGAGCCGACTCATGGCTGAAGTGAAGTGCACGTCCTCGATGGCACCGTCGCTGGCAATGTAGTAACGGGCAGATTCCTTTTCTCTCGCGGTGAAAGTTTTTTTGGTGCTTTCCGTTGAGCCTTGAGAGGTTCCGACAGTGGTGGCCGAGGTGACCCAGAGGTACAGGCCAGTGACTTGCGTCGATTCGAGCGGCTCCTCAGTATTGAAACCACAGAAAATGATGCACTGGGCTTGAGCGGTATGAGGCATGAGCATGAGGACGCCCATCACTGTCAGGACGGGCATCAGCTTGAGGTTATTCATATGCGTTAATCACTGCGGGCCATAGATGAGAATCAGGGCCGCAATGATGGGGAAATCGAATCAAAGCCGAAGCAAGCTGCAGCACTCAAAGGATGTCCGGCATTTAGGAAAAACTGGTAGGACACTTCTTTCGATGTCGAACTTGAAACAAAAACGCTCCGCCAGGCGTTCACCGGGCGGGGCGTTTATGCGTCTGTTACTTAGCGGATCAGGCGACGTTCATGGTCTTGTGGGTTTCGATCAGATGCGCAACCACGCCTGGATCGGCCAGGGTGGAGATGTCACCCAGCGCGTCATACTCGCCGGTCGCGATCTTGCGCAGGATGCGGCGCATGATCTTGCCCGAGCGGGTTTTCGGCAGGCCCGGCGCCCACTGAATAAAGTCTGGCGAGGCAATCGGGCCAATCTCCTTGCGCACCCAGTTACGCAGCTCGATGCGCAACGCTTCGTCCGGCACTTCGCCGCCGTTGAGCGTGACGTACACGTAAATGCCCTGCCCTTTCAGGTCATGCGGCACGCCCACAACAGCTGCTTCGGCGACTTTCGGGTGCGCAACCATCGCGCTCTCGATTTCCGCCGTGCCCATGCGATGCCCGGACACATTCAGCACATCGTCCACACGGCCGGTGATCCAGAAGTAGCCATCCTCGTCACGACGCGCGCCATCACCGGTGAAATACATGCCACGGAAGGTCTTGAAATAGGTATCGACGAAGCGATCGTGATCGCCATACAGCGTGCGCGACTGACCTGGCCAGGAGTCGAGGATCACCAGATTGCCTTCGGCTGCGCCTTCGATCAGGTTGCCCAGATTATCCACCAGCGCCGGAATCACGCCGAAGAACGGACGCGTTGCAGAACCAGGCTTCAGGGCCGTTGCGCCGGGCAGCGGGCTGATCAGGATGCCGCCGGTTTCGGTCTGCCACCACGTATCGACAATCGGGCAGTTCTTCTTGCCGATGGTGTTGTAGTACCAGTTCCAGGCTTCCGGGTTGATCGGCTCACCCACCGAACCCAGCAGACGCAGGCTTGAACCATCTGCGCCTTCGACCGATTTGGTGCCTTCGGCCATCATTGCGCGGATAGCGGTCGGTGCGGTGTAGAGGATATTGACGTTGTGCTTGTCGACGATCTTGGAAAGACGGGTGATGTCCGGATAGTTCGGGATGCCTTCAAACAGCAGCGTGGTCGCGCCATTGGCCAGCGGGCCGTAGACGATGTAGCTGTGACCGGTGACCCAGCCCACGTCAGCCGTGCACCAGTAAACTTCGCCCGGCTTGTAGTCGAACACGCGCTCGTGGGTCAGCGCGGCGTACAACAGGTAGCCAGCGGTGGTGTGCAGTACGCCTTTGGGTTTGCCGGTGGAGCCTGAGGTGTAAAGAATGAACAGCGACTCTTCAGCGCCCATCTCTTTCGGTGCGCAGGTGCTCGACGCCACTTCCAGCAACGAGTGATACCAAATGTCGCGATGGCGGTTCCACTCGATGTCGCCACCCGTGCGCTTGCAGACAATCACCTTCTGCACGCTGGCGGTTTCAGGGTTGGTCAATGCGCGGTCGACGTTGGCTTTCATCGCGGTTTTCTTGCCGCCACGCAAGCCTTCATCAGCGGTAATCACGACCTTGGATTTGCAGTCAATGATCCGGCCCGCAAGGGCTTCTGGTGAGAAACCACCGAAGACCACCGAGTGAATCGCACCAATTCGCGCGCAGGCCAACATGGCAACCACGGCTTCAGGAATCATCGGCATATAGAGGGTTACAACGTCGCCGCGGTGCACATCCTGACCGCGCAAGGCATTGGCGAACTTGCAGACTTCTTCATGCAGTTCGCGGTAGGTAATGTTGCGGCTCTCGGAAGGATCGTCGCCTTCCCAGATGATTGCGATCTGGTCTCCGCGCTCGGCCAGATGACGGTCGAGGCAGTTATAAGACACGTTCAACGTGCCATCGGCGAACCACTTGATGTCAACGCGGTGATCGTCGAATGAGGTCTGTTTGACGGTGGTGAAAGGCTTGATCCAATCCAGACGCTTGGCCTGCTCACGCCAGAAACCATCGGGATTGACCACCGACTGCTGGTACATGGCCTTGTAGGTCGCTTCGTCAGTGAGCGTGTTCGCTGCCACTTCGGGGCGGACGGGGTAAAGGGAAGCCGCACTCATCTTTCTTACCTCGGTGGATATGTTGTTGTTTTATGACCCTGTTGTATCCGGCACAGGCTACAAAGGCCATTCGACGATGGTCTTACCGTTCGCAAGCCCAGGCCCCGGCGGCGCTTGAACCCTCCAGCCAGAGCACTGATAAAGAGTGGGACTACGACCAAAGCGTTAGATTCCCGACTGCAAAATCTTCGGCGTTAACGATTGTTGCGGATTTGCTCAATAGTCTTTATCAGAACGGTTTGTATATGAATTCAGGCAATAAGCCTAGAATCGCTCTCGCCAACACGGCAAACGATCGATAACTAACAGCCCCCACACAGGTCTGTCGATCAAACAACTTAACTGCTACGAACCACGTTCCACACAGCCTGCTGAAAGCCGGTTGCGCATCCTGCCGAGCAGATTTTCTGCGACGCAGTCATCGATTATGAATCTGGAGATAACCTGTAATGAAAGCTGCACTGGTAGTCATGGCTCTTTGTGGTTTCAGTACGCTGGCGATGGCGGAAGAATCAAACGCGAAAATCGCCGCGCAGCAGTCGCAGCACCGAGCGCCCGCCGTTGAGCAATACACTTATGCGACGCACCTGGACATCGCCAAAGTCATCTCCACCGATCAGGTCCCCAACGTCTGCCGCGTCGTGCCGCAGCACATGACCTACGAAGACTCCGAAGGCCAGCGCCACGTCATGGAATATCAAGTCATGGGCAACGGCTGCAGCAACGGCTGATGACCGGTGTCAGTCACAGACATTGCACTGCATGAGTCAACGGCTCAGTGATAACCTGTGAACTGATTTAAATTGGAAACTGCCATTTATATATAAGCGCCGATTCTTATTTACCCACATCATATTGGCGCAACTTATTGGCGATCGTAGTATGGGAAACCCCTAATCTTTTGCCCAGCAAGCGGCTGCTCGGGTGCTCTGAATGGAGTTGCTCAAGCACCGCTTTTTCAAATCGCCCGACAATGTCTTCCAGGCTGCCATCCAGCGAAAAGCCCCCCAATGGTTGACGCTCCGCAGCGTCAGGAAAACGAATGTGTTGCGCGCCAATGACACTGCTTTCGCATAACGAAACCGCCTGAAACAGAACATTCTCCAGCTGCCTGACATTGCCTGGCCAATGGTAGTGGCGCAGACGGTCCAGTGCAGCGGCGGCGATTTTCGGCAGCGGGCAACCAATCTGGCGACTGGCCTGGTCAATGAATTGATCCACCAGCGGCGCAAGGCCGTCGAGGCATTCACGCAACGGCGGTATATGCAACGACAACACGTTGAGCCGGTGATACAGGTCCTGACGAAATACCCCGCACGCGCATAACTCCGACAGATCGACCTGCGTGGCGCAAATCACCCGCACATCGAGTGAGACTTCTTCGTCGCTGCCCACTCGCCGAAAGCATCCCTCCTGCAAAAAACGCAGCAGCCTGCCTTGCAAGCGCGTACTCATGTCCTCGACGCCGTCGATGAACAGCGTCCCGCCAACTGTCAGCTCCAAAAGCCCCAGCTTGCCCTCGGCCCGCGCCCCTTCGAATGCGCCGGGGCCGTAACCGAACAGCTCCGTCTCAGCCATGGATTCCGAAAGCCCGGCACAGTTGAGCGCCATCATCGGCGACTGCCCGCGAGGACTGGCCAGGTGGCAGGCGCGTGCCAGCAGCTCCTTCCCCGTGCCGGTTTCGCCTTCGATCAGCAACGGCGCATCCAGTGGCGCCATGCGGCGGGCTTCGCGCACGACGGCCGCCATCACCCTGGAGCTTTGGAAGATGCTGTCGAAACCGCGAAGCTCCTGCTTGCGCACGTTGTAGATCTGCTCACCGACGCGGTCTGCGCGGTGCAGAGTGAGCACCGCACCCGCCATGGCTTCGCTGTCATCGTGCTCGGATTGAAGGGGTGCGATGTCGGCAAGGAACACATCGCCCTTCACCTTGACCCGCATCCCATTGATTCGCGACTTGTTGGCCCGCACCAGTTGCGGCAGATCGAAATCTTCCGCGTAGCGTGACAGCGCAATGCCCGGCACTTCATCCACACGCACGCCGAGCAACTGCGCCGCAGCGCGATTGGCGGCGACGATGGATCCAGCCATGTCGATGGACAGCACCGGGAATTCAAGCGCACCAAGCAGCGCATTCAACTCCATATGCCTGCGCTCGCTGGGCATCAATCCCACACGCTTGACGCCGAATACGCCGGGGATGAGCTCAAACTTCGGCCCCAGCGCCTGGAATTGCAGGTTGATCAGGTTGGGGCAGCGCAGGTAAATCGCATCGCCGTGCTCGCCTCCGACCTCGCCGCCAGACACGTTCACGCCATACGAAACCAGCAACTCCAGGATGTCGCGCAAGATGCCAATGCGGTTTTGGCAGTGGACTTTGATTCGCATGCAAACACCAACCTTCAAACCAACTGGCTTTTTTGGGGATCAACGAAGTTTATCGTCAAGAATACGTTACAGCGCAAGACAAAAAAGCTGCCTGCCTGAAGGCCTGTGGTCGACATGAGCGCTTTTCGTAAAGAAATCTTTACGAAATAAGGCCCCATACGGAGAGTGCGCAATTTATCTGTCGGTTTTTGAGTGTCGATCTGAGCTATTCATAGCCCGTTGTCATAGCCCCATGCAGCGCTGGTTCGCTGCGCCGGGCGTTTCCCGAAACAGCACGCTCCACAGCTCTATACAAGAGAAGAACCCACTTCAGGAGAGCAGCATGAAGCACAGCCCATACGTGGCGCGGGAGCCCGACTCAAAGGGGTTTATTGCTTACCCCGATGCCGAACATGAGGTGTGGAACACCTTGATCACCCGGCAGTTGAGGGTGATCGAAGGCCGCGCCTGCCAGGAATATCTGGATGGCGTCGAGCAGCTCGGCTTGCCCCATGATCGCATTCCGCAACTGGGCGAAATCAACCGCGTGCTGGACGCCGCCACCGGCTGGCAAGTCGCCCGCGTGCCTGCATTAATCCCCTTTCAAACGTTTTTTGAACTGCTGGCAAACAAACAGTTTCCGGTGGCGACCTTCATTCGCAGCCGCGAGGAACTGGACTACCTGCAAGAGCCAGACATTTTCCATGAAGTCTTCGGCCATTGCCCGCTGCTGACCAACCCCTGGTTTGCAGAATTTACCCATACCTATGGCAAGCTGGGTCTGGCGGCCAGCAAGGAGCAACGGGTGTATCTGGCTCGGCTTTACTGGATGACCATTGAGTTCGGCCTGGTGAATACCGAACAGGGCATGAAGATTTACGGCGGGGGCATTTTGTCCTCGCCCAAGGAAACGCTGTACAGCCTGTCGCAAACGCCGGAGCATCAAACGTTCGATCCCGTCGAAGCCATGCGTACGCCTTACCGCATCGACATTCTGCAGCCGGTCTATTTCGTGTTGCCGGACCTCAAGCGTCTGTTTGACCTGGCACAGGAAGACATCATGGGCATGGTCACCCAAGCCACGGCGCTTGGTTTGCATGCGCCCCGTTTTGCACCTAAACCGCAGTCGCCTAAACCCGAAGCGGCCTGATCAGGAACCCACGTTATGACCTCTCTTAACCAAGCCCATTGCGAGGCCTGCAAAGCCGACGCACCGCAAGTGAACGAAGCCGAACTGCCGGCGCTGCTCAAGCAGATTCCCGACTGGAGCATAGAAGTACGCGACAGCGTGATGCAGCTGGAAAAAGTCTTCGCCTTCAAGAATTTCAAATTTGCGCTGGCGTTTACCAACGCGGTCGGCGAAATTGCCGAAGCTGAAGGTCATCACCCCGGCCTGCTGACCGAATGGGGCAAAGTGACCGTCACCTGGTGGAGCCACTCGATCAAAGGGCTGCACCGTAACGATTTCATCATGGCCGCCCGGACCGACGAGGTGGCCACTGGCGCCGAGGGCCGCAAGTAATGCATTTCTCACAGATTGTGCGTGTACCCGATGATCCGATTCTAGGGTTGATCCAGGCGTACGCCAAAGACCCGAACCCGAACAAGTTCGATCTGGGCGTCGGCGTTTACAAGGACGCACAGGGCCTCACGACGATCCCGCGCGCGGTCAAGCTGGCCGAGCAGCGACTGGTGGATTCGCAGCCCACCAAGACCTACATCGGTGGTCACGGCGAACCACGTTTCGGCACGCTGATCTGTGATCTGGTAATGGGTCCCGAGTCCCCGCTGATCCGCGACAGACGCGTGGGCGCAACGCAGACGCCGGGCGGCACAGGCGCCTTGCGTCTGAGCGCGGACTTCATCCGTAATTGCTTGCCGGGCAAAGGCATCTGGCTCAGCGAGCCGACCTGGCCCATTCACGAGACCCTCTACGCCGCAGCGGGTTTGAAGGTCAGCCATTACCCGTACGTGGGCAGCGACAACACGCTCAATGTCGCCGCGATGCTGGAAACCCTGAATCAGATTCCCGAAGGCGACGTGGTGCTGTTGCATGCGTGCTGCCACAACCCGACCGGCTTTGATTTGTCCCAGGACGACTGGCGCGCAGTGCTGAAGATCGTCAAGGCACGCAACCTGCTGCCGCTCATCGACTTCGCCTATCAGGGTTTTGGCGACGGGCTCGAAGAAGACGCGTGGGCTGTCCGTCTGTTTGCCAATGAGTTGCCGGAGCTGTTGATCACCAGTTCGTGCTCGAAGAATTTTGGCTTGTACCGCGAGCGCACAGGCGCACTGATCGTGTGTACGGACAACACGGAAAAGCTGGCGGACGTGCGCAGCCAATTGTCGGCGACCGCGCGCAACCTGTGGTCCAACCCGCCGGATCATGGCGCCGCTGTGGTGGCCGAAATTCTGGGTGATCCCGAGCTCAAGTCATTGTGGGCCGACGAGGTGGAAGAGATGCGCAGCCGCATCGCGCAACTGCGCCAAGGCCTGGTGGAGGCATTGACGCCGCTGGGCCTGGGCGAACGCTTTGCGCACATCGGTGTGCAGCGCGGGATGTTTTCCTACACGGGCCTGAATAATGATCAAGTGGCACGTCTGCGCCACGAACACAGCGTGTACATGGTCAACGCCGGCCGCGCGAACGTCGCGGGTATCGATGCCTCGCGGCTGGACTCGCTGGCGGCGGCGATTGCAGCGGTTTGTTGAGTACAGATATTAGAATTGGCGCTGAACCTGTGGGAGGGAGCTTGCTCGCGATTCGATAACCCAGCCGGAGAAAATCTGGCGGATGTAACGGCCCACCGCGAGCAAGCTCCCTCCCACGACATGAAACATCCGCGTGAAATGACAAACGGGTCACATTAAAAGTCTGTTTGTCATTTTTTGTGCTGTATCCTCACCCTGCGTTTTCAGACGTGCTGCCCATTGGGCAGTCAACACTTGTGAGGAGCGACGACGATGCATGAAATCCCAAACTTCCCCTTCCCAAGCACACCCCAGCAAAGCGCTGCAGCCCGCCAGGAACTCGGTCAGCCGATCGAGATGAAAGCAGGTGCCAAGACTGATTCAGGCAAAACAGCAAAAAACCGTCGCTGAGGCTCACGCCGACGCTAACGGTTGATTTTTTCAGCCCCTATGGAAGAGCGTCTTCGAGGTGTATTTCCATAAGGGCTGAAATGTTCGAGGCCCCTCCCATGACTGACTTCACCGAAACACAAGCCCAGGCCCTGATCGGCACCGCCGAAAAGATGATCGACATCTGGACACGCCTTAGCCCCGAAAAACAGAACGCCCTGCTCGCTCGCTTTGGTACCCAGGAAAACGCGCTGGCCGCGCTGGTCACCACCCAGCTGGTCGCACCTGTGGATGCATCTTTGAAAAAGTAACGCTGTGGATAAGCCCACTCCCGCCTCCATCCCGCTGAGTGTCATATGTTTCGCTGCTGTAAGGTCTCGCCCTGCCATCCGTTTGAAACCCTCGCTACGATGGACGCATCACATGCACGTTGAGCGTCTACGCTAAACTCGCAACCCCTCGCCTTACCCCTTTGTCGTCATCCCGGATTGATACCATGCCAGACGCTTCACGCGCCGAAACACAACGCCCTATGGCGATCACGCTGCAGGTCGTTTCGATTGTCCTGTTCACGTTCATCGGCTACCTGAATATCGGCATCCCGCTTGCCGTGCTGCCGGGCTATGTCCACACGGACCTTGGCTTCGGCGCCATCGCCGCGGGTCTGGTGATCAGTGTTCAGTACCTCGCTACGTTACTGAGCCGCCCTTACGCCAGCCGGATCATCGACAACCACGGCAGCAAAAAGGCCGTGCTCATTGGTCTTGCCGGCTGCGGGCTCAGCGGCGTGTTCATGCTGCTGGCAGACATACTGGAAAGCTGGCCGACGATGAGCCTGGTCAGTCTATTCATTGGGCGGCTGGTGTTGGGCAGCGCAGAAAGCCTGGTGGGATCGGGTTCGATTGGCTGGGGAATCGGTCGGGTTGGCTCGCAAAACACCGCCAAGGTGATTTCCTGGAACGGCATCGCCAGTTATGGCGCACTGGCGATTGGCGCGCCGCTGGGTGTGTTTCTGGTCAACGGCCTGGGGCTGTGGAGCATGGGGGTCAGCATCATTCTGCTGGCAGGTCTGGGCATCTCGCTGGCCTGGAAGAAAACTGCCGCGCCTATCGTCCACGGCGAGCGCATGCCTTTCATGCATGTGCTCGGTCTGGTGTTGCCGCACGGCACCGGGCTGGCGCTGGGGTCGATTGGCTTCGGCACCATCGCAACCTTCATCACCTTGTATTACGCCAGCCACAGCTGGCCCAACGCCGTGCTGTGCCTGAGCCTGTTCGGTGCCTGCTTCATCGGCGCGCGGCTGCTGTTCGGCAACATGATCAACCGCCTGGGCGGCTTTCGTGTGGCGATCGTCTGCTTGTCCGTGGAAGTGCTGGGGCTGTTGCTGCTGTGGCTGGCGCCCAACCCTAACTTGGCGCTGGCGGGCGCTGCGTTGACCGGCTTTGGTTTCTCACTGGTGTTTCCGGCGCTGGGGGTCGAGGCCGTGAACCTCGTGCCGGCGGCCAGCCGTGGCGCAGCGGTCGGGGCTTACTCGCTGTTCATCGATCTGTCACTGGGGATTACCGGCCCCGTGGCAGGTGCTGTGGCGGCAGGCTTTGGCTTTGCGTCGATTTTTCTGTTCGCGGCGCTGGCGGCGCTCAGTGGTCTGGGGCTGAGCGTGTATCTCTATAAACAATCGAAAGTGATCCACGAGAAAGTTGCGGTGTGAAGCCTGGCTTTTGATTCTGGCTCGGAGGCTAGCCGGCGCGGCCCATGCACTGATTCACCCTTGACGTCGCTTCGCCAACACGTTGGCTCCTACAGAACCGGGACATTTCTGGATGGAGGCTGCAATCTGTAGCCGCGAATTCATTCGCGGGGTCGTGATCCCGCGAGCGGCGTTAGAAGTCGACTTTGCCGCGCCCGGCCTTGATAGACCCGCGCTTGGTTTTCGACTCCAGCCTGCGGGTCTTGGAGCCCAGGGTGGGCTTGGTCGGGCGGCGCTTTTTCTCGACCTTTCCCGCATTGACGATCAGCTCACTCAAACGCTCCAACGCATCGGCACGGTTCTGCTCCTGCGTACGGTATTGCTGCGCCTTGATGATGATTACGCCGTCGCTGGTGATGCGACTGTCGCGAAGGGCCAGTAGCCGCTCCTTGTAGAACGGCGGCAACGACGAGGCGTTGATGTCGAAGCGCAGATGCATCGCGCTGGACACCTTGTTGACGTTCTGACCGCCCGCACCCTGTGCACGAATCGCGGTGAGTTCGACCTCAGCGTCCGGCAGGTGCACGTTGTTGGAGATGATCAGCATGGGGACTTACGACGCTCTGAAATTAACAACTCAATATCTGCCTGGAACTTGAAACTGTGGGAGGGAGCTTGCTCGCGACAGGCCGGTACATCGGACCCGACTGTGTGCCGAAAAGACCAATTCGCCAGCAAGCTCCCTCCCACCACAACCCTCAACCACCCATTTTTATCCGTCGATCAGCGGCGTCTGGCTCACTTGATGATCGAGGTGCGCTGCGCCATGGACTGGTTGGCGGCGAGGCGTCTGGTCTTGAGCATGAAGAACCCCCACATCACCAGCAGCCACACCGGAATCGCGAACACCGACACACGAACCCCGGGGATCATCAGCATGATCACCAGGATCAACGCCACAAAGGCCAGGCAGATGTAATTTCCCACCGGATACCACAGCGCCTTGAACAGCGGCACCTGATGCGTGCGATTCAGGTGCTGCCGAAACTTCAGATGCGAGTAACTGATCATTGCCCAGTTGATCACCAGCGTAGCCACCACCAGTGACATCAACAGTTCCAGCGCATTCTGCGGGATCAGGTAGTTGAGCAGCACGGCAATTACCGTCACCGCCGCCGACACCATGATCGCGCGCACTGGCACGCCACGGCTGTCGACACGCGCAAGCGCTTGGGGCGCATCGCCCTGCTCGGCCATGCCAAACAGCATCCGCGCGTTGCAATACGTGCCGCTGTTATAGACCGACAGCGCCGCAGTCAAGACCACGAAATTGAGGATATGCGCGGCGGTGGTGCTACCCAGCATCGAGAACACCTGCACGAACGGGCTGCCGCTGTACGAGTCGCCCGATGCATTGAGGGTGTCCAGCAGCGCGTCCCACGGGGTCAACGACAGCAACACCACCAGCGACCCAATATAGAAAATCAGGATCCGGTAAATAACCTGATTGATCGCTTTGGGAATGATGACTTTCGGCTGGTCGGCCTCAGCAGCGGTGAAACCGAGCATCTCCAGGCCACCGAAGGAAAACATGATAAACGCCAGCGCCATTACCAGCCCGCTGATGCCATGGGGGAAAAAGCCGCCGTGGTCCCAGAGGTTAGTGATCGATGCCTGCGGACCGCCGCCGCCACTCACCAGCAGGTAACTGCCGAGCGCAATCATCCCGAGGATGGCCACGACCTTAATGATCGCAAACCAGAACTCCGCCTCACCGAAGACTTTGACGTTGGCGAGGTTGATGACGTTGATCATTACGAAAAACACAGCGGCCGACGCCCAGGTCGGAATTTCCGGCCACCAGTAGTGCACGTACTTGCCAACCGCAGTCAGTTCCGACATGCCCACCAGGATGTACAGCACCCAGCAATTCCAGCCCGACAGAAACCCGGCGAAACCGCCCCAGTACTTGTGCGCGAAATGGCTGAACGACCCGGCCACCGGCTCTTCGACGATCATTTCACCGAGCTGGCGCATGATCATGAAGGCGATGAAGCCGCAGAGCGCATAGCCCAGAATCATCGACGGACCCGCCGATTTGAGGACGCCGGCCGACCCCAGGAACAACCCCGTACCAATGGCCCCGCCAAGGGCAATCAGCTGGATGTGACGGTTTTTCAGGCCACGCTTCAACTCACCGGAAGGGGGCATATGCTCGCTCATAAAATGGCACCTTGTTTTTTTCTGCGACGGAATCGAACCCGACACGCTCATGACGTGGCGGAGTGCAACGGGGTGGATAATCCCGAACGGGTTGACGTCGGTACGTCCAGTGATCACAGAAAAAACGACGCGCATTGTACACCGCTCAGGCGACGAGTTGCCCGCCGAAAAGCTGTCTGAGACGTCAGTTCAAAGCCTTTTAAAACACCGACAAACCCACCAAAACCGTCAGAGGCCAGTGATCGCAACGGGACTCGATTTGGGTGGACCGACATAAAACTGTCAGAAAAAATTAAAAAAAATCGCCGCTGAACGCCCGTTGTTAATCCTCGAATTTTTTCTATCTTGGGCGAAATGCCAGTGCGCAGCCGCTGAAAAAGCCGTTGCAGACACGGGACGATTGACCTAGTTTTTCTATCGCTTGCTGACCACGAAGGTCAGCGTGCTTCCATGACGAATCACTCATTGCGATTGATCCGTCGCTTTCGGCAAGTACGTAATTCTCAGGAGATTTACCCTATGCAATCTGTAGAACAAACCCTGGAAGAAGAACTGCAACTGGACGACTGGTTTGAAGCACCGACACACGACGCTGCGGTTGAGATGATGAAAGCCGATGCCGTCGTGCCATTCGGCACGGCCATGTGGCCGTTCTAAGGCAACCCGAGGGCAGGCGCGGCTAACGTGTCTGCCTTTTTTGTTTCCAGTTTTCGCAAGGGAATGGATCAATGGAACAGATTAGCGCCATCGAGCACTTTCTCTACTACCTGCACCATCACCCGGCCGTCGAGGGTCTGCCGCAGCCCAAGGTGCTGCTGGGCCACACCGACAGCTACACCGCGATGGTGGGCAACATCATCGAAACCGCTTCACTCAGCGACACGTTTCATTTCACCGCCTTGGGCCTTGATACAACGCCCATCGAACAGCTGGCCACGGCCATCACCCAGGCCGATCTTTACGTGTTGTTCTACGATGCTTCGACCCTGCCCAACCCTACCGCTGAAGGCCCGACGTTCATCCGCGCGCTGCAGGGAGTCATGTCGGAACACTGGAAAAAATCCCTTTTGTTCAAGGATTATGGACGCTATTTCTACGATACCTTTAGTGTTTCACCGCAGCGAATTGCCGGGCTGAATGCCGCACTGATCGACAACATGAACCAAGGCCAAACCCTTAGCTTCAGTGACAAGAGCGGCTCTTATTTTGAAGTGCCGCTGCGTGAATTGAAGAAGTGGACCAACATCAACGGCGTGGGCAATTACGATCTGGCGCCGGGAGAAATCGCGACACACAGTGAGTCCATCAATGGCCACGTGAAGTTTGTCGGGACGTTCTTGAGCACGATTCCGTTTGCACGCAAATACGGGATCATCGAAACACCGTTGGAACTGTGGATAGAGAATTCGACCATCACGCGCATCGCCACCGAAGTACCGGGGCTAGAACATGACTTCACCAAATACCTGAACGCCAACCCCTCAAACCGAAAAGTCGAGGAATTGGGCATTGGCACCAATGAGGGGGGTAACCCAGTTGTATGCGCGCAATGCCGGGTTCGAGGAACGCCATTGCGGTCTGCACCTTGGGCTGGGAGGCGGCGCCAAGGGCAGTCATCATCTGGATCTGATTTTCAACAGTGGCACTCTGGCCGTGGACAAGCGCGTGGTGTTCGACGGGCAGTTCAATCTGGCGACGAGCGCGTAAATATCACCGTGCTTCTGATGCAATGAGCGGGCGACGTTCCGACTTGCCCGCAAAGCTGCAGCAAAAAAAAAACGCCAGTCACTGACTGGCGTTTTTTACTTCAAGCAAACATCACTCAGGCTTGCGACGACCAAACCCTGGGCGTTGGCCGGAACCTGCCGGAGGTCCGCGACGCTTGCCCGACGGCGTTTTGTCATCGACCAGCTTGATGCCCGGACGCGAAGGCTTCGGCTTGGCGGGACGCTTGTTCATGTCACTTGGACGCTCAGCCACTGGCGTGCCACGGCTGCTGTCGGTACGACCTTCGGAGCGGCCACCGACCGGAGGACGCGGGGTGCGTTGACCGCGCCCGCCTTCCTGCGGTTTGCCGGCCGGACGTACGCGTTCGCCTTCGGCCACACGTGGCTCGCGTGCAGGACGCTTTTCGCCCACGGCATAACGCGGGTCACGCGCTGGACGGTCACCCGCCTCGCCACGCGGTTCGCGAGCTGGACGATCACTGCCAATGGCTGGACGCGGCTCGCGGACCGGACGATCGCTGCCGATAGCAGGACGTGGTTCACGCACCGGACGTTCGGCACCGGCTGCATCCTTGGCAGGACGCACATTACGCACTCGCTCGCCTTTACCGAGAGGACGCGACGACTGACGCTGCAAGCGCTCCATCTTGTCCTTGGTCTTGGCGTTCATCTGCGGCATGGCGACAGGCGTCAGGCCGACTTCGGCGCTGAGGGTGTCGACTTCGTACTGACTCATTTCGCGCCAGCGGCCCATCGGCAGGTCGGAATTGAGGAACACCGGGCCATAGCGCACGCGCTTCAGGCGGCTGACCACCAGCCCTTGGGATTCCCACAGACGACGAACCTCACGGTTACGCCCTTCCATGACCACGCAGTGATACCAGTGGTTGAAGCCTTCGCCGCCCGGCGCTATCTGGATGTCGGTGAAGCGGGCAGGACCGTCTTCGAGGATCACGCCGTTCTTCAAACGCAACAGCATGTCGTCGTCGACTTCGCCGCGTACGCGAACCGCGTATTCGCGGTCCATTTCGAACGACGGGTGCATCAAACGGTTGGCCAGCTCACCATCGGTGGTGAACATCAGCAAACCGGTGGTGTTGATGTCCAGACGACCGACGTTGATCCAGCGGCCCTCTTTGGGGCGCGGCAGGCGATCAAACACCGTCGGGCGACCTTCAGGGTCGTCGCGGGTACAGATTTCACCGTCTGGCTTGTTGTACATGATTACGCGGCGGACGGTTTCAGCGGCTTCTTCACGCTTGATAACGCGACCGTCAACGGTAATGGCGTCGTGCAAGTCGACGCGTTGACCCAAGGTTGCGTCTTTGCCATTGACCTTGACGCGACCCTGGCTGATCCAGGCCTCTACGTCACGGCGAGAACCGACGCCGATGCGCGCCAGTACTTTCTGCAGTTTTTCGCCTGCTGGGCCGATTTCCTGGCTGTCCTGCTTGTCTTTGTCACTCATCTGGGCACCTCCCGGTGTGTCGATCAGGCCATGCTCGACAAAGCATGGCCCGGTTGCCTGGCGTCTTCTTGCGTTAATAAAGAAGGCGCGCTGGCGGAATACTGAAAGCCTGATGGCGGGTATGGATCGCCAAAAGGTCGCGAATCATACGCCCATGACAGACGTTGCGCATCAGAGGCTAGCCGAAAACTTCAGGCTCACTTCTTTTTCCGCCGGCCGGCTGCTTTGAGCTTGATCAGGCGCATGGCCGATTCCGCAAGCACCGAGCGTTTCTCGGACTTTTCCATCTTTTTCCAGGATTTGATCTCGCGCTTGGTGCGTCCACAGCCCAGGCAAAGGTCTTCGTCGAATTTGCAGAGGCTGATGCAGGGGGATTTTGTGCTCATGGGCTGACCTGAAATTGGAGGACAACGGTAGGAGCTCGCTTGCCCGCGATGGCGTCGTGCCCGATAAAAAGATCCGGTGCAGACAGATCACAATCGCGGGCAAGCGCGCTCCTACAACGGATGTGCCGTTTTATTTACCGCGGATCTTCATCGTCTCGCGGCACGTCTTCCAATTCAGACTCCGTATCGGGCTGATCGATTAATAAATCGTCGAAATCAATTTTCAGCCCCTTCTCCATCGAGTCCAGTTCCACCAGCAGCGTGCGAAAACTGGTTTCATCACGCGGCGGCTCCGGCTCGGCATCGGGATCTATGCTCGCATCAGCCAACGCCTGCAGATGCGCAGGCACCGGTGCGTCGTCAAATTCCAGCACAGGATCAGGCTCCAGCTCGCGCAGGTCGGCAAGCGGTGGCAAGTCGTCGAGGTTTTTGAGGTTGAAATGATCGAGAAACGCCTTGGTCGTGGCAAACATTGCCGGTTTGCCCGGCACGTCGCGGTAGCCCACGATCCGCACCCACTCACGCTCCAGCAGGGTTTTGACGATATTGGTGTTGACCGCAACGCCGCGCACATCCTCGATCTCGCCGCGTGTGATCGGCTGGCGGTAGGCAATCAGCGCCATGGTTTCCAGCAGCGCACGCGAGTAGCGCTGCGGGCGCTCCTCCCACAATCGCCCGACCCATGGGGAAAACCTCTCACGGATCTGCAGCCGATAACCCGACGCGACTTCCTTGAGCTCGAAGGAACGGCTGTCGCAGGATTTGCGCAATAGCTCCAGCGCTTTCTTGAAGACGGGCGGCTCGGGGCGCTCCCCCTCCTCGAACAGCTCGTACAGCCGTTCAAGCGATTGCGGTTTACCGGAGGCCAGCAGAAAAGCTTCGAGCAGCGTTGCCAGCTCGCGGGGTTCGTTGAGGTTCATCGATCAGCTCTAGCTCTTTAATCGGCTCGCGCACGCACATGAATGACGGCAAACGGTTCGTTCTGCACCAACTCCACCAGCGACTCCTTGACCAGTTCAAGAATCGCCATAAAGGTCACGACCACGCCAAGCCGGCCTTCTTCGGCGGTGAACAGCTCGGCAAACGGGACAAACCCGCCGCCCTTCAAACGCTCGAGCACATCGCTCATACGCTCGCGGGTGGACAACGCCTCGCGGCTGACCTGATGACTTTCGAACATGTCGCCCCGGCGCAGCACTTCGGCCATCGACATCAGCAACTCGTCCAGGCTGACATCCGGCAACAACTTGCGTGCGCGGGCTTCGGGTGCCTCCAGCTTTGGCACCACAACGTCGCGGCCAATGCGGGACAAACCGTCGATGCCCTCGGCGGCGGCCTTGAACCGCTCGTATTCCTGCAAACGACGGATGAGTTCGGCGCGCGGATCGTCTTCTTCTTCCTCGGCCGTTTCCGAACGTGGCAGGAGCATGCGCGACTTGATCTCGGCGAGCATGGCGGCCATCACCAGGTACTCGGCCGCAAGCTCAAGGCGCACGGTCTTCATCAGCTCGACGTAGCCCATGTACTGGCGAGTGATTTCCGCCACCGGGATGTCGAGAATGTTGATGTTCTGTTTGCGGATCAGATAAAGCAGCAGATCGAGCGGGCCTTCAAACGCTTCGAGGAAGACTTCCAGCGCGTCAGGCGGAATGTACAGGTCGAGCGGCATCTGGGTGACTGCCTGACCATAAACCAGCGCAAACGGAAGTTCCTGTTGCGCGCCCGCCTGACTGTCGAGCGTCTGGGCCTCGGTCACTCGACTTCGACCCCGAACGGCGTCGGATCGCCACAACCCACGCGGATGACCTGCGGTTCACCGTCAGTCAGGTTGACCACGGTGGAGGCCGAGACACCGCCCATGCCGGCGTCGATGATCAGATCAACCTGATGCTCCAGCACGCTGCGCATCTCATAGGGATCGCTCATCGGCACGCTTTCGCCGGGCATGATCAGGCTGACGCTCATCAATGGCTCGCCGAGTTCCTGCAACAACGCCTGGGCGATCGGGTGGTGCGGCACACGCAAGCCGATGGTGCGGCGCTTGGGATGCAGGACCAGGCGCGGCACGTCACGTGTTGCACTGAGAATGAACGTGTAAGGCCCGGGCGTGTGCGCCTTGAGCACGCGAAACGCCGTGGTGTCGACCTTGGCAAACATGCCCAGCTGCGAAAGGTCGCAGCACATCAGGGTGAAGTTGTGTTTGTCGTCCAGCTGGCGCAGGCGGCGAATCCGCTCGACGGCGTTCTTGTCGCCCATCTGGCAGCCCAGCGCGTAGGACGAATCGGTGGGGTACACCACCAGACCGCCCGCCCTGATGATCTCCACGGCTTGCTTGATCAGGCGCGCCTGGGGATTCTCCGGATGGACCTGGAAAAATTGACTCACGGTATCTTCCTGTTCAGACGGCAGTAGGCTGTTCATTTTTGAATCGCGACCAAAGGAGTGGCAGGTCTTCGGGGACCGGGCGGTATACGCCTATCTCCGACCAGCCACCGGGGGCATGAAAATCACTGCCGGCACTCACCAGCAGACCGAATTCCCGGGCCAATATCGACAGACTTCCCACCTGATCGGCAGGCTGCAGTCCGTTGACAACTTCAATGGCGTGGCCGCCGGCCTGAAGAAAATCGGCGACCAGTTTACGTCGTTTGCTACGGGTGAAATCGTAATGCCAAGGGTGGGCCAGGCTGACCCAGGCATTGGCGGCACGCAGGGTCGCGACCGTGTCTTCAAGCGTCGGCCAGTGCTGTTTGACGTCTCCCAGTTTGCCGGCGCCCAGCCACTTGCGGAACGCCTCGGCCCGATCCTTGACGTAACCACGCTGGACCATGAAGTCGGCAAAGTGTGGTCGGGCCGGCGCATTGGCGCTGTCGCCCAACGCTTGCTGTATGGCGCGAGCCCCTTCCAGCGCGTCCGGCATACCTTTCATCGCCAATTTGCGACTGATTTCTTCGGCGCGTAACCACCGACCGTGGTGCAACTGCTCGATAGCATCGACCAAAGGTTGCGCGGTGACGTCGAAACCATAGCCCAGAACATGGATGGTTGCCCCGCCCCAGGTGCAGGAAAGCTCGACCCCGTTAATGAGCTGCATATCGAGCGCAAGCGCCGCAGCGCGGGCTTCTTCGAGGCCTTCGAGGGTGTCGTGGTCGGTCAGGGCCAGCACCCGCACGCCATGCTCGTGAGCGCGCGCAATCAGCGCAGCAGGCGCGAGGCCACCGTCAGAGGCGGTGCTGTGGCAATGCAGATCGACATTCATAGGGGCGCTTTCGCAGTCATTGATGTTTGTTATTATGCCGCCACATCCAGCTTCTGGCTCTCACTGTGAAACAATTCATCGACTTCATCCCGTTAATCCTGTTTTTCATCGTGTACAAGATCGACCCTCATGCTGTCGACGTCATGGGCCACAGCGTCATGGTCGGCGGCATTTTCAGCGCCACTGCCATGCTCATCGCAAGCTCCATCGTGGTCTACGGCATCCTGTTCTTCAAACAGGGCAAGCTCGAAAAAAGCCAGTGGCTGACACTGATAGCCTGTCTGGTGTTCGGCAGCCTGACGCTGGCCTTTCACAGCGAAACCTTCCTCAAATGGAAAGCGCCGGTGGTCAACTGGCTGTTCGCGCTGGTGTTTGCGGGCAGCCACTTCATCGGTGATCGCCTGCTGATTCAACGCATCATGGGCCACGCACTGACGTTGCCTCAGGCCATCTGGGTCAAGCTGAACATCGCCTGGATCGTGTTCTTCCTGTTCTGCGGCGCCGCCAACCTGTATGTGGCTTTCACCTATCAGGAATTCTGGGTCGACTTCAAAGTGTTCGGCAGCCTGGGCATGACGCTGTTGTTCCTGGTCGGTCAAGGCATATTCCTGGCGCGCCACATGCATGACGCCGACCCCGCTACTACGGCCTCAACCATTACACCTTCCAAAAAAGAATCCGAGGACTGACATGCTCTACGCCATCGTTGCAACAGACGTCGCCAACTCTCTGGAAAAACGCCTCGAAGCGCGCCCTGCGCATCTGGAGCGCCTCACCGCGCTGAAAAGCGAAGGCCGCATCGTGCTGGCGGGCCCTAACCCTGCAGTCGATAGCAACGACCCCGGCGCTGCCGGTTTCACGGGGAGCCTGATCGTCGCCGAGTTCGAGTCCCTGAGCGCCGCACAAGCCTGGGCCGACGCTGATCCGTACATCAAAGCCGGTGTTTACGATCACGTTGTAGTCAAGCCGTTCAAGCAAGTGCTGCCGTAACCCGTTGCACGCCGACACCTCGCATTACCCGATCATCCCGCCGCCCAAGGCGGGATGATCTGTTTCAAGACCCCTTCTGCACTCAGTATTCGCATCATCCTGCCGACAACCTGCCAAGTGCCCGGTAAATGTCAGGAGTTCAGATGCGTCCAGTTTCGTGGTGTCTGGTATTAACCCTGTTGGCCAGCTCGGTTATGAGCCTCAGTGCGGAGGGCGAAGAAGCGGCGGACAGCACCAGCCAGAACCTCGCGTTGCCCAGCACCGCCACCCAGCTCAATGACTTGCGCCAGAAGCTTGCAGACAGTGAACGTCAGCGTCAGACGCTGGTCAGTCAACTGCAGGCGGCCAGCGCTGAACAGCAAACAATTGTGCTCAGCCGTCTGCGTCAGGAGAACCAAAGGCTTAAACTGCAGCTCAAAGAATCGCAGTCGGTCATGCCTCTACGCGTGCTGACAGAGCAACAACAATGGTTTGTCGCAGGCGGCGGCGTTGCACTGATTGCCCTGCTGTGCGGTATCTTTGCCAGCGGCTGGCGTAGACAGCGTCGGCAATGGCTAAATTGAGTGAGTCATGAGCGAGCTGTTACTTATTGATGATGACCAGGAGCTGTGTGAGCTCCTGAGCAGTTGGTTGACCCAAGAAGGCTTTCAGGTCCAAGCCTGCCACGACGGCCAGAGCGCTCGCAAGGCGCTTGCCGAAACATCGCCGGCTGCGGTGGTTCTAGACGTCATGCTGCCCGACGGCAGCGGTCTTGAAGTGCTGAAACAACTGCGCAGCGATCACCCTGATCTGCCGGTGCTGATGCTTTCGGCCCGTGGCGAGCCTCTGGACCGGATCCTCGGACTGGAACTGGGCGCCGATGATTACCTGGCAAAACCCTGCGACCCACGTGAACTGACCGCGCGATTGCGTGCAGTCTTGCGCCGCAGCCATCCGCCCGCCGTATCGACGCAACTGGAGCTGGGCGACCTGACCTTCAGCCCTGCGCGCGGCGTGGTCACTATCGACGACCAGGAATTCGTGCTGACGGTTTCAGAAGCGCGCCTGCTCGAAGCGCTGCTGGGACAACCCGGTGAGCCTCTCGATAAACAGGAACTGGCGCAACTGGCTCTGGGCCGCAAGTTGACACTGTATGACCGCAGCCTCGACATGCATGTCAGCAACCTGCGCAAGAAGATCGGTCCCCATGCCGATGGCCGCCCCCGCATCATTGCGCTGCGCAGCCGCGGGTATTACTACGCCGTGTGAAGCACGCCTCTGTAGAAGCGAACTTGTTCGCGAGGCGACATGCCTGACACAGTGCGCTGTCTGCATCGCCGACAAGTTGGCTCTGGAAGCACTGGCGGGTGCCGCCATATGTCAGGCCGCTCTACAGACCTCTTTACCCAAGCTTTACGCAGCCCTGACCTCGCTTGACCTTGATCTCCCTAAACTGGCCTCAACCGGCACAGAGCCGAAATCGAGATAAGGAGATACACCATGCGCAAGACTATGATCGCTTTGATGCTGGCAGCCGCCCTTCCTACCGTTGCAATGGCAATGCCGCCTGCACCCGCTGATGGTGGCCCTGCAGCACACGGCCCAGGCATGGACGGTCCACGCATGCACCGTGCAGGTCCTTTCGAGCGACTGAACCTGACCCCGGAGCAGCGTCAACAGATCGGCCAACTGATGCGTGAACAGAGACGCACTCATGACGAACTGAACCAGAAGTACCTGGCCAAGCTGTCGCCAGCAGACCAGAAAGCAATGCAGGATGAGATGACCGCCACACGTACCAAAACTGAAGGCACCATCCGCGCAATGCTCACCCCTGATCAGCAAAAGCAGTTTGATCAGATCCAGAAAGATGAAGCGCAACGCCGTGCTGACCGCGCCGAGTTCGAAGCCTGGAAAGCACAGAAAGCGCAAAAAACCCAGTAACCGCGAACCCCTCGCAGTTGCAGTATTCACCCAACCCGACACGCTCCGGCGTGTCGGGTTTTTCTGATTTGAGGACGTTACGTGCGCTCACTGTTCTGGCGAATACTGGCGAGTTTCTGGCTCGCGATTGCACTGGTCGCAGGTCTGTCACTTTTGCTGGGGCACATGCTCAATCAAGACGCATGGATTCTGAGCGGACATCCGGGCTTGCACAAATTGCCGGAGAAGTGGACCACGCTTTACGAAGAGAAAGGCGAGGAAGCGGCGCAGGATTATCTGCAAGACCTCAAACGCAAGTACCGCATCGATGTGCAAGTACTCAACGACGCCGGCGAAGCGATTGTGCGCGGAACGTTCCCACCTCGGGCCGCAGCCCTGGAAGCGCGACAGCAGAACGATCCGAAACCACTGCCCTGGCGCCGTTTGACCACCGAATACACCAGCCCGAAAACCGATGAAACCTATCTGCTGATTTATCGCATTCCGCACCCGGAACTGGATGCCTGGCACCGCGAAAGCCTGCTGTGGCCGTTGAGCGCGCTGGGTATTTCGCTGGTGGTGCTGACGCTTTTCAGCCTGCTGGTGACGTTGTCGATCACCCGCCCCCTGAGCCGTTTGCGCGGCGCCGTACACGACCTGGGGCAGACCACCTATCAGCAAAACAGCCTGGCGCAACTGGCCAGCAGACGCGATGAATTTGGCGTGTTGGCCAACGATTTCAACCGCATGGGTGCGCGTCTTCAAAGCCTGATCGGCAGCCAGCGTCAGTTGCTGCGCGACGTGTCACACGAACTTCGCTCCCCGCTGGCACGCTTGCGCGTTGCTTTGGCCTTGGCCGAGCGCGCGGAACCTGCCGAGCGAGAAAAACTGTGGCCGCGCCTGACCCGCGAGTGCGACCGACTGGAGGCGTTGATCGGGGAAATCCTCGCGCTGGCGAGGCTGGATGCGGATGTAGGCAGTGCGGCTGCCATAGACCTGAACGGTTTGCTGGAGCATTTGAAGGCTGAAACCGAACAGGGCAGCAGCGACCAGATCGTGCAGGTGAACGTCGACCGCAACGCGTTCTTGTCAGGCTGGGCTGATGTGCTGGAACGCGCACTGGACAACCTGCTGCGCAATGCCGTGCGCTTCAACCCCAGCGGCGCGCCGATTGAACTCAGCGCACTGCAAGTGGGTGACAGCCTGCGAGTCAGCGTCCGTGATCACGGGCCGGGGGTAGCGGCAGAACATCTGGCGCAGTTGGGCGAACCGTTTTACCGCGCCCCGGGGCAGACTGCGCCGGGTTATGGTCTGGGGCTGGTCATCGCCAAACGCGCAGCCGAAAAACACGGTGGAACGCTGATACTGGAGAACCACCCAGAGGGCGGCTTTATCGCCAGCCTCGAGTTGCCAATGACTCCGGTGGCCTAGCCGCCTTTGACATGACGCGACCCTTCGCAGCGAGGGTCGCGTAAGACCGCAAACAAGTTATCCCTGCCACTCGCTGACAAAATCCACCACGTCGACTTTCGAGGCAACGCGCGGCGGATTTTGTGGGGTGCCCAAGTACAAGAACGCGATCACCTCCTCGTCCTCTGCCAACCCCAAGCCCTTGGCCACATGGGCCGAATACGACAAATCGCCAGTGCGCCACACAGCGCCGACGCCTAACGAGTAAGCTGCCAGCAGTACGCCGTGGGCCGCACAGCCGGCAGTGATCAGTTGCTCGCTCTTGGGCACCTTGTGGTGATCCTGCAATTTAGCGATGACCACCACCACCAGTGGTGCGCGCAAAGGACCGTTGCGGGCTTTGTCCAACGCTTTCTCGTCCGACGCAGCACCGCTCTGTTGCAAGGCATCGGCCAGCAGCAGACCCATACGCTGTCGCGCTTCACCTTCGACGGTCAGAAAACGAAACGGCCGGAGCTGGCCATGATCGGGCGCACGCAACGCGGCGCTGAACAGAATCTCTCGCTGAGCGGCGTCCGGCGCCGGCTCGATCAATCGGGGAACCGACACACGGTTGAGCAGCAGGTCAAGCGCTTCCATCAAATCGTCTCCTTGTAAAAATGATTGCGCATTCTAGGGCGTGTTGAAGTTCAATAACGAATAACGGTGCCAATTACTTAAAAGACCGCCAGAAAGCCCATCGGTTTACATGTACAGAGCCACGGGTAGAATGGCGCCCCTTCTTTTTCTCAGCAGAGCGACCGCATGGCGTTGCCGACCCTTCGCATCATCGGTTTCATTATCGGGATCTTCCTCATTACGCTGGCCATTGCGATGGTTGTGCCGATGGCGACCCTGCTGATCTTCGAGCGCACCAGTGACCTGCCATCGTTTCTTTGGGCGAGCACTATCACGTTCGTTGCAGGCCTGGCGCTGGTGAGTCCCGGCCGGCCGGAACATGTGCACCTGCGCCCACGAGACATGTATCTGCTTACCGTCAGCAGTTGGGTCGTCGTCTGCATCTTCGCAGCGCTGCCGTTTCTGCTGACGCAACACATCAGCTACACCGACTCCTTCTTTGAAAGCATGTCGGGCATCACGGCCACCGGCTCGACGGTGCTGAGCGGGCTGGACACGATGTCGCCGGGCATTCTGATCTGGCGCTCGCTGTTGCACTGGCTGGGCGGTATCGGCTTCATCGGTATGGCGGTGGCGATCCTGCCGTTGCTGCGGATCGGCGGGATGCGGCTGTTTCAGACGGAGTCCTCGGACCGTTCGGAAAAGGTCATGCCGCGCTCGCACATGGTCGCCAAGTTCATCGTGTTGATTTACGTCAGCATCACAGCAGTTGGCACCCTGGCCTTCTGGGCCGCGGGCATGAACCTGTTCGACGCGATCAACCACGCCATGTCGGCGATTTCCACCGGTGGTTTTTCGACCTCTGATCAATCGCTGGCGAAGTGGACGCAGCCCGCCGTGCATTGGGTGGCCATCGTGGTGATGATCCTTGGCAGCCTGCCGTTCACGCTATTTGTGGCGACCGTGCGCGGTAACCGTAAGGCGTTGATCAGGGACCAGCAGGTGCAGGGTTTTATCGGGCTGCTGCTGGTGACCTGGCTGGTCATGACCCTCTGGTATTGGGCGACCACCGATCTGCCTTGGTACGATGCCTTGCGCCATGTTGCGCTGAACGTCACTTCCGTGGTCACCACCACCGGTTTTGCACTGGGGGATTACAGCCTTTGGGGCAATTTCTCGCTGATGATTTTCTTTTATCTGGGGTTCATCGGCGGTTGTTCCGGCTCGACGGCAGGCGGCGTGAAGGTCTTTCGGTTTCAGGTGGCGTACATCCTGCTCAGGGCGAACCTGCATCAACTGATCCACCCGCGAGCGGTGATTCGACAGCAGTACAACGGGCATCGGCTGGATGACGATATTGTGCGGTCGATCCTGACCTTTTCGTTTTTCTTCACGATCACCATTTGCCTGATCGCGCTGATGCTGTCGCTTCTGGGCCTGGACTGGATGACCGCATTGACAGGCGCCGCCAGCACGGTATCCGGCGTCGGCCCGGGCCTGGGCGAAACCATCGGCCCGGCCGGCAATTTCTCGACCTTGCCGGATGCAGCCAAATGGATTCTGTCAGTGGGCATGCTGCTCGGCCGCCTGGAAATCATCACCGTACTGGTGCTTTGCATCCCGGCGTTCTGGCGGCATTGAAACCCTGCGGATACCGAGAGCTTGCAGGAATCTCCCACTCGCCCGCACAGATTTGGCCGCGAATCGAACCTAACAAACGCCGCAAAATCCTGTAGGAGCTGACGAGCCTGGGCGAGGCCGCGATGGGATGCCACGCGAATGAATTCGCGTCTACAGGTTGAGGCCATGCTGCCTGTGTAGGAGCCAACTTGTTGGCGAGACGGCATCACAGGCTGAATCAATCCCAACGCCACGCGAATGAATTCGCGTCTACAGAACAAAGCACCCATCCAGAAATGCCGCGGTTCTGTAGGAGCCAACTTGTTGGCGAGGCGGTTTACCCGGCTGCAGATGTTTCAAATCCATACTGCGTCCCAAAGCGGATAGTTTCCCAAGCGGCTAACCAACCCTGCGCGAAGCGGGTTGGCGACGATGTATCGCGCGACATCCTGGACATCCTCTTCATAACGGATTGCCCTGTCATGAAAACCCTTTTGCCAGATGCGCCCGCGCCCCTGCGTCGCCCGGTTGTACTCAATGGCACTCCGTGCCTTGACGCGTTTGATCAGGGCATCCAAAGAGCCGGACCTGAGTTCGAACAACCAGTGGAAATGGTCAGGCATAACCACCCAAGCGAATGAGCAAACCAAACCGTCCGCTTCCGCACGCCGAAATTCGTGAACAACGATTCTGCCCAATTGCCAATTGCCAAAAATGGGTAACCGGCCTTCTACCACTGACGTCACGCTGTACAGTCGCCCAACCTCCGAAAATCGTCCCGTTCTGAGACAGCCTGCATGTTCGTTACGCGTCATTAGCTCGCCCTCCATGGCCTGAACAAGAGCAGAACAACTTACGTACTGATGCGTAAAGGCTCTAATAAAGCTTTCTTCCCGGATATGTCGAAAGCTCAAAGAGCCTTCCAGCTCTGGGGCCAACTTGCTGGCGAGACGTCGTCACAGGTTGAATCAATCCCAACGCCACGCGAATGAATTCGCGTCTACAGCTCAAAGCACCCATCCAGAAGTGCCCCGGGTCTGCAGGTGCCAACTTGTTGGCAAGACGGCGTCACAGGTTGAATCAATCCCAACGCCAAGCGAATGAGTTCGCGTCTACAGCTCAAAGCACCCATCCAGAAGTGCCCCGGGTCTGCAGGTGCCAACTTGTTGGCAAGACGGCGTCACAGGTTGAATCAATCCCAACGCCACGCGAATGAATTCGCGTCTACAGGTCCCCGTCATTCTGATGGCCCTATCCAGGCTCACAATGGCGTTTTATCGGGGCGGGGATGGTGCGTTACAGTCGGGCGCGATATTCGCCCGGGGTTTCGTCGAACCAGCGTCGGAAGGCACGGAAGAAATTGCTGGGGTCGGCGAAACCCAGAAGGTAAGCGATTTCCAGCAAGGTCATGTTGGGTTGGGCGAGGTATTGCCCGGCCAGTTCTCGACGGGTGTCGTCGAGCAGGATCTGGAAGCTGGTGCGCTCCTCCTGCAACCGGCGCTGCAAGGTGCGCTGCGACAAATGCAGGCTTTGTGCAACCGCTTCGCGCTTGGGCTCGCCCTGCGGCAGCAAACGGCACAACACCTGCCGCGCCTGATGGGTGACACGGTTGCTGGCAAAACGCGCCAGAAACTCCCCCGCAAATCGGTCATGGAGCCTGGCCATCGCCTCGTCGGCCGTCGGCAGCGGCGCTTCCAGGTCGGCGCGTTCGAACACCAGCGCGTCGTAGGGCGCATTGAAGGTCAGCGGGGCATGAAAGAACTTTTTATAGGGCTCGACGTTTTTCGGTTGCGGGCCCTGAATCATCACAGACCGGGGTTGCAGCGGCCGGCCTGTCAGCCAGCCACAAAACGCCAGTGCAAAGGCCAGTGACGCTTCGGCGCTCTGCCGGGTCGGCGGAAGATGATCGCCATGCACTGTGAGAATCAGCGCATAGCCTTCCGGCAGCAGACGAAAACTCAAGTCAGCGCTGTCGGCAATGATGCGCTGGTAACGCACCAGTCGCTCGAAACCTTCCTTGAGCGTGCGCGACGACATCAAGGCATAGCCAGCCACACTGAAAGAGGCAGGCCGCACCACCCGCGCCATGTTCAGACCGACCGCCGGGTTGCCCGATAACTCGACGGCCCGCTGCCAAAGCCGGGTCATGGAATCCTGAGGGAAACGCGCATCCGGATTCTCCAGATCGGCGTACACCAACCCCAACTGCTTGAACAAAGCACGGCAGTCCAGCCCATCCATTTCCAGCGATTTGACGATGCCCATTGCCCAGCTGGAAGAAGTCGTTCTCTCCATGCTCACGTCTGCTTTTCAGGCCGCCGCCCCCTGCGGTCGATAGCCGAAGGATACTACGTTGGCACCTAATGTCACTGATTGTGTCCAGGGCTCGGCTAGACTCAGAGTACGTCACATAACAATGAGCACAATCAGTGGATAACGTCAGAACGTTCCAGCACTTTGCCGACTTCTATCCTTATTATTTGAAGGAACACAGTGACAGCACCTGCCGCCGTCTGCACTTCATCGGGACCTCGCTGGTTATCCTGATTCTGGCGTCAGCGCTGATCAGCGCCAGCTGGATGTGGCTGTGGATATTGCCGCTGGCCGGCTACAGTTTTGCCTGGGTCGGGCACTTTTTCTTCGAGAAAAATCGTCCGGCCACTTTCAAATATCCCCTCTACAGCCTGCTAGGGGATTTCGCCATGTACCGCGACATGCTGCGCGGCAAGGTGCCGTTCTAGCACTTGATCCAAACGGAGCCTGGCGAGGCTTCAGACCGTCGCCTGCTCCGCTTCCTCAAGGGCCTTTTTGCTGACGTGAGCATCGGCCAGACGGAACAGCTCGATGTGGCCGTCCCAGTGCTCGATCAACGCCGTGCAGGACTCCACCCAATCGCCGCAATTGAGGTATTCCACCTCCCCGACCTGACGGATCTCGGCGTGGTGGATATGCCCGCACACCACGCCGTCCAGCCCGCGTTTGGCGCACTCATGAGCGATGGCTTCTTCGAAGTCGCTGATGAAGCTGACGGCGGTTTTGACCTTGTGCTTCAGGTACGCCGACAACGACCAGTAACCGTACCCGTAACGGGCGCGCCAGTGATTGAGCCAGCGATTGAGGGTCAAGGTGAATTCGTAGGCCGAGTCGCCCAGAAACGCCAGCCAACGGTGGTAGCGCGTGATGACGTCAAACTGATCGCCGTGGATCACCAGCAGGCGCCGGCCATCGGCGGTGGTGTGCACAGCCTCGTCGACCAGCTGGATGTTGCCCAGGATCAGCTTCGAATAACGCCGAAGAAATTCGTCGTGATTGCCGGTTACGTAGATGACTTCCGTCCCGCGTTTGCTCATCGTCAGCAAGCGGCGGATGACGTTGGTGTGCGCCTGCGGCCAGTACATGCCGCCTCGCAGTTTCCAGCCGTCGATGATATCGCCGACCAGGTAAATCCGGTCGGCATGGTACTGCTTGAGAAAGCCCGACAAGTGCTCCGCCTGGCAATCCCGGGTACCAAGGTGGACGTCGGATATCCATAGGGTTCTGACACGTTGCTTCCGACTGGGGCGGGCGTTTTCAGCAATGCTCATGGACACACTCCGTCTGGTTTGAATGAGACTGAACCCAGACGGTTAATCCGATGTGACAGGGTTATTGCGATGTGATGACAGCAGCTGAACTCAGGCGTCCGTGGCAGACGCGCGATCGTTATGCCCGAGGTTGCGTTGAGGGTCGATCTGGTCGCGCACCCGCTGCTTGAGCGCCTTGGCTTCCGGGAAGCCACCGTCGGCCTTGCGCTCCCAGATGTGAACCTCATCGCAGGTGATCTGAAAGATGCCGCCGGTGCCGGGGACCAGCGACACTTTGCCCAGATCATCTGAAAAAGTACTGAGCAGCTCCTGCGCCAGCCATGCAGCGCGCAACAGCCACTGGCACTGAGTGCAGTAGGTGATGACGACTTCGGGTTTAACCGACATCAACTGATGCCCGCCAGCAAGTCCCGCGCCGTCTGCTGCGCACCGTCATTGCTGTCGTCGATGACTTCCTGAAGCAACTGACGCGCGTCATCCAGGCTGCCCTCATCGATCAGTACCTGTGCCTGATTGATTTTGCTCAAGGGCTCTTCCTCCAGATCGAGTAAATCGAATTCAGACTCGTCGTCCATGAAGCCGTCCAGAAACGCATCGTCCAGTGAGTCGCTGTTGGTTTGCACGACCGTCTCCACGATCGGCTCGGGCTCAAGGTCCATGCCGAGATCAGCGTCCAGATCAAAATCCATGTCCATATCGAGGTCCAGAGCCTGTTCGTTCACGACCAGCGGTTCAGGTTCGGCAAAGTCGCTGAGAAACTGCTCATCAGGCATCTCGAATACTTCGGGCAGCTCTGTCAGGTTCGACGCAAACGCCGGGTCGGCAGCTGCTTCGGGCACAACAGCCGGGGCCTTGCGCGGCGCGGGCGTGCTTTCAAACGGGTCAACCAGATCCCAATCCGAATCCATCGACAGGTCATCGAGGTTCAGCTGGAATTCGTCTTCCTGTTTAGGATTGAGCGCTGCCGCAGCATTTTCATCGGGCTGTGATGCCGTAACCGCAGGCGGTGCTGCCGCTGCAGTCGCAGCAGCCATTGCAGCCATTGCAGCCGTTGCCAGCACGGCCGGCGCAACTGGAGACGGCGATGACGATGGAGCGGGCTCAGGCGCGACGACAGGTGGCTGCGCCGCCAGCTTCAATTTTGGATAACGCGAGCGGATTTCCTGAAGTCGCTGCGGCTCTATGCCCTGGTTCAGCAACACCTTTTCTTCTTCATCGAAAGCGGCGAGATCGCCTTGCTCGCCGAGTAATTCGAGAATTCTCAAGCGCAAATCCGTACGTTGCGGCTGCTTTTGCAACGCTTCGCGCAGGATAGCCAGTGCCTCGGTAAAACGCCCATAGGCAATGTAAATACTGGCGCCATCAAGAGCGTCGGTGGACGCACCTGCCAGTCGTTGACCGGAGGATGACGGCGATGCAGCGGGGGCGGCTGTCGGGCGCGGTGCCACGTCGGGCACCTCGAAAACCGGGGTGACGGTCGACTGAGCCGGCTTTATGATCGGTTCTTCACGCTCAGGCACCAACGCCAGCTGGTTTTTGATGCGGTTGCGCCGAATCGAGTAAGCCAGTCCGAGCAATAGCAACAGAATCAGAATGGCACCCAGCAACAGCGGCCATGGCACATCGCTTGCGTCGTTGGCCACCACCGCAACAGGCGCAGGCGCGGGCGTCACAGCTGGCGTCACAGCGGGAGCGGCAGCAGGCGTGGCGGGCGGCGTGGCGGGCGGCGTCGCCACCGCAGGACGGTTACTCGCGGACGATTTGAGTTCCGCAAGCTGAGTCTGAAGTTCGCTGATTTGCCTGTTTTTGCCAGCGACGTCTTCTTCGGCGGTCTGCACCTTGCCTTTCAGGTCGTCGAGACTTTTGCTCAGTTGCTGATTTTCCAGCGCTGTGGCGGTCAATTGCTCGGCCACCTGGGGCGCGCTGCTCTGCGCTGTGGTGACACCCGACACCGGTGCGGCGGCAGGCGTTGATGCAGGTGCAGATGCGGGTGATGTAGGCGCTGATTTGGCAGGCGCCGCTTGATTCGGAGTCATGGCGGCATCGGGCAAGAGCAGGCTCTGGCCAATTTTCAGACGGCTGTTTTCACCGTTGGGAAACGCTTGAGGATTGAGCGCTTGAATACCGCTGGCCAATCCTGCGGCAGAGGTTTTACTGCCGGGCGCTTGCAGCCGCCGGGCGATGGATGCCAGCGTGTCACCGGCGACAACGGTGTAGTGCTTGCCGTCAACGGCGGCCGGCGGTGCAACCGGCATCCGCGACTCAGGTATTTTAGAGGTGGTGCCTGCAAGCGTGTTGGTGCGGCTGCGTGTCGCGGACAGTCCGGCCGGCGAATCCGGCGGATCAAGCAACACGGTGTACTCATGCAACTGGTCGCCGGACGGGCGAACCAGTCTCACCAGAAAATTCAGATAAGGCTCGGTCACCGCCTTCCTGGACTCCACATGAACGACCCCGCGATTGCCACGGATGATCGGTGTGAAGCGCAGGTCGTTGTAGAAGAAAACCCGCTCTATACCCGCTTTGCTGAAGGCTTCTGGCGGGGCAAGGCCGACGATGATGTCTTCAGGATTGAGTCCAGCGGTCTCGATCAGCTCGATGTCGGCGTTGAGCGGCTGACCCATTGCAGAGTGCAGCGTTATCTCGCCAAGCCCAAGCGCTGCGGCGATGCTGCTATGAAGCAGGGACGCCGAAGCGATGGCCAATGTCAGCACGCTACAACGAAGACCTGTTTTGACACGCCGTGCCGAACACGCCATGCGCCCACTATGAGCCTGAAAACTCTTCAGCATGCGAACCCTTATGGAAAAAGAGGCAGGCTTCCCTGCTGTTCATTGACGTAATGGACGCCACGTCCAGATCGAAACACGTATGTATGCAAATAGAACAGGATGTTTATGCACGTACAACGTATTTAAAGCGCTGTGTACGCCTGATTTCAGGATTTTTCGAGGTTCGCGAGTATTTTCGCGTGAACCTGCATGCAAACCCGAAGCTCTTCCTCATCGACGCCCACGAACAGCTCGTGACGCAAGGCGGTGGCGATGGTTTCTATCTCTACGATGAGCGGACGCGCGCTGTCATCGAGGAGGATCTTCTTGGCCCGGCGATCTTCAAGAACTGCCTGACGACGCACCAGGCCCTGTTTTTCCAGGCTGTCCAGCAAACGGGCCAGAGTGGGGCCTTCAACACCGACACTTTGCGCCAGCTCACGCTGGGTGGGCGGCTCGGTGAAGCGCGCCAGATGCAGCAACACCAGCCAACGGGCCTGGGACAAACCGAGATCAGCCAGGCGCCGGTCGAGTTCGGCACGCCAGCCACGGGACGTGTGGGCCAGTTGCATGCCGAAGCGATGTTCTTCAGTGAGGGGCATAGGCGACTCAGTGGTTAAAGGCTTTTCCTAATTAATAGCCAGCTAACCATGACGCTTCTGATCAGGCAAGTATCCGGATGTGGTGATTCGTCGCAGACCGTCAGGCGGCCTCAGACCTCGAACTCCGACTGCAACGCCGCGCGCACGCAATACAGTACGCCCTCCGGCACGCGGCCGACGAACAGGTCGGCGATGGCAGCCACCGGAGGCAACTCGCCTTCGCCGTCAAGAAACGCATCCTGAATTTCACCAAGCAGGTCTTCCGGCAGATCCAGCGCCTGCTCAAGGGACAATTGCTGCTTGCCAATGGCTTCGGCCAGCATGGTGTAGACGTTTTTCTCCGAACACTGCAACTGCCCGGCGATCTGCAGCGGCGTCATGCCTGCGCGAGCGAGGCTGATCAACTCGTGACGCACATCGGCCACCACTTTGAGCGCCGGCCCCGAACCCCCCAGTACTTCCAGAAAGGCCTCGCCATAGCGCTCAAGTTTGCGCGCGCCCACCCCGCTGACGCGACCCATGTCGGCCATCGTCCCGGGTTTGCTGCGCAGCATTTCAAGCAGCGTGGAATCCGGAAAAATAACGTAAGGCGGCACGCCGTGCTCTTCGGCCAGTTTGCGGCGCAACGCACGTAACGCTTCCCACTGTTCGCGCTCTTCTGCGCGCACCAATTGGCTGGCAGGGCTGCTGCCAGATGCCTTGGCGGTGGTTTGCGGTTTCAGGTCGCGGCGTAATTCAAGGGTGACTTCGCCGCGAAGCAAAGGCCTGCACGTGTCGCTCAGACGCAGTCCGCCGTAGCCTTCCAGATCGATATCGGCCAGGCCACGCGCCACCAACTGTCGGAACAAGGAGCGCCACTCGCTATCATTCCGGTTTTTTCCGACACCGAAGACCGCCAGGTGCTGATGGCCGAAGCTCTGAACCTTGTCGTTCTCCTTGCCCAGCAACACGTCCACCAGATGCCCGACGCCATAACGCTGGCCGGTGCGGTAAATCGCCGAGAGCGCTTGGCGCGCAGGCTCGGTAGCGTCCCAGGTCTGCACGCCGTCAACGCAGTTATCGCAATGGCCGCACGGGTTGGGCATGTCTTCGTCGAAATACGCCAAAAGGGTCTGTCGACGGCAGCGGGTTTCTTCGCACAGGGCGAGCATGGCGTCGAGCTTGTGCTGTTCGACACGTTTGTGGCGCTCATCGCCTTCGGAGTTTTGCAGCATCTGCTTGAGCATCACGACGTCTTGCAGACCGTACGCCATCCACGCGTCAGCCGGCAGCCCGTCTCGCCCTGCCCGGCCCGTCTCCTGGTAGTACGCTTCCAGCGATTTTGGCAGGTCCATGTGCGCGACGAAGCGCACGTTGGGTTTGTCGATGCCCATGCCGAACGCGATGGTGGCAACCATGATCAAGCCTTCTTCGTTCAGAAAGCGACGCTGGTTGCTGGAGCGGGTTTCGATGGGTAAGCCTGCGTGATAAGGCAGCGCCGGATAGCCGTTGTCGCTGAGGAACACGGCAATTTCATCGACTTTCTTGCGCGACAGGCAGTAGACGATGCCCGCATCGCTGCGCCGTTCGGACAGAAACGCCAGCAATTGTTTGCGCGGCTGCTCTTTAGGCACGATGCGGTAAAAAATGTTGGGGCGGTCGAAGCTCGACAGAAAGCGTTCTGCGTTTTGCAGGTGCAGACGCTGCACGATCTCTTCACGGGTGCGCTTGTCGGCGGTGGCGGTCAGGGCAATACGCGGCACGTCCGGGAACAGCTCGGCCAATTGCCCCAATTGCAGGTATTCAGGGCGGAAGTCATGACCCCATTGTGATACGCAGTGCGCTTCGTCGATGGCGAACAGGGCAATCTTGAGGTTCTGCAGAAACGCCAGCATGCGCGGCTGCACAAGACGCTCCGGCGCCAGATAGAGCATTTTGATCTCACCCAGCTGAATCCGGTTGGCGAGATCGCGCTGTTGCTCGGCGCTCAGTGTGGAGTTGAGGGCAGCGGCCGAAACACCGAGCTCTTCAAGGGTCGCCACCTGATCGTCCATCAAGGCGATCAACGGTGAAACCACCACGGCGAGGCCGTCACGCAACAGCCCCGGCACCTGGAAACACAGGGACTTGCCGCCGCCGGTGGGCATCAGCACCAGAGCATCACCGCCATTGGCCACGCGCTCGATAATGGCACCCTGACGACCACGAAAACTGTCGTAGCCGAAGATGTCTTTAAGTACGCGCTGAGCCTGGTCGAGCATAGTTACCCCGGATTGTGCTGCCACGGCGCGAAACAGCCGCCGCCCAATTTCAAAGCGGCGCAGTATACCGGAGCGTTTCAACCGATAGGACAGCAGCGACACGAGCGGTCGAAATTAAGCGCAATACCGATTGCATGGGCCTCGCCGCTGGCGCCCGCGACGCGCAGGGCCTAGAATTCAGCATCGTTTATTTCCAAGGTAGTCCGTCCAATGTCCTTCGCTGAGCAACTAACCCGCCTGCAAGTGTTCCTCGACGCCGATGAGCTGCATGACGAAGCGTTGGACTACGTGGCCGCTCACGGCTACATGACCGCACTGTCGATCTGCGCCGAATCGGTACCTGAGCGCGAGTGGATCGACGCTTTGTTTGCCGAGCCACCGCATTACGCCGATGAATCCCAGCACCTTGAAATCGAAGCCACGCTGATCCAGCTGCAAGCGCACATCGCTCGCCAGCTGGCGTCGGACGAAGAATTCGAACTGCCGTGCGATCTGGATCTGGGGGACGACCCGGACGATTCCGAACTGCGCGGCTGGTGCATCGGCTTCATGGAAGGCGTCTTCCTGCGTGAGTCGGCCTGGTTCGAAAACGATGAAGAGGAAGTCAGCGAAATGCTGCTTCCGATCATGGTCGGGTCGGGGCTGTTCGACGAGCAACCTGAATTCGCCGACATCGCCGCCGATGCCAATCTGATGGACGACATGATCGTGCAGATCCCGGAGGCGCTGACCGCCCTGTATCTGTTGCTGCAGGCGCCGGACGAAAAGCCTGCCATTCTCAAACCCCGCCACCACTGAGTCGGCGCCTATGGCGCAGGGCAGTTCAGGCAACGCAACACCGCGCACGAGTCGACACCGACTCGTGCGCTTTTTTTTGATCGCGGTGGGCTGGCTGAGCGTCGGGCTGGGGGTTATCGGGATTTTCCTGCCGGTGCTGCCCACGACGCCGTTTTTACTGTTGGCCGCAGCGTGTTTTGCGCGAAGTTCGCCGCGGTTTTATCACTGGCTGGTGAATAACAAACGACTGGGTCCGTGGATTCGCGATTACCTGGAAGGCAATGGCATACCGCTCAAAGGCAAGGTCTACGCGATTGCGCTGATGTGGATCAGTATCGGTTTCTCCTGCTGGCTGGTGCCCTCGGCGTGGGCGCGGGGATTCATGCTGCTGAGCGCAGTGCTGGTCACGATTTACATCCTGCGTCAGAAGACCATGTCCCAGCGCTGAACGGCTGTCATCGGTTGCGCAAGCGCAGGAAGCCGGGTCCTCAGGGTCACCGCCGCTGCGCAGCAGATCGTCGGCAAGCCGGACTCCCGCGCCCACCGGGCAGAATCCACAAAATCCCGAGACCCTTCGGGCAGAATCAATACCCCCCCAAACACCACAAAATCTCTTTAGGAGTTGACGAGCCAAAGCGAGGCCGCGATGCGGCGCATCTGACACCCCGCCAGCCGCAGCATCACACCGTATCGACTTTCAGCGAGTGATCCCCGAGCATGCCGCTGATGATGGATGCAGTGTCCGGCCCTCCCACCACAACCCCGCCCGCCCCCGGCGCTACGCCGTAATGCTGGGCCAGATCGACACCCGCCAGATCAATGGTCTGGGTCGTTGCGCCGCCCGCAACGGCGCTGACCGAAATGGTCGACACCACACTTGAATCGCTGCCGCTGATGCTGAAATGCAGGAAGTTCTCCAGCGAGTTCGGATCCTCATGCGCGCCTTGCAGCAACTGCGACAGATCCAGTTTGTCGGCACCAAAGGTGAAGTCGGTGATCGTGTCGTGACCGGTATTGCCGGCCATCCATTGAAAGGTGTCGTTGCCCGGCCCGCCCGTCAGCGTGTTGTTACCCGGGCCGCCGATCAGGATGTCGTCGCCTTCCATGCCGTTGAGCACGTCATTGCCCAGCCCGCCATTGAGTACGTTGGAACCTGCATCACCCGTCAGGCGATCATTGAAGTTCGAGCCCACCAGGTTATCGATGTTGACCAGCGTGTCGGTGCCAGCCCCGCCAGTGTTTTGCGCACCGTTGATGCCGGTGCTGACGGTGACACCCGCCGTCGCCAGCGAATAATCGGCGGTGTTATGGCCCGCGTCTCCATCAAGCAGATCATTGCCCGGACCGCTGAACAGAATATCGTTGCCGCTATCACCAAACAGCTCGTTGTTACCCGGTCCCGCCACCAGCACGTCATTGCCATCGCCACCATGCAAGTGGCTGTTGGCAGCGCCCACCAAGACATCATCTCCGGTGGTACCCAGCACCACCGCCCCGTCCTGATGACTGATATTGACCGCCGCTGTGCTGCTGCCGCCATGAGCATCGGTAGCGGTGTAAGTGCTGTGAACATCCGGCGTGCTGTTAACGGCGCTGGTGTCGATCGACAGATTCAGCGTGTAGTGCTCGGGTGTGTTAGCAGGCGCCTCATTGACCACGACCAAGCGGTACACGCCGTCTTCAGTGGCGGTAAAGCTGCCGCCGTCGGCGATGTCGTGAAAGGCGCCATTGTCGAACTGCCAGGCCATGCCCAGCACATTGTTGGTCAGGCTGTGATCGGCGGTGACGGTTTCCCCTGCTTTCAAGTGCACGCTGTACAGGTCCTGCGCGCTGGAAGCCGAGGCATTGACCGCCCCCAGATAGCCGCTGATGACCAGCAACGCTGCGGTGGCGCTGGTGTTGAAGAAATCGCTGCGCTCAAGATTCTTCAAGTGGTTGGCGTCTTTGTCCTGGGTGCCGGTGAATTGAAGGGTCTTTTGCGACGCGGCAGTGAAGTCGGCATTCCTGGCCGTCCAGCCGGTTTCGAACACGGTGGGCGATGCACCCAGCGCGCCACCGTTGGACGCAATGTCGTTGGCGAGCAGCGCGACAGCGGGGATCTCCAGGCTGGCCGAGTCGATGTTGGTGATCACGTTATCGGCAACAGCCACCGGCGCGTCGTACACAGGCGGCGCGACCACATGAATCGTCAGTTGCGCCGAGGCCAGATCACCGTCGTAGTCGCTGAGTACGTAATGAATGTTCTCGGTCTGTGGCTGCTGCACGCCATTGGCGGGCGTGTAGCTGTAGACGCCGGAATCCATGTTCACCACCAGCGTGCCGCCGTGCTCGGTGGTCACCGTCAGAGTGTTACTGCGCGGGTCGAAACTGCCGTGGTTGTCGTCACCGCTGGCAATGATCCCGCCAGAATGGCTGTAGGCCTTGGGATTGTAGGTGTAGGTGGTGCCGTCAACGCTGATCGACTTGATAAAACCCTGATCGGCGCCGAACGTTCCGCCCTCCAGCAAGCTGCCATGCACGGCGCCTTGCACGGTGCCACTGAGTACTGCGTCCAGTTGCCCCAGATCGGTGACCAGCACAGCATTGCTGTCGGTACCGGTCGCGCCGTTGTGCGCAACCGGGTTCAGGTAGGTGCTGCTGGCCTCGGTGCCAATGCCGATGGCATAGGCATTGATCTGATGAGTGTCCAGAAACCGGGTCCAGACGTGTTCCTCGTTGAGGTCGATACCGTCGCCGAGCGCCGGGTTGGGTTGGCTGCCGGGGTTGGAGTGCTGTGGCGATACCGTCGGGTTGCCGTCCGAGAAAAAGTACGCCAGGTTCTGCGCGCCGGTCAGTGCGCCCTTCTCGCCAAAGGCTTGCTGCGCGGCGGCGAGTGCGGCGTCGTAGTTGGTGCCGTTGCCGGCCTGAATCGCCGAGACCATGGCTTTGGCCGTGGCGACATCCACCCACTCCTTGCTGACCAGATCTGCCTGGCTGTTGAACGTCACCAGTTGCACCCGCACATCGCCCAGCGCGTCGTACTTGTTCAGCAACTCGATGATCGACTGTTTTTCCAGCTCCAGCCGAGACAGCCCATTGAACCCGGACGCTTCGTTCATGCTGGCCGAGTTGTCGACGATCAGCATCAGGTTGGTCTGGGTCTGCTCGCTGGTCACGGTCTGTTCGATGCACGTCGCCACCGGCTGATCGTCGACGATATTGACCACGATCTGCGCGGTGGATGAGTGCCCCAACGCATCGGTGACGGTGTAGCTGAAGGTCTCGTGGGTGATGTTCGGACCGTCGTTGGCCGCTGGCGTGGTTTGGGGTGCCGAAGTGAGCGTGTAGGTGTAGCTGCCATCGGCATTGAGGTGCAGCACGCCGTAATTGCCCTGCGCCGTGCCGTTGTCCGCATTGTTGAGCGTGAACGTCAGCGTGCCGTTGCCGCCCTGTAGCGAATCGGCCACGGTGCCGGTGCCGGTTTCTGCGGCCGAACCGGGATTGCTGCCAATCACCTTGCCGGGCGCCAGGTCCTGGCCGTCCTTGTTCATGTCCAGCGCGCTTTCCTGAACGGTGACGTCGTGATCGTTGCAGGCAATTGGAGGGCATGGCGCGTCGATGTTGACGGTGATCGTGGTGGTGCTGGTGTCGCCGTCTGCGTCACGAATGGTGTAGGTGAAAACGTCCTGCCCACCGTTGGCGCCGACCAGACTGGGGTCGCTGTGGTACGTCGCGTCTCCATTGGCATCAACGATCAGTGTGCCAAACAGCCCGGTGATCACGGTGTTTACCCCGCCGTTCACCGGCTGCGAGCCATCGCCACCCGCCCTGACCCCGATGATCAGCCCCGAAGGCCCCGCCCCGTCAGCGCCCGCTGTGTCGTTAAGGAGAATATTGGTGCTGACCTCCTCGCCCGGCGCCACATTCGCCATATCGGCGTCGGCATGGGGCACATCGTCGAGCACCACGACGTTGATGTTGCCGTCCGCGATGTCGCCATCGCTGTCAACGGCATGCACCGCGATCTGCTCGTTGTTGATTGTGCCGTCGCCCTGGTTGTGGGTTTCCGGCGTGTTCAACGTGTAGCTGTAACTGACTTCGCCCGTGGTCGGGTTGTAATTGTTGATGGTCAATGTACTGCCGGATGGCAAGGTGACGCTTTGCGGGTTGGCCATCATCACGCCGTCGACGATGACGCTGATGCCGCCCACGGTGAGGGTTTGCAGACCGTCTGGCGCGGTGACTTTGACGGTGCCGGTCTGGGTCAGCGCGCTGCTGTCCGGATTGCTGCCGTTGGCGAGATTGGCTTCGTTGAGCGTGAGCTGACTGACGCCCAGCGTGACGCCATTGTCGACGGGCGGCACGACAGGGGGTTCCACGACAGGGGGCTCAACCACTGGAGGTTCGACAACCGGGGGTTCTACCACAGGCGGTTCGACCACCGGAGGCTCTACAACCGGGGGGCCGACAACGGGAGGCTCAACTGGCACTGCCACAACAGGCGGCAACGAGCTATCGGGCGAACCATCGTTGCTGCCATCGATCCGGCCGAGGGGGAACTCCGGCACGCTCCCAAACCCCGCAGTCGGGAAACCGATGGCCGGGATGACCGAACCACCGACTTCCGTCAGCAGCACCGCACTGTGGCCGCCACCCAGCGCGCCGGGTGAACCACCGGAATTGGCGTTGCCTGCCGCAGTCGGGTCGGTGACTTGCGCCGGGTCGGCACCGGCTGCAATGGCTTGCTGCAACTGCTGAACGTCCGTCAGTTGGCCCTGACTGGGTACGGTCGGGTCCGGGGTGTCGATATGGGTAGCGTGGTTGGCGAGGATTTCCGGCGTCAATGGCATCCGGCTCTCGCGGCCCAGCGTCAACTCGCCACCTCCGGCCAGATGAACGGCGATGGCGCCGGTCGCACCGGTCAGCAACTGCTCGCCGGCATATACCTTGTCGCCTTCGATCAACAATCGCTTGCTGCCATCGCTTTCAACCGCGAACGCATCGCCCATTACCTGCCGAACCGTACCGATCAACCTGGCCATATCCACTCCCTTTCGCTGCATTCCCGGATCAAAAATGTTACGAGCGAAACATAAATTGTTCGGATAAATAACAATATCGGTTCAGCTCAAGCATCAAACGACAATTTTATGTCGCTGAATCTTTTCAAGTTTTAACTCGAAAAACTGACCCGCTACTCGCCGTCAAATTTCCGTTGAACTTCTAACAATAACCACGAGGCCCCCGTAATACCTTGAATAGACGTCAATACTGGGACGGACAATCGCCCGAAAAAGAGAATCCGCATAAGTTTTTTTTGGAATAACTCTTATGAAAAAAACGTCTGACTATTTCCAAAAGTTGTTCTTAGCTGTGATGTTACAAACCTGATACGGTTTTAACCGCAAGGCTCGTCGGTTTTTTGGCGATAGCAGCAAGACATCATTCCAGGGAGAAGTCTTCATGCGCGAATTGACCCCGCTCTACATTGCAGTCGTGTTGGCGGTGAGCTGCGCTCAAGCGCAAGCCATGTCGTTGACTCAGGCGATACAGAACACCATCGACTACCACCCGGAAATTCGCTCGAACGTAAACAACCGGTTGTCAGCAGACGAAGACGTCAAATTCGCCAAAGGCGGGTACCGCCCGGTGGTCGACTTGAATGCTGCCTACGGACGTCAGCACACCGACAGCCCCACGACCCGCTTTGTCGGCAATCACAATGAAGAAACACTCAATTACACCCAGTCGGAATTGCGTCTGCGGCAGATGCTGTTCGACGGCTTCAATACCAAAAACGAGGTAGCTCGCACCGAAGCGGTGGTTAACTCGCGGGCGTATTACCTGCGCGGCACCTCCGAAGACCTGGCCCTGCGGGCCATCGAGGTCTATCTCGAAGTACTCAAGCGTCGCGAGCTGCTGGGCCTGGCGAAGAACAACCTGCAGGCGCATTTGCGCATCAATGACCAGATTGGTCTGCGCAGCAACCAAGGCATCGGCAGCAACGCCGACCGCGATCAGTCCAAAGCCCGTCGCGCGCTGGCGGAGAACAACTTCTACACCGCGCAAGTCGATCTGGCAGACGCCGAAGCCAACTTCTTCAGTGCCGTGGGCAAGATGCCCGACGAGCTGGAAACGCCGCCGTCGATCAAAGGCGAAGTGTCCAAAAGCCTGCCGGATGCCAAACAAAGCATGCTGGCCAACAACCCCTACCTGAAGTCTGCGCAGGCTGATGTGCAGGCGGCCGAGAAACAATACGAAGTCGCTAAATCGCCGTTCTACCCGCGCTTTGACGGTGAGCTGGCGGTCGGCGCCAACAACAACATTTCCGGCGAAGAAGGCCACGACAACGAGTGGCGGGCCGCCGTGGTGATGAATTACAACCTTTACAACGGCAACCGCGACCAGGCGCGCCTGCGGTCCGATTCGTATAAAACCGGCCAGGCGATGGACATCCGCAACAACGCCCTGCGCATGCTCAACGAAAACCTGTCCCTGGCCTGGAACGCCATGAACAACGCGCGCACCCAGACGCCGATTGCCCGCGAATACGCCGAAACCACCACCCGCGTTCGCACCGCCTACCAAGACCAGTTCGGCCTGGGGCAACGCACTCTCCTCGACCTGCTGGACAGCGAAAACGAGCTGTACAACGCCTCGCGCCGCTACACCGAACTGCGCTACACCGAGGAATATTCGATGTACCGCGTGCTGGCCACCGAAGGCGAGTTGCTGCGCAAGGCACGGGTTGTACTGCCCGCCGAAGCCGTCGCCATGACGGAAATCAAAAGCGAAGCCCGCCTGCCAGACCTGAAGTAGTCGCGCGTCTGCGCCGGGGAGAAGCCTGTGACCAGCATGAGCATCGAACTACCGCACCCGATTGACCCGCGTTCGAATTTCGACGACCCACTCCTCGACGGTTTGCTGATCCTGTGCAATCTGCACGATTGCAGCGCCAGCCGTACCAGCCTGAGCGCCGGTCTGCCCTTGGCGCAGCAGCGCCTTGATGTCGAACTTCTGCCTCGCGCCGCCGCCCGCGCAGGTTTGCAGGCACGTTTGTTGCGCCGCGACCTGAACGCGATCGACGGTCTGAATCTGCCCGTATTACTGCTACTCAAGGGCAATCGCTGCGCGGTACTCAGACGCTGGGAAGAAGACGGTCGCGCGTTGATCCTGCCGAGCGAATCGGAGGGTGGCGAGCAACGCGTCACTCGCGAAGAGTTGCGGGCGATTTACACCGGCCAGGCGCTTTATGCACGTCCCCGCCATGACCTGGAAAACCTGCGCGCGCCCTTGGTGCCGCGGGTTGACGCCTGGTTTCGTGACACCCTCAAGTTGTCCCGCTGGTTGTACAGCGACGCCATTCTCGCCAGTTTTCTGATCAACCTGCTGGGCCTGATGGTGCCGCTGTTTGTGATGCAGACTTACGACCGCGTAGTGCCCAATCAGGCGACTTCCACGTTGTGGGTGTTGGCCATCGGACTGCTGATCGGCACCGCCTTTGAACTGACCTTGCGCCTGGTGCGCGCGCACTTGCTCGATCAGGCCGGCAAGAAGACTGACGTGATTCTGTCGGCCACGCTGTTCGAGCGCATCACCGGCATGTCGATGAAAGCCCGACCCGCGAGCATTGGCGGCTTTGCCCAGAGCATTCACGACTTTCAGGGCCTGCGTGAGTTTCTCACCGCCGTGACCCTGACCAGCATCATCGACCTGCCGTTCGCGATCCTGATGCTGGTGGTGATCGGGTTGCTGGGCGGCTGGCTGGTGGTGATCCCGCTGTGCGCGTTTCCGATCACTATCCTGTTCGCCTGGATCATCCAGACCCGCTTGCGTGACACCGTGGAAAAAAGCCTCGCCCTGGGTGCCGAGCGCCAGGCCTTGCTGGTGGAAACCCTTGGCGGCCTGGAAACACTGAAAGCCTGCGGCGCCGAAAGCGAGCGCCAGCACACATGGGAATCGACCCACGGCGCCCTCACCCGCCTGGACAGTCATGCACGCGATCTGTCGGCGCTGGCCAGCAACGGTACGTTGTTCATTCAGCAGTTCTCGGGCATGGCGACGATTGTGGCCGGGGTTTACATCATCATCGCCGGCAACCTGAGTGTCGGCGCGCTGGTGGCCAGTTACATGCTTGGCAGTCGGGTGCTGGCGCCGCTGGGGCAGATTGCCGGGCTGATCACCCGCTACCAGCAAGCGCAAGTGACCATGAAAAGCACTGATGCGCTGATGTCTTTGCCGCAGGAGCGCGACACCTCTAAACGTCCGCTGGAACACGTGCGGCTCAACGGCGCGATCAACGTGGTCAAGGCCAGTTTCAGTTACGGCGGCCAAGGCGCGCAGGCCCTGACCGAGGTCACGCTCAATGTGAAACCCGGCGAGCGCATCGGCATCATCGGTCGCAGCGGTTCGGGCAAAAGCACACTGGCGCGCCTGTTGATGGGGTTTTATACGCCGAACGAAGGACAACTGCTGCTGGACGGCCTGGATTTACGCCAGGTGGACGTGACTGATTTGCGCCAGCAGATGGGTTATGTCGCCCATGACCTACCCCTGCTGGCGGGAAGTCTGCGCGATAACCTGACGCTGGGCGCGCGTTTTGTCAGCGATGCGCGAATGCTTGAAGTGGCTGAATTGACCGGTGTCGGCGAGCTGGCGCGGCATCATCCGCTGGGCTTTGACCGACCGGTGGGCGAGCGCGGCCAATTGCTGTCGGGCGGTCAGCGTCAGGCCGTGTTGCTGGCACGGGCGCTGTTGCTCGATCCGCCGATCATGCTGCTCGACGAGCCCACCAGTCACATGGACAACGCCAGCGAAGACATGCTTCGGCACAAGCTGGCCACGCTGATGCAAGGCAAAACGCTGCTGCTGGTGACCCACCGCATGTCGATGCTGAGCCTGGTCGACCGGCTGGTGGTGCTGGACAACGGACGCGTGGTTGCCGACGGCCCCAAAGAGCAGGTCGTCGAAGCACTGCGCAAGGGCCGTGTCGGCCAGGCCACGGTTTAAGGAGCGTTCCCCATGTCATCCGCGCAGAGCTACAACAGCTACTTTCGTCCCGGCAATCGGGTCGATAACGAGTTCATGCCCGAGGTTGCGGGCGTGGTCGCGCAGGATTCATCGCGCAGGTCGAGGCTGACGGTGTGGATCGCCGCCGCATTGATTCTCAGCGCTTTGGTGTGGGCCAGATTTGCCGTGATTCAGGAAGTCACCATGGGCGAAGGCAAGGCTATTCCGTCGAGCAAGGTGCAGGTGATTCAAAACCTGGAAGGCGGGATCGTCACCGAAATATTCGTCCGCGAAGGGCAGATGGTGAACAAGGGCGACACCCTGCTGCGCCTGGACGACACGCGGTTTCTGTCCAACAAGGGCGAGAGCGAAGTGGACCGCTACACGCTGACGGCGCAAGTGGAGCGGCTGTCGGCAGAGGCCGAAGGCAAGCCGTTCAGGCCGTCCGCTGAAGTGCTGGCAAAAGCCCCGCAAGTGGCAGCTGACGAGCAATCGTTCTACGACTCGCGACAACGGCGGCTGGCCAGCGAGCAACGCACGCTGCAAGAACAACTTCGGCAAAAACAGCAGGAACTGGCCGAGTTTCGTTCCAAACAGGATCAATACCGCAATTCGCTCGGGTTCATTCAGCAGGAGCTGGCGATGTCCACGCCACTGATTGCCAGTGGCGCGGTGTCGCCGGTTGAAATCATTCGTCTCAAGGGCAAGGCGGCCGAGGCGCGGGGTTCACTGGACGCGACGTCACTGGCCATTCCGCGTGCGGAATCGGCGATCAACGAGATCAAGAGCAAGATCCAGGAATCCACCGACAGCTTCCGCTCTGATGCCTCGAAAGACCTCAACGACAAACGCGCTGACCTGTCCAAAGCCAGTGCGACCAGCATCGCCATCGACGACCGCGTGACACGCACCACGGTCACGGCACCGATGCGCGGCATCGTCAAAACGTTGAAGGTGAACACCATCGGCGGCGTGGTTCAGCCGGGCAGTGATCTGGTGGAAATCGTACCGCTTGAAGACAACCTGCTGATCGAGGCCAAGGTCCGGCCGCAGGACGTGGCCTTCCTGCATCCGGGTCAGAAAGCCATGGTCAAGTTCAGCGCGTATGACTACACCATTTATGGCGGGCTGCCAGCCAAGCTGGAGCTGATCGGCGCCGACACAGTAACTGACGACAAGGGCAACAGTTTTTATCTGATCCAGGTGCGCACCGACAAAAACCACTTGGGCGGCGATGCGAAACCGCTGCTGATCATTCCGGGTATGGTTGCCACTGTGGACATCATGACCGGTGAAAAAAGCGTGATGGATTACCTGCTCAAACCGGTGTTGAAAGCCAGGACTGAAGCATTGCGGGAGCGGTGAGTTTTTTCATCTACCGGACACGTAAAATCCGGGGCGAGCGCACCCTTGAATTTGTTCAGATAGATCGAGGCGACTGGTTCAGGGCCGCTACCTCCCCTTCTTCTGGTCTTTCTCAAACGCTGCCTCAAGCGCATCGTTGATCGTGCGCAGCACTTTCACCCTTGCCCAGCGTTTGTCGTTGGCTTCGACCAGCGTCCACGGGGCGATTTCGGTACTGGTGCGATCAACCATGTCGCGAACAGCCTCGCGGTACATCGGCCATTTGCTGCGGTTGCGCCAGTCGTCCTCAGTGATTTTGTAGCGCTTGAAGGGGATCTTCTCGCGCGCCTCGAAACGCTCCAGCTGAGTCTTTTCGTCAATCGCCAGCCAGAACTTCACCACGACGATGCCGGCATCGGTGAGCTGCTCTTCAAAATCGTTGATCTCGCTATACGCCCTCAGCCAATCCGCTTCGCTGCAAAACCCCTCGACGCGCTCGACCAACACCCGGCCGTACCACGAACGGTCGAAAATCGTGAACTTGCCCCTCGGCGGAATCTGCCGCCAGAACCGCCACAGATAAGGCTGCGCGCGCTCGTCCTCGGTGGGCGCCGCAATCGGCACGATGTTGTATTGACGAGGGTCAAGCGCAGCGGCCGCACGCTTGATCGCACCGCCCTTGCCCGCCGCATCGTTGCCTTCGAACACCGCCACCAAGGCATGTCGACGCATGCGCTTATCGCGCATCAAACCTGACAGACGCGCCTGTTCGGTGATCAGCTGTTCGTCGTATTCATCCTTTTCCAGGCTCAGGGTCATATCCAGGCTGTCGAGCAACGTCAGCTCGGTGCCGTCGCCCGGCAACGGACCCAGGTTGACCATATGCGCATCACTTTCAACGGTTTTCAGCGCATTTTGCATGCCCTCCAGCAGCAGACGGCCAACCGTGAGGGCGCGATAGTGAGCGTCGACGCCTTCGATCACATGCCATGGCGCGTAGTCACGGCTGGTCCGACGCAACACCCGCTCGCCAACCCGCACGAATTTGTCGTAAGTCTTCGATTGCTGCCAGTCGAGCGGGCTGATACGCCAACTGTGCAGCGGATCGTCGCGCAGGGTCTTGAGGCGCAACTTCATGTCTTTTTTGGACAGGTGAAACCAAAACTTGAAGATCACCGCGCCTTCGTCGGTCAGCATCTTTTCAAGCCGTTCGGCGGCGTTGATCGCCTGATCCAGTACCGGGCCTTTGAACTCGCCGTGCACCCGCCCCTGAATCATCTGGCTGTACCAGTTACCGAAGAAAACCCCGATCCGGCCCTTGGGCGGCAACTGGCGCCAATAGCGCCAGACCGGCGGATGAGCCAGTTCCTCGTCGGTCTGCTGATCGAAGGTGCGTACTTCTATATAACGCGGGTCCATCCACTCGTTGAGCAGCTTGACCGTCTCGCCCTTGCCGGCGCCCTCAATGCCATTGATCAACACGATGATCTGGCGTTTACCCTGCTCGTGCAGCTCGTATTGTGCTTCGAGCAGCGCCTCGCGCAGGGCCGGAACCTCAGCGTCGTAGGTGTCTTTGTCGATGGTGTGACCAATTTCGGCAGATTCAAACATGCGTGGCTCCCGTGACAGTGACCCTGGCCTGGCGGCCGCGCTGGAGGGGTGAGGTTCCATGGGCAAGCAGGCTGGGCAATGAAAGGTAGGACCACCGCCACAGCAGTTCAATCCCTGCGAACTCAAATCGCGTCATTCAGCCCGTCGCCGGCAAGCCTCGCTCGAAGGTGGCCGGGGCGTTAAGATTGCCGCCTCTTTGCGCCGAGCCCGCCATGACCACCACCCATCACGCCCAGATAGACTGGGACGAACACGGCAATCCGCATTCCCGTGCCTTTGCCGACGTGTACTTTTCCACCGAATCCGGCCTGGCTGAAACGCGGCATGTGTTCCTCACCCAGAACCGGCTGGACGAGCGTTTCAAGGCGCTGCCCAGCGATGGGCGTCTGGTGATCGGCGAAACCGGTTTTGGCACCGGACTGAATTTTCTATGTGCCTGGCAACTGTTCGAAGCCTGCGCTGTGCCCGGCGCCCGGTTGCAGTTTGTGAGCGTCGAAAAATACCCGTTGAGCCTGGATGATCTGCAACGCGCGCTGGCGTTGTGGCCTGAGCTGAGCGTGTTTGCAGATCAGCTGCTGACGCAATACGTGGCCGTGCACGAGGGCTTTCAGCGCTTCGTGTTCGAGGGTGGCCGCGTCACGCTGACGCTGTTGATTGGCGATGCGTTACAGATACTCCCGCAGATGGACGGCCAGATTGACGCGTGGTTTCTCGACGGTTTTGCGCCGGCGAAAAATCCGGAAATGTGGACCCCCGAGTTGTTCGCTGAGCTGGCGCGACTGGCGGCCCCTGATTCCACAATTGCCACGTTCACCAGCACCGGTTGGGTCAGGCGCTCGCTGAACGCGGCAGGTTTCAAGATGAAGCGCGTACCGGGAATCGGTCATAAGTGGGAGGTGCTCAGAGGCATATTTGTCGGCTGGCCGCAAGACGTGCCGACGCCGTCTGCCAGCAAACCATGGTTTACGCGCCCGCCCGTCGTGCAGGACGCGCGCAAGGCGTTGGTCATCGGCGCAGGCCTGGCCGGATGCGCCACGGCGGCCAGCCTCGCGGCACGGGGCTGGCAGGTCAGCCTGATCGAGCGCCACGCAGAGGTGGCGCAGGAAGCGTCGGGCAATCTTCAGGGCGTGCTTTACCTCAAGCTGTCGGCTCACGGCACGGCACTGTCGCAGATGATCCTCAGCGGTTTCGGTCACACCCGGCGCTTGCTTGAACGCTTGCAGCGCGGCGTGGATTGGGATGACTGCGGCGTGTTGCAGCTGGCGTTCGACGACAAGGAAGCCGAGCGGCAGGCGCAATTGGCGCGGGCTTTCCCGTCAGATGTCTTGCAAATCATGGACCTGGAAACGGCGCAGGCACGGGCCGGCATCAGCCTGAAGTCCGGCGGCGTGTTTTATCCTCAAGGTGGCTGGGTGCACCCACCGGCGCTGTGTCTTCATCAGGCAGCGGATAAAAATATTCAGGTGCTGACGCATCAGGAAGTGATCGAACTGCGTCGTGAAAACGGTCTATGGCAGGCGTGGGATGGCGACCGCCTGCTGGAGGCTGCACCCGTGGTAGTGCTGGCAGGCGCGGCCGAGGTCAAGCGTTTTCCGGCCAGCGCCGAACTGCCGCTGAAGCGGATTCGCGGACAGATCACCCACTTGAACGCCACCGATGTGAGCGCCTCGCTGAGCACCGTGGTGTGCGCGGAAGGTTACGTGGTACCAAGCCGACTGGGCGAGCACACCCTGGGCGCCAGCTTTGATTTCAAATCGGACGATCTGACCCCAACGGTCGCAGAGCATGTGGGCAATCTGGATTTGCTCAGGGAAATTTCAGAAGACCTGGTCGAACGCCTTCAAGTCGATAACCTGGCCGATGACGCGCTTGAAGGACGTGCGGCGTTTCGCTGTACCAGCCCCGATTACTTGCCGATTGTCGGGCCATTGGCGGATCAACAGGCGTTTCTCGAAGCGTATGCGGTGCTGGGCAAAGACGCGCGTCAGGTCCCAGACATCGAATGCCCGTGGATCGACGGGCTGTACATCAACAGCGGCCACGGCTCACGCGGGCTGATCACAGCGCCGTTGTCAGGTGAGTTGATCGCCGCATGGCTGGACAACGAACCGCTGCCATTGCCTCGCGCCGTGGCCGAAGCCTGCCACCCTAATCGCTTCATGCTGCGCAAGCTGATCCGCGGCAAATAAGCCATTGCAGAGACGCTGTTTTCGCCGAGCATGGCCGGGTTTCAGAATCAGGGCTTTTGATTCTGTCCGCAGGGCGTGGGAGTCTGATTTGCCGACGATTGAGCGAACGCTTCTCCTGCGCCGACCTCAAAGCGCTATCCTCTGCCTCATCCCACCTCAGGCGAATCCCCGATGCTGCAAGTCCAAGGCGTTTTCAAGAGCTATGCCACAGCGCAAGGTCCGATGGCGGTGTTGCGAGGGGTGGACTTGCAGCTGGAGCACGGCACCAGTCTGGCGCTGATGGGGGAATCCGGCAGCGGCAAAAGCACGCTGTTGCATCTGGTTGCCGGGCTGGATCAGGTCGACAGCGGCAGCATTGAGGTTGCAGGCCAGCGTCTGGACCGAATGAACGAGGCGCAACTGGCCAACTGGCGCCGCACGGAAATCGGCCTGGTGTTCCAGCAGTTCAACCTGATTGGTAGCCTGAAGGTCGAGGACAATCTGGCGTTTCAGGCGCGACTCGCGGGCCGGTTGCATCCCGAGTGGCAAGCGCAACTGATCGAACGGCTGGGGCTGGGCGATCTGCTCAAGCGCTACCCCGAGCAGTTGTCCGGCGGCCAGCAACAACGCGTCGCCATCGGCCGCGCCCTCGCCTCTCGCCCCGCACTCCTACTGGCCGACGAGCCCACGGGCAATCTCGACGAGGCCACCAGCGACGACGTGCTGCAACTGCTTTTGGACCTGCTCGCCGACAGCCCCACCAGCCTGTTGATGGTGACGCACAGCCCGCGGGTGGCGGCGCGGCTGTCCCGGCAGGCGGTGCTGCAACGCGGACGCCTGGCAGCCGAAGGCAATCGCTGACATGCATGTTTTCTACTGGACCTTGCGCGCCCTGATCAGCCACTGGCGGCGCCACCCCGTGCAATTTTTCAGTGTACTCACCGGCTTGTGGCTGGCGACCAGCCTGCTGACCGGTGTTCAGGCACTCAACAGCCAGGCGCGCGACAGTTACGCCAAAGCCAGTCAATTGATCGGTGGCGAACCGCAGACCAGCCTCGTGTCGATCACGGAAGCGCCGTTCCCTCAAACCCTGTTCGTCGAGTTGCGCCGTGAGGGCTGGCCGGTTTCGCCAGTATTGCGCGGACGCATCGCACTCAAGGATCGCCCGGAGCAGCGCCTGCAACTGATGGGCATCGAGCCGGTGTCGATGCCCAACGGCACGGCACTCGCCGGACAAACCCTGGACACCGCGCAGATCGTCAACTTCTTCACGCCGCCCGGCAGCACGTGGGTATCGCCGCAGACCCTCAAAGCGCTGGGCCTGAATGAAGGGGATCAACCGCTCACTGAATCCGGGCTGGCCTTGCCGCCGTTGCACGCGCAAACCGACATGGCGCCGGGCCTGCTGCTGGTCGACATCGGCTTCGCCCAACAACTGCTTAATCTGCCCCAGCAACTGACGCAGCTGTTATTGCCCAAGGATTTCGCCGCCAACCCGCCACCGTTGCCCGCTGACTTGGCCAGGCAACTGGTGATCAAAAAAAGCGGTGAAGAAAACGACCTCGCACGCCTCACGGAAAGCTTTCACCTGAATCTGGATGCGTTGGGGTTTCTGTCATTCGTGGTCGGGCTGTTTATCGTTCACGCCGCCATCGGTCTGGCTCTGGAGCAACGTCGCGGCCTGCTTCGCAACTTGCGCGCATGTGGGGTCAGCGCGCGACTGCTGATCGTAAGCCTGGCGGTGGAGCTGGGCGCACTGGCTCTGCTCGGCGGCATCGCAGGGGTGATCAGCGGTTATTGGCTGGCGAGCGTGTTGCTACCCGATGTAGCCGCCAGTTTGCGCGGGCTTTATGGCGCGGAAGTCGCCGGGCAACTGACACTCAGCCCGCTGTGGTGGCTGAGCGGCGTGGGGCTGAGCCTGCTCGGCGCATTTCTCGCCGGGGCCAACAGCCTGTTGCGCGCCGCACGCCTGCCGTTGCTCGCGCTCGCCAATGCGCAGGCCTGGCATGAAGCCCACACACGCTGGCTGCGGCGCCAAGGCTGGGTCGCAACCGCTGCCATCCTCATCGCGATTGTGGCCGTGCTGTTCGGCGACAGCCTGACGATGGGTTTTGTGCTGATGGCCAGCCTGTTGCTGGGCGCAGCGCTCGGTCTGCCGGTGTTGCTCAATGCGCTGCTCAACGGTTTGTTGGGGCGTAGCCGTTCAGTGCTGGGGCAATGGTTTCTCGCCGATTGCCGCCAGCAATTACCCGCCCTGAGCCTTGCGTTGATGGCGCTGCTGCTGGCGATGGCCGCAAACATCGGGGCGGGCAGCATGACGTCGGGCTTTCGACAGACCTTCAACAACTGGCTGGAACAACGCCTGACCGCTGAGCTTTACATCAACCCGACCGACGCCGAGCAGGCACTGCCGTTGCAAACCTGGCTGAGCCAGCAAGGATTGGTCTCCGCCGTACTGCCCAACTGGCAGGTGTCCATTCAGCTGCAAGGCTGGCCTGCCGAGCTGTACGGCATTATTGATCACCCCAATTACCGCCAGCACTGGCCGCTGCTTGAGTCGGTGAGCGGCGATGCATGGACACAACTGGCCAGCACCGACAGCCTGATGCTCAGCGAACAATTGGCGCGGCGTCTGAAGGTTGAGGTCGGTGACGAGGTGAAACTGCCGACACCCCAAGGCGAATGGTCGCTCAAGGTGGTGGGGATTTACGCCGATTATGGCAATCCCAAGGGGCACATTCTGGTCAACGCCGATCACCTTCTGCATCACTGGCCGCAGTTGACGCCCAACCGGTTCAACCTGCGCATCGACCCACGCGCCGTGCCGCAGTTTTTAAGGCTGCTGCACAACAAATTCGCGCTGGATGACAGCCACATCATCGACCAGACGCAGCTCAAATCCTGGTCGAGTCAGGTCTTTGAGCGCACCTTTGCCGCCACGGCGGCGCTCAACAGTCTGACGCTGGGTGTGGCGGGTGTGGCGCTGTTCATCAGCCTGCTGACGCAAAGCCAGAGCCGCCTCGGGCAGCTTGCGCCACTGTGGGCGCTGGGCGTGACGCGGCGTCAGTTGATGCTGCTCAACCTGGCGCAGACGTGGTTGCTCGCGGTACTGACGCTGGTGTTGGCGCTGCCGCTCGGGTTGTTGCTGGCGTGGTGCCTGGACGCGGTGATCAATGTGCAGGCCTTTGGCTGGCGACTGCCGTTGCAGGTGTTCCCGTTGCAATTGCTGCAGTTGATGGGCCTGGCGCTGCTCGCGACGTTGCTGGCGTCGGCATGGCCGCTGTATCGGCTGTTTCGCACGCAACCGGCCGACTTGCTCAGGACATTCGCCAATGAAGATTAAACGGATCGCGGCTCTTTTCGCCGTGCTGCTACTGAGCGGCTGCGACGACAAACCCGCCGCCGAAAAAGGCTTCGCCGGACTGGCCGACGATGCCGCCAGCTACGCACAGGTCACGCCGGGCAAACGCTTCGTCTTCCCTGAAGATCACGGCCCGCACGATGGTTTTCGCATCGAGTGGTGGTACATCACTGCCAACCTCAAGGACGACAAAGGCCAGCCCTTTGGCGTGCAATGGACGCTGTTTCGCAGCGCCCTGCCGCGCACATCAGCGACGGTTGGCGACGACAAGGGCTGGAGCAACCGCAACCTGTGGATGGGCCATGCAGCGGTGACCTCGGCCAGCGCTCACCACGCCACCGAGCGTTATGCACGCGGCGGTGTCGAACAGGCCGGTGTGACGACGGCGCCCTTTGCCGCGTGGATCGACGACTGGGCACTGCGCAGTCAAGCGAGCGATTCAAACCCGTTGGCTGATATGCAATTGCAGGCCAGCGGTCCGCAGTTCAGCTATCGCCTGCACCTCACGTCCAGCAAGCCGTTGGTGTTGCAGGGCGATCAGGGTTTCAGCCAGAAATCCGAAGAGGGTCAGGCGTCGTATTACTACAGCCAGCCGTTCTTCGATGCGGACGGCAGCGTGACGATCGACGGCAAAACCTATCAGGTGACCGGCTCCGCCTGGCTGGACCGGGAATGGAGCAGTCAGCCGCTGACCGCCAATCAAACCGGTTGGGACTGGTTTTCGGTGCATCTGGAAGATGGCGCGCAGTTGATGCTGTACCGCATGCGCCAGAAACAGGGCGAACCTTACCTCACCGGAACGTGGATCAACGCGGACGGCAGCACCGAGCAGCTTGCAGGGAAGGACATCAGCCTGATCCCTACCGCCACCACCGACGTAGCCGGCCACACGATGCCGACCCGCTGGACCGTAAAAATCCCCGCCAAAGGTCTGGACATCTCCACCACCGCGCTCAATCCCAACGCCTGGATGAACCTGCGCATTCCCTACTGGGAAGGCCCGGTGACACTGAGTGGCAGCCATAAAGGCGTGGGGTATCTGGAGATGACGGGGTATTGAGCGATCAGCGTGACTGGGGTTCGAAGCTTGAGGTTTTGGGGCCGCTGCGCAGCCCATCGCGGCCTCGTATTACTCGTGCGCTCCTATAGGGATTTGCGGCGTTTCGGGATTTGGATGCCGCCCGAATGCGGTATTTTCAGGGATCGGAATCTGCCGCGGCCTGTAGGAGCGTGGCTTGTGTCTGGGCCGCACTCGGACGATCTTCCGGGGTCGCGGCCGATCGCGCAGCGGCAGTCAATACATCGCCGGTGAAGGCCGAACTCAATGGCCCATCAGCGAATCGATACCGTCGGGTTTGTCGTGCACGCCAAAGCGATCGACTATCGTTGAGGTCGCCTGATTCATCCCGATGACATCCACCTGCACACCTTCGCGCCGCAGCTTCAGTACGACCTTATCCAGAGCCGCCACCGCCGTGATGTCCCAGAAATGCGCGTCGCGCAGGTCAATGGTCAGGGTCTCCAGTTGCTCCTTGAGATCGAAGGCGTTCGTGAACCGCTCCGCCGAGCCGAAGAACACCTGACCGGTCACGTAATAGGTGCGGTGAGGAAATTGCGGGTCGCGCCTGGAAGTTACCGCCAGGTAATGCCCGATCTTATTGGCGAAGAACATCGCGGCCAGCAAAGTACCGGCTACGACACCAAACGCCAGGTTGTCCGTCGCGACCACAACCACCACCGTGACCACCATCACGATATTGGTTGAAAGCGGGTACTCCTTGAGGTTACGGATCGATGCCCAGTTGAAGGTGCTGATGGAGACCATGATCATGACGGCAACCAATGCAGCCATCGGTATCCGGGCCAGCCAGTCCCCCAGAAATATCATCATGATCAGCAACGACACACCGGCACTGAGCGTGGACAGCCGCGTACGCCCACCCGACTTAACGTTGATCATTGACTGACCGATCATTGCGCATCCCGCCATACCGCCAATGAGGCTACTGGCGATATTGGCAACGCCCTGACCTTTGCACTCGCGGTTCCTATCGCTGGTGGTGTCTGTCAGGTCGTCGACGATGGTCGCGGTCATCATCGACTCCAGCAGGCCGACCACTGCCAACGCGGCTGAATAAGGCAGGACGATAAGCAGGGTGTCGAGGTTCAACGGCAGGTCTGGCCACATGAAGATGGGCAGGCTGTCGGGCAACGAGCCCATGTCGCCGACGGTATGAACCTTCAATCCCATGTATATGGAAATTGCCGTGAGCACGATGATGCACACCAGCGGCGACGGCAGTAATTTCCCGACGATGGGCAGTCGGGGAAAGCCGTAAATAATCGCCAGCCCGCCAGCGGTCATGGCGTACACCGGCCAGGTGACCCCGGTGAGTTCCGGCAATTGCGCCATGAAAATCAGGATAGCCAAGGCGTTGACGAAGCCGGTCACCACCGAGCGAGACACGAAACGCATCAGCTGGCCCAGCCGCAAATAGCCAGCGGCTATCTGAAGAACACCACACATCAGTGAGGCGGCGAGCAGGTATTGAAGGCCGTGATCTTTCACCAGGTTGACCATCAGCAGGGCCATGGCGCCCGTGGCGGCAGAAATCATGGCGGGACGACCGCCGACAAAGGCGATGACAGTGCAGATACAAAACGATGCGTAGAGGCCAACCTTCGGGTCGACTCCCGCGATGATGGAAAAAGCGATCGCCTCAGGAATGAGCGCCAAGGCAACGACGAGGCCAGCGAGCACGTCCGCGCGGACGTTCGATAGCCATGCGGCTTTGATCTTTTCAAGCATGCATTTACCCATAGCAGGCACGGCATGGCACGCAGCGGCTGGCGCTGAGCGATGCAGGTGCGTCTGTTTTCAATTGAGTGGTGGGGTAGCGGCGACCGATATCAGGCGCAGCAAAGTACGACCGCAGCTAGCAGGCGGTCAGGGTGTTGCGAGGGGGGCGTAGCGCTAAGGCGGCGTAGGCAGCCAGTTGGAACGGGACAAGGTATTTCCTCGAGACGTTTTTAGTAAGCGACGTGATGATAACCACCTGCGCAAAGCCCGATCAACGCCGAGGCGACAGACGTACGTCAGGCCGTTTTCAGAACATCACGGCGCTTCACAGTCGGTCGAAAAGCCGCTGACATCATTCCGGCGAAACGTCAGCCAAGGTTTTATGCAGCGTCTCATAGGCTTGGCGCTGCGCCTTCACCGCCTCGTACCACTCAGGCCCGCCGAGCTGGTCCAGCGTTACAAGCTTCATCATTTCGACCGTGGCAGCATCAAGCTTCAACAGGCACTCGTGAGCCTGGAAACGCACGTCATCGTCATTTTTTTTCATCGCAACCCGCTTTGATATCTCAACTAACCTTTACCTAAGAGACTGAAATAACCCATTAATTTCCAGAACCCGATAACCGGTTCGTCACCCCGCTATGCTATGCCGTATCTCGGCGGCAGACTTCAAAGGGCCATCTCGGGCCCTTATAACCGAACGTTCTAAAACTCTCGCATATCCTGCTGGTCAGTCTTTGGGTGGCCGGACTTCCCGTCCACGCTCCCCAACGGAAAACCGGTAAGGACTTTATGTGCGGATTAGCTGGCGAGTTACGCTTTGACAACCAACCTGCGGACCTCGCCGCAGTAGAACGGATCACCCACAACCTGGCCCCTCGCGGTCCGGATGCCTGGGGTTTCCACAGCCAGGGGCCGATTGCCCTTGGTCACCGTCGCTTGAAGATCATGGACCTGTCGGACGGCTCGGCGCAGCCGATGATCGACAGCCATCTGGGCCTGTCCCTGGCCTTCAACGGCGCGATTTACAACTTCCCTGAATTGCGTGCCGAGCTTGAAGCGCTGGGTTACACGTTCCATTCCGGTGGCGACACCGAAGTGCTGCTCAAGGGCTATCACGCCTGGGGCGCCGACATGCTGCCCAAACTCAATGGCATGTTCGCGTTCGCCATCTGGCACCGTGACAAACGCGAGCTGTTCATTGCCCGCGACCGTCTGGGCGTCAAGCCGCTGTACCTGTCACGCACCGAGAAACGCATTCGCTTCGCATCGACCTTGCCCGCCCTGCTTAAAGGCGGCGACATCAGCCCGATGCTTGATCCGATTGCACTGAATCACTATTTGAATTTCCACGCGGTGGTCCCTGCCCCGCGCACCTTGCTGGCAGGCGTCGAAAAAGTGCCGCCTGCGACCTGGATGCGCATTCAGGCGGACGGCACCACCGAGCAGAAAGTCTGGTGGACGCTGCCATACGGCCCACGCGCCGATGAGCAAAACCTGACCCTCGAAGACTGGCGCGACCGCGTGCTCGACAGCACCCGCGAAGCCGTGGCGATTCGTCAGCGGGCCGCCGTGGACGTTGGCGTGTTGCTCTCGGGCGGTGTCGACTCGAGCATGCTGGTGGGTTTGCTGCGCGAAGTCGGGGTCAAGGACCTGTCGACCTTCTCCATCGGCTTTCAGGATGCGGGCGGCGAGCGCGGCGACGAGTTCCAGTATTCGGACCTGATCGCCAAGCACTACGGCACCCAACACCATCAGTTGCGAATAAAGGAAAGCGAGATCATCGAGCAATTGCCAGCGGCGTTCCGCGCCATGAGCGAGCCGATGGTCAGCCATGACTGCATCGCGTTTTATCTGCTGTCGCGTGAAGTGGCCAAGCACTGCAAAGTGGTGCAAAGCGGCCAGGGCGCCGACGAGCTGTTTGCCGGTTACCACTGGTACCCGCAAGTGGACGGCGCGAGCGACCCGTACGCGGCGTATCGCGATGCATTTTTCGACCGCTCTTATGACGAGTACGCGGCCACCGTGACGCCGAAATGGCTGACGGCCAACGACGCCGCTGGTGATTTTGTCCGCGATCACTTCGCCATGCCCGGTGCCGACGCCGCCGTCGATAAAGCCTTGCGTCTGGACAGCACCGTGATGCTGGTCGACGACCCGGTCAAACGTGTCGACAACATGACCATGGCCTGGGGTCTGGAAGCGCGTACGCCGTTTCTTGATTACCGACTGGTTGAACTGTCGGCTCGCGTGCCCGGTCGCTTCAAGCTGCCAGACGGCGGCAAACAAGTGCTCAAGGAAGCGGCGCGACTGGTCATTCCGTCCGAAGTCATCGACCGTAAAAAAGGTTACTTCCCGGTCCCCGGCCTCAAGCACTTGCAGGGCGACACCCTGAACTGGGTGCGTGATCTGTTGCTTGATCCAAGCCAGGACCGTGGCCTGTTCAATCCGAAGATGCTCGATACGCTGTTGACCGATCCTCAAGGTCAATTGACCCCCTTGCGCGGCTCCAAACTGTGGCAGCTCGCAGCGCTGAACCTGTGGCTCAGCGAACAAGGACTCTGACCGATGAAAGCCAACGCCTCTCTCTACAACCAGCGTTTGTTGCGCGGCCAGTCGCCGTCCTATGAACGGCTGCAGGCGCGCTTTGCCGAAGACGGCAGTGATCAGGACGCAGAACCGCTGGCACTGCACTGTGGCTGGGGCCGGCTGCTGATCGGGCACACCTATCCCGATCCGGCCGCGCTGGCCAACGATTTGCTTGATGAAAAAGCTGGCGAGCGCGACATCGCGCTCTACGTGGCGGCCCCTCAACAGGTCCTTGCGCAGTCGCCGCAACAGCTGTTTCTGGACCCCTCCGACACGTTGCGTTTGTGGTTCAGCGACTATCGCCCGGCCCAGCGCGTCTTTCGTGGGTTCCGCATCCGTCGTGCGCAAAACGAGGCCGACTGGGCCTCGATCAATAACCTGTACGTCGCTCGCGGCATGCTGCCTATCGACCCGAGTTTACTGACCCCGCGCCATCTGGGCGGGCCGGTTTACTGGATTGCCGAAGACGAAAGCAGCAAGGCGGTGATTGGCAGCGTCATGGGCCTGAACCATCAAAAGGCCTTCAACGATCCTGAAAAAGGCAGCAGCCTGTGGTGCCTTGCCGTCGATCCGCACTGCACCCGGCCTGGCGTAGGCGAAGTGTTGGTGCGTCATCTGATCGAACACTTCCAGAGCCGGGGCCTGGCGTACCTGGACCTTTCGGTCTTGCACGACAACGAGCAGGCTAAAAACCTGTACGCCAAGCTGGCGTTTCGCAATTTGCCCACCTTCGCGATCAAGCGCAAAAACGGCATCAACGAAAAGCTGTTTCTGGGCCCCGGGCCACAGGCTAACTTCAATCCTTACGCACGCATCATTGTTGATGAAGCGCATCGTCGTGGCATTGATGTGCAAGTGGATGACGCCGAAGCCGGGCTGTTCACGCTGGTGCATGGCGGGCGTCGGATTCGCTGCCGCGAGTCACTGAGCGACCTCACCACCGCCGTCAGCATGACCTTGTGCCAAGACAAAAGCCTGACGCATCGCACGTTGAAGGCGGCCGGTCTGGAGATGCCCGCTCAGCAACTCGCCGGGCCTCGGGACGCGGTGCAGGCGTTTCTGGATGAGCACGAGAAAATCGTGGTTAAGCCGCTGGATGGCGAGCAGGGCCAAGGCGTCTCGGTCAATCTGCAAAACATGGATGACGTTGAAGCAGCGATTGAACGTGCGCGTCAGTTCGACACCCGCGTGCTGCTCGAAAGCTTCCATGAAGGCCTCGACCTGCGCATCGTGGTCATTGGTTTTGATGTGGTAGCCGCGGCGATTCGTCGCCCGGCGGAAATCATGGGCGACGGCAGTCACACCATTGCGCAGTTAATTGAAGCCCAGAGCCGACGCCGCTCGGCGGCCACCGGTGGCGAAAGCAAAATCCCGGTGGACGAAGAAACACGGCGCACCGTCGCCGACGCCGGCTTTGATTTCGACAGCGTGCTACCCGCTGACGAAAAGCTCGCGGTTCGCCGAACTGCCAACCTGCACACGGGTGGTTGCCTGGAAGACGTCACCGCGATCCTGCACCCGGTACTCAAAGACGCCGCTGTGCGTGCAGCTCGCGCACTGGACATTCCGGTCGTCGGTCTGGACCTGATGGTGCCTGCCGCCGATCGACCTGAGTACGTATTCATCGAAGCGAACGAACGCTGCGGCCTGGCCAATCACGAGCCACAGCCGACGGCGGAACGCTTTGTCGACCTTTTATTTCCTCATAGCCTGCCCGTGCATGGCTGACCTGCTGCTCCCTCTGTAGGAGCGAATTCATTCGCGAAACGTCGGCGGCCTCAACCGAGTTCTAGCCCCGGCCACCGCTTCGCGAATGAATTCGCTCCTACAGGGGAGGTGTCGTTTTATCGAATTCAGGAGTATCTCCATGACCACTGCACAACAGAAAGTGCTCGACCCGGATCTGAACTACCTGCAGAAAGTCCTGCTTGAAATGCTCGCGATCCCTAGCCCGACCGGCTTCACCGACACCATCGTGCGCTATGTGGCCGAGCGTCTCGAAGAATTGGGTATTCCGTTTGAACTGACCCGCCGCGGGACCATCCGCGCCACCCTGAAAGGCAAGCAAAACAGCCCGGACCGCGCAGTCTCCGCGCACCTGGACACCATTGGCGCCAGCGTGCGGGAAGTCAAAGACAACGGTCGTCTGGGTCTGGCTCCAGTGGGTTGCTGGTCCAGCCGTTTTGCCGAAGGCAGCCGCGTCAGCGTCTTCACCGACAACGGTGTGATTCGTGGCAGCGTGTTGCCGCTGATGGCGTCCGGGCATGCCTACAACACCGCAGTCGATACCCTGCCCGTCAGCTGGGACCACATCGAGCTGCGCCTCGACGCCTACAGTGCGACCCGCGCCGATTGCGACTCACTGGGCATCAACATTGGCGACTTCGTGGCGTTTGATCCGCTGCCGGAGTTCACCGAAAGCGGGCACATCAGCGCTCGACACCTGGACGACAAAGCTGGCGTCGCGGCGCTGCTGGCCGCGTTGAAGGCCATTGTCGACAGCGGCGTCGAACCGTTGATCGACTGTCACCCGCTCTTCACCATTACCGAAGAAACCGGGACCGGTGCAGCTGGCGGTTTACCGTGGGACGTCAGCGAGTTCGTGGGTATCGACATCGCGCCCGTCGCCCCTGGCCAGCATTCCAGCGAGCATGCCGTGAGCGTGGCGATGCAGGATTCCGGTGGTCCGTACGACTATCACTTGTCCCGGCATCTGTTGCGTTTGGGTGCGGAAAAAGAACTGTCCGTGCGCCGCGACCTGTTTCGCTATTACTACAGCGACGCCCATTCGGCGATCACGGCGGGTTACGACACTCGCACTGCCTTGCTTGCATTCGGCTGCGACGCGACCCACGGTTACGAACGCACGCACATCGACAGCCTGAGCACGCTCAGCCGTCTGCTCAGCGCCTACATCATGAGCCCGCCGGTATTTGCCAGCGACGCGCAGCCAGCCAACGCTTCTCTGGAGAATTTCAGCCACCAGATCGAGCACGACGCGCAGATGGAAACCGACACACGCGTGCCAGCAGTGGATACGTTGGTGGGCCAGCGATAAATACTGCATCTGGTATGAAGGAATACTTTCTGTAGGAGCGAAGTCATTCGCGAGGCTTATTCGGGAGAGACGCACCTTTCGATGACGCCTCGCTTACCATTCGTTCCTACAGAAATCAGGGATCAAGACGACACCGATGTAGCCTGCGATCATGTGTCACGCTAGCATCGCCCTGCTTTGCTCCCGCCCTGCCACGAGAATTTTATGCTGATCCCCCACGACCAACTCGAAGCCGACACCTTGACGTACCTGATCGAGGATTTCGTGACCCGCGACGGCACTGACAATGGCGATGACACGCCGCTGGAGACCCGTGTACTGCGGGTACGTCACGCGTTGAGCAAAGGCCAGGCCGTGATCTTCTTTGACCTCGAGAGCCAGCAATGCCAACTGATGCTCAAGCATGAAGTGCCCAAGGAGTTTTTCGAGGAGTGAGCGGGGATTGCCCAGAAACCCAATCGCGGAACAAGCCACGCTCCTGCGCCCTTCGGGCAGAATCAAAATCCCAAAACCGCTGCAGAATCAAAAATCCCAACGCCGCCGCAGATCAAAACCGCAAAAGCGCCGCAGAATCAAACCGCCAAACCCAGCAAATACGAGAAGATCGAACCGACTTCAGGCCGCCGACCACCGCGGGCCGAAGAGGATGATAGTGGCGCCGATGACACAGAAGGCCAGGCCAATCCAGTCCGAGGTCAACGGTCGAACGCGCTCTATCAATCCCAGCCAGGCAATCGAGGCGACGATGTAGATTCCGCCGTAGGCGGCATAAGCACGGCCGGCGTAAGTAGCTTCGACACGGGTCAACAACAAGGCGAACAGGGTCAGGCTGATCAGCGCGGGAATCACCCACAACGCACTTTTGCCCTGTCGCAACCACATCCAGAACGCGTAGCAACCCGCGATCTCGAACAGCGCGGCGAGGAAAAAGCAGAGGTAATTGAGCACGTCGAATTCTCTTCAAGAGCAGCCGGAAAGATGCCGGCCACCCTATCAGAATTTGTACCGGCTACCGCACTGGGCGAGCCGGTACACCCTTCCTGTCAATCCGGTGTGCGCTTGGCCTTGGCGCGCATTTTGTCGGCCATGGTCGCCATTTCGTCGTAGATCAATTGAGGATTTTTCTGCTTGATCTGCCAGGCCATTCGTCCCTGCTCGTGGGGCAGAATCATGAACTGGCCCTTGCCGACCTGCTCGTGGATGTAATCGGCAATCTCGCTGGCGGTAATCGGCGAGCTTTCCAGCAACTTGCCCACCTGGGCCTTCATGGCCGGGGTCGGTCCTCGAAAGGAATCCATCAGGTTGGTCTGGAAGAATGACGGGCAGACCACATGCACACCGATGTCCTGCTCGCGCAACTCCACCAGCAGACTTTCCGACAGCGCCACCACACCGGCCTTGGCCACGTTGTAGTTGCTCATCGCCGGGCCTTGCATCAGTGCAGCCATGGAGGCGATGTTGATGATTTTGCCCTTGCTGGCTTCGATCAATGGCAAGAACGCTTTGCAGCCCTTGACCACTCCCATCAGGTTGATTGCGATTTGCCAGTCCCAGTCTTCCAGCGACAGCTCGCCAAAGAAGCCACCAGACGCAACGTCTGCGTTGTTGACGATGATGTCGATGCCGCCCAGCTTCTGCTCGCACGCCTGTGCGAATGCGGTGAGCTGGCTGTAATCACGCACATCACAACGCTGCACGAAACCATCACCGCCAGCCTCGCGCGCCAGTCTCAGGGTTTCCTGCAGGCCCTCATCGCTGATGTCCGACAGCGCCAGTTGCCAGCCCTCGCGCGCCCAGCGCAGCGCTATTTCGCGACCCAGCCCGGATCCGGCGCCAGTGATCATGATGCGATTTTGCATAGAAATTGCCTTATGAGTGCGAGGGGAATGCGCTGAGTTTAACCAGACTGATTACCCCGCAAAGGCTCCATCAGCACCCTGAATATGCCAGGCAAACCGAGGCCTCAGAGTTGCCGTCGACGCATCCTCCATCCCCGCACAAGCACGCCATAGACCGTGATATTGACCACGGCGACACTGGCGCCCAGCCACAGCTGAATACCAGGCGTAAGCCCGGCCGGGTAAATCAGCGCGACAAGGTAATGCTCAATGAAACCGCCTGTGTAACCGCCCTCGCCCGCCTTGGCCCGCAGTGTGTTTTCCAGCGGAGTCAGCGGGCAGTACAAATGAAAAAACTCCACACTCATGGCCCACGCCACGGCTGGAAGATGCATGGCAATGAGCCACTTCCAGCGCAACGCGAGAATCCCGCCTGACATGACGAATACAATAAAAATAAAATGAAAGATGACAACCGCATCCGCGGCCACACGATAACCCATAGCGCCCTACCTTTTTATGCTCGCCAAGACCTGCGTTAGTTTTGTTAGTTCCCTCTTAATACGTAGTCAAAACCCTTTCCAGACCAAAAAATGCAGCGCCTTAGTGCGGCTTTATAAAATTACAAGCAATTGATTTGAAACGAATTTCTAATATCTTTATTTTTATTTCTTCCGTTAAGAACTTTTCTCGAACGCGCAGAGTCGGATGTTTCAAGCGGCACAACTTTTCGCTAAAACAGCTAAAAGTGTGCGCGTACCGCCATCTAACACGTGTAAAAAGAAGGAACTCACGACATGGGCATCGGCACAATTCTTATCATCATACTGATCTTGCTGCTGGTAGGCGGTTTACCAGTATTCCCACACTCCAGAAGCTGGGGCTACGGACCATCGGGCATCATCGGTACCATCTTGGTGATTCTGCTGATATTGGTATTGCTCGGCAGGATATAACCTCCTGACAGCATCCGGGAAACCCCGCTTTCGAGCGGGGTTTTTTATTGCCTGAAAATCAGGCACGTTCAGTGATCAATGCATTGTCGGCGCCCACATTGCGTCAGATCAGCACGGGCGGCGTATAACAACGATAGTGTCTACGCAAACTCATCGGGACTCGATAAATGCGCACGTTGATTTTCAGTAGCCAGACCTACGATCAGGACAGTTTTCTTGCCGCGCGCATCCCGGGCGATATCGACCTGCATTTCCAGCCCGCACGCCTGACGCTGGACACCGTTGCGCTGGCAAATGGGTATGACGTGGTTTGCGCGTTCATCAACGACGACCTCGGCACGGCTGTGCTCGAACACCTCGCTGCCGGCGGCACACGCCTGATTGCCCTGCGTTCGGCGGGTTTCAACCATGTTGATCTCGACACGGCACAGCGATTGGGTCTGACGGTCGTGCGGGTGCCCGCGTACTCACCGCATGCGGTGGCCGAACACGCGGTGGCGCTGATTCTGTCACTCAACCGCCACTTGCACCGAGCTTACAACCGCACCCGCGATGGCGATTTCAGCCTGCACGGCCTGACCGGTTTCGATCTGTTCGGCAAAACCGTCGGGGTGGTCGGCACGGGCCAGATTGGCGCGACGTTCGCTACGATCATGGCCGGTTTTGGCTGCGAGTTGCTGGCCTACGACCCATTCCCCAACCCCGCCGTCGAAGCCCTCGGCGCACGATATCTGCCGCTTGACGCGTTGCTGGCACAGGCACAAATCATCAGCCTGCACTGTCCGCTCAACGAGCAGACCCGGCACCTGATCAACGTCGATTCACTCAACCGCATGCGGCGCGGCGCGATGCTGATCAACACAGGCCGTGGCGCGTTGGTGGACACACCCGCGCTGATCGAGGCACTGAAAAGCGGCCAGCTCGGTTACCTCGGGCTGGACGTATATGAAGAAGAAGCCAAGTTGTTTTTCGAGGACCGCTCCGACCTCCCGTTGCAGGATGACGTGCTTGCGCGGCTGCTGACATTCCCCAATGTAGTGGTCACTGCACACCAGGCGTTTCTGACCCGAGAGGCGCTGGGCGCAATTGCCCAGACCACGCTGGACAACATCAGCGCATGGGCAGCGGGCGCGCCGCAGAATCTGGTGTGATGCCCCCCTCCCACAGGGCGCGTGCCGGGCCCAGATGGCGGGGAAGCATTCGCGGGCAAGCGCGCTCCGACAGTTTGATCGCGGTGTGTCAGGGTCAGCTGCCTCTAAAGTGGTAGCATGCTCGCCTATTTGGAGACCCCCATGGCAGAACACGATTTCCGTTACAGCATGCTCACCCCGCAACACACCCTCATCGAATGCCGCAGCCTGTCAGTGGGTCGCTATCAAGTGACCGGCAACGGCGGCTCGATCAAGCACGACGACGTGCTGTTGGTCACCGTCAAAGGCAGCAAAACCCTGCACATGCGCTTGCAGGTAGAAAAAGTCCGTCACCTGATCAATCCGCCCGGCCAATGGGTTGCGGTGGCCAATGGTCCTGCGTTCACCGAACTGGCCATCCACACCTGGAAGGTCAACTGCAACGGCTGCGGCAAAGTGCAGGACATCGAGTTCATGGTCGAAGGCAAAGACGGTGACAAAGCCCTCAAGCCTGCCGCCGAGGCGCGGATTGCCGAGCTGGGCTGGAAAGTCGTCGGCGAGCACCATCTGTGCCCTGCCTGCGTGAAAAAAGCGGCATGAAAGGCGCCGGTTTTTTCGTCACGAGCGCGCTGCTGATCAGCGCCACCCTGCTGAGCGGATGCGCCACTGAGACGCCTCAGGTGCAGCGCGACAAGGGGTATCTGCTGGAGTGGATCGGCGAGCGTCCGCTGATGGACAACAGTCACATGACCATGATCCTGGGCAAAGATGGACGCGCCTACGGCAACGCCGGCTGCAACCACTGGTTTGCACCGTATCGACTGGACGGTGAATCGATCAGCTTCGGACCGGTGGGCAGCACCCGCAAACTGTGTGCGCCTGCGGCAATGGAACAGGAGCAGCGTTTTCTGCAGGCGCTGCCCAAGGTCCAGCGCTGGGATATCTCCCCTGTCGAACAATTGCGTTTGTGGCCGCTGGAAGGCAAACCGCTGCGGTTCTGGCTGGAAGAAGGTTGAGGTTCCGTTTGCTGACAATCTGCCGGGCACCGGCAGTAAACCCTGCGCATGCGGTGTGTCAGGAGTAACCGAATCTCAGGTTTTGGGGCCGCTGCGCAGCCCATCGCGGCCTCGCGTTGCTCGTGCGCTCCTACAGGTATAGGAGCGCGCTTGCCCGCGATTGCGGTGTGTCAGTCAGCACATCCATCGCACAAAGACCCATCGCCGGGACATGCGCGCTCCTACCCCAGGCAAACCTCCCTCAACCCTTGCCCTTGAGTTCTGCGATTTTCTGCGTCAAGCCTGCGGCGGTCTGCTCGCCCATCAACTGTTCGCGCACTTTGCCCTTGTCATCAATGATGTACGTCACCGGCAAGGCCTCGCTTTTGGGCAGGTCATATTGTTCAGCCGGGTCCTGCGCCAGCACCGTGAACTGAATGCCCAGTGCATTGCTGGCGGTTTTCAGGTCTTCGCCTTGCAGCCCGTCGAAGTTCACCCCGAACACGCTGACTTTCTGATCCTTCAGTTGCTGCGAGAGCGCGTTCAGCTCCGGGACTTCCGTGCGGCACGGGCCGCACCATTCCGCCCAGTAATTGACCACCAGCCAGTGCTGGTCCACGCGCTCGCTGGCAACTTTCTTGCCGTTCTGGTCGGTGCCCAGGTCCACACCACAACCGCCAAGCAACACACTGCCGATAAGCACTACCGCTGCCGCCAACCGCCTTGCCATGATCCGCCTCTCTTGTCTGAAAATGCCGCCGATACTGCGACCCTCCGCGCCACGGGTTGGCCTTTCTCGTCACGAATGTAGAATAGCCGCCACCTCACGCAAGATGCGACCTGCAAATGACCGATCTGACGCTTTATCACAACCCGCGCTGCTCCAAATCCCGTGGCGCGCTGGAACTGCTTGAAGCCCGCGGCCTGGCCCCGACCATCGTCCGCTATCTCGAAACCCCGCCTGACGCCGCGCAATTGCGTGATCTGCTGAGCAAGCTCGGCATCGGCCCGCGCCAGTTGCTGCGCACCGGCGAAGACGAATACAAGGCGCTTGGCCTTGCCGACCCGAGCCTGAGCGATGACCAACTGATCGCCACCCTGGCCGCCAACCCCAAACTCATCGAACGCCCGATTCTGATCGCGGGCGACAAAGCGGTCATCGGCCGCCCACCGGAAAAAATCCTGGAGATCCTGCCGTGAGCACACCCTATATTCTGGTTCTGTTTTACAGCCGTAACGGCTCGACCAGCGAGATGGCCCGGCAAATCGCCCGTGGCATCGAGATGGGTGGTATGGAAGCGCGGTTGCGCACCGTGCCGGCGATTTCCGCAGACTGCGAAGCCGTCGCACCGAGCATCCCGGAAAACGGTGCGCTCTATGCCACGCTCGACGACCTGAAAAACTGCTCGGGCCTGGCGCTTGGCAGCCCCACTCGCTTCGGCAACATGGCCGCGCCGCTCAAGTACTTTATCGACGGCACCAGCAGCCTGTGGCTGACCGGCGCACTGGTGGGTAAGCCGGCCAGCGTGTTCACCTCCACCGCCAGCCTGCACGGCGGTCAGGAAACCACCCTGATGTCGATGCTGTTGCCGCTGTTGCACCACGGCATGCTGGTCGCCGGCCTGCCTTACAGCGAAGCTGCCCTGATCGAAACCAGCGGTGGCGGCACACCTTACGGCGCCAGTCATCACGCGGGCGCCGACGGCAAGCGCGCACTGGATCAACACGAAACTGCCCTGTGCCGTGCCCTCGGTCAGCGTCTGGCGAAAACCGCGCTGTTGCTCGACCCCTCGCGTGGCTAAAAAGCCCAGAGCACTGCCAGCGCTGGAGTGGCTCGAGCCCCGCGTTCGCGCAAGCCGGGCCACCGCGCTGCTGTGCTTTATCGGGCTGATGGTGCTGCTGTCGATCTATTACCTTGTCTACGCCGACCTGCATGGCGCTCGTCCGTGGTTGATTCTTTCGATTGAACTGGTGCCGCTGCTGCTACTCACACCCGGGATGGTGAAAGGCAGCGCACGGGGTCACTCATGGACGTGCTTTGTGGTGAACCTGTATTTCATCAAAGGCGCGCTGGCGGCCTATGACCCCAATCGCTGGCTGTTCGGCCTGATGGAGATGGCCGCGAGCCTGACGGTGTTCATCAGCGCGTTGCTGTACGTGCGCTGGAGGCATCAGTACACCCGGCAGCGAATGAACGCCGACGCCCTGTAGGAGCGAATTTATTCGCGAAGGGCCGGGTCAGACGACACAGGTCATCAAATTCAATACCGCATTGCGAATGAATTCGCTCCTACAGGATTGCGGTGCGTCAACACACTCGATGGAGAGGGCATGCAAGACTACAAATGGCTAAACGAGTACTGCCTCAATCGCTTTGGTTCTGCCGCCGCCCTCGAGGCGCATCTCCCGACGCCCGCCACGCCGAAAAAACTCAAAGCCATCAGTGCCGACCGCTACCTGTCGACCATGGCGCTGCGGGTCTTTCGTGCGGGGCTCAAACACAGTCTGGTGGATTCAAAATGGCCAGCGTTCGAAGAAGTGTTCTACCGCTTCGATCCAGAGAAAGTGGTGCTCATGGGCGCCGATCACCTTGAACGCCTGATGCAGGACAAACGCATCATTCGCCACTTGGGCAAGCTCAAAAGCGTGCCGCGCAATGCGCAGATGATCCTCGATATCGAAGAATCCCATGGCAGTTTTGGTGCGCTCATCGCCGATTGGCCGATCAATGACATCGTCGGCCTGTGGCGTTATCTGGCCAAGCACGGCAACCAGATGGGCGGGCTGTCGTCGCCGCGTTTCCTGCGCATGGTCGGCAAAGACACCTTCATCCCCACGTGGGATGTGGTGGCGGCGCTCAACGCGCAGAACATCGTCGATAAAGTGCCCACCAGCCAGCGCGACCAGGCACTTGTGCAGGACGTCTTCAATCAGTGGCAGGAACAGAGCGGTCGTCCGCTGTGCCAGCTGTCGGCCATGCTCGCCTGCACCGTCAACCACTGATCTATTTCTGATGGCGCAGCGCAAGGCATGGGTGTAACAAATCGGACGTCGTATACAATATTCGGCATTCCACCCCTTGCCTGAGCCAACTGCGTGCCCTTCCAGATAACTGACGCTCCAAACCTCGGTGTCGCACCGTCCGCGTCCGAGGTCATCTCCAAGCACTTGCGGGACGCGATCATCTCGGGCCAGTTCGCCGAAGACGAACCGATCCGCCAGGACGACATTGCCCGGGTGTTCAACGTCAGCAAGATACCCGTGCGAGAAGCCCTCAAGCGCCTTGAAGCCGAAGGGCTGGTGCGGTTCATGCGCAACAAGGGTGCGGTCGTCACGCGGATTTCCGAGCCGGAACTGGCGCAGATATTCGAAGTGCGCGTGCTGCTGGAGTCCCAGGCCATTCGCCTGGCCGTACCGAAGATGACCACCGCGCACATCGCCCGCGCCAGCGCCATCTGTGACGAGTTCATGCTGGACGACAACGTCGGGCGCTGGGCCGAACTCAACTGGGCCTTCCACACCTGCTTGTACGAAGCGTCCGAGCGGCCGTTCTTGCTGAACATGATTCGCTCGATTCACGACAAGGTCGAACGCTATCTGCGTGTTCAGATGACCTTCGACGAAGGCAAGGAACGTGCAGATCAGGAGCACCGGGGAATCCTCCAGGCCTGTGCCGATCAAGACGTGGAGAAAGCCGTGGAATTGATCGAGCACCACATCATCGGTGTGTGCCGCACCCTCTACGCCCATTTGCCCAACGCAACCATCAGCGAAGTCTGACGCCTGCGCGGCTGTGCTGATTTCGTCATCCGTCAGGGCGAAATCGGTCAAGACCCAGAGGCGTGCAGGCGCCACTCTGTCGGCGTCTCCTACAGCCTCAGGTGAACCATGAAACGCATCCGCATTCTCGATTCCCACACGGGTGGCGAGCCCACGCGCCTGGTGCTCGACGGGTTCCCCGACCTGGGCACCGGCAGCATGGCTGAACGCCGCCAACGGCTGGCCGATGAATACGATGACTGGCGCGCAACGACCGTACTCGAACCCCGTGGCAGCGACGTGCTGGTCGGTGCGCTGTTGTGCGAGCCGGTGGACCCGGACGCCGCGGCGGGTGTGATCTTTTTCAACAACAGCGGTTACCTCGGCATGTGCGGCCACGGCACCATCGGCCTGGTCGTGTCGCTGGCGCATCTGGGCAAAATCGGCGCGGGCGTGCACCGCATCGAAACGCCGGTGGGCACCGTCGAAGCGGTGCTCCATGAAGACGGCTCGGTGAGTGTGCAGAACGTGCCGTCGTACCGCTATCGCAAAGCCTTTGTGGTTGAAGTGCCGGGGATCGGCCGCGTCACGGGCGACATCGCCTGGGGTGGCAACTGGTTTTTCCTTATTTCCGAACACGGCCTGAGTGTCAGCAACGACAACCTCGACGCCCTCACCGACTACACCTGGGCCGTGCGCCAGGCACTGGAAGCCCAGGGTATTCGCGGTGAAGACGGCGGCGTGATCGACCACATCGAGTTGTTCGCAGGCGACGATCAGGCCGACAGCCGCAACTTCGTCCTGTGCCCCGGCAAAGCCTACGACCGTTCGCCCTGCGGCACCGGCACCAGCGCCAAACTGGCGTGTCTGGCCGCTGACGGGAAGCTGCAACCGGGACAGATATGGGATCAGGCCAGCGTGATCGGCAGCCGGTTCGACGGCAGTTTTGAATGGGAAAACGGCGAACGCAGTGCCGGTGAGCGTATCGTCCCGACCATTCGCGGTCGCGCCTACATCAGTGCCGAAGCAACCCTGCTGCTCGACCCAAATGATCCGTTTGCGTGGGGCATCCGCCCGTGATCAAGGGCCAGGCCGCCGACGTCATCATCATTGGCGGCGGCATTATCGGCGCGGCGTGCGCTGATGAGCTGGCAGGTCGCGGCCTCGAAGTGCTGGTGCTGGATGCGCAACGCCCGGCCGCCACGGCCGCAGGCATGGGTCACTTGGTGGTGCTGGACGACAACCCGGCCGAACTGGCGCTGGGGGATTATTCGGTGCGCCAGTGGCGCGAGCTGGCCAAACAGATGCCTGACGATTGCGCCATGCGCAACAATGGGACGCTGTGGCTGGCCTGCAACGAAGCTGAAATGGCCGAGGCCGAACGCAAACAATCGGTATTGCGCGACCATGGCGTTGCCTGCGAGCTGCTCGGCGCCGAGGCGCTGACAGCCGCTGAGCCTTCTTTACGGCCCGGGCTTCATGGCGGTTTGAAAGTCAGCGGCGACGGCATTCTCTACGCGCCCAACGCCGCACGCTGGCTGCTGCAGCGCCAGCCCAAACGCGTCACTCAGCGCGTCGCCAAGGTGATTGAAGTGCGTGGCAACCGCGTGCAACTGGAAGGCGGCGAACACCTCCAAGCCACGTCGGTGGTACTGGCCAGCGGCATCTATGCCCGCGAGCTGTGCCCCGACCTGCCGCTGCAACCCAAAAAAGGGCACTTGCTGATTACCGACCGCTACCCGATCCAGATCAGCCACACGCTGGTGGAGCTGGGCTACGTGACCAGCGCCCACAACAGTACCGGGCCTTCGGTTGCGTTCAACGTGCAACAGCGCCCCACCGGGCAACTGTTCATTGGCTCATCCCGGCAGTTCGACAATCACGATCCGGCTATCGATGCCGCCATGCTCGGGCGAATGCTGCGCCGGGCAACGGAATTTTTGCCCGGTCTGGGCGACATGAACGGCCTGCGCAGCTGGATCGGCTTCCGCTCGGCGAGCCCCGACGGGCAGCCGTTGATTGGTGAGCATCCTTTGCAGCCCGGCCTGTGGCTGGCGGTCGGTCACGAAGGCCTGGGCGTGACCACGGCCACCGGCACCGCACAATTGCTGGCGTCGCAGTTGCTGCGCAGCAAGTCGCCGCTGGACCCCACACCGTTTCTTCCCGAACGCTTCATCGGAGCCCGCGCCCATACCTGAGTTGAGCATTGATGGCCAGACCTTACGCGTTGTCGACGGTACCACGGTGGCAGCCGCGTTGATGGCCACGGGTGACCATTGCAGCCGCACCGCAATCAGCGGCGTGCGCCGAGCGCCTTTGTGCGGGATGGGTATCTGTCAGGAATGCCGGGTCAGCATTGACGGCTTGCGCCGCCTGGCGTGTCAGACCCTGTGCCGCGATGGCATGCGCGTGGAGACATGGGCATGAGCCAGCACGAGCATGTTGAACTGCTGATCATCGGCGCCGGCCCCGCCGGCATGAGCGCGGCGCTGGCCGCAGCACCCTCGGGCATCAGCGTTGCGGTGCTTGATGACAACCCGGCGCCAGGCGGCCAGATCTGGCGCGACGGTCCCAATGCTCACCTGCCGGCGCTGGCCAAAGATTTGCGTAGCCAGGTTCAACGTCACCCCGGGATTACGCTGCACAGCGGGACCAAAGTGGTTGCGCTCGCAGGGCCTAAAAAGCTGTTGCTGGAGAACGCCGAGCGCGGCTGGGTCTTGAGCTACGACCGGCTGATTCTTTGTACCGGTGCCCGGGAGTTGCTGTTGCCGTTCCCTGGCTGGACCTTGCCGGGCGTCACCGGGGCGGGCGGCTTGCAAGCGTTGATCAAGGGCGGTCTGTCGGTGGCCGGCGAGCGCATTGTGGTGGCCGGGACTGGCCCCTTGTTACTGGCCAGTGCCGCTACCGCCCGCAGCAATGGGGCGAGCGTTCAGCGCATCGCCGAACAGGCCTCTCTGGCCTCAGTCGCCGGTTTTGCCAGCGGTTTGTGGGCCTGGCCCAACAAGGCGTTTCAAGCGGCGGGGTTGGCGAACACGGGCTACCGGACGTCGACTTATGTGGTTGAGGCTTTGGGTACTGATCGGCTGGAGGCTGTGCGCATCAACGTGGGTGGCCGCCTTGAAGAGATGCCCTGCGAGCGCCTGGCCTGCGGGTTCAGCCTAGTGCCAAATGTGGAAATCGCTCAAGCGCTCGGTTGCCGCATCGCCGACCGCGCGATTGTGGTGAACGAGTGGCAGACCAGCAGCGTGGTCGATCATTACGCAGCGGGCGAATGCACCGGTTTTGGTGGCAGCGAACTGGCGCTGGTAGAGGGCCGGATTGCCGGGCTGGTGGCGGTCCAAAAGGAACGAGAAGCACGTGCGCTCTGGCCTCAACGCCAACGCTGGCAGCGCTTCGCTGACCGACTCAATCGCGCATTCGCATTGCGCCCCGAGATCAGGCAGTTGGCGAAACCGGACACGCTGATCTGCCGCTGCGAAGACGTGCCGCTGTCGGCGATGAGCCCTCACACCGGCTGGACCAACGCCAAGCTTAATAGCCGTTGCGGCATGGGCGCGTGCCAAGGGCGCATTTGCTCGACTGCCGCGCAAACGCTGCTGGGCTGGGAGCCGCCGTCATTGCGCCCGCCGTTCACACCCGCGCGCATCTCGACGCTGGTGTGCCTCGATACGGGTGGCGAGCTGTCTTGAGTGATCGGCCGATTGTGCTGCATCGCGGTGTTGCAGCATGATCGACCCGACTCTTGCCGCGACTGACCCCATCGTGAACATGCTTGATCTCATCCCCGCCTCGCCCCTGCGCAGCCTTGAGCAGTTGCTGAGCAGTCTTGAGCTGGTTTCGCCTCTGTTCGACGCCATGCCGGGCGTGGTGTTTTTCATCAAGGACACCGAAGCGCGATACGCACTGGTCAATCAAACCCTGGCCCAGCGCTGTGGTTTCAAGCGCAAGCAGGATCTGGTGGGGCGCACCGCCGAGGAGGTGTTTCCGGCGCGTTTCGGACCGTTGTACACCGCCTAGGACCGGCGCGTACTGGCAGACGGCAGACAGCTCAGCGATCAACTGGAGCTGCACCTTTATTACGGCAATCAGCCGATCTGGTGCCTGACCCACAAGCTGGCGCTGCGCAACGACGACGGAGCGATCATTGGCCTGGCGGGCATTTCCCGAGACCTGCAAACCCTGCAATCGACGCACCCTGCGTATCACAAGCTGGTCGAAGTGGACGCCTATATCCGCCAGCATTTTGCCCGACCGATCCTGCTCGAAGAACTGACCGCGATTGCCGGCGTGTCCGTCGCGCAACTGGAACGCCACTGCAAGCGCATCTTCCAGCTCACCCCTCGGCAGATGATCCACAAAGCGCGGCTGGGCGAGGCCTCGCTGCTGCTGCTGCAAGACGTGTCGATCACCGAAATCGCCCTGCGCTGCGGGTACACCGACCACAGCGCCTTCAGCCGGCAGTTTCGCGCATTGACCGGTTTCACCCCGACCCAGTTTCGCCAGCGGGAAGACTGATCGCCGCCCCTCTACACCAACGCCAGTCAATCTGTAGCCGCGAATTCATTCGCGTGGCGTCAATCCTGATTCACCCGGCAATGCTGCCTCGTCGCCCGCCAGCGGTGAGCAAACGTGCACTAATGAAGCACCGCTGCTCCTTTATGTAACAGGCCGTTCGACCCCCCTTTCGCCGTACTTGTACTACCACTCTGCTAAGTCCCTGATTCACCGCAAGTCCTGTTGCCGCCGAGCAAACAGGCACAATCCATGCTAATAAAATATCGTATACGAAATTACTTATCCGACCGATCCCTTACTTGCACACCTCGAGGCCTCTATGAAAAACCCCGCTGTTGCCGTAGCCCTCCTCGCTGTCATGAGTGCTTCTGTTATCAACACCGCAATGGCCGACAAGCTCGATGACATCATCGACTCCGGCAAGCTGCGCTGCGCGGTGACACTGGACTTCCCGCCGATGGGTTCACGCGACGAGAAGAACAACCCGGTCGGATTCGACGTGGACTACTGCAACGACCTGGCGAAAGTGCTGGGGGTCACGGCAGAAGTAGTCGAAACCCCGTTCCCGGATCGCATTCCGGCCCTGGTGTCTGGCCGGGCGGACGTGATTGTGGCTTCGACGTCTGACACCCTCGAGCGTGCCAAGACCGTGGCCATGAGCATTCCGTACTTCGCTTTCCAGATGGTCGTGCTGACCCGCGACGACGCCAAGATCGACAAATTCGACGACCTCAAGGGCCGCCCGGTCGGTAACACCAGCGGCACGTTCGAAGCCATCGCCCTGGAAAAAGACGTGAAGAAATGGGGCACCGGCAGCTTCCGCGCTTACCAGACTCAGAACGACACCATTCTGGCCGTTGCACAGGGCCACATTGACGCTTCGGTCGTGACCAACACCGTTGCGGCCGCCACCCTCAAATCAGGCAAATACAAAAATCTGAAAATTGCCGGTAACGCGCCCTACACCATCGACTACGTTTCACTGGCGGCCAAACGCAACGAATACGGTTTGATTCACTACCTGAACCTGTTCGTGAACCAGCAAGTGCGCTCCGGCCGTTACGCCGAACTGTATGAAAAATGGGTGAGCGGCAAGCCGGTGGACCTGACTGTGCCAGGTGTTTACTACTGAGCAAACGCCGCAACCCTGTAGGAGCGCGCTTGCCCGCGATAGCGGTGGATCGGTTAACAGGTCCGTCGCCTGACACACCGTTATCGCGGGCAAGCGCACTCCTGCAAAAGAGTGCGGCACACACATCACCACCTCCCACATCGATCAAGGCCGAACTTGAACCAACACAGGAGCCCACGATGTCTGAAGTTTCGTTGACGGGCCGCTGTCTGGTGGCCGGGATCGCGCAAGGCGAATTGCTGTACGCCGACGTCGGCCTGAGTTTCTGGGGCGGTGTCGAGCCGTTTACCGGTGAGGTCATCGACCGGCATCACCCGCTGAGCGGGCAGTTCATCAGCGGGCGCGTGCTGGCCATTCCCAGCGGGCGCGGGTCCTGCACCGGGAGCAGCGTGCTGCTGGAATTGATGCTCAACGGCCATGCGCCGGCGGCACTGGTGTTCGAGCGTGTCGAAGACATTCTGACCCTGGGCGTGTTGGTGGCCGAACAGATGTTCAATCAATCGATCCCGGTCATCAGCCTTGGTGCACAAGGGTTTGCCGCGCTCAAGGGCGTGTCCCATGTGCGCGTCGAGCACGACCGGATCAGCTGTTTCGACGCCCCGCCTCCCGCTATAGCCCCACGCGCACAACGCCCGTTCATCGTTGCTCACAGCCACGTCACGCTCACCGAAATGGATCAGGGCATTCTTGACGGTTCTTACGGCAAAGCGGCGCAAGTGGCCATGGGCATTGTGCTGCGAATGGCCGAACTGCAAGGCGCCACCGAGTTGCTGGACATCACTCAGGCGCACATCGACGGCTGCATTTACACCGGCCCCGCCAGCCTGCGCTTTGCCCGGCAACTGGTGAAGTGGGAGGCAAAAGTGCGCGTGCCCACCACCCTCAATTCGATTTCCGTGGACAAGCGCCGCTGGCGCGAACTGGGTGTCGACCCGGCACTTGGCCAACCGGCCAGTCAGCTCGGCGACGCGTACCTGGACATGGGCGCAAAGATCAGCTTCACCTGCGCGCCCTATCTGCTCGACAGCGCGCCGGAACTGGGCGAGCAAGTGGTTTGGGCCGAATCCAACGCCGTGGTTTACGCCAACAGCGTGATCGGCGCACGCACCTTGAAATACCCGGATTACCTCGACATCTGCATCGCCCTCACCGGCCGCGCGCCGAAGGTCGGGTGCCACCTCACGCAACAACGGCTGGCCACCTTGCGCATCGAGACGCCTGCGCTCGGGACGCTGGACGACAGCTTCTATCCGCTGCTCGGTTACCACGTCGGCCTGCTGTGCGGCAGCGAAATTCCAGTGATCTGCGGATTGGAAAACCGACATCCCACGCTGGACGACCTGAAAGCTTTCGGCGCCGCATTTGCGACCACCTCTGCCGCGCCGATGTTTCATATGGCGGGCGTTACACCCGAGGCCCTTCAGGCGGAACTTGCCATGGGCGGAATTCCGCCAGCCACGATCCTGCACATTGAGGCGCACGACCTGCTGCACAGCTGGCGCGAACTCAACAGCGCGCAAAGCCCGCAAGTACACGCCATCACGTTGGGTAATCCGCATTTTTCGCTGAGCGAATGCGCAACGCTTGCTCAACTGTGCGCCGGCAAACGCAAGCACGAAGACGTCGCCATCGTCGTCACCTGTGGTCGCTCCATTCTGGAAAAGGCCGAAAGCGCCGGTTATGCCGACACCCTCAAGGCCTTCGGCGTGCAGCTCGTTACCGACACCTGCTGGTGCATGCTCGGCGAACCGGTGATCCCGCCCACCGCTCGCACGTTGATGACCAATTCAGGCAAATACGCGCATTACGCGCCGGGGCTGGTGGGGCGGCGCGTGCATTTCGCCAGCCTTACCGAATGCGTCGACAGCGCCTGCACCGGCCAGGCCAGCGGCCGACTGCCGGGCTGGTTGCAACTCGCCGCCACCGTGGAGGCTGTGCATGTTTGATTACAACTTCCATTGGCGTGCAGCGTTCAAGGCCCTGCCGGACATGCTCGATGGCGCATGGGTGACGTTCGAAACCGCCGCCCTGTCGATGATCCTCGGGGTGATCTTCGCGTTGGCCCTGACCTTCATGCGCCAGGGCAACAACCGGGCGTTGCGCGGATTTGCCGGCACCTGGATTTCCATCGCCCGCAACACGCCTTCGCTGTTTCAGGTGTACATCCTGTATTTCGGGCTGGGCTCGTTCGGCATTCACATCAGCTCGTGGGCAGCATTGCTGGCCGGGATCACGATTAACAATGCCGGGTATCTGGCCGAGAACTTTCGCGGCGGCCTCAAGGCGGTGCCTGACACGCAGTTGCGCGCTGCCCGCTCGCTGGGCATGAGCGCACCACAGGCGTATCGCCTGATCGTCATACCGCAATTGCTGCGCATCGTGTTCTACCCGCTGACCAACCAGATGGTGTGGGCGGTGCTGATGACCTCGATGGGCGTGATTGTGGGCCTCAACAACGACCTGACCGGCGTGACCCAGGACTACAACGTCAAAACCTTCCGCACCTTCGAATTCTTCGCCATCGCGGCGGTGCTGTATTACCTGCTGGCCAAGTTGATCGTGGCCGTGGCGCGGCTGCTGTCCTGGCGCTTGTTCCGGTATTGAGGGAAGACCATGTTTACGAGCAGTTTTACCTGGAACGACCTGATGTTTTTGCTGCAAGGCGCATGGGTGACGATCCTGCTGACCGTCGTCTCGATGCTGATCGGCACGCTCGCTGGAGTGATCTGCGGCATGGGTCGGGCGCTGTTTCCGCGCAGCACGATCCCGCTGGCGTGGTTGCTGGACGTGTTTCGCAGCGTGCCGTTGCTGATTCAGTTCGTGCTGTTCAATGCGCTGAAAAGCATTGCCGGCCTGAACTGGAGCGCCTTCACCGTGGCCTGCGTGGTGCTGGGCCTGTACGTCACGGCGTACTGCACGGAAATTGTGCGCAGCGGCGTGCTGTCGGTTCCGATGAGCCTGCGTCGCGCCAGCCGCTCGCTGGGCCTGAGTTACTGGCAGGACTTGCGCCAGATTGTCATGCCGATGGCCACCCGCGTGGCCTTCCCCGGCTGGATCAACCTGCTGCTGGGAGTCATGAAGGACACCGCGCTGGTGATGTGGATCGGCATCGTCGAACTGCTTCGTGCTTCGCAAACCATCGTCACGCGCATTCAAGAACCGCTGCTGGTGCTGTGCATCGCAGGCCTCATTTACTACGTCATGAGCCTGGTGATCGCACGCCTGGGCGCCCGACTGGAAACAAGGTGGCAGGAAAATGATTGAGATCGACAACGTACACAAGTCATTCGGCGACCTTGAAGTGATCAAGGGCGTGAGCCTGTCGGTGAAAAAAGGCGAAGTGGTGTCGATCATCGGCGGCTCGGGCTCCGGCAAGTCGACGCTGCTGATGTGCATCAATGGCCTTGAGTCGATCAAGAGCGGCAGCATCCGCGTGGACGGCACCGAGGTGCACGCCAAGGACACCGACATCAACAAGTTGCGGCAGAAGATCGGCATCGTCTTCCAGCAGTGGAACGCCTTTCCGCACCTCACCGTGCTGGAAAACGTAATGCTCGCGCCGCGCACCGTGCTCGGCAAAAGCAAGGCCGAAGCGGAGGCGCTGGCGGTCGAGCAACTGACGCACGTGGGGCTTGCGGACAAACTGAAAGTGTTCCCCGGCAAGCTGTCGGGCGGCCAGCAGCAGCGCATGGCGATTGCCCGTGCGCTGGCGATGTCGCCGGATTACATGCTGTTCGACGAAGCGACTTCGGCGCTTGACCCGCAACTGGTAGGCGAAGTGCTGGACACCATGCGCATGCTGGCAGAAGACGGCATGACCATGATTCTGGTGACCCACGAGATTCGCTTCGCGCGCGATGTGTCCGACCGCGTGGCGTTTTTCCGTCACGGGCTGGTGCATGAAATCGGCACACCGGAGCAGGTCATCGGCAACCCGCAGCGCCCGGAAACGGCGGATTTTCTGCGCTCGATCAATTAACGCAGGTCTGTAGGCGCGAATTTATTCGCGAAGCGGTTTTCCAGCCGACGAATTGATGTCCGCTTGGCTGGCCTCTCGCGAATGAATTCGCTCCTACAGAGGGACGATCAGCACGCGGGCTGGCCTCATCGCGAGCAAGCCCCCTCCCGCAAGAGGGAGCACGCAGGTCTGTAGGCGCGAATTTATTCGCGAAGCGGTTTTCCAGCCGACGAATTGATGTCCGCTTGGCTGGCCTCTCGCGAATGAATTCGCTCCTACAGAGGGACGATCAGCACGCGGGCTGGCTTCATCGCGAGCAAGCCCCCTCCCGCAAGAGGGAGCACGCAGGTCTGTAGGCGCGAATTTATTCGCGAAGCGGTTTTCCAGCCGACGAATTGATGTTGGCTGTACCGGCGGCTCGCGAATGAATTCGCTCCTACAGAGGGACGATCAGCACGCGGGCTGGCCTCATCGCGAGCAAGCCCCCTCCCGCAAGAGGGAGCACGCAGGTCTGTAGGCGCGAATTCATTCGCGAAGCGGTTCTCCAGCCGACGAATTGATGTTGGCTGTACCGGCGGCTCGCGAATGAATTCGCTCCTACAGAGGGACGATCAGCACGCGGGCTGGCCTCATCGCGAGCAAGCCCCCTCCCGCAAGAGGGAGCACGCAGGTCTGTAGGCGCGAATTCATTCGCGAAGCGGTTCTCCAGCCGACGAATTGATGTCCGCTTGGCTGGCCTCTCGCGAATGAATTCGCTCCTACAGAGGGACGATCAGCACGCGGGCTGGCTTCATCGCGAGCAAGCCCCCTCCCGCAAGAGGGAGCACGCAGGTCTGTAGGAGCGAATTTATTCGCGAAGCGGTGTTCCGGCCTACGAATTGATGTCGGCTGTACTGGCCTCATCGCGAGCAAGCTCCCTCCAACGAGGGGACGAAACGGGTTTATTCAGTGGTTTTGACAGGAGGGCTATCGGTTATGCGCTCATCGAAAGTGATACATGTGGTCAGTTGCCACGCCGAGGGTGAAGTCGGCGATGTGATCGTTGGCGGCGTTGCACCGCCGCCCGGCGACACGATCTGGGAACAGTCGCGCTGGATCGAAAAGGACAACGTGCTGCGTAACTTCATGCTCAACGAGCCGCGTGGCGGGGTCTTCCGTCACGTTAATTTGCTGGTGCCGCCCAAAAACCCGAAAGCGCAGATGGGCTGGATCATCATGGAGCCCGCCGATGTGCCGCCGATGTCCGGCTCCAACTCGCTGTGTGTGGCGACGGTGCTGCTGGAGAGCGGCATCCTGCCGATGACCGAGCCGCAAACACGCTTGATCCTGGAAGCCCCCGGCGGGTTGATCGAAGCCATCGCGCAATGCCGCGACGGCAAGGTGCAGAGCGTCGAGGTGCATAACCATCCCTCGTTTGCCGATCAGCTGGACGTGTGGATCGAGGTGCCGGGGCTGGGCTCGATCAAGGTCGATACCGCGTACGGCGGCGATAGTTTTGTCATCGTTGACTCAGGAGGCCTGGGCTTTTCGTTGAAGGCCGATGAAGCAAAAGACCTGGTAGAAACGGGCCTCAAGATCACCCAGGCCGCCAACGAGCAGTTGGGTTTCCGCCATCCGCTGAACAAGGACTGGAACCACATTTCGTTCTGCCAGATCGCGGCGCCCGTGAACTACGACGGTGGCGTGGCCAATGCCGCGAACGCTGTGGTGATTCGCCCCGGCAAGATCGACCGTTCACCGTGCGGCACCGGCTGTTCGGCGCGCCTTGCGGTGCTGCATGCCAAGGGCGAGTTGAAGGTGGGAGACCGTTTTATCGGGCGCTCGATCATCGGGTCTGAGTTTCACTGCAAGATCCAGAGCGAAACCGATGTGGCTGGGCGCAAGGCGATTGTGCCGAGCTTGTCGGGACGCGCCTGGATCACCGGCACCCATCAACACATGCTCGACCCCAGCGATCCGTGGCCGGAGGGGTACAAGTTGACGGACACCTGGCCGGTAGGACTGCAGTTGTAAAACATGCTGCTGCCCGGAGGGCGTAGGAGCGTGGCTTGTCTCTGGGCCGCATTCGGACGATCTGGCGCGCAGCGGCAGTGAAACCTGAGTGCACAGGGTTCCTGGTGTACCGGGTTTTAAGGACTTGCTGGCGGTTCCCGCCAGATCGCCGGCAAGCCAGGCTCCTACGGCCTGCGGCCAGAATCAAAGCAGGAATGGAATTCAACGCAGATTTGCAGCAGCAAAGATAATTTCTCAACCGGGCATTTTGTTGCCCAAACCAAAACGTATACGAAATCCATTATTCAAGCCGGAGTGACTCATGAGCAAAACCGTAACCTGGAGCGGTGTCTTCCCTGCCGTCACCACTCAATTCAATGCTGACTTTTCCGTCAACCTGGAAGCGACCCACGCGGTCATTTCCAATCTGGTACGCGATGGCGTTTCCGGGCTGGTCATTTGTGGCACGGTCGGCGAAAACACATCGCTCAGCCTGGCCGAAAAAATCAGCCTGGTGGAAGTTGCCAAAGACGCTTCCGGAGGCCGCGTGCCGGTGATTTCGGGGATCGCCGAATTCACCAGCGCCCAGGCCAGCACCGTGGCCAAGGATGTAAAAAAAGCCGGTGCCGACGGGATCATGCTGATGCCAGCGCTGGTTTACTCGTCCAAACCGTTCGAGACCGCCGCGCATTTTCGCACCGTGGCCGCCGCCACGGACCTGCCGATGATGGTCTACAACAACCCGCCGATTTACAAAAACGACGTCACGCCGGACATCCTGATTTCCTTGGCTGACTGCGACACCATCGTCTGTTTCAAGGATTCGTCGGGTAACACCAACCGCTTCATCGATGTGCGCAATGAAGTCGGCGACCGTTTCGTACTGTTCGCGGGGCTGGACGACGTACTGGTCGAAAGCGTCGCGGTAGGCGCCGTGGGCTGGGTATCGGGCATGTCCAACGCCTTTCCGAAAGAGGGTGAAACCCTGTTCCGTCTGGCCAAGGCAGGACGTTTCGCCGAGGCAATGGCGCTTTACGAGTGGTTCATGCCGCTGTTGCACCTGGACGCGCGTCCGGATCTGGTGCAGTGCATCAAGCTGTGCGAAGCGATCATGGAACGCGGCAGCGCCCTCACCCGCCCACCGCGCCTGGCCCTGCCGGACAGTGATCGCGAATACGTCGAAAAGCTGATGAAGACCGCGCTGGCCAACCGCCCGACCTTGCCGGATGTGGGGTTGTAATCCGCGCTTTGATGGGGTGAGCGAATACGGGAGCCCCACACACATTTACTGTAGGAGCGTGGCTTGTGTCTGGGCCGCACTCGGACGATCTGGCGCGAAGCGGCAGCAAATGGGCAGATGCGGTGAGCCAAGTGCCCCGCGTTTGCAGGTTCACGACGACTGCGTCGCCGATCGCGGGACAAGCCACGCTCCTACTGTTTTGCGGCGCATCAACCGGCGTACTCGGCCTTAAACATTCACCACCTTCACAAACCGCGAAGCGGCTGTTTCGTCGATCCGCAGGCTGGTGAAATCGAACAGGTTACGGTCCGCCAACTGCGAGGGCTGGACGTTTTGCAGGCTACGGAAAATGCTGTCGGTACGGCCCGGGGTTTTGCGGTCCCACTCCTGCAACATGTCCTTGACCACCTGCCGCTGCAGGTTTTCCTGAGAGCCGCACAGGTTGCACGGGATGATCGGGAATTGCTTGAGGTCCGAATACGCCTGGATATCCTTCTCGGCGCAGTACGCCAAAGGCCGGATCACCACGTTGCGGCCATCGTCGGCGCGCAGTTTCGGCGGCATGGCCTTTAGCGAGCCATTGAAGAACATATTGAGGAAGAAGGTTTCGACGATGTCGTCGCGGTGATGCCCGAGCGCCATCTTGGTCGCGCCAATTTCATCGGCAAAGGTGTACAGCGTGCCGCGGCGCAAGCGCGAGCACAGTGAACACGTGGTTTTGCCTTCCGGGATCAATTCCTTGACCAACGAATAGGTGTCCTTCTCGACGATGTGGTAATCGACCCCCAGCGCTTCCAGGTAAGCGGGCAGGACATGCTCAGGAAAGCCGGGCTGTTTCTGATCCATGTTGACGGCAACGATCTGGAACGAGATCGGCGCGACTTTCTGGAAGTGCATCAGCACGTCGAGCAACGTGTAGCTGTCCTTGCCGCCGGACAGGCAGACCATCACCTTGTCGCCCTCCTCAATCATGTTGAAATCGGCCACGGCCTCGCCCGCAAGCCGGCGCAGACGCTTCTGCAGTTTGTTCTGATTGACTGAAAGGGTGCTCATGGCTGCTGGGATCCGCTCGCGATGACTCTGGAAAAAGCCGGCATTTTACGCACAAACGTTTGGCCTGGTAATGGCCATGCGGATGGATTGCGCGCTTTGATCGCTCAGCGCTATTAGCAGAGGACGTGAAGGTCCTAATGACTCTAAGGCTCAGGTTTCAAGGGGTGTGTGGCTTCTATACTCGAAGATGAGCTTGCTGTCTTCACACTGCATAGCACGCCGAGGAGAACCTGCATGATCCATCACGTCCTGGGGCTGTTCACGCACCCCGATCAAGAATGGCTGGAGATACGTGGCGAAAAAGAACAAAGCATCAGCCGCATGTACCTCACTCACACGTTGATCCTGGCGGCGATACCGCCCATTTCCGCCTTCGTCGGCATGACGCAGAGCGGTTGGGTCATCAGCGATCGTGCGCCCGTGCTGCTGACCCTCGAGAGTGCCGGCTGGATGGCGCTCATGTCGTACATCGCCATGCTCGCTGGCGTTGCGGTCATGGGCGGGTTCATTCACTGGATGGCGCGTACTTACGATGCCTCGCCAACCCTGGCCAGTTGCGTGGCGTTCTCGACCTACACCGCCACCCCACTGTTCATTGGCGGCCTGGCGGCGCTGTACCCGCACATGTGGCTGGGCATGATGGCCGGGCTGGCGGCGGTCTGCTACACGGTTTACCTGCTGTACGTAGGGTTGCCGCTGTTCATGAATATCCCCGCAGACGAAGGCTTCATGTTTTCAAGCTCGGTGCTGGCGGTGGGACTGGTGGTGCTGGTGGCGATCATGGCCTTTACCGTGGTGCTGTGGGGCATCGGGGTTGGGCCCCAGTACACCCCTTGACCCCAATTGCCTCCCGGGTACAGACATCTTTTGGACGCAACCCTGTAGGAGCCCACCTGCCCGCGAATCCTGTATGCCTGTGATGCATTTATAGACTGGCACACCTCCATCGCGGGCAAGCGCGCTTCTACAGGAGAAAAGCGTCGAGCCAATGACCATTCGGCAGCTTCAGTTTTCGGGATCCCCAGTCTTTGCGGCATACTCGCCAGCTCTGGAGACTGATGAAACATGCCCGAGCAACTCAATACCCGCGTCGAAACCTGCTATCAGCAAGCCGAAGATTTTTTCAAACGCTCCTTCAAACGGCCTGTGGTCAGCCTCAAGCTGCGTGGGCAGAAAGCAGGCGTCGCGCACCTGCACGAAAACCTGCTGCGCTTCAATCCGCAGCTGTACCGCGAAAATACTGAAGATTTTCTACGTCAGACCGTCCCCCACGAAGTCGCCCATCTGATTGCCCATCAGCTGTTCGGCGGCACCATCGCGCCCCACGGCGAGGAATGGCAGTTGATCATGCGCGGCGTGTACGAGCTGCCGCCCAACCGCTGCCACACCTATGAAATCCAGCGCCGCAGCGTGATGCGCTACATCTATCGTTGCCCGTGCCCGACAGGTGAGTTCGCCTTTTCGGGGCAACGCCACAAGCTGGTCAGAAAAGGCCGGCGTTACCTGTGCCGCAGTTGTCGTCAGGTGCTGGTATTCAGCGGCGAAACGCGGGTCGAGTGAATTATGCCCTGAGCTGACGAGCCCGAGCGAGGCTGCGAATCGGTATATCTGACACACCGCAATCGGTCGAGCCCGCCCCCGGAGCCTCGTCAGCTCCAAAGCAAAAAAACCCGTCCAAAGACGGGCTTTTCATTGACTGCAGCAGCGGTGTCATGGACACCGCTTGAGTGTTACGAACGACCGGCAGGCGCCGGGCCTTCAGCCACACCCAGGTCGTCCATCGGACGGTTTTCGTCGATGGCACGGCCACCCGATGCCAGCTCGGCTTGCAGCACGTCCACGTCCAGCTCTTTCACCCACTTGGCAACGACCAGGGTGGCGACGGCGTTACCGACCAGGTTGGTCAGTGCGCGTGCTTCGGACATGAAACGGTCGATACCCAGGATCAGCGCCAGACCGGCAACCGGCAGGTGACCGACAGCCGACAGGGTGGCGGCCAGTACGATGAAGCCAGAACCGGTTACGCCAGCAGCACCTTTGGACGACAGCAGCAGCACCAGCAACAGGGTGATCTGGTGCGTGATGTCCATGTGGGTGTCAGTCGCCTGAGCGATGAACACGGCGGCCATTGTCAGGTAGATCGAAGTACCGTCCAGGTTGAACGAGTAGCCTGTCGGGATCACCAGACCCACGACCGATTTCTTCGCGCCCAGACGCTCCATCTTGATCAGCATGCGTGGCAGTGCCGACTCGGAAGACGACGTACCCAGCACGATCAACAGTTCTTCACGGATGTACTTGATCAGCTTGATGACGCTGAAGCCGTGGGCGCGCGCGATACCGCCCAGCACCACCAGCACGAACAGCACGCAGGTGATGTAGAAGCACAGCATCAGCTGACCCAGTTGCACCAGCGAACTCACGCCGTATGCACCGATGGTGAACGCCATGGCGCCCAACGCACCCAGTGGCGCCAGCTTCATGATCATGTTGATGATGTTGAACATCACGTGAGCGAAGCGATCAATGAAGTCCAGGACCGGCTTGCCGTAAGCACCCAGGCGGTGCAGGGCGAAACCGAAGATCACCGAGAACATCAGCACTTGCAGGATGTCGCCGTTGGCGAACGCGCCGACAATGGTGTTCGGGATCACGTTGAGGATGAAGCCGACGATGCTCTGGTCCTTACCGGCGGTTACATAAGCCGCGATTTTGGACGCATCCAGTGTGGTGACGTCGATGTGCATGCCGGCGCCCGGTTGCACAACGTTGACCACGACAAGGCCGATCAGCAGCGCGATGGTGGAGACGATTTCGAAGTAAAGCAGGGCGTAACCGCCAGTCTTGCCGACCGATTTCATGCTCTGCATGCCAGCAATACCGCTGACAACGGTGCAGAAGATGATCGGGGCGATGACCATTTTGATCAGTTTGATGAATCCGTCGCCCAGAGGCTTGAGCGACACGGCGGTTTCGGGATACCAGTGACCGAGCGCGATACCGATAACGATCGCAACGATTACCTGGAGATAAAGGGATTTGTACAGTGGCTGACGAGTCGTCATTGCAATTTCCTCAAGAGCATCGGCATGCATCATCCAAATGACACAACGACGCCTAAAGTACGAACCCTCCTGCGTTGGAGGGATTTGTTTTGTCGAGCTGCGCGGTGCAGACCTCTGCGCATTACCGCAAGCTGCGTGCCATGTTCAAAAAAAACCTTCAGAGCCACGCCAGTTAAGCAATGACCCCATCAAGGTAGCTGGAAAAGGGCGAGCGAGGTGGCGGGATTCCGCCGAATGACGAGGATTTTGCCGGGAGGGTGGCGGGTTTCCGCCGCGATTGGGCATCTCGCTTGTAGGCGCGCGCTTGCCCGCGAATGCAATCCGCCTATGAACGAGCTGTCGAATGACGCACCGCAATCGCGGGCAAGTGCGCTCCTACAGGTGATCGGGTAGCTTTTATAGCTGAAAGTGAATACGAAACGCTGCGCCGCCCAGATTCGAATCCCCCAGCGTCAGACGTGCGCTGTAGCTTTCGATGATGTCCTTGACCACCGCCAGGCCGATGCCCTGACCCGGGTTCTGCCGATCCAGCCGCTCGCCGCGCTCGAGAATCCGCGCGCGCTGGCTCTCCGGCACGCCAGGGCCATCGTCCTCGATGCAAAGCTCGTCGCCCATGATCGACCCCGTCCAGCTCACGCGCACCTCGCTCAGGCATAGGCGGTAGGCGTTTTCCAACAGGTTGCCGAGCATCTCCAGCAACGCGCCCTCCTCCATCTGCACCTGACAGTCTTCCGGCAAATCGAGCACCACGTTCACGCGCTTGTCGCGGTAGACCTTGTCCAGCGTGTTGCACAGGCTTTGCACCACTGGCTTGAGGTTGACGTGATGGCGAACCAGCCCGCTTTTGCGCAGGCTGGCACGTTGCAACTGGTAGCCGATCTGCTGGCTCATGCGCTCGATCTGCGATTGCAGGATGCGCGCCTGCTCTACGTCTTCGGGGCGTTTGGCGATGGTTTCGCTAACACCCTGAAGCACCGCCAGCGGAGTTTTCAGGCTATGAGCCAGGTCGTCGAGGGAGTCGCGATAACGACTGCGCTGCTCACGTTCGCTGCTCAACAGCCGGTTGAGCGAGTCTGTGAGGCGCAGCAATTCGCTTGGGTGTTCTTCACTGAGGCTTTCACGCGAGCCGGCCTCGACCTGATCAAGTTCCTGACTCATGCCCCGCAGGGAGCGCAGCCCCCACGTCAGACCGACCCAGAGCAAGGCCAGCAGCACCAGCAACGCGCCGCCGAAACCGAAATAGAGTTTTTCCCGAAGCCCCGAAATGACCTCCTGATACTCGCGCACCGGTTGCAGCGCGACGATGCTGAACGCGGCGTTACGCCCACCCAACAGTTTGACTTCCACGTCATACACGAAGAACTCTTCGCCGTTGTCTTCACGGATTTTCGCGAACTCGTTGCCGCGGCCGTCATAACGTGGATGGTACTCGATGTCCTCTTCCTGGCTCGCGCGTGACCGCCAGACCAACTGGCCCTGACGGTTATAGATGTAACCGAGCAAGCGGCTGTCGGGCAGGCTGAACTGCTCGCCGGGCAGTAGCGTGGGCATCAGCAGCCGACCATCTTCGACGCGCGCCGCAGAGATCAGCGTCGTCACGTCCGAGGCCAGACGCTTTTCAATGGAGCTTTCGAGCGCCAGGCTGAACGCGCTCTGCAACGCCGGCAACATCAACAACATGAAAATGACCGCCAGGGTCGCGGCGGCCAGCATCAAGCGCAGGCGAAGCGAACGAATCATTTACAGCGCTCGGTGAACAGATACCCCAGACCGCGCACGGTCTCGATGGGTTTGAAGCCATCCGGCCCTTCGAGCTTGCGGCGCAACCGGCCCACCAACACTTCGATCACGTTCGGATCGCGCTCGTCATCGTCGGGGTACAACTGCTCCATCAGGCGCTCTTTGGGCACCACTTGCTGATGATGGCGCATGAGGTATTCGAGAATCCGGTATTCATAAGCGGTCAACGCCAGCGGCTGCTCATCGAGCACCGCCTGCTTGCGATTGAGGTCCAGCATCAACGGCCCGGCGATGATCGTCGACTGAGTAAAACCGCTGGAGCGACGCAGCAACGCGTTGAGTCGTGCTTCCAGCTCTTCGAACTGAAACGGCTTGACCACGTAATCATCGGCACCGGACGCGAGGCCTTCGACCTTGTCCTGCCAGTTGCCGCGCGCGGTCAGAATGAGAATAGGGAACGCCTTGTTCTGGGCGCGTAACTGGCGAATCAAATCCAGACCGCCCATGCCCGGCAGCCCGAGATCGATGACCGCCAGGTCGTGATTGAACTGCCCCACCTGATACAGCGCCTCTTCGGCATTGGCCACCGCTTCGACCACGTGACCGCTTTCAGTCAGACGCGTCAGCAAATGGTGGCGCAACAACGCCTCGTCCTCGACAACCAGCAATTTCATGACGCACTCCCAGGCACAGGCATTCCCCTCTCAAACGGTTCACTACTGACGCTCTACAACACGCGATGGTTCGGCAAATAGCTGTTTTGCCCCTGACTCAAACTGAGCGAGGCCTGCTGCGCAGATGCCTGCCGTGCGCTGACGTCGAACAGTTTAGACGTACTGGCCAGCGGCTGACTGACATCGTAGCTGCCCAATTGGTTTTCCTGACGCACCTTGACGCCATTGTAGGTGGCAGACAGGTTTTCGAAACTCAGGCAATACGCGTGGTCAATGTGCTGCTGGCTCAGGCTTTGGCCCCACGTGCCCAGCGCATTGGCACTGCTGCCACTGAGGCCGCGCCGCACGCCGCCGGATCTGTCGGTCTTTTCGCTGCTCTTGCCGTAGTCGATGCGCGAAATATCAGCATTGCCTTCAGCCGCCTGGACGGCCGCGCTGCTGCCGAGAAAGGCCAGCGCCAGGAAAAGCTTGTTGGATATAAGCATGTGCAGGTCCTCCGGCGCCAGGCGCCCTCTTGGATACAGGGCCAGACTACGGAGCCTGCGCTGAACCCCTCCTGAACGTGAACTGAACCTGGGCTGAACACATAAGTACCGCAAGTGGTCCCAGTTCTAACCACACAATGGTCTAGGCTCAAACGCCAGACGGCTACTGCGCCCGGACCTTACAAGAAGGAGATTGAACATGCGGTTGTTGATTGCTCTCGCAATGATGTGCCTGACGGGCCTTGCCCAGGCGGAAGTCAAAACCCGACAGATCGACTATCAAAGCGCCGACGGCACCAAGCTGGTGGGCTACTACGCCTACGACGACGCGATCAAAGGCCCGAGGCCCGGCATCGTGGTCGTCCACGAATGGTGGGGGCTGAATGACTATGCCAAGCGCCGCGCCCGCGATCTGGCTGTGCTGGGCTACAGCGCCATGGCCATCGACATGTACGGCGAAGGCAAAAATACCGAACATCCGGCTGACGCCATGGCCTTCATGAAAGCAGCCTTGAAAGACAGCGCCGCGTCGAACAAGCGCTTTGACGCTGGCGTTGAACAACTGAAGAAACAGCCCGAGACCAACCCCGACAAGATCGCCGCCATTGGCTACTGCTTCGGCGGCAAGATCGTGCTGGACGCCGCACGCCGTGGTGAACCGTTGGCCGGCGTGGTGAGCTTTCACGGTGCACTGGTTACCGACACCCCCGCCACACCCGGCAGCGTGAAGGCGCCAATTCTGGTCGAGCATGGCAACGGCGACACCATGGTCACCGCCGAGAACGTCGCCATTTTCAAAAAGGAAATGGACGCGGCCAAGGCTGACTACAAATTCGTCGGCATCGACGGCGCCAAACACGGTTTCACCAACCCCGACGCCGACAAACTCAGCCATGGTGAGCACGGCGGACCGGACATCGGCTACAACAAGGCGGCGGACATGAGTTCCTGGGCCGACATGAAGGCATTCCTGAAAGAAGCCTTTTCGAAGAATTCTTCGATGTAACCGCACCGCACTCGAGTGTAGGAGCGCGCTTGCCCGCGATGACGGTGTATCTGATACCTATCCGTCGTCTGATCCAATCTGTTCGCCGGCAAGCGCACTCCTACACTTCATGCTCTCGTCACACATGACTTCCCCGCCATCACCCGGCAAAATGCGGCCCATGAATCAGCCCACCCAACTTCCCGCCTGCTGCCCTGCACTCCAATCTCACTGGCCGCTGCCACAAGCGCTTCCGGGCGCTGTGCTGATCAGCGGCACTTTTGACCCGACGCAATTGGCCGAGGGCGATTTTCAGCGCTGCCTGATTGACCCGCCCGCCAGCATTCAGCGCTCGGTCGCCAAGCGTCAGACCGAGTACCTCGCTGGCAGATTGTGCGCACGCGAGGCCATGCTCAGGCTCGACGGCCGGGTGCACGTGCCGCTGATTGGCGAAGACCGTGCGCCGGTCTGGCCCGAAGACCTCTGCGGCGCGATCACCCACAGCACCGGCTGGGCCGCCGCCATCGTGGCGAACACGCTGCAATGGCGCAGCCTGGGAATGGACACGGAAAACCTGCTGACCCACGAGCGGGCAGCGCGACTGGCGGCAGAAATACTCACTACCGATGAGCTGGAGCGCATGGCCGTTGCGCCCGAGGATCAGGTCGCACAGTGCGTCACCCTCACGTTCTCGCTCAAGGAAAGCCTGTTCAAAGCGCTTTACCCCCTCGTCCTCAAGCGCTTCTATTTCCATGACGCCGAACTGCTGGAATGGTCCGACGAAGGTGCCGCCCGGCTGCGTCTGAAGATCGATCTGTCACCCGAATGGCACACCGGCAAAACGCTGGAAGCACAGTTCAGCATGCAGCACGGCCAAGTCCTCAGCCTCATCAGCATCCCCGCCACTCTGTAGACGCGAATTCATTCGCGTGGCGTCATTCCTGTTTCAACGCGCAAGACGCCTCGCCAGCAAGTTGGCTACAGAGGTTTTTACTCGCCCAGCGGGCAATGCTCGCATCGCCCGACCCATTCCACCCGATGACTCAGGCAACAACTGCGACGCTGACGGCGCGTGCCATCGGGGCCTTCTATAACGCCACCTGATCCAACTCCAGCGGCCAGTACCAATCCTCAACAAGCCCGGCCACCATCACCGGCGGGATCAACTGCATGAAGTAATACTTCGACCACTGCGACACCAGCACAGGCAATTGGCTGGGCATCAGGTCCGGGCCGTACACCCGAAGGAGCAGTTGATCCAGGCACTGCGCCTGCAACAGGTGCGGCACAGGCGTAACTGGACGATGATCATCGCCTTTAACGAGCGCATGGCCGAATACCGCCAATGGTCCTTCAAAGCAATCAAGCCTCATGCGCCATCCTGCCGACGTGGCCATGTCAGGCTGAAGCACGCGCCGCCCAGTCGCTCACTGCGCCCAATCAAAGCGCGGCCGTCGTGCCAGTAAATGATCCGCCGCACAATCGACAACCCCAGCCCATGGCCGCCCGAGGCCCGCGTGCGGCTGTCGTCTAGGCGCATGAACGGTGTAAAAATCCGCTCCCACGCGCTTTCCGGCACGCCGGGCCCGTCATCCTCCACGTCAATACGGCAGCGCTCCTGTACCAGTTGATAACTGATGCACACCTCGGATTCGGCATGGCGAATGGCGTTGCTCACCAGATTCTGCAACGCCCGGTGCAGATAGCGCGGCTCGGCGTGCACCCAACGCTGATCTCCCTCGCATTCGCCCTCAAGCGGCATGCCCTTGAGGCTTTCCCCGAACGAGACACGCACATCGGCGCGCAACGGCGCCAACTCTTCGATCACCTGGTGGATCAACCCTTCCAGATCGACGCGCTGGAAATTCAGGGTCGGCGAACCCTGCTCCAGTCGCGCATACGTCAGCATCTCGTCCACCAGCTTGTCGAGGTCCTGAATATCGTTGTCCATGCCGGCCATGTACTTCTGCCGCGCCTCGGGGGTCGCTGCGTCGCCAATCATTTCCAGCCCGAAACGCAGACGCGCCACTGGCGTGCGCAACTCGTGAGACACAGCGCGCACCATTTCGCGCTGGATGGTCAACGCGCGCTGCAAGTGCTCGGCCATGCCGTTGAACGCCGTTGCAAGTCGCCCCACCGAATCGCTGCCAGCCGAGGGCACGCGGGTGTCGAGGCTGCCTTGGGCGATCTGCGTGGCGGCGGCTTCCAGCCCGAGCAAGCGGCGCTCGAGGCGTCGCACCAGCAAATAAACCACCAGCCCGATGAAGCACAGCCCCAGCAACGCGATCAGTATCAACAGCTGCGGCGGATAAGGGTTCATCTGGTACAGCGGACCCAGCTCAAGCACCCACGGGGTTTTACCGACGCCGGACAACACCCGGATCGAATCGCCACCCTTGCCCAGCGCCATCACCGTGTCGCCCTCGGCGATGCGTCGGCGCTGGTCATCGTCGACGTCCAGCTGATCGAGCGTGACCAAGTGCATATCAAAGCCGAAACCTTTGCTGCGGCGCAGGGCTTCCAGGTGCATCGGCTGCTCGTCCACCGGCGAGCGCACCAGTTCATCGACCAGCAGATAAAGGGTGGCGCGGGCCAGTTGTTCGCTGATCTGCCGCACTTCGCCGCTCAGCAACAAGGCCCCGGACTGGCCCGGCGCGCCCTCCTCCACTTGCCGAAACACTCTCGCGGCGTGCGGCCCGGTCTGTTCCACCACCACATGCCCACGGCTCAGGCGATTGCGACTGCCGCCATCGAGGTGAGCCTGCTCGGCGGTTTCCAGCTTCAGCGGGATGCCCAGCAACCGTTCCCACACCGCCAGTGCGCGTCCACGATCAATCGGGCCCATGGGCTTGAGGTTGTCCGCCATCAGCGTGAACGTGCCGTGGGCCAGGTGCTCGCGGTATTGCTCGGTGCGCACGCTGTTGACCAAGTGCAGCGTCAACACCCCGAGCAAGGCCACCAGCACCAGCACGCCAAGCATGCCGCCGTAGATGCGTAGGAAAATGGAGTTCATCGATCAGGCACGCAGGTGTTCAGGTCTCTCGCCGCTTGCGGCACGAACAGGTAGCCCTTGCTGCGGATGGTCTTGATCAGGCGTGGATGAACGGGGTCGTCGCCGATACGCGGACGGATGCGCGAAATACGCACGTCGATGGAGCGATCCTGGCCGTCGTAACCGACGCCGCGCAGGGCCGTAAAAATCTCCTCCCGAGACAAGATGCGCCCGGCGTTGGCGACCAGCAGCCATAACAGGTCGAACTCGGCACTGGTCAGCTCGATGCTCTGTTCATTGAGCCACGCCTCGCGCAGGTCGCTGTCCACCACCAACGGGCCGAACACCAGACGCCGCTGCGTTGCCAGCACCGGCTGCATGGGCTCGCTGCGACGCAACAAGGCGTGGATGCGCGCCAGCAAGACCCGTGGATGAACCGGCTTGCAGACGAAATCGTCAGCGCCCATGTCCAGGCCCTGCACCTGATCGGTGTCGTCGGTGCGCGCAGTCAGCATCAAAATGGGGCCGTCATATCGATCACGTACGCGGCGGCATATGCTCAGCCCATCTTCGCCAGGCAGCATCAAATCCAGAATCACCAGATCGGGCTGCTCATCGATGATGCGTGCCGCCGCCTTCGCGCCATCGCCTTCGAGGGTGACGCGCAGGCCGTGGTTTTCGAGGTAATCACGCGTCAGTTCGGCCAGCCGCCGGTCATCCTCGACGATCAGCACCTGCCAGGGTTCTTGCTGCACGGGGCGTGTCTCCGGGTGTTTTTCTTATTAATAGAAGGCGCCGATTCTGTAGGAGCGAATTCATTCGCAAGGCGGTTTATCCGATTAGCCTCACAATCGCCTCGCCAACAAGTTGGCTCCTACACAGACTGTGTGAAAACCTAGCCAACCCGCCCCAGATCTAAGAAAATGCCCCGCATCGAAAGATGCGGGGCATTTTCTTATGGCGTACATCCAGGGCGAATCTCGAAACCAGACCAGCCTGTTTCCGGTTTCCATCGACGAAGTCATTCCCGAAGACCATCTCGTCCGGGTCATTGATGCCTATGTTTCGCGCCTTGATCTCCGGGTTCTGGGTTTGATAAAGCCATCCCCAAAGGCAACGGACGTCCACCTTACAACCCCGCCGATCTGCTCAAGCTCTACATCTATGGCTACTTCCAGCGCATACGGTCTTCGCGCCGGCTCGAAGCTGAGTGCCAACGCAACATCGAAGTCATGTGGCTGCTCAACCGCCTCGCGCCGGACTTCAAAACCATCGCCGACTTCCGCAAGGATAACGCTACCGCGTTCTCTGCAACCTGCCGCGCGTTTGTTCAGTTCTGCCGAACCGCAGGCTTGGTCAAAGGTGATCTGGTCGCCATTGATGGCAGCAAATTCAAGGCTGTCGCTTCGGCCCGTCGTCACATCAGCACCAAGCACCTCAAGCGCGATCAGGAAAAAATGGATCGCCGCATAGCCAAGTATCTAGAGGATCTGGACAGTGCAGACAGCGACGAAAATGAAGAGGCGGTTGATCGAAGCGCTGTTAAAACGGTGCTGGCAAAACTGACCGCCAAACGGGACGACTACCTGACCTGCCAGGCGCTGATGGACGAACTGCAGATCACCCAATTCATCAGCACCGAAAGCGACGCGCGGATGATGCGAGCCCCGCAGGGCATGGCCGTTGCCTACAACGTGCAGACCGCAGTCGACGCTGAAAACAGCCTGATCGTGCACCACGAAGTGACTCAGGAAGGCGATGATCGCAAGCAACTGGAGCCGATGGCAAAAGCGACTCAGGAAGTCCTTGAACAACCGAATCTGACCGTTACTGCAGATGCCGGCTATTCAAACGGCGAGCATTTTCAGGCCTGTGATGACGCCGGCATCACGGCGTACGTACCGATTAATCGGGGCAACAACATTGAAGACCCCACTTTTTTTGGCCGGGACGATTTCAACTACGACCAGCAAAACGACCGCTACCAATGCCCGGCCGGGCGTTATTGCCCCTGCTGCAACTGAACAAGGGACAGCGAATCTACCGCGCAAACGCTAATGACTGCGGCTCCTGCCCCCTTAAACATCGATGCACCAAGAGCCGCTATCGCTCGATCAAGCGACACGTTCACGAAGAAGCTTTTGAAAGGATGAAGCAGCGAATGCAGGCACATCCTGAGATGGTTGATGCCCGAAGAAGCATCGTCGAACACCCGTTTGGCAACCTCAAACAATGGATCTACGGCAATGGCCGGTTCTTGCTTCGCCAGCTAAAGGGTGCGCGAACGGAAATGGCGCTTGCGATAAACGCCTATAACCTGAAAAGGGCTATCAACGTGCTGGGCGTGCGCCGAATGATTGAGTTGCTGGCCTGAGGAAGGCCTTTTTTCTCTCTGTATAAATGGGAAATGCCCGAGGTGATCGGGGCATTTTTTTGGTTAGCTGCTGGTTATCTGGTTTTCACACGGTCTGTACAGGTTATCGCTGCCACCCAAGCGCAAGTCTGTAGGAGCGAATTCATTCGCGAGGCGGTTTATCTGATTAGCCACACAATCGCCTCGCCAACAAGTTGGCTCTTACAGGGTATTGCGGCCAGCGAGTGTAGCAACGCGGCCACCCTGTCACACAACATCCCAACCGCACCAAAATCGACCTTGCCAGCGCCCCATTTTGTGATAGCGTTCGCGCCCTCAAAAAACAGCGCGGCCTGATAAAAAAAGCTGCAAATGGATGACCAACGGCGCAATCCAGCGGGGCTGCGGCCTACACGGCTTTTCATGCTTTCACACACAAATTACACACAAGTTTATCCACAGGTGACACGTTGCAATTGGTGTCCAAAACGCATTATCTTGTAGCCCTTGGCGGATGCAGACCCTACATGTAGGGTTTTACTCGAAAACCCAACCATAAGTCAGCGTGTATTTTCAAGCACTTTTCTTGGGTCAAACGGGCTGAATCCCCCGCTGTTTCTACTGCCATACCGCACACGCGAATGGCTGCTGCAAAAGCCATCTGATCGGCGCTTCACGGCACAACGGTTGCAACACAACTCAGGCAATCTGCTTATCGCTATTTCGGGGCCACGGACCATGTCCGTGGCCTTTTTGGACTTCGAAAGCCAGGGAAGCAGGCCATCACTCTTCCCCGTGCCTATTGAAGTCGTTACGGCCGGTACTGGTCGGTGAACGGCCTCAAGACGCAACGCTGCGCACGCAGTGGCCCAACATACTTAAAGAACGTGGAGACACCCATGCAAACAGACACAACTCGCGAGAATCCGCAGGCCAAAGCGCCGCAGACAGGTGAGACCCAGCAGGATCTGTCCGCCACCGCGCCGGGTCAACTGCGTGTGATCAAGCGTAACGGCACTGTCGTGGCCTACACCGACGACAAGATCACCGTTGCCATCACCAAAGCGTTTCTTGCAGTTGAAGGCGGTAATGCCGCCGCGTCGTCGCGCATCCACGACACCGTTGCCCGCCTGACCGAACAAGTCACCGCCACCTTCAAGCGCCGCATGCCGTCCGGCGGCACTATTCACATCGAAGAAATCCAGGATCAGGTAGAACTGGCGCTGATGCGCGCTGGCGAGCAGAAAGTGGCTCGCGACTACGTGATCTATCGCAACGACCGCTCCAAAGAGCGTGCGCATCGTGTCAGTGAAGAGCCTGTTCAGGCCCACCCGTCGATCCGTATCACTCGCGCCGACGGCAGCGTTGCGCCGCTGGACATGGGCCGCCTCAACACCATCGTTACCGAAGCGTGTGAAGGCCTGGCCGAGGTCGATGCCGACCTGATCCAGACTGAAACCCTGAAAAACCTGTACGACGGCGTTGCGCTGAAAGACGTCAACACTGCGCTGGTGATGACCGCGCGCACCCTGGTCGAGCGTGAGCCGAACTACTCGTTCGTGACCGCCCGCCTGTTGATGGACACCCTGCGCGCCGAAGGCCTGGGCTTCCTGGAAGTTGCCGAGAGCGCGACTCACCACGAAATGGTCGACCTGTACGCCAAAGCACTGCCGGCCTACATCGCCAAAGGCATCCAGTACGAACTGCTGAACCCGATCCTGGCCACCTTCGACCTGGAAAAACTGGGCAAGGCGATCAACCACGAGCGCGACCAACAGTTCACGTACCTGGGCCTGCAAACCCTGTACGACCGTTACTTCATCCACAAGGACGGTATCCGTTTCGAACTGCCGCAGATCTTCTTCATGCGCGTGGCCATGGGCCTGGCAATCGAAGAGAAAGCCCGTGAAGACCGTGCCATCGAGTTCTACAACCTGTTGTCGTCCTTCGACTACATGGCTTCGACCCCGACACTGTTCAACGCCGGCACCCTGCGTCCACAGCTGTCGAGCTGCTACCTGACCACCGTGCCGGATGACCTGTCGGGCATCTACCACGCGATCCACGACAACGCCATGCTGTCCAAATTCGCAGGCGGTCTGGGCAACGACTGGACGCCGGTTCGCGCGTTGGGCTCTTACATCAAGGGCACCAACGGCAAATCGCAAGGCGTTGTGCCGTTCCTGAAAGTGGTCAACGACACCGCTGTTGCAGTCAACCAGGGCGGCAAGCGCAAAGGCGCTGTGTGTGCGTACCTGGAAACCTGGCACATGGACATCGAAGAGTTCATCGAGCTGCGCAAGAACACCGGTGATGATCGTCGTCGTACCCACGACATGAACACCGCCAACTGGATCCCTGACCTGTTCATGAAGCGTGTCTTCGATGACGGCAAGTGGACCCTGTTCTCGCCATCCGAAGTCCCGGACCTGCACGACCTGACCGGTAAAGCCTTCGAAGAGCGCTACGAGTACTACGAAGCGCTGACCGAGTACCCAGGCAAGGTCAAACTGTTCAAGACCCTTCAGGCCAAAGACCTGTGGCGCAAGATGCTGTCCATGCTGTTTGAAACCGGCCACCCTTGGCTGACCTTCAAAGACCCGTGCAACCTGCGCAGCCCGCAGCAGCACGTGGGCGTGGTTCACAGCTCGAACCTGTGCACCGAGATCACCCTGAACACCAACAAGGACGAGATCGCGGTCTGCAACCTGGGCTCGATCAACCTGCCGAACCACATCGTCGACGGCAAGCTGGACACCACCAAGCTCAAGCGCACCATCGACACCGCTGTGCGTATGCTCGACAACGTGATCGACATCAACTACTACTCGGTGCCGCAAGCGAAGAACTCCAACTTCCGCCACCGCCCGGTAGGCCTGGGCATCATGGGCTTCCAGGACGCTTTGTACCTGCAGCACATTGCTTACGGTTCGGACGCAGCAGTTGAATTCGCCGACAAATCCATGGAGGCCGTCAGCTACTTCGCGATCCAGGCTTCGTGTGATCTGGCCGACGAGCGCGGCGCTTACGAGACGTTCCAGGGTTCGCTGTGGTCCAAGGGCATCCTGCCGCTGGATTCGCAACAGATCCTGATCGAGCAACGTGGCCAGAAGTACATCGATGTGGACCTGAACGAATCTCTGGATTGGGCACCGGTTCGCGCCCGTGTTCAGAAAGGCATTCGTAACTCCAACATCATGGCCATCGCACCGACCGCCACCATCGCCAACATCACTGGCGTGTCGCAGTCGATCGAACCGACCTATCAAAACCTGTACGTGAAGTCGAACCTGTCCGGCGAGTTCACCGTGATCAACCCGTACCTGGTTCGCGACCTCAAAGCGCGCGGCCTGTGGGATTCGGTCATGATCAACGACCTGAAGTACTACGACGGTTCGGTGCAGCAAATCGAGCGCATCCCGCAGGAACTCAAAGAGCTCTACGCGACCGCCTTCGAAGTGGACACCAAGTGGATCGTTGATGCGGCCAGCCGTCGTCAGAAGTGGATCGATCAGGCTCAGTCGCTGAACCTGTACATCGCCGGCGCATCGGGCAAGAAGCTGGACGTGACCTACCGCATGGCTTGGTACCGTGGTCTGAAAACCACTTACTACCTCCGTGCCCTGGCCGCGACCAGCACCGAGAAATCGACCATCAGCACCAGCAAGCTCAACGCAGTATCGAGCGGCGGTCACGGCCCGGACGAGTCTTCACTTGCAGCACCAACGCACGCCGAAGCATCGCCAGGCCCGGCACCCGTGCCAAAGGCCTGCGCCATCGACGAGCCAGACTGCGAAGCCTGCCAGTAACACCCGCTGATGCTCCCTGCCACATGAACTGTGGGAGGGAGCTTGGTCTGGGCCGCATCCGGACGATGCTCTTAAGGCAGCCCCCACTTTTTAGGAGCGCGCTTGCCCGCGATGCTTTTAAAGCAACACCGCCAACCGGGAGCCCTAATGCTCCCGGTTTGCGTTTACGCTACACTCGAATTCTTAAATCCAGGAGAACGCCCAATGCCAGCCCCCTCTCTAGATGCCAAGAAAGCCTACTGCGCCAAAACGCGCCGCTCCAACTACGCCGCCAGCCTGCGCCTGGAAGGTTTCGAGAGCACCCCGCTCGACGCTGAACGCCGCCTCCTCTCCCGCGAAGAACTGCTGAAAACCTACCGCAAAAAATCGGCCTGATGGTCGACAAATATGGCGTGGGCCAAGACCCATATTGCTGCCCCGGGACTGCGGTCTTACGCAACCGCCTGGACCTGACCGACGACAAGACCCTGGCTCAAGCCGAACGCGACCTGTCCGAAGTCGCCGCTGAATCCCTCGATTTCTCTGCTCCGCCCTACGACCTACCCTACCTGCGAGCCATCCACCGCCAGCTGTTTTCCGATCTCTACGAGTGGGCCGGTGAACTGCGCACCGTCGATATCTCCAAAGACGAAACCCACTTCTGCGTCACCCATCGCATCGAACCCGAAGCCACCAAGCTGTTCAACGCGCTGGCAGACGCCAACTGGTTTCTGGACCTTGATCGCACCGCCTTGATCCACGCCAGCGCCGAACTGTTCGGAGACCTCAACGTGGTGCACCCCTTCCGCGAAGGCAACGGCCGGGCGCAGCGCATTCTGTTCGAACACATCATCGTGAACGCGGGTTATGAAATCAGCTGGTGGCCGGTGGAAGCGCGGGAGTGGATTCAGGCGAATATCGATGCCGTGGGGTGTGATTATTCGGGGTTGGTGCGGGTGTTTGAGCGGTGTGTGGGTCAGGCGATTGGCAATTGATTGCAAAGGGCTTGAGTGAGCCGCCCGGCATTATTGAACACTGCACGGACCTACTCAAAACCACCGCTTGTCAGTCCGAAATGTTTACTCCACCTACACGCTACTCGTTCATCACAGAGCATCACATCAGCCCTCGGCCAGCGACGCCGCGTAATGCAAGGCCCTGCGCTTCATAGTGCCGCACCCGGCGCCTGTAAAAGAGAATTGAAGCGCGTCACAACGGGACGCATTTGTTGAAATACCCAGTTGCACCACGGCCCCAAAAACCTATATCGTGTGTCCCGTAGCGAATCGCAACACTACATAGGCGATTTCGATCCAGAACCATCGCTTCTGCGTCAAGACAAAAATGGCGAGCGTTCATGAGCTAGGAGCGCCCACCCATCTGTAGGTCGTATCGGTCGCAAGACACACGCACGGGACAAACTTCCGTATACTTGCGCCCCTCAAACAAGGACAACGACATGACCACCTGCGCATCCAAAGCCGACCGTATTCACTCGGCCCCAATCCGCACGCTGTGTCAGCCATTTGCTCCCTCCACGTGTAGCGGCCACGGCGCCTGATCGTAGCCCTCACGTCATTCCAGAACATTTTAGATTTCCCGAGGGCACTCCCCTCAACCGCTGTATTGCCTCAAGAGCGTTGCGCAATCCGTAATGCCCCTATTTATCCAAATCGACCGCCAAAAACGGTCCTCAAGCAGGAATCTCATCACCATGCTGAGCTGGGACGAATTCGACAAAGAAGACGCCGCCGAACCCGCCAAAGGCGCTAACGCAGGCCATGCCTCGGAAGCGGCAATGGACAAACTCGACAGCGCCGGTGGCCTGGCCGCACAAGAAGCGCGCGCCGTCATCGCCAGTGACTCCGCCGCGATCAAACGCGCCAAGGCAGCACTGGACAAACTCGACGTCGCAGAAGGCCTGGCTGAACTCGAAGGCGCCGCCGCACGCGTCGCCGTCGACGAAAAAATGATGATCAACTGCCGCGCCGACCTCAACCAGCTCGTGCCTTTCAAGTACGACTGGGCCTGGCAGAAATACCTCGACGGCTGCGCAAACCACTGGATGCCGCAAGAAGTCAACATGACCGCCGACATCGCCGTATGGCGTGATCCGCTGGGCCTGACCGACGACGAACGCCGCATCGTCATGCGCAACCTGGGCTTCTTCTCCACCGCCGACTCCCTGGTTGCCAACAACCTCGTACTGGCCGTGTACCGCCTGATCACCAACCCCGAGTGCCGCCAGTACATACTGCGCCAGGCCTTCGAGGAAGCGATCCACACCCACGCCTACCAGTACTGCATCGAATCGCTGGGCATGGACGAAGGCGAGATCTTCAACATGTACCACGAGATCCCATCGGTCGCCAAAAAGGCAGCCTGGGGCCTCAAATACACCCGTTCGATCTCCGATCCGAAGTTCGAAACCGGCACCGTCGAAACCGACAAAGAACTGCTGCGCAACCTGATCGCCTACTACTGCGTTCTGGAAGGCATCTTCTTCTATTGCGGCTTCACCCAGATCCTCTCCATGGGCCGTCGCAACAAAATGACCGGCGTCGCAGAACAGTTCCAATACATCCTGCGCGACGAATCCATGCACCTGAACTTCGGCATCGACGTGATCAACCAGATCAAAATCGAAAACCCACACCTGTGGGACGCTGAAATGAAGGAAGAAGCAACCCAGATGATCCTGCAAGGGACCCAACTGGAAATCGAATACGCCCGCGACACCATGCCCCGCGGCGTGCTGGGCATGAACGCGGCGATGATGGAGGACTACCTCAAGTTCATCGCGAACCGTCGCCTGAGCCAGATTGGTTTGAAGGAAGAGTACCCAGGTACGACTAACCCGTTCCCATGGATGAGCGAGATCATGGACTTGAAGAAAGAGAAGAATTTCTTTGAGACGCGGGTTATTGAGTATCAGACTGGTGGGGCGCTTAGCTGGGATTGATTACTCGTTAACCAACTCATGTAAATATAAAAGCCAGGATTAAAAATCTTGGCTTTTACATTTCGAAAAGAGACTCAAATACCATTTATTGAAATATCTCAGTCAGGCCCTAAAGCTGAGGGCTCCTCAGCTAGTTTCAGAGACGAGTCCATAGCTTCTAAGATCTTCACCGCGGCAGCATATATTCCGCTTAACTCTCTGAAAGTAGTCGTTACGCCCGAATTATGCGCGACCTCGTGCCGCTTTGATAAAGCATTATTATACGTTGTAACGACGCGATCATCTAATTCTTGGTTAAAAGATTGTTTGACGCGATCTCCAAAAAGCCCCAAGAAGTTTGATAAATCTCCTTTGATAAAACTTCTCAAACACTTTACACCCATTGAATAAGCAAAGCTCTTCAAACCTGCATCATCAGAGCGAGAGCTTGCTATCCGCGCACTCAATAGCGAATAAACAGATTGCTGGACATCCGCACTCAAAATAACCAAGATATACTGAGTCAAATAAGACTCTACTTCAGTATTCCAAGAATTTGACTCATTTAAATGAATTTCACAATCATCAATAGCTGCGCGCGTTCTAAGTAGCATATCAGACCGCCCCTAAATACTTAGCAGCCTCTTCGAATCTAATCTTTACAACTTTTTCATCGCTAGTACTGACTGAAATGGCGGACAGATAGGCAGCACTAGACTTTAGATTAGTAAATTTTAAATCTAGGTCATCAGGCTCATCATCAAGATTAGCAATGGCACTATAGACAGAGTCCAAAAGAGCGTAATTCATCGGCCCCCTGAGGTGAAACGGTTTATCACCCAGTTGCTCATCTATAATTCTGACAGCCCTTTCAAAATCCATTTTCATATTTTTAAGGGAATCGTCCTGTTCTGACTCAGTCATCCTACCCAATGAGGCCATAAATGAATTCAAATAGGTCTTCATCGGCTTTTCATACGTTTCCGAATTACACTGCAATGCAAGAATTCGCAATATAAGCTCGACATCTCGTAGTCTATTATCAATTTTTGGCCTAGCGATTATATTGCGCCAGTGGACGTTTTCATTCAACTCTTCCAACAAATTCGCAAATTTACCCTGATAAACTGATCGTCTGATCTCCATAGCATTTAAATTCATACCTCCGGTATTTAAACGCTCGAAGATATGATAAATACTTGAGTCATCGGCCGGATCGAGTTGCTGTACTATCGTAGCCCTGAGAACGGTATCGTCCAAAAGCAATTTATCAGGCTCGTCAAGTTCGTCATAGGTACGCCCCTCCCACTTAGGCATTACTCCGTTCAGTCTAAATATTTTCTCATCAAATCTATTTTGGAAGAACCTCACAGATGACAGGATACGTTGCTGACCGTCGATAATAGACAGCTTATTCGAAGACTTAATTTTATATAAAAAAACCCCTGGAACTGGGAGCCCTAACAGGAAGGACTCGATTAGCTTGCTAGCCCTTTTCTGATCCCATACATACTTTCTCTGAAATTCCGGGACTATAATTTGTGCCGCATCGACCTTACTCAGATATCCTTTCAGAGTAAAGTCTGCGGGATAAGAAGTAATTTGATAAACCTTAGTTTCTACGTCTTCATCAAAATCTTCCGTAGGATCAACTTCCCATTCTGCTACCATTTCAAACTCCCTTATTAGAAAATTTCAAAATATGAGTCTTGAGGAGTCTCAAGACTTATAGCTATGACACTTGCTTCTAACTTTTAGCCTTTAACTTTACTAACGAAATAAACTCAGCCAAACCTATTAACCATGCACGCTGATTGGCGCTATACGTCTCTTGAATCCTAGCAGGCACAACGAGCTGTAGAGATTGCGAGATCATCTCGTTAGTTTGTTTCTCGCTTATCGCGGCCTCCAACGTAATCAAATGTTTATTTTGAATCCTGTTTGCCTCGGTCAAAACCTGTCTCCACCTGTCTTTACATGTTGTTTTAGCTCCTAACATGACAAGGTTTCCCTTTAGGAATTCTAAATCGCGATACTCATCAAAACCGGGAAATATGAAATCGGGTTTAGAGTTATTTTCAGTTACAGATCCTTTTCCACGGCCTTGCTGAAATCGCAGGCCGTGCGCCTTGAATATTTCATCCAGATGTCCCTCGAATGCATGCCCAACACGAGACTTTCTTCTATTCTGGACGCTTAATGAAAAACTAATAAAACCATCTACATCGTCACTACTACTACCAAAACCTATTTTAAGTCGCCGCTTAACTAAATGGCGCTCATAGATACGAAAAAGTTTTTCCTCTTGTTCCATCCAATTTAGGATTGTCTGATCTGGGGCGCCCAAAGGGTCGACAGATCCACCGATAGACTTTCTCGCATAAGCAGAAAACGCGTTCGTAGGAGGAAAGATTTCACCACCAAAAAGCTTGATCAATTGCTCAAGCCAAAACTCATCGTCAGAGTTGGCTTGGGTGAGACTTACCCCGAGATCTTCAAGCATCAATCGTAGCGGTAATATCAAATCTACTGAATCGAGCTTGCCTTTGGTAAAATTCTCACTTACATGGGGAAGGCCGAAAAAAACTCGTAATTGTGCTTCAATAGTTGTACCAGCAGGGGTAAAAATCATAAGCAATGAATTGTCGCGCTGTTTAGCAACAAGTAAAAAATCGCCCTCAGATATAAGCTCGGTTACCGAGTTTCCGTAATAATACAATCGGTATTCAGGCCGCCGATGAGGTTTTTTCCGTCGACAGTCATACCACGTCACCATACCTTCAATGATTTCAGGAGTGGACGCCTCGTCGCTAAAATAGATCTGCTTGGCCTTAAATCTATACTCCTCATTTTTATCGGGAGCACCCAAATATTGTTTAAACCCCGCAGCGGGCAACCCCCCTATTTCATGCTGTCGAGACCGTTTGGGATCAGCATCGACAGCGCTAAGATATTTTGCAGCTACACCCTCAAAGTAATCGCTAATCCTGTCCTCTGACATAGAATTCCAAATCCCTTTCGCTTACCTCGAAATATTCAGAACCATTTATCAGCCAGTTGGCTATCAGGTCAACAAGCAAGGGAGATTTTTGCTTCTTCATCGACCGCACAGCGCATTCCCACACAACGAGAACTCTCCAGCCCAGTGCCTTGAGAGAAGCCTCCTGGACGCCGTCGCGAATCTGATTTTTCCCGATTTTCTCTAACCAGAACTCAGGACGAGTCTTGGGCACCTTGAAGTATCTACATGTGTGTCCATGCCAAAAGCAGCCATGAATGAACACAGCAGCCTTGTATTTCGGCAAGAGCAAGTCAGGTTTGCCTGGGAGATCCTTGGCGTGGATACGAAAGCGAAAGCCCCGCGCATGCAGGGCTTTACGGATGAGGAGCTCCGGAGATGTGTTTTTGCCCTGAATACCGGACATCATTCTGGAGCGGGTTGCGGCATCGACGACGTCGACCAAGGAGACCTCCGTACCAAGGCGCGAATGCGCCTTGGGCTATACAGAAGTTGCTTCGACTCAGGCAGGCAGCGCAAATTCCAACTGAGGCTGGGCCTCAGCGGTTTTGGATTTAGCAGCCAAAATCCGGTCTTTCATCAATCGAGCCACAGCCTCGAAAACTGGGACCGCTACAGAGTTGCCAAACTGCCTGTACGCCTGAGTGTCGGAGACAGGTATCACAAATTTGCTTTCTCCTGGTCGGTCGAAGCCCATCAGACGCGAGCACTCATGCGGAGTAAGCCTACGAGGACGGTTGAGTTGATTCAGCTCACTGTGGAAATCGAGGTGTTCGACGAATCCGCGATCCACCAGAATTTCGGAACCATCCTTGTGGTATCTCGCAGAAAGGGTCCGTGCGACGTCATTTGGCCCGGTCAAGCCGAAGCCGAAGCCATTACCCTTTTGACGATGTTTTTCAGCATATCGATAGAGATAGTCCCAGAGCTTCGGAGTGAGGATGTATTTGGGATCTACATCTTTATCCAGTACGTCACCGAAGCTAGGACGCTGCTTGGGAATCAGCTTGTCTATGTCACGCAACGTAAAACCGCCGTGGACGTTCAAATCCCGCCGAAAGCCTACCAATACGATTCGTTCACGATGCTGAGGGACGAAATGCTTTGCATCGATCACTTTAGGATCTGAACCCTTGGGAGCATTCACGTCCGCCACTTCATAGCCGAGCTCATCAAGAGCTTCGCAAATGATTCGGAACGTATTGCCCTTGTCGTGGCTCTTCAGGTTTTTGACGTTTTCGAGAAGAAAAGCAGCCGGGCGCTTGGCCGCGATGATCCTGGCGACGTCGAAAAACAGAGTTCCTTGGGTTTCGCATTCAAAGCCATGTTTGCGGCCCAGAGAGTTTTTCTTGGATACACCGGCCAAGGAAAATGGCTGGCAAGGAAATCCGGCAAGCAGCACATCGTGATCCGGGATTTCGCGATCAATGTTCCGATACGCTTCCTCGTCACTCACTTCGAGCTTGTCTGACAGGGTGACCGTCCGAATGTCTTGGTTGAATCGATGCCGGGCCGGATCGCAATAGTGGTTCGCTTTATAGGTTCTTACAGCGAATTCGTTCCACTCGGAGGTGAATACGCACTCTCCACCGATTGCTTCAAATCCTTTGCGTATACCGCCGATGCCAGCAAACAAATCGATAAAAGTAAAAGAAGACTTCGTGGTTGGCCGCTTTGGAAGCAACGACTTCAGATGCTCGTATTCCTGATGTGTCAGACGAGGCGAAGCTTTCCCTTTCACCCAGCGGTTAACGGTCTCACGACAATGAGACGACCCTATCTCATTCAATTTCGCCGCGAGCTGCCCTTGGTCATAGATCTCCAACAGCTGGCGAAGGAGCGCCATATCTTCTGCAGGATGGGGATCAGGGGAATAGGTAGATTGGTCCAGTGTAGATGAATCGGGCGTTGTGGCTTCAAAAAGGTTCATGGACCTAGCTTTCCTCTGGGTCAAATCTGTGACGAGCGATCACCATTCTATCCCTACGTTGCAAATTGTAAATTCTTCATTTGCTCTCTGAGAGAAAACCAGTGTCACAGCAAGGGATAAGGACTGCCCGATAAATACTGTACAAAAAAACAGTATAGGGAGAATTCTGATCCTGTCCATCAGCACAAAATCAGCTGCTGAATTTCAGAATCGCCCTACAGCTTTGCATCTTGCTCGCCTTCCCAGAGAGGCCTAACCTTTCGCCGCGCCTAAGAAACGCACAACAGAAACCCCAATGCAGCGGCCCGCCCGCTCCCGTTAGAATGTGGCTTTACGTGCCTGCGGCTTTCGGCTGCACGTCGTAAAATCTTTGCTATGTCGGGAGTGGACCAATACAAGACCCGAAAGGGGAATAAGTCCGGCCTTTTCTGCATTGGAGGTTTCTTAACTCCCGACGCCTTAGCCCTAAAAAGCTAAAAATGCAGAGATAACAAGAATGCTCAACCTCGACGCACCAACCTATTCCAGGCAACCCTCACCCGCCACGCTCCAACCCACCTCGTTCCAACGCCACAACCGCCAGCTCCGCGCCCTCCTCCTCGAATCCCAAGTCTGGTTCTGCGCCCGCGATATCAGCCGCATGATCGGCTGGCCGCTGGATGAGCGCACGACGCGCAAGCTTGATGCTGACCAACGTCGTGTCGTGACGCTGACGATGCATTACGGGCTGACGGATGAGTTGCTGCTCAGCGAGTCGGGGTTGTACACGATGCTGGTGCATCACCATCACGCGGAGAATCGCGGTCTGCGGCAGTGGGTCACGAATGAGGTGGTGCCGGCGTTGCGCGATGAGCAGTTGCCACCGACGCACAGCAGTCCGTGTTTGAGTTTCCTTCAGTGGCCGGGGTTGTCAGTGAGCATGTTGCATTGGCAGAGTGAGCCGTGGATCAGGCTGCGGGATATGCCGAGGCTGTTGCCGCACGCTGAGTTGCAAGAGAATTCGGGTTCGGGAGCGGTTCGGGGGTCTTGGTGGCGGGCGGCGCGTCGGTTTTTTGGGTGAATTGTTTGCTGCCTTGGCTGAGACGCGGAGCATCTGGGGATGCTTTCCCACTCGAAGCGTGAGGACCGATCATCAAAAGCTCCAGGTTACCCAAGGAATCCTGAAGCTAAGACGAACCTCTCCGAGCTGTATGACGAAGAGCGTGGGAACGCAGAAATCAGCCCTTTAATCGCGCTCTGTACTCTTCGATCATGTCTTTCGACACGTCCTCTTTGAAGCACAGTGGCGCGTAGCCGCCAGCGCGGTTGTAGGCGCTACGCTTGCCGCAACGGCTGCCATTGCTGGCTGAGTTGTAAGGGCACGGGCAATTGCCTGGATACGAAGCGATTGATTCTTGAATCAATAATCGGACGATGGCTGAGTCGGGGATGGTCGTGTCTTTTGCAAAAACTGAAAACGCGCAAAACAGCGCGAGTACGGCGACGAAATTGCTTCCTATCTTTCTCATGGCCTTTCCTTAGCGAGCGGACGATATGTCCAGACCACTTTCTACCATGACATCATCGCGCCACCAGCATGACTTTCTCAGGTGAGTGAAGGCTATATCTGTAACCTGCTATCGAGCTTTCCTACAGAATGCTCATCATTGATCGACGATCTTCAAACCTTACGCGCACGATGAGGCTATAAGCTCACTCACGAACGTTTCCTGACGGATCCTGAAAAAAAAGACCACGGACATGGCCAAGAAAACCTCTCTCTTCGACGATCTATTTTTCATCGCCTACCGGCTTCTGGGATCTATCTACATTCAGTTGCCAGCGCACCATTGCCGGTTTTTTCCGGGATGCAGCAGCTTCAGCCGATGAAGCTTGTTACGACTTTCAAAACTGTCGCCTCGTTTGACTAATTCGTTCTGCCGGTCATATTCGCGTTTGGCGCCATCGCCAGTCTCTTTGCCCGCCGCTAACGCCCCACCCTCCTCAACACCGTCGCCACTCCAAACGGCTAGACGCTCGCCAGCATCACGTGGCGTGAGTTCGAGTTGCTGGTGGACGAGGCGCTGCGGCGTCAGGGGTTTCGGTTCAGGAAACGAGCGGCAGCGGGCCGGATGGCGGGTTGAGTTGAGCGTAGGGCATTTATCGGCAGGTGGCGTTGGGCGTGGCTGTAGTGGTCAACTCATCCCGGACACGGTTTTGAGCTTTTCTTCCGTTTTCGCTGGGGCCAATCCATCGTTAAATTGATGAGGTCGGATCCAGTTGTAGTGATGCATCAGGTACTGGCTAATGTCTCTCTGAGCCTGGTGGCCGGTCATGTAGCCAGTGGTTGGTATCCACTCTGTTTTCAAGCTGCGAAAAACCCGCTCCATCGGCGCATTATCCCAGCAGTTTCCTCGGCGGCTCATACTCTGACGCATGCGATAACGCCACAGCCGCTGGCGAAAGTTGCGGCTGCCATATTGTAATCCCTGGTCTGAGTGAAATAGCAGGCCTTGCGGCTTGCCACGCTGCTCGTAAGCCACGTCCAACGCCTTGATCACCAAGTCTGCATCCGGCTTTTCTGATAACGCCCAGCCCACCACTCGGCGAGCGTAAAGATCCATGACAACCGCAAGGTAGTGCCATTTCCCCTGTGCCCAGATGTAGGTGATGTCGCCGCACCAGACCTGGTTGGGCGCTTCGACATCAAATTCTCGGTTCAATATATTTGGGATATCCGGCCGCTCGACTGTCGCCTTTTTATAGGCGTGTGATCCTGGCTGCTTGCTGACCAACTCCAGCTCACGCATCAGCCTGCGTACCTTAAACCGTCCAATTTGCTCACCTTCTTCTTGCATCATCAACGTGATGCTTCGACTGCCGGGAGCACTTCGGCCCTGGGTGAACAACTCGCTCACTCGGCTACGCAGCCTGAGCCGCTCAACATCTGGTGTTCGCCGCCTAAGACGATGCGCGTAGTACCCCGAACGAGCGACCTCAAACGCCTCGCACAAGCAGTCAACAGGCTCATGGACGCTTAGCTGATTGATCAGCGCGTACGCTCGAGATCTTCCGACATCAAGAGCGCGGTAGCCTTTTTTAATATTGATTTCTCGCGCTCGAGGCGAGCAATCCGAGCTTCCAACTCCTGGATTTTTTGCTGCTCTGGTGTCAGGGCCTTGCTCTGGGGCGTGACGCCGGTGCGCTCTTGCTGAAGCTGGTCGACCCAGCGGCGCAGCGCCGACTCACCAACACTCAGTGAACGACTGGCTTCGATGAAGCTATAGTTTTGCTTGAGCACGAGGTCGGCAGCCTCGCGTTTGAATTCTGCGGAAAAGGTACGGCGTTGTTTGGTCATCTGACACCTCGATCTGGCGAGTATTCTCGCCTAAAAGGGTGTCCGGTTTCATTAGACCACTACAGGCAGGCGATTCGGTTGAGTTGATTGGCTACGGGTGGCGGTTCTGAAGCGGGGCATTCTGGTTAGCCGTTACGGCCGGTGTGTGGAGGTGATCGCGCCAGAGCTAAGGCCTCTGGCGCTGACTTTCGCTTTTACAGATCAGTAATCGCCTGCATATTCATCGCAGTCGATCAAAAAGGAGGCGTACATGGACAAAGTATTTGCCAGGTTTCTAGAAAAGTTTGGTAGCCCTGTTGACCGGGAGGAGGTTCCGGCATCAAGCCTCGAGCGCTACAGAGGCAAATTGCCCAATCAGCTGTTGGAGTATTGGGCTGAGCATGGCTGGTGCGGATATGGCAATGGCATTTTTTGGTTAGTGAATCCGCAGGAATATGAAGGAGTCGTGGCTTCCTGGATTGAAGGGACGAAACTTGAGGAGCGGGACACCTACCACCTTATTGCACGTGGTGCGTTTGGCGACCTGTACCTGTGGGGCGAGAAAACGGGATTTTCGCTGAAGATCACTAGCGTCTTTTCTCGATGCGTTATCCATGACTTTGAAATTACGAGCGAGGAAATGGACAGAGAGCTTCAAGGTTTTATCGTATCCAGAAACGTGGACTCCAACGATGTAGAAGACTTGTTCAACCCGACGAGAAGAAAGCTGGGGACGCTACGCCACGATGAAATGTATGGCTTTGTTCCGGCGCTGATGCTTGGAGGAGAGCCCACTCTGGATCAGGTTGAAAAAGTAAAAGCTGTAGAGCATCTGATACTGCTCTCTCAGCTCTCCGAGCTCGAGCCTTATAACTTCTAGGCACGCGTGCAAGCATACGGCGGTGCTGATGGCGTTTGAGATGTTTACGGAACGCTGGCGATACCCTCTTGATAAGTCGCCGCTCGCAAGCTCCGAGTCCGGACTTCAGGAATCGGCCCGGATTGGGTGTCGCACAGGGCTGCTGGAACATAACTTTGGCGTTTGGCGGGCAGCCATTCCCGTTGTCCGAAAGATGTTCAACCTTCGTAACTGCCACCATATTCCTTTGGGACCAGATCGGCTTGTGCAGCGCCGCTTTTGATCAGCCCCAGGATCGTTTCCGCCACCCATTCTGGCGGGTGTGCGAACGAAACGGTTTCGGCTTCCTGTGCCTTGGCAGACGTCAGGCCCGACTTCACCGAGCCGTAGAACTCGGTGGTGGTGATAGAGGGGTGCATAACGGAAACAGCGATACCCGCTTCCGCCAGCTCTAAGCGTGCCACGCTCGAGAGCATGTTGAGCGCAGCCTTTGAGCTGGTATACGCGGCCGAACCTGGGTAGGTGGCAAGCGTCGCGCCCGAGCTGACGTTGACGATGCTTCCGCGTCCTTGCTTGAGCATATAGGGGATGACGGCCTGCATCATGGCAAGTGGCGCCACACTGTTGAGATTGAGCAGCTCTTTGAAATCCTCGAGTTTGATGTCTTGGATGGTGGCATGCAGTCCCTGTCCAGCATTGTTGATCAATGCATCGATGCGTCCAAACTTCGAGATGATGGTATCGATGGCGTGTTGCACCTGCTCGGGCCGGGTGACATCGCACACCACTGCCAAGGCATCGACCAGTTCTTGTGCCAAGGCGTCGATGCGATCCTGTCGACGGGCGAGCAACACCACCCGCGCGCCGGCACGGGAGGCCGCGCGCGCAGTGGCTTCTCCAATTCCGGATGAAGCCCCGGTCACAATGACCACTGCATTTTTAATGTCCATCAAGTATCTCCCTCGATTTGGCTGATGCGGGCGAGTCAATGCGCATGGGCAGAATCTTACGGCGCATCCGCGAGCGATGCTTGCGCGATCAAATCAGTCATTTGCCCATTCGTGCTAACGTGCTTTGATCAGTCATTGGGATCTGGCAAATACCACGCTATGCGCGACGTCATCAGGGTCATTAAATCGTTTGTTGAGCAGCGCGCTACCGGCGTGCTGACACTGACTGGCATGCCGCGTGTTGACATCCTGAAGGTCTGCGCGCCTACCCAGCTTGCCCCAGAGATCTACCAGCCCATCGTTAGCCTAATCCTGCAGGGTGAAAAGCGGCTCGTCATTGGGAGCCAAGTCCTGCGCTATACCGCCGGACATACCTTCATCGCCTCCATTGATGTCCCTGTAATCGGGGAGATCGTCCAGGCAAGCGCCAGCGCTCCCTACCTCGCGGTACGCTTGACCTTTGACCGTTCGGTGGTGGCTGACCTGCTACGCGATGCGCAAGGGCTTGATGAAACGCCAGAAGAGCGAAGCTTCTGCGTCAGTCAGGCCAGCGAAGACCTAATCGACGCCTGGTTCCGCATGCTGCGCCTGATGGAGCGGCCAGATGAGGTTGCGGTCATGGCTCCATTGCTGGAGCGGGAGATCCTCTTTCGTTTGTTGCGCGGCCCGCAAGGTGCGGTCCTGCGACAAGTGGCCAGCATCGACAGTCGGTTTTCACGAATAAGGAAGGCCTTAGACTGGATCAAGGCAAACTACTCCACCGCTTTGCGCGTGGCACATCTGGCCAATCTGGCCAACATGAGCCCATCGTCTTTCCATCGGAGCTTCAAGGCAAGCACGGGCATGTCTCCGCTCCAGTACCAAAAGCATCTCAGGCTCTATGAAGCCCGTCGCAGGCTCTTCGCCGAACCTGGTCATGTTGCCAGCGTCGCCTTGGCGGTTGGCTATGAAAGCCTGTCGCAATTTACCCGTGAATATGCGCGGATGTTTGGCGCTCCACCTGCTCGCGACGTCAGGGGCCACTAAAACAAAATACACGAACTGATAGAGCCGGAAGTTAAGCTGCGAAAGCCACCCGCAGTGCTTTTTTACGTAACCGTCCGGCCAAGTGATCTACGCTGTGTTCCTTTGCGCAGATGCCGTCTCATCGCCCAGCGCCATGCTCGCCAACACCGGAGGCGGACATGAAGCTTTGAGCAAATGAAGTCAAAGTCGGAAGCGATCCACAGACTGCGATAACATCCCCGCCAACGTGGACAGCTCGTCCGTCGTCGAAGCCGTCTTTCCGATCACTTTGCTATTAGCCTCCGACGTACCGGCAATCATCTCCACTTGATGGGCGATTTCGTTGCTGGCAAGGCTCTGCTCACTGATGGTGCGGGAGATATCGTTGACCAACTCAGTGGTGTTCAGAGTGGCCTGAAGAATATCGCGAATGGCCCGCTCGACATCGGCGGTTACAACCATGCCTTTGTCCACTTGAGCAACACCCTCTTCCATACTGGTGACCGCTTCCCGGGTGCTTTGCTGGATGCGCCCGACCATGCTGGCGATCTCTTGAGTCGAGGCGCTGGTGCGTCCAGCCAGGCTGCGCACTTCATCCGCGACCACCGCAAAACCACGACCCTGCTCGCCGGCACGAGCGGCTTCAATCGCGGCATTCAGAGCCAACAGGTTTGTTTGGTCGGCGATCCCCTTGATCACCTGAATAATGCTGAAGATCGCCTCGGAATCTTTGTCGAGCGTGCGGATGACTTGGGCAGATTGCTTTGCCGAACGAGCAATGCCATCCATGTCACTGACCACCTGGTGAATCACTCGGCCGCCGTTCTTGGCCAAGGCTTCAGCCTGATTGGCCATATCCAGCGCACGACTGGCATGCCGGGTGATTTCCTCAATACTGGCGGTCATTTCAATCGCTGCTGCGGCCATGGTGCTGGCGGCGGCGCTTTGTTGCTGGCTGCTGCTGGCCACCTCATGGCAACCATGGCTCAGTTGCTCGCTCATGACATTGACGCCTTGGGCATTGCTGCGCACCACTTCGATCATGCTGCGTAAGTCCCGCTGCATAATGGCAAGGTTGCGAATCAATGAACTGGCTTCGTCTTTGCGACTGGTTTCAACGATTGGCTCGCTCAAGTTGCCACGGGCGATGCTGGCGGCAATGCGGCTGGCGACCTGTAGCGGCCCCATAATGCTCAACATTACCCAGCGGCCTTGGGCCAGGAGTAGCAAGACACTGACGATCAGCACCGTGCCTAAGGTGAAGTTGGCGGTGCTGATAGCATCCCGAGTTTCCATACTGGTTTGTTGGGTTTTGTTTTCGATCAGCTCACTCAGGCTCTTCATTTGATCTTCAAGAAGGGTGAACGCCTTGTTGAAGCTCTCCAGTTCCCCGCGAGCGGCGTCGGGATTGTCCAGGGCCAACGCGACGATGCGTTCACCGGCACCTATGTAGGTTTCAAGGCTGGGGCGGATCTTATCCAGGCTCATCCTGAGGGTATCGTCCAGAGGCAGCTTGAGATTGTCCCCTAGCACCTGGCGGAAGTGCTCGGCATGCTCCTTCAGCGAAGTGCTGACCTCGGCCCTGGTAGTGATGCTTTTACCCAGCCCCACCAACATCGCCGACAACACATCGGCGCGCAGCGCATCGTGCATCATGTCGGCTTCCATGTGATTGCGCAGCACCGTCATGCTGATCTCATTCTCCTGAATGGCGCTGCCCGTCCGGGTATTTCCCAGATAACTGGATAGGCTCATAACCAATGCGGTGACCAGTCCGGTCGCAATGAACAGAAACAAGCGTAGTTTGATCGTCATACTTGTTATCCTTTAACCCAGAGAGTCGGATTTAAAATCGTACCGTGCAAGCGTTGCCCATCACTTTATCGGCATAGTCCTACCGTTATTAGAGCCTAAGCTCGCAAATATGTGGCTCTACTCAAAATCCTGCAAAGCCCAGGTTGTCCATGCGCGACGCAAGCCCTTCGAACTCCATATCACCAGCAAGAGCACGCTCGCCGAGCAAGCATTGCGCTATATCCAGTTACGGTACGAAATCGAAAGCGAGGTCGCTGATCCAGCGCCGGATTTACGCCGTCGAGGCAGGAAGCAGCGGGCGAGGGAAATCGATCAGTTACGGCTACATAAATGGCAGCCGGTTTAATCACGCACAGAGTGATGCGTGGACGCATGCTCTAGTTTCGCAGCCTGGTACCGTCAACTGAGCACATTTCTCTCGCACGCGCACTGGCACCCCTACATATGAAACTGCTTCACCAGCCGATTCAATTCGACCGCGAGCTTGGTCAGTTCAGACGTTGCAAGAGCGGTCTGGCTAGACCCCTCTGAAGCTTGATTTGATAGGTCTCGTATGCTGACAAGGCTGCGATCCACCTCCCTGGCAACTTGGGCCTGCTCTTCAGACGCCGTTGCGATCAAGACATTGCGCTCAGTGATATTGTCAATGGATTCGGTGATTTCCACCAAAGCGGTACCGGCGCCTTGAGCGGTGTCAAGAGTTCTCTGAGCTTGGGCGTTGGTGTGAGTCATTGCCGAAACAGCCGCTCCAGTGCCTTTCTGAATCGAGCTGATCATCTGTTCAATCTCACTGGTTGACTGCTGCGTACGATGAGCCAAAGCCCTTACTTCATCCGCCACCACCGCGAAGCCTCGACCTGCCTCACCGGCACGAGCGGCTTCGATTGCAGCATTCAACGCAAGAAGATTGGTCTGCTCGGCGATAGCCCGTATCACATCCAGAACCTTGCTGATGTCGGTCGCCATCACGGCGAGCCCTTGTACTTCCTGAGAAGCGTCTTCAACAGTTGCGACCATTAAGCTGATGGCCTGAACGGTTTCATCTACGCGTGCACGACCTGCCAATGCGGCGGAGTTGGATCGAGTGGCCGCTTCGGAGGCTGCTGAGGCATTTCTGGCCACTTCTTCTACGGCTGCGCTCATCTCGGTGACGGCAGTAGCGGCCATCTCGACCTCGTTATTCTGACGAAGCATGCCTTTATTAGCATCCTCAGTGACGACATGCATTTCTTCAGAAGTCGATGCTAGCTGGTTAGACGAATCTGATATCAAAGAAAGCGTACCTCGCAGACCTTGCTGCATGGCTTTCAAAGCCTCCATGAGCCTGGCAACTTCGTCGCTTCCTTGCACCTCAATGACCTCGCTGAGATCGTTTTTGGCAATACGCTCAGCGATGGCCAGTGACTGGCTAACCGGGCTAGTCACGCTGCGGGTATACATCAGAGCGAGAGTAATTGCAGCCAATGTGCCGACCAAGATAAAGGCGCCAACAACAATTTTGGCCTGGTCGTAGATGAGAGTAGCGTCCTCGCCTGCTTCTTTAGCTTTTTTAGTGTTCAGTTCAATAAGTTTTTTTATGTCACGCTCAACAGCGTCTGCCGATTGCTTCATCGCTTCGTTAGATAATTTCACAGCGTCATCAAGACTGCCCGAAGAAATAAATGACAGGTATTGATCCTGTATTTTTTGATAAGTGGCATAGCTTTGGGACAACTCACCAAAAACCTGTTTTCCCATCGCAGTGACTATGTGCGGCTCAAGCGTCGAAAGTGTTTCTTGGATGCTTGCGCGGGCTTTCCTTACGTCCTCAAGTGCTTGAGTTTTACGATTTTCTGGCTCGACAGGATTACGCAACCGCGCGTTGCTGCCTCTAATACTTATAAACTCCCTGTCAATCGTTCCCAGTAAAGATATGCTAGGCACTACGTTGGTTTCTACGAATTTTTCAGAAGCGTTCAAACTTGCCATCTGCTTAAGGGCGATGATCCCCAACGCAATAATCATTAGGCAAAAGAACCCGAAGCACAGAGCCGAGCGTGGAGCGAGATTGAGCTTGCGCAGTACCATAGGGAAATCTCTCGTCGTTTTATCTCTCTCGACGCTTCTGAACAGACCTGAAGCGCCGCTCGTCGCCAAAATGAAAGTAGTCAATGAACGCGAGTTTTGAAAGGAAAAAAACATGTATCTGAATGTGACCCTTGTCAATTCAGAGCATCAAGTCGAAGGCTGAATACGTTACGGACTCAACTGCTCACTCGGCAGCGAGAACAATTTTGCGTAGCGAAACTGGTTTCCACATGTGCGGCAGCAACTCGTCACTGTCACTCGCCCGCTGCGTCGGCAGTCGCGTGAGAATGTCCTTCAGATAGGCATACGGATCATGACCATTCATTCGCGCAGCCTGCATCAGGCTCATGATTGCCGCCGCCCGTTTGCCGCTGCGCAGAGATCCAGCGCAGAGCCAGTTCGTGCGCCCAAGAGCCCAAGGCCGGATCTGGCTCTCCGCCCGGTTATTGTCTATGGGTAAGGCCCCGTCATCGAGGTAGCGCAGGGCTTGCTCGGCAAGCATGCTTTTATTCGTAGCGTGCAGCTCAAGGAATTCGCGCCGTGCATGAGCCATGCACCCAATCTCGGTCACGCCAAGTTCGAAGCTGGATTTGTAACCGGCAAAATCGTCACAGACCTGCTGGCCCCTCCAGTCTTGCAGGAAGTTGCGAGCATCCTCGCCGGCGCGGCCAGGGCTAAAGTCATAAACAACAGCTGCTGTTTCGCAGAACTGGCTGGTGGCGTAGGCCCAAACATAGGAAACGGTGAGTTTTCTTTGTTCCCGGCATGAGCATGTGCACGGGTGTTTCATCGGCATGAATAACCTGCTGCCCGAGTACCACTTCGCGCAGCGCATCCACCAGCGGCTGCAACTGAACCCCAGTCACGCCACCCCATTGAGCCAAGGTTGAGCGGGGAATCGCCAGGCCCATTTGCCACGCACATGGCGTTCGACGGTAAACACGCCGGGCGTGTAGTCCAGTTTCTCGCTGACGTCCTCGCCGATGAGCTTGAGGGCGCGGCCGCATGGGCAGTAAGTATTGTCCGGTTCGTGATGGATCAGTGTGCGTGGAAACTCTGCCGGCAAAGCAGTGCGTTTGGGCTTTTGCTTTTTCTCGGTCGGAGCCAGCACTGTTTGCAAGGCTTGAAGCTCTGCTTCAATCGCCGCGATATCGGTATCGATCAGATCATCGAGCAAACTGGCCTGCTCAGGATTCATCTGCTCGCTGCGTCTAGCGAACAGATCAGCACATTGCGGCTGCGCCGCACCGAACACCGCGATCACCTTGGCTAACGCCGCTTCGGTACCCGCGCGCATGTCCATCGGCTCAGTGGCGAGCCAGATGGAGTCGATGCGAATCATCGCAGAAGGTCTCGAAGAAAGGTTGCGCAGGCAGCAGCACTTTCACTGGGTCAGTTCACTATGACGTGACGGTGCCGCGCGGGTGCTGCATCTCAACCCTGATATTTGATGATGCGTGCGAGCGTGCCCCGGCCAGCGATACGGGTAACAGAATAAATGCAGGTTGCAGTGCTGTGCTTTTCTGCGCGTGCAGGCGAATCCATTTGTGGACGAGGTTTGCGTTGAGGTTATGGCTGAGTGCGATGCTGCCAATCGAAACACCGGGCTGGGCATACTCTTGAATGACCTGGGCTTTGAAGGACTTGAATAGGAACGGCGTTGTGGCTGCATGAAATACCCGCTTAAAAGGCTAGAACTGGTGCCCACTTAAATTTTTAAGTGCACACCATGTCTTGGCTTTGCGGGGCTGGGTAGATGACTTGGCCGGGCGCAAACGGGCAGTCTTCTTGAAGGCCTGATAGACACCGACATCGCGGCTATTGAAGCAGAGCTGAAAGCGGTAAACACGCCAGTCCTGCCGGCCAAACCGTGTCAACAGCCCAAGCATGCACCGTTGCCGCCACAGTTTCCGCGCACCGTGATCCGTCACGAACCCGAAAATACCCAGTGCGCATGCGGCTGCCAACTTCAGCTCATCGGCGCCATCGAACGCGAACTGGCTCTTGCGGACCCAGTTTAGTGTCATTAGATCCCTACAAAGACCTTCCTGGCCAAATCCCCCCCTTAAAGCCTCGCCATCCCCGGCCGATACAGTTGTCTTACAACTAGAACATCTGCCGATCACAACGGGGTCATCATGCTACTACGCAACTGGAACATCGCTCCCAGAGCGGCTTTGGGGTTTGCTCTGATTGCGCTGATGGTAGCGTTTCTGGGTATCTTTTCGCTGGGCAAGATGTCGAGCATCCGCGACCGCGCCACCGCCATCGAAACCGACTTGGTGCCGAGCATCCGCATCGTCGATGCGATCCGCGAAAACATGCTGCGCATCCGCACCATTTCCCTGCGGGTCGCGTTAGACCCGGACCCGAAGAACATCGACACCTACGTGAGCCAGTACGAGGCGCGCAACAAGGTGCTAACCCAGAACATCACCGATTACGAGGCGTTTATCGACACCCCCGATGAACAGCGCCTGTACGCCCGTTTCAAAACCGACTTCGCCGCCTACCAGCGCAGCATGAGTGACTCGTTCTCGCTGGCCCGAAGCGGTAATCGCGAGGCGCTGAACAAGCTGCTGCTGGTCGACATGAAGCCGATCGTCGACGGCACCGGCGCGCAGTTGTCCGAGCTGGGCGATATTTACGGCAAGGGCATCGAAAGTGAAGGCAAAGCGTCGGCAGCGCAGTACGCCGACTCCAAGAATGTGGTGATGCTGGTGATTGCCCTGGCGGCGCTGATTACCGTATTGCTTGCCTGGATGCTCACCCGCAGCATCGTCGGCCCGCTAAAGGCCGCGGTGCAGGCCGCGCAACATGTGGCCGAAGGTGACCTGACCAAACCCATAGATGTACAAGGCCGCGACGAAGTCAGCCAGCTGCAGGTGGCCTTGGCACAGATGCAACAGCGCTTGCGTGAAACCCTGGCGGAGATTTCCGGTTCGTCCACGCAATTGGCCACTGCTGCCGAGGAGCTCAACGCGGTGACCGAAGAGGCCGGCCGTGGTCTGCAACAGCAGAACGACGAAATTGAACAAGCGGCCACGGCGGTCAATGAAATGAGCGCAGCGGTGGACGAAGTGGCACGCAACGCGGTGTCTACCTCCGAGGCGTCCAAGGCCTCCAACCAATCGGCGCAGTTGGGTCAAGCGCGGGTTTCGGAGACCATTGCTGCTATCAGTGACCTTTCCGGCGAAGTGGAAGGCACCTCTTTGCTGGTGCAGCGCCTGGCCGAGCAGTCCCATGAGATCGGCAAGGTGCTGGACGTGATTCGGGCGATTGCCGAGCAGACCAACCTGCTGGCCCTGAACGCGGCCATCGAGGCCGCACGGGCAGGAGAATCCGGCCGTGGCTTTGCTGTGGTGGCCGATGAAGTCCGGGCCCTGGCCCATCGCACCCAGAATTCCACCCAGGAAATCGAGCAGATGGTTGGCAGTATGCGCAGCGGCTCCAGCGCAGCGTTGACCTCCATGCAGGCCAGCAGCTTGCGGGCCCAAACCACTCGCGACCTGGCGCGCAGCGCCGGTACGACTTTGGAGCAGATCACCAGCGGCATCAGCGAAATGTACGAGCGCAACCTGGTCATTGCCAGCGCCGCCGAAGAGCAGGCCCAGGTGGCCCGCGAAGTGGACCGCAACCTGGTGAACATTCGCGACCTGTCGGTGCAATCGGCCAATGGCGCCCGGCAGACCAGCGCCTCCAGCCACGAACTGTCGCGCCTGGCCGCCAACCTGAGTCAGCTAGTGCAACGCTTCAATGTTTAAGCCAGAACGCACGAAGCTCTCGCAAAGGAGGGCCTTTTGCTGCGGCGCCGGAACGTAGGATGGTGTAGAAAAATAAACTTGGAGCCAAGGTTGGGGGGCTGGCTCCGGGCTTCAGTGCACTTTCTGTTCCGTTGCCCCCCAACCCCAGACTGCTAACAGCGTAAACATCCTGAGTTCTGTGCGGTTGCGGTTACTCCAGCTAAGGCGAGATCGCAAATGGTCTGCTGCAGTGGTTGTCAACCCCACGGTATCTGTCCGGCGAAGTCATCTAGCCTCTCTGCGAACAAAGACATCCTTTGCATTCAAATTTAGGTGCCCACCATCGCAGTCAGCGATGGCATCAGTAAGGTGTACTGCCCAGACGGTTACACAGCAGTAATGGAAGCTCGGTAATACCCTAAGGTGAGGTGCGTCCATTTGGCATCCATCATTCGCAAAGCAGTGCCCACATCACTACAATTTCGGCAGATCGACCAATCCAAAGGTGAACCGTGGAATTCAAACGGGACAGATTCAACGGCGTCATTGTCGACGCCGCTTCGCTGCCCGACGACCCGCAAGCGTTGCGTGGCGCCGTCGACGCGTTAGTCGCCCTCATCGAGCACGAGCGCCTGGCTCTGGCCTGGGTCACACTGCCGATCAGCAACGCTCAAGGCATTCCGGTCTTCACCGCCGCCGGCTTCTCCTTCCATAGCTGTCTGACCGATCAGCTGACCCTGGTGCGCCGCCCATTCGAGCAGGCATTCGTCCCATTCATACCCACCCATACCGTAGGGGCGGGCGCCATCGTCATTAACGACGCAGGGGAACTCCTCGTCATAAAGGAGCGAGGTACCACCGGGTTCAAGCTACCGGGGGGCCATGTAGACGCCGCTGAGCGAATTCAGGATTCGATCGAGCGCGAGGTGCTGGAGGAGACTGGGATCGAATCGAAGTGCGAATCCATCGTGGCGTTTACCACCAAACACCCCTACCAATTTGGCAAATCGAACATTCACTTTATCTGCCGAATGACGGCCTTGACGCAGCGTATCAACGTACTGGACACCGCCGAGATCGAAGAAGCTAAATGGGTACAGCTGCAAGCCTACCTGGCAGACTCCTGCAACAGCCTGTCCAACCGGCAGCTGGTCAGGGATGTAGCGTTCAGCCAAGGGCTCGTCTGCACCGAGTATTCCGCCAACACCGGGCCTCACAAAAAACAAGAGATTTTCACGGCGGCGTGCTGATCAATCGAAAAAGCCGCCTCTAGGCATGCATCCAAGCATCACGTCTTGTGTGATTAAACCGGCTTCCATATAGGCGGGAGCAACTGGTCGATCTCACTCGCCCGCTACGTCGGCGGGCGCGTCAGCACATCTTTGAGATAAGCATACGGATCATGCCCATTGAGCTTAGCCGACTGGATCAGGCTCATGATCGCCGCCGCACGCTTGGCGAATACGACAAGAAAAAGCAGCGCCATTGGCGAAAGCACTGCGTGGCTGGAGGTTGACCCAGCGTGATCTTGTGCCCACAGGCAACAACCCATTCGAAAACCAGATCAGAAGCGAAAGGCTGAAGCGTTAGCGGCCGTTGAGCTATTGCCGGGCCAGCAAAACCTTAAGTTTTTCCGTTTCGCGCCGATATTTCTCCACATAAGTTGCCATGGACGTGGCTTACGTTGCGAGGACGCAAACATGATTGACAGCAATTCCATTTCCAGCTTTCTGGCCAGCAATACGATCAAAACAGTTGCCAAGACTGCCTCCGTCGCCCCTGTGAGTGCTGATGCCAAGGAGCTGTCATCTGCAACGACGAACGTTGATAGCGCGACGTTATCAACGTTTGCTCTGCAATTGAGCGATAGCGCCACGCGCGCTGAGGCCCGCGATAACCGCCTTGATTCGAAACAGCTCGCCTCACTGGCGAAGGACGTCATCGAGAAGTTGACTGGCGATAGCTATTACCGCAACAAAGCCGTGCATGATGCAGAAATACCTGACACTGAAGATCCCGAACTTCTTGAAAGAGCCAGACGGGCCACCCAGCTCACCAATGGATCAGGGACGAACCCGTTTTCAGGTGTATCTCCAGAAAAGCTAACCTTGATCATGTATGACGAAGCTGGCACCTACACTCTGAACGAACGAAAAGCTGCTTATTTGGAAAAGTACGATCAGGAGCAGGTCTGGAAAAAAGCGATATGCCAGCGCTATGTCGATGAGTACAACGAGACCGGAAAGAGCACTCAAACACTGTTCATGATACTGGCTCACTACAATGAACTTCCACCGATAGAAAAAGCGCAGTATCCCGACAACTACGCAGCCAATCTCGCATCAGGCGACAGCTCAGTGCTGGAGGCCCTCAATATCTCGAGTGCCTCAATAGACAGCTAACGAATCAATGTCATTCTGCAGACGTTCACTGCGCACAATGTCGAAGAGTTGCTCTAGCGTTATCAGCAATCAAACAGGCCGACGATTGAAGTCGAGAATGGCTGGTATGAAGTGGAAGTACTGTTTGATTGTCGCACCCGTTATTATCGATGGGCACAGCACCGTCATCGAGATAGCGTGTCAGTGCTATGCACCGTTTTAGGCTGTAATCCCCCTTGACCGCAATAAAGGCAGTTTGCAGTGTCAGCCTGCGCGCATTCGGCAATGACCTGGGCCTTGAAGGAAGACGATTCGCTTTGTGGACAATGTTTTTTCCTACACGTATCGTCGCGCCAGCATTTAGCGATGCCCGTAAAAAATGGACTAACTCAGGTAGAAACCACGGATATGGCCAGGCACACCTCCCCCTTTGACGTTCTCTTTCTTGTCGCGGCCAAGTTGCCTTGGTGGGTGGGTCTTGCGCTGGCGGTCGTGTCCGGCTTTTACCTTCATTCGGTTGCCACGGCGCCCGTGCCGGTTTACGCCTCGCCTCAGGATGTCCAGGCGATGATGTTCTCCACGGTGCTCAGAACTTTGGCCATGGCCGGGCAATTTCTATTGCCGCTGATCTTCATCGGGGGCGCTCTTGCCTCTTTTCTGGCCCGCCGCAAACGCCGCACCCTCCTCAACGCGGTCGCCACCCCAAACGGCCAGACGCTCGCCAGTATCACGTGGCGTGAGTTCGAGTTGCTGGTGGGCGAAGCGCTGCGGCGTCAGGGGTTTTCGGTGCAGGAAACCGGCGGTAGCGGGCCGGATGGCGGGGTTGATCTGATCGCGCGTAAGGGCGGCGAGAAGTACCTGGTGCAGTGCAAACAATGGCGCGCCATGCAGGTGGGTGTGCCGGTGGTGCGTGAGCTTTATGGTGCGATGGCGGCTGAGGGCGCTGTGGGCGGTTTCGTCATCACCAGTGGGAAATTCACCAAACCGGCGAAGGAATTTGCTTCGGGGCGCAATGTGCAACTCATCGATGGCACCGCGCTGAACGCGTGGATTGCCGCGACGCAAAAACCAGCGCCGCGACCTTCTACCGTTGTCAACGAGGCTAAGGTTGAGCCTCAGGTGGAGCCGGTAATCGTTGAGCCGCCCGTGCTCAAAACGCCGCCACCTCCTCCGCCGCCGATTGTGGAAACGCCAGTCGCGCCGAACGCGCCAGCTTGCCCTCATTGCCGCGAACAAATGGTGACAAGGGTGGCACGCAGCGGCGCCAACGCCGGGGGTAACTTTTGGGGCTGTGTCGATTATCCGAAATGCAGGGGCATACGGCCGATCTTCGCGCCCATGCAGGTCAAGTAACCGCCGCCTCCGCGCCGATCAGTGCGTTGAACGCCTGGATGTCCAGCGGACGACTCAGTAAAAAGCCCTGGCCTTCATCGCAATTCACCGCCCTGAGCAACTCAAGTTGCGCCTGGGTTTCGATGCCCTCTGCTGTAACCGTCAGCGACAAGGCGCGGCCCAGCCCGACGATAGCCTGGATGATGGATTGATCGCTCTCGCTTTCGCTCAACCGGTTGACGAAGCTGCGGTCGATTTTCAGGCCATCGAAGGGAAACGACCGCAAGTAACTGAGTGACGAATAGCCCGTGCCGAAGTCATCCATGGACAGCCTCACGCCCAGGCTTTTGAGCGCGCGCATGATGTCGAGCGCAACGACGGCGTCGTCGAGCATGACGCTTTCAGTGATCTCCAACTCAAGCCGCGATGCCTCAAGACGCGTGTCAGCGAGCGCCTGCTGAATGCGTTCCACCAGGTTTCCGCGCTGAAACTCTATAGAGGACAAGTTGACCGAGACGAACAACGACTTGGGCCAACCCGCAGCGCTTTCGCAGGCGGCGTTGAGCACCCAGTTGCTCAACGGCAGAATCAACCCGGTTTCCTCGGCAACCGGGATGAACGTGTCGGGCGATATCAAGCCGCGTGAGGGATGCTGCCAGCGCACCAGCGCTTCGGCGCCCACCATCTTGCCGTCGCAAATGCGGAAACGTGGCTGGAAATGCAGGCGTAATTCGCCGTGTTTGATGGCGTATCGCAGGTCGCTTTCCAGACGGCGGCGTTCGATGATCCGCGCGTTCATGTCGCCGGCATAGAAACGCCAGGTGTTGCGCCCTGCGGCCTTGGCTTCGTAAAGCGCGATGTCGGCGTAGCGCAACAACTCGGCCGCCTCACACGCATCGTTGGGCGCCATGGCAATCCCGATGCTGGCACTGACGAACACTTCCTGTTCATCGATCTGCATCGGCAGCTCAATGGACTCGATCAGTCGACGACACAGCGCTTCAACCTCATCCGGGGAACCGACATCGGTGACGATCATCGCGAACTCATCGCCCCCGATGCGCGCAACCAGATCGCCGCTGCGAATGCACTCGGCGATCCGCCTGGACACCTCGTTCAACAGACGGTCGCCGGCGGCGTGCCCCAGCAGGTCGTTGACCGGTTTGAAGCGATCAAGGTCCAGACTGAGCATGACCAAAGGTTGTTCTGCGGTGGGCGCGGCTTTGAGTTTGCCGTCGAGAAACTCCTGCAGTCGGGTTCTGTTTGGCAAACCGGTCAACGCATCATGTTGGGACAGGTACTCGATGCGCAGACGCGCTTCGACTTCTTCAGTGATGTCGGTTGCCGTGCCGCGAAACCCTAGCCCGGCAATTTCACGAGCCGACAACCGCGTTATCCGGGCAAGACCGTGACTATCGATGTACCGGCATTGCACGCTGATGTTGCTGCGCCGGTTGGGGATGCTCAGCCATTGGGACAGAACGCCCAGTTCCGTGCACAGCAAATCATCGATGCGGGCGTCCAGCCACTGCTCTCTGCTCAAGCCGGTCACACTTTGGAAGCGCTCCGACAGGTACGTGAATCGACCGTCCAGATCGACTTCCCATATCCAGTCCGAGCTGGCTTCGACCACATCACGAAAGCGCGCTTCGCTGGTTTCAAGGGCGGCTTGACTCGCTTGCAAGGAGTCGAAGCTGGCATCCAGCGCGCGTGCTGCTGCCGTGGTGCGTCGCAAGATCGCCCAGGTCATCAGCCACACCAGTGCCGCCGCCACGCCCATCAACGGCAGAATCAGACCCAATATCTGATCGCCCGGTCGCTCCGGCTTCCAGTGCAGCTCGCCTGCGGCGCCGTTCTCGCCAAGCGGCATGATCGAATCCACGTGGCCGTCGTGGTCGGTGGACAGATGCAATCCGTTAACGCCGTACTCGGTACCCATCGCCTGAAGGCGGGCGGGGTCGAGCATATCGACGAACACCAGGACCGATGGCGGCCCAGTCTGGGTCGAAACGGTAGGGTCAGTGCCGGGCGTAATGGCTGCTGCGGTCAGCAGTGTAGGACGTCCGCGAAAACTGACAAACAGGGTAACGGGAGACACGCTTCCGGCGGGTGCACGTGCTTTGCTGAGCAGCCCGTCAATGGGTTGCCCCAGCCACTCTTCGGCAGAGACCTTGGACATCTTGCCCTCGATCACCGAGTAAACGGTGCGGCCTTCCGGGTTTATGACAAACAGCCCCTGAAAGCCGAAATCCGGGTAAAGGGTGGGCCCCAGATTTTGCTGTTCGAATGCCCAGCCGGTATCGACTCGGGTGTGCAGATGCTCATAGGCATCGCCCCAGAAAGCGTAATCCTTGAGCGTCAGGCTGACGGATTTTTCCAAAGACTGAACGGCTTTTCTGGCATAGAAATCGGACTCCGCCAACTCGATGCGGTTGAGGTTGTGCGCCAGATAAAGCAGCAGACCTACCGCGCACACGAACACTAACGCCAGCAAACCTGAGAATTTCAGCAGAGAGGCACGGGCCAGCGACACGCTGGAACTGTTAGCGATGGATCGCAGATTCTCGGGCATGGTTTTCCAGATCACAGTGTCGGCAAATACATCCAATAGCCTGATATCGGCCGAGCCAGCAAGAAACTAAACGAATGTGTACTAAGGTGCACGGTAGCAGGTGACCGCGGGTACGCGCCCCCTGTCACTCTTTGCTTCGGATGCCTGCGCCGTTCAGGCAGAATGCGCCAATGTTTCCGGCTCGCCCATCATCGGCCGCTTTTACCCTGCTCCCCCTGTCCAAAGGACCCTTCATGCGGCTTTTCAGCGTCAGAACCTTTCTACTGCTTGCGGCCCTCAGCGTTGGCCTGACCAGCGCGAACCTGTCCGCAGCAACTAAACACGCGCCGGCACACGCACCCGCGAAAAACACGCCCACTGGGCAAAAGGTCTCGATGCTGGGGGGCAAGTTTGTGTTTTACCTGCCCAAGGAATACGTGAAGAGCCCGATGCCGGAGATCGATGACAAAGCCAAAGCGGCAGGCGTGACCGGGTCGGTGTACATGAACAAGCCGGCCAAGCGGGTTGTGATCATCACCGAGACGCCCATTGCGTCAGGCACCAAGGTCGGGCCAAACGACAAGAAGACCCTCGACGGCCTGATCGCCGAAACCCTGGAACAGCAGAAAACCAGCTACCAGCACTTCAAGAAAATCGGCGAAAAAACAATGGTCCGCAAAGGCCTGGGCTTGCGCCAGATGGACATCGCCGGCGACGTCGAAGGCGGACGCGTGATCAGCTCAACCGTCGCAGCGGCATCCGACAGAAGGACGGCAATGGTCAATGTCATTTCGCTTGAGAAAGACACCAAAGCGCACAGCGAACTGTTGAAAGGGATTACCGGGTCCAAGTGAGTGGCATAACACTCTATCTGGACAGACGGGGATAGCGCCGAGACCCCGTGGCGAAAGTCGGTGCGGTATTGGCGGCAAATAGTGGCACAACGCTCTTCCCAGCGGATAACGGGCAGGCGACACTCTGAATTGGACAAGGTTCAGAAGTGATCGCACGTAACTACCCGGTGAAGACTATGAATACCCGCTACGCGAAAGGCCTGTCGTTTGCCAGGCGCATGCATCTGCCTCGCAGCGTCGGTCTCGGGATTGGTTTTTTCAGCGTTGCCGCTGCGCTTTATCCCGCAGGCTTGCCGACGTGGGGATGGGTGCTGTTGATCTTTAACGGTTACGCCTGGCCACACGTCGCGTACCTGCTGGCAAGAATCTCAAAAAAGCCTTACCACGCGGAGCTCCGCAACCTCATTTACGACTCGATCGCAGGCGGCTTCTGGGCAGGCGCGATGGGCTTCAATCCCCTCCCCACAGTTACTGCACTGGCCATGATGGCGATGAACAACGTTGCTACCGGTGGCCCGAGAATGTTTGCCGTTGGCACCCTCGCCCAGATCGCAGGTGGTGCTTTGGGCTATTGGCTTTTTCTGCCCGCGCTTTTTCCTCCGATCACCCAGATTCAGGTCTACGCCTGCCTGCCAACGCTGGTGATTTACCCGATGGCCATCGGTCTGGTGTGCTACCGCGTGGCGCTTCAGTTATCCCGGCATAAAAAAGCGCTGCACAAACTCAGCACTACCGACAGCCTCACCGGCTTGATGAATCACGGCGCCTGGAAGGATGTTCTGCACTTGCAGTTCGACAACGCCAAGGCGACCCAGAGACCGAACACCGTGGCGCTGATCGACATCGATCACTTCAAATCGATTAACGATACCTACGGTCACATCATCGGTGACAGCGTGCTCAAACGACTGAGCAGCGCGTTGACAGCAGGCCTTCGGGAGACAGATCAGGCGGGACGTTACGGTGGCGATGAGTTTTGCGTGATCCTGCCCGACACCTCACTTGCGCAGGCAATCCAATTGATGGAACGCCTGCGCCGCACGGTCAACGAACACGCCGACGCGCGCCTGCCGGGAATCAAGCTCAGCCTGAGCATCGGCATCGCCGCGTATGGAGCGCACCTGACCGATGCGCAAATGTGGCTGCACGAAGCCGACATGGCGCTCTATGACGCTAAAACCAACGGGCGTAACCAGGTAATGACGGCTAAACAGGGGTTTGTGATGCTTGAACCCATGAGCGACGAGGTTAAGTGAGCCTTGGCGGATTACTCCGCCTTGAACGCTGTCATGCCCTGAATCTTTTGCAGCAGCAGTGCGGGTGAGATTTCTGCGAGCAAACCGTTGAGCGTTCTGCCCAGTTGCAACTTGCCGTAAAGGGCTTCTTCGCGCTGCAGATGGCCCTCCTGCGCCTCCCGATAATTGTCCGGATAAATGCTTTGCTCGATCGGCAGCAAGCGGTCGAAGTGCTCCAGCAATCCGCAAAAGACGATGCGTCGCTCTACCACGCCGCGGGTGGTTGCGATCAGCTTGATGAAAAAGTCGCTGTCCAGCACGCGAATGGCCTCGTAAGCGCCGTAACGCTCGACGAGGGTGAACGCGCCCGTCTCGTCGTAAATAATGCGGCAGAGTGATTCCCGGCTCCGGTTCGAAAAAGGATTGGGGGTTATCACACGCCGGTGATGACGGCAGAGCGCGAAGTTGACGGCTTGCTCGACCTGCCTCTGCCGTTGACGGCTCTTGACCGTCATAAGGTCATCGAAGACTGCCGCCTGCCGCCCCTCCTTCATCACCTGCGCAGAGAACCTGGCGAATATCCCGTTGGGCCCGAACAGATCGGCTTGACGTTGGTAGAGCTCGTCGGCGGACATCGCAATTTGCTGCTCTGCCAGTTTCAGCAGTGCGGACTGGGTCTCAGCGTCGACGTTATGCGCCAGACACGAGTGGTGCAAACGCGAGATGTAATCCGCGTGCGAGGTGCAAGTCATCATCAAAGCGATCCTTTTTATTGTCTTCTATTAACTATCTGGAGGATTGCCCGGCTACCCTCTCAAAAATATTAAGCCCTGAATATCACGCCACCCGGCCATAACTGCATTGCGCAGCTAATTCATCAGTACGCGCCGATGCGGGAATTGAGTGATCCACCTCGAAAATAGTTATGCCACGCTGAGGCGTGATTAAATAATGAGTTCATTAACTGCTGAGCCCGCCGCATTATCGACAACTTTCTCAACAATACAATCCGACACATGTAGGGGGTTGTTAATATTCTTGGTCTTACGCGGCGCAGGCAGGTAACAGGCCATGAGTTGTGCACGGTTTTTCACTTCTGTTTTACGCAGCAGCGCCGACACGTGATCGCGCGCGGTGTAGTTGCTGATGCCCAAATGCTGGGCGATATCCTTGTTGGTGAAGCCCTGCATGACCAATTGCAGCACTTCTCGCTCCCTGTGCGTGATCCTTGCGGCACGCTGCTTTTTGCCCCGACCTTCCAACATTGTCACCTGCATCCCTCTTATATTTAGCGCTGCCGATTCCATTCCATCAATTGCAGGGACATCTATTAATCCAGCACCTGCCTCAATGAATGAATAATTGGAAATCCGGAGCAGACAAGAAGTAACTCTTCGCACCAGACAAGTAACATTTCCTACAACTCAAAGAGAGGCTTCTCTGGATGTTCCAGAATAAAGCCCGAAACAATGCGCACGATAAAAGGCACAACAGACCAGACAGTTCTGAAGCGCGATGAGTGCAGTGCACAGTTGTATTGGCGGGCAAGATAAACGCGATGAATGCGAATTACAATCAGTAGTTACAATTAATCGGAGTGGAACTATTATTTATCCCACAGACAACAAATGTGCGTCGTGACGACCTGCAGGCCACCCACTTCGCGCAAGGTCAGGGCGATCTGCGCGTGGGCTGGCGATGCCGTGTACCGGCAGAGGAAGATCAGCGGCAGGCAGGCGCAGTGACCGTGTCGTCGACCTTCAGGCCGCGGCGCATGCCGAAAACCAGCGCCGTCAGCAGGCCGACGGTGCCCATGATCACGCAGTAGCCGACACACACCCAAGGGCTCCATGGCATCAGGGCGATCAGGATCAACGGCGTGCTGCTGGCCCACAACGCGTAACTGATGTTGTAGGTAAAGGAGATTCCCGACACGCGAATGTTCGCCGGGAACAGTCCGATCATGACCGACGGCACCACCCCGACGATGCCGCAGGCCAGCCCCGCGATGGCATATGCCACACCCGTTGGCAGCCAGTGAATGACCAGACTGGCGTACAACACCGCCACGCCCACCGGTAACAACAGGCTGTAAAGCACGACGCCGCGCCAGGCACCAATGCGGTCCACCAACATGCCCGCCAGCACGCAACCGATATTGAGGAAGACGATGCCGATGCTGCTCAACGCGAAGGTGTCACTGGGGCTCATGCCGAAACGCTGCTGCATCACGGTCGGGGTAATGACCACCAGCACCACAACGGCAGAGGTCAGCACGCAGGTCAGCAATGCGGCTGGCAACAAGGATTGGCGATGGTCGCGCAGCACGGTGCGCAGCGGCAGTTCGGTCATCTGTTCGCGCTGTGCATGCAGTGCCATAAACACTGGCGTTTCGCTCAACCATCGGCGCAACCACACGCCAATCACGCCGAACACACCGCCCAGCAAGAACGGAATGCGCCAGGCGAAATCGAGGATTTCGGCGTGGCTGAACACATGGGCCAGCCACGTTGCAGTCAGCGCGCCGATCAAATAACCGAACGTCAGCCCTGCCTGTAACACGCCCAAGGCGTAGCCGCGATGGCCTTTGGGCGCGTGTTCGGCGACGAACGCCCAAGCGCTGGGCACTTCACCGCCCACTGCAGCGCCTTGCAGAATGCGCAGCGCCAGCAGAATCAGCGGCGCCCAATAGCCGATATCAGCGTAAGTCGGCATCACGCCGATCAGCAGGCATGGCAGCGCCATCATCAGAATGCTCAGGCTGAACACCCGTTTGCGGCCGAGTTTGTCGGCAAAGTGCGCCATCAGAATGCCGCCCAGCGGCCGGGCCAGATACCCGGTGACGAAAATCCCGAAGCTTTGCAGCAGGCGCATCCATTCGGGCATTTCCGGCGGGAAGAACAACTGGCTGAGGGTCAGCGCAAAAAAAACGAAGATGATGAAGTCATAGATTTCCAGCGCCCCGCCCAGTGCCGCCAGGCCCAGAGTCTTGTAATCAGCCCGGGTAATGGGCTGAGGACGTGGTCGAAGAATGGCTGTCATGGAAGACCCCAAGTCACAGGTAAATCGGCAGTTAAGGTGCGACCTCAAGTCGCAGGGCGCGAAGAATAGCAAAGCTGCGCGGGGTAAGTGGGCGAGAAGACGACCGGCGTGACGAGGCAGGCCGAATCAAACGGCGTAGGCGCCAGGTGTCTGGCCCAATTGCGCACTGAACGCCGAAATGAATGTGCTGACGCTGTCATAGCCCAGGGTCAGGGCCACACGGCCGACGTTCTCGCCCTGGGCGAGTAGCTCCACCGCGCGCTTCATGCGCGCCACGATGCGCCATTGCACCAGCGACATGCCGGTTTCCAGCCGAAAGTGACGGGTAAGGCCTCGCTTGGACATGCCCACGCGACGTGCCCAATCGTCCAGCGTCAGTTTGTTGGAGGGGTCGGCGACGATGGTCAGGGTCATCCCCACCAGATGCGGGCTGCTGGGCATGGGCAAAAACAGTGGCGTGGCTGGCGAGATCTTGAGCTCATCGAACAGCACCTGGAGCATGCGGTCCTGCTCAGGGGCGAGTTCGGCGCGCTCGGTGTGCCAGCCCGCCATGCGCACAAGCAATGACCGGGACAGGTCGGTCATTTCGAACACAGTCGGCACTGTGGGGAACAGCGGCCCTTGATCGGGGCGCAAATGGATCATCCAGCCAGTGGTCGCCGGATGTACCCTGGCGGCATGCGCCACACCGGGCGGAATCCAGCCGATGCGCCGCGCCGGTATCACCCAACTTCCGGCGTCCAGCTCTGCCGTGATCACGCCTTGGTCCACGGCCCACAACTGGCCCTCGCGGTAGGCGCCAAGGCGGTCTTCGCTACGATTGCTCAGTGACCCGCTCTGAATCATCAGCGGGTGGCCCTCATGGATGCGGCGTTGCAGCGCGTACTGTCCTGACATGGCCCGATTTCCCGGTTGGGTGGCGGCTCGACGTTAGCGCGCCAGGCCGTGATAGCGCAACGCAAACCCTGCTGACGTTTGCGCCTGACGCGCCTGCGCCCTGCCGGCAGAATCAATAGTGGCTTCGTCTGCGCACAAAAAAACGCCCCGATCACTGATCGGGGCGTCGGGTGTTGCGTGTTACCTCACATCAGTGCGAAACCGCGCCGCTGGCACCCAGGCCAGTCTGCGAGCGCACGAACTGCGGGAAGAACAAGGCACGTTCGCCCTCGGCCGCTTTCGATTTGTCGGTGATCGAGAAGAACCAGATACCGATAAACGCGATAGCGATAGAGAACAGCGCCGGGTATTCGTACGGGAAGATCGCCTTCTCGTGATGCAGGATCTGCACCCAGATGGTCGGGCCGAGGATCATCAGCACGACTGCGCTGATCAAGCCCATCCAGCCGCCGATCATGGCGCCACGGGTGGTCAGGTTTTTCCAGTACATCGAGAGCAACAGCACAGGGAAGTTGCAGCTCGCCGCGATGGAGAACGCCAGGCCTACCATGAACGCGATGTTCTGGCTTTCGAAGGCGATGCCCAGCAGGATCGCGACGACGGCCAACGCAACCGTGGTGTATTTCGACACACGGATTTCGTCTTTCTCGTTGGCTTTGCCTTTCTTGATCACGCTGGCGTACAGGTCATGAGACACCGCCGATGCGCCGGCCAGGGTCAGACCGGCAACGACCGCCAGGATGGTCGCGAACGCGACTGCCGAGATGAAGCCCAGGAACAGACTGCCACCGACCGCATCGGCCAGGTGAATGGCTGCCATGTTGTTGCCGCCGAGCAATGCGCCCGCTGCATCCTTGAACGCCGGGTTGGTGCTGACCAGCAGGATCGCGCCAAAGCCGATGATGAAGGTCAGGATGTAGAAGTAGCCGATGAAGCCTGTGGCGTAGAGCACGGACTTACGGGCTTCTTTGGCATCGCTCACGGTGAAGAAGCGCATCAGGATGTGCGGCAGGCCAGCGGTACCAAACATCAGTGCCAGGCCCAGCGAGAACGCGGAGATCGGGTCTTTCACCAGACCGCCCGGGCTCATGATCGCTTCACCTTTGGGGTGAACCTTGATCGCTTCGGAGAACAGCGTGTTGAAGTCGAAGTTGACGTGCTTCATGACCATCAGCGCCATGAACGACGCGCCGGACAGCAGCATGACCGCCTTGATGATTTGTACCCAGGTGGTCGCCAGCATGCCGCCGAACAACACGTACAGGCACATCAGGATACCGACGAGAACGACGGCAACGGCGTAGTCCAGACCGAACAGCAACTGGATCAGTTTGCCGGCACCGACCATTTGCGCGATCAGGTAGAACGCGACCACCACCAGCGAACCGCAGGCGGACAAGGTACGGATTTCCTTCTGCTTGAGGCGGTAGGACGCCACATCAGCGAAGGTGTACTTGCCCAGGTTACGCAGGCGCTCGGCGATCAGGAACAGGATGATCGGCCAGCCAACCAGGAAGCCGATGGAGTAGATCAGGCCGTCGTAGCCGGAGGTGTAAACCAGTGCGGAAATACCCAGGAAGGACGCCGCTGACATGTAGTCACCGGCGATGGCCAGGCCGTTCTGGAAACCGGTGATCTTGCCGCCTGCCGAGTAGTAGTCCGATGCGGTTTTGTTCTTTTTCGACGCCCAGTAGGTGATGTACAGGGTAAAGGCGACGAACACGACGAACATGATGATCGCCGACACGTTGAGCGGTTGTTTCTGCACGGCACCGGTCAGCGCTTCGGCTGCCCAGAGCGACGGAGCGAAAGCAGCGAGGCCAAGGGCCGGAATAAGGCGCCGGATCATTGTTGCGCCTCCTTCAGGATCGCGTTGTTCAGGTCATCGAATTCACCGTTGGCACGGCGAACGTAGATGGCTGTCAGCACGAACGCAGACACGATCAGCCCGACGCCGATGGGCATGCCCCAGGTGATGGTGGATGTGGCGCTGAGTTTTGCGCCCAGAATATGAGGCCCATACGCAATCAAAAGGATGAATGCGGCATAAAGCCCAAGCATGATCGCCGAGAGAATCCAGGCGAACTTTTCTCGCTTCGAAACCAGCTCTTTGAAACGCGGGCTGTTTTGAATCGAAAGGTAAATGCTGTCGTTCATTGTTTTTGTCCTCGCAGCACAGATGAGATGTCACGCAATGCACTTTAGTCTGCTCTGGGGCGCACTCCAGACGACCTTAGTATTAGAACGACATTAGTTGTAGATCGAGACTCACGCATTTATCGAAATAATCACTGTAGGAGCGCGCTTGCCCGCGAAAGCGTTGGATCAGTCGCATCAGCGGCGCCTGACACACCGAGATCACGGGCAAGCGCGCCCCTGCAAGATTTTGCACAAGGCACAAAAAAACCGCCCGGTCGTGAGACGGGGCGGTCTTGGGTGAAGCGGCTATCTAAAGCAGTTTACTTACCGGTCCAGGCTTTGACGCGATCCGGGTTTTTGGCAACCCAGGCCTTGGCAGCGGCTTCCGGCTTGGCGCCGTCCTGAATGGCGAGCATGACTTCGCCGATCTCGTCCTTGTTGGTCCACTGGAATTTCTTCAGGAAGTCCGCCACGTCCGGGGCTTTCTTGGCGAGGTCCAGGCTGCCGATGTTGTCGACGGTTTCAGCGGCACCGTAAACACCTTTTGGATCTTCGAGGAACTTCAGTTTCCACTTGGCGAACATCCAGTGCGGCACCCAACCGGTCACGGCGATGGATTCCTTTTTGTTCTCAGCACGAGTCAGCTCGGCAATCATGCCCGCGCCGGAACTCGCCTGAAGCTTGTAGCCGTCCAGCCCATAATCCTTGATCGCCTGATCGGTTTTGATCATCACGCCTGAGCCGGCATCAATGCCGACGATTTTCTTCTTGAAGGACTCATCCGTCTTGAGGTCGGCCACCGAGTTGGCTTTCACATACTCAGGCACGATCAGGCCGATTTTTGCATCTTTGAAGTTGGGGCCGTAGTCGACAACCTTGTCTTTGTTCTTGGCCCAATACTCGCCGTGGGTCACGGGCAGCCACGCGGACAGAATCATGTCCAGTTTGCCGGTGGCAACGCCTTGCCACATGATCCCGGCCGCGACTGCTTGCAGTTTGACGGGGTAACCCAGCTTCTCCTTGATCACTTCAGCCGCCACGTTGGTGGTCGCGACACTGTCGGACCAGCCATCAACGTAGCCGATACTCAGCTCCGGTTTGGTATCAGCAAGGGCCAGCGTGGAACTGATAGCAAGCGCCAGAACGGCCCCCGCGCCCAGGATTTTTCGCATCTTCATCTTCACTTCCCCGGTAGTTCTGAACCCGAATAGCGTCGGGCATCGTTAACGTTTTTTTTAAGACCGCGACCTGCGCCCGTATTTGGCGCGTCACGCGCCTTTAACGCTTGAACTGCTTGCCCGTGCGAACGACCTCATCGCGCTGACGCCTTGATCATCAACCTGCACCACACGGCTGCCTTTGCTGTCAGCGACACTGAGCCATCGGGAAACGACATCACGGAGCCATCAACGACAATCAAGTCGTAAAACAGCCTGAGGCCGAACGGAAATTGCATGGGAAACGAAGACGGGCCTTCTGTAGCAGCGCGCTTGCCCGCGAAAACGTCGGATCTGACGACAGATTTGCTTCGTCTGCAAGATTTTTCGCGGGCAAGCTGTTGTGGCTCAATATTTGTGGACCATGATGTAGGAGTTTCAACCTAAGGAAGCATCATGGGATTTCGGGTCGTCAGCGCTGAAGAAAAGGCCGAGGCAATACGCTTGGTCGTCGAGATGAAATACTCAATACCCAAGGCATGCGAGCAGACAGGCGTTGGGCCCACTGCACTGCGGCGATGGGTTTGGCGATGGCGCAAGGAGCAGATAGGAGCGGCGCAAACCGCACGCCCGCAAGATCAGGATCTGATCGTTCGTTGCAGGCCAGATGCGCTGCTGGAGGCCGAAAATGATGTCCTAAAAAAGCAGTTGCCCTCTCATCTAAAGGTGCTGTTTGGCCGAAGACCATGATCGAGGGCGCGGGACAAGTTTATCGGTTCGCCACAAATGTCGTGTGCTGGGTGTGCCCCGCAGCACCTATTACGCCCTGCGCCGCCCCAAGCCTCCAAGGCGCATTGATCGACAGCTTGAAATCAAAATCCGTGGTTTGCACAAAGACCACCGTGGCGCGTTGGGCAGCCGGCTTTGCCAAAGCGCTGAAGATCGAGGGTTTCGTAATCGGGCGCCATCGCATGCGCGGTTTGATGAAGAGCCTCGGGCTGGTCAGGCGTAAAGCGCAGTACAAGCATTATCGTCGTGTGACAAAGCCGTCCAGTGTTGCGCCGAATGTGCTCAAGCGCCGCTTCAACCCAGCACGGCCTAATACATTTTGGGCGGGCGATATCACGTACATAAGGGTCGGGGGCAGTTGGTTGTACCTGGCGGTCGTGATGGATCTTTTCTCACGCAGAATCGTTGGCTGGGCGTTTTCGAGAACAGCCGATACCGAGCTGTCGTTGCGGGCATTGAGGTTGGCAGTGGGGATGCGCAGGCCTTCCCCGGAACTGGTTTTTCACTCGGACCAGGGATGTCAGTACACCGCTGATCGATTTGTGGCCTATCTGAGGGAGAAGAAGATCGTGCAAAGCATGAGTAGACGCGGAAACTGCTGGGACAACGCCGTGGTGGAGCGTTATTTCAGATCACAGAAGCACGACTGGTCACCTGAAAATGGTTACACCAATCACTTTGAGGCAGAGCGGGACGTGATGGATTTTATTGCACACTACAACCATCGTCGTTGCCACACTGCCGCAAAGAACCTGCCGCCTGCTATTTTCGAAAAGCTGGCGGCCTAATACTCCTACGTAATGGTCCAAAAAAACTGGACCAGTACAAACGCGCTCCTACAGGGCAGTGTTACCGATGCTAATATGCCCGCCTCCCGCCCCACTTCGGCCTGACCATGCCCGCCCATTCCCGCTCCCCTGTCGTCATCTATGTGTTTGCCTGTGTATTTGCGATTTTCGCCCTGTGTATTTATTGGTTCGGCATCGGTAAACCGGTCATTTTGCCGGACGCCGCCACACCGACCCACAAGCTGCAATGCGCGTCCTATACGCCATTCGATAAGGATCAGTCCCCGTTCGACCAGCCCTTCAAGTTGCGCCCGGAGCGCATGGATGCCGATCTGGCGCTGCTGGCAACCCGCTTTGAATGCATCCGCACCTACTCGATGACTGGCCTGGAAGCGATTCCGGCCCTGGCCCGCAAGCACGGCCTGAAAGTGATGCTCGGCGCGTGGGTCAACAGCAATCCGGTGGACACCGCAAAAGAGATCAACACCCTGATCGAAGAGGCCAACGCCAACCCGGACGTGGTCAGCGCCGTGATCGTCGGCAACGAAGTGTTACTGCGCAAAGAGTTGACCGGCGCGCAACTGGCTACGCTGATTCGTCAGGTCAAGGCTCAGGTCAAGCAACCGGTGACGTACGCAGACGTCTGGGAATTCTGGCTGCAGTACCCGGAAGTCGCGCCCGCGGTGGATTTCCTGACGATCCATCTGCTGCCTTACTGGGAAGATGACCCTAAAGGTATTGATGACGCGCTGGCGCATGTCGCGCAGATTCGGCAAACCTTCGGCGCACGGTTCGCGCCCAAGGACGTCCTGATCGGCGAAACCGGCTGGCCGAGCGAAGGCCGCCAGCGGGAAACCGCGCTGCCCAGTCGCGTCAATGAGGCGAAGTTCATTCGCGGTTTCGTCGCCATGGCTGAACAGAACGGCTGGCATTACAACCTGATCGAGGCGTTCGACCAGCCATGGAAGCGCGCAGCCGAAGGCGCAGTCGGCGGGTATTGGGGCTTGTTCGATGCCGATCGTCAGGACAAAGGCGTGCTGGCCGGGCCCGTATCGAACTTGCCGCATTGGCCGTTGTGGCTGGCCTTCAGTGTCGGCATGAGCCTGCTGACCCTGATTTTTGCAGGCCGTGTAGAAAAGACGCGCAGTGCGTTGCTTCTTCCTTTAACGGCAGCATTGGGTGCGTGCTGCATCGGCGCCTGGGGTGAGTTGGCCAGGGTAACCAGTCGTTTCTCGGGCGAATATGTTTGGGCGGGCTTGCTGGTTGCGCTCAATCTGGTGGTGATGGCGCACGTTGCGCTGACGTTGTCTGCACGCCAGGGCTGGCGCGGCAAGGCCTTCAACTGGCTGGAATCACGCGCAGGCTGGTGGCTGTGCGCGTCCGGCTTTGCGGCAGCGGTGATGATGCTGGCCATGGTATTCGATCCGCGTTACCGCAGCTTCCCGACCGCAACTATCTTGCTGCCTGCGTTGTTTTATCTGGTTCGACCGGTTGCCGCGCCGCGCCGGGAAATCACCTTGCTGGCGTTGATAGTCGGGTGTGGTGTCATCGCGCAGCTGTTTCGCGAAGGTGTGGCCAACCCGCAGGCATGGACGTGGGCGTTAGTCAGTGTGCTGATGAGCCTGGCGCTCTGGCGCAGCCTTCAACAACCCAACGCCGTGAGCAGGGGCGCGTGACCGACGCTGTGTAACCGAGTGTGCGGCTCAACGGATACATTGTGTTACCGCTTGATGAACAGACGCCCATTAAGCGGGTAACACGGAAACAAAAAACCGTCTGAACACGGCTCCTCAAATGAACGAAATCTCCAACGTATTGATTTTAAAGGATTTGTAAAAGTTGGCACGCACCCTGCTATATCTCCTGCATAACAAGAATAAAAAGCGGTAACCCAATAAAAATAAGATGAATCGGCTCTGACATAACAAGAACAACGGCACAGAGACGCAGCTAACAGATTTTTTTGGAGTGGAAGTGCTTTACCGGGGGTTGACCCCGCAACCAGGCAGAGAACAATAAAACTACCTCAGGTAGCGCCCAGCACGGTTGGATCGATTGATCAAAGCAGGTCAGCGCTCAAAAAAATACGTTTGCTCTTGTATCCCGAATGGGGATCACCAAAAGCTTTAAAGGGACTGGTCGCCAAAAACAATAACAGGCCGCCCTACAATAATAAAAAAGAGCACGTGAAACGATTTAAAGGGGAGCCCAGGCTCCCCTTTATGCTGTCTGGGATTTGAAGTGCGCCCCCGATTGATTCTGCAGGAGCCAACGTGTTGGCAGGACGGCCTTGAGAGTTGAACCAATCCCGCCGCCGCGCGAATGAATTGGCGCCTACAGGGGTGCGGTTTTACCGGCGCGTACCAGTCTCAATCCGGCAATCACCACGGCAAACACCGCAAGACTTGCGGTGTACAAGACCAGCGCGAGGATCCCCAACAACAGCCCGACCACCGCCAGAGCGCGGCCCGTACGGTGCGGAATCACGAACGCCACCACCGACGCGATCAGCGCGGCCCACCCGAACACCTGAAAATGAATCAGCAGCCCAAGATTGGCGCGCAGCTCACACTCCCAATTCATCGCCTCATCGGTACAAATGCCAACCCACTGCACATCTTCCATCAGCCCATAGCGCAGGCCGTAACTCAACGCCAGCCAAACAGCCAGCACAACGCACAGCACAATAAGCGGAAGACGACGAGACACGAAAAAACTCCAGAGCAGGGGAAAACAGCCGACAGCATAAGCTGTGAGAAAAAAATACAAAAACAGTGCGATTTTGACGCACAAGGGTACACGCCAAAACCGCTAGAACGTGTATTGTCGCCAAGGCTTTGCACAACTGACTTGCCAGAGCGGCACTTTGGCACTACACCCGTGTCATAGCCTGCGATATTTCAACTGCACTTCTTTCCCAAGGGATTTAGTCATGCTTCGTTTTCTACGCTTCGCCGCCGTCATCGGCGGCCTCTTTTTGAGTGCGTCCGTGATGGCGGTCGATGTCGACCCGTCCAGTTATGGCTTTCCTTTGACCAACCCGTTCGAAGCGACCATCGCCACGACTCCGCCGGATCTGCGCAGCAAAGTGCCAGATGACGCAGACATCGATCAGGACGACTACAGCCTGACCATGCGCCCGGAACGCGAGTTCACGCTTCCCGACAACTTCTGGGCCGTTAAAAAACTGCATTATCGTCTTGCCAAACAGGATCACCCTGCCCCGCTGATCTTTTTGATCGCAGGCACTGGCGCGCCTTACAACAGCACGCTCAATGAATTCCTGAAAAAACTGTATTACGGCGCCGGTTACCACGTCGTACAACTGTCATCGCCAACCAGCTACGACTTCATGAGCGCTGCCTCACGTTTCGCAACGCCAGGTGTGACCCAGCAAGACGCTGAAGACTTGTATCGCGTGATGCAGGCCGTTCGCGCCCAACAGACCAAGCTGCAGATCACCGACTACTACCTGACCGGTTACAGCCTCGGCGCACTGGACGCTGCATTCGTCAGCCATCTGGACGAAACCCGTCGCAGTTTCAACTTCAAGAAAGTGCTGCTGATCAACCCGCCGGTCAACTTGTACACCTCGATCACCAACCTGGACAAAATGGTCCAGACCGAAGTGAAAGGCATCAACAACAGCACCACATTCTATGAATTGGTACTGGCCAAATTGACCCGTTACTTCCGCCAGAAAGGCTACATCGACCTCAACGACGCCCTGCTCTACGACTTCCAACAGTCCAAGCAGCACTTGTCGAACGAACAGATGGCGATGCTCATCGGCACCTCGTTCCGTTTCTCGGCAGCCGATATCGCGTTTACCTCGGACCTGATCAACCGTCGTGGCCTGATCACGCCACCGAAAACCCCGATCACTGAAGGCACCAGCCTGACGCCGTTCCTCAAGCGTGCCCTGCAATGCGACTTCGATTGCTACGTGACCGAACAAGTGATTCCGATGTGGCGCGCGCGCACCGACGGTGGCAGCCTGCTGCAACTGGTCGATCAAGTGAGCCTTTACGCACTCAAGGATTACCTGGCCACCAGCAAGAAAATCGCGGTCATGCACAACGCTGACGACGTGATCCTCGGCCCGGGCGACCTCGGTTTCCTGCGCAAGACTTTTGGCGATCGCCTGACTGTTTATCCGTACGGCGGTCATTGCGGCAACCTGAACTACCGCGTCAACTCCGACGCCATGCTGGAGTTTTTCCGTGGCTAAACGTCTCGTTCTTCTTGCTGCGCTGCTCTTGGCAGGCGCGGTTCATGCGGCCGACGCGCCGATTATTTCCCAGGCAACGCCAGTCAAGCGACTTGAGACTTCGGACGGTTTCACCGAGCCGTTGAAGTCGCTGAAATTCAACCCGGGGCTTGATCAGCGTGAGTTCGAACGCGCCACGCTCAACGCGTTGAATGTGTACGACCCGCTCGAATCCTGGAACCGCCGGGTCTACCACTTCAACTACCGCTTTGATGAGTGGGTGTTCCTGCCGGTGGTCAACGGCTACAAGTACGTGACCCCAAGCTTCTTGCGAACAGGCGTCAGCAACTTCTTCAACAACCTGGGCGATGTGCCTAACCTGTTGAACAGCCTGCTGCAGTTCAAAGGTAAGCGCTCGATGGAAACCACCGGGCGTCTGCTGGTCAACACCACCCTCGGCATCGCCGGGCTGTGGGACCCGGCGACCTGGATGGGCTTGCCACGCCAGAGCGAAGACTTCGGCCAAACCCTGGGCTTCTATGGGGTGCCAGCCGGGCCGTACTTCGTGTTGCCGATTCTCGGGCCGTCCAACTTTCGTGACACCGGTGGCCTGTTGTTCGACTTCACTGCCGAGTCACAGATCAACTTCCTGAACGTGTCTCAGGTCAGTGAAGACCACCCGGAAATCTACCTGCTGCGTGCGATCGATCGCCGCTACAACACCAGCTTCCGGTATGGCCAGATGAACTCGCCGTTCGAATACGAGAAAGTCCGCTACGTGTACACCGAAGCGCGCAAGTTGCAGATTTCCGAGTAAGGGGATCGCTTGAAAAAACGGCCCATCGAAGTGATTCGTTGGGCCGTTTTTGTTCTTGCAGGAGCGCGCTTGCCCGGCGATTGCGGTATGCCTTTAGTAAATACATCGCCTGCCAAACCCCTATCGCGGGCAAGCGCACTCCTCCAGTTCAGATCAACCAAATCGATCAATACCCCGCAAAAAACCCACCCATTCATCACCTGAACAGGCATAGCATAGCCCGCACTCATACCTGTTCTGGAGTTGCCTTCCCATGACTCAATTACGCAAAGTTCTGTCCATCCAGACCGGGCAGCCCACGTCCGATGGCGCAGGCGTACAACTGACCCGAGTGTTCGGCGGCCCCGGCGTTGAGCAGTTCGATCCGTTTCTGATGCTCGATGAGTTCGGCTCCGACAAGCCTGACGACTACATCGCTGGCTTCCCTCCCCACCCACACCGCGGTTTCGAGACAGTGACTTACATGCTCGAAGGCCGTATGCGCCACGAGGACCACATGGGTAATGTCGGCCTGTTGCAGGGCGGCGGCGTGCAGTGGATGACGGCGGCGCGCGGGGTTATTCACAGCGAAATGCCCGAGCAGGAAGAAGGCACCCTGCGTGGCTTCCAGCTTTGGGTAAATCTGCCGGGCAAAACCAAACTGAGCGATCCCGGTTACGACGATATCCAGCCTGAGCGCATCCCCCGCCTGACCACGTCAGCGGGCGTCAAAGTGGTAGTGATCGCCGGCCATTTCGACGATGGTCATGTCCAGCAAGCTGGCGCCGTGCAGCGCCCGGACACCGAACCTCAGTATTTCGACTTTCACATGCCAGCGGGCAGCACCATCATCCCGAAGGTGCCTGAGGGGCATCGGGTGCTGCTGTATGTGTATGAAGGCGAGCTGGAAGTGGCGGGCCAGCCGCAGAAGATCGGGACGCGCCGAATGGCGCGGCTCTCGGAAAGTGGTGAAGTGCAGTTGCACAGTGAATCAGGCGCCCGGGTGTTGCTGATCGCAGGCAAGCCGCTGGGTGAGCCTATCGTGCAGTACGGACCGTTCGTGATGAATACCCGAGAAGAGATCGAACAGGCGTTGCGCGATTTTCGGGATGATCGGTTGACTGCTTGACTTCCACTTGTAGGAGCGCGCTTGCCCGCGAAAGATCTTTCATCCGACATAGATGTATGGACTGAACCAACCTAATCGCGGGCAAGCGCGCTCCTGCAATAGTTGCGTCTGGCCCTTCAGCCGCGCTTGGGGTACAGCTTCGGCTCTCCCGGCGGGCGGCTTTTGAAACGACGATGCGCCCAGAGGTATTGCTCGGGACATGCCGCGACTGCGTGCTCTACCCACTGATTGATCCGCAGGCAATCGGCCTCGTCGCTTTCACCGGGAAAATCCGCTAATGGGGCATGAACTACCAGCCGGTAGCCACTGCCATCTGCCAGACGCTCTTGGGTGAACGGCACTACCAGAGCGCGACCCAGCTTGGCGAACTTGCTGGTGGCGGTCACGGTGGCGGCCTGAATGCCGAACAACGGGACGAAGATGCTTTGTTTGGCGCCGTAGTCCTGATCAGGCGCGTACCAGATCCCCCGCCCGGCGCGCAGCAGCTTGAGCATGCCGCGCACGTCTTCGCGCTCAACCGCCAGCGAATCCAGATTATGTCGCTCGCGGCCGCGACGCTGAACGAAGTCAAACAGTGGATTTTTGTGTTCGCGGTACATGCCGTCAATCGTGTGCTGCTGACCGAGCAACGCGGCGCCGATTTCCAGCGTGGTGAAGTGCAGCGCCATGAGAATCACGCCCTGCCCGCTGGCATGCGCCTGCTTGAGGTGCTCGATGCCTTCGATGTGCGCCAGGCGTGCCAGCCGCTCTCTGGACCACCACCAACTCATGGCCATCTCGAAGAACGCGATCCCCGTCGACGCGAAGTTTGCCTTGAGCAGGCGCTTGCGCTCAGCCTTGCTCACGTGCGGAAAACACAGCTGCAGGTTGCGCGCGGCAATCACGCGACGGTCGGTGGCAAAGCGGTACATCATCGCGCCGATCAGCCGGCCCACTACCAGCAAAACGCGAAACGGCAATTGAACGGTCAGCCAGAGCAGGCCCAGCCCGAGCCATAGCGGCCAGAAGCGAGGGTGAAGAAAATAAGCTCGAAAACGCGGGCGATCCATTACAGCTTCCGTCAGGACAAAGGCGGGCATTCTACATCGTTATGACGAAAGGGTTGCGCAAGATAGGTCGTGGCTCGCTTGCGACTCGCGGGCGTTCTCGCTATAAGTCTCGGCACTTTTAGCGACAAGCCGCTGTATGCCGACATGAGCCAAATCGAATCGCAAGACCAGGATCACGTGTTCCAGCTCAAGGGCAGCATGCTTGCCATCACTGTGCTTGAGCTGGCACGCAATAATCTTGAAGCGCTGGACCGCCAGTTGGCGGCGAAAGTCGCCCAGGCCCCGAACTTCTTCAGTAATACCCCGCTGGTGCTGGCACTGGACAAGCTCCCGGCCAACGAAGGCGCAATCGACCTGCCGGCCCTGATGCGCGTGTGCCGCCAGCATGGACTGCGCACGCTGGCCATCCGCGCCAACCGGATAGAGGACATCGCTGCCGCTATCGCCATCGACTTGCCCGTACTGCCGCCATCAGGCGCCCGTGAGCGGCCCCTTGAAGTCGAAAGCGAAGTGAAGAAACCGCCGGTCATCATCGAAAAACCGCCAGAGCCGCTGATCAAACCGACCAAGATCATCACCGCGCCCGTACGTGGCGGGCAGCAGATTTATGCGCAGGGTTCAGACCTGGTGGTCATTTCGTCGGTAAGTCCGGGGGCGGAACTTCTCGCCGATGGCAATATCCATGTCTATGGCCCTATGCGGGGTCGGGCACTGGCGGGGATCAAAGGCGATACCAAAGCGCGGATTTTCTGCCAGCAAATGGTCGCCGAACTGGTCTCCATTGCAGGCCAATACAAGGTTTCCGAAGACTTGCGCAGAGATCCGCTGTGGGGTGCCGGGGTGCAGGTGAGTCTGTCCGGCGACGTGTTGAACATCACCCGTCTTTAACGGATACTGCGCCATTTTCAAAGCCACTCTGATTCGTCGCGAAAACGATGCAAAGGAACAGGGAGTAACGGAAAATTTTTTGTTTTCCCGATAATGCCCTTCGTTGCCACCCTTGCTCGAACACCGCTGCGTCACGAGGGGCTCTTCAGGAACAAACTGTTCCTTTTCCTCTAGGGGTGATTCACCTTGGCCAAGATTCTCGTGGTTACATCCGGCAAGGGTGGTGTGGGCAAGACCACCACCAGCGCCGCCATCGGCACCGGCCTCGCATTGCGTGGCCACAAAACAGTCATCGTCGACTTCGACGTGGGTTTGCGTAACCTTGACCTGATCATGGGTTGCGAGCGGCGCGTTGTTTACGACTTCGTCAACGTGGTCAATGGCGAAGCCAATCTGCAACAGGCGTTGATCAAAGACAAGAAGATCGAGGGTCTGTACGTGCTGGCCGCCAGCCAGACCCGTGACAAGGACGCGCTGACCAAAGAAGGCGTCGAAAAAGTCCTGATGGAACTCAAGGAAACCTTCGAGTACGTCGTCTGCGACTCCCCTGCCGGCATCGAGACAGGCGCTCACCTGGCGATGTATTTCGCTGACGAAGCCATCGTCGTGACCAACCCTGAAGTGTCATCGGTACGTGACTCCGACCGCATGCTGGGCCTGCTGGCCAGCAAATCCCGTCGCGCCGAGCGTGGCGAAGACCCAATCAAAGAACACTTGCTGCTGACCCGCTACAACCCCGAGCGCGTGAGCAAGGGCGAGATGCTGGGCGTTGAAGACGTCAAGGAAATCCTCGCAGTAACACTGCTGGGCGTGATTCCAGAATCCCAGGCGGTGCTCAAGGCTTCCAACCAGGGTGTTCCGGTGATCCTCGATGACCAGAGCGACGCTGGCCAGGCTTACAGCGATGCGGTTGATCGCTTGCTGGGCAAGGAAAAAGAGCACCGTTTCCTGGACGTACAGAAAAAAGGATTTTTCGAACGCCTGTTCGGGGGTAATTAATGAATATTTTTGACTTCTTTCGTGCCACCAAAAAGGTAAGCACCGCGTCGGTCGCGAAAGAGCGTCTACAGATCATCGTGGCGCACGAACGCGGCCAACGCAGCACTCCGGATTACCTGCCTGCCCTGCAAAAAGAGCTGGTGGAAGTGATCCGTAAATACGTCAACATCGAGAACGATCAAGTGCATGTCGCCCTGGAAAACCAAGGCAGCTGCTCGATCCTCGAACTCAACATCACCCTGCCAGATCGTTGATCCGGCGGTAGCCCGCGGCGGTATCCGGTGTTTCTCCCAAAGGAGTCGCGCCGGGTACCGCCGTTGGCGTTTCTAGCGTTCACGCTTTGAGGCCGTTACATGCCGTTGTCGAACATCCGCATCATTCACCAGGACGAAGCCGTTCTGGTGGTCGATAAACCTACGCTGTTGTTGTCAGTGCCCGGTCGAGCCGACGACAACAAGGACTGCCTGATTACCCGTCTGCAGGAAAACGGCTATCCCGAGGCGCGGATCGTTCATCGTCTGGATTGGGAAACGTCGGGGATCATTCTGCTGGCGCGTGACGCGGACACTCATCGCGAGTTGTCGCGGCAGTTTCATGATCGCGAAACTGAAAAGGCCTACACCGCGCTGTGCTGGGGACAGCCGACGCTGGACAGCGGCAGTATTGATCTGCCGTTGAGGTATGACCCGCCGACCAAGCCGCGTCATGTGGTGGATCATGACTTCGGCAAGCATGCGTTGACGTTCTGGAAGGTGCTGGAGCGGTTCGGTACCCATTGCCGCGTAGAGTTGACGCCGATTACCGGGCGTTCGCACCAGTTGCGCGTTCATATGTTGTCGATTGGGCATCCGTTGCTGGGTGACGGGCTGTATGCGCATCCGGAGGCGCTGGCGGCGTATCCGCGGTTGTGCCTGCACGCGGCGATGTTGAGCTTTACCCATCCGGTGTCAGGCGAGCGACTGCGGTTTGAGTGTCCTGCGCCGTTTTGATGATGGTTTTTTGTTGGCGCGCCGATATCGGTCAGGCGCAAAACCTGTAGGAGCGAATTCATTCGCGAGAGGCCTGTTTCGGCGTTGCTGTTTCTGAGCGCCAGCCAACGGGTTTTCGTTCTCACTCATTCCCTGTTTATTGTGTGTATATCCGTTATCTAGAGTGCTGCTGATATCAGTTTCGCTTTTACAGCGAGTCACTTTTGAAAAGCACCAAAAGTAACCAAACCGCTTTTGCTCCCGGTTTGGCCTGCACCCAGGTCGCGATTTGTGGTGTTTGGGCTGGCGTGAGTGAAGATCAAGGGCATTCGCTTTTCTGCTTTGGGCGCTGGGTCGGGCTTTGTTAAAACCACACCGGCCTCTCGCGAATGAATTCGCTCCTACAGGTTTTGTGTCGTGCCGGGCTTTTGAGTGATAGACAAAAATGCGTATAGGTTTTGTGTCGTGCCGAGCCTTCGGATACGCCGCAAAGTGCGACTTTGGAAGGCCGAACGCAGGCGTTGCGCAGGGGACAGCGCGGCATGGATGCCGCGCTAGCCGCCCCCGGCCATGGATGGCCGATGGCGGCGTGTCCCCGGAGCAATGCCGGAGTGAGGGAACCCGACGAAGTCGGGCCGGACACGGGAGCAAGACCTTTTGGTTACTTTTGCGGCGTTTGGCAAAAGTGACTCGCTGTAAGCGGCGTTTTTCAAGGTAGTTGTCGCGTCACCGTCTAACTATGCTGCTCTTTTCTCGACCTGTTGCTCTCGATCCGGATTCAGCAGCACGGTGCCAATCGGCTTCCAGTTACGCGTCCGACCTGACCAACGCTCCGGTTTGTTTTCCTTCGCTCGTTCGTACAGCTCATGTCGCTGGGCCAAGACCTGATGATCCAGTCCTCGATGCCGCTCAGCCGGTGTGACGAACCGGATGCGGCTATGTCGGTGCTCGTTGTTGTACCAGCGCATAAAACCCCTCACCCAAGCCCGAGCAGCATCCAAACTGGCAAAACCATCCTGCGGCCATTGCGGGCAGTATTTCAGGGTTCTAAACAGCGACTCCGAGTACGGATTGTCGTTGCTGACACGCGGTCGGCCACGTGACGGGGTGATGCCCAGGTCGTACATTTTGCTCAGCAGTGTCACCGACTTCATCGGTGCACCGTTGTCCGAGTGCAGCACCAGCGGTTCGCGTAAACACTGCTCGCCTATCACGCTGCGTTGCAGCAGTGCGGCGGCTTTCTCGCCGCTCTCCACGTCGTAGACCTCCCAGCCCACGGCCTTGCGGCTGTAAATATCCTCGATCAGATAGAGGTAGTAATACTTGCCGCGTACCGGCGACGGCAGATACGTGATGTCCCACGACCACACCTGATTGGGTGCGTTGGCTGCGTGTGTTGTCGGTGCTGCGTGTCTTCTGGGCCGCAGGCTACGGCCTCGATGTTGCTGCTGGCCCGCTGCGCGCAAGACGCGATAAAACGTCGACTCCGACGCCAGATAACAGGCTTGGTCGGCCAGTCGCGGCACGATCTGGCTTGGCGGCAAGTGGGCATACTGCGGGCTGTTACACAGCGTCACAATGGCCTGTCGCTCTGCCTCGGTCAGCGCATTTCGTGGCGTTGGCCGTGTGACCGTCGTACGGGCGTCGGTCTGGATAGCGTCTGTTTGAGTCCACCGTTGCAAGGTGCGCAGCGACAGACCAACTTCCCGACAGGCCCTGATTTTTCTGGCTCCCGCCGCGACCGCTTCGCCCAGCCAGGCCACGAGTAACTGCCGCTCTGGCAGAGACGTTAGTTGGCCTCGTCGTCGGTCGTTCCCCAGTAGTCGTTGAGCTTTTTTCGCAGCACCAATAACGCGGCTGTTTCAGCGAGCGCCTTGTCTTTGCGGCGCAGTTCGCGCTCAAGTTCCTGGATGCGTTTCTTGTCTTTACGAGCTTGCTCGCGGTCTTCTTTCTGCTGGACTTTGGTCGATTTCTGGCCGGTGATAAAAGCTTGTCGCCAAGCCGTGATTTGCTCGGGATAAAGGCCTTTGCGGCGGCAGTATTCACCCAGGTCGATCTCGGACAAACCGGCGGCTTCAAGCACGACAGCAAACTTGGTTTCGGCTGACCAGTTCTCGGTCAGCGACTTGTTTTCGGACACTGCACTTCCTTCAGAACTGAGCTGTTTGCGCCAGTTGGACAAAGACATTTCGCTGACCCCTTCGCGCCGGGAAACCTCGGCCATCGACAGGTTCAGCGGGTGAAGCAGCATCTTGAGTAATGCGGCTCTGCGTTCAGGTGAATAGTACGGCACGACCAGTCTCTTTCCGCCCCCGATATACTTTTTTAGGAAAAACCGGAGAGGCGACAACTATCCTGACACCGGGGGTAAGAGCGAAACCAATATCAGCAGCACCCGAGCTAACGGATATACACCCAATAATCAAAACGTCAGTTAGCCAAGATGCATTGGCTAGCGCATAAAAAAAACGCCAGCCACACCAGCCTCTCGCGAATGAATTCGCTCCTACAGGTTTTGCGCCATGCCGGGCTTTTGGATACGCCGCAACCTGACACCCTCGAGGCCACTCGCCCCAACAGCCATTGGCCTGTAAACTCGCGCCCATCGCTGTCTGGAGTAGCTTATGCGCGAAGAGTTGAACCAAGGCCTGATCGATTTCCTCAAGGCCTCTCCCACCCCCTTTCATGCCACCGCAAGCCTCGTTCAGCGCCTCGAAGGCGCCGGTTATCAGCGCCTGAACGAACGTGAGACCTGGACCACCGAAGCGGGCGGTCGCTATTACGTCACCCGCAACGACTCATCCATCGTCGCCTTCAAACTGGGCCGTTTGTCAGCCCTGAGCGGCGGTATCCGACTGGTCGGCGCCCACACCGACAGCCCGTGCCTGCGGGTCAAGCCGCAACCCGAACTGCAGCGTCAGGGTTTCTGGCAACTGGGCGTCGAAGTCTATGGCGGCGCCTTGCTCGCCCCATGGTTCGACCGGGATCTGTCGCTGGCAGGACGTGTCACCTACCGCCGCGATGGCAAGGTCGAAAGCCAGCTCATCGACTTCAAACTGCCGATTGCGGTCATCCCCAACCTCGCGATTCACCTCAATCGCACCGCCAACGAGGGCTGGGCAATCAATGCACAGACCGAGTTGCCGCCGATCCTGGCGCAAGTGGCCGGTGACGAGCGCGCTGACTTTCGCGCATTGCTCACCGATCAACTTGCCCGCGAACACGGCCTGAACGCAGACGTGGTGCTCGATTACGAGCTGAGCTTCTACGACACACAAAGCGCGGCCGTGGTCGGACTGAATGGCGACTTCATCGCCGGGGCGCGTCTGGACAACCTGCTGTCGTGCTTCGCCGGCCTGCAAGCGTTGCTCAACGCCGAGACCGAAGAAACCTGCCTGCTGATCTGCACCGACCATGAAGAAGTGGGTTCGTCTTCGGCATGCGGTGCTGACGGCCCGATGCTTGAGCAAATCCTGCAACGGCTGCTGCCGGACGGCGACGAGTACGTGCGCACCATTCAGAAGTCACTGCTGGTCTCGGCCGACAACGCCCACGGCGTGCATCCGAACTACGCCGACAAACACGACGGCAACCACGGCCCCAAGCTCAACGCAGGCCCGGTGATCAAGGTCAACAGCAACCAGCGCTACGCCACCAACAGCGAAACGGCCGGTTTCTTCCGGCATTTGTGCATGGCTGAAGAAGTGCCTGTGCAAAGCTTCGTGGTCCGCAGCGACATGGGCTGTGGCTCGACCATCGGCCCGATTACCGCCAGCCATCTTGGGGTGCGCACGGTCGACATCGGTTTGCCTACGTTCGCCATGCACTCGATTCGTGAGTTGGCGGGCAGCCAGGATCTGTCCCATCTGGTGAAGGTACTGACCGCGTTTTATGCGTGCGTCGAGCTGCCGTAGCGGTTGACACAGCACCGGTAGGAGCGAACTTGTTCGCGAGGCGGCATGTATGGCACAACGCATCGTCTGCTTCGCCAACAAGTTGGCTACAGGACCGGCGCATTTCTGGATGCGCGTTTTGATCTGTAGACGCGAATTCATTCGCGGGGCGTCAGGATTGATTCAACCCGTGACGCCGCCTCGCCAACAAGCTGGCTCCTGCAGGAGCGTCAAGATTCTCGGAAAACTCACCTGAGTCGCCGCGCCTTCGCCAACCGCGAGCCTGCGCCAAAATTGCCGCTCGCCAAGGCAGGACACCGCTCGTAAACTCAGACGCCCCTGTCTGAGGCGCCAGCCCACTGGCGCTGGCTGTATCGGACGCCTGCCGATTCGAGGTTGATTGCCCGGTGATTGCTCCCGCCCGCCTGCTTGTTTTGTCCCGCCTGCTGCTGATTGCGCTGTTGGCGCTGCTCCCTGTCGCGTTGACACAGGCGGCAGGTTTGCCGGGGCTGTTGGGCAGCGCAGAAAAAACTCAACCACAGGCACAGGAGCCGCTCGGTCAGTCGCTGGACGAGGTCATCACCTCACTGGAGAACGACCAGCAGCGTGCCCGATTGCTGAGCGATCTGAAGAAACTTCGGGACGCCACGAAGAAGGCGCAACCCACCGCCGAGCAAGGCGTGCTGGGCTTGATCGGGAGTTCGTTCGCCGAGCTGGAAAGCCAATTCACCGGCGAAGACAGCCCGCTCAGTCGTTGGTCGTATGAGGTCGGTATGGCGCAGGACGAGCTGATGGCTCTGATGCTGCCTGCCAATCAATGGTGGCCCATCATCTTCAGCTTTGCCGTGGTATTGGCGCTCTGGAGCCTGTCGGCCGCCGCGTTGATCTGGCTCGGGCATAAAGTGCGATTGCGCTTCGGGCTGTCCGAAGAGCTTCCCCAACACCCGCGCCCCTGGGACATGCTGCGTTTTGCACTGCGTAAATTGGGCCCATGGCTCGTGGCGCTTATCTTCACCATTTACCTGAGTTACTCGCTGCCACCGTCGCTGGGCCGGGACCTGGCCATGGTGCTGGCCTATGCGCTGGTGGTCGGCACACTGTTTTCAGCCATCTGCGTGATTGCGTTCTCATTGCTCGATGGCCCGCATCGGCATCAGGCGCTGTACATCCTGCGCCATCAGGCCTTTCGACCGCTGTGGTGGATTGGCAGTTTTGCAGCGTTCGGTGAAGCGCTCAGCGATCCGCGGCTGGTGGCCAGCCTCGGCGTCCATCTGGCGCACACCGCGGCGACCCTGGCCAACGTCATGGCCGCCGCATCTAGCGGGTTGTTCGTCATCCGCTTCCGCCGCCCCATCGCCCACCTCATCCGCAATCAGCCGCTGTCCCGCCGCCTGAAGCGCCATGCGCTGAGTGACAGCATCGACGTTATCGGCAACTTCTGGTACTTGCCTGCTCTGGTGCTGGTGGCGGTGTCGTTGTTCGCGACATTCTTCTCTGCCGGCGACACCAGCACCGCGTTGCGCCAGGCTCTGATCTGCACCGTGCTGCTGATTTTGTGCATGGTGATCAACGGGCTGGTGCGGCGGCATTCGCAAAAACCTGCCCACGGTCACAAACGTCACGCTCTGTATTCGGACCGTTTGAAGCACTTTTTCTACACCGTGGCGCACCTCTTGGTATGGCTGGTGTTCATCGAGCTGGGGCTGCGGGTCTGGGGATTGTCGTTGATCCGCTTTGCCGATGGCGAAGGCCACGACATCAGCATCCGGCTGATCGGTCTGGCCGCCACGCTGATGTTTGCCTGGCTGATCTGGATCATCAGCGACACCGCCATCCATCACGCCCTCACCCGCTCGCGCAAAGGTTTAGCCAACGCCCGTGCGCAGACGATGATGCCGTTGATTCGCAACGTGCTGTTCGTGACGATTTTCATCATTGCGCTGATCGTCGCGCTGGCCAACATGGGCATGAACGTGACGCCGCTGCTGGCGGGCGCCGGCGTGATCGGTCTGGCGATTGGCTTTGGTGCGCAATCGCTGGTGGCGGACCTGATCACCGGGCTGTTCATCATCATCGAAGACTCGCTGGCCATCGACGATTACGTGGACGTTGGCGGGCATCTGGGTACCGTCGAAGGGCTGACGATTCGCACAGTCCGGCTACGCGACATCGACGGCATCGTGCACACCATTCCGTTCAGCGAGATCAAGAGCATTCAGAATTATTCACGGGAGTTCGGCTACGCTATTTTCCGTATCGCCATCCCATCGAGCATGACCATCGATGATGCGCTGAAGATGATTCGCGATGTCGGTCAAAAGATGCGTGCCGACCCGCTACAGCGCCGCAATATCTGGTCGCCGCTGGAGATTCAAGGGGTGGAAAGCTTCGAGTCAGGCAACGCCATTTTGCGTGCCCGCTTCAAGACGGCGCCGATCAAGCAGTGGGAAGTGTCACGGGCGTTCAATATGTCCCTAAAACGCTATCTGGATGAATCGGGCATGGACCTGGCAACGCCACGACTGAACGTGCAGGTCAGCACCAGTGGCGGAAGCGTGACCGGGGTTCGCTCAAACAAGAACGATTCGGCGGGCTGAACACACTCTCATTGTAGGAGCGCGCTTGCCCGCGATGGCGGTGGGTCAGTATCGAATGCGTAAACTGACACACAGCGATCGCGGGCAAGCGCGCTCCTATAGCGATGTCAGCGACTTTAAATCTCCCCCACCACCGCACTTACATGAATCGCATCATGCCGCCAATACTCCAGATCGCAATCGATCAAACGGCCCTGCTGGTCGTGATTGACCCGGGCGATGCGCAAACCGGGGCTACCAATCGACACCTTCAGCGCAGCAGCTGCATCAATGGGTAACGACGTCGGCACCATCTCGAAACGCACCTGACCGTAACGAATGCCATAACGGCCTGCATAAAGCTCTGTCAGTGACTGGTTGAGGTCGAATTCGAGGATCTGCGGGAAGTATTCGGGGTTGAGGTAGTGCTCCACATACAGCACCAGACGCTGATCAATGCGTCGCGCGCGGCAAATCTGGATCACGCTGGACAGCGCCGACAGTTGCAGCAGCCCGCAGATGACCGCCGAGGCCGGTTGCAGCCGCGCGGAAATCACCTGGGTCGCGGGCACTCGGCCTTGAGCCTGAACCATCGCGTGAAAGTGGCTGCGGCGCATCAGGTCATAGGCCAGTCGCGGCGGCGAGATGAACCAGCCACGGCGCTCCTCGCGGTAGATCAGGCCCTGAGCCTCGAGCTGCACCAGCGCCTCGCGCAAAGTAATGCGTGTCGTATCGAAGACCTCGCTCAACTTGCGCTCAGCCGGCAACTTGCTGCCCGGCGGCAACAGGCCGTGTTCGATCTGCTCTTGCAGCGCGTTGCAGATGGTCGTCACCGCTCGGGGCATTTCTTCGCGCATTGCGTTACCTATCTGGACTAGACCAGCGCTATTTAAGGGCAGTGTCGCTTGCTGAATGGCCCGTTTCAGTGCTCCAGAGCCTAGGCAGCGTAGATGACCGTTGCGTGACATTCCACGCCGAGGCCGCTGCTGCGCCGGCGCTAAGCAAATCGTCAGACCCTTGCAGATCAAGCGGTTGAGCATGGTCTACGCTCATTTCACAGCGATCTGCGGAGCTATGGCTTGCTCCAGCAAGAGTCGGTCCAGACACGAAAATGTCATCCAACAGGCCTAACTTGGCTCAGGTATTGCTGACCTAGACCAACCTACCCGCAACGATCACTTCTAAGAATTCGTCGAGAAGTGCACAAGGAGCTTCGAATGAAACACCTTTTGCTGGCATCACTCCTGGGTTCGGCCATTGCGCTGAGCACATCGGCCATGGCCGCGGACGCTGACCTGAAAACTCTGGAAGCCGCAGCCAAGACCGAAGGCGCGGTCAACAGTGTCGGGATGCCCGATGACTGGGCCAACTGGAAAGGCACCTGGTCTGACCTGACCGCCAAATACGGCATCAAGCACATGGACACCGACATGAGCTCGGCCCAGGAAGTGGCCAAGTTCGATGCGGAAAAAGACAACGCCAGCGCCGATATTGGTGACGTCGGTGCAGCGTTTGGCCCGATTGCCACTGCAAAAGGCGTGACTCAACCGTACAAGCCAAGCACTTGGGACCAGGTCCCGGATTGGGCGAAGGACAAAGACGGTCACTGGGCACTGGCCTATACCGGCACCATCGCGTTTATCGTCAACAAGAAGCTGCTGCACGGCTCTGAAGTCCCAACCAAATGGGCCGACCTCAAGTCTGGCAAATACAAAGTCACCATCGGTGACGTGAGCACCGCAGCCCAGGCAGCCAACGGCGTCCTGGCCGCTGCGATTGCCATGAAAGGCGACGAAACCAATATCGCGCCCGGCCTGCAGCTGTTCACGGAACTGGCTAAACAGAAACGCCTGGGCATCAACAACCCGACCATCCAGACCATGGAAAAAGGTGAAGTGGAAGTCGGGATCGTCTGGGACTTCAACGGCCTGAGCTACAAGGCCAAGATGGCCAACCCCGATGATTACGTGGTGCTGATCCCGTCCGACGGCTCCGTGATCTCCGGTTACACCACCATCATCAACAAATACGCCAAGCACCCGAACGCGGCCAAGCTGACGCGCGAATACATCTTCAGTGATGCCGGCCAGACCAATCTGGCGCGTGGCAACGCTCGTCCGATTCGTGCCGAGCACTTGAAGCTGCCGGAAGACGTTCAAAAACAACTGCTGCCTAACGAGCAGTACAAAGGCGTGACCCCGATCAAAGACCCGGCCGCATGGGAAAAGACCTCCAAAGCCCTGCCTCAGCAATGGAACGAGCAAGTCATCGTCGAAATGCAGTGATGCCCGGCTGGCGCTTCAAGGATGAAGCGCCAACTCTTGCGAAACACCGAAGTTCCGCTTCTGCCCGGAGGGCGCAGGAGTTCAGCTTGCTGACGATCTGCCGGGAACCGGCAGCCTAACCTGAACATGCAAAACACCTGACACTGCCAGGGTGTCTGGCTTACTAACGCTTCGCGGCAGATCGTCAGCAAGCTGGACTCCCACGGCCTGCGGCCAGAATCAAAAGCAGATCACTGCCAGGCCTCGCTTGCACATCGAATTCAAGTACCCCGGAGCGGCACATGAAACACAACGTCATCCTGATCCTGCTGGACGGCTTGAGCTACAGCGTTGCCCAGCATGCGATGGGGCATCTGCTGGCCTACAGCAATGCTGGCCGCGCTGCGCTGTACAGAATCGAGTGCGAGCTGCCTTCGTTGTCCCGCCCACTGTACGAATGCATTCTGACCGGCGTTGCGCCCATCGACAGCGGCATCGTGCACAACCAGGTGTCACGCCTGTCCACCCAGCGCAGCGTGTTTCACTACGCCAAAGACGCAGGCCTGACCACCGCCGCTGCGGCCTATCACTGGGTCAGCGAGTTGTATAACCGTTCGCCGTTCATCGCAGCGCGAGATCGCCACACCGACGCCCCGGAACTGCCGATTCAGCACGGGCACTTCTATTACGTCGATCACTACCCCGACTCCCACCTGTTCGATGACGCCGAGCATCTGCGCGTGCGCCATGAACCAAACTTTCTGTTCGTTCACCCCATGAACATCGACGACGCCGGGCACAAGCACGGCCTCGACACCCCGCAATACCGCAACAGTGCGCGCACGGCCGACATCATCCTGGCCCAATACCTGCAACGCTGGCTCGACGCCGGTTATCAAGTGCTGGTGACCGCCGATCACGGCATGAACAACGACCGCTCCCACAACGGCATCCTGCCGGAAGAACGCGAGGTGCCGCTGTTCGTGATGGGCGACGCGTTCACCCTCAATCCCGACGCTCAACCCAAACAAACCGATCTGTGCGGCACCGTCTGCGAACTGCTCGGTGTGCCCCACGACAAGCCCGTCTGCAGGGAGATGCTCAAGTGAACTCACAAAGTCGGGGCAAGTGGCTGGGGCTGCTGTGCCTGCTGCCGTTCGCCATATTCTTCATTATTTTCCAGATCGCACCGCTGGCCTGGGTCGCGATCAACAGCCTGCATTCCGACGCCGGCTGGGGCCTGGAAAACTTCATCAAAGCGTTCGACTCGCGCTTCTATCGTCAGGCGATCCAGTACAGCCTGGAGATCAGTTTCTGGTCGAGCGTGATCGGTATCTTCATCGCTATTCTGGGCAGCTACTCGCTGCGCAAAGTGCCTTCGCGGCTGCGCGACTTCGTCAGCGCGTTCGCCAACATGACCAGTAACTTCTCCGGCGTGCCGCTGGCCTTTGCTTTCATCATTCTGCTGGGCTTCAACGGCACGCTGACGCTGATTCTCAAACAGGCCGGGATCATCGATGACTTCAACCTGTACTCCAAGACCGGCCTGATCATTCTCTACACCTATTTCCAGATCCCGCTCGGCGTGCTGCTGCTGTACCCGGCGTTTGACGCACTGCGTGAAGACTGGCGCGAATCGGCGTCGCTGCTGGGCGCCAGCACCTGGGATTTCTGGCGTCACATCGGCCTGCCGGTGCTGACACCTGCCCTGCTCGGCACGTTCGTGATCCTGCTGGCCAACGCCCTTGGCGCCTACGCCACGGTCTACGCGCTGACCACCGGCAACTTCAACGTGTTGCCCATCCGGATCGCGGCAATGGTGGCCGGCGACATCACGCTGGACCCGAACATGGCCAGTGCACTGGCGATGATTCTGGTTGGCCTGATGACGCTGGTGACTGTCGTCCATCAATGGCTGTTGAAGAGGAGCTACCATGTCTCGCGCTGAACAAGGCCCGGCCGGGCTCTACCACCGCATCGTGGTGTACATCCTGTTTCTGATTCTGCTGGCGCCGCTGCTCGGGACGTTCGTCTATTCCCTCGCCACCAGTTGGTCGGCGACGATCCTGCCCAGCGGTCTCACGTTCAAATGGTACGTGGCTCTGTGGAGTGATCCGCGTTTTCTCATCGCTTTTGGTCAATCACTGCTGGTCTGCGTGGGCGCACTGATTCTGTCGGTGGTGCTGGTACTGCCGCTGCTGTTCGTTGTGCATTACCACTTTCCGAAACTCGACAGCGTGATGAACATCCTGATCCTGCTGCCCTTCGCCGTGCCGCCCGTGGTGTCTTCGGTCGGGCTGTTGCAGCTCTATGGCTCGGGGCCGATGGCGATGGTCGGGACGCCGTGGATTCTGATCGGCTGTTACTTCACCGTCGCGTTGCCGTTCATGTACCGGGCGATCACCAACAACCTGCAGGCGATCAATTTGGTGGACCTGATGGACGCGGCTCAATTGCTTGGCGCCAATACCTTTCAGGCCGCGTTTCTGGTGGTGCTGCCGAACCTGCGCAAGGGCCTGATGATCGCCCTGCTGCTGTCGTTCTCGTTCCTGTTCGGCGAGTTCGTGTTCGCCAATCTGCTGGTCGGCACCCGTTACGAGACCTTGCAGGTTTACCTGAACAACATGCGCAACAGCAGCGGCCACTTCAACAGCGCGCTGGTGATCTCCTATTTCCTCTTCGTGCTGCTGCTGACCTGGGCCGCCAACCGACTGAACAAGGACAACGACTGATATGAGCTTCGTCAGTGTTGAAAACCTGCAAAAGAACTACGCCAGCACAGCCGTCTTCAGCGATATCAACTGCGTGATCCACAAAGGCGAATTCGTCACCCTGCTCGGCCCGTCCGGCTGCGGCAAATCCACCCTGCTGCGCTGCATCGCCGGCCTGACATCGGTCACCAGCGGACGCATCTTTCTGGATGGCAAGGACCTGGTTCCCGTGTCGCCACAGAAGCGCGGCATCGGCATGGTGTTCCAGAGTTACGCGCTGTTCCCGAACATGAACGTGGAGCAGAACGTTGCCTTCGGCCTGCGCATGCAGAAGGTCAACGCCGATGAAAGCCAGCAACGCGTGGCCGAGGTCTTGAAGCTGGTGGAACTGGGCGACTACGCCAAGCGCTATCCGCATCAGTTGTCCGGCGGCCAGTGCCAGCGTGTGGCACTGGCGCGCTCGCTGGTGACGCGCCCTCGCCTGTTGTTGCTCGACGAGCCGCTGTCGGCACTCGATGCGCGCATCCGCAAGCACCTGCGCGAGCAGATCCGCGCGATTCAGCAGGAGCTGGGTCTGACGACGATTTTCGTGACCCACGATCAGGAAGAAGCGCTGACCATGTCTGACCGGATTTTCCTGATGAATCAGGGCCGGATCGTGCAAAGCGGCGACGCTGAAACCCTCTACACCGCGCCGGTCGATGCGTTCGCCGCCGGCTTCATCGGCAACTACAACCTGCTGGAGGCGGACGCCGCCAGCCGCCTGATGCAGCGCCCGATCAACAGCCGCGTGGCGATTCGCCCGGAAGCCATTCAACTGAGCCTGACCGGCTCGCTGGAAGGTGAAGTGCGCAGCCACAGCCTGCTGGGCAACGTGATCCGCTATCGCGTCGAAGCCCGAGGCGTGGAACTGGTGGTGGACGTGCTCAACCGCTCGGCCAGCGACTTGCACCCGAAGGGCCAGCGCGTCACCCTGCACATTGAAGCGTCGGCGTTGTGTGAAGTGGCATGAACTCGACGCCAACCCTGTAGGAGCGCGCTTGCCCGCGAATGGGGTGGGTCAGCGCCTTAGATGCCGCTTGATCCAACGCATTCGCGGGCAAGCGCTCCTACAAGGGCACTGCGTAAGTATCAAAAAAGAGGACAGCTTTAATGGCTTTAGCAATTTTCGATCTGGACGAAACCCTGATACACGGCGACTGTTCCAGTCTGTGGAGCGAGCAGATGGGGCGGCTGGGCTGGGTCGATCCCGAGTGGTTCATGAAGAAGGACCACGACCTGATGGACGCCTACGGCAAGGGCGAGCTGGCCATGGAAGATTACATGGCGTTCAGCCTAGACCCGATGGTCGGGCGCACGCCGGAGGAAGTGGATTTTCTGGTGGGGCCCTGGGTTGAGGATTACATCGAGCCGATCATTTTCAGTGACGCCACCAAGGCCATCGCCGAGCACCGCGCGGCCGGTGATCGCATTCTGATCATCTCCGCATCGGGCGTGCACCTGGTCAAGCCGATTGCCGAGCGCATCGGCGTTGATGAAGTGCTGGCCATCGACCTGGAAGTCGCCCACGGCGTTTACACCGGCAAGACCACCGGCGTGCTCACCTACCGCGAAGGCAAGATCACCCGCTTGATGGCATGGCTGGATCAGGAAGGCGAGAACCTGGAGGGTGCGAGTTTCTATTCGGACTCACGCAATGATCTGCCGCTGCTGCAGAAGGTGGATTTCCCCCACGCGGTGAACCCTGACCCCATGCTGCGCGAGGCGGCACAAGCAGCTGGCTGGCCCATTCACAGCTGGAAATAGCCCCCTGCTGAGCGGCGAAACAGACGGCTATTTAAAGCCGACTTTGTCGGCGCGCGAGGCCATGCTCCACCTCAGTTTAAAGCCGACCAAAGGCAGCAAAACCTGTCATTTGTGACAGTAGTCAATTCTCCCGATCCGGCGCTCAATGACTCCTGGAACCCATCGACAGGAGTCACCGCCATGACCTCATCCCCGCAAGACTCGTCTCACCGCTCCATTGGCCCCAACTCACTCCTCGACCTGGAAATACCCGGTGCCGTGGGCCCTCTCCCCGAGCCACCGGCTGAGCCAGGCAAGACGTTATGGGGCATCAACCACGGCGCCGCACTGGACAACTTTCCGCAGAATGGCTTGCAGCTGTACATTCCGGCATGGTCAGCCATGGGCCAGGGCGACAGTGTAGTGGTGTTGCTCGATAACAAGGTGGTCACGACAGAGTTCATCGAGGCGGCGGAGGTCGGACTGCGGGTGACCGCCTTTATCGAGTCCGAGCGCCTCACCTCCGGCAATCACACCCTGCAGTACCGCGTGACGCGTTTGAGCCAGAGCGCCGAAATCTCCGCTGGAACCGATGTACTGGTCAAACTCGATCGCCCCGGCGGGCAGGATCAGAACGGTGAAGCCCCTGGTCATTCAGCGCTGAAACTGACGCTGCCTCAGCAGATTATCAACGATGGTGTAGATGACACGGACGCCGAGGCAGGCGTGCCGGTCACCATTGAGCCTTATCCTTACATGGCCGCAGGGGACGATATCAAGCTCTCCTGGGGCGGGGAGTTTGTGCACCACAAAGTGACCGCTGGGGAAGTGGACCAATCGGTCGAGATCACGGTCGATAAAGCGGTGATTCTTGCGGGAGGAGACTCAGGCGCAAACGGCCTGGCCGTGACGTTTGAGGTCTACGACATGGTGGATAACCGGTCCGAAGACTGGGCCGCCGAGATCCGTATTGTGGTTGACACCGGCAACTCGCGGCTGGGCTCTCCGTTCGTCAAGGAAGCACTCAGCAACGTCCTGGACCTGGACACGCTGGCGGGCGGCCCAGTGACGGTACAGATCGTAGCGGCCACGACTCGCGCGATGCTGGAGCAACTCAGTCAGTCGTTGACGCCGGAACAGGCTGCACGATTGCAAGCGTCGATGGGCAAAGAGACGTTCTCGCGCCTTGGGGCGCTCAGGGCCGACTTTGTCATGGGCGACAAGATCCTGGTGAAGTTGACGGGCACTACAGCCGAAGGCGATCCGGTCAGCTATGAAGCGGCGGAGATTACGATCGACCGCCTGCCGCATGTCTTCGAGGCGGAAATACCTAACGCCGTCGTCCGGCAACTGGCTCAAACCCAGGCGGTGTTCTCCTATCGCTTGATCCATCTGGACAGCACCGAGTCGAAGTCCAGAGGGGCCTTCATCAGTGTGGTCGGTGAGGCCGTGCGTATGGCCGCGCCAGTTGCGCTTGATGCCGCGCAAGGCGCGATCGATCCAGCCCTCCCAAGCACCGTTGTGCAGATCCCGTGGGATGACAGCATGGCGGCGGGGGACCAACTGATTCTGAAATGGGTCGGCACCCGGCCTGACCTCACCATCTACGACCCGGAATTGAACCCGCATAACATCACCAGCCGGGAGGCCACCGCCAAGGCTCCGATCAATTTCACCGTACCGGGTACGCACCTCAAAGCCATCGAGGGCGGCACACTCGGGTTGTATTTCATATTGGCCAAAGACGTAGACGGCACGATCGTCAACCGCGAATCCGCCCGCGCCACGCTGCTGAAAGTGGGCGAGGCCCGTGCCGAGCTGCCAGCCCCAGTAGTTGCAGGCGTGGTGAATGAGGCGATAGATCCCGCCTACGGCGCAACAACCCTTACCGTGCGGATTTATCCTGACATGGCCATAGGCGATGACGTGCATTACCTGTGGCGTGGCAGCGTCAACGGCGATGTGGAGGACTCGCTGAAAATCACCTCGTTTACCCTGAACAAACCCGTCGTGTTCGACCTGTATCCAGATGACATTTCGGCCAACGACGGCGGCACCGTTGAGGCCTCGTACTGGGTGATTCGTGCGAGCGGACGCCGCAGCGACTCCGAGGTGATGGGGTTCACGGTGGGTGCCGGGCAACAGCCTCTGCTGGTCGCTCCCTCTGTGCCAGGCAGTGAGGACGGCATCCTTGAGATTGAGGAAGTCCCCTCCGGAGCGCAGATCGTCGTCCCGCACTGGGAGGGCATGGAATCGGGTGACGTCGTCACGATTAACTGGAAAGACGATAAGGGCACACCGGCCTATACAGCCAACAAGAACATCACGGGCGCTGCGGTCGGGAAAGATGTGAGCTTTTCTGTGACGCTCGCAGAGGTTCGCAAAAGCGTGGATGGCAACGTCACGGTGAGTTACACCGTGATCCCAATGCAAGGCGACGAAAAACCTTCACTGCTCCTGACGTTCAGCGTGCAGGGCTCCACCGCTCTGCCGTTGTCTGCGCCGAGCATCGTGGAAGCGGTCGGCTCGAAGCTGGACCCCAATAACGTGCTCAACGGCGCTCATGTGACCATCGGCATTGGCGCGCAGCTTGCCGTGAGGGATGAAGTCACCCTCACCTGGATGGGCCAATCGGGTAACAGCAGCGTATCGTTTGTCCAGCAGGCCACCGCTGCCGGCGTGATGACATTCGACGTCGCCTATGCAACGGTTGCGGCCAACGCTGGATACAGCGTGACCTTGAATTACACGGTGAAGCGGGCAAGCGGGGCCACTGAAGGCCCATCACCCGACGCTGTCTATGACGTCAAGATTGATATCGGCGCAGGCAAGCTGAACATCATGGGCGCGCGATTCAATCGCGCCAGTTACCGGGCCTCGGCGACACCGCGGCGTATCAGTGCCTTCAACGCCACGACCGGCGCTGCGCTCTCGCCACAATGGCAATACGAAGGCGATGGCGCGAGCTGGACTCAGGGCACCAGCTTCCGTGACAAACACCCGGACCGGGTCTTGCGTATTCGCACCAGCGATGACATGGCAGCCCTTAACCCGAACAATGTTGTCGGAAGCGGTGATAGCGTCACCAATCAAGGGGCCCTGGTTGCCCATCTAGACACCGGTGACGTGATCGGCTGGGGCAACGCTGCATATGGAGCACAGATTCCTTCATCGATCATCGCCATGGACGACATCGTCGAAGTCAGCTGCACCCGCAGCGCTTACGCCGCTCGACGCCTGAACGGTTATGTCGTGGTCTGGGGCAATGCCGCTGAGGGCGGCAGCCTCGCTGTACCTAAGCCCGGCACTTCTGCTGCGGACTTCATTCATATTGCCAGCAACAGTGTGGCATTTGCCGGGATAAAAACGGCCGGAAATCTGGTCGCGTGGGGCCTTGCTGGTGCGGGCGGGACCGTACCTGCGGAGATATCCGCGCTGACCGACATCTCCCAAATTGTCGGGGGTCGTCTCGCATTTGCCGCGATCCGAAACAACGGTCAGGTCGTAGCGTGGGGAGTCGCTACAGAGGGCGGCACTGTGCCTGATGATATTGCGAGCCTGACCGACATCATCGAGGTTTCCGGTAATTCCGCAGCCTTCGCTGCCATGCGCAGCAACGGCCGCGTCGTTGCCTGGGGCACCGCTGCAAACGGTGGGACAGTGCCTCCCGTCATCGCCGCGTTGACCAATATTGCCGAACTGGGATGCAGCACCACATTTGCGTTTTCCTTGATCACGAAAAACGGGCAAGTGAGGGCGTGGGGTGACGCGACGTATGGCGGCGTTGTGCCTGAAGACATCAAGTCGCTGACCGATATCATCGAGGTCAGTTCCACCTGGCTAGCATTCGCGGCCCGTCGCGGTAATGGTCACGTAGTTGCGTGGGGGCTGGCCACTCATGGCGGGATCATCCCTCAGGACATCGCCTCGCTTGACGATATCGTTCAGGTTGTCGGCAGCGGCATGGCTTTCGCCGCGCTGCGTCGCAACGGGACTGTGGTTGCCTGGGGCGATGCGAAACTCGGCGGCGATACCAGCACCGTGGTTACCGAGCTGCGCGATGTGCAGGCGGTCTATGCCAATAGCCAATGCTTTGTGGCACTCACGTCCGACGGCAGGGTGGTGACGTGGCCCAGTACCTCGGGCGGTGGCGATAGCAGCGCCATACAAAGCCTTGTACGCGGGAAGCTCTCCTACCAGGCCACATAGGCTTCGAGAGGCCGCGCGCTGAGTGCCAGCCGCACCATCGAAAAAAAACAACGCAGCCGAGCGATAGCTAGCTGGGGCAAACCCGAGGTCGAGGAGGCGCAGGACGGCTTCCTCGACCCCGGCACCGACCCGAACGTCCCGTCATCATTTCCACAGACAGCTCGTGGGCCACCCGCCGTTACTCGCTGACGGTGAGCGGCATCAGAGTGGTTCACCTTCTCACTGCCAATACCGGCTTCGCAGCCCTCACACTGGCGCAATTCAAAGCGTCGTGGACGCGCTACGCCGGCGACGTTCCGGTGATCAACAGCCCTACGAGCATCCGATAAGCGGTGACCCAAACCGATCGCTTTTTGACCAGACCTGTCATTTCTGACAGTAGCCAGAATCCCCGATACAGCGCCCAATAACGCTGGCATTCATCGACAGCAGTCAACCCACCAGGGCCACGTCGCCGAACTATCCTTCTCCAAACGACAGGGCGCCCAAAGCCCTTGGTAACCCGGAATACCCTGCAGCATGGTGGTTGCGTCGGTTCAAGTAGCCCACTCCGCAGCCATGACCTCCGACATGCAGCAGCGCAGCTGGCAGTTGACTCAGGACACAACCCGACAAGGAAGCTCACCATGAAACGCTACTCACGCACGCTCTTCCCCCCACTGAATCGCGACTACTCAACGCTCGCGTTGCGTCCTGTGTTGATCGCCGGCCTGGTCACCCCCGTCGTAGACGGCGACGGTGGGGTCAACATCAGCATGGTCGAAGACAACCTGAGCGGTTTGCTCACTGTCCTCGACCCCTGGCTGCGCATGCAGGTGGGCGACCGTGTCGACATCTATTGGGACGGCCTGTCCGTGGGCGGGCGCGACGTCACTGACGTCGACATCGACAAACGCATGTTTTTCTATCTGCCAACTGATTCGATCCACCCCGACTGGGCTGAAAAAGTCTTCTACAGCCTGACCCACGCCAGCTCGGGCAAGACAGACGAATCCGTACCGTTGCGCCTGCGGGTCAAACTCGACCGGCCGGCAGGCAAGGACAAAGATCCGCACCTGCCTGGCCACTCGGAACTCGCGGCGCCGCAACTGCCCCAGGACGTTATTGACAACGGCGTTGATGCCCAGTGGGCCAAGGATGGCATCCCAGTGACCATCGCCACCTACCCGGGGCGCGCCGCGCGCGACACCGTCGAGTTGCGCTGGGGCGTGGTGTCGATCAGTCGGCCGATCACTGAACAGGAGGCAGCAGGCAATGATCCTGTAGTTATCACGGTTGACCAGGCCGCCATACTCGCGGCAGGCGATGCCGACGACCTGCTCGTTCATTATCAGGTGTACGACGAGGTCTGGAATTTCTCCGAAGAATGGTCGCTGCAGACCTTCGTGCCGGTAGACGCCGGCGGCTGGAAGCTGCCGGCACCGATCATTCAGGAGGCTATCAACGGCGAGATCGACCTGGGCAATCTGGGCAGCGCGAACGTCACGGTGAAAATCTCTGTCGCCGCAGACCCGTTCGAGCTCGGCGACACGGTTACCATGACCTGGCTCGGCACCACGGCGGCAGACGCCCCGCTGGAGCACCGCCAATCGGTCACCATAACGAATATCCCGGCAATCTATGACACTACCGTGCCAAATGCACTCGTGCGTCAGATGATCAACGGAACCGCTCAGGCCTCTTATGTCCTGACCAAAGCCAACGGTGCCCCGCCACAGTCGTCGAAACGGGCAGCCGTGCGGATTACCGGAGTGGCACCGCTGGAGATTCCGCGCATTCTGGAACTGATCGGCGATGTACTCGACCCGCTTGAAGAACGCGCCCATGTAGAGATCCCGGTTTACGCCGGCATGGCCAACGGCGATCTGATTAATCTGGACTGGCTGGGCACCCGAGTTGATGGCGCGCCCTATCTGTATGAAACCCAGCACATCGTGACGGCGAACGAAGTAGACAACGTCGTGTATATCCCTGTGATGGGCGAACACATCGCGTTGCTTGAAAACGGCACACTCGACGTCAGCTATCGGGTCTCCAATGACGCCTGGCAGGTGTTTGATGTGCGGGTATCGGAGCACTTGCTCGTCAGAGTCGGCCAGCACGTGGCGGAACTGCCCGCGCCGATCATCGTTGAAGCAGTGAACGGCGTGCTCGACCCCGAGGTGAACCGCGGTGATGTCACGCTACGGGTCAATTACCCCGGTACGGTTGCCGGCGATACGCTGACCTGGTATTGGCTCGGCCATCCGCTGGAGGGCAGCGGCAGCGACTGGATCCCCATCACCACTGCCATTGCCGGCAAACCGCTCGACTTCACCATTCCCCGGTCGTTGGTCGAGCCCAACATCAATGATGAAGTAAGGGTGCTGTACACCCTTGAGCGCGGCGCCACCGGCACGTTTCAGTACTCGGCAACGCTGGATCTGGTAATCGGCAAACTCATCGGCGAACTGCCCGCCCCTACCGTGGTGCAGGCCAGCGCCGGGGTACTTGACCCCATGAATGCGCTGGCGGGCGCGACCGTACGGGTGAGCTACGCCAGCATGGAGGCACAAGATCTCGTCACGTTGGTCTGGCTGGGCAGCACGGGCATCGGCACGCCCGCTGATCAGGAAAAACCCGGCAGCGCCAACGGGCAAGTCGAGTTCACGGTGCCCGCCACCGTGATCGGCGCCAACATCGGGCGCGAGGTGAGCGTGTACTATCGCGTCAAACGCTACACCGCAGGAAAGCAGTCCGAGATGTTGCGCCTGCCAGTGCTGCCGTTCGGTGACCCCGACAAGGACCTGCCGCACCCCGTCATCACCCAGGCCAACAGCCAGACGATGACCCTTAACCTGGCAACCTTCACCGGCAACGGCACGGCAACCGTTGCCAAATGGCCCTTCATCCTCGAGGGCCAGCGTGTATGGCTGCGGCTTGAGGGGGAAACCAGTGGCGGCGGCGTCTACTCGATTACGCTGCTGGACGGTGCTCCGCTGACCAGCGGCCAGGCGAGTGCCGGCCTGTCTGAAAGCGCTTTGCGCACTGAACTGGAGAAGCTCGGGCAGGACACTCGCCTTGTGGTGATCTGCAACGTCGCCTTCGACGGCACTGCCAGCGAAAGCGCCGCCGTCCAGTTTCCGCGTACGGTGTACACCTTCAAGCTGCATCAAGACTGGGTCAATCCGCAAATCGTCAGTATCAAGGACAGCAAGGGTGAGGTGGCTGACGGCGGCACCACGTTCGATACCGCTTTGAGCATCAGCGGCACCTCCACCGTTGAAGCCGAGCTGGAAATCCTTGATGGCAGCACGCGCCTGGCGACGGTGATAGCCAACAGCAGCGGCACCTGGAGCGGTTCCCTGACGGGATTGACCGTTAAAAACTATAGTCTGAAGGCCAACGCCCTTGATGGAAGCGGAATGGTTTCACCGCCCCGTGGCTTTGAGGTGGTCGCCAACCTGACGCCGACCATCACTCAGGTGCTGGGCTCCAACGGGCCGATCAGCAACGGCGGATCGACCGTCGAGACCAGCGTCACGGTGTCCGGCCAAGGCAGTCCCGATCAGCAGATCGAACTGTTCGACGACAAGACCTCCAAAGGTACGGCGCGGACAAACAGCGCGGGCACCTGGTCGTTGACCCTTTCCGGCCTCGCGGTGGCCTCGCATCCACTCAAAGCTAAAGCGTTGTATGGAACGCTGCCTGAATCAGCGATCTGGACAGTGATCGTCGCGGCTGCCGTTACCCCAAAAATCACCAGCATCAAAGACTCGAAAAACGTCGAGATTCCGCCCGACGGATTTACCGTGGCCACCGATGTAGTGCTGACGGGAAGTGCCAGTGCGAACCTGCAGGTCGAGATCTTCGACGGTATGGCGAGCCTCGGCAAAGTCAGCGCCAATGCGGCCGGACAATGGACATTGCCCCTGACCGGCCTGAACGTCGCCGCCCATAAGATGAAAGCCAAAGCCGACTACGCAAACTACCCGGAATCACCGGTGCGTAACTTCACCATCACAGCCTTGGTGACCCCGACCATCACTAAGGTTGCAGAACCCGATGGAACGCCGGTGATCAATGGCGGTTCAACCTACGCCAATACGGTCACCGCGTCGGGCATGGCCTCGATCGGTCAATCCGTGGAGGTGTTCGACGGTGCCTCGTCCAGAGGTACTGCCAGCGTGAGCAACAGCGGCAACTGGTCACGGTCTGTCAGCGGCCTGTCGGTCGGCGCCCATCGCCTGACCGCAAAAGCGTTGTACGCGAGCAATCCAGTGTCGTCGGCATGGACATTCAATGTTCAGGCTGCAACGGCGCCAACATTAAGCGTGCGGGATTCCAAGGGAGAGATCGCTCAGGGAGGCACCACCGCCGAAACCACAGTGACGGCGTCGGGTACGGCAGCGGCGAACGCGCAGGTTGAGGTCTTCGACTACTTCGCTTCCAGGGGGACGACGGTGGTAGGGGGTACGGGAAGCTGGAGCTTGTCGGTGAGCGTGGCACTGGGTATCCACGGCATCAATGCCGTGGGTAGATATGCCGACAATCCTTCGTCGGATACTCGCAACTTCACCGTGGTATCACCGGTACCGGATTTTGTGCTGGATTCGACGCCCGTGTCGCTGAATGGCGCGCTTTGGGGTATGGCAGGTTATCCAGGCCATGAACCTTTGAGGTGGCCGGCAGGCACTACTCTGGTCAGGATTCCCAGCAGCGGTGTGCCACCTTACACTTACTCATCCAGCAATGACACAAAGGTACAAGTTAATAAAGATGGCCGTATCAATTCGGTATCGAACGGCGTCGCAACTATCACTGTGCAGGATGGGCAAGGTCGCACAGGCAGCTACAACGTGACAGTTTCAAATGTAACCATGGTTTATGGCTTGGGGAACGACACCTTCAAAGGGGGGCAGAAAACCGCTGCATCACGGGGACTCGGAATACCTCCCCTTGATGTGCTGAACAGTATTTGGAGCCAGTATGGAAATAGGTTTCCCATGGGCAACGGATCCTATTGGTCGAGTACCAGCGCCCCCGGGTTCTATATGAACTACACCAAAAACCTGGTAACAGGGGCACAAGGTACCGGGTCGATAAAGTATGAAAACGTGGGCAGTTTCTGTAACATCGTAGCGATCTAGAGCCTCTACTCGCCCCGTCAACAAGACGGGGCGAGCCCTTTTCATTACCAGCTATACCGCAACCCCACATTCGCCCCGAATGGCTGTTCAATCTGCTCGCCATTGGCGTAATCGAAGTCAGCATGCAGCTGCAGGCTGTCGGAAAACGCCACGGCAATCCCCGCACCCAACTCACCCCGCGAGCCGGACAAGTCGTTGTTGAACACGTTGTTGTTGACCTGAACTTCGTTGTTCTTCGCGAACTCATGCACGCCCGCCACCCGCACATACGGTTGCAACACTTTGCCGTCGCTCATTACGAAGTTGCGGCCTGCCGTCATCCCCACCTTGCCCAGCAGCGAGCGGGTGCGATCGCCTTCGGCACGCATGTCGTTGTTCAGCTCGTAATCCTTGCCTTGAATCACCACCGCAGACAACTGGCTGTACGGTTCGATGAAATAGCCGTCGTTCAGCTTGATGTGTCGACCAAACTCCACCGAGCCACCTGCGCCTGAGTTGTCGTAATCGCCCTTGGCACGGGTGCCATCGCTGATGCTGACCTTCGAGTCGTTGCGGAAGCGGTTGAACTTCAAGACACCGTCGAAATAGTAACCGCTGGCCTGATCCATCCAGGTGGTGTAAATCCCGGCGTAATAACTGTTGACCGTGCCCGAGGTACCGCGGCTGAGGTCAAGGTCGGATTTACTGTGCCCGGCCAGCACACCCACCAGCCACTGCCCGTCGCCCACCGGCAACGGGGCATCGGCACCCAGCGACACGCCCTGCTGCGTCTGCTGATAACCGACACCCGAGGCTTCATCGACGTTGTATTTATTGCCATAGGTGCGCACCCAGCCGCCCGCCTTGCCGCCGTTGAATCGCAACTCGCCCATGCGACTGCGCAGCGACGTCAGCTCGCCGTACCAGACCGTCGGCGCGGTATTGAACAGCGCCAGTACAGAGCGCGTGCCAGGGCTGATCGTCGCCGTGCCCGGGTCGAGAAACCAGTCGGTTCCACCCGCGCCGTTGCTGGCCGACGCCAACTGATAGGAATAGGTCCCCACGTCCACCGCACCATCGCCCGCCAGCGAGAACGTCGCGTTACCGCCCCCGGTCTGCACGACGGTCAAGGGCTGCGGTGAAGTCGGATCGACGCCCGAACCTGCGATCAGCAAGGTATGGCTGCCCGTTGCAGAACCGGTAACGTTGAGCAGGTCGTGCTCGTTGGTGAGGTAATCGGCATCCATGATGAAGGTGCCGTTACCCGACAGCGTGCCAACGTTGAGCTGATAGAACGCGTTGGTCGCGCCAAACCGCACCGTACTGTCATTCACTGCAAGTGAGTTGAGGGTATTAGAACCCACCATATCCCAGGTGGAAGACCCTGCGAGGGTGGTGCTGTCGACGTTGATCAAGTTGCCGGTGAACACCGAGTTGTTGGTCAGCGAAACAACGCCGGCACTGGAGGTGATATCGCCGGACATCGAACTGGCATCAAGGCTGACGTTATCGCTGCTGATATTACCTTCAAGCGCCGAACTGCCGACGAGCGACACGACGCCTGCACTGCCGATCGAAGTGATGTCGCCCTTCATCTGACTGGCATTCAGGCTGACGTTGTCACTGGTTACGTTACCTTCAAGCAGTGAGCCGTTAGCCAGCGAAACCACACCGGCGTTGCTGGCCGAGGTCACGCTCCCGGTAATGGAACTCGCATTCAGATTGACCGTATCAATTCCAGTGACATCACCCGTGAGCGCCGAGCCATTGTTCAGCACCAAGTTACCGCTGCTGGTGGCGTCCGCCGTAACGTTACCGATCAGCCGGCCATTATCAAAGGTCAGGTTGGCAATGCTGCCGTTGGAGATAGCGAAGTTACCGGTCACTTCACTGTTCTGCAGCAGCACGTTCGCCGTCGCCGTGTTCGCAATTTCCAGGGCGTTGCCGTTGCCACCCGTGAGGGTTGTGCCATTAAGCAGACTCAGGTTGGCGACCAGACCGCTGCCCAGGCCATCGACCAGAATGGCGGCACCATTGGTGCCCTCGGCAGAAGCGTTATCGAGTACCAGAACGCTATCACCCACCCCTTGAGCGTCGCTTATCATGTACACGCCGTGCTCGGCGCCCTTGATGGTCGTACCATTGTTCGCCACTACGTCGCCACCGAAGATGTTCAGCCCGACACTGCCTGAGTTTGTACCTGTTACCTGAACCCCGCTCAGCTGCAAGCGGCTGGCTCCCGTGACTTGCGCCCCCACCTCGCCGCCCTGCAGCGCGCCGCCGGTCACTTGCACTTGCGACCCGACCGTTGTGCCAATCGGTCTGTTCACCGACAAGCCCACATAATCGCCAACGATCGTACTGTTGGTGATGGTTGCAGTGCTTGCGGTAACCACGACACCGTCATCCGGCGATTGCACGCTGCTGTTGACAAAGTTGAGCGTCGCGCCGTCGCTCAGTGAAATCGAACGGGCCAACGCGTTCGAAGCATTCAAGGTACTGCCGGCATCTCTCACTGCGTAATCATCGACAGGCGTGGATGCATTAATGTTCAGCACTGCGCCATTCTCCACCAGCGCTGCAAATGAGACAGGTGCGAACAGCAAGGCCGGAAACGCACTCAGCATGGCGGCCCAAGATGTACGCCCGGCGGGGGAACCGTTAAAAAAAGGAGGGTTGAAGAACTTTGACTTACGGAGTTGCTTTTTAGCGTTCATGAGCTCGCGTCCACTGAATGGAGATGCAAAGACTGGCGTATTCGCCGGGAGCGGGACTGTATAGAGCATGTTCGGAATACTATGCAGGACGCATCCGACCAACGTGTAGGGCGATTCCTACGGCGACTTAAGGTGTACAACTTTGATAGTGAGCTGACAGTTAGAAGTACTGTCAATCAAACCTGCCAAGTTGGATTGATTCGAAATAACGGCGCGCAGAATAGGCCCCTTGGACTATGAGAATGCTGGAACCAGACCCTCGATAAAGGAGAGGCGTCTGAGACGCCCCCCTTTAAGTTATGCCCTCAGCGACGGACGGTTCTGGCTGACAACTCGCACGTCGGAGCACCCGCCCCGGCCGTCGCCATGAACACAATCACGCTGTGGGGATCTGAGGTGACAGGAAACCCGTCGACATTCGCGGTGTACGTAATACTGCCCGGCCCGTCGCGGGTTTCGATCAGGGGTGGATCGTAAGGCAAGTACACCAGGAAGCCGTTGGTGGCCTGTTCAATGGTTGGGGTAAACGTGAACGCGAACGTTACGTTGGCCTGCGTTGCATCGTTGAGCCCGGCGTAGTTGAACGTCAGTTGCTGATCCGCCAGACGTGGCTCCCCTCCCGCGACACTTATCTCCACAACCCAGCCTTGAGGGCTGACACTTCTCAATGAACCGCAGTTGAGGTAACCGAAGTCCTGGTCGAGGTTTAGAAACAATACGGCGGGCAGTTTCACTGTCTGCACGGACACTTCAACCGGCTGATCTTCAGAGTAGACAACGGCATCGTTGACGGCCGGGTGTGCGATCGAATAGCGCACCGGCAGCGCACTGCCATTGCCTTGTGCCTCGATGGTCGCCCATGGAATGGCAAACTCCATGATGAAACCCACAGCCTCCTGCCCAGTCACCACGTATGTCCCGCCAGGAATGGTAGAGTCTCCGGAATCAGGCACTGCCACGTTATTCCAGTACAGCTGCACCACGTCATCCGCCTTAGAGTTTTCATAAATCACCACGGAAGCTGTCGCCGGCTGCCCCGCGTCTGCGGGCTTCACCGTATTGGCCTCAGCAGTGACGGCCGCCTGCACCGTAATCAGCGCCAGATCGGGATTCACCGGGTCAGGTTCGTCCGGGTTCGTCGGCCCGGGTGTGCGCAGATCCACGTCGACATCAACAGAAGAAGGCTCGGGATATTCTTTCTGCCCCCGTTTAATCAGGTAAGTCACAGCGACCGTTTTCGGCCCCCGGTTGCCGTCCAGCAATACTGCAAAAGGGACGGTTACGAATGTCGGCCCCGACTGCGTGACGGGCACCGCGCCCAGTAATTTGCCGCCCCAGGTGACAACCGCTTGATCGCCAGCGACAAAGTTGGTGTACGCCTCAATCTGCACCTGTACCCCCACGTTGGCGTCAGCGATGTCGACGTCGCCGTCAGCGGCCAAAGGCACCGTCAGCGGTTTGAGCCCTATCGGCGCGGCACTCAATGTGACGAGGACGGGCTTGTATGACGATTCAGGGCCAAGGTTGCCGACTCTGTCCCGCAGACGGTAGAACAGCAATTTGTCGCCTTCCGACGTTCCGATCTGCGCGGTGGTCAAATCCACTGTCACCGGCGTCGTGGTGTCGGGCCTTGTGAAGGTGCCTACCAACAATGCGGTCTGAGGGTTGCTTCCGTAATACACGGATATCTCGTCGCCGATTTTTTTGTCGTTGTACTCGGGCACCGTCACGGTGACCTTACCATTGGCATCAAGGTATTCCTTGGTAATGCCGTCGGCTTCGACCTCTGGGGGCAATGTGACCCGTGCAGCCTCTTGTCCGAAGTTGGGTGCGACCTGATCGATATAGATCGGCAGTGGCGTCGATCCCACTGGATTTCCGCCAATACTGACTTCATAAGTAAGCGTGTGGCGTCCAGCCGAAAGTGTGGCCTCTGCGGGCAAGGTGAGCTGAATAGGGAACACACGCGTGTCCAGCGGCGTCGTGAACGGGTACTGGCTGAGGCGCTGCCGTATGCCATCCCACTTGAGATAAACCATGCCTGGTCGGTTCGGATCAGATACCACGTCAAACGCCGGGATTTCGACTTTCAGCACCGTACCTTGAAACTGGTGCGGCAACTGGTTCTCGGTATCGTCAGCAGTGGGCGGCAGCAACGGGTTATCCGCATGAAGCGTCGGCCCAGGTACCGCCAGTTGTAGACTTCTGCGAAACAACTGAAAGTCGTCGCGTGCCTGCTGGCCCTTTTTGACTTTCGGGAGCGTGTTCGGGGTATTCATGCTACTTCCTCCTTGAGTGGCCTTCAGTCCATTGGCTACGTACTGCACCAGCCGACGTTCATCTGCCACGTGTCGTTGACATCGGGGTTACTTGCGAAAACGGCGCACTGCCGCGTTGATCATCCTTGCCCAAATCGTTTCCACAACGGGCCCTTCAGCTTGAGACTGCGACGTCTCTGCACACAGATCGTTGCCGGGACCGCATAACTTCCCATCCGGCATCAGTCGCGTGATCTTGACAAAATCCATGTATGAGCGCCCCACCGTCCCGCTGGCTTTATGAAGCGTGTACTGGGCCGTGGCAGATCCGTTGTCTTCCATTGGCGCGATGAGTGTCTCGAACGGCAGCACGATCTGGTCATATCCGTTGCTCGCATCAACAGCGCTCAATGTTCTGGAAAACGTCGCGGTAACACCCGTGATCGGATCGGTGCCGTTGAGGTTCTTGCATCCTTGCCAGCTGAGCTCGATACGGTCGCCCGCTGCAAACCGGGCATCGCCGGGAACCCTCACCGTCACGCCCTCCCACAACCTGGGTACGGCACAGCAATTGAGATAGCCGTAAATATCGGCATGGGGGAAAGAAGGCTCCAGCAGATCCTCGATGACCTCAATGTTCACGTTGACGTCAGTTGTCCTGGACAACTGTTGGTTGACGCCGTTATCGGTCACATAGAAGAGTCCCAGCGCGGGGTTGATCAGCTCCGGTTCTATGGCTGACCAAGGAATGACGAAGGCTATCGATTGACCGACCAGGTCCCCGGCTTTAACGGTGTACTCGGCGACCGGTGCGGCCGCACTCCCCCAAAACAGCGCCAGTCGCTCGCCGGGATGGGGGTTTTGATAAAGGGCCAAAGTCGCCGTGGCATCCAGACCGACGTCCGCCCCCGTTAGCGTGTTGGACGTATCGGAGTTTTGGCCACGCACCTCGGGTTTCTCCAGGGTGACGTTCAATAATGCCGGAGCATTGGCGTGATCCTGCCCGGCCAGGGTGAAGTCAACCGGCACAGAGACAGGTCCCGGAGAAGGCGTGACCAAGGTTCCACGACGCACCTCATAATCGACCTGGACGCTCAGTGGGCCAAGCCCTCTGGCGGTCAATACGGTCCACGGCACGAACGCGCGCAGCGGGAATCCGGACGGATCGACAGGCACTTCGGCAAGCTCGGTGCCGTCCCAGTTGATAATTACCCGGTGCTCTGGGGCCGCATTGTCGTATTGATCGATCTCTACCGTGACGCCGCCTTCGTTGGTCGCACCTTCGCGTGCATGCTGGCGATCGATCAGACAGCGGGTCGACAGTGGTACTCGCACCGGCTGGAGGTTTTCCGGCGGCGGCGTCAGGTCCACCGTGATGGGTGAAAGCTCCGAGCGCGCGCTGATGTTTCCCGCCAGATCCCGCAAGAGGTAGTACACGTACCGGGAGCCCTGACCTGACGCCCTGATCACCTGCTCGGGAACGGATATGAACAACAGGCCGTCGTCAATCTCATCCTGACTGAAAATCACCTCACCCTGGTCGATTTCCCCGTCCGGCGGTGGATTGGTGTCGCTCCAGAACCAGATCGCCACGTCTTTGGCCTTGGCGCCGAAGTAAGAGGGTACCGAACACTCGACCGCGCCTTCGCTGGTCAAGTACTCGTCGGAGATCACACCGGCCAGCTCACTCGGAAAGACCACCGGCAGCGGTTTCTGACCGGCACCGGGCGGCGATAGATCCACCGTGACGACTTTCTTCAGTGACTCCGGCGACGGGTTATTCACCACCGAAATCTTGTAGGAGAGCTCGTAGGTACCTTCCATCAGCAACGCCTGACGTACCTGGACGGTTTTATCCCCGGGAGCGATCGGGGGCTGGAAGGTGAAGCGGTCTACTTCAACAAATGGAGCACCGGCGACCCGCCACGACAGCACCACGACGTTGGGAAAATTGGGTGTGAATGGCCAGGCGGGAATAGTCACCTGCAGGTCTCGTTCCAGCGCAGTTCGAGGCAGCAACCCGCCGACCTCTTCCTGTCCCAGCTCATCCTCGAGGATGGCCGGCACGACGGGCAGCGGAAACTCATCATCAATGCGCCAACTGCCACCGTTGAGGGCGCCGCTGTCTGCTCTGAATGTGCTATTCATCGACATCATCCTTGAGTCTGAAATCAGGCCGGCGGAACCCGCTCGAAGCCACTCTTCAAGTGCACAGCGCAATGGCTGTTCGGTGCGTATCTGCGATTGATTAAGCGCCTGTTTGTGAGCGCTGGATACTGTCACTTATGACAGGTTCTTCGACCGTTCGTCGGTAATGCCGACGAAGGTTATTGGATAGGACAGGCAAGGCCGGGGGGTCGCTCAGAGGCAGCGATACCCGGCCTGTGGGCAGATCAGTGCAGCGCGGGGTCAATGACTAGGATGACTTTGCCCGACACCTGATTGGTCGCCAGCTCCGCGTACGCAGCTTCCGCTTCCCTGATCGGAAAGCTGCGCGCCAGCTGCGGCTTCAGGCGGCCTTCGGTGAACAGCGGCATGACGTGCTGCCCCAGATCGCTGAGCAGGTCGGCCTTGAACTGGTCGTCGCGGCTGCGCAGGGTCGAACCCAGAATATGGATGCGCTTGCCCAGCACCTTTGCGAAATCCAGCTCGGACTTGCTTCCGCCCATCAGCCCGATCAGCACCAGACGACCGTCCACCCCGAGCACCTTCAGGTTCAGCGCGGCGTAGTTGGCGCCCACCGGGTCAAGGATGACGTTAAAAGGCGCGAAGTCATTCAGCGCATCGAGGTTTTCGTTGCGCAGCACACCGCCCTGGGCGCCGAGCGCTTCGCAGTACGCCAGCCGCTCCGCCGAGCCCACGGTGACCCAGACCGGGTTGCCAAATGCCTTGCACAGCTGAATGGCAGCTGAACCAACTCCACTTGCCCCGGCATGCAGCAACACTTTTTCGCCGGGCTTGAGGCCGGCCAGCTGGAACAGATTCAGCCAGGCGGTGGCGTACACCTCGGGAATGGCCGCCGCTTCGTGCAGCGAAATGCCCTCGGGCACCGGCAGCACATGCCGGGCGTCGACCACCACTTCTTCGGCCATCGCCCCGCCGGCCAGCAGCGCACAGACACGATCTCCGACCTGCCAGGCAGTGCCCGGCCCCACTTCGGCGATGATGCCGGAACACTCCAGCCCCAGGGTTTCAGTCACCCCTGGGGGCGGCGGGTACTTGCCGGCTCGCTGAAGCAAATCGGCCCGGTTGAGCCCCGCTGCCGCCACCTTGATGCGAACCTGACCGACGTCAAGCGTCGGCGATGGCTGTTCGACCCATTCCACTTGACCTTCAACGCCTTGCAATGCTTTCACGGTGCCTCCATAGTGAGTTCTCGACTGAGTCCGATGTGCTCTTTATAGGCATTCGGGCTTTTTGCATTATGCGACCGGGTTCCGCTGGAACCGGCGACTTCCAAGACGGCCTAATATGCGTTATCAATTGTCCCCGCGTCGAATCAGCATGAAGCAATTTTTGCCCAGCACACTTGCATTGCTCATTGGCCTCAGTGTTTTGCCAATGTCCGCCAACACCTTTGCTGCCAACAGCTGGGATAATCTTCAACCCGACCGCGACGAGGTGATAGCCAGCCTCAATGTGGTGGAACTGCTCAAGCGCCACCACTACAGCAAGCCGCCTCTGGACGACAAACGCTCTGAAATCATTTACCAGAGCTACCTGAAACTGCTCGACCCTGCACGAAGCTACTTCCTCGCCAGCGACATCGCCGAGTTCGACAAGTGGCGCTTCCAGTTCGACGACTTCCTCAAGAGCGGCGACCTGGCTCCGGGCTTTACCATCTACAAGCGTTATCTGGACCGCATCAAGTCGCGTCTGGATTTCGCCTTGGCGCAGCTGAGCAAGGGCGTCGACAAAATCGACCTGAACACTCAGGAAACCTTGCTGGTTGATCGCAAGGACGCACCGTGGGCCAAAAACGAAGCCGAACTCGACGACCTGTGGCGCAAGCGCGTCAAGGACGAAGTCCTGCGCTTGAAGATCGCCGGCAAAGACCCGGCGAAGATTCAGGAAACCCTGACCAAGCGCTACAAGAACCAACTCGCGCGTCTGGGCCAGACCCGCAGCGAGGACGTGTTCCAGGCTTACCTGAACACCTTCGCGATGTCCTACGATCCGCACACCAACTACCTGTCGCCTGACAGCGCGGAAAACTTCGACATCAACATGAGCCTTTCCCTTGAAGGGATCGGCGCTGTCCTGCAAAGCGACAACGATAACGTCAAGATCGTCCGTCTGGTTCCGGCCGGCCCCGCCGCCAAGACCAAGCAAGTGGCGACCGCCGACAAGATCATCGGCGTCGCCCAGGGCGACAAAGAGATGGTCGACGTGATCGGCTGGCGTCTGGATGAAGTGGTCAAACTGATTCGCGGTCCGAAGGGCTCGGTCGTGCGTCTGGAAATCGTCCCGGCCAGCAATGCGCCGAGCGACCAGACCACCAAGATCGTGTCGATCACCCGCGAAGCCGTGAAGCTTGAAGAGCAAGCGGCGAAGAAGTCGATCCTGCACCTCAAGCAGGATGGCAAAGACTACAAGCTGGGCGTCATCGAGATCCCTGCTTTCTACCTGGACTTCAAGGCCTACCGCGCCGGCGATCCCGAGTACAAGAGCACGACCCGCGACGTCAAGAAGCTGCTGACCGAATTGCAGTCCGAGAAAGTCGACGGCGTGGTCATCGACCTGCGTAACAACGGCGGTGGTTCGTTGCAGGAAGCCACCGAGCTGACCAGTCTGTTCATCGACAAAGGCCCGACCGTTCTGGTGCGTAACGCCGACGGCAAGGTCGATGTGCTGGAAGACGAAAACAGCGGTGCGTTCTACAAAGGCCCGATGGCGTTGTTGGTGAACCGTCTTTCAGCTTCGGCTTCGGAGATTTTTGCCGGCGCCATGCAGGACTACCACCGCGCGTTGATCATCGGCGGCCAGACCTTCGGCAAAGGCACCGTGCAGACCATTCAGCCGCTGAACCACGGCGAACTGAAACTGACGCTCGCCAAGTTCTACCGCGTCTCCGGCCAGAGCACTCAGCATCAGGGCGTGCTGCCTGATATCGCCTATCCGTCCATTATCGACACCAAGGAAATCGGTGAAAGCGCCCTGCCGGAAGCGATGACCTACGACACCATCAAGCCTGCGATCAAACCTGCGGCCGATCCGTTCAAACCGTTCCTGGCGCAGTTGCAGTCGCGCCACGACGTGCGATCCGCCAAAGACGCCGAGTTCGTGTTCATCGAAAACAAACTCGCCCTGGCCAAGAAGCTGATGGCCGAAAAGACCGTCAGCCTCAATGAAAGCGAACGTCGCAGCGAGCACGCTGACATCGAGAGTCAGCAGTTGAGCATGGAAAACATCCGCCGCAAGGCCAAGGGTGAAGAGCCGCTCAAAGAGTTGAAGAAAGAAGACGAAGACGCATTGCCGGCTGAAGACGATAAGACCAAACCCGAGGACGACGCTTATCTGTCAGAAACCGGGCGTATTCTCATCGACTATCTGGGCATGAGCGGCAGCGTCGCGAAGAAGTAAGACCGTGAGGCCTGTGTCGTCAGATGAAACTTGATGACACAGGTGGCCAACCACTGGCAACGGTCATCAAACAGTCATGAATCTGTCGTGAAATATGGGGCTTGGTGCCGTACGCCGAGCCCCTTTTTCTTGCCTCGAGATTGCCATGACCGTCACTGAACAGCTGAGCGCACTGAGTTCGATCCTGGCTCAAGGCGAATTGCACAGCTTGTTTCAACCGATTGTGTCGCTGTCCGAGCGCCGCATTCTGGGCTACGAAGCCCTCACGCGCGGCCCCTCCAACAGTTCGCTGCACTCGCCGGTCAGCCTGTTCGCGGTCGCACGTCAGGCCGGGAAATTGAGTGAACTGGAGCTGGCCTGTCGCGACTCGGCCTGTCGCCGTTTCAGTCAACAACAGCTCGACGGCAAGCTGTTCCTGAACATCTCGCCCGAATCACTGCTTGAGCCTTCACACCCGCCAGGCCGTACCCTTCAATTGCTGGACAGTTATGGCATCCCGCCCAGCCGCGTGGTGATCGAGCTGACCGAGCAAACCCCAACCGACGACTTTGGTCTTCTCTATAACGCGTTGCACCATTATCGCGACATGGGGTTTTCCATCGCGCTCGACGACCTTGGCGCCGGTTATTCGAGCCTGCGGTTGTGGTCTGAACTGCGCCCGGATTACGTGAAGATTGACCGGCACTTCATCGACGGCATTCATCAGGACGCCGTCAAACGCGAGTTCGTCGGCTCCATGCTGCAAATGGCGAAAGCCTCTCGGGCCAAGGTAATCGCTGAAGGCATTGAACTGGGCGAAGAGCTGGAAGTGCTGATCGACATGGGTGTCGACCTGGTGCAGGGCTATCTGTTGTGTCGCCCGCAGGAGCACCCGCCGCGTGACGCCCGCGCCATGCTGCCCAAGTCCGATGCCAGTAGCGCAAGCCTCACTGACGAAGGCTCCGACCTGAGCGCTCTGCTCAATGAACAATGCTCTGTGCTGCAAAGCACCCCCACGGCCAGCGTACTGGAGGCCTTTCGCAAACAGGCTAACCTGAACTCACTGGCGGTACTGGATGAGGAGCAACGTCCCATCGGCATCGTGCACCGGCATTCGCTGTCGGATGTCCTGCTACAACCGTTCGCCACCGAGATTTATGCGCGCAAACCTATAAGCCGACTGATGAGCGATGACTTTCTGGCCGTCGAACTGACCCAGTCGCTGCAGCAAGTCAGCCGCCTGATCACCAGCCGCGCGAGGCAGCGGATCGAGGAGGATTTCATCATCACGCAGAGCGGCGCCTACTTGGGTCTGGGCCGTGTGATCGATGTGCTGAAACTGATCACCGAGCTGAAGATTCAGCAGGCACGCCATGCCAACCCGTTGACCCTGCTCCCCGGCAACGTGCCGATCCAGCAATGCCTGACGCGGCTATTGCAGCAGGGTCGCGAATCGATGATTTGCTACGTTGATATCGACAGCTTCAAGCCGTTCAACGATATCTATGGCTACGGTCGCGGTGATGAAGTGTTGCTGTGTCTGGCCCAGTGTCTGAGCGACCGGATTGACCCCAGCCGTGATTTCGTCGGCCACATTGGCGGCGATGATTTTCTGATGGTGTTGGGTTCGGAGGATTGGAGAAAACGCCTGAATACGTTGCTGGAGGACTTCCAGAATCAATGCCGGCGTTTTTATCGTGCGGAGCATCTGGCGGCGGGCTGCTTCGTGGCGCTTAACCGCCAGGGACAACGGCAGGAGTTTGCGCTGTTGTCGCTGTCTATCGGGGTCGTGCACCTGCACCCACAGGCCTGCACGGTGCTCGATGCAAGTCAGTTGGCAGAATTGGCGTCACAGGCCAAGCATCACGCCAAAGACATCCTCGGCGCGAGTATTCATGTGATTGATACGCTGGAGATAGCTGCAAGCTCTAAGCTGCAAGCCTCAAGCTGAACGCATGCACCTGTAGGAGCGCGCTTGCCCGCGATTACGGTGTGTCAGAGGCGGAGTTCCTGCCACACAAACCGTGATCGCGGGCAAGCGCGCTCTTACCTGTCTGAGGCGCTCACGCCTGCGGCAAATACTCGTACTCAAACACCCGCACCACTTCCGAGGCATGCCACGAGGCTGCGGCAACACCATCGGAAGGGCCGGAAAAACGACCCAGACGCTCGGCGCACTCGAAGAAGCCGGTGCGCGGCAGACGGCTTGCCCCTTGGCTGATCACCAGCGAGCTGCGCAAGGGCTGTTCGGATTTTGCATCGATGGCAGCGAGATGTTCCAGGGCTGCGGTCAGGGTCAGCATCGCGGGGGTGGGGAGCTGGAGGCGTTCGAGCAACGCCCGGTAGGTCAACAAATGTCGCTGGCGTCGCGCCACGTCCAGTTCACCTACCAGTGCTTCCCACTGCTGACGGCTGATTCTGACACTCATGACTCACCTCGCCAGCCCGCGACACCCAGTTCCCAGGCCAGGCTGCGAAGAATGGCAGCGTCGGGCAGCCGAGTGCCGCTTTCGATCAGCTCAAGGTAAGACGGGCTGATGCCGACAGTCCTGGCCAGTTGCGCCACTTCCAGGCCTTTGCCTTGACGCAAGGGCCCCAACTGATCGAGCCCTGGCAAATCGTCAGCAACCGTCGCTGTGGCAGCGGCTGGCTGCGCCGTACGTTCAGTGTCGTGTCCTGAAGAAATACCGGCAGCGCGTATCAGCGCCTGGTATTGAGCCCACGGTAATACCGCATATTCTGGCTCTCCATCACGAGAAATGACCTGAAGATCCATGCAACCCCCTGTAAGACGGCAAATTATCGCGTGTAGGCTTTTTCTATCGCCGCATCTTAGCAGTGGATTGACGCAAGTTGGTTCACCCATCTCTGTAGGAGCGAATTCATTCGCGCCTACAGAAGGTAACGGCTCAATCCGTGGATTTTTCCTGTTCAAGCAGCTTTGGACTGGCAGGCAGACGCTCAACCACGGCCAGTTTTTCAGGGCTTTGCTTTTCTCGCCATACACGGAACGCACTGAGTTCGACTTCAAGGCTTTTCATCACCCAGGCCAGCACGGCGATGTCATCCAGCATGCCGAGCCCTGGAATCCAGTCCGGGATCGCATCCAGAGGGCTGAGGAAATACATCAGCCCCGCGACGACCGACAAGATCGCCTTCGGGCTGATCGCACGGTACTGACCGCGCCAGTACGCCAGGCACAACGCCTGCAGGAGTTTCAAGTCATCCTTGAGCTTGCCTAGCCGATTGCCTTCACCGGCGCCTTTGCGCGCCACGGCGAAGAGTAAGGCCGGTAAACGACCGGCCGCCATCAAGCGACTCGCCATTGGCAGGTAACGCAGAAAATTCCAGGGTGCTTTCATGCTTACTCCAAGCGGCTAGAAAAATAAGCCGTCAACAAACCCAAGTACATAAACATGTACCACGCACACACAGAATGTTATCCACACAAGTTGTGGATAACCTTGTGAACAGAGCCGGTATTTGGCCCTGAAACGCCCGTTCTACCGGGGCTTGGCTCAAATCGCACGTTTTTTACTCACATAAAAAAACGCAAAAAAGCGTTGACTTGGCCCCCTGCCGGAACTAGCCAAACGTCAAATCAGCGAGGCTTGTCGAATCGTCGAACAATCCAACAGAGCCGATACGGAGTCGATCACGCCCCGGACGGTATTGGGACTCTGCTCGTCTGACTCCGTTCGGTTTGATTACGGCAGACACAAAAATGCCCCGAAAAACGGGGCATTTTTTTCAAGTGCTAATCGACGTGTCGATTATTTCTTGGCGGCTGGTTTGGCCGGTGCAGTCTCTTCTTCTTCGTCGTCCGTTGCTGCAGCACCTGCTGCGGCTTCGTTGGCGGCGGCGGCAGGGTCTTTGATGCCCAGCAGCTCCAGGTCGAATACCAGCACCGAGTTGGCCGGGATCATCGGGCTTGGGCTTTGCGCGCCGTAAGCCAGATCGCTAGGAATGTAGAGTTTGACCTTCTCGCCTACGTGCATCAGTTGCAGGCCTTCGACCCAACCCGGAATCACACCGCTGACGGGCAGATCAATCGGGCTACCGCGCTCAACCGAGCTGTCGAACACTTTGCCGTCAGTCAGCTTGCCTTCGTAGTGAACGGTCACAACGTCGGTTGGCTTAGGCTGAGGGCCATCAGCTTTCTTGATGATTTCGTATTGCAGACCGGAAGCCGTGGTGGTGACTTCCTTACGCTTGCCGTTTTCTTCGAGGAACTTCTTGCCAGCAGTTGCCGACTCTTCGCTCATCTTGGCCATGCGCTCTTCAGCACGCTTTTGCAGATCGCCGAACGCTGCTACCAGTTCGTCGTCTTTGAGTTTCTGTTCTTTCTTGCCAACGGCGTCTTCGATACCCAGCGCTACCGCTTTGGAATCCAGATCGTCCATACCTTCCTGAGCCAGGCTTTTGCCCATGTTCAGACCGATACCGTAGGAGGCTTTTTGCGCCGGAGTTTTCAGCTCGACGGTGCTGGCTTGCTTGTCGCAACCTGCGAGTACCAGACCGACCAGGGCTATCGCCGCTGCCAACCGATGCTGTTTCATGCTAATTCCTTGTTCATGCGCCAATAGGGCAAACGAGTAAAGCCGCGAGCTTATCAGGCCGCCGCGATCAATGGCTACCGGCATGAGAGGGAGAAAAGGTAGATAAGTTCAGGTATCCAAAGGTTTTCTTGTTTGATCGAGAAAGTCGTTCAGTCGGGGTTCAGACAGTGGCGGTAACGGTGAAGCCCTGAAAACTCTGTGGAGCCAACTTGTTGGCGAGACGATCTGCACTCCAGACGCGAGAATTGCCTCGCGAACAAGTTCGCTCCTGGAGGTCATTACGCGCTCGCATTAATAAACATCCCGCAGATAACGCTTCTGCTCAGTCAGAAGGCGCAAATGGCCTGCCGCGGCCTCTTCGCTCAATCCGCCATGCTGCGCAATGACCTGCCGTAACGCCAGATCCACGTCCTTGGCCATGTGCACCGCGTCGCCGCAGACATACACCTGCGCGCCTTCCTGCAACCAGCGCCACAGTTCGGCGCCCTGCTGCTCGATACGATGCTGCACGTAAATCTTTTCACCCTGATCCCGTGAGAACGCCAGGCTCAGATGGGTCAACAGGCCGTCTTGCTGCATGGCCTGTAACTCATCGCGGTAATAAAAATCGGTCGCCGCATGTTGCTCGCCGAAGAACAGCCAGTTCTTGCCGCCATCGCCACGCGCCCTGCGCTCCTGAAGAAACCCGCGAAACGGCGCCACGCCGGTGCCCGGTCCGATCATGATCATCGGCACATCGCCGTCGCCGGGTACGCGAAAATGTTTGGACGGCTGAAGGAAAATCGGCACCTCGCACTGCTCGGCGCGGTCAGCGAGGAACGTCGAAGACACACCTTTGCGCTTGCCATAGCGCACCGTTGAGACGGTCAAATGAACCTCATGCGGATGCGCTTTGGAACTCGAAGCGATGGAGTACGAGCGTGGCTGCAGGGGCTTGAGTGAGGCCAGCAGATCTTCAGCGCTGCAACGCATCGGAAATGCCTGGAGCACGTCCGCCAACTGCCGCCCCCACAACCAGTCTTTCAGCTCACCTTTATAAGTGTCGCCCAACAGTATTTTCAGCTCAGGACTGCCGCCGCGTTCGGCGATGAACTGCAACGTGTCGAAATGCGGCCTGGCGATCTCGAAATGCCCAGCCAAGGCTTCGCCCAGCGGCACGTCGCCGTATTTTTCAATCGTTACCAGGTGCTCGGGGTCAAGACCTGTCAGGTCGAGCAACTCGTTGACCAGTTCCGGACAGTTACGCGGCCACACGCCAAGGGCATCGCCAGCCTCGTAGTGCAAGCCCGAATCACCCAGCGCCAGCGCGAACTGCCGGGTGTCCTTTTGCGTGCCCTCGGTGTTCAGGCGTCGATTGATCGACAAGCCAGATGAAAATGGAAGCGAACGGGTGTGCAGCCTCACCGCCGACACACCCTCAACTCCAACCACATCAGGCACATCAAGGGCCAGCGCCTGTTGCAGCGCCTTGAACCAGGCATCCGCGGGCTCCTCGAATTCCGGATCGCAATCGACACGAGGCAACAAAGCGCAAGCGCCGAGGCTTTCGAGGCGCTGATCAAGGTTTTTACCGTGCTGGCAAAAGCGGTCGTAACTCGGGTCGCCCAACGCCAACACCGCGTAGCGAAGGTTTTCGAGCGGGGCGTCGTGTTGGCTCAGCGACTGCCAAAAACTCTGCCCGTTGTCCGGCGACTCCCCATCACCGAAGGTGCTGCTGATGAGCGCCAAATTATCCACTTGCGCCAGTTGCGCAGCCGGGAAGCTGTCCATCGCGCGCACATCAATGGCAATGCCGGCGTTCCGCAAACGGCTGCCGAAACGTTCGGCCAGGGATTGGGCGTTGCCGGTTTGCGAAGCCCAGAGCAACGTCAGCCCCGGTTTACCCTCGGGCGGTAACGCTACCTCGGCAGCGGACGTGGTTTCAAAGAAGCGATGGGCTATCAGCTCGACCCGTTGCAACGCCACTGCGCAAAACTTGAACTCCGGCTGAAACGACACAGGATCCACCGCATCGCTGGTGACCGCGTTAATCGCCAGGTTGTCGCCGAACACATCGTTCCAGTGAAACGGCGCGAAGCAATTTCCGGGGCGTACCCGATCTGTCACCACAGCAGGCAACACCGCACGGCCGCGCACCGAACGTACTTCTACGGCGTCCTTGTCCTTGATGCCAAGCGCTGCCGCATCTTTGGGATGCAGCTCGATGAAAGGCCCGGGATTGAGCTTGTTGAGTGTCGGAACCTTCCCGGTCTTGGTCAGCGTATGCCACTGGTGCTGCACCCGACCGGTATTGAGCACGAACGGGAAGTCTTCGCTGGGCATTTCTGCCGGGGACAAATGCGGGCGCGGCAAGAACACCGCCTTACCGCTGGCGGTTGGAAATACTACGGCAGGACGACTTCCGTCTGACGCAACTGTCAGCGCTTGGCTGACTCCATCATTGAGGTAACGAATCGGATTGCGTTCGTCTGAATCGTCAGCGGCAATCGGCCATTGCAGCGGTCGTTCGCGAAGCCGCGCATGGCTGGCGCCGCGAATGTCATAGCCGGTCCTGGGGTTCCAGGCGCGCTTGATCTCCTCGAACACCTCGCTGGCCGACGCATACGTGAACGCGTCGGCGTAACCCATTTCGCAGGCGACCCGAGCAATCAACTGCCAGTCCGGCAGGCTTTCACCGGGCGCGTCCACCGCTTTTTGCGTGAGCGTCAGGGTGCGCTCGGAGTTGATCATCACGCCGTCGCCCTCCGCCCACAGTGCGCCGGGCAACAGAATATCGGCGTAGCGGTTGGTTTCGGTGTCGAGAAACGCATCCTGCGTGATCACCAGCTCGGCTGCCTGCAAGCCTTCGATTACGGTTTGTCGGTTGGGGACCGACGCCACCGGGTTGGTGCAGATGATCCAGCACGCTTTGATGTCGCCATCGCGCATCTGCTCGAACATCGCCACGGTGCCATTGCCGGACTCGGTTCGCAGGGTGCCCGCCGGCACGCCCCACATCGCTTCTATAAAGGATCGATCCTCGGCCACCAGCGTGGAGCGCTGTCCGGGAAGTCCTGGGCCCATGTAGCCCATTTCCCTTCCGCCCATGGCATTCGGTTGCCCGGTGAGTGAAAACGGGCCGCTGCCGGGGCGACAAATGGCGCCTGTCGCCAAATGCAGATTGCATAACGCGTTGGTGTTCCAGGTGCCGTGGGTGCTCTGGTTCAGGCCCATGGTCCAGCAGCTCATCCAGTCGCGGGCCTGACCGATCATCTTGGCGGCCTGACGAATATCGGCTTCGGCCAGCCCGGTTATCTGCGCGACTTTGTCGGGAGTGTAGTCGCCCAGAAACGCCGGCATCGCGTCCCAGCCTTCTGTAAACGAGGCTATAAATGCAGGGTCGGTATGGCCGTTCTCCATCAGCAGATAAAGCAGGCCGTTGAGCAGGGCCAGGTCTGTACCGGGTTTGATCTGCATGAACAGACTGGCCTTGTCGGCCGTGGTGTTGCGCCTTGGGTCGACGACGATCAACTGCGCGTCGGCCTTGACCCGATCCATCATGCGCAGGAAGAGAATCGGGTGACAGTCGGCCATGTTCGCGCCGATCACGAAGAACACGTCGGCCTTGTCGAAATCTTCGTAGGAGCCTGGCGGTCCGTCAGCGCCAAGCGACAGTTTGTAGCCGCTGCCAGCGCTTGCCATGCACAGTCGCGAATTGGATTCGACATGCGCCGTGCGCACGAAGCCCTTGGCAAGCTTGCTGGCGAGGTACTGCGCTTCCAGCGACATTTGCCCCGACACATAAAACGCCAAAGCATCCGGGCCGTGGGTGTCGATGATCGCGCGCAAACGGCGAGCGGTTTCGCTGATGGCGTGATCGATCCCCGCCCGCACCGGCTCCTGATGACGCGCATCGCGCACGTACGCTGACTCCATCCGCCCGGACTCGGTCAGCGGTTGGGCGCACGTGCTGCCCTTGGTGCACAGACGCCCGCGATTGGTGGGGTGCGTCTTGTCACCGCTCACTTTAATGACGCGGTTGTTTTCCACCTGCATGACAATCCCGCAGCCCACACCGCAATAAGGACACACGCTTGAAACGCTTCGACTCGCCATATCCATTTCCCGAAACCAAAAAAAAGGCGCCCTGTTCTCCTCCGTCCGAAAACGGGGAGCACACGGCGCCTTTGTCGTGAAGAGGGTAATCGGCGTTGATCACCTATGGCTGAGGTGTTGCAAGGGATGGGCCAGAGGGGCTGCGTTAGGCGGCAAGCTTCAAGCTTTAAGCTACAAGCGGAGCTGATGAACCTGTTGGAGCGAGGTTTGGTCTGGGCCGACGGCAATAGATTTGGCCTCACAATGAAGCGCCGATGACCATTCACGCACTTTTTTCGCGCCTTGCTTATCAAGGGATGGCCAGTCTCTTTAGTGGTCAATCAGAGCCGATTGGCGCCTGCCAACCCGCCTCGCACCCAGCATTTATCGAGCAGCCAACCTCGAAAAACCTCCCTCCATACGCACCCAACCACCCGCTGGCACACCCCTTGCTTTGATCCACACAAGTCCAGCCTGAATGCACGGTTGGCAGCCAAGACGGTCAACGACGATCGCCAGGCTCAGCAGGTTGCGCCGACACCTCCGCACTCCGGCGGGGTCGCAGCAACCACAAAGAACAGGCAAAGGCGCCTGGAACCGAAAGGTTCCGGGCGCCTTTTTTTTGCTTTCAAAAAACCTGAATTGGCTTTGGCCGGGACTTGCTATGAACACCACAGTCGCCCCTCTTGAAGATATGCCCACCCTGATAGTCATCGGTAACGGCATGGTCGGCCACCAATGCGTCGCGCAATTGATTGCCGACGGCGCACTGGATCGCTATCGCATTCATGTGTTCGGCGAAGAGCGCCAGCGCGCCTACGACCGGGTGCATCTGTCCGAGTATTTCGGTGGCCGCGACGCCGAGTCCCTGGCCATGTGTGACGCCGATCTCTATCAACAGAGCGGGCTGACGGTGCATTTGGGCGTCCCGGTGCTGGAGATCAACCGCGCACGACGTGAAGTGATCACTGCCAACGGCTGCTTTGCGTTCGACAAACTGGTGCTGGCGACCGGCTCTTACCCGTTCGTGCCGCCGATTGAAGGCGCATCCGGGGATTCACGCCTGGTCTATCGCACTCTCGACGACCTCGACACCATCCAGGCGGCAGCCAAAAACGCCAGGCGCGGCGTGGTCGTCGGCGGCGGCCTGCTCGGTCTGGAAGCGGCCAACGCGCTGAAGTCGCTGGGCCTGGAAGCGCATGTGGTGGAATTTGCGCCCCGCTTGATGCCGGTGCAGCTGGACGATTTCGGCGGTGCAGCCTTGAAGTCACGCATCGAAGCGCTGGGCGTGGGCGTTCATTTGTCACGCGCCACGCAGTCGATCACGCCGGGCGAGGAGTACCGCTATCGCATGAATTTTGCCGGTGACGAGTTTCTTGAAACCGACCTGGTGCTGTTCTCAGCCGGTATTCGTCCGCAAGACGCCCTCGCCCGCCAATGCGAGCTGGAACTGGGGCCTCGGGGCGGCATCGCGATTGACGAACACTGCCGCACCAGCGACTCCGATATTTTCGCTATTGGCGAATGCGCAGCCTGGAATGGCAGCGTGTTCGGTCTGGTTGCGCCCGGTTACCAAATGGCCCGTAACGTGGCCGCGCAACTGTGCGAACTGGAGGCCGAACCGTTCTTCGGCGCCGACATGTCGACCAAGCTCAAACTGCTGGGCGTTGACGTCGGGTCCATCGGCGATGCCCACGGCGCGCTGACGGGCTCTCGCAGCTACCGCTTCATTGATGAAGCCAGCGGCAGCTATCGCCGCCTGGTGGTGTCGGCCGACGGCAAGCACGTGCTCGGCGCGGTGCTGGTGGGCGACAACAGCTACTACGACACGCTGCTGCAATACGTGCAAAACGGCATCAAGCTGCCAGCCGATCCGTCGAGCCTGATCATGCCGCTCAGCGAAGGCGCGCCAACGCTGGGCGCTGACGCGTTGCCTGACACGGCAACCATTTGCTCCTGCCATAACGTCAGCAAAGGCGCGATTTGCTCGGCCATCGATGGCGGCTGCACTGACCTTGGCGGGTTGAAAGCCAAGACCAAAGCCTGCACCGGTTGCGGCGGTTGCGCCGGGTTACTCAAACAAGTCTTCGAACATGAGCTAATTGCACGCGGCGTCGCGGTCGATAAAAGTCTGTGCGAACACTTCAGCTACACGCGGCAAGAGCTGTACGCGATGGTGCGCGTAGAAGGCATCGAAACCTTCGACGATATGCTCGCTCGCCACGGCAAAGGGCATGTGGGCTGCGACATCTGCAAACCAGCGATTGGCTCGATCCTCGCGTCGTGCTGGAACCGGCCGATCATGGACTCTAAGCTGGTGCCGTTGCAGGACACCAACGACACGTTCATGGCCAACATGCAGAAGAACGGCACCTACTCGGTGGTGCCGCGTATTCCGGCGGGCGAAATCACGCCTGACGGCTTGATCGCCATTGGCGCGGTAGCGAAAAAATACGACCTCTACACCAAGATCACCGGCGGCCAGCGCATCGACCTGTTCGGCGCGCAATTGCATGAGCTGCCGGATATCTGGAGCGAGCTGATTGCCGCCGGTTTCGAGACCGGCCATGCGTACGGTAAATCGACGCGCACCGTGAAGTCCTGCGTTGGCAGCACCTGGTGCCGTTACGGCGTGCAGGACAGCGTGCAAATGGCGCTGAGCATCGAGGATCGCTACAAGGGCCTGCGCTCGCCGCACAAACTCAAGTTCGCAGTCTCCGGCTGCACCCGCGAATGCGCTGAAGCGCAGAGCAAGGACATCGGCGTGATTGCCACCGAGAACGGCTGGAATCTTTACGTGTGCGGCAACGGCGGCATGCGTCCGCGCCACGCCGAACTGTTTGCCACCGATCTGGACGACGAGACGCTGATTCGCTACATCGACCGCGTGCTGATGTTCTACATACGCACCGCCGACAAGTTGCAGCGCACCTCAGTCTGGCGCGAAGGCCTGGAAGGCGGGCTGGACTACCTGAAAGCGGTGGTGATCGACGACAGCCTGGGCCTGGCAGGAGAACTCGAAGCGCAGATGCAACTGGTGGTCGAGCGCTACGAATGTGAATGGGCAAATGCCCTGCAAGACCCTGAAAAACTCAAGCGCTTCCGCACCTTCGTCAACGACAAGCGCGGTGACCCGGACATCCAGTTCGTCAAGGAACGCAGCCAGCGTCGTCCTGCACGCGCCAACGAACTCAACCTGATTGCCGTCGAGGAGATTGCACAATGAACCACGCCAACGCTGTGATGATTGACAACGTTCAGGCACCGGCCTGGCGCGCGGTGTGCGCCCGCCAGGATCTGGTGCCCAATTCCGGTGTGGTGGCGCTGGTGGGCACGACTCAGGTGGCGCTGTTTCAGGTGATCGACGCGGGCGGGACCGCTCAGTTGTTTGCCGTGGACAACCGCGATCCGGTGTCGGGCGCCAACGTTATCGGCCGCGGGATCATCGGCAGTCTGTCGGGGGATCTGGTCATCGCCTCCCCGCTGTATAAACAGCATTACCGACTGCAAGACGGCATTTGCCTGGAAGACGCTGCCCTGCGCCTTCGTACCTGGGCGGTTCGGTTGGCAGGGAATGTGGTGGAGATTGATTTGACCTGACCCAGACAAAAGGCTGCGATGCGGTAAGTCTGACAGACCGCATCGCGGCCTCACTCTGGCTCGTCAACGCCCACAAAAGCGGGCGTTGGGTGAAGAACTGCGCGACTCAGTCTGGCACGCCGAAGTCGAGCACCACCTTCATCGCCTGGGTTTTGTCCCCGGCCAGATCGAACGCCTGCACCGCGTCTTTGAACGGCACTGTGTGGGAGATCACCGGCAAAACGTCGATCACCCGACGATTGAGCAAATCCACAGCCTGGGCGAACTCGGGGTGGAAGCGGAACGTGCCGCGCAGGTCGATTTCCTTGCTCACCAACACGTTCAGCGGGATCGACACATCGCCGCCCAGCCCCACCGTGACCACTACGCCGCGCGGTGCAACGCAGGCCAGGCCATCGCGCAACGCCTGGGCACTGCCCGAGACTTCAAACATCACGTCGAAATAGCCTTTTTCAGCGCTGTATTGCTGTAGTGCATCCGGCGTTTGCCGAGTGTTGTGAGTCACGCTGGCGCCCATTTTTCGGGCGCACTCCAGCGCATTGTCAGCCAGGTCCACGGCGACGATCTGCGCGGCGCCCGCTGCACGCAAACTGCCAATCAACAGATTGCCGATAGGCCCGCAACCGGTCACCAGCACACGCTTGCCGAACACCGGCCCCGCCCGCTGAATGGCGTGCAAGCCCACCGATAACGGCTCAGCCAACGCGCCTTCGGCCAGACTGACGTGGTCGGCCAATACGTGGGCCTGACTGGCGTCGATCACCAATGATTCGCGAAACGCACCCTGCACATGCGGAAACGGCATCGCGCTGCCGTAGAAGCGCATGTTCAGGCAATGGTTGGGTTGGCCTTTGTGGCAGAACTTGCAGCCACCGCAAGGGCGTGATGGCGAAACGGAGATGCGCTGGCCTATCCTGAAATCACCCGTCGGGTCGCCAACCGCTTCGATTACCGCCGAAATCTCGTGCCCCAGCACCATAGGCTCTTTGAGACGCACCGCCCCGAATCCGCCGTGCTGGTAATAATGAAGGTCCGACCCGCAGATCCCGCCGCGAGCAACACGCACCCGCATCTGGCCGGGCGACAGTTCAGCGGGTTCTTCCTGTGGATCAACGCGCAGGTCTTTGGACGCGTGGCAAACAATGGCTTGCATGAAGGTCTCCGCAATCACAACGAGGCAGTGATGCCGCCGTCGACATAAAGGATATGGCCGTTGACGAAACTCGCGGCGTCAGACGCCAGGAACACCGCCGCGCCCGCGAGTTCTGCCACCTCGCCCCAGCGTCGGCTTGGGGTGCGCTTTTCCAGCCACTCACTGAATTCAGTGTTGGCCACCAGCGCTGCATTAAGCTCAGTCTTGAAATAGCCAGGGCCGATACCGTTGACGTTCAAACCGTACGGGCCCCAATCAATGGCCATGCCCTTGGTCAGCATCTTCAACGCGCCTTTGCTTGCCGCATAGGGTGCGATGCCGGGGCGGCCCAACTCACTTTGCACTGAACAGATATTGATGATTTTGCCGCGTTTGCGGTCGATCATGCCCCGCGCAACGGCTTGGCCAACGAGAAAAGCGCTGTCGAGGTTGGTCCGCATCAGCTCATGCCAATGCGCTTCTGCGTAATCTTCGAGCGGGCCCCGGCGCTGCATGCCGGCATTGTTGACCAGAATATCGAGGGGCCCGATGCGCGATTCGATCTGCTCTACGCCTGCCCTGATCGCCGCGCCATCGGTGACATCGAACGCCTGAGTGTGAACATCCAGGCCCTCCTCTTTGAGCAGATCGGCGGCGGCTTGAAGCGTGTCTCGATTGCGACCGTTCAACACCACACGGGCGCCGGCTTGACCCAGACCCCGCGCAAGCGCCAGTCCGATGCCGCCGCTGGAGCCGGTGATCAGCGCCAGACGCCCATCGAGGCGCAAGGTGTCAGAGACGTTTTGCATGGCTGGAGGTGCTCCCGACGTGAAATGACGATGAGCCACTTCAACCTGAATAAGGAGGTGCGTCCAATTTTGATTTTTGATGGGGTGATCACCGATTGTGATCACGGCACGCTGGAATACCGATAAAGCTCGGTCCCGGTGCGGACAGTCCGAATGACAGGCATAAAAAAAGCGACCCTAAGGTCGCTTTCTTCGTTGCTTCAAGGAGTTCAAGGGCCTTGAAGCTAAATATGGCGCAGCGGACGGGACTCGAACCCGCGACCCCCGGCGTGACAGGCCGGTATTCTAACCGACTGAACTACCGCTGCGCGTAACACTGAGAAGGATTGGTGGGTGATGACGGGATCGAACCGCCGACCCGCTGCTTGTAAGGCAGCTGCTCTCCCAGCTGAGCTAATCACCCTTCACTCTCGGTGTGGCGCGCATTCTACGGAGCGACCCTACCTCTGGCAAGCACTTTTTTAAATAATTTTTATAATCGTTCCAAAGGGTTAGAGCAGGGTTGGCCGCAGGGTTTTAGCAGCGAATAATGCCCCACTTTGTATAAAGGAGAGATTCACCCCATGTGGTTCAAAAACCTGCTTGTGTATCGCCTGACCCAAGACTTGCCATTTGACGCCCAAGCGCTGGAAACCGCACTGGCGACCAAACCCGCCCGCGCTTGTGCCAGCCAGGAGTTGACCACTTACGGTTTCGTTGCCCCGTTTGGCAAAGGCGAAGACGCCCCACTGGTTCATGTCAGCGGCGACTTCATGCTGATCGCAGCGCGTAAAGAGGAACGCATTTTGCCGGGCAGCGTTGTCAACGACGCGCTAAAAGAGAAGATCGAAGAGATCGAAGCCGAGCAAATGCGCAAGGTCTACAAGAAGGAACGCGATCAGCTCAAGGATGAAATCATCCAGGCGTTCCTGCCTCGTGCGTTCATTCGCCGCTCCGTAGCCTTCGCTGCCATCGCGCCGAAACAAGGCCTGGTGCTGGTCAACTCGGCCAGCCCTAAACGTGCCGAAGACCTGCTCTCCACCCTGCGTGAAGTAGTAGGCTCGCTGCCGGTGCGCCCGATCACCGTGAAGACCGCGCCGACTGCGGTCATGACCGACTGGGTCAAGACCGGGCAAACCGCCGAGCATTTCTTCGTACTCGACGAGTGCGAGCTACGCGACACCCACGAAGACGGCGGCATTGTGAAGTGCAAGCGTCAGGACCTGACCAGTGAAGAAATCCAGCTGCACCTGAGCACCGGCAAGGTCGTGACTCAACTGTCGCTGGCGTGGCAGGACAAGCTGTCCTTCGTGCTGGACGACAAACTGACAGTCAAGCGCCTGAAGTTCGAAGACCTGCTGCAGGATGAAGCCGAGCAAAACGGCGGCGACGACGCACTGGGCCAGCAAGACGCGAGCTTCACGCTGATGATGTTGACCTTCGGCGAATTCCTGCCGCAGTTGATGGAAGCGTTGGGCGGCGAAGAGATTCCTCAGGGGATCTAACCCAAGCCGCTATTTGTAGGAGCGCGCTTGCCCGCGATTGCATATCGCCAGACACGGATGCAATGCCTGACACACCGCAATCGCGGGCAAGCGCGCTCCTACACAAACGTGCATCCACCCCAGCCTAATAAGAGAGGAGCAAGCCATGCGTGCGATGGCTGCATTGAGTCGTTTTGTCGGTAACACCTTCGCGTACTGGGTGCTGCTGTTCGCCGTTCTGGCCTTCTTGTTCCCGACCTGGTTCATCGGTCTCAAACCCCTGATCGTGCCGCTGCTCGGGCTGGTCATGTTCGGCATGGGGTTGACCCTCAAGCTCGACGATTTTTCCGAGGTCGCGCGCCACCCATGGCGTGTGGCCCTTGGTGTGATCGCGCATTTCGTGATCATGCCTGGCGTGGCATGGTTGCTGTGCCAGTTGTTTCAACTGCCACCCGAAATTGCCGTCGGCGTGATTCTGGTCGGCTGCTGCCCGAGCGGTACCTCGTCCAACGTCATGACCTGGCTGGCCAAAGGCGACCTTGCGCTGTCCGTCGCCATCGCGGCTGTCACCACCCTCCTCGCGCCGTTGCTGACCCCGGCCTTGATCTGGCTGCTGGCGTCGGCGTGGTTGCCGGTGTCTTTCATGGAGATGTTCTGGTCGATCCTGCAACTGGTGATGTTGCCCATTGTCCTGGGCGTCATCGCACAACGTTTGCTGGGCAAGCGGGTGAGCATAGCGGTGGACGTGCTGCCACTGATCTCGGTGGTCAGTATCGTGATGATTGTCTGCGCAGTGGTCGCTGCCAGTCAGGCAAAAATCGCCGAATCCGGCCTGCTGATCATGGCCGTGGTGATCCTGCACAACAGCTTCGGCTTTTTGCTTGGCTACTTCACCGGCAAGGTGTTCAAGCTGCCGCTGGCCCAGCGCAAATCGTTGTCGCTGGAAGTCGGCATGCAGAACTCAGGCCTGGGCGCTGCATTGGCCAGCGCGCATTTTTCGCCACTTGCCGCCGTGCCCAGCGCGCTCTTTAGCGTGTGGCACAACATCTCGGGGGCGCTACTCTCGACGTACTTCAGAAAGATGGAGCCAGAAGTCGTGGTAACTGAAGACAAACCGGTCGTGAGCTGATGACCGAAACCCTGTAGGAGCGAACGTGTTCGCGAGGCAGCGTAATAGGCACGACGCAGCGCACGCCTCGCCAACACGTTGGCTCCTACAGAGCCGCTAGTCGGTCATCGCACGGCGCCGCGCAATGCCATCACTCGCTCGCGCACCAATGCTGGTGCCGAGTCTTCGCCTGAGATCGGCGCACCCGCGACCAACGTCACGTGGGACCACAATCGTCGAAACACGCCTTTGTTCGGATCACGGCTGAAGAAGCTGCCCCACAACCCTTGCAGCGCCAGCGGGATCACCGGGACGCTGGTCTCTTGGAGGATGCGCGCCATGCCGCCTTTGAACTCGTCGATCTCGCCGCTGGTGGTGAGTTTTCCCTCAGGGAAAATGCACACCAGCTCTCCGTCTTTCAGGTAATCGGCGATGCGCTTGAACGCTTTGTCGTACGTCGCAAGGTCTTCATTCCTTCCGGCAATCGGGATCGCGCCCGCAGTGCGGAAGACGAAGTTGAGGACCGGCAGGTTGTAGATCTTGTAGTACATGACGAAGCGGATTGGACGGCGCACCGACCCTGCGATCAATAACGCGTCAACGAACGACACATGATTGCACACCAGCAAGGCAGCCCCTTCGTCCGGGATTTGCTGCAGATCCCGGTGCTCGACGCGGTACATGGAATGGCTCAGCAGCCAGATCATGAAGCGCATGGTGAACTCGGGGACGATCTTGAAGATGTATGCATTGACCGCGATGTTCATCAGCGACACCACGAGGAACAGCTGCGGAATCGACAGCTTGGCTACGCTGAGGAAGATGATCGAGACGATCGCCGACACCACCATGAACAGCGCATTGAGGATGTTGTTCGACGCGATCACCCGCGAGCGCTCTTTTTCTGCGGTTCGGGACTGGATCAGTGCGTACAGCGGCACGATATAGAAACCACCGAAAATACCGATCCCGAGGATGTCGAACAGTACCCACCACGCTTGCCCCATAGACAGGATGGCAAGCCAGTCGTTGGCCTGAACGTTCTGCGGGAACCCGCCCGAATGCCACCAGAGCAACAATCCGAACACCGTCAGACCCATCGAGCCAAACGGCACCAGACCGATCTCGACCTTGTGCCCGGACAGGCGCTCGCACAGCATCGAGCCCGCTGCAATGCCAATGGAAAATACCGTGAGGATCAGCGTGACCACGGTTTCGTCGCCGTACATCCAGTCTTTGGCGTAGGCCGGGATTTGCGTCAGGTAAATCGCCCCGACAAACCAGAACCATGAGTTGCCGACGATTGAGCGCGACACGGCTTTGGTCTGGCCCAGACCAAGTTTGAGGGTGGCCCAGGACTGGCTGAAGATGTTCCAGTTGACGCGGATGTCCGGCGAGGCAGCCGCCGCCGGTGGAATGCTGCGACTGGCGAGATACCCCAGACAGGCGATCAGCACCATGGCAGCGGCGACGATAGGTGCGTAATGGGTGGCGGACATCATGATCCCGGCGCCGATGGTGCCCGCAAGAATGGCCAGGAAAGTGCCCATCTCGACCAGGCCGTTCCCGCCCACTAGTTCGTTCTCGTGCAGGTGCTGCGGCAGGATTGAGTATTTGACCGGTCCGAACAGCGCCGAATGCGTACCCATGGCGAACAGCGCCACCAGCATCAGCGACAGATGACTGGACAGAAAACCAACGGCGCCGACCACCATGATGACGATTTCAAGCAACTTGATCAGGCGGATCAGTTTGTCCTTGGGGTACTTCTCACCGAACTGACCGGCCAGCGCCGAGAACAAAAAGAACGGAAGGATGAACAGCATCGCGCAGAGGTTGACGTAGATCGAGCGGTCACCGTCGATGGCGAGCTTGTAAAGAATGGCGAGGATCAGCGATTGCTTGAAGATGTTGTCGTTGAACGCACCGAGGGACTGCGTCACGAAAAACGGCAGAAAGCGCCGCTTGCTTAACAAACTGAATTGCGACTGACTCATCAAGCTTGATCCTTAAGGGCGCCAGGGCTGGCGGGAGAATGCATCGATTGAAATCCTTTTCGACGCATATTGAAGACGCTGACGACGAGGTTGTCGATAGGCAGACGCACTCACTGCCAACTTCGTCCGAACTGCCCTGCGCGAATCCCGTGGATTGGCCTCTAAAGCGTCGCGCAGTGCAATTTCGCGATGCAGGGCGACACGAACAACGTGCCCCGGTACGCACCGGCCAGCGTACGGCTCATGATCAGTGACCACAAACCTGCCAGGCACCCCACCAGCACCGTGCCCATGACGACGAAGAAACCCAGATTCAGCACGACGCCGAGTTTCAGGGTAGTCAACGCAAATACGCCAAGCGGAAAGGTGAAACCCCACCAGCCCAGGTTGAACGGGATGCCGTCGCGCAGATAACGCAGAGTGATCAGCACGGCCATCAGCAGCCACCAGACGCCGACACCCCACAAGATGATGCCGCCGATCAGGCCCAACCCGGCTGCAATCTCGCCCACGCCAGGCAATCCGTTTGCGGCCAAAACGCTCGAGGAGTCGGCGCCCAGCACCATCAACCCCAGCGCTCCGGTGCTGATCGGGCCCAATGCCAGCCAACTCGACGCCGCCATGCTTTCATGTGGCAATTTGTGCAATGCCATGCGCAGCAACAGGATGGTCAGGATGCTGAAGGCCACCGGCACTGAAAACCCCCACAGCACGTAACTGGCAATCAGCACGCTGAACTGCGCGTGAGTCTGAGCCAGATGCGGCACCAGCAGGCCGCCGCTGACCGCTGCGACTTCCGCGGCGACCACTGGTAACAACCAGACGGCGGTCATCTGGTCGATGCTGTGCTGCTGGCGGGTAAACATCATGAATGGAATCAACACACCACAGGCCACCGACATCACCACGTCGATCCACCACAATGTCTCGGCAATCGGGATCACCCCATCGCCCCATCGCGGGAGCCCGAAGAGCAGCAAACCGTTGATGATGGTCGCAAGCCCCATAGGGATCGTGCCGAAAAACATGGACACGGTGGAGTGTCCGAACACCCGCCGCGCCTCGTCGAAAAACAGCACCCAACGTGCGATGTACAAGAAACTGAAGGTTATGAACAGGCCGATATTTAGCACCCAAAGCGCCTCGGCCAACCGATAAAGACCGGGTATTGGCACAGGTAACTGCGCCAGCAGCAACGATAAAATACCGGTACCCATGGTGACGGCAAACCAGTTGGGGGTGAACTGGCGGATAACTTCTCGCGGGGCGCTCAGTTGGCTGAACGGTTTGCGCGGGATAAAAACGGTGCTGGTCATGAAAGTCTCCTGTCCTCGGGCGAGGTGGCATTCATGTTACGTCCAGCGCTGTTATCGACTAAGCGGGTAGTTTCGCTATAGGTCATCTATTTGGCAGATATAGATTTTTCCGGCGTAGGTAAGTAGCCGCGTTTTTGTAGCTGACGAGCCAAAGCGAGGCCCCGACGCAACGTGTCTGACACACCGCGATCGCCGCCTCGCGCTGGCTCGTCAGCTACAGGGGTAGGCGTGATGTTGGCGGCTGTACTCAACATTGGCTCTAGAACCAACTTGGTGGCGAGACGGCGTCATGGGTTGAAGCAATCCAGACGCCTCGCGAATGAATTCGCGCCTACAGCGAGAGGGCGTCACGTGTTGAATCAACCAAGACGCTGCGCGAATGAGTTCGCGCCTGCAGATTGAAACCGAGTCCGCTTGGGAGTCAGGGGGCAGATTCATCCCCCCCCGCGACCTTGGTCGAAACAGACGAAGCCGATCCGGCGTGCGAGACTGTCTGCCCGGCGATAGAAGGTCCGGTTCGAGTTGGGTTGATTTGAGTTCTGGAGTTCACATGTCGCTGTCCAGCGGACTGATCGCTGCCGTCGCCCTGGCCTATATGGCCATCATGTTCGCTATCGCGTTTTACGGCGACCGTCGCAGCGGCGCCCTGCCCCCTCGGCTGCGGGCATGGGTGTACAGCCTGTCGCTGGCGGTCTACTGCACCAGCTGGACCTTCTTCGGTGCCGTGGGCCAGGCTGCTGAACAACTCTGGTCGTTCCTGCCGATTTACCTGGGCCCCGTGCTGATGATGGTGCTGGCGCCTTGGGTGCTGCAAAAGATGGTGCTCATCAGCAAGCAGGAAAACATCACTTCCATCGCCGACTTTATCGCGGCGCGATACGGCAAATCCCAGTCGCTCGCGGTGGTGGTGGCCTTGATCTGCCTGGTCGGCGTACTGCCCTACATCGCGCTGCAACTCAAAGGCATCGTGCTGGGTGTCAACATTCTGATCGGTGCCGGCGCGGATGCATCCGGCACCCGTGCGCAGGACACAGCGCTGATCGTCTCGCTGGTGTTGGCGTTATTCACCATCGTCTTCGGCACGCGCAACCTCGACGCCACTGAGCACCACCGCGGCATGGTCCTGGCGATTGCCTTTGAGGCCATCGTCAAATTGTTCGCCTTTATGGCCGTTGGCGCGTTCGTCACCTATGGGCTTTACGACGGTTTCGACGATCTGTTCAGCCAGGCCATGCTCGCGCCGCGCCTGGAGGAATACTGGAAAGAGACCGTCAACTGGCCGTCGATGGTGGTGCAGACCGGCGTCGCGATGATGGCGATCATCTGCCTGCCGAGGCAGTTTCACGTGACGGTGGTGGAGAACATCGAGCCTCAGGATTTACGTCTGGCGCGCTGGGTGTTTCCGGCTTACCTGATCCTCGCTGCATTGTTCGTCGTACCGATTGCGCTGGCGGGCCAGATGATGCTGCCAAGCTCGGTGCTGCCGGATTCATTCGTGATCAGCGTGCCGTTGGCCCACGCGCACCCGGCGTTGGCGATGCTGGCCTTCATCGGTGGCGCTTCGGCGGCCACCGGCATGGTGATCGTTGCCAGCGTGGCGCTGTCGACCATGGTGTCCAACGACATGCTGCTGCCCTGGCTGCTGCGCCGCAAAACCGCCGAACGACCGTTCGAGGTGTTCCGCCACTGGATGCTCTCGGTGCGTCGGGTCAGCATCGTGGTCATTCTGCTGCTGGCCTACGTCAGCTATCGGCTGCTGGGTTCGACGGCCAGTCTGGCGACCATCGGCCAGATCGCTTTCGCGGCCATTACTCAACTGGCACCCGCCATGCTCGGCGCGCTGTACTGGAAACAGGCCAACCGACGCGGGGTGTTCGCCGGGCTGGCCGCGGGTATTTTCCTGTGGTTTTACACGCTGGTCCTGCCCATTGCCGCGCACAGCATGGGGTGGGCGCTGAGCACCTTCCCGCTGCTGGCATGGCTGCACGGCAACCCACTGAACCTGCCAATCAGCCCGCTGACCCAAGGTGTCGTGCTGTCAACGGCGGGCAACTTCATCCTGTTCGCATGGGTCTCGGTGCTGTCGCGCACACGGGTGTCGGAGCACTGGCAAGCGGGCCGTTTCATTGGCCAGGAATTGCAGGCGCGGCCTAATAACCGGTCGTTGCTGGCGGTGCAGATCGAAGACTTGCTCAAGCTCTCGGCGCGCTTCGTAGGCGAGGAACGCGCCCAGCAGAGCTTCAATCGTTTTGCCTACCGTCAGGGCAAGGGCTTCAACCCCAACCAGAACGCCACCGGAGAATGGATCGCCCACACCGAGCGGTTGCTGGCGGGTGTACTCGGTACCTCGTCGACCCGCGCTGTGGTAAAGGCCGCCATCGAAGGCCGCGACATGCAGCTTGAAGACGTGGTGCGCATCGCCGATGAAGCGTCCGAGGTGTTGCAGTTCAACCGCGCGCTGCTGCAAGGCGCTATTGAAAACATCACGCAGGGCATCAGCGTGGTCGACCAGTCCCTGAAGCTGGTGGCGTGGAATCACCGCTATCTGGAGCTGTTCAACTACCCCGAGGGCTTGATCAGCGTGGGCCGCCCGATTGCCGACATCATTCGCTACAACGCTGAACGCGGGTTGCTCGGCGTGGGCGAAGCCGAGGTTCACGTGGCACGCCGGCTGCACTGGATGCGCCAGGGCCGCGCCCACACGTCCGAGCGGTTATTCCCCAACGGCCAGGTGATCGAGCTGATCGGCAACCCGATGCCCGGTGGCGGGTTCGTCATGAGTTTTTCTGACATCACCGCGTTCCGCGAGGCCGAGCAGGCGCTCAAAGGCGTCAACGAACGCCTCGAACAGCGTGTGGCCGAACGTACCCACGAACTGTCGCAACTGAACGTGGCGTTGACCGAAGCCAAAGGCAATGCAGAGGCCGCCAACCAATCGAAGACCCGTTTCCTGGCGGCCGTCAGTCACGACTTGATGCAACCGTTGAACGCGGCACGCCTGTTCTCTGCCGCCCTCTCCCACGCGGGCGACAACATCCCGGACGAGGCGCAGCAACTGATTCATCATCTGGACAGTTCACTGCGTTCAGCCGAAGACCTGATCAGCGACCTGCTGGACATCTCGCGGCTGGAGAATGGCAAGTTCACCCCCAATCGTCAGCCTTTTTCGCTCAACACGCTGTTCGACACGCTGGGCGCCGAATTCAAGGCGCTGGCGCAGGAGCAAGGTCTGGATTTCCGTGTACGCGGCAGCGCGTTGCGCATCGACAGTGACGTGAAGCTGCTGCGACGGGTGTTGCAGAACTTCCTGACCAACGCTTTCCGCTACGCCAAAGGGCCGGTGTTGCTGGGCGTGCGTCGTCAGGATGGGCAATTGAGCCTTGAGGTCTGGGACCGTGGACCGGGCATCCCTGAGGACAAACGCCAAGTGATTTTCGAGGAGTTCAAACGTCTGGACAGCCATCAGACGCGCGCTGAAAAAGGCCTCGGGTTGGGACTGGCCATCGCCGATGGACTGTGCCGTGTGCTGGGCCATAGCTTGCAAGTGCGTTCTTGGCCGGGGCGTGGCAGCGTGTTCAGCGTCGCCGTCCCTCTGGCGCAGCAGCAGACACAATTGCCAGTCGTTGCTGCGATTGGCGAGCCGACGCGTACGCCACTCAATGGCACGCAGGTCCTGTGCGTGGATAACGAAGACAGCATCCTGATTGGCATGAACAGCCTGCTCAGCCGTTGGGGCTGTCAGGTCTGGACGGCACGCGATCGGGCGCAATGCCAGGCGTTGCTGGATCAGGGCGTTCGCCCGCAATTGGCGCTGGTGGACTATCACCTGGACAATGGCGAAACCGGCACGCAACTGATGGCCTGGTTGCGAACCCAAATGGGCGAGCCCGTGCCGGGCGTATTGATCAGCGCCGACGTGCGCCCGGAATTAATCGCGCAAGTGCACGCGGCAGGCCTTGATTACTTGGCTAAACCGGTCAAGCCCGCGGCGTTGCGGGCACTGCTCAGTCGCCACGTGAGCCTACGTTAAACCGGGCGTGACACGGACCGCGGCGGGCGCTACTCAGACTTCAGCGGCCAGCCAGGAATTGTCCCGGTTGGCGGTTGATTTGAATGGACTGGTGACGCGGTTCGTGTTGTAAGCCCGACAGAACCGCCCTGTTAACCGAACAGCCAATAACCCAGCAGCGTCAGCACCATCACGGCCAGCACCGGACGCAGGATGCGATAGGCCTTGGGGTTGGCGCGCTTGAACTGCTTGACCTTGCCGCTGAAGCTGTTGCTGAAGCGCTTGCTGAAGGCGTAAGCCTGATTGATGCCGCCGACGCGTTCGTCGTCGGTGTTCTGCGGCGCAGTAGCGCGGCCCAGAAAGTCGCTGACCTTGCGGTTGACTGCCCGCATAAAGCCGTTGCTCAACGGACGCTCGACGTCGCAGAACAGAATCACCCGGGTCACGTCGGTTTCGTTCTTGACCCAATGCACATAGGTCTCGTCGAACATTACGTCTTCCCCGTCGCGCCAGGCGTAGACGTTGCCGTCCACGAAAATACGGCAATCGTCGGAGTTGGGCGTCGACAGACCCAAGTGATAGCGCAGTGAGCCGGCAAACGGATCACGATGAGGGTTCAGGTGACTACCGCCCGGCAGCAGGGCGAACATGGCGCCTTTGACGTTGGGGATACGGCTGAGCAGTTCAACCGTCTTGGGACACAGCGTCTCTGCCGAAGGCAAGGGTTTGTCGTACCACTTGAGGTAAAAGCGCTTCCAGCCCTTCTTGAAAAACGAACCGAAACCGGCGTCGTTGTCCTTGGCGGCAGCACGGATGTAACCCTCGTCGAACAGGTGCATCGCTTCGTCGCGAATGGTCTCCCAGTTGTCCTTGAGCACATCCAGCTCAGGAAACTTGCTGCGGTCCAGGTACGGCCTGGACGGGACGCTGGAGAACAGATACATCAGCGCGTTGTAGGGGGCGAACAGCGCAGAGTGGTTCACGAATTGACGCAGTAGCGGCAAACGGGCCTTGCCACGTAAATGCACGTACAGCGTGCTGCCGACAAACAGCAGCAATATTGCCGCCTTGGCAGCGAAAGAAAGGCTCATGAAACTCTCCTCGAACAGGCAAAAAGCTAACAGTGACGCAGCGCTGTGGTTGACTTTATTAGATTGGAAAGCAGGCTGACGACCGCCCGGCGACTCAACGCGACAATCGCGTGGGTCTGAATGGCGGCCATCATAAGCTCAGTTCGCCTCTGTAAAAAGCCGCGTCTTGTAAAGCCGCGCCTTGTAACTTGCAAAGCCCACCCGCTTACTGCGTCAGCTCCTGATCGGTGAACATGTCGCTGAACAGCATGCTCGACAGGTAGCGCTCCCCCGAGTCCGGCAGGATAACCACGATGGTCTTGCCCAGCATTTCCGGCTTTTCAGCCAGTTGCACGGCGGCCGCCATCGCAGCGCCACAGGAAATCCCGCACAGAATCCCCTCCTCCTGCATCAGCCTCAAGGCCATGGCCTTGGCTTCTTCATCGCTGACCAGGGAAACCCGATCAACCATCGACAGGTCGAGGTTTTTGGGGATGAAACCGGCGCCGATGCCCTGGATCTTGTGCGGCGCCGGGGTGATTTCTTCGCCTGCCAACTGCTGGGTGATGATCGGCGAGCCCATCGGTTCTACGGCCACCGACAGAATCGGCTTGCCCATGGTCTTTTTGATATAACGCGACACGCCGGTGATCGTGCCGCCGGTGCCGACGCCCGCCACCAGTACATCAATCGCGCCATCGGTGTCGTTCCAGATTTCCGGGCCCGTGGTCTTTTCATGAATGGCGGGGTTTGCCGGGTTCTCGAACTGCGCGGGCATGAAGTGAATTTCGGGGTTCAGCGCGACCAGTTCTTCAGCTTTGGCGATCGAGCCCTTCATGCCCTTGGCCGCTTCGGTCAGCACAATTTCGGCACCCAGTGCTTTAAGTACCTTGCGACGTTCTATGCTCATGGATGCGGGCATCGTCAGCATCAATTTATAGCCACGTGCTGCTGCCACAAAGGCCAGGCCGATGCCGGTATTGCCGGAGGTCGGTTCGACGATGGTCATGCCGGGCTTGAGTTTGCCGCTGCTTTCCGCGTCCCAGATCATGTTTGCGCCAATGCGGCATTTGACCGAGTAACCGGGATTGCGCCCTTCGATCTTGGCCAGAATAGTCACGCCCCGGGGCGCGATACGGTTGATCTGCACCAGTGGCGTGTTGCCAATGGAGTGGGCGTTGTCAGCGTAGATACGGCTCATGACGGGGTCCTTTGTGCAGGGTGTTGAATGGATCAAAGCCTATGCCGCCAGCCTATAAGCGTCCAGTGCTTGCGAACGGACGCCGAACGCGACAGTCAACACGTGTACAACCTGAGGTAACGCCATGAAACGTCGCTACAGCTGGCCACTCTGGACAGTACTCGGCATCGTCGTGCTGCTGGTCGCGGTGCATATCGCATTGCCCTACGTCGTTCGCAACTACTTGAACGACAAACTGGCGGACATGGGTGAATATCGGGGTCAGATCACCGATGTCGAGCTCGCGCTGTGGCGCGGCGCCTACAAGATCAACGGCCTGAACATTGTGAAGGCGGACAGCAAGGTGCCTGTGCCGTTCGTCAACATCCCCGTGATCGACCTGGCGGTGAGCTGGCATGCGTTGTGGTACGACCATGCGGTCGTGGCCGAGGTTGCATTTATCGGCCCGCAGCTCAACTTCGTGGACGGCGGCAACAAGCAGGCATCGCAGACCGGTCAAGGCACGGACTGGCGCGCCCAGTTGAACAAGCTGCTGCCGATCACGGTGAACGAAGTGCGGGTGGTGGACGGGAAAATAAGCTTCAACAACTTTACCTCCACGCCCAAGGTGAAAATCGAAGCTGACAAGGTCAACGCCAGCCTGTTCAACCTGACCAACGTCGTCGACACCGCGGGAAATCGGGATGCACGCTTCGAAGGCAAAGCCTTACTGCTGGGCAACGCGCCGCTTGAAAGCACGGCGACCTTCGACCCGTTCAGCAATTTTGAAGACTTCGACTTCAAGCTGCGTGCGACCAATATCCAGCTCACGCAGATGAACGACTTCGCGGCCGCCTATGGCAAATTCGATTTCAAGGCGGGTAACGGCGACATCGTCATTGAGGCGCAGGCCAACAATGGGCAACTGACGGGCTACGTGAAACCGTTGCTCAAGGACGTCGATATCTTCAACTGGCAGCAGGACGTCGAAAACCAGAACAAGGGCTTCTTCCGCTCCGTCTGGGAAGCGGTCGTTGGCGCCAGCGAAACGGTGCTGAAGAATCAGAGCAAAAACCAGTTCGCAACCCGGGTTGACCTCAGCGGCAGTGTGCACAAACAGGACATCAGCGCATTCCAGGCGTTTTTGCAGATCCTGCGCAATGCGTTCGTGCAGGCCTTCAATACGCGTTATGACAGCAGCAAGACTGCGCCTTGAAGGACGCCGATCGTGCGGCACCGCTGTGGAGCGCATCAACGCTTTGGGCGGGTAACGAATGCACAGCGCAGATCAGCTTCTGCCGAAGGCGTGGGAGTTAGCTTGCTGACGATCTGTCGCGTAGCCGCAGCAAACCTGCCAACGGAGCGGACCACACTGGCAGCATTTCCTGCCAAATTAGCGATACATCAACAGCGTTACAATTTCTCCAAGTCAAAACGCGACTCTTCATTCAGCTACTGAATAAAGGGTCTGCGTTCACAGTGCCCCGGCCTGCGCGTTATAGTCCGTCCATTGTTGCCGTCTACCTGTTCCCGTCTACTTGCTCAGTCTATTTGAGCTGTCCAGGGTTTTCGCCCGGACCCTACGTTCGAGGATTTTCCGATGAAATTCGAAGGCACTCAGGCCTACGTCGCCACCGACGACCTGAAGCTTGCGGTCAACGCTGCCATCACGCTTGAGCGCCCGCTGCTGGTCAAGGGCGAGCCCGGCACCGGCAAGACCATGCTCGCCGAGCAACTGGCTGAATCCTTTGGCGCCAAGCTGATCACCTGGCACATCAAATCCACCACCAAAGCCCACCAGGGTCTTTATGAATACGATGCGGTCAGCCGCCTGCGGGATTCACAACTGGGCGTCGACAAAGTCCACGACGTGCGCAATTACCTGAAGAAGGGCAAGCTCTGGGAAGCCTTTGAGGCCAACGAGCGTGTGATCCTGCTGATCGATGAAATCGACAAGGCAGACATCGAGTTCCCCAACGACTTGCTTCAAGAACTCGACAAGATGGAGTTCTACGTTTACGAGATCGACGAGACGATCAAGGCGAAAATCCGTCCGATCATCATCATTACCTCCAACAACGAGAAAGAGCTGCCGGACGCGTTTCTGCGCCGTTGCTTCTTTCACTACATCGCCTTCCCTGATCGCGCGACGCTGCAGAAGATCGTCGATGTGCATTATCCCAATATCAAAAAGGACCTTGTCAGCGAAGCGCTTGACGTGTTTTTCGACGTGCGCAAAGTGCCAGGCCTGAAGAAAAAACCCTCGACCTCAGAGCTGGTCGACTGGCTCAAACTGCTGATGGCCGACAACATCGGCGAAGCGGTGCTGCGCGAGCGTAATCCCACCAAAGCCATCCCGCCGCTGGCCGGCGCGCTGGTCAAGAACGAACAGGATGTGCAGTTGCTTGAGCGGCTGGCGTTCATGAGCCGTCGCGGCAATCGTTGATCCCTCTGTTTAACTGGATAGCGGACCGTCGTCATGCTGCTCAATCTGTTTAACGAAATGCGCGCCGCCAAGGTCCCGGTCTCGGTTCGCGAGCTGCTGGACCTGATCAACGCGCTCAAACAGCGCGTCACTTTTGCCGACATGGATGAGTTTTATTTCCTGTCCCGGGCGATTCTGGTGAAGGACGAGCGCCATTACGACAAGTTTGACCGGGCGTTTGGCGCCTACTTCAATGGGCTCGAAAAGCTCGATGATCACTTGCAGGCGTTGATCCCCGAAGAGTGGCTGCGCAAGGAGTTCGAGCGTTCGCTCAGCGATGAGGAGCGTGCGCAGATTCAGTCGCTTGGCGGGCTGGACAAGTTGATCGAGGAATTCAAGAAGCGCCTTGAAGAACAGAAAGAACGCCACGCCGGCGGCAACAAATGGATCGGCACAGGTGGCACCAGTCCGTTTGGGTCGGGCGGTTACAACCCCGAGGGGATTCGCGTTGGCGATGCCGGCAAGCGCCAGGGCAAAGCGGCGAAAGTCTGGGAGCAGCGTGAGTACAAAAACCTCGACGATCAGGTCGAGCTCGGCACGCGCAATATCAAGGTCGCCCTGCGGCGGCTGCGCAAGTTCGCGCGTCAGGGCGCGGCGGATGAGCTGGACATCGACGGCACCATTGATCACACCGCCCGCGACGCCGGGCTGCTGAACATCCAGATGCGGCCCGAGCGACGCAACACCATCAAGCTGCTGTTGCTGTTTGATATCGGCGGTTCGATGGACGCGCATGTGAAGATCTGCGAAGAGCTGTTCTCGGCCTGCAAGACCGAGTTCAAGCACATGGAGTATTTCTATTTCCATAACTTCATTTACGAGTCGGTCTGGAAAAACAACCAGCGCCGCACCTCAGAACGCACGTCCACCCAAGACTTGCTGCACAAATACGGCGCCGACTACAAAGTGATTTTCATCGGTGACGCCGCCATGGCGCCCTACGAAATCACGCAGCCGGGCGGCAGCGTCGAACACTGGAACGAAGAAGCCGGCTATGCCTGGATGCAGCGCTTCAAGGCCAAGTTCAAGAAGATCATCTGGATCAATCCGTACCCCAAAGACGCCTGGGCCTACACCACCTCTACCCATATCGTGCAGGACCTGATCGATAATCAGATGTATCCGCTGACGCTCCGGGGGCTGGAGGAAGGGATGCGGTATCTGGCGAAGTAATGCTGAGATTGCAGGAGCGCGCTTGCACGCGATAGCGGTTTAAATACGCCTGATGGATTCACCGGCCTACCTAAATCGCGGGCAAGCGCGCTCCTACAGACGCTGCCGTCCGTTACGGGGCATTTAAGCCAACGCCTGACGAATCCGCTGCACCGCCGCAATGGAACTGGCGTTGTCGCCGTGAACACACAGGGTGTTGGCAGCCAGCAACAGTTCACTGCCATCGCTGGCAATCAGCGCTTCGCCACGGGACAGCGTCAGGGCCTGGGCGATGATGAGTTCCGGATTGTGATGGACGGCGCCCGGCAGGTTGCGCGACACCAGGCGCCCGACACTGTCGTAAGCCCGATCGGCAAATGCCTCGAACCAGAGCGTTACACCGTATTCATCGGCAATGGCCTGTGCCGCGCTGTTGTCGCGCATGGCCAGCACCATCAGCGGCAGCTCGGCGTTATAGCGGGCGATTGCTTCGATCACGGCCCGTAACTGCGCCGGGTTGGCCATCATGTCGTTGTACATCGCGCCGTGCGGTTTGACGTATTGCACACGGCCGCCCTGCCCCCGACACACGCCATCCAGCGCGCCAATCTGGTAGTGCAGCATGTCCTGGATTTCCTGCGCCGAGCACGCCATCGAGCGCCGACCGAAACCCACCAGATCCGGATAAGCCGGGTGCGCGCCAATCATGACGTTGTGCGACAAGGCCAGCGCCACCGTTCTGCGCATCACGCCGGGGTCGCCCGCATGGAAACCGCAGGCGATGTTGGCGCAGTCAATGAACGGCATGACCTCTGCGTCCAGACCCATGGTCCAGGGGCCGAAGCTTTCACCGATGTCGCAGTTCAGTAGCAGGCGGCCCATGGGCATCTCCTGTGTGAGTGTTCGCCAACGTCTGCAGGAGCGCGCTTGCCCGCGATTGCGTTGGGTCAGCGATCAATAACCGTCTGGCACGGTGGGCTCGCGGGCAAGCGCGCTCCTGCAAAGTCGGATTTATCGCCAGTCCGGGTTGACCGCACGCTTGTGCCGACGACCCACCGCCAGCCAGTCGATGAACACCACAATGCTTTCGATCACCAACGACAGCAACAGCGCGCCGAGCAGTCCCCAGCCGATCACTTCCGGCGTCAACAGTACCTGCCAGCTATAGCCGTTCCAGGCTTCCTTGAGAATGTCGGAATTGGCGGCGGTGAAGACATGCCAGGCTTTGGCGTACCAGGGCCCTTGCAACGCCTGCCATTCACGGTCGAGGATTTGCACGCGCGTCATCAGGTTGCTGACGCTGTCTGCATCGCTGCGAAACACCGGATCATCGCTGCTGCGGTAATGCTGGATCAGCGCCTGTACATCCCCATTGAAAAAACGTTGGGCCGTGTCGCTGTAGCCTTTCATGCCCTGTTGCGCTTCGATCAGATGCGCTTCGACGCGCTTGCTGTAATCGCTGATAAAGCCGGGGACTTGCACGCCAAACAGCAGGCCTGCTGTGAACAACACCAGTCGCAGATAACTTCGCAGCATAGGTCCCTCTCTGTCAGGTCGCGCCTTGGGCAACGCATTCGCCGCGACGCCACAGGCTCCATTGGCCGGGCTCGTAGCGATGCCAGGTTTCGTTTTCGGTAAGGGGTTCGGTGGCGATCACGGTCACAACGTCGTTGGGCGTGGTTTCGGCCTGGAAGTCGACGATGACGTCTACATCCTTAAGCCGCGCTGGCCCGAACGGCGCTCGCCGGGTGATCTGCACCAGCTTGGTGGAGCAAAAGCAGAACAGCCAGTCGCCGTCGCTGAGCAGGCAGTTGAACACGCCCTTGCGGCGGTATTCAGCACAGGCCTCGACCAGCGACGGCAAGAATTGTTCGATATCGACAGGCTCGGGCTCGGCCTCACGCACGCGATTGAGCAGGTCGCAGAAAGCCGCTTCGCTGTCGGTGTCGCCCACCGGGCGGTAAAACGTCGCACGCGGATTGAAATCAGCCAGTTGGCCGTTGTGCGCAAAGCACCAGTTACGGCCCCACAACTCGCGGACGAAAGGATGGGTATTGGACAGGCAGACCTTGCCGACATTGGCCTGACGGATGTGGCCGATGACCACTTCGCTCTTGATCGGATAGCGCTGCACCAGTTGCGCGACTTCCGACTCGCTGCTGGCGGCAGGGTCTTGAAACAGGCGCAGGCCACGGCCTTCATAGAAGCCGATGCCCCAGCCATCACGGTGCGGCCCGGTACGACCACCTCGTTGCATCAGCCCGGTAAAGCTGAAAACGATGTCGGTGGGGACATTGGCACTCATGCCCAGTAATTCACACATGCTCAGGCCTCGATACGTTCTGCAGCGTTGGACCTGTTACAACTTGGGTTCGACCCGATGACGCCCACCCGTCATGCCCGGACCGGTTTGCGGACCACCATTGGCAGGCTTCGAGGCTATCGGTTGAGCGGAGAACCGGCCTGACGTCTGAGGAGCGAACGGCTCGTCATCGTCTTGCGGCTGAGCGGCGGCCTGGGCCGCGGCGGCCTGGGCATGGGCCTCGCGCGCCTTGCGGGCATTGAGGATGGGCAAGCGAATCAGCGCGAACACCACGTACACACCGAGCGCCACAGCGCCATAGGTGGCCAGATCAAGCACTGCACGCCAGACGTTGCTGCCCACCTTGAAAGCCAGGTCCAGCACGCTGATGGCCAGCGCGGGTGCGTACTTTTCCTTGACCGGGTCGACGATGGTCGGCGTGAACAACAGCACCGCGCCGACCAGCCAAAGCGGCTCGCGCAAGTAGCGCCACATCCAGCCGGTGAGCTTGATCCACACCAACAGACAACCCAACGCCGCGAATGCGTAGAGGCCCCAGCCAATCATATAGTCGTTGTCAGTCATGACGTCCGTGGTAAGGCAGGTAAAGAGGCGCTTATGATAACGACTTTTCGCCAGCCCGGCTTCCCCGGCTTCAGTATCGGTGTGCACAGCCCCTCGAACACGGGGTGCCACCGGTCATTTCACGATCAGAGAGCCCAGCATGCCTTTATCCGATTCGTCCATCCGCGCCCCCATTGCCCGCAAGGCCGAGGGCGCCGACCCTTACGCCTGGCTGCAAAACCGCGACACCGACGAAGTGCTCGATTACCTCAAGGCCGAAAATGCCTGGCAGGAACAGCAATTGGGCGATCAGCAAGCGCTGCGTGAATCGCTGTTTCAGGAAATCAAAGGCCGCATTCTCGAAACCGACCTCTCGCTACCCTCGCCATGGGGCCCATACCTGTACTACACGCGCACCACCGAGGGCGACGAGTACGGTCGGCATTACCGTTGCGCCCGTCCCGCCGATGACTCACAAACGGTTGATCAACGTTCCGAGGAATTGCTTCTGGACCCCAACGCGCTTGCCAACGGCGGTTTTTTCTCGCTGGGCGCTTTCAGCATCAGCCCCGATCACCAACGCCTGGCCTACAGCCTCGACACCACCGGTGAGGAGGTCTACCAGTTGTTTGTCAAAGAACTGAGCAGCGGCGAAGTCACCAGCCTGCCGTTCGAGGACTGCGATGGCAGCATGACGTGGGCCAACGACAGTCAGACCCTGTTTTTCGGCGAACTGGACGATACCCACCGCCCACACACGCTTTATCGCTACCGGCTCGGCAATGCTGCTGCCGATCTGGTCTTCAACGAGCCGGACGGGCGGTTTTTCCTGCACTGCTACCGCACCAGTTCCGAACGTCAACTGGTGATGTCGCTGGACAGCAAGACCACCAGCGAAGCCTGGGTGCTGGACGCCGCTACGCCGGAACAAGCCTTCGTCTGCATCGCGCCCCGCGCCGAAGGCCATGAGTACTCGGTAGACCACGGCCTGGTGGATGGCACCTGGAGCTGGCTGATCCGCAGCAACCAGCACGGCATCAATTTCGCCTTGTATCACGCAGCAGAAAAAACCAGCGGCGTGCCGGACAGGACTGACTGGCAAACCCTGATCCCGCACAGCGACACGGTCATGCTCGACGGCTTCAGCCTCAACACCACCGCGCTGACCTTGAGCCTGCGCGAGGGCGGACTGCCAATTGTCGAAGTTCACCCACAGGGCAAAGCGCCGTATCGGGTGCAGTTGCCCGATGCGGCTTACAACTTGTATGTGCAGGACACGCTTGAATTCGACAGCGACAAGATCCGTCTGCGCTACCAATCTCTGAACCGCCCCGCACAGGTCAGGCAACTGGCGCTGGCGACGGGAGATCAGTTGGTGCTCAAGGAAACCCCGGTCCTCGGGGATTTCGACGCCGACGCTTATGTCAGTCAGCGGCTATGGGCGACCTCGCCAGACGGTACTCAAGTGCCGATCAGCCTGGTGGTCAAGCGCGAGCTGGTCGGGCAATCGGTGCCGCTGTATCTCTACGGTTACGGCGCTTACGGTGATAGCCTTGATCCGTGGTTCTCCCATGCACGGCTGAGCCTGCTGGACCGCGGCGTCGCGTTTGCCATCGCCCATGTGCGTGGCGGCGGCGAATTGGGCGAGGCCTGGTACCGCAACGGCAAGCAGGCGTACAAAACCAATACGTTCACCGACTTCATTGCCTGTGCCGAGCATCTGATTGCGCAGCAACTGACGACGGCTCAACAACTGGTGATCAGTGGCGGCAGCGCGGGCGGTCTGTTGATTGGCGCGGTGGTCAACCAGCGTCCTGATTTGTTCAAAGCGGCGATTGCCGAAGTGCCGTTCGTTGATGTGCTCAACACCATGCTCGATCCTGAGCTACCGCTGACCGTCACCGAATACGATGAGTGGGGCAACCCGCAAGAACCCGAGGTCTATGCGCGCATCAAGGCCTACGCCCCGTACGAAAACGTTACGGCGCAGGATTACCCCGCCATGCTGGTGATCGCAGGCTATAACGACAGCCGCGTGCAGTATTGGGAAGCGGCTAAATGGGTGGCAAAATTGCGCGACCACAAGACCGACGACAATCTGTTGCTGCTCAAGACCGAACTGGGCGCTGGCCACGGCGGTATGAGCGGCCGTTACCAGGGATTGCGCGACGTGGCGCTCGAATACGGATTTATTTTCAAAGTGCTGCAGCTGGCCTGAGGAAACTCGGTGGGCGCCGCGGGTCATATCACACAGGATCCGGACGTTGTGTCGTCCGGGTCCGGTATTGAGTCGGCCCTTTTCTGAAACCTGCACAAGACCAGACCATGTCCACACCGTCATCACTGAACAACGAAATCCGCGAAATGCTGATGGACTGCGGTCTGTTCGACCCGCTCACGCCAGCGGATTTTTCAACCGCCGCCGGCTATTTCAGCATCAGCAGCATCGAGAAAGGGCAAGCGATCTTCAACGAAGGCGATGCGGGCACGTTCATGTGCATCATTCATTCGGGCTCGGTGTCGGTGCAGAAACTCAACAACGACGGCAAGCCGGTGGAGCTTGCGGTATTGCGCAGCGGGCGTGCGTTCGGGGAGATGGCGGTGCTGGACGGCGAGCGCCGGTCGGCCAGTTGCATTGCGGCGACGCCGTGTTACCTGTTGAACCTGGGCCGCGATTCACTGGACAAGATGATCACCGATGCCCCGAAGATTGCCGCCAAGATCATTCGCGCGATTGCCGTGGCGCTGTCGAAACGCCTGCGCATGATGGACGGGCAACTGGCGTCGCAGCAGGTGTGAACTCTCGCGATTCGCGATCCCTCTGGAGCCAACTTGTTGGCGAAGGGGTTTCGCGTCGTGTGAGTTGAATCGCTTCGCGAACAAGTTCGCGCCTACAAGTAATGTCAGGGCTTAACGCTGGGGATGGCGGTGTCGTCTAATCCGGGCAATGCCTCGTCCTTGGGCGGCCCGGGTTGTGGAATCTTTGGCAACAACTGCGGGCTGTCCACGCTGCTGTCATGCGGGATGCCCGGTGCTGAGACTTGCGGGTACGGCGTCGGTGTCGCGGTGCCGGGTGTTCCCGGTGAGGACGACATAGGGCCTGGCGTGTTGAGAGTCGGCTGAAGGGCTTCAGCCTGCGCTGCACATACCGAGAGCGCCGCACAGGTAATCGCCGTTAGAATGTAGCGCTTCATCAATGGCCTCCACGCCTGTGATTATTGTCCGGCACAGGCTACTCCTCGATCACGGGTTGCGCGCTGCAAACCGTCACTGTTTTTCATTTCATCATTGAGTGCTCCATGAAACGTTTCGTTCTGCTCGACACCACTCCGATCCCCGACAACGGCGGCGCTCTGTGCCTGTTCGAATACGGCGAAGACTTCGTGATCAAGATTCAGGGCGGCGACGGCGGCCAGTTGATGAACACCCGCATGCACGGCTCCGAAGACGCGCTGGCCGAAATCCCCTGCAAAAAGGTCGCGCCGCGCACTCAACCCCGAGTGTTGATTGGCGGGCTGGGCATGGGCTTTACCCTCGCCTCTGCGCTCAAGCACCTGGGCAAGAATGCAGAGGTGGTCGTGGCTGAACTGGTGCCCGGTGTGGTGGAGTGGAATCGCGGCCCGCTGGGCGAAAAGTCCGGTAATCCGTTGCAAGACCCCAGAGCCAAGGTGGTGATTCAGGACGTGGCGCAAGTGCTCAAAAGCGAACCGCAGGGGTTCGACGCAATCATGCTCGACGTCGACAACGGCCCCGAAGGCCTGACGCAAAAATCCAATAGCTGGCTGTACTCGTCCGGTGGTCTCAGCGCGTGCGCCCAGGCATTGCGGCCCAAAGGCGTGCTGGCGATCTGGTCGGCCAGCGCTGATGCGGCGTTTTCAGACAAACTGCGCAAGGCCGGCTTCAAGGCCGAAGAGGTCAAGGTCTACGCCCACGGTAACAAAGGCACGCGGCACACGATCTGGATCGCTGAAAAACTCAAGGGCTGACAGGCTTTCAAAGCGCTAGACTGGCAAGCATTCACGACAACAGAACCCGAATCAGGTGACACCATGAGCACGGCCAACCCACCCACCAATACCTCCAAACTGGATCGCATCCTTGCCGACGCCCAGCGCGACCGCGAGATGGGTTATCGCGACAAGGCATTGCGCATGTACCCGCACGTGTGCGGGCGCTGCGCCCGGGAATTTGCCGGCAAGCGCCTGAGCGAGCTGACCGTCCATCACCGTGACCACAACCACGACAACAACCCGCAGGACGGCTCCAACTGGGAGCTGTTGTGCCTGTATTGCCACGACAACGAACACTCGCGCTACACCGATCAGCAGTATTTCTCCGAAAGCTCCACCAGCAGCCCGAAAACCGCCAAGGCGATGCACAACCCGTTTGCGGCGCTGGCCGGACTGATGAAGAAGGAGTAGCAGCGGTAAGGGGCAAGCTCTAAGCCGCAAGCTGCAAGCGTGAAGCCGCAAGCATAAGAAAGACTTGGCTCTTAGCTTGTAGCTTGTAGCTTGTAGCTTGTAGCTTGCCGCTGCCCCTCCGCTATAATCCCGCGCCTTCCCCTTCAGCGAGCACCCTCCCCCGTGGCAAACAAACGCTATGCCTGCATCGGCCTGTACAACCCGAAATCTCCGGAAAACGTTGGCTCGGTGATGCGTGCTGCAGGGTGCTATGGCGTAGCCTCGGTGTTTTACACCGGCACTCGATACGAACGCGCACGGGACTTTGTGACCGACACCAAGAAGATCCATCAAGACATCCCGCTGATTGGCATCGATGACCTGAAGAAGATCATTCCGCTGGGCTGCATTCCTGTGGCAGTGGAATTGGTGGAAGGCGCGCGGGCATTGCCCGAGTACACCCACCCGGACCGGGCGATCTACATCTTCGGCCCTGAGGATGGCTCGCTCGACAAGGACATACGCGACTGGTGCGAGGACGTGGTTTACATCCCGACCACAGGCTGCATGAATCTGGCAGCCACCGTGAATGTGGTGCTCTACGACCGTATGGCCAAGGGCAACAACACGCGCTCCGGCCCTCAGTTCGGTCGAGACACGCAAGGCTCTTGAGCGATCTTCCTGCTCAAACGCATTGAACAGATCGGGAAGCGGGCAGTCAGCTTTAAGGACCCCAACTCATCATGGAGATACATCATGAGCGACACCCCGATCGTTGAACGCATTGACACCCTTTCTCAACCCGTTCCAGAACAAAACGTACAGGGATGGGAGCGCATCGGCTCGTTGGCAGGTGGCGTATTGATGATGGGCAAAGGCCTGCGCCGCGGCGGCATCTTCGGCCTGATTCAGCTGGCCATCGGCGGCGCCGTGCTGGCACGCGGGATCACTGGCCATTGCTCCGCTAAAGCGATGGTCGAAAAAGGCCGCAGCGATCTGGATCAAGCCAAGACCCGCATTCAACGGGCTGGCGCCGAGTTGAGCAGGCTCAAGACCAAGGCTGAAGTGGCCGTTGAGGACGCTGTGGTCGAGACCGTCGATGCGGTGAAAACGCCTAAATCCGGTATCTAAGCGTTTCGAGCATTCTGTAGAAGCAAGCGTGTTTGCGAGCGGCTAAACCCCTCGCCAACACGTTGTCCCCTGCAGATCATGCCTCGCCTATCCCGCCCGAAAGATCAGGTAATCTTCCCAGTCGTCTTCGGCCACGCTGTTCTCGCTGAGCATGCGCCCTGACTGCGAAATCCGCGCCTGGTGCACCGCGTCGCGATCCCCACACACCAGATGATGCCAAAGCGGCAACTCCTTGCCTTCGCTGACAAGCCTGTAACCGCACGTGGGCGGCAGCCATTTGAATTCATCGGCCTGGCCCGGCGTCAGCTGGATGCAATCCGGCACCGACGCGCGACGGTTTGGGTAATCAGTGCATTGGCAGGTCTTGAGGTCCAGCAGCTTGCAGGCGATGCGCGTGTAGTAAACGCTGTTATCGTCTTCGTCTTCGAGCTTTTGCAGGCAACACAGGCCGCAACCGTCGCACAACGACTCCCACTCGACCGAATCCAGCTGATCAAGTGTTTTGCGTATCCAGAAGGGTTCGACTTTGGCGGCCATTTATCTGCAATCGGTTTCGAAACGTGAGAAGGCCGACAGTCTAGAACCCTCAGTGATGGGGGCCAAGCGCATGCGACTGCCGGTAAGCGAGGCTTAATATCCGCGTGAGAAATCCACTTCGCCACGCAACGGCTCACCCGCTGCATAGGCCTGTAAATTCTCAGCGAAGAGTTGCGTCATCATCGACGGAGATGTTGGCGCGGAACTGTGGCCCGTCAGCAACAGACCCCAGGCCGTCCAGAAAGGATGGCGTTGCGGCAGCGGCTCCTGACGACACACGTCGATGACAGCACCTGCAAGATGACCTTCCTTGAGTGCTTCGACCAGATCGGCATCGACCACCGACGTTCCGCGGCCTACGTTGATGAACAGCGCGGTAGGCTTGAACTGAGCAAACAGCTTGGCGTCGTACACATCCTGAGTGTGTGGCGTGTTGGGCAGCAGGTTGATGACGAAATCCACTTCGCCCACCAGACGGCCCAGATCACTCGTGGCGCCCACTTCTACAAACGGCGCCTGAGTCCGCGCCGTCGAGGCGATGCCATACACCTCAACGCCGAATGGCTGCAGAAACCGGGCAACGGTGACGCCAATGTCGCCGGTGCCGACGATTAACGCCTTTCGCCCAGACAGACTGTGACCCAGGCGGTTGTCCCACTTGCGCTCGACCTGGCTCACCAGTCGCGCCAGCACTTCACGCTCGTGCACAAGCATGTAGGTCAACACGAATTCGGCCATGACCTGGCCGAAGATGCCCACGGCGCGCGTCAGACGGTAATCACGGTTCAGGCCATCGGCCAAGAGCGGCGTAATGCCCGCCCAGGTCGATTGCAGCCATTGCGGTTTGTGGCCTTGACGCAGCAGGTTTGCCAGCAGATCCGGCTGGCCCAGCCAGACCGGCGCATCGGCAGCCATGCGTGCCAGTTCGGCGGAATCGCCACTGCTCAGGACTTCGATATCGGGAGCAGCGTTGCGCAGTAATTGGGTGTAAACGGGGTAATCGTGTTCGGCGATCAGAACGCGCATGATTCAAAACTCAAAAAAACGGGACATGCGACCGGTGCCGCGCCGAGGCAGTATTCGCCCAGGTGCGCATCGGTCCGGTAAACCCCTGCGATGGTTTGCAGGGTCTGCTACGAGAACCTGTGAACGTGACTTACATCGGGTCGTTGCGGCGCAGCAGTTCTTCGGGCAAGTGCTCGATGTAATCGTCCTCGGCCGGTGGCATTTGCAGGTGATATCCCTGCTTTTCCAGGTTGGCGAGCACGGTATGAATGTCTTCACGCGCCAGGGCACGCTCAGGGCTCAACACCAGATTGAAGGCATGTTGAGGTTTGCCAAACGCCACCAGCAACTCGTCCGGTACGCGCTCCAGAGCATCGCTCTTGAGCACATAAAGGTACATTTCGTTGCGGCGTGGGCTGCGGTAAATGGAGCAGATACGTTTCAATGCTGTTCTCCGGGGGTGGCCAGGCTGTCGAGCAGCTCCTGACCCATCAATTCGCGGCGCCAGCCACGCAGCGAATCGGGCAAATGATAAGGACCGTCTGGATAACCGGTCTTGAGAAGCGCTTCGAGGGTCTTTTTGCGCAGCATCAGCTCGGGCGCCATGTTCAGGCGTTCTGCGTGATGCTGGCCGATGACGCGCAAGGATTTCAGAACATTCGAAGCATCGATCGGCAACGGCTCGGGCAATGCTGGCGGCCACTGATCCTGAGAGACGCTGCCCGCCCGCTTGATCAGGTCGAGCAGAAACTCGCCGTCCTGACGCACTGTCTTGGGGTGCATGTCTTCGATCTTCGCCAATGCAGCGAGGTTGTCCGGCTGGGTCTTGGCCAACGGCCACAAGGCGTGTTCGCGTAGTACACGGTTGCGCGGTTGATTGCGCACGCGTGCTTCTTTCTCGCGCCAGGCGCACAGCTCACGCAGCACCGCCAACTGGGCTCGGGAGAGTTTCCACGCCAGCTTGGCATCGCGATAAACCTCATAGGGGTCGGTTTCGCGGCGCAGGTTGGCGACCAGTTCGGCACCGTCTTCAACCACCCAGGTGTACTTTTCATCGCTCAGACGCGGGCGCAGCAAGCTATAGACTTCGGCCAGATGCACGGCGTCCTCGGCGGCGTAACTGATCTGGGTGTCGGACAACGGCCGTTGCAACCAGTCGGAACGTGTCTCGCCTTTGGGCAGGTCGATATTGAGCACTTCCTGCACCAGCCGCGAGTAACCCATGGAGAAACCGAGATTGAGGTAGGCAGCCGCCAATTGCGTGTCGAACAACGGCGCGGGAAGGCTGCCGGTCAGACGTAGCAGCACTTCGAGGTCTTCGCTGCACGCATGCACGACTTTGATGACGCCAGGGTTTTCCAGCAACGATGCCAGGGGACGCCAGTCGCTGATGAGCAGCGGGTCGATCAGATAGGCGCGAGAGCCGTCCCCGATTTGTAGCAAGGCGGCGATGGGATAGAAGGTGTCGACCCGCATGAATTCGGTATCGAGGGCGACAAAAGGCAGAGCCTGCCACTGTGCGCAATGTTGGGCGAGGCTGTCGTCGTCGCGAATCCAGTGAATATCGATGGCCACACGGCTCTCCCTTGAAGAATGGCGCGCAGTATATATCGCTATCGGCGATTACCGGGCATCCGTGCTGCAAGTCTTGAGCATCTTCATGGGTAGCGCACTCGATGCTGCAGGAAAAACCGCCCGCTCATCGGGTCAGCCAGCGATTTTGCGCAATACGTACACCCGCCACATAGCGTAGCCGGGTAAAAAATCGTGATGACCGACAATCGCGAAACCGGCCTGGGCAAATTCCGACTCGATGATCGCGCGACTGACCACAAACCGGTTACGCCCAAGTTCCAGATGGCCCTGCGCAATTCGGCTGCGCTGCTGACGCATTCGCCACCATGACTTGATGTTGCCGTCGACCCACAGCGCGACAATGGCAGTGTCCCGCGTGACCCGGTGGAATTCCTGAAGGATGTCCATCCGGCGGTCACTATCAGCCACATGGTGAAACTGGCGCATGCAGAAAATGCAGTCCACCGCGTTGGCTGACAGACCGATGGAAAACACTGAACTCTGGAAGGTGCGGATGCGCGCACGCACATGCGCTGAGGACTGGGACTCGGCCACCGCAAGCATGTCGGTGGACGGATCGGCCGCCAGGATCACCCGATTGGCGTGCTCGGCCAGTACCGGCCAGAAGCGCCCTGACCCGGATGGCAGATCCAGCACCAGGCCGGGCTCACCGGCATCACGCAGGGCATGCCGCACCAGTTGTGCATCGCGCCAGAGGCTCAGTCGGCGAACGAGCCCGAGTTCATGGTGCTGCCCATAGTCGTGCACCCGGCCGTGTTCAAACTGTTGATCACTCATTGGCCAATACCCCGTCCGTATAAATCCCCCGGCAGTTGGCGAACATATCCAGCGCAGGGTTGTAGACCTTGGTGTCGACCTTGAGTAAACCCAGCATTGAGTGGAACAGGTTGTCCTGGCTCAAAGGCGCGTTACGCTCGCCCTGAAGGCAGTGGGTATTAACGGCAAACGACTGCTGATAGTTGTCGGAGAACCAAGCCACCATTGGCACATGCTTTTGCTGGTCCGGCGCGAGCATGTAAGGCGTGCCATGCAGAAACAGGTTGTACTCGCCCAGCGATTCGCCGTGATCGGACAAATACATCATTGCCGTATCAACGTTGTCCTGATTGCTGCGCAGGATATCGATCAGGCTGGCCAATACATGGTCGGTGTACAGCAGCGTATTGTCATAACCGTTAACGATACTTTCCCGGCTGCAGTTATTGAGGGCGTTGCTCTCACACACCGGGGTAAACTTTTCAAACTCTTTGGGATAACGCTTGAAGTATTCCGGCCCATGGCTGCCCATTTGATGCAGTACCAGCACGGTGTCCTTGTCGAGGTTGTCGATAAAGCTCTGCAGCCCCTGCAGTAATATTTCGTCGCGACACTCGTGATTCGCGCACAACACAGGATCTTTCAGATTGCTGACATCTTGCAGCGTGACACGGTCACACGTGCCTTTGCAGCCTGACTGGTTGTCGCGCCAGATCACGTTCAGACCGGCGCGCTTGAGCACGTCGAGCATGCCTTCCTGATTTCTGGCGGTAGACGCGCTGTAATCCTTGCGCCCCATATTGGAAAACATGCAGGGCACTGACACGGCAGTTTCAGTACCGCAGGAATGCACATCAGTGAACGCAATCACACCGCGCTCTTTTTTCAATTGCGGGGTGGTGTCGCGGTTATAACCCAGGATGCCAAAGTTCTCGGCCCGTGCGCTTTCACCGACCACTAGTACCGTGAGCGACTTGCGCTTGTGTTGCGACCATTCGCTGTCCAGTTTTGCATCTTCGCCCAAGGTCACGAACGGCTTGCGCGCCGACACTACTTGTTCGCTGATATAGCCGATGGACGCGCCAATGTAGTTGCTCGGCACCACCATCAAACGCAGTTCATGGTGATTGCGAAACAATGAGGCCAGCCCTTGGTAGTTAAGCAGCGCGATACCGCCAATCACTGCCGCGCAGCCCACACTGACCAATGTCTTGCTGATCAGCTCGCGAGGCCAGCGCCGGTAATTGACCGGTATTTTCCAAACGATCAGCGATGGCACCACACCCAGCAGCACAATGTAGGCCAGCAGTTTCAGTGACAGTAAATCCTGAACTTCTGTCGCGTTAGTTTCAGCAAAGTTGCGAAACATGCCGGCGTCGATCATGACGCCGTATTGATTCATGAAGTACGAAACGCCTGCACTGATCATGAACAATGCGATCAGCAGCGGTTTCATCACGCGCCTGAATGCGAGCAGCGTCAGCACGATGTTGAATACGCAAAAAAGCATCACGCCAAACGCCACGCGCAGCATCACGCCATTACTGTTGAAGTCGGTAATGGCGAACAAGTGCTGCCATAGGGTTAGATTAAACCCGAGCAGTAAAAAACCGCTGGCGAGCAAGGTCACAAGCTCGGGACGAACTGCTTTAACGTTCAGCATGAGGATCTGCTTGACTCTGATTGGGAGGCGCGAAAGGAGCAATGGACACTCACTCCTCCGACGTAGCGAACTTTAGGCAGAGGGCCATCAATTTTTTGTGAAAAGGATGCGAACAAAAGGTCTTATCAGGCGTGTTATCCCGTAGGAAAAATCCTGAGAATTCGAAGGCAACCGACCGGAGCCGACTGCCCTGGATTCAGAGCGCGGTTTCGCCAGTCATTGTGCCCACGCTATCGACCGGTCGCTGCGCCCGCTGTGCATCGGCGATGATCATCTGGGCTGCTTTCTCGGCGATCATCAACGTCGGCGAACACGTGTTACCTGAGGTAATGGTCGGCATGATCGAAGCATCGACCACGCGCAACCCGTCTACGCCACGGACCCTCAGCCGCTGGTCGACGACCGCATCCGGGCCCTGCCCCATCTTGCAGGTGCCCACGGGATGGAAGATGGTGGTGCCGATGGCACTGGCCGCCTCACGCAATTGCTGCTCGCTTTGCAAGCTTTCGCCTGGCAAATACTCCACTGGATTGAACGCGGCCAGCGCCGGCGCCGAGACAATTTTGCGCGTCAGACGAATGGCATCGGCCGCGACTTTAAGGTCAGTTTCGTGGCTCAGGTAATTAGGCTGGATGATCGGCGGCGCATTGAGTTCTGCCGAGCGGATATGGACCGTGCCACGGCTTTGCGGCCGCAGATCACACACCGAAGCGGTGAAAGCCGCAAAGGCATGCAGCGGTTCGCCAAAGCGCTCCAGAGAAAGCGGCTGGACATGGTATTCGAGGTTCGCGCTGGGCTGCTCCGGACCTGACCGGGCAAAAGCACCGAGCTGGCTGGGCGCCATCGCCAGCGGGCCGCTGCGATTGATCGCGTAACGCAGGCCCATGTTCATTTTGCCCCAGAGACTGCCAGCCATCTGGTTGAGGGTCAGGCCGTTGCTGACTTTGTAGATCAGCCGCAATTGCAGATGATCCTGAAGATTGCTGCCCACCCCAGGCAGTTCGTGGCGCACGCCGATGCCGAGCTTTTCCAGCAATGGACGCGGCCCGATGCCCGAGCGCTGCAGCAGTGTGGGCGAACCTATCGCGCCGCAGCACAGAATGATTTCGCGGCTCGCGGCCAGGCGCTGCTCGCCCTGACCGACGCGCGCAATCACGGCAACGGCGCGACCGTTTTCCAGTTCGATTCGGGAGGCTTCAACGCCCGTCATCACAGTCAGATTGGTGCGCTTGGCGATGGGTCTCAAAAAGGCTTTGGAGGCATTCCAGCGCACGCCACGGCGCTGATTGACCTGAAAATAGCTGCAGCCTTCGTTATCACCCGCATTGAAGTCCGGGATGGAGGCAATGCCTGTCTGCTCCGCCGCCTGGCGAAATGCATCCAGGATTGGCCAAGACAAGCGCTGCTGTTCGACGCGCCACTCGCCTTTTGCCCCATGAATATCGGAGTCGCCTGCGTAGTGATTTTCCGAACGTCTGAACAGCGGGAGCACATCTTGCCAGCCCCAACCTTCGTTACCCTGCGCCGCCCACTGGTCATAGTCACGCGATTGCCCGCGCATGTAGATCATGCCGTTAATGGATGAACAGCCGCCAAGCACTCTGCCACGAGGGTAATTGAGGGATCGCCCGTTCAGGCCGGGCTCGGCTTCGGTCTTGAAACACCAGTCGGTGCGCGGGTTGCCGATGCAGTAGAGGTAACCGACCGGCACGTGAATCCAGGGGTAGTTGTCCTGCCCGCCCGCTTCTAACAACAGCACGCGGTGTGCAGGGTTTTGCGACAGCCGATTGGCCAGCAAGCAGCCCGCAGGGCCTGCGCCAACGATCACATAGTCATAGAGCACACTGGCGATTTGCATGTGTCCCTCGTCGATATTTGTTGTTGTTCTTGGGGTTCATCCTGAAGTTTTTTTGCGCAAAACAAAAGGCCGCCGCATATTTGCATGCGGCGGCCTTTCGAAAGATCAAAAACCCTGTAGGAGCGAATTCATTCGCGAGAAGGCGGACAGTTGGCCCAGAGGCATTGTCTGGCCCAGCCCTTCGCGAACAAGTTCGCTCCTAGGGGTTCAGCGCTACCTTACATCGCGCTGCGACGGTAGCTGCGGTAGTTGGGCATCCAGAAATTGCGTTCGATCGCTTCTGCCAATACTTCCTCGGTGGTCTCAAGCGCTACGTCGTCGGCCTGCGCCTGCTTGGCGACGGCCAGGGCGATCTTCCTGCTGACCTCCTGGATCTCCTTCAATGGTGGCAGAACTGCATCGCCCTTGCCGGTGACCATTGGCGAGCACTCCGCCAGCGCATTGGAGGCTGCCATCAACATCTTGTCGGTGATACGCGTGGCTTTTGCCGCGATCACACCAAGGCCGATGCCCGGGAAGATGTAGGAGTTGTTGCACTGGGCGATGTGGAACGTGCGATCGCCAATCGTGACCGGCGCAAACGGGCTACCGGTTGCGACCAGTGCGTCGCCGTTGGTCCAGGTCAGGACTTCCTGCGGCGTGACTTCGACTTTCGAGGTCGGGTTCGACAGCGGCATCACCAGCGGCTTGGCGCAGTGCGAGTGCATTTCGCGGATGATTTCTTCGGTGAACAGCCCGCGCTGACCTGACACGCCGATCAACACGGTCGGCTTGCCGTTGCGTACCACGTCGAGCAGCGCAGGATAGCCTTCGGCGCTTGCCCAGCCCGTCACGTCAGCGGCTTTTTGCGCGAGATTTTTCTGGAAGTCCAGCAGGTTGTCCATGCTGTCGGTCAGCAGGCCGAAGCGGTCGACCATCATCACGCGTTTGCGCGCGTCAGCTTCGCTCAGGCCTTCGATCACCATGGCGGCGATGATGTGCTCGGCGATACCGCAGCCCGCAGAACCTGCGCCCAGGAATACCACGCGTTGCTGACCGAGGGTTTCGTTCTTGGCCTTGCACGCCGCTAGCAGCGTGCCGACCGCTACCGAAGCGGTGCCCTGGATGTCGTCGTTGAAGCAGCACAGCTCGTCGCGGTACTTCTCCAGCAACGGCATGGCGTTGGTCTGCGCGAAGTCTTCGAACTGCAACAGCACGTCCGGCCAACGGCGTTGTACGGCCTCTATAAAGAGCGCAATGAAGTCTTCGTATTCCTTGCCGGTGACACGCTTGTGCCGCCAGCCCATGTACATCGGGTCGTCGAGCAGCTCTTGGTTGTTGGTGCCGACATCAAGCACGATGGGCAGCGTGTAGGCCGGGCTGATGCCGCCGCACGCGGTGTACAGCGACAACTTGCCGATAGGAATGCCCATGCCGCCAATGCCCTGGTCGCCCAGACCGAGGATGCGCTCGCTGTCGGTGACGACGATGATCTTGATGCGGTCTTTGGTCGCGCTGCGCAGGATGTCGTCGATACGGTCGCGCTCAGGGTAGGAGATGAACAGCCCGCGGTGCGTGCGGTAAATCTTAGAGAACTCCTGGCAGGCCTGCCCCACAGTCGGGGTGTAAATGATCGGTAGCATCTCGTCCAGATGCGAATCGAGCAGGCGGAAAAACAAGGTTTCGTTGTTGTCTTGAATCGAACGCAGATAGATGTGTTTGTCCAGATCGCTGGCGCACTGCTTGTACTGACTGAAGACGCGGGCTACTTGCTCTTCGATCGTTTCAACGTTCTGTGGCAGCAAGCCGACCAGGTTGAAATCGATGCGCTCTTGCGGCGTGAAGGCGCTGCCCTTGTTGAGCAGCGGCATCTCCAGCAAGGAAGGGCCTGCGTAGGAAATATATAAAGGTCGCGAAGTCTTGGTCATTTCAGTAATCGCCTTTTCTCTGTTTGCTCATATCAATAAGTGTTCGAAAACGTGCTCCCCGAGGTCGATGCCTGACGACAACTCAGCACCGGCAACTCTGCGCAGGATCCGTCCGAAAAATTGGGAGATGAAAATCAGGGGGCCTATCTTACTCGCGTCAGCTCGATTGCGACATTTTGTCGCTCGGTTGATTGCGAAATGATGGCTGGGGCGAAGGCGCAAGACCGCAGGCCTGGAAGCTCGGGCGTAAATCAACGCAAGGAGAGGTGAACTGGCGCAACGCCACTGATGTCATACCGACACCACCTGGAGACGGTAATGGCAGTGCAGCGCTTCTTTCAGATCACGTACCGCCTCGGGGAGGAGCGGAAGATATTCATCCAGCCCGACCAAACGATGACCGACGCGGACGCTTGGTTCTACGCCTGCCTGCACGCCCGGATCGGTGTGCAGCACGACATGCTGGCCGCCCCCGATGAGCTTGGGGTAATGATCCAGCATGCAAAGCGCTTTGAGTTGAGTGAAGTTCGGTGGGAGGAGTTGCCTTGAAGCTTGGACGCCAAACACAAGAAGGCAGAGTGCGCGAGCACGCTTGAAGCATTCTGCAGCCCCGCCTGTACCGGCTTTATTTCAGATAAATGGTCCACAAGATCATTGTTACCACTGAAATCCAACCCGCCGCCAGTAACGCCGCAACGGCAATGAAACGCTTGTCCATGGGAGCCCTCGTTGATTTGCAGCGGATCATAATCCTGTGTCCAGGACGCTTGCAGGCTCATTTGCACTACTGACAAGCATGCGTTTGCACTATTGCCGAATTGAATTTCAGCGCTTTCCTCAAACTTGTGCGCCACGCCACAAAACAGGCGGGTGATTCAAATCAGTCACGCAGAGGTTTTCACGTAAAGTACGTGCAGGCACAGAACTTGCGTGAACACTAAAAAGAGGCCATCGAATGGCTCAAAGAACCTAAACAGTAACCATCAGGCTGGATACTGCCGCACCCAGGAAACAAACAGGCGCGCTTGCCGGGCGCTTACAAGACCTCATTCCTAAAGGTACGCGATGAATTTCGACAGCCACATGTCCGAAAATGCACTCACCGAGGGCGGCCGTCCCGGTGTGGGCTTCGAGGACGCCATCTGTTTCGGCCCTTTTGTCCTATTGCCCCAGCAGCATCTGCTGTTCAAGCACGGGGAACCCGTCCCTTTGGGCAGCCGAGCGATGCTTTTGTTGATCGGCATGGCAACCCGCGCAGGGGAATTGCTCGACAAGTCCGAACTGCTTGCCCTGGCCTGGCCCAGGTTGGTCGTCGAGGAATGCAACCTGCGGGCGCAAATCCTGACATTGCGTCGGGCACTGGGTGACAACGCAGAGTTCGGCTGCATCGTGACCGTTCCGGGGCGAGGCTATCGTTTCGTCGCGCCGATCAGCGCGCCCCCAATGGCCGCCCAGCCGCCGCTGATTGGCCGAGAGCCGCCCGTACGGCAACCGGGCACCGAACAACAAAACACGATAATGCGACCTGTTTTTGGTCGGGATTCTCTGCTGGGGTTTCTCGAAACCCAGCTTGAGCTGCGTCGCTTCGTCACCATCACCGGGCATGCCGGCACCGGCAAAACCACTGTAGCCCGGGCACTGGCCGAGCGCATGTTGCCGCAGTTTCCTGACGGGATCAGCTTCATCGATCTTGCGCCGGTGAGTCGTGGTCAGCTGGTGCACGTGGTGATCGCCGCCGCCTTGGGCATCGACTGCACCACCGAAGATCCGTTACAGGTCATTGCCGGGAGTCTGGTGGGCAGCAAGACGTTGTTGATTCTGGACAACTGCGAACACGTTCTGGAAGACACCGCCGATGCGATAGAAACAATCCTGCGTAACGCCGCTTACTGCTCAGTGTTGGTGACCAGCCGCGAACCGCTGCGTGCCGAGGGCGAGTTCGTGCATGACCTTGCCCCGCTGGCTTTTCCTGCGCAGCAGACCGAACTCAGTGCAACACAAGCATTGGGCTTTGCGGCGATCGAGTTGTTGGTCGAGCGCATTGCTGCCCATGACCTGAGTTACGTTTTCAGCGATCAGGACGCTCAGGCCGCAGCTGCCATTTGTCGCAAGCTGGACGGCAATGCGCTGGCCATCGAAATCGCAGCGGCGCGGGTCAGGGCCTTCGGCATCAGTGAGCTGGTGGAAATGCTCGATGGCAGCTTCCGCCTGCAAATGACGGGACGGCGTACGGCGCTGCCCCGCCACCGCACGCTGAGTGCAGCACTGGACTGGACTTACGCGATGCTGTCGCCCCAGGAACAGGCGATGCTTCGGCAGCTGTCAGTGTTCAACGGACCTTTTACTTTGCGGGCTGTACAGGCTGTCATCGACATCGATGCTCAGGATTCGGCGCAACGGGTGGAAAGCCTGATGGACAAGTCGCTGGTCATTGCACTCGATCAGGGATCGGCAAAACGTTACCGGCTGCTGGAAACCACTCGCCTCTATGCAGCGCAAAAACTCAGCGATCATGTTGAAACCGATGTCACCGCGCTGCGCCACGCCAACTGGACGCTGAATGAACTCAAGACGTCGGTGCAGAACCTCGTCAAAACCACCCCGCAAGCGTGGCTGGCCCATTACGCCACGCAAGTGGACAGCGTTCGGGCAGCGCTGGAGTGGGCGTACTCCCCACGTGGCGACCGAGGACTGGCGGTGGAATTGACGCTGGTCAGCGTCCCGCTCTGGCTGCGTCTTACGTTGACTGGCGAATGCTATGACTGGGTCAGCCGCGGGCTGCAATCAAGCTCTGAGATAGCGCCCATCGAACAGCGCCAGCGCATGATGTTGCTGACCGTCTCCGCCAGCGTCATGGTGCTGACCTTCGGCGGTGGCGCAAAAATTCGTGAGGCGTGGTTGCAGGTCAGCGCCGATGCCAGGGCATTGGGGGACACCGAACATCAACTGCGCGCCTTGTGGGGCCAGTGGAATGACCGCAGTTGCGGTAACCAGTACGTCGCCGCGCTCGACCTCGCGGAGCAGTACGTGAATTTGAGCCGACGTTCCGAGCACGGCGAGCGTCAGTTGCTGGGCCTGCGGATGCGGGCCAACGCGCTGTTCCACATGGGCCGACTCGATGAGGCGCGGCATACGGTGATCGAAGCGCTGAGCTCACCGCTGTCGGCCAACACGCACCTGATAGACCTGCATTTCGATCAACGCATCGCCGCGCAGTCGCTCAAGGCACAAATTCATCTGTTACAGGGAGACGTCGGCCCTGCCCTGCTGACGCTTGAAAAGAATGTCAGTCAGGCCATCAGTCTCAATCATCCGGCCACGCTTTGGTACACGCTATGCCTCAGCGCGATCCCGACGACATTGCTGGTCGGGCAATTGCAAAAAACCCGCTATTACCTGGCGGTCCTGCAAGACAGCATGGCAGGCCATGAACTGTATCTATGGCGCCAGTTCACCCGGTGCTTCGAATATATTTTGCTGATTCGCCAAGGCGCCTACGAAGACGGCGTGCCCCGTTTGGGCGAAGTGCTGGAGCAATTGCAGGATCAGGGTGGCAGCCCGCTCTACAGCCTGATTCGCAGCGAATATGCCCAGGGGCTGGTAATGCTTGGGTTAGAGAAGCGGGGGCTGGAGATCATCGACCAAACCCTGCAGACCGCTCGCAACCGTGAAGAGCGGTGGTTCGTTCCGGAGCTGCTGCGCATCAAGGCGCAGTTGCTCCTCAAACAAGGACGAGCCCAACTGCCGCTGGCGCACCGCGTGCTGCGAGACGCGCAGCAAGAGGCGCACACACAGGGTGCGAGTTTCTGGTCGGCCCGCATCGCCGCAGACCTGGCGCGTTTGCAGGCGGCCGATTCACGGGAGTCGGATCTGGCATGTTCGAGCGGAAGCTGAACTGTGGAAGCGCAGGATTTGCTGCCGCTGCGCGGTCGGCCTCGACCCCGGCAGATCGTCCGAGTGCGGCCCAGACACAAGCCACGCTCCCACGCCTCCGGCAGAGTCGACATCCGGTGGCGCCGCATTTGGCCAAAATCAAACTCCCCAAGTACGCCGCAAAATCCTGTAGGAGCGCACGAGCAATGCGAGGCCGCGATGGGCTGCGCAGCGGCCCCAACACCAGACGCCTCAAATCAAACGCGCCGCCACCAGCATGTCGGCCACGGCCTGGAAGGTGTGGTCCGGCACGGGATCGCCGGGGACGGCGCGGCGCGCGATTTCGGCGGCCAGCTTGGGGTCCATGCCGTGGGCAATACCCAGCGCAGCGGCCTGCGCCAACAGCGCCGGGGCTTCCTGAGGTTCTGCGCGGCAAACGACAACCGGCACCGGCGTTTCGCCCCGCACATAGCGCACACCCACCACCCAACTGTCGGCCGTGCCGATCATCAAGGAGGCGCGCCCCAAACCCAGCTTGGTGGCCAGCGCTTGCATCTCTCGCCTTTGACGCTGGCGTTCGCTCTTGATCAACGGGTCGCCGTCCACGTCCTTGCGCTCGCGCTTCTGCTCGCTGAGGGTCATTTTCATGTCGCGTCCAAACAGCCAGCGCTGCATCAGCACATCAACGCCACCGACCAGCAGAAACGCCGCGAGTACGGTCAACATCAGCGGTTTGAGCACCAGATAAAACGTCGATTCGATGCACCCGGCACCACACCGCGATGACTCCATCAACGCCTGCAACGCATGGCGCCCGACCACATAAAACGCCAGCGCCAGCAACAGCAGCTTGACCAACCCCTTGAGGAACTCGACGAAGCTGCGCATCGAGAAAATTCGCTTGAAGCCTTCCGCCGGGTTGATGCGCTTGAAGTCGGGCTTGATCGGTTCTACGGAAAACACCACGCCACGCATGGTGACGATGTTGGTCAGGATCACCACCCCCACCGTGACCGACACCACCGGTAATGTGATGGTCAGCACCAGCTGTTCAGCGGTGTCCAGAACCCTTGGCCAGACCGTGTGAAACGGCTCGATATAGATCAGCGCGACCATGTCCAGCAGCGCCACAACCTGCGCCTGAGCCTTGGGCAACAGGATCGAAATGCATAACGTACAGAACAGGATGACCATCCCGGACACCAGATCCTGGCTCTTGGCGACCTGTCCTTTTTGCCGGGCATCACGCAGCTTCTTGTCCGTGGCCGGCTGGGATTTCTCTTCGCTGCTATCGCCCATGCAGGGCCTGCACTGATTGAAGGTTCACAGGGAACCAGCCAGAGTTTTTAGGAATTCCACAGTACCCCGAAATTCGCCCAACTGATCGAGCATCACCGGGATGAGGAAGCCGATGTAGATCACCATCAGCACAGTGAAGAACAGGTTTTTCACTGGCAGCGACATGTCGAAAATGTGCAGGCTGGGCGCCATCCGCGAGAGGTACGCCAGCATCAGGTCTGTGACCAGCAGGCAGATGATCAGCGGGGAGACCATGATCACGCCCACGCGCATCACCTGGTCGAGGATCGACAACACAGCCATGAGTGCCGAACTGGCAAACAGCGGCGTGAAGGCCGTGACCGGCCATAGCTGATAGCTGTGGTAATAGCCGTCGACCATCATGATGAAACCGCCGGACATGAAGAACAGCGCAATCAGCATCACCGTAAGCAGCGTCGCCATGACGCTGGACTCCCCCGAGGACAAGGGGTCGACTAACTGCGCCATGGTCGAGCCGCGTTGCAGATCGACCAGTTCCCCCGCCACCTCCGCCGCCCAGAACGGGATGCCGAACAACAGGCCGATGAGCACGCCGATCAACATTTCCTTGATCATCAAACCGGCGAGAAAAAAGCTGCCGTGCTCAGGCAGCGCCGTAAAAGACGCGAACACCGGAACAAACATCGGGATCGCGATCGCCACCGCGACACAGCCACGGATCATGCCCGTCAGCCCCAGTCGATTGAACGCCGGGGTGATGACCACCACACCCATGGCACGGCTGGCCGCCAGCGCCGCCGAACTGATGACCGGATACGCCACTTCAAGAAAGGCGTTGGCGACATTGGCATCCATACCGGGTCAGCGCGTCCACAACGGGAAGTTATCCAGCACTTCGCTGCCCAACTCCGCCACCTGGCTGGCGAGCAGCGGGCCGACGAATACGATCACCAGCAGCACAGCGACCAGCTTCACCACTTGCGGCAAGGTCTGGTCCTGAATCTGCGTGAGGGCCTGCAACAGGCCGACGCTCAAGCCCACAACAATTGCCACCCCCAATGCGGGTGCCGACAGCAACAACACCGTCATCAGCGCTTTGTTCATCAGCGATAGAAAAACGTCCTGCCCCATGAGATCACCCGTAGCTAAGAATCAGGCCGTGCATCAAGCGCGACCAACCGCTCAACGCGACGAAGAGGAATATCTTGAGCGGTATCGAAATGAGCGTCGGTGAGACCATCGACATGCCCATGGCCATCAACACGTTGGCCACCAGCAAGTCCACCACCAGAAACGGGATGTACAGCAGAAAGCCGATTTCAAAAGCGCGGGTCAGCTCCGAACTGACGAAGGCCGGCACCAGCACCACGAGGTCGTCATCGCGCAGGTCAGCGCGGGCTTCCGGGGACCAGATGGTTTCGGTGGCCTGAACGAAGAAGCCGCGCTCGCTCTCATTGGCAAACCGCGCCAGGTGCGCCTGCAGCGGCGGCCTGAGCGCATCACCGAATTCCCTGAGTTGCTCGACGTTTTCGATGTTCAGGTCGCGGCCTTCCACCTGCCGGTACATGTCCCCCATCAGCGGCGTGGTCACGTACACCGACAGAATCAGCGCGATGCCGTACAAGACCAGATTGGGCGGCGTCTGTTGCACGCCCAAGGCGTTACGTATCAGAAACAGCACCACGGAAATCTTCATGAAACCGGTCAGCGTCACCACCGCCAGCGGGATAAGCCCGATGGTGGCAACGACCAGAATGATTTCAATCAGGTTGGGCTGATAGCCATTCATGCGCTGGCAAAGCTCAGCAGACGCACACCCAGGCCGTCGCCGATTTTGACCAGTTGCCCCTGGCCGACGCGACGGCCATTGACCATCAAGTCAACGCCATCGTGCAGCCGTGGCGCCAGCGGCAGCAGACTCCCGGCCCCCAGTTCACGCAATTGCGCCAACGACATTTCCACACTGCCGACCTGACACACCACGGTCAGTGGCAACTCGTCCAGCGTGGCATCCGGGCTGGGCGCGACAGCAGTTTCAGTCATAGGGGCTTCCTTTAAAAAGTTCACGGCGGTCAAGGATTCAAGGAGGATCAGGGTGTCGCCCTTGCGGTCGGCTCGGGCTTGCAGTCGATGCGCCAGCACCAGCCGAACCTGGGCGGCAGGCCAGTCGTCGAGCATCAGCACATCGCCGGGGCGCAGACTGCGCAGCTCCGCCAGGCTCAACTGCGCCTCGCCGCTGTCAACCGTCAGCGGTACGCGAACCGCTGCCACAGGTTGAGGTGTCGGCGTGACGTATTGATCGATCAGTCCGGCGATCAAGCTCGCTGACTCGGCGTTCATGCGCAGCGGGAGCGTCCAGGGCGAGCCCTGAGCGAGCTGCACGCGCAGCATCAACGTCAACGGAAAGGCGGCAGAAATAGTTGCAGCATCAGCGCTGCCGGACTGATCAAGCACCCTGATCGAATGCCCGCTCAGTTGCTCCAGTGGCTCGATCAGGCTGAGCAACGCCAACTCCAACAGCATCGAGCCAGCCAACCCTTCGAGGGCTTCAGGCTCATGACCGGCCAGCCCTGGGGCTTCCAGCGCCTGAGCTGGCATTTGCAGCACCACGGTGGTCTCACCCAGCGCAAGATGAATATCGAACACCGGTTCGGCGGCCTGTATGGCCGTGCTCCATTGCACGCTGATGGGCTGGTCGAGGAACTGCCCCTGCCAAGGCTGGCGATGTTGATGAAGCCGGTTATGCAGGTCGGTCCACTGCGGGTCGTATGTCTGCAGCCAGTCCAGCGCCGAGGGCTCAGCCTCGCGACAGGTCATGCGACGCCCCCCGGCGCAGCCACAGGTATATCGTCGGCATCGTCCCGATGCTCTCCGGCCCGACGCTCACTTCGCAGCCGGTCATCGAGCAGGGACTCGCACGCCTCGGCCTGCCGCTGACGGGCCAGGCGCGCTGCACGAAACACCTCGCGCTCGCGCTCCTGGGCATCAAGGGTGTGCGCCGTCTGCTCGACGGACCCCTCCAGTTGTCGCTGACTGTCGGCCAGGTCATTCAACTGTTCCTGCGCCGCGTGCCAGGCATTGATCGACAACCCCTGGCTGAACGTGCCGTAGATTTTCTCGGCTTTGAGCGCGACGGATTCACGATGCAGGCGCAATTTCTCTTTAGCGTCATCAAGGGCATCGTGGGTGTCGCGGCAGCGCTGTTGCTGGGCGGCCAACTGGCTGGACGCGCGCTGTTCGCGCAACTGCCGCAACGCTTGCAGACTGCGTAAATCGTCGGTTTTCATTGAGCTTCCAACCTGTTCATGCCAATACCTTGCGCATCAGATTAAGCGTTTGCGCCGCGCTGCTCGGCTCGTTGGCTGCTTGACGCAAAAACCCTTCAATCGCGTCATGCCTCGCAATCGCCTCGTCGGCCAAGGGATCGCTGCCGGCCGCGTACTCACCCACGCGGATGAGCATTTCGATTTCAGTGCGCCGCGCCATGAGTTCGCGAATACGCATGGCCAGGCGCCTTTGTTCCTCACTGGACACCTGGTCCATCAAGCGACTGCGGCTGCGCAGCACGTCCACCGCCGGGAAATAGTTGCGCTGAGCCAGTTCGGCGCTGAGCACAATGTGCCCGTCGAGAATCGAGCGCGCTTCTTCTGCCACCGGGTCCATGGACGCATCGCCTTCGGTCAGCACGGTATAGAGCGCGGTGATGCTGCCGACCGGGCCGGGGCCCGCCCGCTCCAGCAAGCGCGGCAACGCGGAAAAAAACGACGGCGGGTAACCGCGCCGGGTCGGCGGCTCGCCAACGGCCAGTCCGATTTCCCGTTGCGCACGGGCAAAGCGCGTGAGGCTGTCCATCAACAGCAGCACATTGCGGCCTTGATCCCGGTGGTACTCCGCCAGCGCGGTGGCAACGAACGCCGCGCGTACTCGTTCGGCCGCCGGACGATCAGACGTGGCGACCACCGCGACCGTGCGCGCACGCGCCTGGGCATCCAGCTGCACATCCAGCAGCTCGCGCACCTCCCGGCCGCGCTCGCCGATCAGGCCAATGACGATCACGTCGGCATCGGTGTGGCGCACAATGCTCGCCAACAGCGACGATTTGCCCACGCCCGGCTCACCGAAAATACCCATGCGTTGCCCTTGGGCCAGGGTTAACAAGCCGTCGATGGAACGCACGCCGAGGGACATCGGTTTGACGATCAGTTGTCGGGAAAACGGCGCGGGGGGTTCTGCGTGCAGTGGGTAGCGGCGCATCACGGCCACAGGCGCAATGCCGTCGCCGTCGAGAAAGTCGCCCATGGGGCTGATCACCCGGCCCAACTGTGCATCCCCCACGCTGACGCCCAGGGTTTCGCCAGTGGCGATGATTTCGGTGCGGGTCGAAAGGCCCTGCATCGAGCCGATTGGCGACAGAATCGCTTCATCCTGCTCAAAGCCGATGACCTCTGCGGCGAGGTTGCGGCCGCTGCTCGGATCGCGCAATTGGCACAGCTCACCGATACGCACACCGGCAACGCTGGCGCGCAACAGCACGCCGCGAATACTGCGCACGGTGCCTTTCATCGGTCGCAGCCGGGCCTCACTCAGGCGTTCGGTCAGACGCGGCAGGATGGCGTGCAGATCAGTGCTCAAGTCGAGGGCTCCTCGGCAAACGGCAACAGGCTGCGGCGCAGATTGCTCAATTGCGCCTCCAGTCCCAATTCCACCGAACCGACCGGGCTGCTCAAGCGCGCCTGACCCGGCTGCAATTGATCGTCGGACTCGACCGTCAACACAGGCAAGCTATCGAGTTCTGATTTGAGGCGCCGCCGCACGGCATCAACCTCCAGCCGAGGCACGAACAGAGTCAAGGCCTGGTCCTGACGAAACGCAGTCAGCGCCTTGCGGGTGCAAGACACGACGCGCTCGGCATTGTCCATGTCATCGAGCACCTCGCGCACGATGTTCAAGGCCAGATCGGCCAGCGACGCCTCAAGGCCCGCCAGCCAGGTCTCGACTTTCAATGAGGTCTCGACCAGCAAGGCACTGACTTCCTCGGCACCCTGTTGGCGGGCTTTTTCGAAACCCTCCTGACGCGCCTGTTCCAGCCACTGCGTGCTGTCGTCACGGATGCTTTGCGCCTCTGAACGGGCAGCGCGCACGAAGGCATAGCCATCGATCCAGAGGTCTGCCTGCTCGGCGCGAAGAATGCGCGATGCAGGACGGGCGGGTAATTCACTCATCCGGGGATCTCCTCGGCGACGGGTTCAAACGCCGCAGCGGCGCGACGTACGAGGGTCAGGTCGGTGACCGCCTGCCCGCCGCTGACCGGAGGGCTGTCGAGGTGGGGAAGCTCAAGCCGCAGGCGCAGCCAGTCACGCAGGCCCTCGGGCTGATGTTGCAACCAGGCCGACACGCAGCGGGCGCCGTCGCGGTCGATGGCTTCGATCAAGTCGGCGGGTTGGCGCAACAGATCGGCAGCGCCCGCCAGCGAGCGGTGCGCCAAGGCCAGCGCAAACACATCGCTGCCCAGTGCCGTGCGCAACTGACCCACGACTTCGCTACGGATTTCACCGCTCAGGGTGGCTGCGTGCCAGATCGCGCCGCACGCACGCGGCAAGCGCTTGAACGCCTGCGCAGACAAAAGCAGCACGGGCAAATCCTGGTCATCAGGCGGTTGCACCTGACCCAGTGGCTGCAACTGAAAATGCGCCATCAACAGCTGCAACACGCGATCTTCAAAACGCACCGTCGTGCACAGCGCCCAGTGTTGTTGATCGGTCAGCGTCTGCGGCCAGCACTCACGCAGGTGTCGCGGCGCGACAAAGGCCAACGGCTGCTTGAGCAATGCCTGCCAGGCGTGTTGCTGATGACTCAACTCTGCCGTCATGCCGCATCATCCAGCACATACACCGCGTGAGCCCGGCGCCGCTGCCATTGCTGCCAGCCAAGCACGCCACCCAGACCCAGGGTGCAGAGCAGCAAAAGACCGAACATCAAGCGCGCCTGAGGGACGTTGTCTTCCAGCATCCATAACCCCAGGAAGCTCGCCAGACGGGGCTGAGCGCTGGCGCGGCTTTTGGCAACCGCAGCCTTGACCGCAGTCACCGAAACACCTTCGTAGCTCAGGCCGGAAATACCGTTGGCAACCAGGGTCTTGATTTGCGGGATCAACTGGTTGATGTCAGTGGCCGGGTCGTAACGCACCAGCACCGACGCCGAGGAAGGTGAAATCACTCGCTTGAGCAGGTCGTTGTCCGGCAGTACCACATGCACCCGGGCCGAGATGATGCCGTCGATTTCCGAGACGCTGTGCGACAGCTCCTCGCTCAGGGCATAGACCATTTGCGCCCGCTCCTGAACCGGTGAAGACACCAGACCATTGCTCTTGAAAACCTGACCCATGTTGGAAAACGACTGGCCCGGCAGGCCGGCGTCATCGAGCAGCGACATGGCTTGAGCAAAGCGTTTCTCGTCCACCACTACAGTCAGCTGGCCGTTGTCCTGAACCTTGCGCGAAGCCGGGACGCCATCGCGCAACAACACGGCAACCATGGCGTTGGCCTCGCGCTCGTCCAGGTTGGTGTACAGGTCAATGTCGCAGGCCTGCAATAACCCGGCGAGGGCGACGACGATCATCAAACGCACGGCTCGACAACGGTTGGGCATGGATTATTGACCTTTCAAAAGCGTGTTGGCTGAGCCGGAAATCTGCGTCGCGCCGCGTACCACCATCTGCGTTTCGATGGAGTAATCGAACATCTTGCCCAGCGAATGGACGATCTGATCGACCTGCTGCTCGCCGACTTTTTTAGCGGGCGCGCCATTGCTCGCCAGGTTCTGCGCAGACGCAGGTTTCTCTGCGCCGGCCGTCGCGGGTGTACTGCCCGGGCCCGAAGCAGCGCCGGGGGCAGAGCCGTTGGTCAGTACATCAGCGCGTTCGGAAAAACTTCTAGAACGGTCGATGAAGCCGTTCAGGCGCTCCATCAACCCATCGCCGATCTGATGGGGGCTGGCGCCTTCAGGCATGCCTTTGGCATTACCGGCCATGTGCTCGAAGAGGTTCTGAGAGCCCTGTAAACCACCGGGCCCTCCTGACGGCGGCAATGCCGCCGTGGCAGGTGCTGCGAGACTTGCAGTCATGGCGCTGGCCTATTCTTCGTCGTCTTCGGACGACTGGGCTTCGTTCAACATTTCCTGCGCCTTGGGCATGATGATGAACTGCCCGCCAATGGTCACAGCCTGAGTAATCAGGGCCTCGGTGAGCTCGTCATCGCTCATCTCGGTCTTGGACTTATCCACCGCCGCATTGAACTGCGCTTCCGGGGTGGTGGTGACGCTGGTGGTGCTGTCGATAGGGCTGACTGACATCGTATTGCTCCTTACCAGTGGTTTTAAGGTGCTGTTGTTTTTGCCGCAGGTTCAGTTGCTCGCTTCAGTGGTGACCACGCCGCCACGGAACACCCGCACGCCGCGCTCTCGCGCAACAGGCGTAGCGACGGGGCGTTGCTGGTGATCGACATGCTGTTGAACCATGTTCAGATAAGCCGGGGGGCCTGAGACGAACAGCTCGTCGCCATCGGGACTAGCCCGGGTGGACATCTGCTTGCCGTACACGTCCAGACTGGCCAGATAGTCTTCAAGCTGTTCGAGGTTTTGCGCTTGAGCCTTGAACAACCGCGTACCGGTTTCCGCGTCGGCGCTCAGGTACAAAATGTTGCCGTCGAAATACCAGCTCAGGCCGTTGGTATCACACAGCTGCGTGAGGAAATCCCCCGCCGATTCGCCCCGGACACTGCTGCGGGATTTGCCGCGCACCTTGTCCGACATGACCACGATCAGGCCCAGGTTGTGACCGAACTCTTCCAGTGCTGCGCGCACGTCCTGTTCGACCAGCACGTAAGCGTAGGGCTCGGCGAACCAGTTCGGATCGTCGCTGGCCGGCCCGTCTTCAGCCCGCACCCCCGTCGACGTCAGCACGGTCAGCAGCAGCCATAAGGTCAGTTTCATGAGGCTGCGTTCACCCATGGCGGCGGCCCCCCAACGTCGATTCAAGCCCGGTAACTGCAGGCGAAATCCCGCGCACATAAGGGTCGCTATTAGGCTTCAAGTGGATAAAATGGCGGGCCAGTCGGGCGGGCCGTTTCGAGCCAACAACCGCTGGAGCTTGTGCCACTGACTGATGAAATGCCCCGCCGTCCTCGACCAAAGAGCCTTGTCTATGCCCAGCCGTTTTGCCTCCACGTTGATGTTGCTCGCCGGTGTCACGATGGCGTCCTGCGCCACTCAGCCCGCCTCCGACAGCAGCTATGAACGCTTCATGCACCTGGCGGCTGATCTGGAAAGCCGTGGCGATACCGTGACCGCTGCCGGGCTTTACGAGAAGGCCACCCAGCAGCCGCAAGCGCAACTGGACGCCTGGCTGAAACTGGGCGAAATGCGACTGGCCAGCGGTGATGCGCGAGGTAGCGAGCGCGCCTATCAGCAAGCGCTGGAGCTTGCGCCCGACAGCGCCGCCGCGTTGCTGGGTCTGGGCACGGCGCAACTGCGTCAGGGCAAGCTGGACCGAGCAGTGACCGTGCTGACCCAGGCCAGTGCACAACCCAACCAACCCCAAGCCTTCAACCGGCTGGGCATTGCCCAGATATTGCGTGGCCAGGCCGACGCTGCGCAGGCCGCCTTCAGCAAGAGCCTCGCGCTGGCGCCCAACGATCTGGACACCCGATGCAACCTTGCGCTGGCCTACGCCCTGGGCGACAAGCCGCAACTGGCGCTGGACAGTATTCGTACGGTGAGCGAATCGGCGCGGGCGCTGCCCCGGCACCAACGCAACGAGCTGTTGATCACCGTGCTCGCCGGACGCGAAAAAGACATCCGGGCGCTGACGCTGGATGACATTCCCGACGCCGAGCGCAAAACGCTGCTCACCGAGGCCCGCCGCATCAAGGCGATCAAAGACCCGCAGGCCCAGGCCCGCGAACTGGGCCTGATCGATACCCACTGATTGCACGCCGGTCATTGCCCCTCCTGCTTGTCGGCTTTGGCCTGCTGCTCGGTCAGTCTGCGGCGCAGTTCCTCGCGGTCGTAGCCGTCGATGTACACCTGCGCCGCACGCCCAACTGGCGCGGCCATCGTCGCCCCACTCGCCCTGCCCTGCATCAGATCCCCACGCTGTTCAACCATCTGCAGCAGCGTGAGGTTGTTGGCGCAGCCGGGGGGCAGCAAAGGCACGTATTCTTCTTCGTCGACGCCAAACTGGTCCTCGGGGGACGGTTTCAGGCATTCCACGGGAATCAGTTCGACCCGGCCGTCAGCACGTTTCAGCGCCTGGTAATCCGGCGAATACGACGCAGGGTCCAGGTGAGTCTTGCAGCCAGTCAGCGTCACCAGAAAGACCCCGGCCAGCAGCAGCGATGACAATGCACGATTCATGGTTGCTCCTTGGGTCAATTCATGTAGAAGCCGAACATGCCGCCGTTGCGCGGCCCCGCCGAAGCTGTGGTGGCGGCTTCGGGGCGGGCGTCCAGTGGCGTGGCGAGTGTTCGGGACCGGACCGGCTGCACCAGGTAAGGCGTGATGAGAATCACCAGCTCGGTTTCGTTGCGCTGGAAGCGTTTGGAGCGGAACAGATTGCCGAGGATCGGCATGTCACCCAGCATCGGCACCTTCTCGACGTCCTGGCTGCTTTCACGCTGGAACAGTCCGGCGATGGCGAAGGTCTGGCCGCTGCCGACTTCGACGCGGGTGTCAGCACGGCGTACCCGGAACGAAGGCACCTGATAGCCACCCACACTGACGGTGCTGGAGCCCATCAGGCTGCTGACTTCGGGACGCACTTGCAGGGCGATGCGGTCATTGGGGAGTACGGTCGGACTGAACAACAGCGACACGCCGTATTGCTTGTATTCGATGCCCACCAGATCGCTGTTGACCGGGACCGGCACGGCCACTTCACCGCCGGCCAGAAAGCTTGCCGTCTGGCCAGTCATGGCGGTGATATTGGGCTCGGCGAGGATCTCGAGAATGCCGTTGCTTTGCAGCGCCTCAAGCATCGCGTCGATATTGACGTTGCCTGATGCGAGGCCGGCGCTCACCACGTTAGACGCTCCGCTGGCCGCGTCCGCCGCCAGTGCGCCGCCGGTCAGCAGGCCGAATGAAAAGGTGCCGTTGTTGAACAGCGCATTCCAGTTCACGCCATAGCGCAGCAGCTCTGACCGCGACACTTCGGCAAACCGCACGCGGATATTGACCTGTGCCGAACCTTCGTAGGACGCACCGTTGATCGCGGTTTTGAATTCCTGCCCTTCGGTACCGAGCAGGGCGTTCAGGTCGGTCGCCTCACCCACGCTCTTGGCACTGCCTTTGGCCATGACCCGATTGCCGGCACCGCTGATCTGCACGCTGCTGCCGGGGTTCATCGTCTTCAACGGACGACTGACCGCCTGCGTGCCGCTGCTGACCGCAAGGCTCAAGGCCGCCAGTTGCTCGCCATCGGGGCCAAGGGCAATCAGGCTAGTCTGCCCTGGCGCTTTACCGAACACGTAAATCACCCCCGGGGAGACCACCTGCAAATCGGCAATGCCAGGTTCAGCGACCAGCACTGAATCCACCGGCGCCTTGAAGTTGAGGATGCGCCCCTCGCCCGATGCCAGGTCGATGGTGCCGGTGCTGCCTTTGGCGATGTTCTGGGCGCAGGCAATCACGGGCAGCATCAGCGCTGCAACGGCAGCCATCCACAAACCGAAGACGGCGTGCGAGCGAAACAGCGGAGTACACGTCATGAGGCAGTCGCCATGGAAGTAATGGGAACGCCGCTGGCTGAGCGGCGGTTGGTGATCTCGGTCAGGCTGATGGTGCCGACGGCCTGCAAGTTGTATTCACCGGCCAGGTCGCGGAACGACAGCACAGCCAGCTCCAGTTCTCCGCGCACCACAAGACGGCGCATACCGCGACGCAATTCGGGGTGCACCAGCAACACCGTCTGGTCCTCGTCCGGCAGGCGTTCACTGGCCTGCCGCAATTGCGTCAGCAGTGCACGATTACTGCTCTCGGGCAGCGAGTCACGATTGTTTTCCTGACGGCGCAAACCGGACCGCAGCTGTTCTTCCAGCGCAGGCGCCAGCACGAATGCACTGATAACCCGGTTGCGGTCAGCAAACTGGTGGCTGATCTGGCGGGCGAGCGCCGCCCGCAGTTGCTCGGCCAGACGTGCTGCATCGGCTTCGCGAGCGCCCCACTCGACCATCGCTTCGAGCAGCGCACGCTGATTGCGTATCGAGACACCTTCGGCGACGAGCAACCGCAGCGCCTCGGCGATGCGCTGCAAAGGCACGATGCGCAGCACTTCCCTGACCAGCTCGCCGTAGGTCCCTTCCATGCGCTCCAGAATCGCGCGGGTTTCCTGAATGCCGAGAAAGTCGGCGGCATAACGGCGCAGGGTGCGGTCGACCACGGCGCGCAGCACTTCGTCAGTCTGAAGAAAGCCGACACCCGCCTCCTGCAAGCTGTCCTGATGATGCCGCTCGATCCAGTGCGCAGGCCGACGACTCAACGGGGAGTCGGCTTCCAGCGTCGGGATGTCGAGCAGTTGCACATGCACCGGATCGTCTTTGAGCAGCAGGCAATCGGCAGGCAACTCCCCCTCACTGACCGGCACGCCTTCCAGCTCAATGACAAACCGGTTGCCCGTCATGGCAGGGTCAAGGTAGAGATCGGGAAGCGGAACTTCGATGCCCAGATCGCTGCGAATCTCATGACACAGCGATTCGATTCGCTGCTGCAGCGGATGCTCGGGCGCGGCCCGGGCCAGTGCGGACCCCAGGCTCAGCAGCAGGCGGCTGTCCAGCGGTTTGGCCAGCAGTTGCGGTTGCTCGGGCACCGGCAAATCAGACTCCGATGCCTGGACCATGTCCTGAGTCGGCACGACCTCGGCAATCTGGCCACGTCGATACATCGTCAACGCCGCCACCCCGAAAACCGCCGCAAGCGCGATGAAAACCAGCGCCGGAAAACCTGGCAGCCATGCGACGCCCAGCAGAATCAACGCCGTCAAACCCAACGCCATGTGGCTGGCACCCAGCTGTTGAAGGATCTCGGTGCCCAGGTTGCCTTCAACGTTATCGCTGTTGACGCGGGTGACCACCGTTCCGGCTGCCACTGAAATCAACAGCGCCGGGATCTGCGCGATCAGTCCATCGCCCACTGTCAGCAGCGAGTAGGTGTGCACTGCATCGCCGAAGGACATACCGCGTTCGAGCATGCCGATCAGCATGCCGCCCAACAGGTTCACCGACAGAATCACCAGCCCGGCAATCGCATCGCCTTTGACGAACTTCATCGCACCGTCCATGGCGCCGAACATTTGGCTTTCACGCTCAAGGCGCGAGCGGCGGCGACGGGCTTCAGGCTGATCGATGTCACCATTGCGCAGGTCGTTATCGATGCTCATCTGTTTGCCGGGCATCGCGTCGAGGGTGAAGCGCGCCGCCACTTCAGCCACCCGCTCGGCGCCTTTGGTGATCACCACAAACTGCGCAACCGTGATGATCAGAAACACCACCAGTCCGACCACCACTTGCCCTGCGATGACAAAGTCCCCGAACGCTTTGACGATGTGCCCGGCGTTGCCGTCCAGCAGGATCAGGCGCGTGGTGGTGATCGACAGCGACAGGCGAAACAGTGTGCTCAGCAGGATCAGCGGCGGCAGTGCCGAGAACTCCACCGAGTGGGAAATGTAAAAAGCGACGATCAGGATCAGGATGCTCAGCGAGATGTTCAGGCCGATCAGCGCATCAACCAGCCAGGTCGGCAACGGGATGATCATCATCACGATGGCCATCAGCATGAACGCGACAATGATCACGTCACTGCGCTTGGCGGCCATACGGGCCAGGGCGTTGAGGCGGTTCATGATCGGCATCATTGCGCGGCTCTCCGGGCGGCCAGGTAATGTTTGAAGCACTGCCGCGCCTCTTCCCTTCGGGCCGCTGCCCACAATGCACGACTGCGCAACAGCAGCACGCCGGGGGTTTCACCCTCCTCGTCCACCAACCGGTCCAGCGCGCTCAAGGCTCGGTCCGGCTGGCCGCTGTCGGTAAATGCCATTGCCAGGTTGCGCAACAGCAGCGGATCACGGGGCGAGAGGTGCGCCGCAATCAGCAGCATGACCAGCCCGCGCCGGGATTGACCGCCACGGCGGTACAGTTCGCCCATGCCCTTGAGCAACTCGACGGCGTCCTGGTCTTCGCGATGAAGGCGTTGCCCCGGCATCAGGCCTGCACCTCGGCGCGCTGTTGCTCAAGTGTGCGGCGCATGTCGATTTCCTCGCTGATCAGTTCGTGGGCCAGCGCCTTTATCTCGGGCTCGGCGTCCAGGGCGGGCAACACGCTGTCCAGTACGTACTCCAGAATTTCCAGCGAACGGGTGCTGCCGAACAGCTCGGCGCTGATGCCAGCGGCGTTCGATGACTGCTCGACATCGCTGCGCAATGAGCGACGGGCCGCGACCTCGCGCTTACTCAGGACGGCTTCGAAACGAGCGCCCTGGCGATGAGCTGCCGGCTGGAGCGCCTGCACCCCTGCCGTTTTGTCGGCCGTGACCGGTAACGCAGGACGCGGGTCGATTCTCATAGGGTGAACGTGAACCTGTCTTCACCCCGGGCGAGAATCACCTGGTTGTTTTCGATGCGCTCCAGCATCCAGTCATCGGCCAGCGCCGCGCCGGGGTACAAACGCTTGCCGCTTTCATTCACGACGTAGGGATTAGCGCCGAACCACACCGCCTGAAAGCGCACGCGGGGTTTGGCGATTTCGGTACGCGGGGCCACGCTTTGATGCAACACCACTTGCTGCCCGAAGCGCGCGTCATAGGCTTGCTGCACGCTCACCCACTGACCTTTTTTCGCTGGGTCGTAGCTGCCTTGGGCGCTCAGTTGGCCGTCGATTTCACTGACCTTGATCTGGTTCAGGCTGGACGCTGTCAGTTGTTGTTCAAGCCACACTCTGGCTTCTTCAGAAGTGGCAGCCGGAGGGTTTGGTACAGGGGATGAAGTCGCCATGTCTTCGCGAAGGACGCTGCCCGCTGGCGATGCGGGCTGGCCGCGAAACGCAAACGCGCCCACGCACAAAAACATCAACAACAGCGCCAGTATCCACTGTGGCTTGCGCCGCCATACCGGCACGCCGCCTTCGACAGGGACCTGCGGTTGAGCGGGATCGGTCAGGGTCAGACGGGCATCTCCCAGGCGAATATCCAAGGGAAGGCGCGCGCGATGACCGCTGCCAACGGGGATGTTTATGGCCTGGCCGTTACGTGCAATGACGGTCACATCGCCGCCCAGTGCCTCGACCGCCACCTGGCCGGAAGAGAACCGCAGCGCCATGTGCCGTTCGGCAATACCGGGGTCGCTGATCAGCAGGTCCGCGTGCTCGGCACTGCCGATGACGTAGGCGGCTTTGTCCAGAGGCAGAGTGACCCCTTGATGCAAGCCGCGGGTCACGCTAAGCAGTGGAATGCTTTTTCCTGGTGCCGATGAGCCCGGCGCCGAGGTGAGGAAAATCAGGGCTGTCATATCGAGTTACCCGAGTGGTGTGCGCAGGCAAGGGCGAGTTAGACGCCGGAAAAATAAAGGTGCGTTGAAGCGAAATAAACAGGTAGTGCGGGCAGCCTTTGAACTGCCCGCACAGCAACGTCAGTTCTGAGGACGTTGCTTGGTCGCGTCGAGCTCAGCTTTTTTGGCTGTGGTCAGTTCGGTGATCTTTGCCGACTTCTCGATAGCCATGTTGAAGGTGGCTTCCATTTTAGCGATCGCTGCATCTGCGCCGCCGCCTGAGCTTGCTGGAGGGACTTCAGCCATTTTGAATCTCCTTACTTAGGATGGGGATGTCTTCAGCCGCAAAGCGGCACATGGGTACTTCATGCATCACAGTAAACTGACTTCATGACAAACTAATTTCGCTGCCACCGTGCTGCACGAAACAATAGTACGCAGATGAATTTAGCCACGGCTGTGAAAACTTGTGAAACGCGGCATGGCAAGTAATAAACCCCGCACAAGAAGCAATGACATCATTTAGCCTCCACCTACAAACACTGGGCGAAGGCAACTTTATAAATATATTTCCTCTCATTTCTGAACTTTATTCTTATAGGTTGTCATCGCAGTTATGCGCATCCAACTCACCGTAAACGCGCCGGCACGCCCAACGAGAAACTCGCTGCAAGCCACAGCCCGCTAGGCTCTCTGGTTGTGAAACGTTGTGAAAACGCCCGCGTGATCCGCCACGAGTCGTGACACTCTGATAGTGTTTCGGCCTGAGCGACAGAGCAGGTACTGCAATAAAAATTGCACGGGCAAAACAACCCGCTGATCAACAGTGAAGTTCTAACCCCGTCGTTGCATGACGTATCAACCGCCTGCGCCGCGAACCCAGCCCCCTTATCGGGTCACACTTTTGCAGTCATAACGCCGCCGCATCGACGGCTGATAAAACAATAAGACGCCGCTATTCATTGGCTATCTGCTGCACGAGGCTCGGCGAGGATAAAAGTTATCCGCACGCTTTACAGGCTCGTATTCCGCCCCAGTCGGGGTCATGACTTGATGATGCTTCGGCGCGCCCCTGGCGTCTTCGGCCGAACGGTTCAAACAGGAGTTCAATCCCATGTCGACCCGCCCCTTGAGCAGCACGCCCGATTCGAAACCCGTCTCACCGAGCGCCGTCGCGCTGAAGACCGTGTTCACCGCTGTGCTCAAAAGCAGCGTGAAAAACGCCGATCAATATCGCCCGGCCACACCGGATGAAAAAGCCCCGGCACTCAAGGACTACAAGACCATCGAAGAGCCGGGAACGGTGGCGGCGGACACCGTGCGTTATGTCACGCAGGACGGCGAGCAGGTGCTGGTCAGCAAGTCTTCGAATCCCAAAATGTTCAAACAGGTGGTCGATGACCGCCCCACTCTCCAGGCCATCAAGGAAAGTGTCTCCGAGGGCTACGAATTGGCAGCCACGGACGCAGCCACTCCCGGGACTTTGGGCGAGTACGCGTTCATCGGCCCGCCCGATGAAAAAGGTCCGGGGCTGATCCGCTACGTCACTCAGGACGGCAAGAAAGTGATCCTGGCCGAGCAGGACAACCCTGAGCTGTTCAAGCAGATCTCTGCAGACTTCAAAGCCTTGTCCGGTATCAATGCCAGCGAAGCGGACGGCTATCAGCGTGTGGGCGCCGATCAGCCACCGCCGAAATTCGGCGAATATCTGGTCATTGGTCCAGCCGAAGAAGTGGGCCCTGGCGTGGTGCGCTACGTCACCCAGGACGGGGCCAAGCATGTGGTTTCCGAACGCGACAACCCCGAGCTGTTCAAAGCAGTCAACGACGCCTACGCAGGGCTGGTCGGGATGCGTGAAAGCGAAGCCGGGGGTTACCGTCGTGCCACCGACAACGAGGTCTGGCCGCCTGCCACCGGCACCACAGTCGGTGCCAAAGACGAGGTCGGCCCGGACTTGATTCGTTACGACAACGGCACTGACAAAGTCATCGTTGCCCGCGACGACAACCCCAAGCTGTTCGACTACCTGACTTCGCTGCGCGAGATCATCGACGACCCGGCCAAGTCCGCTGACGTCAACACCGCCGTCTCGGGTGGAGCAACGCTGGCCGACCAGAACACCCCCATCCCCGAGCTCAACGACTACAAGAACTTCGCCTGGACAGTGGGCCAGGAAGGCGAAACCCTGACCTACGAAAAACAGGACGGCAGCAAGGTGGTGGTCTCCAAAGACCTGACGCCTGAGCTGTTCAAAAGCGCCAGCACCGCCAGTGAAACCTGGAGCCAGATCCACACCTCTGAGGCCGGGGGCTACAAGCTCGCCGGTCCCAATGACTTTCTCAAGAACACCGACATAACCTTCGGCTCACCCGATGAGCTGGGCAACGGTCTGATTCGCTACGAGACCAGCGAAGGCAAGGTCATCGTTTCCAAGGAGCTGAGTCCGCAGCTGTACGACGACGTCGTCGCCAAGTGGGAAGCCTGGACCAAGACCGAGGTTGATAACACCCGCAGCGGTTCCGATCTGCCGCCCAAAGACGAACTGGACGTGCTCAACCTCAACACCGGCGTGAAAGCCGATCCGAAAGATGACAAATCCCCCGAACTGACCGTCAGTGAACTGGCGACCAAAGAGCTGCTGGACACTTACCGTGCGGGTGTCAAGGACGGCTCGATCCCCAAAGATGACAACCGCGCGAAGCTGGTCCGCGCACTTGAAGCGCAGGCGGCTTATCAGAACGGACGGGGCCTGACCGGGTACGAAGAGGAACCGGGGGCGTTTGGGGGCACCTGGCGCGTGTTCGATGACAAGCAGACCGAGCTGTCGTCGGCTGACATGCACGACATCATCGACGGCGGCGCATTGCAGGAGCAGATCAGCACGCTGTTCTCCGACCCCACTGTCACGGCCGATTACAAGGCGCAGATGGACAGCGCCATCGGTCACATTCCGAACAAGGATGAGATCAAGCAAAAGCTGCTGGACCTGACCAATAATCCTGACTACGTGACGTACCTCAAGGACCTGCAGAAACAGGGCAAGGCCCATGAAGCGCAGCAGGACTTGAGCGATACCCTGACGTCGTTGTCGCTGTTCGACCCGGATGCCGCTACCAAGGCAGCGCAGAATATTCAGGCCGATGGCTTGACCAGCGATCTCAACGACCTGATCAGCGACCCGAGCAAGATCTCGGAAGAAAACACCGAGCTGGCGACCAAGGACATGTTTGGTCTGCTCAAAAGCGTACTCAAGGGCGAATTGCTCGACCTGCCCCGCCGTACGCAGGAGACCATCGAAAAGTTTCTCGAAGAAGGCATGCAGGGCAAGGAGAAGTCTTCCGCTGTCAGCAAGGCCTTGCAAGAGCTGGGTGAGGCCTACAAAACCAAGGGCAGCATTTCCGAAGCCGATATCAAAACCGCGCTTTCCAAGTCCTACGTCCCTATTGCCGAGCGCGGCAAGCTGGGGGAAGTCTTCAGTGCGCTGAACACCAAAGGCATTCTCGGCTCAATGGGTGCGGGCGTGTCGCTGTTCTCCGGGATTTACCAACTGGCGGGCAATGGCGGAAAACTCGCCGAAACGCCGCTGCAAAGGCTGGCGATTGCCAAGGACTTCCTGAGCTTTGCCGGTGCAGGCAGCCACTTCATCAAGCTCGGCGATGCCGTGGCGGACCTTGTGGGCAAAGGCGGCATGGTCGATTTCCTGGGGCTGGACAAAACCCTGCCCGAAATCTGGGGCAAGGAAGGCGTTCAGTCGCCGATGGTTGAAGTGCGTGACCCCAATCTCTCCGAGGCAATGAAAAACAAGATCAGCAGCGCACTGGACATCACCCCGGATATCTCCGACATCCTGGGCGATGGCAAGGGCACGTTCGCCGACGCCGAGAAAGTCCAGGGCGGCATCACTGCGCGGCTTGATGATGCCGTGACAGGCGCAGGCGCTGCCAAACTCGGAGCGGGCAAAGCCGGCAAGATCGCAGGTTCGGTGATCAAGGTGCTCGGGCCTGCAACCGACGTGGTCGGCGGTTTTGCCGATATCGTGTTGGGCGCATTCACGATCAAGAGCGGTATCGAGACCGGCGACCCCTTGGCCAAGGCTGCGGGCGGGCTGCAAATCGCGGCCGGCGCGTTTGGCGCATCCGCCGGGGTGCTGGGTGCGGCGGCGCTGGTCGGGGCGGGTTCGGCGGCGGCACTCACAGGGCCGTTTTTCCTGGTGGGTGTGGTGCTTGCGGTCATCGGCGGGATCATTGGTTATTTCGTCGATCACAACAAAAAACAGAAGGCCAGCGAGAAGGAGAACGACTGGTATCGCGACCTTGCCGCCGACGGGCTGCTACAGGACAACTGGGGCGACAAAGTCGAATACCTGCATTACTCGATTCACGAATACGGCGAACGCGAAGCACCACCGGACGACAGCCTGTTCCGCTTCCAGAGCGCCGAATGGCAGCACTTCGACGCAACGCCGCAGGAAGGCGGCTCTTCCAGCAATCGACTGGATGAGGAGTTGCACGTCGAATATGGAGAAGATAAACGCTAGCAACGGCCTTCCAGCCGTCGCTTTTCTGCCCCTTGGCGGCTCGTTCCGCCAGGGGGTTTCCTGCTTGGAAAATGTTGATCCAGGCCTTGTAAAACAAGGCTTTCAGACTGTTCGCGCTGTCATCTGTTCTTCACACATTGCGGTCTACCTTGGGGCACATTTTTCATTCAAGGAGCCCCGCGATGTCTCTTACGATCACCAACCTGCCCAAGGTTCTCGCTGATACCGTCAGCAACGCCACTAAAGGCCTGTGGGGCGATTCGGTCGAGCGCGCCAAAGCCAAGGACGCGGGGATCGAATGGCAACTCCCCGACGGCGACAATCGCTCGGCGCAACAGATTATCGATGACAGTCCACTGCTCAAGAACCTGGGCAACCAGAGCGACGTGAAAGAGAAACTCAAGGACCGCGTAGGCGATTTCGATACCGACCGCGATGCGGCCTATCGCGCGACGCAGGTGCTGGAACACATCGAGCAACTGGATGAAGGCGGCAACCGTGTCGCGAGTAAGGATGTGAACAACGGAAGGGTCGACGGTTTCACCAGCCGCCAGGAGGCCCGTCACGGCACCGAGGCCGGTCGTCTTCAGGACTTCGGCAAATATGGCTTCGAGAATCTGAAGGGCGAGCTCAAGCACGTGGGCTCGGCTGGCGATGACCCGGTTGCTCGCGAGAAAGCCGAGGCAACAGGTATCGTGTGGCAGCGACCGGAAGGTGACGAACGCTCGGCGCAGGACATCATCGAAGCCAACCCTCTGCTTAAAAACCTGGGCAACCAGAGTGGCGTGAAAGACATGCTCAAAGAGCAGGTCGGCGATTTCGACACCGACCCTGATGCTGCCTTTCGCGCAGGCCAGGTGCTGGATCGCATCGTCGGCTACGACGAAAGCGGCAAGGTGCTCAGCGGCAAAGACGTGAGCAACAGCAGCGTCGACGGCTTCACAAAGAGCGGCGAAGCACGACACGGGACCGAAGCCGGTCGCTTGCAGGATTTCGGCAAGTCGGGGTTTGACGCGCTACCCAAGGCCCAGGCAAGTGAGGATATCGCCAGCTACAAAGATTTCCTCAAGGCCAAACCCGACGCCGACGCAGGCTCACAACAAATCGCCCGGTACGCGGCCATCCTTGAGCAGAAATATGACTCGATCAGCGGCAAGACCGGCGCCGACGGCGCGCTGACCGAGCAGAACATCAAGGACTACAAGGACGCCAACCCACAGCTCAGCGGCCAAGAGAAAGAGGCGCTGGCGTTCTGGTCTCAGCCGGGCGCCTTCAAAGTCCTCGACACCGCCAGCAACCCACTGGCCAACAACGCCGACGGCAAGGTCGGCAAGAGCGACATCAAGAACTGGTTGAAGACCACTGCGCCGGCCGACGCCACCGCGTTGACCGGCCTGTTATCGAGCGTTGTATCGGGTAACGCGACTCACAACGTCGACACCAGCAAGCTGGGCGCGGATGTGTTCGAACACCCGGAAAACTACACAGCCGAACAAAAGGCGGCCGTGTTGCTGGACCTGCAGAATGCGCAAAAGCTGGTGGTCGATGGCGCCAAAGCAGGCATGTGGGGCGACGATTACGGCAAGGTAGCCATTGCCAATGGTTCCGGCGCCCTGTGGGAACCGGAAAAGGTTCTGAAGGACATTACCGATCACATCACCCTCCTGCAGAACGACAAGCCCACGGCCGAATTCCTCAAGACCAGCAGCGATGACGCGATTAAGGCGATGTTCGAGTCCAGCCCCGAACTCAAAGACGCGATCACCAAAACCTACGAGGACCAGATAAAATCCGGCAAAGCGCTGGATAAGGCGTGGGACGCAGCGACCAAGGATGGCAAGACTGACCAGCCGGAAGCCCTGACCAACTTCTACGCCACGGCGCAGACAATGCAGTCGATGCTCGGTATCAACAACGCCGCCGAAATCCAGTCGGCAGTGGGCAAGTCTTCCCACAGTGAAGCGTTCAACACCTATTACAAAGACTCACTGGCCTCGGGCGAGCGCTTGCGCGAGTTGCTCAAGACCCAGACGCCGGAAGCAGCGGCCGGTGCCTTCAGCATGGAAGTGGCGCTTTACAACGCCACGCTGGACCCAGAGTTCACCGGGGCGCTGGACAAACAACTCAATGACAACTTCTCCAGCATCGTTCAGGAAAACGCCTTCAACGGCGCGACCTTCGACGACCTGAAACTCGCCTACGGCAAGGACGGCGGCGAAGAGCTGGATGAAGACAAAGTGCGCAAGCAGATCGAGCAGGTGCGCAAGGAGTCCCCGGAACTGCTGATGAACGCCGACGGCACCGCCGCCACAACCGATCAGATTCTGGCGGGCGTGCGCGGCAACTGGGACGTGTTCCGTCAAGGCATCAAGGGGTTGGACCAGATGGGCTCGCTGAGCAGCTTTGATGTCAGCGGCGATGGCAAGGCTGCCTACAACAGCGGCACGCTGCATGTGGTGAGCGGCATCTTCCTGGCTGGCGTGACCATTGCCCGCGGCGCACAAAGCGGCGGCAAGCTGACCGAGCGCAACATCGTCGACATCACCACCGGATCGATTCAGACCGCCACCGTGCTCACCGAAGGCGGCACCAAGGCCTACAAGGAATATCTGGATACCGCGATCAAAAACAGCGAGCAGACCGTCGAGGATATGCGCACCGGAAAGCTGCCCAGCGATTTGCTCGATAAGGCCAAGGAAAACGTCAAAGACGGCGAGCACGCCAAGGTCATCGCAGGCAAGTTCGAGGAAGCCGCCAAAGGTCTGGGCGGTCTCGCAGGCATCGCGGCAGGCGCCTACGGTATTTTCGACGGCGTGAAGGCGATTCGCCGCGGAGACAATCTGACCGGTGGGTTCGGGATCACCGCCGGTTCGCTGGGTGTCCTGGCGGGCGCGGCCTCAACTGTCGAGGGCAGCCTGGGGCTGGTGGGTGCCAATTTGCCGCGCTTCATTCCTTTCATGGCCGGTGCAGCAGGCGTGCTTGGCGTCTTGGGCGCGGGCGTGGCGGTGCTTGGGGCGATCATCCCGGCGCTGGTCAAGGAAGGTCAGCAGCAGGCCAAGGTTGATGACTTCGCCCAAGTGCTGGGTGGCTCGATCGAGCGATACGGCATCGACGGTGTCAAAGACGGCACCATCAGCGACATTCCGACCAAGGACTGGCCGGGCGGCGAAGATTCGACTATCGCGTCCTGATCGGGCTGTGTCTTCAGCTCCGCGTGATGTCTCTGCCGTGACCCATTTGCAGGGTTTCGATGTGTAGGAGCGCGCTTGCCCGCGAAGGCGGTGGATCAGGCAACATACCGTTGCCGGATGTACCGACCTCTTCGCGGGCAAGCGCGCTCCTACCTGAGTTGGGATCGACGCACGTCGATAAATTCACGAAAACACCCCCCTCACCCTTTCGATCCCTATCAAGTGAAGGCACAATCCGCATCCTTTTTCGGCTGGCAACGCTGGAGGCCTCGAAATGATCAAAACGCCGTATTACCTCATCGACAAACAAAAGCTTGTGCGCAACATGGAAAAGATCGCGTACATGCGCGAGCATTCCGGTGCGAAGGCACTGCTGGCACTCAAGTGTTTCGCGACCTGGTCTGTGTTCGATTTGATGCAGCAGTACATGGACGGGACCACCTCTTCGTCGCTCTACGAACTGAAGCTGGGCCGTCAGAAGTTTGCCGGTGAAACCCACGCCTACAGCGTGGCGTGGGCGGACGATGAAATCGAAGACATGCTCGCTAACTGCGACAAGATCATTTTCAATTCCATCGGTCAGCTGCAGCGTTTCTCCGAAGCCTGCGCGGGCACGGTGCGCGGGCTGCGCGTCAATCCGCAGGTGAGCAGTTCCGATTATCTGCTGGCTGACCCGGCACGCCCGTTCAGCCGACTGGGCGAGTGGGACCCTGAGAAGATCGAGCAGGTCATCGATCAGGTTTCCGGTTTCATGTTCCACAACAATTGTGAGAACAGCGACTTCAGCCTGTTCGAGCAGATGCTGACGACCATTGAAGAACGGTTCGGCCATTTGCTGCACAAGGTCGAATGGGTCAGCCTCGGCGGCGGTATCCATTTCACCGGCGAGGACTACCCGCTGGACGCCTTCTGCGCCCGTCTCAAGGCCTTCTCGCAAAAATACGACGTTCAGGTGTATCTGGAGCCCGGCGAAGCCGCGATCACCCAGAGCGCATCGCTGGAAGTCACCGTGCTCGACACGCTCTACAACGGCAAGCATCTGGCCGTGGTGGACAGCTCGATCGAAGCGCACATGCTCGATCTGCTGATCTATCGCCTGAACGCCAAGCTGGCGCCAAGCGACGGCGACCACACGTACATGGTGTGCGGCAAATCCTGCCTGGCCGGGGATATCTTCGGCGAGTATCAATTCGAGCGTCCGCTGGCCATCGGCGACCGGCTGTCTTTCGTTGATGCGGCGGGCTACACCATGGTCAAGAAAAACTGGTTCAACGGCCTTAAAATGCCATCCATCGTAGTGAAACAACTCGACGGTACAGTCGATGTGGTTCGTGAATTTGGCTTTGACGATTACCTGTCCAGCCTCTCGTAAGCTGGCGGAAAGGAGAGAGAAATAAATTGAAGAAGAACGTTCTTATCATTGGTGCAGGAGGTGTCGCCAAGGTGGTGGCCCACAAGTGCGCGCAGCACAACGACGAACTCGGTCGTATTGCTATCGCGTCGCGCAACATCTCCAAGTGCCAGGCCATCATCGACAGCGTCAAGGCCAAGGGCAGCCTCAAACAGCCTGCTGAGATCAAAGCCTTCTCGTTGAACGCTTTGGATATCGAAGCGACCAAGGCCCTGATCATCGAGACCGAATCGCAGATCGTGATCAACGTCGGCTCCTCGTTCCTCAACATGTCAGTCCTGCGCGCCTGCATCGACACCGGCGTAGCTTATCTGGATACCGCTATCCACGAAGAGCCAGGCAAGGTCTGCGAGACGCCGCCCTGGTATGGCAATTACGAGTGGAAACACCTTGAGGAGTGTAAGCAAAAGAACGTCACGGCGATCCTCGGCATCGGCTTTGACCCAGGAGTGGTCAACGCGTACGCCGCACTCGCGCAACAGGAGTATTTCGACCGCATCGAATCGATCGACATCCTCGACGTCAATGCCGGTTCACACGGCAAATACTTCGCGACCAACTTCGATCCGGAAATCAATTTCCGTGAATTCACCGGGCAGGTCTGGAGCTGGCAGAACAGCGAGTGGACCAGCAACGCCATGTTCGAAGTCAAGCGCACCGATGACTTGCCAGTCGTCGGCAGCCAGAGCCTGTACCTGACAGGCCATGATGAAGTGCACTCGTTGTCGAAAAACCTCGACGTACCCAATGTGCGCTTCTGGATGAGCTTTGGTGAGCACTACATCAATGTGTTCACGGTGCTCAACAGCCTCGGCCTACTGTCCGAAAAACCGGTGAAAACCGCCGAAGGCCTGGAAGTCGTGCCATTGAAGGTGGTCAAGGCCGTGCTGCCCGACCCTGCCTCGCTGGCGCCGGGCTACACCGGCAAGACCTGCATCGGCGATCTGGTCAAAGGCACCAAGGACGGCCAGCCGCGCGAGATGTTCATCTATAACGTCGCCGACCACGAGCAGGCGTTCGCCGAGACCGACAGCCAGGGTATCTCCTACACCGCAGGCGTGCCGCCAGTCGCCGCCGCGTTGCTGGTTGCCCGTGGTGACTGGGACGTCGCGCGCATGGTCAACGTCGAGGAACTCCCCGCCGAGCCATTCCTCAGAGCGCTGGACCTGATGGGTCTGCCGACGCGCATCAAGGATGAGCACGGCGATCGCGCCTGGAAGTAAAACGCTGAAAAAGGTGCGCCCATGCTGGCGCACCTTGTTTTACTCTCCTTTCCCGAATATCCCCTGTGAGCGCGCTTGCCCGCGATCGCATCTGTCGTGCCTATGGTTCAGCCACAGAACCACCGCAATCGCGGGCAGCCGCGCTGCTACAGGGCAATAAAATAAGGGACTTGGATCAGCTACCGCTCAAAGCTGCATCTTTGCGAATGATCGCCGAACTAAACTCAACAAAATCGCCAAGATGCTCGGTGATGATTGCGACGGTGATGGGTAACTGAAGCGTTTGATACTCATGAACTGGAATATTGCGAAATCCGACCCTGTTCTTCATCGTCGCGAGCGGAGACGTTTCCAACCATCCGCCACGGCTTAACAGCTCGAAAACATCACGTGCGCTTTGAGGAACACGCAGCTTTTCACGACGAATAAGGTGTTGGCCCATATCCAACGCAGCCTCACACGCTCGCCGGATGTTCAGGATCGCCGCATCCTGACGAGTCAAGTCAGTTGCAAATGTGGAAGCGTCCTTCTGGTACTCCTCCTTTGCTCGGGCGACACCCCGCTCAATGGAAGCGGCTTTGTTGATCAGCACATCATCGGCCAAGAATAAAACCTTCCTTCTGAATGTCCATTAACAGGCCTGCCCTGGCAGTCGTTACACTCCTGTGCGATTCGCTGGCAAACCTCAGCACAACCTGCAGGATGGCTAGTACACGACCGCAGCAGCATCCTCTTTACTGTTAAGCAGACAGAGTTGGGCGAAGCACAGACCTGATTTTCGATTGAATCAACGTTTTTTTAAACCCTGAAGCAAAGGGGGGGTTAAAAACGCTTGCCTACTTCAGACCTTCCCTAAAACCCCTTGAACAGAGGCACGCGAGGGAAGCTGTTGAACTTAGAAGTGAAAGCCTGGCTGGCTAAACATCCTCGCTTTCATATTTATTTCACGCCGACCTCCAGCTCATTAATGAACACAATTGAACGCTATGTCGAAACATCACAGTCTACCTGCGCGAAGGCAGTTTTGCATCAGTTAGGTAACTGGAACGCTCCATTACAGCGCCAATGGTGTTATGCAATGTCAAGCGGACTCAATAAGTTTGGAACGCCAAGGGAGAGGGGACTTTGAATAAAATCCGACGGGCACGTGAAGTACTTGATACCGAATACAACAAGTAAATACTTCGAAAACAATACACTAGTACGTAAATTTACCCATTGAAATCTTAGCTGACTGGCATTAAGGCTTGGCCTATGACGCCAGAGTGTCATAGCGCCAACCTTCGAGAGCATGATTAATCCACGAATTATGGGTTATCTTGCTTGTACGTGTGACCGGGATTTATCACTACTTTTTTTGCGAGGGAGTCTAGTTCTTTACTGTGATACAGATCCAAGCATTTCAAAAAGTCGAACCTGACACCTTTAATCTCAGCCTCAACTAATGGGTTTTTATAATTCCTGTTCAGATAGCTGTTTACCAAGGCTTTGACTTCGTCCGGACTTTTTTCCAAGTCATAATACGTCCAGTCGCGCAACGCGCTAACACTACTACCGGCATCTGTCGCTGCGTCCTTGTCACCCTTATAGGCGTTCGCCACACACGTCGCGAGCACCATATCCTTGTAGTTTTGCCCGTAGCTTTGCTCGATGCTTTGTGGAGAGGAGGGACGATCAGTTGCGAAGGCTAGAGACGCTGTAAGCATAAAAGCTAAGAAACCCAGGAAACGTCTCATCAACTTAAGCTCCAAAAATTTGCCTGATCTGTATGATAATTAACACCTGGCTCATTAAAATAACAGTGATCATAGCAAGTATTACCATCAAACAAAGTCGCATGACCTTGCGCATCATCCCAGCCGGAAACCTCAAAAAGTATAACGCCCTTTTTTCCAGCCAGTGCGCCGCCGCCAGAGGGAGGATATTTAACTACATCCGGCTTACCCCACTTAGCCTCCAAGAAGGTGATCAAGTTCTTTACCCGAAAAAAATATTGCCGCTGATCTCCACCAGATACGGTCTGCCCTGGGATTTTCGGAATAACAAACCCTGCATGATTTAAAATGTAGCTCATACGCACAGCGCAGGTGTTAGTCCATTTCTGGGAAGGTTCTGAATTATTAATATTTTTTTCAACATATCCCCCTACCAATGTCGCAACCCTTTGTCCCGAGTTGATAGGATCATAGATTTGTTGAGACGCAGCCCAAGCAGCTGCAAAGAAAGGCCTAGCCATTATTCATCCTTAATAATATAAGCTACCGATGGAATATACATTAAAAACATTAATATCAAGAATAGATCTTGTTGCTGATTCGATCCCATCCACCTGAGACATTGCCTGCTCCACCACCATCGGCACGGCTTTGCTGTGTATAAGTAGTTTTTATCCTTCCGTAGTTCAGACTAATAGTTTCACTCGGAACACCATCATTAGCATTTTGCGAGTAATTAGAAATAATTACCTCCTCCAATGTGATTTCAAAATATTTGAGCTTATCACCTCCTGCCCGATGCAAAGTCAGAACGACTTGACTCAAGTGTTTTCCTGCGCATATGGCTTCAATTATCTTGCAGCTAGCCTTATCTAAAGACTTTGTAAATGTAAAATCGCTTAGTGAAGTCCGCCCCGAGGGTGCGCCTCCAGCAGAACTGGCAGTAGCTGAAGTGCTTTGGTGCATCCCAAAGCCATATCCAGTTATCTCTATGCAGTCTTTGTACTTGTCGTCTAGTGATTCACCTGGGATACCTTCGATTTTTACATATGCGTCAAATGCCATTACAGAATTCCTTTTGCCATTAATAAAATTAAGTCAGAGCGCCTTAACGTTGATAAATTGCTTTTAGCAAAAAGCAGCTATCTCATTCATCAATGTATCATCTTGCCCGACGTACCGGCAAGCAGTGAGAAAATCATAGATGTGAGTAGTTCCTTACCCAACAAGGCCAGTGAGCCGAACAAGGCCTGGGTGACAGATATCATTTACATCCGCACTTATGAAAAATCCCTCTACGTGGCGGTAGTTCAGGATCTCTTCTCACTCCGAGTAATTGGTTGGTCAATGAAGCCAAGGATGTGAAGAAACCTGGCTATCGACGCGATGTTGATGGCCGTGTGGCGACTCAAGCCACAGCAGCAAGTGATGATTCATCAGACCAAGGCAGTTAGTTCAGTAGTCTTTGACTACCTCGCCTTGGTTTTTAGAGGTTTCCTTTACGGACGTAATGTAGAAAATTGCGATGATAAATGCATACCTCCATGGACGCTAGCCTCAACCTAAGTTTGGTAGGTGGCTTGGCTTACCTGCGTGTCCATGGACCAACACCTGCCCGAGGTGGAGAGCAGTGTGTTCCTGATCCCGTCAGACTTCGGGGGGGCGCAACGAGCGATCGGGCCTAAAAACGGCGACGAGAGACCGGTTGTGCTTAACACGATCGCGAAATCGGTCATCGTGAGGAGGAAGGAAAGGCGCTGCTCGGACACAAGAACGGCAGTATCACCAGCCACTATTCCGGAGCGGAGCTTGAAAAGCTGATTGAGACTGCGAACATGTTCTCAGCAACCGATTCACGCGAACCGGTACCGAAAAGCGGTGGTGTCCCCTGAAACGGGAAACTTATGGTGATGTCATTTGCTTCCGCTGTGCGCTGAGAACCTCGGCCATAGTTTTTCTAACTTTCTTAGTTTGGCCAGGGTACCGACCGGTCAATAACCGACACGCCAGAGCGAAAAGGACACTGGTAACAAAAAAGAACACCCCTATTGCGATGATCCACCAAGCATATATGGCATTGCTTAATGACTCTGCGAAAGTAAACCAAACTACGGCAATGAAAGTAGCTATCTGAAGTAACCATCCAAACCAACCCCAAGCAGTCTGTACGGTACCGCAGAGGTCAGATAGTCGATTGCTAATACGATCGTTACTAAAACGCTCAGAAGTCGAAGCGATAATTCTGGAAAACAGCCTTTTATCGGCTAAGTCGTCTACAGCTACCCCGAGTGTTATCGCAAGTTTATGCTGTACGACTTTTTTACTCCTCTCGTTCTCCCAAGAGGAAATAAATAGCACGATCACGCCAAACGCCATTGTAGCTACGACAGCACCCAATGTATGCAGTATTGCAATGAGCATCGATAATCTCCTTTCGCCTACCGATGCATTGAAGCACTGATTTGCTATCTGCACAGCTTGGTACAATGGCGCACAGCAGCCTGATGCGGCCTCAGGGATTCATTTTCCGCCCTAAAAATGCCCTAAAAAAAACGTCGGAAACGAAAAAGCCCCAGTAATCTTCAACGATTACGGGGGCTTAGTCTTATTCAATAATGGCGGAGAGATAGGGACGCTCTGCGAAATGCTCTGCAGCACCCGAAACACGAGCACTACGGGGACTACCGCTGAGTTTTGGTACAAAATACTGGTACAAAAAGTACTATTTCCGCTGGGTAGGTCAATCGGCGATCAGGCCTCTAGTCCTCCAGCGTGCGCGAACAAATCTCTCAAACACATACCCATTATCAAGAGTCAGCCTGTCGGCGTGGTCGCAGACAATGACCTGTGGCATCACACCGGTTTCCTTAAGCGTCTCATCACAGAACCGAGCAAGCTCGGTGAACATTTCCGAGACCGCGCTCACATCGTCGTCGAGCGTCTTTCCGGTCTTTCTGTCCCCACGAAGGTCAGCAGCCTTGAAATCTTCGGCATCATCGGTTGACGGGAAATACACCTGCGTGGGCTGATCCAGAAACAGAATGGGCGGAATCTTGCACTTTGCGTCATGAGCTGCGAATTGATAATGCAATGCCATGAACAGTGTCAAATGGGAATACAACCAGTTTGCGCCGCTCCCCATTGAGCGCAGGAATATTTTCTTGGGGAACCCACCGTCACTAGGCTTCTCATGCCAAAGATCAAATGTATCAACATCAAATTTTAAAGATCCTGTCCTATACGTTTCTTCAAAATCAAATCTGCTCCCAAACAACTTCATTTTCTTGTTGATATCATTTGTGAGGGCCCACAATTTTGATTCGACATCAAACTTGGCCATCAGCCCTTCGAGTTCCTCAACCCGCTTCTGCCAGTGTTCAACCATACCTGCCATCTGGGAAGGCGGCCGCTCGATACAACGTTCAATCGCCAGCTCCAACTTGAGCTTGGCCTTTTGAGCCGAGGCGTCAACGGATTTGGATTTATCCAGCCGTTCGGCCTCCTCATCCAGCGGTTTCAGGGCCTTCTGAACGACATCCAACTGCTGACGCAGCTCCTTGATTTCACCGTCCACCACCCGGCGCTCTTCACCAAACCCTTCGCGCGCGTATGTGGAAAGCTTCAGTTCCTCATTAAGCCAGTGGATGGCAGCAGAAAGCTTATTTGCCTCATCTTCGGCAACATCGGATTGTGAGGCACAGACTGGGCATACCGTCTCCTCTAGACTGGCAGACTTAGGGATAGCAAGTGAGGTCAAGGACTCCCCAAATCCCGATGCCTGCTCCGTGGACACCTTCAATAGATAACGTTTGTTCAAGGCTTTCTGGATGCAGGCCATCAGATCGGCTTTCTTGACCTGCAGCTCTGCCCGTTTGGTTTCAAACGCATTTGACAGGCCATCAACCCTAACAGCTATACCAGTCAGATGAGTAAGCGCCGCTTTGGGTTTACGCCAGATATCATCAGGAGTCAGATCCGTTAGTTTCTGGCCAGCCAGTGCCTCGTATTCTGCGAGGTAACGGGCGAATTCTGCGAGGAAATCTGCCTCGATCTTTTCCTGCTTGGGTACCTGGGCGAGCGCCCTTTTCAACTCGTAGTAGGCCTCCGTATGCTCCTTGGCAAGGTCAAAATAGTCCTCACCGACGATCCCCATGAATATCTTGAAATGCTCGATCGCTTGGTCGCGCTTTCGCTTTTCCTCGAATCGATAGAAGATCGCATGCTTGTTTGCGACCAGGTTTTGATGCTGCAGCATGAAGGACGAAAAGCTACGAACCGAAGGTGTGGCGCTTTTTTTGCCCGTGATGTCTTTGAGCAATGGGTCAACGTCGATGTTTTCGAGCGTCACCTGAAAATACCGACCCAGGCTCTTGAGAAACTCATCCCGGTGCTGGAAAAACGACGGGGCGAAAAACGCGCTTGCGTCCTCTATAAGCGTATGTACATCGTCAATGGCTGGCCCATAAACCTCGCGAATGAAGCAACGCTTCGTCCCTAGTAGCCGTCCAATGACCACCACAACGGTCTGGAACCGCAGGGCTGTAAAAAACAGCTTGGCCCGCTCGGTGATGACGCCTTCTGGTATCGTATCTTCGGAGCTGCCCATGCAGAAATCGAAAATATCAAGAATGGCGCTCTTACCCTTGGATGACTTTCCGGTAATGATATTCAGTCCCGGCTCAAAAGGCACAGAATGAACCACGTCATCTTGGTCAACCACCCCGATGTATCTTACATAGCACTTCATAACGACTTGAGCCCCAACATCCTGTAAATAGAGACGACGCTTTCGTCAGAAAACACCATTGCCAATTTCTTGCTGTATCTAAGCAAATTTTTATCAGCGTTCCCCGACCGAAGCTTGTTGATGGAAAGCACCGACATCTCTGGTGTGACTTCCAGACTCTTTTCGGCTGTCAATATCAGCAACGCAGCATTGGTGATGGGTTTGAGCTCTTTAACGCGTAGTGCTAACCCGAGCAGCCTGCCAGTGTCGGAAGTCATCGTCCTGACGGAGCTACTACGTTTGGCAAGGTGCAGAAATGACTGCATCGGTTTGTAAGTCACTAATGGGAGGACCAAGTAGCTCAGTAGTATGTCTTTTTCTCTCGACTCCCACTCATCGTAAAAGCTCTGAATTACTGGCGCCAAAGCGTACGGCGTCCTATGCAATGTGTAGAGGTGATCCGAGGCCAAATTACTCATTCCATAGCCTCCAGTGAAACTCCTCGTCCTCATCGCCAGGCACATCGTCGGCTAGCATATGGTAAATACCATTGCGAAACTCGGTCATCGTGCTTTCCAAGCCACAGAACTGTTCAACATCAGTGGCATGCTGATCCAGATAAAATTTCATGGACTGGGTCTTGAGTTGCGTCGCGCAAGAGATCCCGAAGCACTCAAGCATCGCACTTTCCCGGCCATATAAATGACGCTCCAGATGATTATTGATGTATCGATCAACATCGCTCTTGAATAGCTCGCCGTCCGCATAGAGGTCAGAAATCGTCGTCTCAGCAACAAGACGATGCAAAGCTGCCCTCTTAAGGAAATGTTCCCCACCAATCCCAACTATTTTTCTAGCAAACAACTTAGGCTTGATCTGCTCAATATCGATCGATTTCTTGAGCGCAGCCACATCCACCGGTGGAAAGGTGGTCGGGTGCTTCATGTGGAGCTTGGTGAGCTCGGTCAACTTGTTGGTAAAAGCTTCATGGGTGATTTTCCACCCCTTCTGCACGAGCTCGGTGCTGCTCATGAAGCCAAGGAGGTCATCGATAAACCTTTGGTGCTTAGAAAGGCGAATGATCTTGAGGTTGGTTGTCACGAATTTTTCGAGACGGTGTGCGAGTGAATCTGCGCCCGTTGTTATCCGCATCCGCTCAAGGATATCCATCAGATCAGCGCGACGCTCGGCGGCCATCACATACTGCTGCAGAGATTGAACCTTGGAGAGTTTCACAGCATCAGGATCATGATTTTTTGCAGTCGGCGTCGCCACTTTCTTCCCCGGCTGCGAGGCTGCGAAAATTGTCTCCAAGACCTCAAGCCTCGCAGTTGGAGATATCTCATTCCATCCCTTCAGCAGAGTCTGATCACCAAATTCCTGGGTAGTGAGCAATACCAAGCTCTGGTAGGAAGTGCGGTCAAAGTTCTCATGCAGCCAGTTCTTAAGGGTGTTCCAGAGGTTGGTGTGGCTATCGGTCAACTTGCCCGTGTACAGCTTGACCTCTGTCTGATTGACACCTGGGACGGTCACATCACCAAAGACCTCAAGCCAAAGACACTGCCCAGGTTGCAAGGCGTAGCAGTAGTCAACCGCAACTAATAGCTGATATTGGAGTGCTTTGAAGAGAAGTGTGGCATCGAAAGGCAGCTGAGAATCACTAGTTGCAGCTGACGGGACAGGTTGCGTCGTATCCATACATTTTCCACATTATGGCTTCTTCCTTGACCACCGATCCGTCTGACATAAAGGGCGCAGCCATAGATTGGGCTGAGCCTCAAGGTCCCCTAGGAACCTGTGAGCCGGTGGGATAAGGCATGGAGCCCGCTATGCTATAACTGTATAAAAATACAGCACTAATCACTCGATCAGATATATAGTATCAGCTTGGAAAACATGCGGTATCAAAAAGCCATTCCGGCTGGTTGACACTGATACTCAGCGAAGCGTTAGCGGGACGGTTATCGCCATCACCCACGATACTCGTTGTTTTGTAGATATCGCTCCGCTGCGGCCCCTAGACAGAAACGGATAGTAGTAAAAAAGCCTGGCCACCGCTGCTGTAAAAAACGGCCCGCCAACTCATCCATACCTTGCTGTGGTGTTTTCGCAGCATCACGCAGTCGCTTTTTGTTACGCTCGATATTCCAAAGTACGCTCTTCCGAGCCTCACACAAACGGTCGCAGTTTAGATTCAGCATGTTGATCGTGTGCTCTACCAGCGCCTGAGTAGTAGGATGTTTGTTTCCCTCCACGCTGACTTCCGAGCAACATTGCCCATCTGGCAACAATTCCCCAGTGCTTTTTTCTAGGAAAAATAGCCTGGGGAAAGCGGGCAAAGCCACCGGATTGATAATCCACCCCTCGCAGCATTCCTCCAGCCGATGGATCTGAATCATTTTATCCTTGTGCGCATCGCAACTAAGGTTTTCAGGTAAAGGCTCTTTCGTATAAGGCAAGACGTGATGTCGTTGTGAACCGCCCATGCAGACAGCAATCATGTTCTGCCAGTCCAGTGCCCAGTTGTAAGGTGTTGCCCTGTCTGACTTGGGATGAAAGTGCTCGACGCGGCAGTGCGTCGGATCGAGACTTATGATCTCAATTTCACAGAATGCGCAGATGCCGCCTTGACCTTCAATCAGGCGTGGGCGAATAACGTCATAGACCGCACGCCCTTCTGCATCCTGGCGCATCTCGTCCCAGCCAAACGTCGGATTGGCTTCTCGATAGGCTTTCAATTCATCAGGCTCGGCAGTCCTTGCCACCCGCTTCAATCGCCCAACTCCCATTTACGATTGTCGATTTGCAAGTCAGCATCCAACAAAGCAGGTTCCTGCCCTTGATAGCGCCGATCCAATCGCTCGCGAAGCGTTTTTGCACGCTCACTGCTCCATTGGTCTCGATCAACTAACGCTAGGTACTCTTTTAATTCTTGTGTGGCTGGATTACCAGGCGGACGCACCTCTTCCAGCCCCAACACCTGCTTCAGCATTCGCTCCGGTTCCGAACCCTCCGTACCGGGCGGCGCCGAATAAACCTTATTACCCCGGAGAATACGAATCGACTCCGAAGGTACAGTCGTCAATACCTGTGGGCTGTGAGTGGTCACGATGAATTGAAGTCTGGGAAATGCATCTCTAAGCTGCGAAAGAATCGTCTGCTGCCATCGAGGGTGAAGATGCATATCCACCTCATCAATGAGCACGATTCCTGGCGTAGACTTCGCGGCGTGGGCCCCTAGTTGGCCATTGAGCTTAGTTGCTCGAAATCCGATATCCGCAACCATGCCAATCATATTGCGAATACCATCACTCAATAACTCAACAGGAAGCTCACCGAAATCATCGTGATGGGCAACCAAAGCATCCCGCGAGAACGAGTACTCGATATTCTTCCAACCGGCGGGTTCGAGGCATGCATTGACGGCAGCACTGACTGATTCGATATACCCGTCAAATTCGCTTACGACAGCCGTTTCTCTCAGCTCCAAGGCCTTGATACGCAGCTCTTTGGCATTAAAGTTCCAGTACCGAAACCACTCCACGAACGCTTTGTACTTGGATGCAGGGTCCAAGCAGTCGGTATACCCGACAGTGCGAGACGTCCGAACAATTTTCTCGGACCATGACTGCCTTTTCTGATTTTTCTGTTGCCACAATCGACCAGTGCCATAATAAGCGAGCAGAGGTAAGACCACATCGCTGCCTGGCGTACGAACAGCTTCCTGCATACGCTTGCCGTAATCTCTCAACTCCTTTGCGTCCTTGACCGACGTCTTGGTTTTAGTCGGGCCAGTGAGGCTCCGTCGCCATATTGATGGCAAATCATCTAGTCGCTCTGCGACGCTACCAGGGATCATACCTCTCGCTTCGAGTCTTACTCCCTTGGCGGAATACTCCATCTCATGGGTAACCGTGGTTCGCGCTCGGACCTGACGAATGTCACTAGGCTCAAAATGCTTGCCAACAGCCTCATCGAAGGCCCCAACATAAGGCCCAAATGCTATTGCGATAGCGTCGAGAATCGATGTTTTACCTGCACCATTGCTCGCAACCAAAACGGTAAGTTCCGGATGAAAATCAATTTCGAGCGCATCAAAACAGCGGTAATCCCGCAAAGATAGCTGATTGAGTTTCACGGATTCTCCTGCAAAGTTAGGGCGTTGAGCACGTGCAGTCTAAGAGTTTACTCCGTTGGAGTGGGCATGGGGTGCCTGACGCTTATTAAACAAACGAAACGGATACCTCGAGGGATTTGGCCAAGACTTCATACTAGATTCGTCAGATCAAAATTAAGCAAAAAAAAACCCCGATCCAAAAGATCAGGGCAATTTTCTTGGTACAAAGCGCTGGTACAAGATCGCCTTACCAAACCCTCATAACTTATTGATATATAAGGATTTTTAATATGGCGGAGAGATAGGGATTCGAACCCTAGGTACTGTCGCCAGTACAACGGATTTCGAATCCGTCCCGTTCGGCCACTCCGGCATCTCTCCAACGGCGCGAATCATAACAGCTCAATCGCAGAACGCGAACACCTTTTTAAGGATTTTTCGCGTGCTATCAGATGCTTGCGTGACTTTCCGGTTTAGAGCGGTACGCCCAGACGCTGCGCGACTTCTTCGTAGGCTTCGATGACGTCACCGAGGCCCTGGCGGAAGCGGTCCTTGTCCATCTTCTTGCGGGTCTCTTTGTCCCACAGGCGGCAACCGTCCGGGCTGAACTCATCGCCGAGGACGATTTCGCCGTGGAACACGCCAAATTCAAGCTTGAAGTCGACCAGCAGCAGACCTGCGTCGTCGAACAGCTTGGTCAGGACTTCGTTGACCTTCAGCGACAGCTCTTTCATGCGCACGAGTTGTTCAGCGGTGCCCCAGCCGAATGCCACAACATGGGATTCGTTGATGAACGGGTCGCCCTTGGCATCGTCCTTCAGGAACAGTTCGAAGGTGTAAGGATCAAGTTTCTGACCTTCTTCGATGCCCAGACGCTTGACCAGGCTACCGGCTGCGTAGTTACGCACAACGCACTCGACGGGGATCATGTCGAGCTTCTTCACCAGGCATTCGTTATCGCCCAGCAGCGCGTCGAATTGGGTTGGAACGCCCGCTTCTTCGAGCTTTTGCATGATGAACGCGTTGAACTTGTTGTTCACCATGCCTTTGCGGTCGAGCTGTTCGATGCGCTTGCCGTCGAACGCCGAGGTGTCGTTGCGAAACAACAGGATCAAACGGTCAGCGCCGTCAGTGGTGTACACCGACTTGGCTTTGCCGCGGTAGAGTTCTTCACGTTTTTCCATGATGGGCTCCGCTTGCTAAATAGTTGGGCTAGGCGCCCCTTGTGGGACGCTAGGCGATTTCGCGCCAGTCGAGCCCTGAATCTTGATCGGCCAATTGTAGCCAGTCCGGATCGCACCCGAGGGTGTCGACGAAACATTGCCTGGCCAGATGCGGCAGGTTGTTCTTGCTGCTCAGATGGGCCAGCACAAGGTGCTGCAAACCTTGCCATCCCAGCTCGCTCACCAGGTTTGCGGCCTGGTGGTTATTCAGATGCCCTCTCTCGCCGCCCACCCGTTGCTTCAGGAAGTACGGGTAATGGCCACGCGCGAGCATGTCGCGGCAATGGTTGGACTCGACCATGAGTGCATCGAGCCCTGTGTAGCTTTGCAGCACAGCGGGGCAGTACGAACCGAGGTCTGTCAGCAAGCCGAATCGACGTCGTCCGTCATTGAACACAAACTGCGTCGGCTCCAGTGCATCGTGCGCCACCGACACCACGTCGATCTCAAGACCACCGACTTGGAGCCCCTGCCCGCCCGCCAGCACGCCAGCGACATCGACAGGCTTGCGCAGACCGCGAAACGTACCGTCACTGAGGTAGACCGGCACGTCGTAGCGCCGGGACAACAAACCCACCCCATGCACATGATCGGCATGTTCGTGGGTCACCAGAATCGCGCTCAATTGCTTGCCACTGACGCCGAGTCGGTCGAGCCTGCGCTCGGTTTCCCGTAGAGAGAAACCGCAATCGACCAGCACGTACGTGTCGTTGCTGGCAATCAGCGTGGCGTTACCCCGGCTGCCACTGCCCAGAACCGCGAAGCGCACTTAGCCGAGGTTGTCTTGAATCACACCCAGTACGCGACGGGCAATTTCAGCCGGAGCGACGGTGTTGATGTTCTTCTCGACGGTGACTTGAACGTTGTCACCCACCTTGCTCAGACGGACCTGATAACGGTCTGCGCGGGCTTCGATCTGCTCTTTGGACTCGTCACTGCCGAACATGCGTCCGAAGAAACCGGGCTTGTTCTCGGGACGGTCGGCTTTTTCAGCCAGGTTGATGTAATAAAGGCCCAGGCTACGGTTGATGTCCTCAACGCGCCAGTCGCCCTGCCCCAGCGCACGCCCGACACTCGACCAGGCGCGATCAAGGTCGGCGCCCAGGTTCAGAACCGGGTTGCCGCTGCCGTCTTCGCTCAGCGAAACGCGGCTTGGCGTGTCGTAGTCGCGCGCAGCGACCAGAGACACGGAACCACCTTTCTCGGCATTACGGCTCAGGCTTGCGAGCATGTCATCGGTGAGCACCGAGTCGAGGCCGACATTGGTGCTGTTGGATGGGAAATCGGCCTCAGCGGTGCTGCCGGCGGGACGCTGAACGCTCACCACGTAGATTTCGCTGGTGTTGCGCTGAACGCCTGGCTCGATACGAACCCGTACGCGGGTTTCCGTGTCAGCAGCCGAACCGCCCGTGCTCATACGCTTGGAAACAGCGGCCGAGAGTTCGTCCATACGCTGCCAGGTGGTGTTGAATTCACCGGTCGCAGGACGATCTTCGGCAATGCGGAAACCGTTGTCTTCAAAGTACTGATGCGCCACAGGCCAGACTTCAGCCGGGGAACGCTGGGCCAGAATCCAGCGATTGCTGCCGCTTTTCTGCAGGCTGAAATCGGTGGAATCCTGAGCGGCGGCCAACGGCTGCGGACGCGGCACCTTGAATTCGCCCCCCTTTTGCGCATCGTCAGCGACGTTGCGCGGAATCGGCAACAGCGGATCCAGACGCTTGGATTCCTGAACGCCGGCAGGCAACTGCATCGGTGGTTTCTGGGTTGCTTCCAGATAATCGCTGCTGCGATCACGGAAATAACCGTCTTGTCCAAACAACCAGCTGCAACCGCTGGTGCTGGAGATAATCAGGGCTAGTGCGGAAAGTCCGGCCAGTCGCTTCATTGCGTATTGCTTCCTCATTAAACCAGTACGCCGGACTGGCGCAGGGCCTGACGCAGCGGTTCTTGACAGGCTTCGCTGAGCCGGGTGAGCGGCAGACGGATACCGTCCGGCATCAAACCCATTTCATGCAGGGCCCATTTCACGGGGATAGGGTTCGATTCGATGAACAATGTCTTGTTCAGGGGCATCAGTTTTTCGTGGATAGCGCGAGCGGTGGCTGCGTCTCCAGCCATCGCCGCCTTGCACAGGTCACTCATGGCGCGTGGGGCAACGTTGGCGGTGACCGAAATATTGCCTTTGCCACCCAGCAACATCAGCTCGACGGCCGTAGCGTCATCGCCGGAGTACACCAGGAAATCACTGCTGACGCCCGCCAGGATGTCCCTGGCGCGCTGCAGGTCGCCGGTGGCTTCCTTGATGGCGACGATATTTTTGATGCTCGAAAGACGGATAACGGTCTCGGCCTTCATGTCGCATGCGGTCCGGCCCGGCACGTTATAAAGAATCTGCGGAATGTCGACGGCTTCGGCGATGAACTTGAAATGCTCGTACAGGCCTTCCTGAGTTGGCTTGTTGTAGTACGGCGTGACCAACAGGCAGGCATCAGCCCCGGCATTCTTGGCGTTGGTGGTCAGCTCGACCGCCTCGCGGGTGGAGTTGGCGCCCGTTCCGGCAATCACCGGGATACGGCCGTTTACCTGCTGAACGACGCGCCGGATGACTTCGATGTGCTCGTTGACGTCCAGAGTAGCGGATTCACCCGTGGTGCCGACGGCAACAATGGCGTTGGTGCCCTCTTGCAGGTGAAAGTCCACCAGTTTGCTCAGGCTGTCCCAGTCCAGACGACCTTGTGCATCCATAGGTGTGACCAGTGCCACCATACTGCCCGCAATCATGCAAACCGCTCCTGCCGGAAAAAGAGAGCGGTAATGGTACTGGCGCCATCATCCTTGCACAAGCGAAGTACCGCGCTACTGGCATTCCCCTGAGCGACGGTTTTCGCTACCCTTCGATCTTTGATCGGTACTGGTCACCTGTTCAGCTCGTTCGATCACCTGTTTTCGTCGTCGCAAACCCCGCCCAGGCGTGGTCACGGCTAGCCGTGGCCGGCTCACACGAGCCCGAATCGCTAGCAACGCAGGGCTTTTTGCAACGACGTCGCTCGTCGGATCCGCTGCACAAGCCAATAATGTACCGACCGCTCATCGCTTAGGAATGCTGCATGTCGTCAATCCCCACAGTTCGCGAACAATTCCTTGTCATCAGTGCCCTTGGCGCCAACCCAATGGAGCTGACCAACGTCCTGTGCCGCGCCAGTCACGAAAACCGCTGTTCGGTGGTCAGTTCCCGGTTGACCCGTCATGGCGAAACCAGCGCGCTGATCCTTCAGATAACCGGCAGTTGGGACGCCCTGGCGCGTCTGGAAACCGGCCTGCCGAATCTGTCGAAGAAACACGCCTTCACCGTTAGCGTCGTGCGCAGCGCGTCGCTGGAAAGCCGTCCGGAAGCGCTGCCTTATGTGGCTTACGTGAGTTCGGCGTATCGCCCGGACATCATCAATGAGCTGTGCCAGTTCTTCATCGACCACAACGTCGAACTGGAGAATCTGATCTGTGACACCTATCAGGCGCCACAAACCGGCGGCACGATGCTCAACGCGACGTTCACCGTGACACTGCCCGCCGGCACGCAGATCAGTTGGCTGCGCGATCAGTTTCTGGACTTCGCCGACGCACTGAACCTCGATGCGCTGATAGAACCATGGCGCCCACAAGCACCCATGTAAGGAAGACTCATGGCCGTTGAACTGGATAAACCCGTCGCTGATTTTCAAGTGCAGGCCACCAGCGAACAGGCGGTCAGCCTGTCTGCGCTGAAAGGCCAGCAAGTAGTGATCTACTTTTACCCCAAAGACAGCACGCCTGGCTGCACGACCGAAGGCCAGGGCTTTCGTGATCAGCACGACGCGTTCAAAGCCGCCAATACAGTGGTTTTTGGAGTTTCGCGAGACAGTCTTAAATCTCACGAGAACTTCAAGGCCAAGCAGGCGTTTCCATTTGAGCTGATCTCGGACAAAGACGAATCGCTGTGCCAGCTGTTTGATGTGATCAAACTCAAGAAGCTCTACGGCAAGGAATACCTGGGCGTTGACCGCAGCACGTTCCTGATCGACAAGGAAGGTGTGCTGCGCAAGGAATGGCGAGGCGTGAAAGTGCCAGGCCATGTTGATGCGGTACTTGAAGAGGCTCAGGCACTTTCCAAAGCCTGAATCTGCAGGATCGCGCTTGCCCGCGATTGCGGTGTCAGTCGCTACATCGAAATTTGACGTAGCGCATTCGCGGGCAAACCTCGCTCCAACAAAATGCTTACGCCTACAACAACGGCGCCACCATCGGCTCATTGCGTGGCCAGGCATCCAGCACGGCCTTGAACAAGGTCGCCAGCGGGATCGCGAAGAAGATCCCCCAGAAACCCCATAACCCGCCGAACAGCAACACCGCGCAGATGATCGCCACCGGGTGCAGGCTCACCGCTTCGGAGAACAGCAACGGCACCAGAACGTTGCCGTCCAGTGTCTGGATGATTCCGTAGACCGCCATCAGATAGATGAACTGATCGCTCCAGCCCCACTGGAACAGCGCGATGAATGCCACCGGCACGGTCACCACGACCGCACCGACATACGGCACCACCACCGAAATCCCCACCAGCATCGCCAGCAACGCTGAGTAGTTGAGGCCCATTGCCCAGAACGCGACGTAGGTCACGGCGCCGCATATGAGGATCTCGATGACCTTGCCACGGATGTAATTGGCGATCTGACGGTTCATTTCTTCAGCGACGCGGGTGATCAGCGTGCGCTCGCGCGGCAGGTAGCCGCGCACCCAGCGGCCAATCATGCGGCGGTCCTTCAAGAAGAAGAACACCAGAATCGGCACCAGCACCAGGTAGATCATCATGTTGACCAGCAACGGCAGGCTCGACAGCGAAAAAGTCAGCGCCCACTGGCCGAACTTGCCTATCTCACCACGCGCAACCTCAATGGCCTGAAGCACCTGCTCGTCGGACACCAGATGCGGGTAGCGCTCGGGCAGCAACAGCAACAGCGATTGCCACTTTGCGAGCATGCCGGGCAGCTCGTTGAACAGGGTGATCATCTGATGCCAGAGCAACGGCACCAGAACCAGCAAAAACACCCCCAGTGCGCCCATGAACAACGCAAAGACCACCCCGACCGCGGCTCCTTCCGGCATGCGCAGCCGTTCCAGATGAATCACCAGCCCCTGCATCAGGAAGGCCAGGACCAGCCCCGCCAGAACGGGAGCCAGCATGCCCCCCAATGTCAAAACGATCGTGAACGCCAAGACCAGCAATACGGCCAACACCACTGCTTCCTCATCGGAGAAGTAGCGTTGCATCCAGTCACGAAGCACCTTGAACATCAAAAATCCTTTGGGCGGGAGGTAGCAAAATCAGGCTTTGCGCAGCCAATAGCGATAAACGCCTTCAACCGCCTCCTCATGCAGCAACGCATGGCCAGACAGTTTGGCGAAGGTTCTGAAGTCGCGTTGGGAGCCAGCATCGGTAGCGGTCACTTTAAGAACCCCCCCGACGCTCAGTCGATTGAGTTCCATTTTGGCCTTGAGCAGCGGCAGCGGGCAGTTAAGACCACTGGCATCGAGTTCGGCATCGCAGGTCTCGGGGCGCACTACAGCGTCAGACATCGTTTCTCTCCGGGCAGACACATTCAATTGCATAAAAAAGGCCCACAAAACAGGCCGGAACATTCCCACAGGAGCGCCAGAATACCCCACTCTGGTCAGCAAGCCATTGAGCCAGCTACAGTAAGGTCTTTCTGCCTCAGAGTTTCGTGCATGAATTTTTTGCGCCCCACCCTGCTGACGATTGCATGCTTGCTCGCCATGCCGAGTTCGGCCGATGACTTGCCGTCACTCGGAGACGCCAGCTCTGCCATCGTCTCGCCGCAACAAGAACACGATCTGGGACGGGCCTGGTTGAGCTTGTTGCGCTCCCAGGTTGCCCAACTGAACGACCCGCAGCTGAAGGATTACGTCGAAACCACGGTCTACCGCCTCGCCGAAACCAGCCAGGTTCAGGACCATCGTCTTGAATTCATTCTGATCAACACGCCTGAGATCAACGCTTTTGCAGCGCCCGGCGGGATCATTGGTGTCAACGGTGGCTTGTTCCTGCACGCCGAAACCGAAGGTGAATACGCAGCGGTCCTGGCGCACGAGCTGGCTCACTTGTCACAACGACACTTCGCCCGTGGCGTCCAGGCGCAGCAGCGCATGCAGGTGCCGGTGATGGCCGCTATGCTCGCTGGCATCGTCATGGCGGTTGCTGGGGCCGGGGACGCGGGGATCGCCACCATCGCGGGTACTCAGGCAGCGGCGATTCAAGAGCAGGCGCGTTTCTCTCGCCAGAATGAATCGGAAGCAGATCGCATCGGCATTCTCAATCTTGAAAAAGCCGGCTACGACCCGCGCAACATGCCCACGATGTTCGAGCGCCTCGCGCGTCAGTATCGCTATGACGCCAAACCGCCCGAATTCCTGATGAGTCACCCCGTTACTGAATCGCGAATTGCCGACACCCGCAACCGCGCCGAGCAGGCCAAACCGGGAGGCAAGGAAGACAGCCTGCAATATCAACTCATGCGAGCTCGCGTGGCGCTGTTCTATGAAGAGACGCCCGGCATGGCCGCCAAACGTTTCCGCGCCCAACTGACAGAAAACCCGAAATCCGATGCAGCTCGCTACGGACTGGCATTGGCGCAAATCAAGGCCGGCCAACTGAACGAAGCACGTGAAGGCCTCAAGCCGTTGCTGGACAAAGCCCCGACAGACATTACCTACAATCTGGCGCAGATCGAGCTGGACATCACCAATAACCGTTTGCCCGATGCGCAACAGCGCGTTGAGCGCATGTTGTCGATGTTTCCAGACAACTACCCGCTCAATCAGGAACGCGTGGACGTGCTGCTGAAACAGAACCGAGCACCGGAAGCTGGAAAAGTGCTGGAGAAAATTCTGAAAAGCCGTCCAGAAGACCCGGACGTCTGGTACATGGTTGCCGAAACACGCGGTTTGGCCGGCGACACCATCGGTCTGCATCAGGCCCGCGCCGAATACTTCGCTCTGGTGGGGGACTTCAAGCAGGCCATTCAGCAACTGGAGTTTGCCAAACGCCGCGCAAACAATAACTTCCAGCTGGCTTCACGTATCGATGCACGACAGCAGGAAATCATCGCTCAGGAGCGGGCGGTGAAAGAGATGATGAATTAGCAGCAGCTTTAAGCCTCAAGCCTCAAGCCAAGTTAGCGTTCAGCCTCACGCTTGTAGCTTGTAGCTTGTAGCTTGTAGCTTGTAGCTTGTAGCTAAAAAGCTTACAGCTGCCCCTCAAGCATTCCCTGCGAGCCTCAACCGCGCAGCCTGGGTGAAATCCAGCATGCGCTGCAGCGGCCTGACTGCGCGGGGTATGATTGCTGGATCAACGAATATCTCGTTGGTGCCTTTGCGCAGACACTCCAGCGTACGCTCCAGCGTATTCATCGCCATCCATGGGCAATGCGCGCAACTGCGGCAGGCCGCACCGTTGCCCGCCGTAGGCGCCTCGATGAACACCTTGTCCGGACACAACTGCTGCATTTTGTAGAAAATGCCGCGATCCGTTGCGACGATGAACGTTGTGTTGGGCAGTCTTTGCGCTGCGGCAATCAACTGGCTGGTGGACCCCACCGCGTCGGCCAGGTCGATCACCGACTCAGGCGACTCCGGGTGCACCAGAATCGCGGCGTCCGGGTACAGCGCTTTCATGTCTTCGAGTTGCCTGGATTTGAACTCTTCATGAACGATGCACGCACCGTCCCATAGCAGCATGTCCGCACCGGTTTCGCGCTGGATGTAACGCCCCAGGTGCTTGTCGGGTGCCCAGATGATTTTCTCACCATTGTCCATCAGGCTCTCGACGATTTCCAGTGCACAGCTGGACGTCACCACCCAGTCGGCACGCGCCTTCACCGCTGCCGAAGTGTTGGCATACACCACAACGGTACGCTCGGGGTGCTGATCACAGAATGCTGAAAACTCATCGACGCCGCAGCCCAGATCGAGCGAGCACGTGGCTTCGAGCGTGGGCATCAGAATGCGTTTTTCGGGGGTGAGAATTTTCGCGGTTTCGCCCATGAAGCGCACGCCCGCGACCAATACGGTGCTGGCAGAGTGGTCCCTGCCGAAGCGCGCCATCTCAAGCGAGTCGGACACACAACCGCCGGTCTCTTCAGCCAATGCCTGAATCACCGGATCACAATAATAGTGAGCCACAAGCACAGCATCCTGCGCTTTGAGCTCATCCGCGATGGCGCGGCGGTAATGCGCCTCCTCGTCGGGAGTCAGTGGTTTGGGTTGTTTGGCATCGAGATGAGCCTGAACCAGAAAGCGTTCTGAAATCTGTGTCATGTTCGCTGGACCTGAGTGCGCCTGCGCGCGAGCGCGAAGTTTACACCTGACGTCAGCCAGAAAAAACTGCCTGAACGCGCCAGGCGCTTTTGTTATCCGGCCGCTCTCTTACCGAACAATCGGATTTGCCCTACGAGGCTGGACAGCACCCGCGCAACAACTATCGCCCCACACTCCTACATACTCGCCCGCCTTGTAACGAAGTGTTTTCTGAAGTATCTGACGATGCTTTTTCGAATAACACGTTGCTCATATTCAATACCTGCCACGCGAGATCAATGTGAACACCACAGAAACAGAGCAGCAGCAATCCACCCGCACCTACAGCGATAAATGGCAGGAACGATTCGATTTCTTCGCAAGCCTTGAACAGCTTGACCGCAAAGAGCAAAAAGCCGCTGCCAAAGCGCTGCCGTTCACTAAAAAAATAGGCATGAGCATTAATTTCACCAGCCTTTTCTTCGGCGCTATCCATATGACCGTGCTGGGGATGTGGAGGATCAATCTGACACTGATCGCCATGTCAATAATTGCTTTTATCCTGCTGTTACTTGTTTTGATAGGGCTTAACCTCCCGCCACCGCGATCGCTCACAACTCAATTTATCTCCGTAGTTTCCCTCTGTTATGGAAGCACCACCAACTACGCTTATTACCTGAAAGAGGTCAAAGGCTACAACGGCTGGAACCCGTTCAAAAGAACCCTGTAACACGTAAGCTTTGATTAAAACGGGTGTCGTATAAATGACCACAACAATCTACTGGCACGATATTGAAGACAGCCTGGGTCATTGGGAAGGACTCGACTTAACGGTCGCGTCCTCCTCTACTCGACGACCGCCCTTGCACCTGCTGACCGGCAACAACGGCCGAATGAAGCTTATGCTTAACGATCTGCCACTCTTCTGGGCAACTTCGGAGCACGGGTACGACGGTGCCTGGGTGGTGCGAAACTGCCTGAGCGCGAGCATGGATATGAGCGTCATCCCTATGATTCGCTCGGCTGAAGTAGAGCGGCATGCTTCGCTGGCTCCGGTTGAAAGAATCAAGGCTTGGAGCCGCTTCTTTGTGTCGCGATTGGGTGAGAGCGCTTCCAGCTTCCTGTGCCCAGGGCATTGGCTGGCACAGGGGATGTTGCCAGCCGCAATCAGGTCGAGGGGCGAGGCAGAACGTGGTCCTGCCGCGTGGCACTTCAGCGGCGGCAAGCGAGACGATGTTCGCTTCCCCAGGTGGTCACTTTATGGTGAAGACATCTTGCAAAGCGGTATCCCGCAGCCCGTCAAATGGCATGACTGGAATGACACTCTGATAACGCTTCGCGCGGTTGATCCGTTATCCGGTCGGTTGAAGTGGTGGCGCAAGAAAGCCCGTGACGGCAGCCTGCCGCCGATTTTGCTTTGGCGCATCTCCGGACTGTCGTCTTACGTGCTAGTCGCACGGTCATGACCGCCTGCAGGCTGCGATAGCTGAAAATACTCCGCCGGCATTCATCGTCATCACCTCCGTCAACACCCAGGATATGGGGCTGTGTCCGGACCATCAGCAACACATCATTGAGCGTCTCGCGATACAAAAAGCATGCAATCCGGGCTTCGGCACTGACGCCTTCAACAAGCTACTGATCCAGACGTTCGACGACCGCCCCAACCTCTATCCATCCACCCGCAGCTGGGTCGGCATCTACTCAGAACTGGAATGGATCAGCGAGATCTCTCAGCGCCTGTGCCAGCTGGGCCGCATCGATTATCTCCCGAGCATTGTGGGATATCGTGAGTTCAATGCCCCGTAGTCATCCGAGGAAATCATCTCTTGAAGCGCCACCCATCTTCGGTCGACCTACCGGGAACCGTTTATCAAGACAATGAGCGTGAACCGTGCAGGAGTAACAATGCTCTCCAAAAAGAACATGACGCTTTTCTTTTCCGAAAAGGATGAGTTTTCGAACTGGTATATCTCAGCCTTCGAGGTAGAAGGCATTCGATTCAACTGCGTTGAGCAGTTCATGATGTACCGCAAAGCCGTACTCTTCGGTAACCCTATCACCGCAGCCAAAATCATGAACACTTCCAACCCCAAGGCACAAAAAGCCTTGGGCCGAGGTGTTGTCGGTTTCAAAGATGAAGTCTGGCTTCAGTGCAGAAGCGAGATTGTTGTGACGGGCTGCTACGCCAAGTTCTCACAGGACTTGCGCCTGCGCCGGGTATTATTGGCGACCCGCAAATCGACGCTGGTCGAGGCAAGTCCATACGACCGGATTTGGGGTGTAGGCCTTTCGGGAAGCGACCCGCGCATATTTGATCCTCGGAAGTGGAGAGGAAAAAATCTACTAGGAAACGCACTTATGCAAGTTCGCGAAAGATTGATGAATGACAGATCGTCGAACTGAATCAGGTTCAATTTTCCAGTTTCGACTTCGCTACCCGCCAGCACCGCATCAATTGTGTCGAACAGGATCGGTGTCAGCGCTGTAGGTAATCGGCATCGCTGAAAACCTACGACTGAATCAAGCTCCTTAGACTCACCAGAATCGACGTGCTGTCGTAGGGCTTTCGAACGATGGGGGTGCCCTTTAGATGAACGGGCATGACGATACTGTCGCCATAGCCGGTTGCAAACAGAAAGGGAATCTTGAGCTTCATCAGCTCTTCGGCAACGTCGAGGGAAGTCCCAGTGCCCAGGTTGATATCCAATATCGCCAGATCCGGTTTGCGACGACCCAGTAGCATCATCGCTTCGCTTTCGGAGCTGGCGGTGATCACTTCCTTGACCCCTGCGGTGGACAGTATTTGTTCGAGACCGACTGCAATCACCAACTGGTCTTCGAGTATCAGGACGCAGGCATTGGCCAGATCCGTGAACTCTCCGTCAAGATGGACGGGCGTCAAAACAACGGAAGCACTCTCTGCGGTTAGCGCCAGAGTGAGGTGCTTCGCCGGAATTCTGAAGTAACCCTGAAGACCTTCCGGGACGTACTCAACGGTGCTGGTTCCGCCCAGGTCAAAGGGAATACTGCGGTCGATCAGTACAGAGCCGAAGCCGCGACGGCCAGGAGGACTGACCCGCGGCCCCTGCCGCTCAATCCACGCGATGTCGCAAGCACCGCCTTCATCAATCGTCCAGTTGACATTAAGCCTGCCGACCGCTCGGGAAAGTGCGCCGTACTTTGCGGCGTTCGTCGCTAATTCATGGAGAACCAGCGCCATCACAGAATAAGCACGGGCATCGAGAACGATATGCGGGCCGTTTAAAACAATGGCATCAGCTGACGTACGGTAAGGCGAAAGCTCGGCATCGAGTAGCGCCGAGAGACTGCCACCGCCGTCACCGCGTACGACCTGATCATGGGCCAGCGATAAAGCCTGAATTCGGCCCTTGAGCGTGGTCACGTAGGCATTGAGCGTCTGACCTTCGGCCGTGGGGTGACCGACGAGCGCCCCGATAAGCGCCAGAATATTCTTCACCCGATGGTTAAGCTCTTCATTGAGCATCCGAAGGCGGACATCCGTTTTTGAGCGCTCGTCGGCAAGAAGCTCACTGTTATGGAGAACGACCTCCACAATAGAAGTGCGGATGGCCTCGCCGAACTGGCGATCCTGCTCGGTCCAAGGCAATGACTGCTGATGAACGGTCTCTTTCCAGACCGCAAAACTCTTGCGCGGGGTCAGCCGCTCGTCAGGTGAACCGGTGCCATAGGTCTTGTTAGGGTCACCGGCCCAGTTGAGGGTTTCCACCACCTCCTTACGGAACAGCAGGAGGTAATCCTTCGGATGCTGAGACATGGGAATTACCAGAACGCCTGACACGTCTGCGGCGTATTCCCGTGCCAGCGGATGCGCCATTGAAAGCCGGTTGGAGGCCCAGGTCCGGCCTTCAGCAACCCCTTCTACAAACCGCAGCAGGCTGGGAACGGCATCGTCAGCCGGCGTTAGCCCTTCCACAGACCAGCGGCCCCGTAGGGACATTCCGATGCCGTCACACGGAATCAACACCCGGAAGTCAGCGATCCGGGAAATGAGAAACTCATCAATGTCCGTTGCGCGGTTTGCATCCGTCAACAGCGTATCGAGCACTTGCCTGGCATGAGCGGCAGCTTCCAGCTTTTTCCTGGCCCGAAGGGTCTCGATGTGCATCGAGAGGAACTCACCGAACATTTCGGCAGCCACCCTCTGCCCCATGGTCAACGTCCGTTGCGAGTAATGATGGCAGGCGATCAGCCCCCAAAGCGTTCCATCGACAATGATCGAGATCGACATTGAGGCGCCCACGCCCATGTTGGTCAGGTATTCGCAGTGGATCGGCGAGACGCTTCGCAGATGCGCGTAGGACAGGTCGAGAGGCTCGCCCGACATGTCCAGCACTGGAAGGATTGGAACGGATTTGAATCGAGCATCCGAGATGATCCGAATCGGATTGCGCAGGTAAAGTTCACGCGCCTGCCGGGGGATGTCCGTCGCGGGAAAATATTGGCCCATGAAGCTTTCGAGATCGCCGCGCTTGGCCTGAGCAATCACCTTGCCGGCGCCGTCCTCGCCCAACTGATAAACCATGACGCGGTCATAGCCAAGCATGGCGCGGGCAAGGCGTACGGCATCGAGGAAGAGTTTGTCAGTCCGGTCGATCTCCCGGACCTGGGCAATGATCGTGCGCGCAAGCTCGATGGGCTCGGCGACACTCGCGCCACAAGGCTCAAGCTCGATGATGGCTGAGCCCTTGAACAGATGAGCGGCGACGTCAAAACGCTTGCCTGACGGAAGGCTCAGGCCAAACGTCAGCGCTAACCGAGATGCCTCCTTGGTGCGAGCAAGCGAGTTGCGAATAGTGTGAGCTGACTCTGCCCCAAAAATCGACTCCAGTGACGAACCGTTCAAATCGCTTTTGGTGCCCAGCATGTCAGGTGCGTTTGCCGAATGGCGGAGCACGACACCGGCTGACGCGTCGCAGGCCAGCAGGCAGCCATGCGGCTGGATGCTGCCTGGTATTTGAATCTGCTCCCGATCACAGTTGGTCAGGTTAACGCGAGTTTCAGGAGTCATTGGCCCTGCCGGTTTACAAGAGACCGGCTGCCCTGAGGACTGCCGAGGGGGGTTCAGATTACATGAGCAATATAGCGATGCAGTTTATCTCGGCCAGCCAAGTCTCGTCACCTTGGCGAAGCATACGGGGTGTAGACGACTTCAGGCGCGATGCAGTTCCAAACACAGGTGCGCAGGAGGCAATAAGTGCTCATGAGCGGCAATGAGCACCTGGGCATCATAAGTGCGCCTATTTCAATAATTCGCAGTAAAGAGGCGGAGTATCGTCTTTCTTCGCCGTAATGCTGCTCAAAATACCTCGTAACATGGTGTCACTCACAACGGTCTCTACCCGCACCCGGCCTCTGCAGGAGTGACACTGTGAATTATTTTGACAAGATCGCCGAGATGGACCGCGACAGCGTCCTGCACCCTTTTACTTATTTAAAGGACTACGCCTCTGGTGAGTCCGGCGGGCCGCCGGTGATTGTCGAGAGTGGCAAAGGCGTGTGGATTGTCGACTCAACGGTCCGGGAATACATCGACGGCTTCGCAGGGCTCTACTGCTTCAACGTGGGTTACGGCCGCACGGAAGTGGCCGAGGCCATTGCTCGACAAGCGTACAAGTTGGCGTATTACCATTCCTATGCATCCCACACCGCCGACGTGCTGGCCACACTCTCCGACCGCTTGGTGAAAATGGCGCCTGGCAAGATGTCCAAAGTGTTCTATGGCTTGTCAGGCTCTGACGCCAACGAAACCCAAGCCAAGATCGTGTGGCACTGCAACAATCTGCGCGATTGCCGAAAAAGAAAAAATCATCGCCCGGGAGCGTGGTTACCACGGTTGCTCAGTGGTATCGGGCTCGATGACCGGCCTCAGTTTCTATCACGATCACATGGATTTGCCGATTGCCGGCATCCTGCGCACTGGTGTACCGCACTTTTACTGGGGCGGTGTGCCCGGAGAAACCGAAGATCAATTCAGCGAGCGCCGAGCGGTCGAGCTTGAGGCCATGATTCTTGCCGAAGACCCTGAAACCATTGGCGCCTTCATTGCCGAGCCGGTACTGGGTACTGGCGGCATCATCCCGGTACCGAGCGGCTACTGGGCACGCATTCAGGCCGTGCTGCGCAAATACGACATTCTGCTGATCGCCGACGAAGTCATCACCGGCTTCAGTCGCACCGGCGCGCTGTTCGGATCGTACCTGTATGACATCGAACCAGACCTGATAACCGTGGCCAAGGGTCTGACCTCCGCCTACGTGCCGCTGTCAGCCTGCATGGTCAGTGAAAAAGTGTAAAAAGTGATGGAAGAGGCCACTGACCGCGTTGGCAGTTTCTCTCACGGTTACAGGTATTCGGGTCACCCTCTGGGCGCAGCCGCCGCGAACGCCGTGCTCGACATCGTTGAAGGAAGGCCTCACCGGCCAGGCCGCGCGCCACGGAGCCTACCTGCAGCAGCGTATGCAAGCGTCGTTTGCCGACCTGCCGATCGTGGGCGAAGTGCGCGGCGTCGGCATGATGGCGGCCATTGAGTTCGTCGCCGACCCGACCACCCAAAGACGCTTTGATCCGCACTGGTGCCAGGACGTGAACTGACCGGCAGTAATGGGTCGATTCTGTTGAAAAAGTCAGCTTTTAAAAACGTCGTAGGATGGAACGACGAAAGCTTCTTTATCAGCACGTTGCTGCGTGAAATCTCAGCCTGACACGCTCCGTTGACATTCAAGATTTCAATGTCCGACGCGTACTTTTTAGCTCAAAAATCAAGGCCGATTTTTTCAACAGAATCGACCCATAGAAGACGCTCAAACAATAGATGTACCAAACGGCAGGTCTGCGAGCGCGTGAAGTTGATCCAGCAGGCATCTGGCGAGAATGATTGGGTACTAACTGGTAGCTGCATGGTCTGGGGAGATGCACTACTGGCTGAAGCTGAGTTGATAGTGTTTCGTGGTGACGCCAACACCTGTACGCCTTGATCGGCTGGCGGCTCGTGAGAAGTCCCGCTTTGGGGATCGTATAGCGCCAGGTGGGGACATGCATGAAATACATGTGGGTTTCAAAGAATGGGCTTCACAGTACGATAATCCAGACTTTTCGGGGCACAACCGGGCTTGGCACGAGCGATGGTTGTCACGGCAACCACCCCCGGTTATACAAATTGACGGGACGTCAATCGCTGAAACTATGACAGCAGGAGTCCTCTTGACGGTGTTGCAAACATCGCATTCACGCCCAACACAGAGATCGGCAGGTCTCTGAAAAATCACCGCATTGGCCGATAGCGATTAGTCGGTTACAGCAGTCTTCCGCCAAAAGGGAGCGATCAGCTGAACTGAAGTTTGATCTTACTCGTTGAAATCTGACTACGTCCGGTACTGAACCAGCGCTAGCTCGCTAGTCTGATGCTAGACTTTGCGATGCCGTCGTCGGCGTCTAATCGCTTAATAAACTGCATAGTAACTCGATCATTGGTTGAACCGCCGGGCTGCTTCGATTAGATGGCTGGACTAAGTGAAGTTGCCGTGAAGGCATGGAATCATCCATGTCTCGCACAACAATGTCTGCCCGGCAGGTGGTGGTGGATAGCTTAGGCGCCAGGGCAACGCCCAACCCGGCGGCCACCATCGCTTGTGTCTCCTGATAGTCGTTTGCGAGCATGGCGATACGCGGGGTGAAATTGCAGTGGGCAGATGCGCGGTGCAATAACTCTGTGATTTCGTGCCCGTCTGATCTGCATATCCAGGCTTCCTCATCAAGACGCTGGAGGCTCACAGGCCCTGGTTCCTTCTCGAGGGGGTGTCCGACAGGCAGCAAGACCACCGTAGGATCGGTCCTTAATTGAATCGCTGGTGAAGATTCAGTCAGCCACGGATAGGTCCAGGTAACCGCGAGGTCGAGCTCACCAGACACAACGAGGCTGCGCAACGCAGCCAATCTTGTGCTGCGCACATTCAAGGTGATGTCCGGGTGATGGGCCCGAAAGTCTGTGACGATGCGCGGTAACAGCGACGAGGCAAGCGTCGGGAAAACCCCCAGCGACAAATGCCCGGAGCGACCCTGCGCCACACTGTGCAACTCGTTTTCAAGCTGCGCCAACTGGGCTTCCATCAGACTGACCCGACGCACGACCCGCTCTCCTGCATCGGTGAGCACCATCCCGTGTGGCCGGCGTTCGAACAGCGCGAGCCCGATCATGGCTTCAACCCGTTGGACGGTCTGAGAAATCGCCGATGGCGTCAAATGCAGGCTTCGCGCTGCCGCAGTCATGGATCCTACTCGGCCCACCTGAGCTACCACCCGCAGTTTCTCGATATCAAGCTTCATTCAGGGGTCCTTTTTAGGTTTAAGCGCAGCTACATTCAGTGTTTAGCATTTGTCGTTATGCTTAACAATCGAGCATTGATATATTTTTTTCGTCGGCCCTGGCTTCTTTTCTAGGGCTCACCCCAAGACATAACAAAAACAAGAGGTTCACTTCATGACTCGCCAACTTAACCGCCTGGGTTGCTCACCGCTCAATACCCGGTCTTCGGTTGTTTCTCGCCCCACATACGCCAATTGAGGAGGAACCGAAATGCTGGCCTTCCTCGGTTTCGCCACACTGGCGATGTTTATGCTGTGCGTTATCCGCAAATGGATGACCGCGTTCGTCGCAATCATCGTGATTCCGGCGCTGGTTCTTTTGGTTCTGGGGCAAGGAGCACAACTGGGCGAAATGATCGCGGCAGGAATCAAGACGGTGGCGCCCACCGCTGTACTCTTGCTATTCGCGGTGTTGTATTTCGGCTTGATGATGGACGCCCGTTTGTTCGATCCCTTGTCGCGCTTGATCATTCGCGTTTCAAAGGGCGACCCGGTAAACATTTGCGTGGGTACGGCGGTGCTGGCCTGCCTGGTGGCGCTGGATGGCGATGGAACGACGAGCTACATGATCATCTGTTCAGCCTTCCTGCCCATTTATAAAAGGCTGCACATCAATCCCTTGATCATTGCCACCGTCGCTACCATGGCGCTGGGAACTGTGTCGGGCACCACGCCATGGGGGGGCGCCGCCACCCGAGCAATCAGCATCCTGCATCTGGACGCCAGCGAGTACTTCACGGCCATGATTGGCCCAATGGTGTTGTCATGCGCTTTTGTCTGCCTGATTGCCTACGTGCTGGGCCGCAAAGCGCGCAAGGCCATCGACCCAAAACACATTGCAGAGGTTTCAGCACAGATCATGGCCGAGAGTTGCCATGTCGAGCACGCCACCAATTGGCGAACGGTATTCAATGCGGCGCTCACTGTTCTGCTTTTGGTCTGCCTGGTGCTGGGCATCGCAAACCTGATGGTTTTGTTTATTGCAGGTTTCGTTATCGCGCTGTTAGTCAACGTTCCCCGTGCTTCTGAACAGGGAGCGGTCATACAAAGGCACGCCGCGAGTGCGGTTCCTGTGGTGATGCTGGTGTTGGGTGCTGGGGTTTTCACCGGCATCCTGACCCAAACTGGAATGACCACGGCCATGGCCGAGGCCTTTGTGGGTGGACTACCGGAGCACTTGGGTTCGCTGATTCCGTTGGCGACCGCCCTGATAAGCATCCCCTTGAGTTTCTTCATGGCTAACGATGCCTATTTCTTCGGCATCGTGCCGGTGCTGGCAGAAATGGCCGGGCGTTATGGCATCCCTCCAATGGACATTGCCCGTGCAGCCGTCATCGGGCAAATGGCCCACTCGATCGGACCGGCATCTGCACCGCTTTGGGCATTGCTCGGGATCATCAAAGCAGACCTTGGCGACTTCCAGAAATTTGCCTGGAAATGGGTATTGCTCGCCTCGCTTGCTTATCTGGGGTTCGCCGTACTCTCGGGAGCGATCTCAGTCATGGCGTAGCAGGACAGCCGACAACGCCACTCGGCCATCTCCGCGACCTGACCCTCTGTGGTCACCTTACTGGCGCACGCCGTCAGTGTTCCATCCTCAAAACTGGACTGATCATGAATCTGACATCAGCGCTAGCGGCGCGCATCTGTGAAATAGCGTTTGAACAGCTGGAACCTCAAGCCCTGTTGAATGCAAAGATCTCCATTCTCGACACGTTGGGCTGTGCCTTGGCGGGCGCACGCGAGCCGGTGGTGCAAACGCTCCTGCGGACCCCAGGCTTGAACACCATTGGCGCCGTGCCGGTATGGGGCAGAAGTGAAAAACTGGAGCCGTTATGCGCCGCCCTTGTCAATGGTGCTGCGGCACATGCTCTGGACTTCGATGATGTGAACATCGCCATGGGTGGCCATCCCACGGCGCCTTTAATTCCGGCATTGCTGGCACTGGCTGCCAGTCGCGAGTGCACGGGCCAGCAGCTTTTGCTGGCCTATATTGCAGGCTTTGAAACGCAAACGCGGCTGGCGCGTAGCGTAAACTTCCATCATTACGATAAAGGCTGGCATCCCACGGCGACGCTGGGGGTGTTCGGTGCGGCGGCGGCCAGCGCCAAACTGCTCGGGCTGGACGAGGCGAGGACAGCATCAGCCTTGGCACTTTGCGTGTCCCTGGCCTCGGGTGTGAAAGCTAATTTTGGCACTATGACCAAACCCTATCATGTGGGGCACGCCGCCAGAAACGGCCTGATGGCAGCCCTCCTGGCCGAGGGCGGCTTTACTGCAAGCCTGGATGCTTTGGAGCATCGCCAAGGCTTCTTCGAGGTTTTCAACGGCGCGGGAACCTACAGGCCCCATCTTGCACTGGAGCATTGGGCAAGCCCCTTGGATATCGTCGAGCCAGGCATCGGTATCAAGCTGTATCCCTGCTGCGACAGTACCCATGCCGCCCTGGATGCACTGTTCACCCTTCGCAATGAGCACGGTTTCGCCCCACAGGACGTTTCCAGCATTGAAGTGCTCATACATCCTCTGCGCTTGACCCATGTCAACCGGCCGCAGCTGCGAAATGGCCTGGACGCCAAGTTCAGCGTCCAATATTGCCTCGCGCGCGCGCTGCTCGACGGCCATATCGTGCTGGACAGCTTCGGCCAGAGCGCCGTTAACGACAGTGCAGCGTTCGCTCTGATGCAGCTAATCCACGCAGCACCCCATCCGACGCCATCGATAGCCGAACCGGGTAATTATCTGACGCACCTGCGCATCGAGCTGCGTGACGGACAATGCTTTTCGTTGCAGTTGCACAGCCCCTATGGCAGGACTTCCGATAAACCCGCGCCACTGGAAAGCATCATGACCAAGTTCCAGCACAATGCGGCCAAGGCAATGGGTAGCGATGCCGCTGCAAAGTTGAGTAAGACCGTCATGGCTATGGATCTGCTAAGTGACGCCAGATTAATCAGTCAGATGTGCGTGGGTAAGGAGGTCGATTAATGCATGCGTTCTGACGAAGCAGAAGGGCAACTGTGACGAGGTCTTCACACTGCCGCTTTCGACAATTGAGCTCAGTACCGAGCGGCTGCTTTTCGCCGACAGCGACGGGGAAACTGTCCCATCGCCGTTGAGTAGTCAAACCTCAGTCTGCTCGGCCATCTCGCGTGCGTCGTCCACTTCGATGCCAAGATGCCTGACCGTGCTTTCCAGCTTGGTGTGGCCAAGAAGGATCTGTACGGCTCTGAGGTTTTTTTTCTGCGATAGATCAGCGAAGCTTTTGTACGGCGCATCGTATGGGGGCCATACGGCACTGGGTTGAGACCGATGGAAGAAACCCAAGCTTTGACGATACGTAAGTATTGGCGCGTGGAAAGGTGCTCCGAAGTTTTTAACCGACTTGGAAACAGGTAGTCCTCATTTCTAAGTCGAGCCTGTTGTACCCATACTTCCACGGCGAGTCGCGTTTGCGCAGTGATCTCGAATTGGACGGGCCGTTGTGTCTTTCGCTGCATTACCATCGCCCTGGCAGCAACATTATTTCCGTGCGCGACATCACGGACACGTAGCTTCTTCAAATCGCATGCACGGAGCTTGCTGTCGATTGCTAAATCGAAAAGGGCGAGACCCCTTACGTTGGGCAAGCTCAAGTCTGATCCTGATGCCCCAGATGTCACGCAGGCGGAGCGGTGATTTCTGACCGACCAGTTTGCCTTTATTCCAAGGCTGATATGGGGAAGTGGTTTTTGCCTTCATGTCATTGCCTCCGCTGGTGGAGGTCTGGCATGCCCTTCGTGGAAGAAGGACAGCAGTCGACCCAGAGCGGTCAGTCAACCTGAGGACATGAATTGGATGGCGTCTAGCAGCGGGCTGCTGATTCGATATGAACGTGCGTCTGCGTTTGAGGCAGGAAAGGTGTATCAAGCGTGCCCAGCGCTATCGACATTCAGTTGGCAGACTCGCCTTGTGATCGACGAGAACACAGTCGAACCACACTGGGCGCAGAACTCGCCTGTTGCCGGCTCGGAGGAAGCGTAGATTCCGATGCATGTAGCGCCGCGCAGGATTTCGAGCGCGCTAAGCGGCACCTGCCGTACGAATCGGAAGCTGACGAATAGCAATACATATCATTACCGAGGCTTATCAAATATCATTCGCACTAATTTGGCATGGACGCCAACATGTCTTTCTCCTAGCTAAGGCTTCCCGTCGATGCGCCGTACGTTGCTCTCCCTTTGTGTGCTCCAGGCTTGCTCTCCTTCTTCATGGGCTGAAGAGATTCCCGTCTTAACCCACAGTGTGGAGTTGGAGGCGACAGACATTGTGGGTACCCCAGATTATGAGTCGGCCCTCGGCCCGGTGAATGGATATCACGCCATTCGCTCGGCCAGTGCCACCCGTACCGACACCTCAATCCATGAAACGCCGCAATCGATCAGTGTCGTGTCTAAGGATGTAGTTGAAGATCTGGGTGCGACGCGGCTGCAGGATGCGCTGGACTACGCAGGTGGTGTTGGCAGGGCCAACAATTTTGGAGGACAAGGCCTCACAACCTTTACTGTACGTGGCTTCACCACGGGAGAGTTCTATCGCAACGGGTTCCCGATCAATCGAGGCTACCCCAATATGCCCGACGCTAACTCCATCGAACGTCTTGAGGTCATCCGTGGCCCGGCCACGACCTTGTATGGCCGCGGCGATCCAGGCGGCACTTTCAACGTAGTATCCAAGCAGCCCACTGCCGAGCGCACCGTGACCCTGGGCAGTCAGCTCGATGATCAGGGGATGAACCGTGGCACCCTGGATGCGTCTGGCCCGCTAGACGATGAAGGTCGGTTGGCGTACCGGCTGAACCTGATAGGAGAGGAAGGTGATACGTTCAGGGATCACGTCGAAACCGAGCGGTACGGCGTCACGCCAGTCCTGAGCTGGCAAGCATCCGATGACACCAAGATCGTTTTCGAGGGCGATTTCATGCGTAACAATCACCCGCTGGATCGCGGCGTTACGCGTTACGCCAACCAGATCGGCACAGCTTCTCGGGACACCTTTTTTGGCGAGAAAGATGCCGGCAAGCTGCACAACGACAACAACGTGGCGCAATTACGTTTCGAGCACCTGCTCAACGAAAACTGGACACTGGCCGGCGGCTTCCAGTGGTTGGACGGTACCTTGGAAGGTAACGCGATTGAAGCCAATGGCGTGGCTGCGGACGGTCGCACCCTTGGTCGCAACTTCAACTACCGCAAGCTTGAGTGGACAGACAAGGACACGCAGCTGAACCTGACCGGCCACTTCTCGACGATGGGCTTCGACCATACCTTGCTGACCGGGGTGGAGGTCGAGGACTACGATTACAAATCAATCATTCAACGTTCCAGTGGCGCGGTGAGCGCGTATCCGATCGACATCTTCAATCCGGTTTACGGTCAGCCGCGACCTGCGTTGACCCGCACACCCACCCACGACCAGGAAAATCTCAAAACCTATGCGGCCTTCGTGCAAGATCAAGTGGCCCTTACCGAGCGCTTGAGGTTGTTGGGGGGAGCGCGGTTCGAGCGTTTCGAGCATGACTACGACACTTACGTGGCAGGTGCGAAAAGCTGGGAGGCGAGCGACAACGCGGTGACACCTCGCGTGGGCCTGATCTACGACCTGACGAACACCATCGCGGTCTACGCCGACACTGCTCGCTCGTTCAAGCCCAACACCGGTGCGAGTCGTCAAGGCGGCGGCTTTGAACCGGAAAAGGGCAAGTCCTATGAGATTGGCGTCAAATGGGAAGCGCTGGATCGCCAGCTCAGCGTCGATGCCGCGATCTATCAGATCGAGAAGCGTAACGTGCTGACTACAGACCCGGTCGACTCAACCTTCAGCGTTGCGGCAGGCCAAGTGCGCAGTCGGGGGCTGGACATCAACGTCGCGGGAAACGTTACGCCTGAATGGCGTGTTATCGGCGGTTACGCCTACGTCGACGCTGAAGTGACCAAAGACAACATGCTTGAATCGGGCACAAGGCTGTTGAACATTCCGAAGAACAGTTTCAGCCTGCTCAACATGTACGAGTTTCAGGATGGCGCAATGAAGGGGCTGGGTCTGGGTGTCGGTGGAAAATACGTCGGTGAGCGTGCCGGGCAGACGGCTAACACGGCATTCACCATGGGCAGCTACGCCGTCGTCGATCTGCTGACCTACTACAAGGTCAATGACAAGATCAGGCTTAATCTTGATGTGAGGAATCTTTTTGATCGAGACTACGAAGAGGGCGCGTTCGGAAATGTGTATGCCTACCCTGGAGAGCCTCGTACTGTTCAGGTTGGTGTGTCCTACACGCTATGAGCCGGCGCGCGGATAGGGTCACTGACCTCTTTTGACCGTCAGTAACCCTTCTCGAAGGGCGGCTTTGGTTCGATTCCGTTGCAAAGTAGCTCTCCTGCTTGGCCTGAGGCAAAATCTGCTCATCGGCCAGCGGGAGAGTACGCAGCATGGTGGGACAGTTATCGAGTGGGCAGGATCGACTGTTTTACTCGTTAAACCTTGAAGACCACATCCCAACAAATCACCGGCTGCGCAGCATTGATCGGTGTCTCGATCTGAGCGACGGCGAAGGCTTTGCCGTGGACGCCAGCATTATCAAGGCGGACGCGAGTCGGCAACACGGCGTGCCTGGCGATGAAGAGATCAACTGGCGCGATCCGTCTCTGAGCACTCGTGCTGTCCGTGAATACCTCGAAGCACTCGATGAGGAGGCGCTCGCTGAAGCGCTTCCCAAGCGCTTATCGCTGCCCGAACAACACTGCGGTTCGTGAGATCGCCCGCAGTGTTCATGAAGCGGCTCGCGATGTGGCTCGGCGAATCGCGAAGACGCCGGAATATGTGCGCTCTCGTCACGAACGCAAGAAGGTCGAAATGTTATTCGCCCACCTCAAGCGCATCTTGAAACTGGATCGCTTGCGACTACGAGGGATGAGTGGCGCGACCGATGAGTTCACGTTAGAGGCTGCGGTACAGAACCTGCACCGACTGGCCAAACTTACATCTCAAGGGCCACCCCCCACAGGATAGGTACGCCTGTTTCAAGCAAAAACCCTCAAATTAACCCACTGACACAGCAGCAACGGTCAACGAAGGATCGAAAAGCCACTTAACAGTGGTGAATAGGTTCTTTGATGAGGCCAAGCTCAGCGTCACGTTTCCTGAAAAATCGACTTTTTCAACAGAATCGGCCAAAAGCGGTCCGTGAAGCATGGCGTCGACCCCTATAACAACCATTGGAGACAGGCGGCACAGGCGTGCAAAATTCTACAAAATCGCTTCTCGTTTTGCATCATCCGCATGCTCCTACTGGCATCGAGTTGTGGCCAGGAACCACCCGCATTCTTTGCGTTTCACGCTTTCCACTGCACTTCTTTTGCGAAACGAAACGAAACGAAACGAAAATCAGGCAAAACTTCAATATTTTGTCTGCGCAGCGCTCGTTATCTTCTTAAGTACGTGATTTTCGCGGGCTCGTGCTGTTGCACTCGGCTGTAGCCGAGGCGAAGCGATCCAGAAACCCATGTTCGGGGTGGAGCATGCTGAGACTGGAAGCGAAACGAAGCATGGCAAGGACGAAATGAGGACCCTGCAGATCGGCAGGGTCATACCAAACATAATGTGTCGACCAAGCTGGCCGTAGCCATCGGCAATGCAGCCCGACACACGATATTTCGGCGTTTCGCAAGGTTACAAAGGAGCGCCGGGGCTCTGCGCAGCGTGAGAGGATGAAGGAACAACCTGCGGCTCATCTGCGGCGTTTTTTTCTCCCGACACGTCGTGCAGAGAGACGCCGCGCGTTTCTTTGACGAACTTGAGAATCACGAAGGCAAGCAGCGCGGCGAGTAGGGTGAATCCTGCAATGCCTTCAGCGATATCAAAATGAAGTTTGTCGATGGTCGACAACACAATGAAGGGAGCGACCCCGCCACCAATCACCCCGACGTTGTAAAGAAACCCCACCCCGGAAGCCCTGACCTGAGTCGGCAGGTTTTCGGTGAGGATAGTGCCCCAGATACCGGACGATCCCACTAGGAAAAACCCGCTGAAGAACGCACAGACCAATGCCACAGGCAAATGATCGACAGCGTAGACCAGCGCCACGACGAACAACGATCCGACCCCCAGCATCGCGCCCAACCCGAGCCGCCTGCCCAGCCGCTCGGCAATGAAACCTGATGCGAAGAACCCGAAAACCTGCCCAACAGCTGAAGTCATAGTCAGCCAGGTGATGACGTGTGCCGCGGTCCCCAGCGATTTCAGGTAGGTCGGAAACAGCCCCTGAAACGGCCAGGACCCAAAGCACAGCACCAGCATCATGATTGCCAGATAACCCACACGGCCTGGGTGCAGCCTGAAAAGCATAATGGCGGGGAAGTCCTTAAATGCAACTTTCTCTTTAGCTTTGCTTCTGAGTGCGTCACGGTTGCGAAGCCAGACTTCCGACTCAGGCACCATGAAGGCAATGAACAGCCCCAGAATGATGCCGGGCACAAGCCCGACGAAGAACATCCCACGCCAACCGAACTCCGGGTAAACGAAGTTATACGCGAGCGCTGCGCCAATCGCCCCGATGCCCCAACCTGTATCAAGAATACCGATGCCAATTGCCCGATGCTTTTCCGGCCAGGATTCGGCTACCATGGTAGCGCCCAACGAAAAGCCAGGCGCCATGCCGATACCCAGGATCAATCGAAACAGCACCAAGGCGACGAAGCTCCACGCCAGCCCGGTCGCGACGGCGCCGGCGGTGAACCACAGCAACGTGATCAACAGCGGTATCTTGCGACCGATGCGGTCACTCCAGCCACCGAACATCAGTCCACCGAACCACCGCACGCCATAAGTGGCCAGTAGCAGCAATGAAGTGGACTGGAGGCTGACATCGAACTCATTGGCGATGTCCGATAACACGAATGTAATCGCCAGGAAATCCAGCGCGTCCATGACCCAGACGCCCCAAGCGGCGGCCAGCACTTTCCATTGCGAGCGGCTGATATCTTTGTACCAAGGCTGCTGGCCCGGCCTAGTCGAAGCAGAATTGTTTTCCATGGGGAATCTCCCTCAGAATTGAAAAACCTTTTCAACCGAAAAGGTTGTTTTTTGTTTTTATGGATATTGCTGCGATGCTGTCCGGTCCAATTAAGGTATTGCTCACCGCACTGTCTGTTGATGAGCGCGGACGATTGACTCGACATCCAGATCAGCCTTGAAGCCAAGTACGGATGCCTGCTCGGCACTGAAGTGCCCTGGCCAGGAATTCACGATGGCCTGGATCCGCACATCCGGCTTTTCTGACACCCGTGCCGCTACTTCTGGGCCTGCCAGCTTGCCCAACGCAGCCAGCATCTGCGCGACCGTCACACTCAGGCCAGGCATATTGAGCACCGGTTGACCGCCAAGCGAATCCTGGTCAAGACCCATACCGTGGAGAATGTTCTCGACTGCGAGTTGCGGGGACATCAGCCACAACAGCGTCTTCGGATCCACCGGGCAAACGGCGTCCTGACCGGCCAGTGGCTCGCGAATGATGCTGCTGGCAAAACTGGAAGCCGCCAGGTTTGGTTTGCCCGGTCGCACGGCGATCGTCGGCATGCGCAGGCTACGACCATGGATGAACCCTCGTCGGGTGTAGTCGGCGAGCAGAAGATCAACCAACGCTTTTTGCGTACCGTAGGAACTCTGCGGCTGCCAGACATGCTTGTCAGGCACCGACGCCGGGAGAGCACCACCGAAGACCGCCACCGAACTAGTTGTTAGGAAAACAGGGACGCTACCCAATTTGCGCAGACGTTCCAGAAGCGACCGTGTGGCATCGAAGTTCACCGCCATGCCCAACTCGAAATCCGCTTCTGCCTGTCCGGAAACAACGGCGGCGAAATGCAGCACGACATCCGTATCGGCATCGACAAGATCAGCTACCTGAGCGGCGTCGGTCAGGTTGCCTGAGCGTATCTGGACTCGACTGTCGCCAAAATCAGGCGGCTCCACGACATCGAATGCAATGAGTCGCTTGAGCTGCGCTTGCCTTCCATTGACCCTAAGCCCATCCTTTTTCGCGAGTATCGCTTCGATGACCCGACTGCCAAGGAAACCTGCCGCGCCTGATACGAACAATTGCATGGCCTAAGCCCTCTATTATTGTTGTTTAAAGCCGATCCGGGATGGCCTGGTAACCAAAAAAGCTCATCAGCGCCTGCATTTGCCCGGAGTGCATTTCAATGCCATCGACTGTGGCGCAGCCACTACGCTGGGCATATCTGAGCAACGGCGTAGGTTCCGCACCGATTATCACATCGCCAACGATGACTGACGGATCAAGATCGCCCATCGGACCAGGCAAACCATCTCCCGCGTACATACCCACTGGCGATGCATTTATGATCACCTGCACCGGTGCAACGGAATCGACATCGGCTTCGATATAACAATCGGGACACGCCTGCTGTAGCTGGTGGGCAATGTCCGTTGCTTTTTGGCGATCGGGGTCGATCAGACCGATGCGTCTCGCACCAGCGTCAGCCAGAGCAACCGCGATGGCCATGCCCGCGCCCCCGGCGCCATAAAGTCGTATCGTCTTGCCCTCAACAGAAAGCCCTTTGGCCAGCAGCGCCGTCAGGAATCCCTGACCGTCGAACATGTCGGCCGTCCAGGTCCCATCCGTCTCCCGTCTGAGCGCATTGATCGCGCCGACCCGTCGGGCACTGGGCAGCAGCACGTCCGCGTGTTGCAACATGCTTATTTTATGAGGGATGGTCACCAGAAGGCCGTGCACGTTGTCCATCGCCTTGAGGCCAGTGACGACGGCACGCAGACTCTGCGCACTGGCCTGGGCCGCGAAGAGCAATGCATCGATGCCGGCGGCACGGAATCGAGCGTTCATGACGGTGGGAGAACGCACTTGCGCCACCGGGTTCCCCAACATGGCATAGAGCCGAGTGCGTCCGCTGACAGGGGCAGAAGTCAAGACAGGCGCGGTCATGCTAAATGTTCCTGTTGCTCAATCCACGCCCTGAGTCTTGCTGATCGATGAATGGCCGGACGTGAGTCGATGTCTTGGCGAATTTCCATCTTGTTCGGCGCAAAAATCCGCGGGTCCATTTCCTTCAGGTCAGGGGCAACCGGTACTCGGAAGTCCATATGGGCAAAAATGTCGCGCTCGACGTCGACACCGGGCGCGATTTCGATCAGTTCCAGTCCCTCGGCGCCAATTTTGAAAACCGCGCGCTCAGTCACGAACAGAACTTTCTGCCCTCTTTCCCGGGATAAACGCGCGCTAAAGCAGACTTGTTCCAAGCGATCGACGAATTTGCGATGACGCCCCTCTTGGCGGATTTCTGTCCTGCCCTGCGGCCACTGAACATCCAGACCGCCCGCCGTCAGCGTGCCGTTGAAAATCACCGTTCGAGCGTTCTGGCTGATGTTGATGAAACCGCCAACGCCGACGATGACGTCGCCGAAGCGGCTAATGTTGACGTTGCCCTGAAGGTCGACTTCGGCGAAAGAAAGAAAGGCTAAGTCGAGGCCACCACCGTCATAAAAGTCGAACTGACTGGGCTGCTCGACCATCGCCTGATAGTTCTGACCGCCCCCGGAATCGGGTCCAGTAATCGGAGCGCCGCCGATTACACCCTGCTCGTTGGTCAGGACGATGGAGTCGAGCAGGTTTTCCTCGGCAGCCACTGCCGACAAGCCGGTGGAAATACCCGCGCCAAGGTTACACACGGCCCCGGCATACAGCTCCATGGCGGCTCTGCGAACGATGACTTTACGAGGGGAAAACGGTAATGCCCGTATACCCTCCAACGGGATGCGCAACTGACCAGAATAGCTGGGATCATAGGCCGTCGCATACGTCTGGCGCTGCTCGGGCTCAACCACGACGAAATCAACCAGAATGCCCGGAATCTTGACCTCTTTGGGCGGAAGCGTGCCACGCTTGGCAAGACGCTTGACCTGCACCATGACCGTTCCACCTGCGCGCCGGGTCGCTTGTGCCATCGCCAACATCTCCCCCAAAACCGCTTCCTCTTCCATGGTCACGTTGCCGTCTTCATCGGCCGTCGTGCCGCGCAGGAAGGCCACATTGACCGGTAGTGGTCGATAGAACAGCCATTCGTCCCCATCGATTGTTTTGACTTCGACAAAGTCCGCTGGGGTCGAGGGGCTTTGACGCCCCCCCAATTGGCGTGGGTCAATGAAGCTATGCAGCCCGGTCTTGCTCAGTAAACCTGGCCGCCCTCCCGCCATGTCTCGCATCAGTTGGGATAGGACACCCTGGGGAAAAGTGTAGGAATGGATCTGATCCTCCACGGCCATCCGCATGAGCGCTGGCGAATCGATAAGTGCGCTGGTGATTGATCGGGAAACAAGTCCTGGCTTGGCGAGGTGATCGGCTCCCAATGACTTGCGGTCGCCGACGCCGACGATGCTGATCGCAGTGAGACCACGCGGAAGGCGTTCTTTGGCAAAGCGCCTCCCTGTTGCAGACAGCAATGCCTCGGGCACGCAATGACCGCCACCGGAGCCACTTATGAGAATGGCATCGCGATCCTGAATAAGTCCGGCCGCCTGGTCGGCAGTGATGATGCGCATTAGAGCCTCCTAATTGTTTTTATCTTGAGTGGCAAGGTCACTCCTCAATAAAATGTAAGCGCCTATCATCTACAAAGCAATACAGATCACTCACTTTTCTCATAAATCTAGGAAATGGAAAAAACAACTCCATTTAGGCCTAAAAACCTCCAAAAAAGCCCATAAAAAATAGCCATAGGGGGTAGACAAGAAAAAACGCTTGGCCCAGAGTAAATGGAAGCGCTTGTCATAAAAACAATCAGCGAGGAAAAGATATGGGTATCAAAGGTGTGGAAGTCGGCCAGAGCTACAAATTCGCGAAGACGGTCGGCGAGGCAGACGTCGTGCTGTTCGCAGGGCTGACGGGGGATTTCAGCGACACTCACATCAACGAACAGTACATGCAGGAAACGTCGAGCCTGGGGACTCGAATCGCCCACGGCGCGCTGATCATCGGTTACATGTCGACCGCGTCGACGATAAGCATCGCTCACATCATTCACCGGGATGACATCACTGAGTTTCCGGTGACGCTGGGTTACGACCGCATACGCTTCCTGCAACCGGTGCTGCTCGGTGACACCGTGACGGTCAGCTACACGGTCGCCCGTATAGATGAGGAAAAACGTCGCAGTACCGCGCAAGTGAAGGTCATCAATCAGCGCGGGGAGCTGGTCGCGGTAGCCGAGCACATTATGAAATGGTCCACCAAGCTGTCGAACCGCGCCGCATGATGCTTTAAGACCCAATGGCGGCGAGTCGATTGATCGCAAGGGGTATTTTGTGGATAGTGCGGTGGCCACTTCGGGCCATAAATCATCAGGAATATGCATCCCTATGCCTTCACGACAGGGAGCCATGCCGCCGCCCTCGACTGGCGCGCGTCAGCGCGCCAAATCATCACAAGCCACGCTGGACGATGTTGCACGCCACGCAGGAGTATCCTCGGCGAGTGTTTCGCGAATGATGAAAGAACCGTCATCGGTATCGGCAAAGATGCGCGCACGTATCGAGGCGTCGATCAATGAGTTGGCGTGGGTTCCGCATGCGGCAGCCCGAGCACTGGCCACACATAGCACTCGAACCATCGGCGCGGTCTTCCCCACGTTGGCCAATGAACACTTTTCAACGGCCATCCAGGTGTTACAGGAAGAGCTTGAACGGTCCGATTACACCCTGCTTCTGGCCTGCTCTGAATACGACGCACAAAGAGAGTTGCGCCAAGCGCGCAAGATGATCGAACGAGGCGTAGATGCCATGGTGCTGGTGGGCGACGCTCATCACCAGGAGCTATACCCACTGCTAAGGGCGAGAGGCATTCCATTCGTCAGCACATTCACCTATCGGACCGGCGCAGACCCGATCTGCATCGGCTCGGATAATTTCTCGATGTTTTACGGGACGACCCGCTATCTGCTCGCACAGGGCCACACGCATTTCGGCATGCTGGCCCAGAGTACGGTGATGAATGATCGCGCTGCGGCACGTCGCGAAGGCGTGTACAGGGCGCTTGCAGAAGACGGCCTGACCATCAGACCGACGCATTTTGCCGAGGGACATTCCGGCGTTAATCAGGGAAGGTGCCTGTTCCGCCAGGTGATGGAGTCCAAGCCTTGGCCAACCGCATTGATTTGCGGCAACGGCTCGTTCGCCATGGGCGCGGTGCTGGAGGCCCAGGCGATGGGTATCAAGGTTCCTGATCAATTGACTATCTTCGGCTTCGATGATTTCGAATTGATGAAAGAGCTGCCTGTGGCAATCAGTACGGTCAGAGTTCCGAGCAAGGAAATAGGCCGTAAAGCAGCTCAGTATCTCATCGCAGCGCTGAATCCCGGCACCGGCGAAGACGAATGGGAACAGATGGCGGAATGCGTCGCTGAAATGGTTTTACGTGCCTCTTCAGGTCCGCCTAGAACACCTGATTGACCCCGATATCGGCGCTTCTGCGCAAACCGATTTCGACCTACTCATTATGCTCACGGAGCCACTCTGCTGGCTCCATAGGAGATGTTCGTCCCGATTTTCTGAAAAACGCGTTTTCGATTCACACACCAACAACAAAATCAGGAGTCAACTCATGAAGTTCGATAACGGTGTATTGATAGCCAATCTGCTCCCGTTCAATCAGGATTTGTCGGTCAACTGGGAAGCCCTCAGTCGCCACACCCGACAGCTGAAGGACATCGATAGCGTGAGAGGCTTCGTTGTCAACGCCTACGCGGGCGAAGGTCCGACCCTCACACAATCGGAACGCTCGCGCTCGATCGAACTGCATCGAGAGTTGGCCAACGACGACCAGCCCATAGTCGCTTGCATCCTGGACATGTCGACCGCAGGCGCAATAGCACAAGCCAAGACAGCCAAGACCAGTGGGGCGAATGCACTGTTGATTTGCCCGCCCGTGGTTTCTGGATGGAATGCCAGCGCAAGCCCACACATTGCCCTTGATTATCATCGTGCAATCGCAGATGCGGTCGATCTTCCAATCATTCTGTTCCAGTTGTCGATCGGAGACCCGGTCGCCTATTCACACGATCTACTGATGAGCCTGGTGAGGGAGATCGACAGCGTAATCGGGGTAAAAATGGCGCAGGCCAATGATGCAGTCCGTTACGATCAGGATTACTTGGGATTGCAAAAGGCAGGGCGCCCGATCGCTGCGCTGCCGGCTGTTGGCAGCAGCATGTTCCACGGACTAACCACAGGCGCTCAAGGCATATTGACTGGCTTGGCAACATTTGCGCCTTACGAGATTACCGAGCTTTGGCGGGCCAGCATCAGTGGCGATCTGGCTCGTGCGCGCGAGATACATCTGCAGCTTGCAGAGATCAATCACCTGATTTATGGCTCGCCATATGTGGACCTGCACACTAGGTACAAAGAATTTGCCTATCTGGCCGGGGCGATCCCCACACCTTACGTACGAGGCCCTCAGGTAAGGGTCAGCGCTCAAGAGCAATCAACACTCAAGGACGCCTTCTTGCGAGCGAAATTGAAAGCACTCCCAGATGTATAAAAGATAGATGTGACGGCGAACCGAAAAATCCACTTGGTTGATTCGGCAGGACGCAAATCGCGCAGCATCGCCTGCGCGATTCGCGTCCATCTGCACCGGCTTATGATTGAGGCATCGGAAAGATCGCATCTGGTCGACACTGTTGAAAATAGCCGGCTCTCCCAAGCTAACGGAACGATGATCAGTGAACGCCCCGTCTGGAATGCGACTGCAGCAGTTATTTTCTAGGCGAAAAGCCTCGCGAAAAACTGTCTAGCAAGACCAACCCTGCGGTGCGATGTGCCTTTTGACAATCCAAGCTTGAGCATCGAAGCATCATCAGTGGCTGCGATATGAGCAGCGCAATGGACCTGACCCACGACTACATCTTCACTCACGGCTTGAGAGATTCGACGGCAAAAATCTATCTGGCCGCGACGCGAGCTTTGCTCAGGCATTTTGGAGAGGCAAGCCCGGTAGAGTCGATTGATCACCGATCAGTACTCGGATGGCGAAGGCAAGAGCTGGAGCGTGATCTGGCGAAACAGAGCTGGAACACGTACGCAAATCATCTCCGCACCGTGTGGGGATATGCGATCGAGCATGGGACGCTGGTTCACACGGCCATCAACCCCTTTAGAAAGACCGCAGTCATTCCTCCGAAACGTCCCAGCAAGACCGTCGCACGGGACGGCATCAAACGTGCGCGCGCTGGCTCAGATCGATGATGGTCGAGGGGAGATGCACGAAACAGAGGAGTAAGGTCACTCCGGCCTTGTTCTGGCTCGGCGTCTTCGAAATGTTTTACTACACAGGCATCCGACTGAACGCTTTGCTGACGCTCCGCTACAAAGACGTGGACTGGTTGAACAAGATCATCACCGTTCGAGCCGATACGGAGAAAACACACCGAGAGTTTTCCATCCCAATAATGCCCGGCTTGGAGCCGCATATTTTGCGTCTGCTTGAGGCAGCGCGTGAGGTGGGATTCGCCCCGGACGACCAACTCTTCAACGTGAACCGCTTCTCGCTGCATTATCGCTCAGTGCTTATAAGCATTGATCAGATTGAGGGTACCTGCAGCTGCTTAGCCCGTCGATGCAGCATCCAAACAAAGCGATCCGCGAAGTGGCAGAGATCGCCTGGAATGAGTTTGCTGCGGATCCTGACGTCGGGAATCGCCTGCCGACTCGAATGGATAAATTCGTCGAGGAGCTCAACTCGCTGGGATCAACACCCCTTTACACACAAGTGATGTGCTGGTGCGGTTCTTCATAGCGCCGTACCAGACTCGTATATTGAATCCACCGCGGCATGCTGGCTCCCGCAGCGTGCTGATGATGAGACCCCAAAACGAGACTTCATTATGAACAGTGCAATTCAACCGCATTCAAACCTGGAAGTATCTCCACATGAGATCGATGCCGAATACTTCGAGTACAGCAAAGCGGCAAACCCGATCAGCGCAAACTTGATCACCCGCATCCCGTATCAGAGCTTCCCTGCTTCGCTCTATGATTCAGGCCCATCTCGAACAGTTGCTCTCGATTTGAGCGAAAAACTAGAGTGTGAAGGCCCAGCAACCGGCCCAGGTCTTTGCGCTAGTTTTATTCGACTGAACGCTGGCGATGACGTCACATTAGCGCCCAACGCGACCTCACAGGTTCTGTATGTAATCGATGGTAGCGGCAGCCTTGCGTACGGTGAAAAGGCATTTGAATGGACGAAAGGTTGTTTTATCGCCCTGCCAGGGATGAACAGCACAATCCTCAAGGCGTCGACGGACGCACGACTCTACTGGGTACATGATGAGCCTCTTCTTCGCTACTTAGGCGTGAGCAGAAGTGAAGACCGCTTCACCCCGACTCTGTACCCTGCGGATGTCGCATCTGCAAAGCTTCGTGAAGCCGCTGATGATCCACGTGCACAGGATCGCAGCCGCATCAGCATTCTGCTTGGTAACAGCAAATTCCCTCAGACACGCACAGTGACCCATGTGCTGTGGGCTATGTACGGCATCCTCCCAGCCGGCTCGACCCAAAAACCCCACCGGCACCAATCCATCGCCCTGGACTTCATCATTGACTGCCCAACCGGATGCTATTCGCTTGTAGGCACTGAACTGGACGAATATGGCCATATTCGCAATCCAAAACGCGTAGATTGGACACCAGGGCTTGCGTTCGTCACACCACCTGGCTATTGGCATGCTCACTTCAACGAGTCGGATCGCGAAGCATTTCTGATCCCGATTCAGGACGCAGGTTTACAGACATATCTGCGATCACTGGATATTCGGTTCAGCTAAATGGACTCCCGGTATGACTAGTTCATACCGGGAATTATCGCTGCCACACGGGCGGGTGAACCACGCGATCAGCAATGAAATCAATGAAGCATCGCACCTTCGAAGAAACGATTCGCTTCGGCGGATATACAAACCAGATGGCGCCAGATTCCTGTGAGACCTTGACCTCCCAATCAGGCAGCCAACGCACCAGTCGACCATCGCGCAAACTGGCGCTGGCAAGCCAATCTGGGAGCAATGCCATTCCCAACCCGCTCCTCACCGCGATTAGCTGAGCGTCAAGGTCATTTATCCAAAGTACAGCTCCAACGGACAACGAAACCTGCTCGCTGTCGTTGGCCCATATCAACCCCTCGGGGCACTCACGCCCGATGATCATCATGTCGACGGGCAGTTGATCAGGGCAATCCGGCTGAGGATAACGAGTGGCAAACTCTGGACTCACACATAGGAGAGTCTTTACCTCAGCCAGCTTTCTCGCCTTGAGATTGGAGTTGGCCAACCTGCCAATTCGAATCGCAAGATCGATTCCAGTGGCGATCAGATCGACTTGTGACTCCTCAAAACTGAGATCTAGTGTGATGTCTGGGTAACGCTCGATAAACTCGCCTACTAGAGGGAGTATATGATGACGTGCAAAAGCAGGCGGAAGACTAACCTTCAATCTCCCTCGGGGATTTTGATTGAGAGCGGACGTTGCCGCCTTGGCTTCTGACAATTCAAAGAGAACTTTTTGGGCATGGTACAAGAACGTTTGCCCACCCTCCGTCAATGCAAGTTTTCGTGTTGATCGATTGAAAAGTGCAATGCCGAGATCTTGCTCTAAATCTTTGATGTAACGCGAAACTGTAGAAGCTTTTATCCCCAGACGCCCTGCTGCTTTGGAGAAGCTATTCCCATTGGCAGACTCTACGAAAGCGGTCAGTGCTGCTAGGTAGTCCAAGTGCGCCTCTCTGGTTTTTGGTGTCGCTAGCCCGGCTGTTCGGGCACTTGAGCCTTAAGATCAATTGGAAAAACTCGGTTGCTTCTGAGACCACAGCCTTGGTCATCTCGGAAGGGTATTCCATCGCAAGAGTTCAGTGAAGTGTTTGCAGCCGGTGACCACACCTGTGCGCAGCCCGCAGAGCAACGGCATGGCATGGCATGGCAGATAGCTTCGTGAAGACGATCAAGCATGACTACGTGGCGCACATGCCTGTTGCCGCTGACCCAATTTGCGGATCAATGCCAGACGTTGAAGGCAGGTTTGAAGAACCTCGCACACGGTGTGCTGAACCAGGCCAAGCGACATCGGTTTTCTCTGCTGCCGTTTCGGCTGATTGAACAGAACACTACCGTCGGCACGATGTTCCTGCTTTGGCAGCACATTTCGAATCGGCGGATGGGCGTTGCGGTCTGGGCAGAAATGATCCGCGCTTCCAAAACACCAGAGTCGATGCTGCAGGATCTTTACGAGATGGAACTGCAGCGGATCCTCCTCAATATGCAAATGAGCTTGATGCACTCGATCGCCAAACAGGCCGCCGAGTGCGCCGAGAAGATGGCTACCAGCAATCCAAGCTCCGAATCAAAGCACCTCACACACGCCGCCAGACTTGCGTCAGATCGGTTTAGCATGGAACAGGCAATGCTCCCGGTTGGAACAGGGCTAAGCCATGAACTTACGTGGGATGGTCCTGGGACTTGGTAGGAGGATCTTGGGATACCGAAGGCGACGGCAGAGAGCGAGGGAGCTGAGCATTCGCTGCTGCTGACACTCATGCTCAATAGAGTTGGAATCAGTTCGTTTAGCTGGTGACCGAGATAGCCGCCGGAGGAAATGACTCTTCTGCCAGGGCTTGAAACTGGCAAGCTGCGCAAACCCGCTCGAATGGCCATCCGATGCGTCGATTTCACCGACAACCCATTACCACTTATTCGGCGAAAGCTTGATCCGCTGCTCAGACCCACGTCCCCACTGCGCTACAGGCAAAAAAAAACCTGGAAATCCTCACTTTCGTGGGCCTTCCAGATTTTCAAAATGGTGGGTCGTGTGGGATTCGAACCTACGACCAATTGGTTAAAAGCCAACTGCTCTACCAACTGAGCTAACGACCCGCTTTGTGGTGGCGCGTATATTACTGATTTTTCTCAGTAATTCAACACCTGATTTGAAATAATTTAAAAATAACGCGTTGGGTCGCTCACGCCCGCCGTGGAAAAGCCTTCCGCACGCAGACGGCAGCTGTCGCATTTGCCGCAAGCACGCCCTTGATCATCTGCCTGATAGCAAGAGACGGTCAGCCCGTAATCGACGCCCAGGCGTACCCCAGCTTTGACGATATCGGCCTTGCTCATATTCTGCAGCGGGGCCTGAATGGTGAAGCCCTGCCCTTCTACGCCAGCCTTGGTGGCAAGGTTAGCCATCCGCTCGAACGACTCGATGAATTCTGGACGGCAATCAGGATAGCCGGAGTAATCCACAGCGTTCACACCGATAAAGATGTCACGCGCGCCCAGCACCTCGGCCCAGCCCAGCGCCAGTGAAAGGAAAACCGTATTACGCGCCGGGACGTAAGTCACCGGGATTCCTTCACTCGGAGTTTCTGGCACGTCGATGCTGCTGTCAGTCAATGCAGAGCCACCAATGCCATTGAGGTTAAGACCGATAACCTTGTGCTCTACAACGTCAAGATCACTCGCTACGCGCGCTGCCGCGTCCAGCTCTGCGCGATGACGCTGCCCGTAATCGAAGCTCATCGTGTAGCAGGCGTAACCATCGGCACGCGCCATGGCAACGACGGTGGCCGAATCCAGTCCACCCGACAACAGGATAACTGCTTTTTTCTCGTTCATTGTTTGCTCACTCATTTCAGCTCAACGCCCCGGCTCGTCGTTCCAGAGAATCTTGTGCAGCTGCAATTGCAGCCTTACTGGCAAATTATCAGCCACAATCCAGTCGGCCAGATCTCTGACATTCAGGTCGCGGTGTACAGGGGAGAACAGCACTTCGCCAGCGCGCCGGTCTAGACCGTACTGAATGATTTTGGATACAGCCCAGTCGTAATCTTCTCTCGAACAGATAACGAACTTGATCTGATCGTTGGCATTCAGCAGCTCGATATTTTCGTACCGATTGCGGGCGACTTCTTTCGATCCGGGTGTTTTAAGATCAACCACGCGGCTGACGCGAGGATCCACCTTCGAAATATCAAGCGCGCCGCTGGTTTCAAGCGAAACTTCGTAACCCGCATCGCACAGACGCTTGAGCAAAGGAATCGCATTGGGCTGCGCAAGTGGCTCGCCGCCCGTAACGCAGACATAACGAGGTCGAAAGCTGGCAACCTGCTCAACAAGCGAATCCAGTGTCTGGATTGTGCCGCCGGTAAAGGCGTATTCACTGTCGCAATAGCCGCAACGTAAAGGGCAACCCGTCAGGCGCACAAACACGGTGGGCAAGCCAGCGGTTCGTGTTTCACCCTGCAACGAGTAAAAGACTTCGGTGATGCGTAATGTATCTTGCATAGGGGGCCACGGGCGTAACGGCTAAACAGGCCATCCGCCTCCGTCAGGCACTTCAGGGCGTCCTGCGCATGCAGAATACAAAGAAGCGAAATCAATACCGGAATTTCGGGGGTGGAATTCTAACGAAAAAAGCCGCGCAAAGCGCGGCTTTCTTGAATCGGAGGTCAGACTCTGATCAAAGACGCTGCAGATCTCTCTGAGCCAACTGGGCTGCTGAAGTGCCTGGGTATTGAGCAACAACCTGCTGCAGAATGCCCTTCACCTTGTCTGTATGGCCAAGACGGCGCTCTACATCAGCCAGCTTGTACAGAGAATCAGGCACCTTGGCGTGCTTCGGGTAGTTTTGACTAACCTTGGCAAATGCTTGCCCTGCACCTTGAAGATCGCCTTTGGCAAGGTTCACTTCGCCCAGCCAATATTGGGCATTACCTGCGTATTGGCTGTTGGGATATTTGCGAAGAAACGCGGTAAAAGCCTGACTGGCCTTATCGAAATCCTTGGCTTTGATCAGATCGAAAGCGGCTTCGTAGTAGAGCTTTTCTTTAGCCGGATCAGGCGGCTCGGTGCCCGCCTGAGGTGCCTGCGCTCCAGCGGGAGCTGCGGGCGTTCCGCCGGCATTGACGCCGCCGTCGGAAGAAGAATTATTGGCAGCCGGTGCAGCAGCGGGTGCGCCGCCAGCGCCTATACGCGAATCCAGATCCTGATAGCGCTCGAGCGCTTGTTGCTTCATTTGCTGGATATCGTTCTGCTGGACTTCGACAATTCCGCGCAAGCGCGAAATCTCATCCTGCATTTGTTGCAACTGCATGAACAGCTGACCTTGCGCCGAGGGCTGAGCCGTAGCCCCGCCCCCGGCGTAGGCGCCGGACGTACCATAACCCGATGGCGGATAACTGCTGCCAGCAGAGCCAGAGTTGTTATCGACCACAGGAACCGCACCCCACGCAGCAAGCGGGAGGGTGAGAGCCAAAACGGTTAGAGCACGGCGGCACGTTCGCATGTCAAATTACTTACGCAGTTCGACGCGACGGTTTTGAGCCCAGGATTGCTCGTCGTTGCCGGTAGCAACTGGACGCTCTTCACCGTAGGACACAACTTCCAGCTGAGCTGGCGAAACGCCTTGCAGAACAAGGTAGCGTTGAACGGCTTTCGCACGACGCTCGCCCAGAGCCATGTTGTACTCACGAGTACCACGTTCGTCGGTGTTGCCTTCCAGAACTACGCGAGCGCCATTGCCTTTCAGGTCTTTGGCGTGAACGTCCAGAGCGCGCATGGCTTCTGGTTTCAGGTCCGAACTGTCGTATTCGAAATAGAAGGTGGTGATTGCGCGCAGAGCAGCTTCTTCGCTCAGGCTGCCATCAACAGCACCAGAGTTAGCGCCGTAACCAGCGTTTGGATCTACAGCAGCGCCTTCACCGGCGTTATCGCCGCCTTTGGACGAGCAACCTACAGCTACAGCCATGGCCAGAGCCAGCGCAGCAAATTTACCAAACTTCAGCATTTCCATCGTGAAACTCCTAATGAACCCCAGTGTGTTAAGTAAAACGTATAGCGCCGCGTCAGTTCAGGTAAGGGGACCAGGAAGGTTCTCTGACTTCGCCTTGTGCGGTAGGAAGCGGGAGCCTTACGCGTCCATTAATGGACACGAGCATCAAGACTCCCCGGCCCTGCTGGCGGGTGGCGTAGATTACCATGGTGCCGTTGGGCGCAACAGTAGGCGACTCATCAAGGTTGCTGTCTGTGAGGATTTTAACGCTACCGCGCTGCAAATCCTGGGCTGCAACCTTGAAGTTTGTGAACCCATCTTGACGATGAATCATCACAAGCGTTTTTTCATCAGCCGATAACTTAGGGTTAGCGTTGTAATTACCGATAAAAGTCACACGCTCTGCACCACCACCATTGATGCTGGTTTTGTAGATTTGTGGTTTGCCACCACGGTCAGACGTGAAATAAATGGTTGAACCGTCTTTACCGAAGAAGGGTTCGGTATCGATAGCAGAATCATTGGTCACGCGGCTGATTTGACGGGATGCTACGTTCATCACGTAGATTTCCGGGTTGCCGTCTTTGGACAATACGAATGCCAGCTTGGTGCCATCCGGAGACCACGCTGGAGCGCCGTTCAGGCCTTCAAAGTTGGTCACTTGCTCACGACGGCCGGTGTCGATGTGCTGGATGAAGATACGCGGACGCTTTTGCTCGAACGAGACATAGGCGATGCGCTTCCCATCAGGCGCGAAACGCGGAGACAGGATCGGCTCACGTGATTGCAGCAATGTCACCGCACGTGCACCGTCATAGTCGGAACGCTGCAACGTATAACGCGTGTTCATCCCGCCAAAACGCTCGGCAGTGACATACAGAATGCGAGTCGAAAACGCACCTTTGATACCGGTCAGTTTTTCGAACGACTGGTCAGCAATGTAGTGCGACATGTCGCGCAACTGGTCCGCTGTGCCCGATACGTTACCGGTCAATACTTGCTGTTCAGTGGCAACGTTGAACAATGCGTACTGCACCTGCAAACGGCCGCCAGCAGGCGTGATGTTGCCCACCATCACGTATTGCGCGCCGAGCGCTTTCCAGTCACGGAAAATGACTTCGCTTGCCTGGGTAGGCAGGCTGATCATGTTCTGCTTGGGAATAGGCGTGTAGTAGCCGGAGTTCAGCATGTCGTTGCTGATGATCGACGACATGTCTTCCGGCAACACGCTGCCGCCCTGCCACCCGAAGGGTACAACAGCAATCGGCGTAGCACGGTCACTGCCGCTTGTAACCAGAATGTTCTTTTCGTCGGCAGCGGCCATACCCGCGGCGCAACAAAGAACGACAAGCAATCCTCGAAGAATGTTAATCACAAGGCTAGATCCTCAGGTGTGAATGTCATCTTGAATGACCGGTAAGGTGCGAAATCAGAAGGTTTCAGACCCTGCATTTCTGTCAAACGACCAATGTTCTTGACTGCTGCGACCGCCGAACTGTCGAAAGGTCCGTCGCCGCTTGCCTTGGCAACCGTAACCGACGTGATCGTACCATCCGGCAACATGCCAATTTGCAAGACTACCGTCATGCCCTTGCGCGCTGAAGGAGGACGAGCCCAGCCTTCTGCGGCACGCGAACGAATCAGATCGTCGAAACTGCCCGCTGTCTCATCGCCCCGCTCATCGGCCAACGCCTGTTGACGCTCAGGCTTATCGGAAAGCAAATCAGCCAAAGCCTGCGCCTTCTTGTCTTCCGCCGATTTACGCGCTGCTTCCTGAGCCTTCTTGGCAGAGTCTGCGGCGGCCTTCTTCTTACTGTCTTCAGCCGCTTTTTTCTTCGCGTCATCGGCAGCTTGTTTCTTGGCATCTTCAGCGGCTTTTTTCTTCGCGTCGTCGGCAGCCTGCTTTTTGGCTTCTTCAGCGGCGGCGCGCTTGGCGTCTTCTTCGGCCTTTTTCTTGGCGTCGTCTTCAGCTTTCTTTTTGGCTATATCAGCGATTTGCTTCTCTTCAACCGCTTTTTTGGCGTCGTCCGCTTTCTTGGCCTCGGCCTTCTTGGCGTCATCCGCCTTTTTAGCCTCGTCAGCCTTCTTGGTTTCCTCGGTCTTCTGTTCCTGGGCTTTTTGAGCAGCGTCCTCTTTCTTTTGTTCCGCCGCTTTCACCGCTTCCTGCTTCTCCTGCTCAACTTTTTTCTGCTCCATCTGCTCGACTTCGGTCTGTCGCGCAGCGGATTTTTTTGCCTCACCGGCAAGCTTCTGGTTGGTCTGGATCGTTGCCTGGCTTTTAGACTTCAACTGGTACAACGTCGCCTGGACTATCGGCTTTGCTTCAGGCAACTCCGGCGTCATGGCGAAGCTGACGAAGAGCAGGCCGAAAATCAGCACATGCAGTGCCCCAGCCCAGACTGCTGGCCAGAAATAGCTTTCCGAGGCTGTCGGCTCTCGAATTGGCTGCATCAGGGGGCCTCAGTAATCAAACCAACGTTCCCGACCCCGGCTTTCTGCAATCCACCCATCGTGCCCATGACTGCGCCGTAGTCGACCGTCTTGTCGCCACGGATGAAAACCTGAGTCTGTTTGCCAGCTTCACGGCCGGCAGCGATGATCTTGGTGACAGCGCTGGTGAGCTGAGGCAAGGTCATTGCCTTGTCCATCTGCTTGTCGGCATCGACTTCTGTACCCACGTTCCAGTAGTACGTCTTGTCAGCCTTGATCGAAATAGTCAGGACCTGATTGTTGTTGTCCTGCGGCAAGGCCTCACTGGATACCTTGGGCAAATCAACCTTTACACCCTGGTTGATCATCGGCGCGGTCACCATGAAAATGACCAGCAGTACCAACATCACATCGATGTACGGCACCACGTTCATTTCGGCGACCGGCTTGCGTTTTTTTCGTCGATCGCGAGCGATTAAAGCCATTTGGAAATACCTGCTTATTCTTCGCTGGTGTGCACTTTACGGTGCAGGATCGCCTGAAACTCGTCGGCGAATGTGTAGTAACGACCGATCAGGTTTTCACCGCGTGCAGCGAAGCGGTTGTAAGCGATGACTGCCGGGATCGCTGCAAACAGGCCGATAGCAGTAGCGATAAGTGCCTCGGCGATACCCGGTGCAACGGTAGCCAGCGTGGCCTGTTGCGCGGTGGCCAGACCACGGAAGGAGTTCATGATCCCCCAGACGGTACCGAACAAACCGACATACGGACTGGTGGAGCCAACGGTTGCGAGGAACGGCAGGCTTTGCTCGAGCTTTTCTTCTTCGCGGGAGATGGCGACGCGCATGGCACGGGCAACACCCTCCATGACTGCATCAGGATCGACGCCTGGCTGTTGGCGCAAACGCGAGAACTCTTTGAAACCGGCACGGAAGATTTGCTCAACGCCCGAATCCGGGTCCGGGTTGCTGCCTGCCTGGCGATAAAGCTTCGACAGGTCTATGCCAGACCAGAAACGCTCTTCGAAGCTTTCCAGCGCGCGGCGCCCTGCACGCAACATACTGCTGCGCTGAAAAATCATGACCCATGAAGTGACTGAGGCAGCCACCAGGATCAGCATCACCAACTGAACAACCACGCTGGCATTGCTGACCAAACTCCACATGGAGGAATGATCGACGACGTTAGCTTCCACGCTGTATCTCCTGCTCTGATTGTGTACCCGCGCCGCCCTGGTCGGCAAAGGCCGCACGCAGAGCTTCGGGAATGGCCCGGGGTTTCAAACTGTCGGCGCGCACACACGCCACTAAAAACTGCCCTTCACAGAGCAGTACATCATCCGCTGCCCGCCTGACTTGCTGAAGAAAGCGCAGACTGACGCGGTTCAATTCGGTTACTTCGGCGCTGACCAGCAGTTCGTCGTCCAGCCGTGCAGGCTTGTGATAACGGGCCTCACTGGAATGCACGACGAACAACAGGTTCTCACCGGCCAGCGCAGATTGGGCAAACCCCAGTGTCCGCAGCCGCTCGGTACGAGCCCGCTCCATGAATTTCAAGTAATTTACGTAATAGACGATGCCGCCCGCATCGGTGTCCTCGTAATAAACGCGACAGCGATGCGCAAACGACTGACACCCGTTTTGCGCGCGCATACTCTAGTGCTTACTCCTCAGGTTGCCAATCAGGCCAGGCAACTGTTTTTCATAGATTTTGCAGTCAGCCGCGTCAGCGAATCCTCGCGACTGCCCGTCAGACCATGAAACGCGCGAATAAATCGCCCGATGTGACGTTTAATCATCGACCTCATCAACGGGCGTATTCACGGTGGGTAACTCGCCCATGCGTGACGGGATATTGAGGCCGAAATGCAGGTAGGCATGACGTGTCACGACACGCCCACGAGGCGTGCGCATGATATAGCCTTGCTGGATCAAATAGGGTTCGAGCACGTCTTCAATCGTGTGACGCTCTTCACTGATTGCCGCGGCCAGGTTGTCTACCCCCACCGGACCACCGTCGAACTTCTCGATCATGGTCAACAGCAGGCGTCTGTCCTGATGATCAAAACCCCGTTCGTCGACATCCAGCAGGTTCAGCGCAAGATCGGCAATCTCTTTCGTGATCTGGCCCTTGGCTCGTACCTCCGCGAAATCGCGGACGCGACGTAACAGGCGGTTGGCAATACGCGGCGTACCGCGCGCACGACGGGCAATTTCGAACGCACCCGCATCTTCAATGTGCAGCCCGAGGATGCCAGCAGAGCGCGACACAATGATGGCAAGGTCGGCAACGTTATAAAACTCGAGCCGCTGGACGATGCCGAATCGGTCACGTAGCGGATTGGTCAGCATACCGGCGCGAGTCGTTGCGCCGACCAACGTAAAAGGCGGCAGATCAAGCTTGATGGAGCGTGCGGCCGGGCCTTCGCCAATCATGATATCGAGCTGAAAGTCTTCCATTGCCGGATAAAGCACTTCCTCGACGATGGGGGACAAACGATGGATCTCGTCAATGAAGAGCACGTCGTGCGGCTCAAGATTGGTCAGAATCGCAGCAAGATCGCCTGGGCGCTCGAGTACAGGCCCCGAAGTGCTTTTGATCGAGACAGACATCTCCTGAGCGATGATGTTGGCCAGAGTGGTCTTCCCAAGACCCGGCGGACCAAAAATCAGCGTGTGGTCCAGCGCTTCATTACGCCCACGGGCGGCCTGAATAAACAGCTCCATCTGCTCGCGAACGGTGGGCTGGCCGATATAGTCGGCGAGACTCAGCGGCCGGATCGCACGATCCAGTTGCTCGTCGCGGTCACGCCCCCCCGTGGCGGCTATCAGGCGGTCGGCTTCAATCACTTAAACCATCCCCTTCAACGCGCGGCGGATCAAATCTTCACTGCTCAAATTCTTGTCCTTGATGGCGGAAACGGCCTTGCTTGCTTCCTGCGGCTTGTAGCCCAACGAAATAAGCGCGCTGACCGCATCGGATTCGGCGGTCGCTACGGGCACGGCCGCCCCCGGCCCTTCGGACACCAGCCTGAACGATCCCGGCAGAGAATCCCATGCTTTGAAACGATCCTTGAGCTCGACCAGTAATCGCTCTGCGGTCTTTTTACCCACCCCCGGCACGCGGGTCAGGGCCGAGGTGTCCTGAGCCTGCACGCAGCGCACCAGTTCATCGACTTCCAGCGTCGACATCAGCGCCAGCGCCAGTTTCGGACCTACACCGTTAAGACGAATCAGCTCACGGAACATTTCGCGGTCGCGTTTCTCGTAGAAACCGAAAAGCAGGTGAGCGTCTTCACGGACTACAAGATGAGTATGCAGGGTCACCTGCTCGCCCAGATGCGGCAGCCTGTAGAGCGTGGTCATGGGGACCTCGATCTCATAGCCCACGCCTCCGACGTCCAGCACCAGATGAGGCGGTTGTTTCTCGACCAGCGAACCGCGTAAACGTCCAATCACCTATCAGATCCTTATCGATAACCGGGAAGACAACTGCCCGGCTTGACCGTGCTCGCCATGTTTGCAGGACGCGTATGACCTGCAAGTGAAATTTTATGTGCGGATGATGCGTTACAGACGCAAACGCCCACCCCGGCTGCGCGCCGTTGTCAAACCATGGGGAATCAGGCTTGATCGGGTATGCGCATGGCACAGAGCAATCGCCAGCGCATCGGAAGCATCTATCTGGGGCTTTTGCGTCAGCTTCAGCAAGTGCATGACCATCATCATGACCTGCTCTTTGCTAGCACCGCCCGTTCCGGCGACGGCCTGTTTGACTTGGGTCGCCGTGTATTCCGCAATCTCCAGGCCTTCCTCAGCCCCCGCAACGATAGCCGCGCCTCGCGCCTGCCCAAGCTTGAGCGCCGAGTCGGCATTCTTGGCCATGAACACTTTTTCGATGCCCATCGTCACTGGCTCGTAGGTCTGAATAACCTCCCTGACACTTCGAAAAACGATCTGCAGACGCTCGTGCAGCAGACCGCTTCCCGTACGAATACAGCCTGAGGCGACATATTCACAGCCGCGACCGGTATCACGCACAACGCCATAACCGGTAATTCGCGAACCGGGGTCGATACCTAGAATAAGAGTCATAACGCCTGCAGCATGAGAAGTGATGCGCACAATGAAACGCAGCATAAAGGCAGAAGCCGGAGGCCGATAGCGATGAGATGATCATCGCTTCGTTTCTCCGGCTTCAATATCCTGACAAAAACTGTCAGCCAAGCTGCTCCAGCACGTCGTCTGAAATTTCAGCGTTGGAATACACGTTCTGGACGTCGTCCAGGTCCTCGAGCATATCAATCAGCTTGAGAACCTTTTCCGCCATCTCAAGATCAAGCACGGCACTGGTGGTGGGCTGCATCACGATTTCAGCATCGACCGCATTGAAACCAGCAGCTTCAATCGCATTGCGTACTGCGTAGAAACCCGAAAACGAGGTAAACACGTCAATCGAGCCGTCTTCGTTGGTCGCGATATCGTCGGCATCTGCCTCCATCGCAGCTTCGGTGAGAGAGTCCTCATCGACGCCAGCGGCAAACGATATCTGCCCCTTGCGCTCGAACAGGTAAGCCACCGATCCATCCGTCCCGAGATTGCCGCCGCACTTGCTGAACGCGTGACGAACAGCTGCAGCCGTACGATTACGGTTGTCGGTCATTGTTTCGACCATGATCGCTACACCGCCAGGGCCATAGCCTTCATAACCGAGCTCTTCGACATCATTGCCATCGTCAGCGCCGACACCCCGCGCGACCGCACGATCAATCGTGTCACGGGTCATGTTTGCGCCCAACGCCTTGTCCAGCGCCAGACGCAGACGAGGGTTGGAGCCTGGATCTGCGCCACCCTGACGGGCAGCAACGGTCAACTCACGGATCCACTTGGTGAAAATCTTGCCCTTCTTGGCATCCTGACGCTCTTTGCGGTGCTTTATGTTCGCCCACTTGGAATGACCAGCCATAACACGCTCCAAACCCTGAAACACGAACGCCAGCGACCTGATGAATCAAGCGCCGACGCTTTACTCAACACGGACCTTTACAAGCCAAGGATCAGGACGCACCGCCATCGCGCCGCGCCCTCCCCCGCTTATTCTGCTTTTGGCTGTTCGCGCAGACGGATGTGCAACTCGCGCAACGCCTTTGCATCGACTACACCCGGCGCCTGGGTCATGACATCTGCAGCGCTCTGGGTTTTCGGGAACGCGATGACTTCGCGGATGGACTGCGCGCCGGTCATCAGCATGACCAGACGATCCAGACCAAATGCCAGACCGCCGTGCGGCGGTGCACCGTATTTCAATGCATCGAGCAGGAAGCCGAACTTCTCTTGTTGCTCGTCTTCAGCGATACCCAGCAGACGGAACACTGCTTGCTGCATCTCTTTGCGGTGGATACGAATCGAACCACCTCCCAGCTCGGTGCCGTTCAGCACCATGTCGTAGGCGCGAGACAAGGCTGTAGCCGGGTTGGCTTCCAGCTCTTCTGGCGAGCACTTGGGTGCAGTAAACGGGTGGTGTAACGCAGAGAAGCTGCCGTCTTCGTTTTCTTCGAACATCGGGAAGTCGATAACCCACATTGGGGCCCATTCGCACGTATGCAGGTTCAGATCGTTACCGACCTTGATGCGCAATGCACCGAGGGCTTCACTGACAACTTTGAACTTGTCTGCACCGAAGAACACGATGTCGCCGTCCACTGCACCGACGCGATCAAGGATCACGTTCAGGCTGGCTTCAGGGATGTTCTTGACGATTGGCGATTGCAGACCTTCAACGCCTTTGGCGCGCTCGTTGACCTTGATGTACGCAAGGCCCTTGGCGCCGTAGATGCCGACGAACTTGGTGTAATCGTCAATCTTGCTGCGTGGCATGGTAGCCCCGCCCGGAACACGCAATGCGGTGACCCGGCATTTCGGATCGTTGGCCGGGCCACTGAACACCTTGAACTCAACGTCCTTGAGCTGATCGGCAACGTCTACGAGCTCAAGCGGGTTACGCAGGTCTGGCTTGTCGGAACCGAAACGACGCATCGCTTCTTCGAAAGTCATGTGCGGGAAGTCACCGAACTCCAGATCCAGGACTTCTTTGAACAGTTTGCGAATCATGGTTTCGGTGACGCCCATGATTTCGGTTTCGTTCATGAAGCTGGTTTCGATGTCGATCTGGGTGAATTCAGGCTGACGATCCGCGCGCAAGTCTTCATCACGGAAGCATTTGGCAATCTGGTAGTAACGATCGAACCCGGCGACCATCAGCAGTTGTTTGAATAGCTGAGGCGACTGCGGCAAGGCGAAGAAACTGCCGGCGTGAGTACGGCTCGGCACCAGATAGTCACGTGCGCCTTCTGGGGTAGCACGGGTAAGAATCGGCGTTTCGACGTCGAGGAAACCGTTGCCGTCGAGGAATCCGCGGATGCTGGAGGTAATGCGTGAACGCAGACGCAGCTTCTCGGCCATTTCCGGGCGACGCAAGTCGATGAAGCGGTAACGCAGGCGGGTTTCTTCGCCGACGTCTGAATATTCGTTCAAAGGGAAGGGAGGAGTCTCGGACTCGTTCAGTACTTCCAGTTCATATCCCAGCACTTCAATGGCACCGGATGCCATGTTTGCGTTACCGGCGCCAGCAGGACGGGCACGGACCTTGCCGGTGACCTTGACTACGTATTCGCTGCGAACACGGTCAGCCGCAGCAAAAGTGTCTGCACGATCAGGGTCGAAAACCACTTGAGCCAGACCTTCACGATCGCGAATGTCGAGGAAGATCACACCTCCATGGTCGCGACGGCGATGGACCCATCCGCACAGGGTGACTTCTTGACCTTCCAGGCTCTCGTTGAGTTGGCCGCAATAATGGCTGCGCATCATGATCGTGTTTTCACTTCTCGTAATTCGAATTCAGTGGAACTCTCGTCAGCACGCGTGGCATGGCGCGAGAGCCTTGGCTGCAGTTAAAACCCGACTAAACCCGACGGTTTGTACCTGCGTTCCAGAGTAGGCGGAGGATTATATAGGGTTAATCAAGGCTGTGCAGCCGCGCAGATGGATCGTCGCGTGGACGATCACTGCGCGACCGGACGTGAGCGCAGGTCGGCCCACACGATTCAGGCTCGCCGACCTGTGTCCAGACAAATTAGCGATCAGCAAATTTCAGGCTTTCGACAACTGCAACTCTTCAGTCTTCAGGACATGCGCTACACAGACGACGCGTATCAGCCCGCTGAAGTTTTTGACGCCTCCGTGCCTTAAATGCACTTCCCGGTCTACGTACGAAAGAACGGAATTGACGGAGCACCGGTTAAGCCGGGCGATCTCGGACAAGATATTCCAGTAAACCTCTTCAAGGCGCAAACATGTAGCCAAACCGTTCAGCCGCACGGAACGCGCGTGAGGCTGGGCGAGTTCCATATCGAACCCTTCGACGAACGGGTCACTCCTGATGCTGATACTTCCACCTAAATCTCCAACCTCTCGGTTTGATCCTCTAACCATAACACCTCCAATATCTCGATAATTGACCCATATTCAAGTTAACACCACACATACTGAACAGATCGCTATCAAGCCTTATTCAGAAATAGTTATCCAGCAGGCATAGCGCATGGACGTTGTAGGAGAAAACCGTTTCTACCAGCGGAATAGTGTGTAAAGAACAGCGGGGATTATCAAAATCGAGCAACGACGGTAAATATTTATATTCAAGACAAATAATGACCATATAACTTGCAGAAAATTAAGAACCTTATTTAATTAATGCACGCAATCGAAGTCATGGACCAGCCGACCTGAGAGTGGCAGGTCGGCATGGCTCTGTTACGTTGGCGAGCGGCGACCGGCGCTACCCGCCGACAGCGGTATTACTTGGTTTCCAGCATGGAGCGCAGCATCCACGCGGTTTTCTCGTGCACTTGCATACGCTGAGTCAACAGGTCGGCAGTGGGCTCGTCGCTGACTTTGTCCAGCAAAGGGAATATTCCGCGAGCTGTACGTGTAACTGCTTCCTGGCCATGTACCAGCGAGCGAATCATGTCCTCTGCGCTCGGCACACCCTCTTCTTCCTTGATGGTCGAAAGACGGGCGTAAGTTGAATAAGTGCCCGGAGCAGGGAAACCCAGCGCGCGAATACGCTCGGCGATAGAATCCACAGCCAGGGCAAGTTCGTTGTATTGCTCTTCAAACATCAGATGCAGGGTACGGAACATCGGACCGCTGACATTCCAGTGAAAGTTGTGAGTCTTAAGATAAAGCACATAGGTATCAGCCAACAGGCACGAAAGACCGTCTACGATCGACTTGCGATCTTCTTCGCTGATACCGATATCGATTGCCATGTTTCTTCCCCTTTGGATGGTGATGTTTTACAACCAGTTCCCGGTCACTCTACCAAGAGCGCAGCGCAAACGCAGCCATCCATCGGTAATGCTTAGCGCTTGCCGCACTGATCAAAACGGATCGAGCCAAGACTGCCAGCGCCGTAGTCCCGCCAACGGCGCCACGTCCGGCATGCCTGAACACTCGGCAACCGCTCTGGGATACCCTCCCGGAGCAAGCTCGCCAAATTCAAGTCAACAGACCAGCAACCCGCTACCTCAGCGGCGCTAAGCGCTTGATTTGAGTAGCTCTCGGCTTTGCTGTTAAATACACCGCGTGTCGCTATCGATTTGCCTACCGGCGATAGCGCATAGGCTGGCCAGACCCTAGTGCATCACGCCTTCCATATTTCAGAAGCGTACCGAAGGTCACCCGCTATTTCCTTGTGATCCGTCTTAATGTGAGTTAGTCAAAATGTTGAAAATTGTTCACCTGCTAACCGGTGCAGCGGCTTTGCTGCTGTCGTTCATACCCGGCCTTCGTAGCGAAGCGCTGGCTTCTTACCTGTCCCAACCTGATGCGCTGTACCTGGCGTTTTTTGGTTTGCTTAATCTTGTGCTCGCCCCAGTGATCCCCTATTGGAACAGAGGACCACGCCACCAATTGCAAAATCTTGTCAGCGCCCTGCTTATCCTGGCCGTCGTACTTCAAACCATGATCCTGCTCATCCCACTTGAAACGATTGCTGGCCAACCCGCTATTCTGGTCAGCCTGACAGCCGTTGTCATCGCTGTAGCCTTGCATCTTGCGGTCAGTTTTTACCGGTCCTCACCTGCCCCTGCTTCTCAGGGCCAGGACTTGGGCAACCGCGATACCGGTACCGTGAAGTGGTTCAACACATCCAAAGGGTTTGGCTTTATCTCACGCGACTCTGGCGACGATATTTTTGTGCATTTCCGCGCCATTCGCGGAGAAGGCCACCGCGTCCTGGTCGAAGGCCAACGCGTCGAGTTTTCTGTGATGAACCGCGACAAAGGACTTCAGGCCGAAGACGTCATCGCTGCACTGCCTCGCCGCTAACGGCGAGACGCTTTAAAAAAACCGCGCTCCTTTAAAGGGCGCGGTTTTTTTTGGTGAGCCGGGCTGCTCGCTCCAGTGAGACGTGTGATCGAGCCGCTTAATGCTTAATAATGAGGAGGCGGTGCTTCCTCTTCTGACTCTTCGAACTGCCCACCCATTTCATCCTGACGCTTGATCAACGCAGCGACCTGCCTCTGCAACCTGTCAAGCATGCGTTGCTGAACCACCAGAACGTCGTTCAGTGCCTGAATGGTGTCGTCCTGAAACGCCAGCCGGGTTTCAAGCTCGGTCACCCGAGCATCAACATTCATACTGGCTCCGGTGCGAAGCTGAAGTCTTCTGTCAGCACTTCTTTCAGTTGTTGAATGAGGGCAGCCGCCTGATCACCCGAATACGGTTTGGCAGGATGACGGCCCCAGACCGGCGCAGGCCATGCAACATCGGTGCGATAACGCACGATGACATGCATGTGTAGCTGACTCACAACATTGCCAAGTGCCGCGACATTGAGTTTGTCGGCCTTGAACGCCGCCTTGAGCACACTGGAGAGCATGGTCGTCTCTTTCAAGAGTTGCAGCTGATCTGCTTCGGACAATTCGAATACTTCGGTGACGGCCGCACGGCGAGGCACCAAAATAAACCACGGATAATTCGAATCATTGGACAACAGCAACCTGCACAGTGGGAAATCTCCCACAGCCAATGTGTCTTGCATCAACCGCGAATCTAAGACAAACACATGCAACTCCTGATCAATGATTCAACGTGAGCGGATGACTTGCAGCGCCACCTGCTCAATATTCGGCAGGATACGCGGGAACAGACGTCGAATCACCTCTGGAACCGCCTTGAACAACACTTTGCGCAATGGATGTTGCTGTGGAGTCAGTGCAAAAGGGCAGCCTACCGATTGTCCGGACGCACCACCGCCGAACATATGCACGGCTAACGCACTGATATGACCCAATGCACCCACCCGGTAACGGCGCTTGCGCCCTCCCCGGAATAGCTCCCTATTCCCTCTAAAGCAAGCGTAATCAAGCGTTAAGCGTTTCACCGTTCCGCACTTGCAATGCTGTCACAAGCGAGCGACGGGATGCAGCGTCGGCGCAGTACCAAGATCAGGCATTTTCGGGTGCTAGCGCACCAAAACGACTCACTCCCTATCCCCCATCTACCCGATTCATCCAAGAATTACTCACACTGGGGGTAACAGGTAACGCCAGTGACATCTTTCGGCCGTAGCCTGCTGACGAGCGAGAAAAGAACCGGAAATATTCCGAAATTTTTAATCGTTATAAATCATAGGCTTGCATTAATGACCTGAGACATTGCCTGTCCAATTCACTTTTTTTTCATGTGATCAGGAACTTTGTGCACGGTTGTTGCTTTATCACTCACAGGAGCAACAACGGCCCGGAGTCAAAAGGCTTCGGTGGCGTTCGAAAAGGTGACAATGGACAGGGTGCCCAAGGGAAACGATGGCTGAATCCAAACCACTGCGGAGTGGGATTTCAGCCCTCGACAACGCTGTAGTACTTGCACATTTTCAAACGATGAATGCTGTTTAAGAGCGACACACACAGCGTTCATTTGCGACAGGGCCGTAAAGAATTTGAAAGGATAGAGTAGTAACTATCGCCAATAATGTCGGCATGCTATACGTTTCGCCGACACAAAAAAGAAAGAGCCGCCCAGATAAAAAAACAGGTGGGACGGCAGTACTCTTCTTAAAACTAAAGGAGCAAAGTCACGATGAGAGTGATGAAGTGGAGCGCAATCGCACTGGCAGTTACAGCAGCCAGCACACAATTGGCATCGGCCGCTGCTTTCGTAAGCGACCAAGCTGAAGCCAAGGGTTTTGTAGAAGACAGCCATCTGGATCTGAAGGCTCGTAACTACTACTTTAACCGCGACAAGAAAGACACCTCTGTTGACGACAAAGATTGGACCCAAGGTTTCTGGGGCAACTATAGCTCTGGTTACACTCAAGGTCTGATCGGTGTTGGTATTGACGCCTTCGGCTATGCTGGTTTCAAACTCGATGGTCAGAATCACTACTCGGGCTCTGGCAACCTGACCACCGACTCTCAGGGCGATAACCACGACAGCTTCGGCAAAGCGGGTGGCGATGTTAAGTTCCGCATTTCGAAAACAGAGCTGAAGATCGGTGATATGCAGCCCCAATCGCCAGTATTCGCGGTCGGCGGCTCTCGTCTATTGCCACAAACGGCAAGTGGTATCAGCCTGCAAAGCAGTGAGATCAAAGGCTTGGACGTTGAAGGTGGTCACTTCTACTCTGGCTCCTCGCAAGACAGCATGAACCGCGATGGTCGCCTTGGTACCGCTTACGGGCCAGAGACCCTCGACATCGGCAACGCAGATTACGCCGGTGGCAAGTACGCTGTAAGCGACAGTCTGGGCGTTGCGTTTTATGCAGCCAAACTGGAAGACGTGTTTAACCAGTACTACGGTAACGTTAACTACGCATTGCCGCTGACTACTGACCAAGCGCTGGCATTCGACTTCAACATCTATAACACCCGTGATACGGGTAGCAAGAAGATGGGCGACATTAGCAACACCGCCTATTCGATGTCTGCCGCCTACTCGTTCTTGGCTGCACACACCCTGACGCTGGCCTTCCAGAAGGTCAACGGTGACACGCCATTCGACTACATCTCACTTAACGACGGTGGCAAAAACCGTGGTGGCGACTCGATCTTCCTCGCGAACTCGATTCAATATTCCGACTTCAACGGACCTGGGGAGAAATCCTGGCAGACTCGTTACGATCTCAACATGGCATCCTACGGCGTTCCAGGCCTGAGCTTTATGACTCGTTATGTCCGCGGTACAGGTATCGACGGCGATAAAATGGCCCTTGATAGCCCTTATCGCCAGTACGGCTACGGCGCAGATGGCAAACACCATGAGACTAACTTGGAGGCCAAGTATGTTGTTCAAAATGGTCCAGCCAAAGATCTGTCGTTCCGTATTCGTCAGGCCTGGCACCGCGCCAATGCCGACCAAGCTGAAGGCGATATCAACGAGTTCCGTCTGATCGTCGACTACCCGATTTCGGTTCTGTAATCGCACAGTCTGACACTCGTTATAGAAAAGCCCGGCCATGTGCCGGGCTTTTTCATTTATGGCTAAAGCCCCTTCCCCCTCCTCGCAACGCCCACCCGCCCTGTACTCGCCTCTATCGCCACCGTACAATGCCGGGTCATTTCTAGTCTCAGCAACCGACAACGGCCTACCATGCGCACCAGTCAATATTTGCTCGCCACACAGAAAGAAACGCCATCCGATGCCGTCGTCATCAGCCACCAGCTGATGCTGCGCGCCGGTATGATTCGCAAACTCGCTTCCGGCCTTTACACCTGGCTCCCCATGGGCCTGCGCGTGCTGCGCAAGGTCGAGGCAGTCGTTCGCGAAGAGATGAACGCTGCAGGCGCGCTGGAAGTGTTGATGCCGGGTATTCAGCCGGCAGAACTGTGGCAGGAGTCAGGTCGCTGGGAACAATACGGCCCTGAATTGCTGCGCCTCAAGGATCGGCATGATCGTGATTTCTGCGCAGGCCCGACCCATGAAGAAGTCATCACCGATCTGGCCCGCAACGAGCTGAACAGCTACAAGCAGTTGCCGATCAACATGTACCAGATCCAGACCAAGTTTCGTGATGAAATCCGCCCGCGCTTTGGCTTGATGCGCGGACGTGAATTCATCATGAAAGACGCCTACTCCTTTCATACGACTCAGGATTCCCTGCAGGAAACCTACGAACGCATGCATCAGGCGTACTGCAATGTCTTCACCCGCCTCGGCTTGAATTATCGCCCGGTCGAAGCCGACAACGGCTCCATCGGCGGCGCCGGCTCTCATGAGTTTCATGTGCTGGCCGAATCAGGCGAGGACGACATCGTTTTCAGCGACACCTCGAACTACGCTGCGAATATCGAAAAAGCCGAAGCCATTCCCGCTGAAAACAGCCGTGGCGCCGCGACCGAAGTATTACGCCTGGTCGACACCCCCAACGCCAAGACCATCGCGTCGCTGGTGGAAGAGTTCGGCCTGCCAATCGAGAAAACCGTCAAGACGCTGGTTGTTCATGCGGCAGAAGAAGGCAAGCTGATTGCGCTGATCATTCGTGGCGACCACGAACTCAACGAAATCAAGGCCGCTAATCTGGAGCAGGTGGCCAGTCCTCTGGTGATGGCGACCGAATCCGAACTGCGCGACGCGATCGGCGCTGGCGCAGGTTCGCTGGGTCCGCTGAATCTGCCGCTGCCCTGCATCATCGACCGCTCGGTCGAGCTGATGAGCGACTTTGGTATCGGCGCGAATATCGACGACAAACACTACTTTGGCGTGAACTGGGAACGTGATCTGCCCGTGCCTCAGGTTGCCGATCTGCGCAACGTCGTTGCGGGCGATCCGAGCCCGGACGGTCAAGGGACGCTGGTGATCAAGCGCGGCATTGAAGTGGGTCATATCTTCCAGCTGGGCACCAAATACAGCGAAGCAATGAAGTGCCAGGTGCTGGGTGAAAATGGCAAGCCGGTCACGCTGACAATGGGCTGTTACGGCATCGGCGTCTCCCGTGTAGTGGCTGCCGCTATCGAGCAAAACAACGATGCCAACGGCATCATCTGGAACGATGCACTGGCGCCCTTCCAGATTGCCCTGGTCCCGTTGCGTTACGAGACCGAAGCCGTGCGCGAAGCCACCGACAAGCTGTACGCCGAACTGACTGCCGCAGGCTTTGATGTATTGCTTGATGACCGCGACAAGAAGGTCAGCCCTGGCATCAAGTTCGCCGACATGGAGTTGATCGGCATTCCGCATCGCATCGTGGTCAGCGACCGCGGCTTGGCCGAAGGCAATCTTGAGTACAAGAGCCGTACCGAGCCAGAAGCGCAAGCGTTGCCAGTTGCCGACGTATTGTCCTTTATCAAGGGCCGTATCCACCGCTAAGAAGAGGGCGCGCTCGCCTCAATCGAGCGCGCCCTTTTCCGTCGTGACGCCTGTGCGCAAGCATCCGCCTCACCTGCTTCAAGAGATCTCATGTTCAAGCCACGTTCACTAAGCCTTGCAAGCGCCACGCTCTGCAGCACATTGGTCATCAGCGGATGCGCCAACCATCTGTCTCAGCGCAGCGAGCACGAAGAGCGCGTAGAGCGCAAATTGCTCGAACACAGCCTGCAAGTTGACGTCGGCGAGCCCGCCACGCTGGAGCTCCCGCAACGTCGTGTGCGCATCCACGAACTGAAGACGTTCGATGTCACCGAATTCGAGGTGACGCGTCATTACGATCGCTACACCCCCTATCAGCCCTGGCGGGAGATTTACGAGATTCCGCTGGGCGCCGTTACGCTTGTCGCCGGCGTTGGCGCCAATATCGTCAATGTGATTACGTTCGGAAGCCTCCCTGACAGCGTCACCAAAGACTGGATCAGCTACGGGGTTGCCGGGCTCAATCCATTCATGAACGTGCCGTCACATGGGAGAGCGCAGCAAAACCTGGCAGGGATCGACGAAGTCCAGAATGATCACCACGTAGAACACTCGAGCCTGCCCTGGAGCGAGAGCCCGGTTGAAGTCAAAGCAGGCAACCAGTCTCACGAGCTGACAACCGACCGCAACGGCGTACTGCGCATCAACCTGCTGGACAGCCCTTTCGCCGAACAGGATCTCAGCCGTATCACACGACTGAACCTGAGAGTGGAAGATGATCAGGCGACCATCCACACCACTGCGTCGTTACCGCTGAGCAGATCGTTGCGCGGCAAACTGATCGAGGCCCACGGGCTGATCTACGATGATCTGGAAGACGACGAAGTCAGCCAGTGGGTTCACCGGGTCAAGCGCTTGTCCGACCTGGGGCTTGAAGAAGAGGCCAGTGATCTGGAACAGACGCTGATAGAAATGACCCGCAACGACCCTCAACTGCAGCATGAATTTCTGAGGTCGCTGGCAAAGGATGCCGGTCGCCTCGTCGCCGTGCCAGCGAGCGCGGAGTAAGCTGTCAACGCGGGCTCAGGCGCAAGACCTGAGCTTTGCTGTTGAAGGGCTCAATACGAAAACAGCTCCAGCTGTTCATGAGCACTGCGCAAATCATGCAAACGTACGCCCACCCCTAATAAACGCACTGGTTTGCTGCCGCGTGCGAATGCCTGAGTCAGCAGTTGCGTATAGCTTTCCAGATCCCACCTCGCCCCCGCCTGTTCCAGCGTAGTTTGTGTGAAGTCATGAAACTTCACCTTCACGAACGGTTTGCCGGGCCGATATTGGGTGTCGATTCGCTCGATACGGCCAGATAGCGTCTCGATCAATGCTGGAAGCTTGTCCACACAACTGGCCAGGTCCGGCAGATCGGTGTCGTAGGTATTTTCAACACTGACCGATTGTCGACGGCTGTCGTTTTGCACTGGACGATCATCAACGCCGTGCGCAAGGTTCCACAATCGTTCGCCAAATGAACCAAACTCACGCACCAGCGCCAACTTGTTCCACTGACGCAAATCTGCGCACGTGAGTATCCCTTGCTTGCCCAGCTTGTCGGCCGTGACCTTTCCCACACCGTGCAGCTTCGACACAGGCAGGTCCGCGACGAAGGCTTCCACTTGATCTGGCGTTATCACGAACAGCCCATTGGGCTTTTTCCAGTCACTGGCGATTTTCGCCAGAAACTTGTTCGGCGCCACACCAGCCGAGACAGTGATGTGCAGCTGATTGGACACGCGTCGGCGGATGTCTTGGGCTATCCGCGTGGCACTGCCTGCGAAGTGCTCGCTGTCGGAAACATCCAGATAGGCCTCGTCCAGCGACAGGGGCTCAATCAAGTCCGTGTATTCACGGAAAATCACATGGATCTCCTTCGATGCTTCTTTATAAGCATCGAAGCGGGGCTTGACGATAGTCAGATCTGGGCACAGCGTCAGCGCATGGCGCGAGGACATGGCGGAGCGAACGCCGTAGGCGCGGGCTTCATAGTTGCAGGTCGCAATTACCCCACGCCGGTCCGCTGATCCACCGACTGCCAGCGGCTTGCCCGCAAGCCTGGGGTCGTCGCGCATCTCGATGGCGGCGTAGAAGCAATCACAGTCGACGTGGATGATTTTGCGCTGCGGCATAACGTGCAGTCGTACAAAGAAAGATGGCGCAGTATCTCATTCACACCAGGATGTCGCACTCCTCGTGCAGAGCTCCTGTAGGAAATGCCTGAAATGCTATTACCCAAACGCTAGGCTCAGTGAGCGAAATGTGGTGCATACGCCCGCGTAACAGGGCTCGCACCGCGTGTCAGACCTCAGGCAGCGCGCTAACCAATTGAACAAAAAGCACTTTTCTCATACACAACGGTTGACAGCCCTGCGTTCCTCTGTAGAATGCCGCCACACAGACGCGGGATGGAGCAGTCTGGTAGCTCGTCGGGCTCATAACCCGAAGGTCGTCGGTTCAAATCCGGCTCCCGCAACCAAACATCAAAAAAGGCTACTCGAAAGAGTGGCCTTTTTTGTGCGCGACTGTTTTTCTCTCCTCGCTCGGACCGGCGCTGCGCTTTCTATATACCAGCCAATGCAGCAAAGTCGCCGATGTCCGCTCATGAGCACCTCCGAGAGAAAGCCTTTGCGAGGCCAGCACTTAGCTGAGCCAATACCTCGAAAGCGGCTAATTTGTCGAGATTCCGCTTTAAAGGTTGACACACTCGCGTTCGGCTGTAGAATGCCGCCACACAGACGCGGGATGGAGCAGTCTGGTAGCTCGTCGGGCTCATAACCCGAAGGTCGTCGGTTCAAATCCGGCTCCCGCAACCAACGCAAAAAAAGAAAGGCTACTCGAAAGAGTGGCCTTTTTTTTGCCCAAGCGAAAAGCCCGAACAGCTTACGGATTGGGCTGTCTCACGACGACAGACGATTGATTTCTCATCACTTGCAGGTGTATTCACCGCAATGCGATAGTTTTTGCTCTTTGTGCCGATAGGGTAATCATCAGCTGAACCTAGACTGAATGGCTACCGAAACGTGCCTGCCTTAGTCGCCCGTTAGCCGCTGAAGCGCTAACATCCCGAATTAATTTTTGCGAAGGGATTGGTAACTTGGCTGTATACCTCCATCCTGTCGCGCACGATCCAAGGAGTGATTGATGCGCGCCAACTCGTCCGATAACAACGCTGAAGCAGTAACGGCTCACCCAACGCCGCCCCCTGCCCGCTCGCGCCTGCTCGATCTACTGAGCAAAAATCGTCAGTCCATCGGGCTGGTCGTCACCATCTTCCTGTTTGCCGTGGCGTTGATTGCCTGTCGACACATGCTCACCGAGCTGGACATTTACGCTTTGCAGGATTCTTTGCTCAGCGTGCCTGCGCCTTCCCTGATCGGTGCTGTCGCCGCAACCGTCGTTGGCTTCATTATTTTGCTTGGCTATGAATGGTCAGCAAGCCGCTACGCCAATGTGGATTTACCCAAGAAGACGCTGATCATGGGCGGATTCTGTGCGTTTGCCATCGGTAACGCAGTGGGCCTGTCGATGCTGTCTGGCGGTTCTGTGCGCTACCGGCTGTACTCCCGGCATGGCCTGGGCGCTGGAGAAGTTGCGCGCATGACGCTCTTTGCCAGCCTGTCGCTGGGTTGCGCGTTGCCGCCACTCGCTGCACTGGCGACGCTGAGCGATCTGCCTTCTGCTTCGCTTGCACTGCATTTATCAGTGCCGGTACTGGCGACCGTTTCCGTGATCATTCTGGCGCTGAGCGCGTTGCTGGGCTTTGCGGTTTACCGCCGCCGCCTGCCCGAGCAAACCCTGCCACATAATTTGCTGGTGCGCGCGGGTCGTAGAACCCTCCGCCTGCCAGGCCTTCGCCTGACCCTGATGCAGCTGGTGATCACCGCACTCGACGTGGCAGCCGCTGCCGTAGTGCTTTATATGCTGCTGCCGTCCGCCCCACCGTTCGGCGCCTTCCTGCTGGTCTACTTGCTCGCACTGGCGGCGGGTGTCCTCAGCCACGTCCCTGGCGGTGTCGGCGTCTTCGAAGCCATTCTGCTGGCCGCATTCGCCGACGAGCTTGGCGCTGCTCCGCTGGCGGCAGCCCTATTGCTGTATCGATTAATCTACGTGGTGCTGCCGCTGCTGGTGGCATGCCTCGTGCTGTTGTACAGCGAGGCCAAACGGCTGATCTTCGCCCAGCAGGCCATTCGCGTGGCCTCGGGCCTGGGCGCACCGGTTCTCGCTTTGCTGGTATTTCTATCGGGTGTTGTCCTGCTGTTTTCCGGCGCGACGCCTGAAATCGATACACGCCTGGAAAGCCTGGGCTTCCTGATCCCCCATCGCCTTATCGACGCTTCGCACTTTGGCGCAAGCCTGATTGGTGTGCTGTGCCTGTTGTTGGCGCAAGGGCTGCGTCGACGTCTTTCTGCGGCGTGGATGCTGACGACGATCTTGCTTTTCGTCGGTTCGGTACTGTCGATTCTCAAGGGTTTCGACTGGGAAGAAGCCAGCATGCTCTTACTGACAGCATGCCTGTTGGCGATCTTTCGCCGCTCTTTCTACCGCCCTAGCCGCCTGCTTGAGCTGCCGTTTTCGCCGCTGTATCTGGTCGCCACGTTATGCGTGCTGGGGGCTTCTCTCTGGTTGCTGCTGTTCGCCTACCAGGACGTCCCTTACAGCCATCAACTCTGGTGGCAGTTCACGCTGGACGCAGACGCTCCGCGCGGCCTGCGATCGGCGCTGGGCAGTGCAGTGCTGTTGGTAATCGTGTCGTTGACCTGGCTGCTGCGCACTGCGCGCCCGGTCATTCACCTGCCTGACGCGGCTGAGCTGTCGAAAGCAGCCGAGATCATCAACGCCTCCAACCAGCCCGACGGGGGCTTGGTGCTCACCGGCGACAAAGCAGTGTTGATGCACCCCGATGGCAACGCATTCCTGATGTATGCACACCGTGGCCGCAGTCTGGTTGCACTGTATGACCCTATCGGTCCGACGCAACAGCGCGCCGAGCTGATCTGGCAATTCCGCGACCTCTGCGACGTCCACCACGCACGCCCTGTGTTCTACCAGGTGCGCGCCGAGAACCTGCCGTTCTACATGGACATCGGCCTGACCGCGATAAAACTGGGCGAAGAGGCCCGGGTCGACTTGCACAAGTTCGACATCGAGGCCAAGGGCAAAGAGATGAAAGACCTGCGCTACACCTGGAATCGCGGGGGTCGAGACGGTCTGTCACTGGAGATCTATGAGGTTGGGCAAGCGCCGCTCGATGAGCTCAAGATCATTTCCGATGCCTGGCTGACTGGCAAGAACGTGCGTGAAAAAGGCTTTTCTCTGGGCCGGTTCAGCACCGAGTATCTGAAACACTTTCGCATCGCGATCATTCATTTCGAAGGCAAGCCGGTGGCGTTTTCGAACCTGCTGGAAACCTCAAGGCACGATCTGGCAAGCCTCGATCTGATGCGAGCGCACCCCGAAGCGCCAAAGCTGACCATGGAATTCATGATGGTTGGCTTGATCCTGCACTACAAAAAAGAAGGTTACGGGCGTTTCAGCCTCGGCATGGTGCCGTTGTCCGGTTTGCAGCCACGACGCGGCGCGCCTTTAACGCAGCGTCTGGGCTCTATGGTGTTCAGCCGCGGCGAGCAGCTCTACAACTTCCAGGGCCTGCGCCGCTTCAAAGACAAGTTCCAGCCTGACTGGGAACCTCGCTACATGGCCGTGCCCGCCGGACTTGATCCGCTGGTTGCACTGGCTGACACCGCTGCCCTGATTGCAGGCGGCCTGACTGGATTGGTGAAACGCTGATGATTCGACGCTACTGGCGGTTTTGGCTTGCCGGCCTGATTATTCTGGCCGTTGCACTGGCAGCCTGGATGTGGAATCGCCCTGTCCCGCAAGCCACGCTGGAAAACCTCAAACTGGACAACGGCGTGGCATTGATCCGCGCCACACCGCCCTCGAGCCCCAAGACTCAAGTTGCGCTGGCGGTGACCGCTGACGATGCTCTGAGCGAGAAGCAAATCCTGGCATTGAGCCGCGACGCTTCGGCTCAGATCATTCAGGTGGTGCTGCCCAAGGAAGACTGCGCTTTGCAGGAACAGACGTTCAGGCAAGCCCTTGGCAAACTCGACAAACCCGCCACCCTCGTGGCGGGGATAGGTCCAGGCTCGATCCTGGCCTGGCGCTGGCTCACAGAACAGACTGATGACAAGGCCAGTGCCATCTCGGTCGGCTTCAACATTGAAGATCCGGGCTGCCACGACAATCTGCCGCAATCGGCTGCCCACGGCCACTGGCTGGCTGCCTGGAACGACGCGCCTGACGATACCAGCGCCAAGTTCGTACGGGATCAACCCAATGCCGAGACCAGCATCAGCGACTACGACATCAAATTGCCGCAAGTCCTGAACACCGAACTGCGCCACCAGTTAGTCGGTGGCAGCGATGACGATGGTGGCCTGCGCATTCCGGTAGTTGAAGTGCCTGCCGGCCAGACTTCCGACACCGTAACGTTGTTTCTGTCCGGCGACGGCGGTTGGCGCGACCTTGATAAGGACGTTGCAGGCGAAATGGCGAAAGTCGGCTATCCGACCGTGGGCATCGATACGCTGCGCTACTACTGGGAACACAAATCGCCGGAACAGACCGCGACCGACCTTGCTGACCTCATGGGGCATTACCGGCAGAAGTGGGGCACCAAGCGGTTCATTCTGATGGGTTACTCGTTTGGGGCCGACGTTTTGCCGGCTATCTACAACCGTCTCGATGCCGACGATCAGAACCGCGTGGATGCAATCGTCCTGCTGGCGTTCGCACGCACTGGCAGCTTCGAAATCGCAGTAGAGGGATGGCTGGGGGCTGCGGGCAAGGAAGCGGCTACTGGTCCTGAGATGGCCAAGCTGCCCGCCGAGAAAGTACTGTGCGTCTACGGCATCGAGGAGAAGGACGAAAGCGGATGCACCGAAGCCACCGCGCCCGGTGAGAAACTGCAATTGCCTGGCGGCCACCACTTTGATGAGAACTACCCTGCTTTGGCCAAGCGTCTGATCGACGCCATCAACAAGCGTCAAGGCAAGACGGCCGCTCAGTAGGCGGTAATCGTCCAGCCATAAAAAATCCCCGCACTCGTCAGACTGCGGGGATTTTTTTATGGGCTATCAGGGAACGACAAGCACTTGTGCAGGCCGCTCGGCTGCCGCTACATCTCGACCTGCGTGCCCAGCTCGATCACCCGGTTGAACGGCAACTTGAAGAACCGCAGGTTGCCGTTGGCGTTCTTCAACATGAACGCAAACAACCCTTCTCGCCAGCGCGCCATGCCTTCCAGCTTGGACGACACCACCGTTTCGCGGCTGAGGAAATAGGTGGTACGCATCGGACTGAAATCAAGCTCAGGCAAATGGCACAGCTTAAGGGCAGCCGGCACGTCCGGCTCGTCGATGAAGCCAAAGTGCAAGATGACGCGGAAAAACCCTTCGCCGTAGGCCTCGACCTCAAAGCGCTCAGACGCGGGCACTCTTGGAGAGTCCTCGTACACCACTGTCAACAGCACCACCTGCTCATGCAACACTTGGTTATGCAGCAGGTTATGCAACAACGCGTGAGGCACAGCATCAGGCCGGGCCGTCAGAAACACTGCAGTACCCTGCACTCGATGGGGAGGCTGCACACGAATACTGCTGATGAAAATCGGCAAGGGCAGACCGCCTTCATCGATACGCTCCACCAGCAACTGCTTGCCGCGCTTCCAGGTCGTCATCAGGATAAACAACACGATACCGGCGATAAACGGAAACGCCCCGCCCTGTAATATCTTCGGCACGTTAGCCGCGAAGAACAGACCGTCCACCAACAGGCACACCACCAGAATCGGCACCGCCAGCAAAGGCGGCCACTTCCACAGCAGCAACATGACGGCCGACACCAGAATCGTCGTGCAAAGCATGGTGCCTGTCACGGCTACCCCGTAAGCAGACGCCAGGGCGCCGGAGGACTCAAAACCGAGGACCAGCAGAATCACGCCGACCATCAGCGCCCAGTTCACCGCGCCGATGTAGATCTGGCCCTGCTCAGCACTGGACGTGTGCTGAATGAACATACGCGGGATGTAACCCAACTGGATGGCTTGCAGGGTCATCGAGAACGCACCGGAAATGACCGCCTGCGAGGCGATCACGGTGGCCAGCGTGGAGAGCGCGATCAGCGGCAGCAGCGCCCAACTCGGCGCCAGCAGGTAGAACGGGTTGCGCACTGCCTCAGGGTCTTGCAATACCAGCGCGCCCTGGCCGAAGTAGTTCAGCACCAGCGCGGGCAGCACCAGTGCAAACCATGCGCGGGAAATCGGCTTGCGGCCGAAATGGCCCATGTCCGCATACAACGCTTCGGCACCTGTCAGCGCGAGCACCACAGCGCCGAGAATCGCCACACCGATCCCCGGATGCACGATAAAGAAACGCACCGCCCACATCGGGTTGACCGAGTGCATCACCTCGGGCTGCTGAAGAATCCCATAGACGCCCAACACGCCCAGCACCAGGAACCAGGTCACCATGACAGGCCCGAACAGGATGCCTATACGCGCGGTGCCGTGGCGCTGAATGAGGAACAGCCCGACCAGGACCACCAGCGCGATAGGCACCACCCAGTGTTCAATGCCGTCGAACGCCAGCTCCATGCCTTCTATCGCCGACAACACCGAAATCGCCGGAGTGATCATGCTGTCGCCGTAAAACAACGCAGCGCCAAACAGACCGAATACGATCATCACCGCTTGCAGCCTGGGATACTTGGCCGTTGCGCGGCGGGCCAGCGCTGTCAGGGCCATGATGCCGCCCTCGCCCTGGTTATCGGCACGCAGCACGAACGCCATGTACTTGATCGAAACCACCCAGATCAAAGACCAGAAGATCAGCGACAGGATACCCAGCACGCCGTCATGACTGACCTGCACACCGTAGTTGCCGTTGAACACCTCTTTGAGCGTATAGAGTGGACTGGTGCCGATGTCGCCGTACACCACACCGACAGCTGCCACCAACAAACCCAATGGCTTGGCTGACTGATGCCCGGCTTCTGCCGAACTGCTTGCATGACCCATTTACCACTCCTGAAACTGTGACTCGAGCGCTGCGATAGCACGTTGTGAGATTGACCAGCGCCCTATCTTAAAATTCAGATGCCGCCCACAGCCTGCGCGGTAGGTGCAACACGCCGAAGCATAGCGCAGCACTCGTCTTAATTCTCCGTATAACGCTGGTCAATCTCACGACTCATCGCTAGAATTGCGCACTTTTTGATCAGAGGCGCAGCAAGCGCCCAGTCAGTGTCTCGGCCAATAGCCTGGGCACACAACGCCGAGGTTAGTCATGTCCATCGTTACCACTCCCGCCGCCCCCAAGGTTGGCTTCGTCAGCCTGGGCTGCCCGAAGGCTTTGGTCGATTCAGAGCGCATCCTCACGCAACTGCGTATGGAAGGCTACCAAGTGGTACCGACCTACGAAGACGCGGATGTCGTAGTCGTCAATACATGCGGCTTCATTGACAGCGCCAAGGCTGAATCGCTGGAAGTGATCGGCGAAGCGCTGGCGGAAAACGGCAAGGTCATCGTGACCGGCTGCATGGGCGTCGATGAAAGCGTTATCCGTAAGGTTCACCCCAGCGTGCTGGCCGTCACCGGGCCGCAGCAATACGAGCAAGTGGTCAACGCCGTGCATGACGCCGCGCCACCGAATCTCAACCACAACCCGTTGATCGATCTGGTACCGCCCCAAGGTGTCAAGCTGACCCCACGCCATTACGCGTACCTGAAGATTTCCGAAGGCTGCAACCACAGTTGCAGCTTCTGCATCATCCCGTCCATGCGCGGCAAGCTCGTCAGCCGTCCGGTGGGCGATGTGCTCGACGAAGCACAGCGTTTGGTCAAAGCCGGCGTGAAAGAGCTGCTGGTGATCTCTCAGGACACCAGCGCTTACGGCGTCGACATCAAATACCGCACCGGCTTCTGGAACGGCGCCCCTGTGCGCACGCGCATGACCGAGCTGTGTCAGGCGCTTAGCTCACTGGGTGTCTGGGTGCGTTTGCACTACGTGTATCCGTATCCGCACGTGGACGAAATCATCCCGTTGATGGCCGCCGGGAAAATCCTCCCGTATCTGGACATCCCCTTCCAGCACGCGAGCCCGAAGATCCTCAAGCTGATGAAGCGCCCGGCTTTCGAAGACAAGACCCTGGCACGCATCAAGAACTGGCGCGAACAGTGTCCCGATCTGGTCATCCGCTCGACGTTCATCGTCGGCTTCCCGGGCGAAACCGAAGAAGACTTCCAATACCTGCTGGACTGGCTGACAGAAGCGCAACTCGACCGTGTCGGCTGCTTCCAGTACTCCCCGGTCGAGGGCGCGCCCGCCAATCTGCTGGACGCAGCCATCGTCCCGGACGATGTGAAGCAAGACCGCTGGGACCGCTTCATGGCGCACCAGCAGGCCATCAGTGCTGCACGCCTGCAAATGAAGATCGGCAAGGAAATCGAAGTCCTGATCGATGAAGTCGACGAACAGGGCTTTGTCGGCCGCTGCTTCTTCGATGCGCCGGAAATCGACGGCAGCGTGTTTGTTGAAAGCGACAAGGACCTCAAGCCGGGCGACAAGGTCATGTGCCGCGTGATCGATGCCGATGAATACGATCTGTGGGCTGAAACGATCTGATCGCCTGATCAGGACGCCTCGCAGCAACGGCATCATCAACAAGCCCCGCCCGTCAAACGGCGGGGTTTGCGGTTTTTGGCTATCGTGATATGAAGGCCGTCGCTGCGATGGGAGGACAGGCACCATGCCTCACGATTCGGTCATTTATCTGCCCAAAACGTATGACTACGCAGAGCTCGCACGGCTGTGGGAAGAATCAGTCCGCGCCACCCACGACTTCCTTCCCGATGACTACATTGCACTGCTGAAAAGACTGCTGCTGACCCAGTACCTTGATGCCGTCAATCTGTTCTGCCTGCGCGACACCCACCTCAACATAAAAGGCTTTGCGGGCACGACGCCGGGCAAGCTGGAAATGCTGTTCATTGCCCCGCAGTGCCGTGGGCAAGGATTAGGTAAAAGGTTGCTGAACTACGCCATTGAGCAATTCGATATCACTGAACTGGACGTCAACGAGCAAAACCTGCAAGCCCTGGGCTTTTATATCAGCCAGGGATTTGAAGTCGCGGGACGTGCAGAACTCGATGGGCTGGGGCGTCCATATCCGATGCTGCAAATGAAACTACGGATGCGAACGCCCCACTGAAGTCACGCGCGACTGAGCATCGGGTTCAGCGCTTCAGGCTACCGAGCAAAACCCGATTGAACTGCTCCGGATCTTGAATCTGTGGCGCATGGCCAAGCCCTGCAAACTCCACCAACGTGGCGTCAGGGATGCGCCTGGCGACAGCCTTGCCCAATTCCGGGTAATTGCCGAGCTCTTTGCGCAATGCTTGCGGCGCAGCGTCTTTGGCAATCGCAGTGTTGTCCTTCTGACCGATAAACAACACGGTCGGCACTTTCAGCTTTTCAAAGTCATAGAACACCGGCTGATTGAAGATCATGCCGTACGTCAGCGCTGACGCCCTGGCGACCTCCTCCTTGCCTTTGCCGTTGAACATACCGGCCTGCATGTCGACCCAATGATCAAACTCCGGCCGCCATTGGTTGGCGTAGTAGGTCGATTGCTGATACTTGCGGATGCTTTCGGCATTGGTCTTCAGCTCACGTGCGTACCAGTCATCGAAACTGCGATCAGGCACACCTTTGGCCTTCCAGTCTTCCAGGCCAATCGGGTTGACCAGCAACAACTGATCGACCTGATCCGGGTACATCAGGGCATAACGCGTCGCGAGCATGCCGCCCATGGAATGCCCGACTACCGCAACATGTTCGATGCCCAGGTTTGCCAGCAGCGCATGAGTGTTTTGCGCCAGTTGCTCGAAGCTGTATTGATAATCGGCAGGCTTGCTTGAACGGCAAAACCCGATCTGATCCGGCGCTACCACGCGATACCCGGCGGCGCTCAGTGCCTTGATGCTGCCTTCCCAAGTCGCGCCGCAGAAGTTCTTGCCGTGCAACATCACCACGCTGCGACCATTGGCTTCACCGGTCGGTTTGATGTCCATGTAGCCCATCTGCACCTGTTTGCCTTGGGATTCAAAGCTGAAGTTCTGCGCCGGGTAAGGGTACTGAAAGCCCCCGAGTTGCGGGCCGTAAGTGGGTGTCTGAGCCGCCATCAACGGCAAGCTGACAGCAAAAAGCATCGCGGGAAGCCACGTGGTCATGTCCGGACTCCGGGGTCTGAAGTGTCTGAGATGAGCATCAGAGCACAGTTGTCCGCCCTGCTCCCATGAAAAAAGCCCCCGAATGGACGCCCATCTGCAGTGCATTTTCAATGTTGCCGCGATTAACGGTGCTTGCACGGGTACAATGGCCGCCTTTCCTCTTTGTAACGGCTTTTCTCATGACTGACCCCATTCGCCTTTCCAAACGCCTGATTGAACTGGTGGGCTGCTCCCGTCGGGAGGCTGAACTGTTCATCGAAGGCGGCTGGGTCACCGTTGATGGCCAGGTCATTGAAGAGCCGCAGTTCAAGGTCGACAACCAGAAAGTCGAGCTGAGCCCTGAAGTCAAGGCCGATGCGCCGGAGCCGGTGACGATCTTGCTGAACAAGCCTGCGGGCATGGCCGACGACGTCGCACTGAACCTGATCGCGCCGGGCACCCTGTCGGCGGATCACAGCTTCAGCAAGCGCCCGCTCAAAGGGCACTTTTTGCGACTGGAGCCGATCTCGACCATGCAGGCCAACGCCAGCGGCCTGATGATCTTCAGCCAGGACTGGAAAATCCTGCGCAAGCTGACCGATGACCGCAGCAAGATCGAGCAGGAATACGTGGTCGAAGTGTCTGGCGATATGGTCGCCCATGGCCTCAACCGCCTCAATCACGGCATGACCTATAAAGGCAAAGAGCTGGCGAAGGTCAAGGCCAGCTGGCAGAACGAAACCCGTTTGCGCTTCGCCCTGAAAAACCCGCAGCCCGGCGTTGTCGCGCAACTGTGCGAAGCAGTCGGCCTGAAAGTGGTCTCGGTGCGCAGGATTCGCGTGGGCGGCGTGTCGATTGGCAAGGTGCCTGAAGGCCAGTGGCGCTACATGACCGACAAAGAAAAGTTCTAGGCTTCTGCCTCCCCTTCAGCGCCGCGCGGACTCACCGCGCCGCTCCATCCGATTGATCAGGACCCCAGCACCATGATGAACAACGATGTACTGCGTAGCGTTCGCTACATGCTTGATATCAGCGACGCCAAAGTGGTGGACATCATCAAGCTCGGCGGTTACGAGGTGAGCAAGGCGGACGTCATCGCCTTCACCAAAAAAGACGAAGAAGAAGGCTACGAGCCGTGCAGCGATGAAATCATGGCGCACTTCCTCGACGGCCTGGTTTACTTCAAGCGTGGCAAGGACGAAAGCCGTCCTGCGGTGCCGACCGAGCTGCCGATGACCAACAATACTGTCCTGAAAAAGTTGCGTGTCGCCTTCGAACTCAAGGAAGAAGACATGCACGCCATTCTCAAGGCCTCTGAATTTCCGGTCTCCAAGCCTGAACTGAGCGCGCTGTTTCGCAAGTTCGGTCATAACAACTACCGCGCCTGTGGCGATCAACTGCTGCGCAACTTCCTCAAGGGCCTGACCCTGCGCGTACGCGGCTGACCGATCCGAGCCCGAGATGACTGACACCTTCAACGTCTCCCCCGTCGGCTACGTTCGCTCCTGTTTCAAGGAAAAGTTCGCCATCCCCCGTCAGCCCCAATTGGCTCCGGCCGCCCGGGGCGTGCTTGAGCTGGTCGCACCGTTCGACAATGGCGATGCCGTTCAGGGGCTCGAACAAGTCAGTCATGTCTGGCTGCTGTTTTTGTTTCATCAGGCGCTGGAAGAAAAACCGCGATTGAAAGTCCGCCCGCCACGTCTGGGCGGCAATCAATCCATGGGCGTATTTTCGACGCGTGCAACACACCGACCCAATGGCATCGGTCAATCCGTGGTCAAGCTGGACAAGGTCGAAGCCGGGCGACTGTGGTTGTCAGGCATCGACCTGCTGGATGGCACGCCGGTGCTGGATATCAAGCCATACGTGCCTTACGCGGACATCATCCCGGAGGCGAGAAACACCATGGCCAGCGCTGCACCGATGTTGATTGCGGTGCAGTGGGACGAAGAAGCCCTTGTGCAGGCCCGTGACCACGGCCTGCGCCTGGCTGAGCCGCTGATTGAGCTGATCGAGCAATGTCTCGCGCAGGACCCGCGTCCGGCCTATCAGAGACCTACGCCCGAGCGTCGCTACGGCGCGCAGTTCTGGGACGTGGATGTGCGCTGGCACTATCCCCAAGCCGGGCTGATTCAGGTGCTTGAAGTCCTGATGGCAACCGACTGAGCGGATAACCCAAGACACCGTCGCCCACAAAAAAACCGCCTGGTCCGTGACCTCCAGGCGGTTTTCTTCAGACCCTGAAATGACCAGTGCCTGTACTGACTTATTCGCGGACAAGTCGCTGCCAAAGGGATTTCAGTTCCCGAGGCAGCAGACTTGCCCGCGAAAGGGCCGTAGCCAATGGCCGCTGTCACAGCCGGTCAGTCTTCAGTTACTTCTCTACGAACGCTCGCTCGATCAGGTAATCACCTGGCTCGCGCATCCGCGGCGAAACGGTCAGGCCGAAGCTGTTGAGCACTTCGCTGGTCTCATCGAGCATGCTTGGACTGCCGCACAACATGGCGCGGTCATCCTGCGGATTAATGGGCGGCAGACCAATGTCGCTGAACAGCTTGCCGCTGCGCATCAGGTCGGTCAGGCGGCCTACGTTTTCGAACGGCTCACGCGTCACGGTCGGGTAGTAAATCAGCTTGTCGCGCAGGGACTCGCCGAAGAATTCGTTTTGCGGCAGATGTTCGGTGATGAACTCGCGGTAAGCGACCTCGTTCACGTAACGCACACCGTGGCACAGGATGACTTTCTCGAAACGCTCGTACGTTTCAGGGTCTTGAATCACGCTCATGAACGGCGCAAGGCCTGTACCGGTGCTGAGCAGGTAAAGATGTTTGCCCGGCTTGAGGTCATCCAGAACCAGCGTGCCCGTAGGCTTTTTGCTGATGATGATCTCGTCGCCTTCCTTCAGGTGCTGGAGTTGCGAAGTCAGCGGGCCATCCGGCACCTTGATGCTGAAGAACTCCAGATGCTCTTCCCAGTTAGGGCTGGCGATCGAGTAGGCACGCATGAGCGGGCGCCCGTTAGGCTGCTGCAGACCGATCATCACGAACTGACCGTTCTCGAAGCGCAGACCTGGATCACGGGTGCACTTGAAACTGAAGAGCGTGTCGTTCCAGTGGTGGACGCTGAGGACACGCTCGTGATTCATGTTGCTCATGGTACGTGGGAACTCCTGAAATATTGCCTGCGCCGGTGAATGCGCCGTTGCACGACATTCTAGTGGCAGACACAATATCTGTTAACTGAATTATTAAGATATGGGTTATCGGTTATATAGATATGCGATTTACTCTTCGTCAACTTCAAGTCTTCGTCGCCGTCGCGCAGCAGGAAAGCGTTTCCCGTGCTGCCGTACTGCTTTCACTTTCGCAATCGGCAGCCAGTACGTCGATCACCGAGCTGGAGCGTCAGTCTAGCTGCCAGCTATTTGACCGGGCAGGCAAACGGCTGAGCCTCAATGCGACCGGTCGCCAGCTGCTGCCACAAGCCGTCGCCCTGCTCGATCAAGCCAAAGAGATCGAGGACTTGCTCAATGGCAAGTCAGGCTTCGGCTCGCTGGCGGTCGGCGCCACCCTGACCATCGGTAATTACCTCGCCACGCTGCTGATCGGCAGCTTCATGCAGCGTCACCCCGAAAGCCAAGTGAAACTGCACGTGCAGAACACCGCCAACATTGTTCAGCAGGTAGCACATTACGAAATTGACCTCGGGTTAATCGAAGGCGACTGCAGCCATCCAGACATCGAGGTGCAAACCTGGGTTGAAGACGAACTGGTGGTGTTCTGCGCGCCCCAGCACCCGCTGGCCAAACGCGGCCAGGCGACCCTCGAAGAGCTGACCCGAGAAGCGTGGATCCTGCGTGAGCAAGGTTCTGGCACCCGGCTGACGTTTGATCAAGCCATGCGCCATCACTTGAACAGACTGAACGTGCGTCTGGAACTGGAGCACACCGAAGCCATAAAGCATGCCGTCGAGTCAGGGCTGGGAATTGGCTGTATTTCACGCCTGGCTTTGCGCGATGCGTTCCGACGCGGAAGTCTGGTGGCGGTCGAAACGCCGGATATTGATCTGGTGCGGCAGTTCTACTTCATCTGGCACAAGCAGAAGTACCAGACGTCAGCGATTCGTGAGTTTCTCGATTTGTGCCGCTCATTCACTGCGGGTGTGCGCCGCAGTGATGAGATCGTGCTGCCCAGCATTGCCTGATCAACCCAGCAGGATCAGCGCCCACACCACGGCGATCATGGTCAGCGCCACAAACTGAGCCGCGCTGCCCATATCTTTGGCGTTCTTCGACAGCGGGTGGCGGTCCAGCGAGATGCGATCAATCGCCGCTTCGATGGCCGAGTTAAGCAATTCGACGATCAACGCAAGCAGACACACGGCTATCAACAGGGCCCGTTCGACACGGCTGACATGAAACAGAAACGACAAGGGGATCAAAATGACGTTGAGCAGGACCAATTGACGGAACGCTGCCTCACCCTTGAAAGCAGCAGTCAGGCCATCGAGCGAGTAGCCCGATGCATTGAGGATACGTTTGAGACCGGTTTGGCCTTTGAAGGGCGACGACATAGATAAGGCTACTGATAATTAGGACGGGGGAGGCTAGTCCGACGGCAGTCAAAAAAGTGTGAAGACTGAACGCTGAAGACCCTGAAAACGTTCGATTTCGAGCACGTCAGTTGGGGGAAATCGATTCCAATTGTTGCAGCAACAACGCGGCCTGGGTGCGCGTACGCACGTTCAACTTGCGGAAGATCGCCGTGACGTGGGCCTTGATGGTCGCTTCCGACACGCTCAACTCATAAGCAATCTGCTTATTCAGCAAGCCTTCGCAGACCATGGTCAGAACGCGAAACTGCTGAGGCGTCAGACTGGCCAGACCTTCGCTGGCTGCCTTGGCCTCGGCTGAAACGCTGATCGTTTCATTCACTTGCGGCGGCCACCAGACGTCGCCGTCCAGCACCAGCCGTACCGCTTGCTGAATGGTCTCCAGCGAACTGGACTTGGGAATGAAACCGCTGGCGCCGAACTCCCTGGAGCGCACCACCACTGAAGCCTCTTCCTGCGCCGAAACCATCACCACGGGAACCTGTGGATATTGGCCGCGCAGCAGCACCAATCCTGAAAATCCATAGGCGCCAGGCATGTTCAAATCGAGCAACACCAGGTCCCAGTCAGACTTTTCGCTCAGGCGAGCCTCCAGCTGGGCGATGCTTTCGGCCTCAACCAGACGTGCATCCGGACCCAGCCCCAACGTCAAGGCCTGGTGCAAGGCACTTCGGAAAAGAGGATGGTCATCGGCGATCAGGATTTCGTAGGTCATTTCATGATCCTGTTTTTTTTAGCGAGCGCTGACGGATTCGGCCCCCGCGGTGACATCCTAAAATGCCAACACATACACAGTGCGCCAACCAGGCGCATTTAACGCCAAAGCACACAGAACAAGGCGTTCAAGCATTCATGCGGCGCCAAGGATGCCCAGCGAATCCGGGGTGGTCAAGTTCGGCCGTTTGCGGCAAAGTCTGCGCCCCGTTACTCGCCGAGCTGTCTGATGAGAAAACACGCCTTGCGCGCCGATTTACTGATGCTTCTCACGGCGATCATCTGGGGTTCCGGCTTCGTCGCACAGACCGCCGGCATGAATCACATCGGGCCTTATCTGTTTTCCGGACTTCGCTTTGCCTTGGGGTCCCTATGCCTTTTGCCGCTGGTGCTGCGTCGTCCTGCCCAAGGCCAGGCGCCGGAATCCTTGTTCTCCCCAGGCCTGTTGCGGGGCGGGATCATCATGGGAGTCGTGCTGGCGCTGGGCATCAATCTTCAACAGGTTGGCCTGCTGTTTACCAGCGTCACCAACTCCGGCTTCATCACCGGGCTGTATGTGATTGTAGTCCCGCTTCTGGGATTGATGCTGGGGCACAAAACCGGGGCCGGCATCTGGATCGGTTGCGTGCTGGCAGTGATCGGGATGTTTCTGCTCAGCGTGGGCGACAATTTCCAAGTGGCATCAGGGGACTGGCTGCAACTGATCGGTGCTTTTGTGTGGGGCGGGCATGTCGTGTTGGTAGGCGTGTTTGCCAGTCGTCATGACCCTATCCGTCTCGCATTTCTGCAGTTCGTCACTTGCTCGGTGGTCAGCATGGTGCTGGCGCTCTGCCTCGAACCCATTGACCTGCCCTCTATCACAGACGCCCTGCCCGCCCTGCTTTATGGCGGCATCGTGGCGGTCGGCATCGGCTACACCCTGCAAGTGGTGGCGCAGAAAGACGCCATTGCCTCCCACGCCGCCATTATCTTTTCAATGGAAGCGGTGTTTGCGGCAATCGCGGGCGCTTGGCTGCTGGGTGAGTCGCTGCAATTACGCGGTTATCTGGGCTGTGCGTTAATGCTGGCGGGCATGTTGCTGGCGCAGCTGTGGCCGCGCAAACACGGTGAGCTGGTCGCGACTCCCGCCGCGCTTACAGAAAAGCCTTGAGATGGGTGTGTGATGCGTCATCCGGATTGACCGGCCGCTGGTACTTTGCACCAAGATAATGTGCGCTGAACACGTCCAGATAGGCATCGAGAACACCCGCAGCGACCTGATCGTCCGCCAATTCAAGACACAGCGCTGCGACCTCCGCAGTACAGAAATGGTCATCGCGCCTGGAGCGACGCAGCCGATAGCGTGAAATCTGCTCCGGCTCCAGACTCAACACTGGCAGATGGTTGAGGTACGGGCTCTTGCGAAACATCTTTCGCGCTTCGGTCCAGGTGGCGTCCAGCAAGATGAACAGCGGGCGCTTTCCAGGCTCGACCTTCACTTCTGTGACTACGCGCTCCGGCACCACGAACTCCCCCGGAAACACAATATAAGGCTGCCACTGCGGGTCTGCGAGCGATGCCAGCAGTTGCGGGTCAACGTCCGTACGCGACCAGCCAAACGCTTGGGTGTCTTCGATCACGTCCGCAATCAACCAGCCCGTATTGGTAGGTTTCAGCGGCTCGGTGTCGTACATCAGCAGGCACACTGCGGAGGCGGCATCGACCTTGGGTTTCCAGGCGCACAGACAATAACTGTCGATCACACGACAACCAGCACAGCGAGGCGCGCGCGATCCTCTGGCAACAAATGGCTTGGTGCTGCGAGCCAGACGCTCGTCACGGAGGCGGGAAACGGCGTGGCTCATTGCGGCAGGCTCAGCGGGTTGTTCATCAAGAAAAGGAGGTGCATCGACGCGTGAAAACCCAAGGGGAAAAGTCGCCGGATTCTATCAGAACCTTCGCACCGGCTGGTGTGTGGCGCAGCGACTCACCTATACTGGCGCGCCTCAAAAGCACAATTGCCGCCAGTGAACGCATGCACCTATGGTGGGTCCAACGCCCATTCACTGAACCAGGAGAATTTAATGCTGCGCCTCATCGCCCCTACCCTCACGCTTTTACTCGTCGCTCCGCTGTGCGCCCAAGCGGCGTCCAAGCAGGATTTCGAACTGAGCAAAATGCTGGAAAAAGTTGCGAAGGAAAGCAGCGTCGGTACGCCACGCGCGATCAACGAAGACATTCTTGACCAAGGCTACACCGTTAACGGTAAAGAGCTGATCAACCACCTGAGCGTGCAAGCAGGCCAGGCGCAGCAAATGCGCTCTGATCCGGACTCAGTGCGCAGCCAGCTCGGTAACAGCGTTTGCCACAACACGGGGTATCGTCAATTGATGGCTAAAGGCGCAACGCTCAAGTATCAATTCTCCGAGTACAAGACCAACCGTCCGATCACCAGTCAGGTCTTCACCGCTGCCGACTGCGCCGCGAAGCCTGCCAAGAAGTAATACGTTCTATTGGCTGAGCTGCCCGATCCCCGTCAGGCTTTCGTTTGACCCATCGTGCAGTTCGCCAAGAGCTTCAGCCGAAGCATCCGCACCTTCCCCGCCTCATCGCCTCTGCTCAGCAAAGACCTGTCTCCTCCTTTCAAGCGCCTGCCGCGCCCTGAAACCTGACAACACATGATTCATGCTTCGGCCAGTTGCCAGCGCTCACCGGATGAGCACATCATCGACCACGTTTTTCTTAAACCCAGGACAGAGGCAGAATCAATGTGGATGAATGAATCAGTTCATCCGAACCAGCCTTGCTCATAGGACTGTCCGCAGCGATGCATGATGCGTCGCGACCCTCTCGAAGAGGAAGGGTCGATGATTCTGCACAAGGAGATCGCTTTAATGCCTTATGAACCTAACGATGTTTTATCTCGCCACTTCCAGCGAGACGCCGCTGACCTCTTGAGTCAGGTCGAGGAACAAATCGGCGTCGTGGCGCCAGACAGCCCGAATGCCGCACTGTATCGCGACATGGTGCTGACCGTTTTGCGCATGGCCCAAGACGACCGCAATCGCTGGAACGCCAAGATCACACTGCAAGCGCTGCGAGAACTCGAAAACGCGTTCCGGGTGCTCGACTCATTCAAAGGTCGGCGCAAGGTGACGGTCTTCGGTTCAGCCCGTACCCCGCGCGAACACCCGGTATACGCACTGGCGCGTGAGCTTGGCGCCAAGCTTGCTGCTTCGGAACTGATGGTAATCACTGGCGGTGGTGGCGGCATCATGGCAGCCGCTCACGAAGGCGCAGGGCTGGACTACAGTCTGGGCTTCAACATCACATTGCCGTTTGAACAGCACGCAAACGCAACCGTTGATGGCACCGAAAACCTGCTGCCTTTCCACTTTTTCTTTACCCGCAAACTGTTCTTCGTCAAGGAAGCGGACGCACTCGTCCTGTGTCCTGGCGGCTTCGGCACGCTGGATGAAGCCCTTGAAGTGCTTACGCTGATCCAGACCGGTAAGAGCCCACTGGTGCCCATCGTTTTACTGGACGCACCCGGCGGTACATTCTGGCAAGGCGCGCTGAACTTCATTCGGGAGGAGCTGGAGGGTAATCACTACATCCTCGCGGCTGACATGAATCTGCTGAAGCTGGTCTATAGCGCGGATGAAGCGGTCGATGAGATCAATCAGTTTTATCGTAACTTCCACTCAACCCGGTGGCTGAAGAAAAAGTTTGTCATCCGCATGCGCCACGCGTTGAACGAGAATGCATTGGCTTATATGCAAGACGCTTTTGCCGACCTGCGCTTGAACGATGACTTTCATCAGCACGTGTATTCGGGTGAGGAGCATGACGATGCACAATTCAGCCACCTCACGCGTCTCGCCTTCAGCTTCAACGGCCGCAATCAGGGCCGAATCAGAGAGTTGGTGAATTACATCAACCTGAGTGAAAACTGGGTAACTGCTTCTAAGACTGCCAGCGTTCAAACACGCCAGCCGCTGCAGGAAACGTAAGCCGTTGATAGAGGGCAAGCGTGCACGCTTGCCTCAATCATCCAGGCTACGGCCGCTTAGCAAGCGGCCGACCATTTCCGGAGAATAACCTCGATACATCAGAAAACGTCCTTGCTTGGCACGCTCACGGGCATCAATGGGTAATTGTCCGGAAAACTTGCGCTGCCAGGTCTCTTCCAGCTTCTCTCGCCAGTCGATGCCGCATTCTTTCAATGCAAGCTCGATGTCGGCCCGCTGCAAGCCGCGCTGGCCTAGCTCTTCACGTATGCGCGAAGGGCCGTAGCCTGAACGAGCACGGTAGGAGACGAAGCTTTCGAGATAACGCGATTCAGAAAGCAAACCCTCTTCCGTTAAACGGTCGAGGGCGGCTTCGATAAGTTCAGGGGGGGCGCCTCGCTGACGCAGCTTGCGCGTCAGCTCGACTCGACCATGCTCGCGACGTGCGAGCAGGTCCATTGCAGTGCGCCTTATGGCGACAGGCGTATCGAGTAGTACCGACATAATCTGATCAGATGTCGGCGTCTTCTACTTCAGCCAGATTGTCCTGAGGGAGACGGGTCGATTGAGCTTTTACATCAGGCGCTGCAGTCAGCAGTTTTTCGCGGATTTGTTTCTCGACTGTGGCGCCGATTTCCGGATTGTCCTGAAGGAACTTGGCGGAGTTCGCCTTGCCCTGACCGATCTTGCTGCCCTGATAGCTGTACCAGGCGCCTGATTTCTCCAGGAAACCGTGCAGAACACCCAGGTCGATGATTTCGCCGTTACGGTAAATGCCCTTGCCGTAGAGGATCTGGAACTCTGCCTGACGGAACGGCGGAGCAACCTTATTCTTCACGACTTTGACGCGGGTCTCGCTGCCGACGACTTCATCACCCTCTTTAACCGCGCCAGTGCGACGGATATCCAGACGGACCGAGGCGTAGAACTTCAGCGCGTTACCACCGGTGGTGGTTTCCGGGCTGCCGAACATTACACCGATCTTCATACGGATCTGGTTGATGAAAATAACCAGGCAGTTGGCGTTTTTGATATTACCGGTGATTTTGCGCAAGGCCTGGGACATCAGTCGGGCTTGCAGGCCGACGTGCATGTCGCCCATTTCGCCTTCGATTTCAGCCTTCGGCACCAGCGCAGCCACGGAGTCGACAACGATGACGTCGATCGCGTTTGAGCGCACCAGCATATCGGTGATTTCAAGCGCTTGCTCGCCTGTGTCTGGTTGCGACACCAGCAGGTCGTCAACGTTGACGCCCAGCTTGAGTGCGTACTCAGGATCAAGTGCGTGTTCCGCATCGACGAACGCGCAGGTTGCGCCCATTTTCTGGGCCTCGGCGATCACCGACAGGGTCAGCGTGGTTTTACCGGAAGACTCTGGACCGTAGATTTCAACGATCCGGCCCTTTGGCAGGCCGCCGATACCCAGTGCGATATCGAGACCCAGCGAACCGGTGGAGATAGAAGGAATAGCCTGGCGGTCATGGTCACCCATGCGCATTACGGCACCTTTGCCGAACTGACGCTCGATCTGACCCAAGGCCGCAGCCAAGGCTTTCTTCTTGTTGTCGTCCATTGAAGTCCTCACGTAATCAATTGGGGCCTGACGGCCGATATAACTGTATAAGTAGCCAGTATTATTCCACAGGGTTTCACGCTCGCCTACCCCCGATCTGCTATTTTTCCGGAGGCCAGCTTTATGAGCCCCTCCAGTGCAGCCTTCACTGTCTGGTGACGGACTGCATCCCGGTTACCGTCAAACTGACAGCGACTGGACACCCGTTGTTCGCCTGAACCCCAGCAAATCCATACAGTGCCTACCGGTTTGTCTTGCGAGCCACCGCCCGGTCCGGCAATGCCGCTCACGGCAACGGCGAATCGAGCGCCGCTTTTTTCCAGCGCACCAAGGACCATGGTTTCTACCACTTCCCGACTGACGGCACCCACGGACTGAAACAAATCACTCGGTACGTTTAGCTGACGAGTCTTTTGAGCGTTGGAGTAGGTCACATAGCCCGCCTCGAACCATGCCGAGCTTCCGGCAATGCGGGTGATTGCCTCAGCAATCCCACCGCCAGTGCAGGACTCGGCAGTCGCGACCTGAGCGTCACTACGCTGCAATGCCCTGCCCAGGTCAGTTGCCAATTGCGTAATCTCATCCACGAGGTTGCTCCTGTATGAGCCTGTATGTGTGCGTAAGCCCGATACCGTACACCAGGCAGAGCCTGGTGTACGGCTCGGATTGACAGTCGCCCTTGTCCATTGCGAGGAGCGCACTTATGCAGGCTCTTCTTCTTGGGTGCGAAGTTTTTGAGGGCAGGGTTTTCTGACAGATTCAACGACAGTTTCGTTAGGGCGACGCTTGGCCTCTTCCAGAGGAATGAAACGGCCGTTAGCCGAATCACGTGCACGTTTTCTTTTCATACAAAGTCCTTTTGATATGAGCCATACGGTATTCGATGGCGGTGTCGACAGCCTAGACAGGTTCACCCGGGAAATATCGATTTGAAATGAAGGGTGACGATTGACCGGACTCTGCGGCCCGCAAGCGTGCGTGGTAACCTTGCCCCCATCGCAAAAGCAATCGGACATGTCGACGGCCCACGTAGGTGGTATTCCCGTCGGGCGCCGCGTCTTTGCCCCAATCTCCTAACGAATTTGCCTAAGCCACTGATGAATAAAGCAATTTCCGATCTCTCCGCACACACGCCCATGATGCAACAGTACTGGAAGCTGAAAAATCAGCATCCTGACCAGTTGATGTTTTATCGCATGGGCGACTTCTACGAAATCTTCTACGAAGACGCAAAAAAAGCCGCCAAGCTGCTGGATATCACCCTGACGGCCCGCGGTCAGTCAGCGGGTCAGAGCATCCCGATGTGTGGCATTCCTTATCACGCGGCGGAAGGCTACCTGGCGAAACTGGTCAAGCTCGGCGAGTCGGTTGTGATCTGCGAGCAGATCGGCGATCCGGCTACCAGCAAAGGCCCGGTGGACCGACAGGTCGTACGGATCATCACGCCAGGAACGGTGAGCGACGAGGCGCTACTCGACGAGCGCCGTGACAATCTCATCGCTGCCGTGCTCGGCGATGAGCGCCTTTTCGGGCTGGCAGTCCTGGACATCACCAGCGGTAATTTCAGCGTGCTTGAGATCAAGGGCTGGGAGAATCTGCTGGCAGAGCTGGAGCGGATCAATCCGGTCGAGTTGCTGATACCTGATGACTGGCCGCAGGGTCTGCCTGCCGAGAAACGTCGTGGTTCGCGCCGCCGAGCTCCCTGGGACTTTGAGCGCGACTCCGCACACAAAAGCCTGTGTCAGCAGTTTTCGACCCAAGACCTCAAAGGCTTCGGTTGCGAAAACCTGACGCTGGCTATCGGCGCAGCGGGCTGCCTGCTGGGTTACGCCAAGGAAACCCAGCGCACGGCCCTGCCCCACCTGCGCAGCCTGCGACACGAGCGTCTGGACGACACCGTTGTGCTGGATGGCGCAAGCCGACGTAACCTTGAGCTGGACACCAACCTGTCTGGCGGTCGCGACAATACCTTGCAATCGGTGGTGGACCGCTGTCAGACCGCGATGGGTACACGTCTTCTTACACGCTGGCTCAATCGCCCATTGCGCGACCTGAGCGTACTTCAGGCCCGCCAGCAATCGATCACCTGCCTGCTGGAGCGTTACCGCTTCGAGCACTTGCAGCCGCAGCTGAAAGAGATCGGCGACATCGAGCGGATTCTTGCTCGGATCGGCTTGCGCAACGCCCGTCCCCGCGACCTCGCACGGCTGCGTGATGCACTGGGCGCTCTGCCTGAGCTGCAACTGGCGATGACAGAGCTGGATACACCGCACTTACAGCAGCTGGCACTCACCGCGAGCACCTACCCGGAACTCGCGGATCTGTTGCAACGCGCAATCAACGATAATCCACCCGCCGTTATCCGAGATGGCGGTGTGCTTAAAACCGGTTACGACGCCGAACTGGACGAACTGCAATCGCTGAGCGAAAACGCAGGCCAGTTCCTGATCGACCTTGAAGCCAGAGAGAAGGCGCGCACTGGCCTGTCGCATCTGAAAGTGGGCTACAACCGTGTGCATGGCTACTTCATCGAACTGCCAAGCAAACAAGCCGAACAGGCGCCGGCCGATTACATCCGGCGCCAGACGCTCAAGGGCGCCGAGCGCTTTATCACCCCGGAACTGAAAGCGTTCGAAGACAAGGCGTTGTCAGCCAAGAGCCGGGCTTTGGCGCGCGAGAAGATGCTCTATGAAGCGCTGCTGGAAGACCTGATTGGCCACCTTGCACCGCTGCAAGACACCGCTTCGGCTCTCGCCGAGCTGGATGTGCTGAGCAATCTCGCCGAGCGCGCGCTGAATCTGGACCTGAACTGCCCACGGTTCGTCGATGAACCGTGTCTGCGCATCGAGCAAGGCCGCCATCCGGTGGTTGAGCAAGTGCTTGCGTCGCCCTTCGTTGCCAACGATCTGGCCCTGGACGACAACACGCGCATGCTGGTCATCACCGGTCCGAACATGGGCGGTAAATCGACCTACATGCGCCAGACCGCATTGATCGTACTGCTGGCGCATATCGGCAGCTATGTGCCGGCTGCCAGCTGCGAGCTGTCGCTGGTCGACCGGATCTTTACCCGCATCGGCTCCAGCGATGACCTTGCTGGCGGGCGGTCGACGTTCATGGTGGAAATGAGCGAAACCGCCAACATTCTGCACAACGCCACCGACAAAAGCCTGGTGCTGATGGACGAAGTGGGACGCGGCACCAGCACCTTTGACGGCCTGTCGCTGGCGTGGGCAGCAGCGGAGTGTCTGGCGCAACTGCGCGCTTACACCCTGTTCGCGACCCACTACTTCGAGCTCACTGTATTGCCTGAAAGTGAGCCACTGGTCGCCAACGTTCACCTCAATGCAACTGAGCACAACGAGCGGATCGTGTTTCTTCACCGCGTCTTGCCGGGGCCGGCGAGCCAGAGTTACGGGCTTGCCGTCGCGCAATTGGCGGGCGTCCCTGCCAAAGTCATCGGGCGTGCGAAAGAGCATCTGCAACGGCTGGAGACCACCAGCCTGCCGCATGAACAGCCCAAAGCCAAACCAGGCAAGCCGCCGATTCCCATGCAAAGCGATCTATTTGCAAGTTTGCCGCACCCGGTCCTTGAAGAGCTGTCGAAGGTCAAAGTCGACGACATGACGCCCCGCCAGGCGCTGGAGTTGTTGTACGCCTTGCAAACGCGGCTCTAACGGGAATCGTAACAAGCTGCTAGAATCCCGCGCGGTTTGAGATGCTGTGGGCTTTTAGCCTGGGCTCACAGAACAACCGAGCCGCGTTCAGACGCAGCGAACCAGGGCCTAGGGACGTGCAGCAGGGCAAATGCCCGCGGCGCCCTTGGCAAAAGCTGAGTGTTGAACGGCCGGGGGACTTCCCGAACCTAGCAGCCCGTGTCCAGGGTTTCGCTACCGCCGCCTGAGGAGAGAATTAGAAATGACCTTCGTCGTCACCGACAACTGCATCAAGTGCAAGTACACCGACTGCGTAGAAGTGTGTCCGGTGGACTGCTTTTACGAAGGCCCGAACTTCCTGGTGATTCACCCGGACGAGTGCATCGACTGCGCGCTGTGTGAGCCTGAGTGCCCGGCCAACGCGATTTTCTCTGAAGACGAAGTGCCCGCTGGCATGGAGAACTTCATCGCCCTTAACACAGAGCTGGCCGACATCTGGCCGAACATCACCGAGCGCAAAGACCCGCTGGAAGATGCAAAGGAATGGGATGGCAAAACCGGCAAGATCGCCGACCTGGAGCGCTGATCCCGAGCCGACACCGCAAAGGGCACATAAAGTGCCCTTTGTGCCGCCTGCGGGACTACTTTTCTGCAGACGAAAAAAAGGGGCGGTATGACCCGCCCACATTTTTTCCTTAATCCCTTTAATCCTTCTCATCATCCTGATGAATCGCATCCTGCGATGTCCTTGAGCAGTCTTCCTTGACCGCTTGCGTCGATCCCTCGACACAGTCCTGATATTAGTGATTTGAGCGCTGCAAGCAACTTCCCAAACCTTTCAAAAAAATACCTGACCCACCGAAAGCCTTCTTTAAATAGCCTTTATAATCATTGAGTTAGGTATATTCCTACGCAATTATAGACTTACATCCGCGCAATAATATCGCCATGACTTACACGACGAGTAAGCGATGACTTACATGCTGTGTAACTTTATGCGGGACCGATTGCTCGACGTAAAAGAGCTCTGTCGTGTCGACGTACAAACCCGCTATGGAAAAATCGTGACACCTGAACGTCAGGCGAAAAAAAGCCCCGACGGATCGGGGCTTTCAGCTGCTTCGATGAGTAAAGCGTTCAGCGGTTCACTGGAACAGTGACTCGCTCGACAAGCCATTCTTTTCAAGAATCTCCCGCAGCCGCTTGAGACCCTCAACCTGGATCTGCCGAACGCGCTCACGCGTCAGACCGATCTCCAGGCCTACGTCCTCCAGCGTACTGCTCTCGTGCCCGCGCAGACCAAAACGACGCACCACGACTTCTCTCTGCTTTTCGGTCAGCTCGGAGAGCCACTGATCGATGCTTTGCGAAAGATCGTCATCCTGTAGCAGCTCGCACGGATCCGTAGGACGATCATCGGTCAGCGTATCCAGTAGGGTTTTGTCGGAGTCCGGCCCAAGGGACACATCGACCGACGAAACACGCTCGTTCAGGCCCAGCATGCGCTTGACCTCACCGACCGGTTTTTCGAGCAGATTGGCGATCTCTTCGGGGGATGGTTCGTGATCGAGTTTTTGCGTCAACTCCCGCGCGGCGCGCAGGTAGACGTTGAGTTCTTTGACCACATGAATCGGCAACCGGATCGTCCGGGTCTGGTTCATGATGGCGCGTTCGATGGTCTGACGTATCCACCACGTCGCGTAGGTGGAGAAGCGGAAACCGCGTTCAGGGTCGAATTTTTCGACCGCGCGGATCAGGCCAAGATTGCCCTCTTCAATCAGGTCAAGCAGCGAAAGGCCGCGATTGACATAGCGCCTGGCGATTTTCACCACCAGTCGCAAGTTACTCTCGATCATGCGTTTGCGCCCGGCAGGGCATCCGCTCTGCGACAAGCGCGCAAAGTGAACTTCCTCTTCCGGGGACAGCAAGGGGGAGAAACCGATTTCGTTGAGGTACAGCTGAGTGGCGTCGAGCGCCCTTGTGTAGTCGATGTACTTATGTTGCTTGAGCGCTGTGGAGTTTTTGGTCTTTGCACGAACAGAAGGTGTAGCTGGTTTCTCGTCCGATGCAGAATCCAGGACGATTGCGTGCTCCATAAGGAGAACTTCATCGTCTATGTCAAACTCCGGCGCTTCTTTGCTGAGAGCCATTGTTATAGTCCTTTGGTGAGTTCGACCTCAAGCTCTAGCGACGCCTGTTTCCCTGGCAACGCTTGAGCCTGTTCCCTCTACGGCAGGAACAGGCTGACAACTGATCAACGACGCGGCAAAAATTCCAGAGGATCTACAGGTTTACCCTGTCGGCGAATCTCAAAATGCAGTTTCACCCGGTCAGTACCCGTCGACCCCATCTCGGCAATTGTTTGCCCGACCTTGACCTGCTGCCCCTCCCGAACCAACAACCTACGGTTATGACCGTAAGCACTGACGTAGGTATCGCTGTGTTTGATGATGATCAGCTCGCCATAGCCCCGCAAGCCACTCCCGGCGTACACCACCGAGCCATCAGACGCAGCCAAAACAGGCTGTCCCAAATCCCCGGCGATATCAATTCCTTTATTCAAACTCCCGTTTGAAGAAAATTTTCCGATCAAAACTCCATTAGTTGGCCACGCCCAGCCACTGGATGACTTCACGCCAGCAGCGACCGGCGTCACCGTAGGCGTGGATGCAACAGAAGGCGCAACCACTGGGGTCACACCGATTGGTCGCGAAATAACGGTGGTCTTGAGCGAGCCGGACGGCGAGTTAGACGTCGAGGTGCTGGTTGTAGTCTGTCTGGTAGCCGTCGGGGCCGAGGCCACGCTACCCGACGAGCGACCATCGAAGCGAATCGTCTGGCCTACATGAATCGTGTACGGATCAGGAATGTTGTTGCGTGCAGCCAGTGCTTTCCAGTCCCAGCCGTAACGAAACGCAATGGAAAACAGGGTATCACTACGCTTGACCACATATTGGCCGGTAGTGACGGGCTGGCGCTGCGGCGCGACCGGCTTACCGTTGCGATCAACGACGCGAACACCGCCTGACGGGGAACTGGAACAGCCGACCAACATGACACTGAGGGCAATGCCAGTCACCAGCCGCTGAAAACTTGTTGAAGACATACGCTGCCGAATGACTGTGAGACTCACCCGCCACTCCCTTTACTGGTGACTGAATTTAAGCTGCCTATTGTGCCGTACTAACGACTGGCAGCTAAACGATAACTGGAGCAGATACTCGATGTTGCGAATTCACGCGTCCTGACCTTATGAAGAGTCAAAATGACAGCCTGTAGACAGACGGCGTCAGCAAGAATTCAGTGCGCGGGGCAAACCAGCGCTAGGCCAGCGGGCCGTTGAGTAACGGAACGAAGCGCACGGCACCCAGAACGTGCCGGGAGAAGCCGTTTTCTTCGCGAATGATCAGCATCAACTGCTGCACTTCACCCGAACCCACCGGAATCACCAGACGGCCGCCCGGTGCCAGCTGGTCAAGCAACGCCTGGGGCACATCGGTAGCGACGGCGGTCACGATGATGCCGTTGTAGGGCGCCAACGCGGGCCACCCTTCCCAGCCGTCGCCCCAGCGAAAGACCATGTTACGAAGATTCAGCTCGACCAAACGCTCTTTAGCACGGTCCTGAAGCACTTTAATGCGCTCGACGGAAAACACGCGCTCTACCAGTTGGGCGAGTACGGCCGTCTGATAGCCTGAGCCGGTGCCTATCTCCAGAACCTTGTCCAGCGGACCTGCCGCCAGCAGCAGCTCGCTCATGCGCGCCACCATGTAAGGCTGGGAAATCGTCTGGTTATGACCGATAGGCAAAGCGGTGTCTTCATAGGCGCGATGCGCAAGCGCTTCATCTACGAACAAATGCCGAGGTGTTTTACGGATGACATCCAGCACACTTGCGTTCGACACCCCCTCTTCGTACAGACGCTGGATCAGTCGCTCACGCGTGCGCTGGGAGGTCATCCCGACGCCACGACGCAACAGGTCATCTTGTTCACGCGACATCAGGCGATTCCCTCCAGCCAGGCGTTCAGGCTGTTGAAACCGTCCTGATAGGTGCGATCCAGTTGCAACGGGGTGATGGACACGTAGCCCTGCATCACCGCGTGGAAATCCGTGCCCGGACCACCATCCTCGGCATCGCCGGCAGCAGCAATCCAGTAGCCAGCCCTGCCCCGAGGATCGACCACGCGAATCGGCGATGCCGCGCGCGTGCGGTGCCCGAGACGAGTCAGCTGGATGCCACGAATATGTTCAAGCGGTAGATTGGGAATATTCACGTTCACTACGGTGCGCGGTGGCAGATCGAGTCGCTCATGCGCCTCGACCAACAGGCGGGCGTAATGAGCAGCGGTTGCAAGGTTATCGACCTGACGTGACAAAAATGAAAAAGCAAATGAAGGCCGCTGTAGAAATCGCCCTTCAAGCGCCGCTGCAACCGTCCCCGAGTACAGCACATCATCCCCCAGATTGGCGCCCAGGTTGATCCCGGAAACAACCATGTCCGGCTCTACGTCCAGCAGACCGTGGAGCGCGAGATGCACACAATCTGTGGGCGTGCCGTTGACGCTGATAAAGCCATTATCGAGGGTGTGAGGATGCAATGGCCGATCAAGCGTCAGCGAACTGCTTGCACCGCTCTTGTCTTGATCGGGCGCCACGACCACGCACTCGGCATAATCGGCCAACGCACCGTAGAGCGCGGCGATACCGGGTGCAGTGACCCCGTCGTCATTTGAAATCAGAATACGCATGAGCTGTCCGTCTGCCCCACCGGCGCCAGATCAATGAGTTCGCGCACAAAAACAGTGGCGAAGCATCCGGGCGGCAGGACGAATTCCAGTTGCAGAATGTCAGGCTCGGGATAATGCCACGTCAACTGCGCAATGGGCAGCCGAAGGATGCGCCGTTCGTGCTCCATCCCGGCTCTTATCAACCAGTCACGAAGCGCCGGCTCCTGGCCCACGACCCGGTTTTCAAGGGCTGCGGTGGCGCCTGACGCGGGCGAATCGCCTGCGCCCCATTGTGGTCCGGTGGGATGCAGGTCAAGGATCGCCAGACGTGGATCGCTGCATTCCGCTTCGCCCGCCGGAAAAAAACTACGGCTATCGGTAAAGGCCAGTAGATCGCCCACCTGAGCACGCTGCCAACTGCCATCGCTTACCCGCGCCGCAAGAACCTGATTAAACAGATAACTGCGCGCAGTCGACAGCAATCGCGAACGCACATGGCGTTGCTCGGGCAAGGCTTTACGTTCGGCGTATTGACGCGCTTCACCTACGTTACCGCCTTCATATCCGAAACGCTGGCCACCGAAGTAATTGGGAATGCCGTGTTGCCTGATCAACTCAAGGCGCGCATCCAGTGCAGCGTGGTCGGCGTGCAACTGGGTCAGGCGCAACGTGAAGCCATTGGCCGCGTGAGCGCCACGTTGCAATTTGCGCTTATGGCGAGTGCTCTTGAGGATGTTCAGTGTGTCATTTTCAGCGGCGGACAAATCTGGATCGGCTTTGCCCGGCAACTGAATACTGAACCATTGGCGGGTCAGCGCCTGACGGTCTTTCAAACCCGCATAACTGACGGTACGCAGTTGCACACCGGCAGCTTTGGCAAGGCGACGCGCAGCTTCTTCGGTATTGAGACCGCGCTTTTCTACCCACAGCCACAAGTGTTCGCCGTCACCGGACAACGGGATGTCCAGCACCTCATCGACTTGAAAATCTTCAGCACTGGCTTTCAGGACCGCACTGCCCAAAGCATCGCCATAGGCACACGGGCCTAACAATTCGAGTTCGGTCATGCGGCAATCAACAGCGCAACGGCATGCACCGCAATACCTTCTTCACGACCAGTAAAACCCAGTTTTTCAGTAGTGGTGGCTTTGACGTTGACCTGATCGGCATCGACCTGCAGATCAGCGGCAATCAGGGCACGCATCGCCTCGATGTGCGGGGCCATCTTCGGCGCCTGGGCCACAATGGTGGCGTCGACATTGCCGACCTTCCAGCCTTTGGCCTGGACCTGCTTGAGGACATGGCGCAACAGGACACGGCTGTCTGCGCCCTTGAACTGCGGGTCGGTGTCAGGGAAATGCTTGCCGATATCGCCCAAAGCGGCGGCGCCCAGCAAGGCATCGCTCAACGCATGCAAAAGCACATCACCATCAGAATGAGCAAGCAGACCGTACGTGTGGGCAATCCGCACCCCGCCCAAGGTAATGAAGTCGCCTCCAGCGAAACGGTGCACATCGTAGCCGTGGCCAATACGCATAAAAAAACGCCCTGAAAAAGTCAGGGCGTGATTCTACCTACTTTGTCCGACATTAGCCCAACAAGGCACGCGCGTGATGTCGCAGGTGGTCTTCGATGAAACTGGCGATGAAGAAGTAGCTATGGTCGTAGCCCGGCTGCAATCGCAGTTCAAGAGGATGATCGGCAGCTTTCGCGGCCTGAATCAGCGCCTCGGGCTTAAGCTGAGTCGCCAGAAAGTCATCCCGGTCACCTTGATCCACCAGAATAGGCAGTTTCTCGGTGGCGCCAGCAATCAAAGCGCAGCTGTCCCATTCTCGCCAGCGTGCACGGTCCTCACCCAGATAGTGCGAGAACGCTTTCTGCCCCCAGTGACAATCCATTGGATTGGTAATCGGAGAGAACGCAGAAACCGCGAGGTAACGCCCTGGATTGCGTAACGCACACACCAATGCCCCGTGACCGCCCATCGAATGACCGCTCACGCTGCGGGCCTCGGATGCCGGGAAATGCGCCTCAACCAGCGCGGGCAATTCGCTAACCACATAATCGTGCATGCGGTAATGCCGCGCCCACGGCTGTTGAGTGGCGTTCAGGTAAAACCCGGCGCCTAGCCCGAAGTCCCAGGCTTTGTCGGCGTCGTCTGGTACCTCGGGGCCACGCGGACTGGTGTCGGGCGCCACGATGATCAAACCCAGCTCAGCGGCGATGCGGTGGGCACCGGCTTTTTGCATGAAGTTTTCATCGGTACATGTCAGTCCGGACAACCAATACACGACCGGGAGCTTGCCGCCCTGCTCCGCTTGTGGCGGCAGGTAAACAGCAAAGCTCATGTCGCAGCCGAGCACGTCTGAGTGATGCTTGTAACGCTTGTGCCAGCCGCCGAAGCTTTTCTGGCACGAAAGATTTTCGAGGGTCATGGTCGCGGGCTCCCAGCAATAAGCTTCAAGCCACAAGCTCCAAGCTGTAGGCAAAAGCAAGTCGTTCGCTCCTACTCTTGCAGCTTGAAACTTACAGCTTGTAGCTTCTAGCTGCTGTTTTAGAAATGAATGACCGTACGGATGCTTTTGCCTTCGTGCATCAAGTCGAACGCTTCGTTAATGCTTTCAAGCCCCATGGTGTGGGTGATGAAGGTGTCCAGCGGAATTTCGCCCGTTTGTGATTTCTCGACATAGCTTGGCAACTCGGTGCGGCCTTTGACGCCACCGAACGCCGAGCCGCGCCAGACGCGCCCGGTCACCAGCTGGAATGGACGAGTGGTAATTTCCTGGCCCGCGCCGGCGACACCGATGATCACCGACTCGCCCCAGCCTTTGTGGCAGCACTCCAGCGCCGCACGCATCAGTTGCACGTTGCCGACGCATTCGAAGCTGTAATCCACGCCGCCATCGGTCATTTCGACGATCACTTCCTGCACGGGTTTGTCGTGATCCTTCGGGTTGACGAAGTCAGTGGCACCCAGTTCGCGAGCGACGTCGAACTTGGCCGGATTGATGTCGACGGCAATGATGCGCGAGGCCTTGGCCATTTTCGCGCCGATGATCGCTGCCAGACCAATACCGCCCAGGCCAAAAACGGCAACGGTCGCGCCTTCTTCGACTTTGGCGGTGTTCAGCACTGCGCCGATTCCGGTGGTAACACCGCAGCCCAGCAGACAGACCTTCTCCAGCGGTGCTTCTTTGGGGATTTTGGCGAGGGATATTTCAGGCAGGACGGTGTACTCGGAGAACGTCGAGCAACCCATGTAATGGTAAATCGGCTGGCCTTTGTAGCTGAAACGGCTGGTGCCATCGGGCATTAGACCTTTGCCTTGGGTGGCGCGCACTTTCTGGCAGAGGTTGGTCTTGCCGGAAAGGCAGAATTTGCACTCGCGGCATTCGGCCGTGTAGAGCGGAATCACATGGTCGCCGACAGCGAGCGAGGTCACGCCTTCTCCTATGGCTTCGACGATACCGCCACCTTCATGCCCCAGGATGCACGGAAAAACGCCTTCGGAATCCGAGCCGGACAAGGTGTAGGCATCGGTATGACAAACGCCGGTGGCGACGATACGCACCAGCACCTCGCCCGCCTTGGGTGCCTCGACGTCCACTTCCACGATTTGCAACGGCTGGTTGGGCTCGAACGCTACGGCGGCACGTGACTTGATCATCAATCTTCTCCAGCGAATTAGGTACAGGCCGAAGAGTGTAATACATAGCGCAATGATGAATAATCCGGACAAAAGCAAAACATTAATGCTGTACAGGGACAATCGATGTACACAAATCGCTGGGAAGGGCTGGACGAATTCGTTGCTGTGGCGGAATGCGGGCAGTTCACTGCGGCCGCCGAACGACTGGGCGTCTCTTCGTCCCACATCAGCCGACAGATCGCACGGCTGGAAGAACGCCTGCAAACCAAATTGCTTTACCGCAGCACCCGACGCGTCGCTCTGACCGAGGCAGGTCAGACGTTTCTTCATCATTGCCAGCGCTTGCAGGACGGCCGCGAGGAAGCAGTGCGCGCCGTGGGCGATTTGACGAGCGAGCCCAAAGGCTTGTTGCGCATGACCTGCGCGGTGGCGTACGGCGAACGCTTCATCGCGCCGCTGGTAACGCGTTTCATGGATGAATACCCGCAGCTGCGTGTGGACATCGAGCTGACCAACAACACGCTGGACCTGGTACACGAAGGCATGGACCTGGCGATCAGGCTCGGTCGATTGCAAGAGTCGCGGCTGGTGGCGACCCGCCTGGCGCCCCGCCGGATGTACCTCTGCGCCTCCCCTTCTTACGTCGAGCGTTACGGACGGCCTCACAGCGTGTCGGAGCTGAGTCGGCACAATTGCCTGACAGGCAGTTCGGATACGTGGCTGCTACAACAAAATGGTAAGGAGTTTTCCCAGAGGATCCACGGCAACTGGCGCTGCAACAGCGGACAAGCTGTGCTGGACGCAGCGTTGCACGGCGTCGGCTTGTGTCAGTTGCCGGATTATTACGTATTGAGCCATTTGAAAAGTGGGGCATTGATCTCACTGCTTGAAACGCATCAGCCGCCCAATACGGCTGTCTGGGGGCTGTATCCGCAGCAACGGCATTTGTCGCCAAAAGTGCGCAAGCTGGTGGATTACCTGAAGGAAGGGTTGGCGAAACGCGATGAGTATCAGGCACGATGAATTCAAACCTGTTGCAAACGTTGTGTGGGAGCGAGCTTGCTCGCGAGAGGCCCTCCCATCCGATACATCTTGATCCTCAAGATGACCGAATCGCGAGCAAGCTCCCTCCCACAAAAGCCAAGTCAGCGGTTGAAGTCACCTCGACGCTGACGCAACCACTCGAGGTCCTCAGGCCGGGTGACTTTGATGTTGTCGGCACGCCCTTCAATCAGGCGCGGCGACTGTCCGGCCCACTCCATGGCTGAGGCTTCGTCAGTGATCGCAACGTTCGAGACCAGGCTATCAGCCAAAGCACGGTGCAAAGCGCCAAGGCGGAACATCTGCGGGGTATAGGCCTGCCATATAAGGCGTCGATCTACCGTCTCTGCCACCCGCCCGTTGCTGTCAGCGCGTTTGAGCGTGTCTTTGGCGGGCACCGCGAGCAACCCGCCAACCGGATCGTCAGCCAGTTCGCTCAGCAAATTATCCAGATCGCCTCGGGCCAGATTAGGCCGCGCCGCGTCATGCACAAGCACCCAGTCGTTGTCGTCCGCGCCTTGGGCATGCAAGTGCAGCAACGCATTAAGCACCGAATCAGCGCGTTCCTTGCCGCCTGTCACACGCTGAATCCGTGAGTCCAGAGCGCAGGGCAAGCCTGGCCAGTACGGATCGTCCACAGCCAGGCTGATCACCAGGCCCTTTAGCCGGGGATGATCGAGAAAACAGAGAAGGCTATGTTCCAGAATTGTCATACCGCCCAGTTGCAGGTACTGCTTGGGACGGTCTGCCGCCATGCGCGCACCAACGCCCGCTGCGGGAATCACTGCCCAGAAGGCAGGAATGGAAAGATTCATTGCACCAACGTCATTGCGCCAACTGGTAGAGGGTCTCGCCGTCCTTGACCATGCCGAGTTCGTGACGGGCACGCTCTTCGACGGTCTCCAGGCCCTTCTTCAACTCCAGCACTTCAGCATCAAGCACCCGATTACGTTCCAGCAACGTATCGTTTTCGGCATGCTGATCGGCGATTTGCTGAGTCAGACTGGCCACTTGCGCCAAGCTGCCATTACCGACCCACAGACGATACTGCAAGCCCGCGAGCAGCAAGAGCAGAATGAGGAACAACCAGTTAGGACTGCGCATTGGAAATATCAGTTATCCGGTGAAGAAAAAGACAGCAGAACCGACCATGTTTAACAACCAAAAGCCCGGTGGTCACCGGGCTCATGGATCAGGGCGCTCAAGGAATCTCCAACAAAAGCGGATTCCCTTACAACGCCTGCTGCCTTTTTACCATCTCCGACTCAGCCGCGAAACTCACCGCGACCATTGTATGGCGCCTTGCTGCCCAACTGCTCTTCGATGCGCAGCAGCTGGTTGTACTTGGCGACCCGATCAGAACGGCTCAACGAACCGGTTTTGATCTGACCGGCGGAGGTACCCACTGCCAGATCGGCAATGGTGGAGTCTTCGGTTTCACCAGAGCGGTGAGAGATAATGGCAGTGTAACCCGCTGCCTTGGCCATCTGGATGGCTTCCAGGGTTTCGGTCAGCGTGCCGATCTGGTTGAACTTGATCAGGATAGAGTTGGCGATCTTCTTGTCGATGCCTTCTTTCAGGATCTTGGTGTTAGTGACGAACAGGTCGTCGCCGACCAGCTGGATCTTGTCGCCGATCTTGTCGGTCAGGACTTTCCAGCCCGCCCAGTCAGACTCGTCCAGGCCATCCTCGATGGAGATGATCGGGTGCTTGCTGACCAGATCCGCCAGGTAGTCCGCGAAACCCGCAGAGTCGTACTCGCCTTCTTCGGTCAACGTGTACTTGCCGTCTTTGTAGAACTCGCTTGCCGCGCAGTCCAGCGCCAGGGTCACGTCGGTGCCCAGCTTGTAACCGGCGTTGGCTACGGCTTCGGCAATGGCGTCCAGCGCAGCGGCGTTGGAGTTCAGGTTAGGTGCGAAACCACCTTCGTCACCCACAGCGGTGTTGAGGCCACGGGCCTTGAGCACTGCCTTGAGATGGTGAAAGATTTCTGTGCCCCAGCGCAGGCCTTCGGAGAAGGTCTTGGCGCCCACAGGCTGAATCATGAATTCTTGAATGTCGATGTTGTTATCGGCGTGCTCGCCACCGTTGATGATGTTCATCATCGGAACCGGCATCGAATACACACCTGGCGTGCCGTTCAGGTTGGCGATGTGCGCGTAAAGCGGCAAATCCTGGTCCTGGGCCGCTGCTTTGGCAGCCGCCAGCGACACAGCGAGGATTGCATTCGCGCCCAGGCTGGCTTTGTTCTCAGTGGCGTCCAGCGCGATCATGGCGTGGTCCAGCGCTTTCTGATCAACCGGGTCTTTGCCCAGCAGCAGATCGCGAATCGGGCCATTGATGTTTGCAACTGCTTTCAGAACGCCCTTGCCCATGTAACGGCTCTTGTCGCCATCACGCAGCTCAAGTGCTTCACGCGAGCCGGTGGAAGCACCGGACGGCGCGCATGCACTGCCGATGATGCCGTTGTCGAGGAGCACGTCTGCTTCCACGGTGGGATTGCCACGGGAGTCGAGAACTTCACGACCTTTGATGTCGACGATTTTTGCCATTGTTGTAAACACTCCAAGATTGACGAAAACGACGCAGCTGGGAAACGAACATGCGTCTCAAGGATCCAGACAACGGGCAGACCTTGAAACGACAAAATTCCCGACCCACGGGTCGGGAATAGAACGAGCGGCACTTTACCGGAGGGTAAGGTGCCAGAGAAGCACGACTTACGCGGTTTCTACAGGCGGGAAGCTTTTGATCAGGTCATCCAGAGTCTTGAGCTGAGTCAGGAACGGCTCAAGTTTTTCCAGGCGCAATGCACATGGACCGTCGCACTTGGCGTTGTCAGGGTCCGGGTGGGCCTCAAGAAACAGACCTGCAAGCCCTTGGCTGATACCGGCTTTTGCAAGGTCGGTGACCTGCGCGCGACGGCCGCCTGCTGAATCGGAACGACCGCCTGGCATCTGCAACGCATGGGTCACGTCGAAAAACACCGGATACTCGAACGACTTCATGATGCCGAAGCCGAGCATGTCCACGACGAGGTTGTTATAACCGAAGCTCGAACCCCGCTCGCACAGTATCAACTGATCATTACCCGCCTCTTCGCACTTGGACAGGATGTGTTTCATTTCCTGAGGCGCGAGAAACTGGGCTTTCTTGATGTTGATCACAGCGCCGGTTTTCGCCATTGCCACCACCAGATCGGTCTGGCGGGACAAAAACGCCGGCAACTGAATGATGTCGCAGACTTCCGCCACGGTCGCCGCTTGATCCGGCTCATGCACATCCGTGATCACCGGCACGTTGAAGGTGCGCTTGATCTCCTCGAAAATGCGCATGCCCGCTTCCAGGCCCGGACCACGATACGACGTGACCGACGAACGGTTAGCCTTGTCGAAACTGGCCTTGAACACGTAAGGGATACCGAGCTTTTCGGTGACCCGTACGTATTCTTCGCAGACCTGCATGGCCATGTCCCGCGACTCCAGCACATTCATGCCACCGAACAAAACCATTGGCTTGTCGTTGGCAATCTCGATAGAACCGACGCGGATGATTTTCTGTGCCATGTAATGAGTTCCCTATCAGGCTTTCTTCTGGTGTTGAACAAGCGCTGCCTTGACGAAGCCGCTGAACAGCGGGTGACCGTCGCGTGGCGTCGAAGTGAACTCAGGGTGGAACTGGCAAGCGACGAACCATGGATGATCTGGCGCTTCGACCACTTCAACCAGTGCGCCATCGCCGGAACGACCGGAGATTTTGAGCCCGGCGTCAATCAGTTGAGGCAGCAGGTTGTTGTTCACTTCATAACGATGACGGTGACGTTCAACGATCACCTCCTTGGCGTAGCAGTCATGCACCAGAGAACCGCCTTCCAGTTGGCATTCCTGTGCACCCAGACGCATGGTGCCACCCAGATCGGAGGTTTCGGTACGGGTTTCGACAGCGCCAGTGGCGTCTTCCCATTCGGTGATCAGGCCGACGACCGGATGCGGGCTGCTGCGATCAAACTCGGTGGAGTTGGCGTCTTTCCAGCCCAGCACGTTACGCGCGAACTCGATGACCGCCACTTGCATGCCCAGGCAGATACCCAGGTACGGCACCTTGTTTTCGCGCGCAAACTGGACGGCAATGATCTTGCCTTCGACGCCTCGCAGACCGAATCCGCCAGGTACCAGAATCGCATCCACACCTTCAAGCAGGCCGGTGCCCTGGTTTTCGATATCTTCGGAGTCGATGTAGCGCAGGTTGACCTTGGTGCGGTTGGTGATACCGGCGTGACTCATCGCTTCAATCAGCGATTTGTAAGCGTCCAGCAGCTCCATGTACTTGCCGACCATGGCGATGGTGACTTCATGCTCAGGATTGAGCTTGGCGTCAACAACCGCTTCCCACTCGGACAGATCCGCGCTGGAGCATTGCAGGCCGAAGCGCTCGACAACGAAATCGTCCAGACCCTGCGAGTGCAGGATGCCTGGAATCTTGTAGATGGTGTCGGCGTCTTCCAGGGCGATAACGGCACGCTCTTCGACGTTGGTGAACTGCGCAATCTTGCGACGCGACGACATGTCGATCGGATGATCGGAACGGCAGACCAGGATGTCAGGTTGCAGGCCGATGGAGCGCAGTTCCTTGACCGAGTGCTGCGTTGGCTTGGTTTTGGTTTCACCGGCTGTAGCGATGTAAGGCACCAGTGTCAGGTGCATCAGCATCGCGCGGCGGGCGCCGACTTCGAAGCGCAACTGACGAATCGCTTCAAGGAACGGTTGCGACTCGATGTCGCCGACGGTGCCGCCGATTTCGACCAGCGCGACGTCAGCGTCGCCAGCACCTTTGATGATGCGGCGCTTGATCTCGTCGGTGATGTGCGGAATGACCTGAATGGTCGCGCCCAGATAATCACCACGGCGCTCTTTGCGCAGGACGTGTTCGTACACACGGCCAGTGGTGAAGTTGTTGTTTTGGGTCATGGTGGTGCGAATGAAGCGCTCATAGTGACCCAGGTCCAGATCGGTTTCGGCGCCGTCATGTGTGACGAACACTTCACCGTGCTGGAAAGGGCTCATGGTGCCCGGATCGACGTTGATGTACGGATCCAGCTTGAGCATGGTGACCTTAAGTCCCCTCGCCTCCAGGATGGCCGCCAATGAAGCCGAAGCAATGCCTTTCCCCAATGAAGAAACAACACCGCCCGTGACGAAGATGTAGCGCGTCATGAAAAACCCTAGAAGTCTGCGTTAAAGCGGTCAGAGCCGCCGGGGAAAGCGAAGGAAGGCCGAAGCCCCCGACGACCTGCGTGTTTTACAGTGCATTCCTGAATGTATTGCGCTGAATATTACTTACCGGTAAAGGTCTGTCGGCAGCTCGCTACATGGTTGGAATCGCCCAGTAAAGACTGGCTGGTAATCGGCAACTTTCGTCGATCCAAAAGCATCGACAGAAGCTGTATCAAGAAGGGAGCGTAGTCTACCGGAAAGGCCCTTTCAGCTCAAACTTTGGTCATTCGTCGGTGGTGTCCAGTGCAATCGCCAGTCGCCACGGGGGTCGGCGTCCAAACCAGGGAGGCTGGCGACGGCCAATAACGTCTCCCCGCGGTACAACAGCGGCAATCTGCCGCGCAGGAAAACCGGCACCCCGCCTTCGTTGAGCAGCCGTTTGAGATCCCGCCGCCCCCGCTCGGGCAGATTCATCATCTCTCCGCCTTGGCGATAGTGCACATGCAGGCCGCCACGGGGCGGCTCACCGACGAACGACAGTTGACCATTACCTGGTAACGCCAATGGGTCTTCGGCGATATCCCAGGTCTGAGTGCCACTGACATTGCGCATCCAGACACCGGACAACCACCAGATACGTCCTTGCGCGCGGTGCAACTGTCCATCCGCCAAACGCCAGATGGGACGACCATCAGGGCCTGCATCACGCAAGCTGTCCCATCCGGCCCAATGATCAGTGTCTGGCAGACGCGTTCGCCCGCCGAGCCAGTGGCGCAATGCATTGCGTTGACGCGCAGCCGACAACGCCTCAAGGGGCGCCAGCGCCAGCGAAGGGATGTTCAGCCAGTCAAATGGCGACTCCGTAGATGCATGTGCCAGATCCTCCTCAGCCAACTCCGTCAGCAACGTTTGCGCTTCGGCAAGATGGCTGGCCGTACGCGACATACTGGCCGACGCCTGGGGCCAACGCGAGATCAGCAATGGCATGACCCGATGACGCAGATAATTACGCGAAAACCGACTGTTCTCGTTGCTCGGGTCCTCCACCCAGCTCAGACCCTGCTCTCGTGCGTACGCCTCAAGACGCTCGCGCGATTCATCCAGCAAGGGTCGCAGCAGCCGACCCAGGCCCAGCTCACGCTCGAAAGGCATCGCCGCCAGCCCGCGCACCCCCGCGCCGCGCAGTAACCGAAACAACAGCGTTTCGGCCTGATCATCACGGTGCTGTGCAGTCAGTAACACCTCATCCTCCAACAAGACCTCACTGAACGCGGCGTATCGGGCTTCGCGTGCGGCTTGTTCCAGGCTGGGCCCGCTTTGCACTTCAACGGAAATGACTTGCAGCGGCACGTCCAGAATCTGACAGACACGACGACAATGCGCGGGCCAGGATTGGGCGCCAGCCTGCAAACCGTGATGAATATGGAGGGCGTGAAGCGCTGGAAGTGACTCGTGTCTGGAGAGATCAGCGAGCAGGTGCAGAAGCACGGTGGAGTCGAGACCGCCTGAGAAAGCGATTCGCCATCCGGCCGCCTCGCGCCAAGGGGACAGGCGCGAGAGCAGTCGGGCAGAGAGTTCTTTTTTAATGGAGTCCGGCTTGCTCATGCTGGAAAGACCCTGCTTAACGCTGGCCGGACGACAAAAAAGACGATTTAGGCTTAGAGGCCGTAGCTCATGAGGCGATCGTAGCGGCGAGCCAGAAGCTCATCGGCGTCGAAGCCCTTGAGCATCGCAAGCTGGCTGCTTAGCTCTTCGCGAATGGAAGCAGCGGCTTTGGCTGGGTCACGGTGCGCGCCGCCGAGCGGCTCTCCGATCACCTTGTCAACAATCCCCAGGCCCTTCAGGCGATCCGCTGTGATACCCATGGCTTCGGCGGCATCCGGCGCTTTCTCAGCGGTTTTCCAGAGAATGGAAGCGCAGCCTTCCGGCGAGATCACGGCGTACGTCGAGTACTGCAGCATGTTCAGTTGATCGCAGACACCGATGGCCAGTGCGCCACCCGAACCACCTTCACCGATCACGGTAGCGATGATTGGCGTTTTCAGGCGTGCCATCACGCGAAGGTTCCAGGCGATGGCTTCGCTCTGGTTACGCTCTTCGGCGTCGATACCGGGGTATGCGCCGGGCGTGTCGATGAACGTCAGGATCGGCATCTTGAAACGCTCGGCCATTTCCATCAGTCGGCAAGCCTTGCGGTAGCCTTCGGGGCGCGGCATACCGAAGTTGCGACGAACTTTTTCGCGCACTTCACGGCCTTTCTGATGACCGATCACCATCACTGGCTGGTCTTCCAGGCGGGCAATACCACCGACAATCGCGGCGTCGTCGGAGAAATGCCGATCGCCGTGCAATTCATCGAACTCAGTGAAGATGTGTTCGATGTAATCGAGCGTGTAAGGACGACGAGGGTGACGCGCCATGCGCGCAATCTGCCAACTGGTCAGGTTGCCGAAAATGCTTTCGGTGAGCGTGCTGCTCTTCTCTTGCAGTCGAGAGATTTCGTCGCCGATGTTCAGCGAGTTGTCATTACCAACCAGACGCAGCTCTTCGATTTTGGCTTGCAGGTCAGCGATCGGCTGTTCGAAATCCAGAAAATTCGGGTTCATAGGCATCCGTCTTGGGTCGACGGCCAAGAGGCCGGCCGGTTGATCCGTAAGCGCCATACCATAAGGGAGATGGCGCATTCAGGTCGAGATTAAAAATTCAGGGCTGAGAACAGGCGCCTTATGAACGCAGCCTTCGCGGCGGGCATTCACAGAGCACCTGTGCATTCAACGATACTGCAGGAAGACGTTCTCTCGTCCGAACTGGTCACGCAGCGCTTGAATCAAGCTGTCTGCGGGATCGATTCGCCACGCTTCGCCAAACTGCAACAACGCCTTGGCATCCAGCCCGGTGTAATCGAGCGTAATAGGGCATGCGCCACGATGCTTTTTGCACAGATCGCCCAGCCAGCGTAGCCGATCGCCCTTGAGCGACTCGCTACGAACCGTCAGGCGCAGGCTTTCGGCCAGACCTGTACGGGCTTCTTCCAGGCTCATCACGCGCTTGGCACGCAAACGCAGCCCACCGGAGAAGTCGTCCGAACTGACCTCCCCTTCCACCACCACCATCGCGTCAGTCTGCAATAACGACTGAGCGGAGTGAAAGGCCTCGGCAAACAGCGATGCTTCTATACGTCCGGAGCGGTCATCGAGGGTGATGAAACCCATCTTGTCGCCCTTTTTGTTCTTCATGACCCGCAGATTGATGATCAGACCGGCAACCGTCTGAGTATCGCGCGCAGGCTTCAAATCGACGATGCGTTGGCGGGCAAACCGCCTGATCTCGCCTTCATATTCATCAATTGGGTGACCGGTCAGGTAGAGCCCGAGTGTTTCTTTCTCACCACGCAGCCGCTCTTTGAGCGTGACTTCCTTGGCAGCGCGATGGTTTGCATACACATCGGTATCTTCTTCAACGAACAAACCGCCAAACAGGTCAGCATGGCCACTGTCATGGCTGCGTGCGGTTTGTTCGGCGGCCTGGATCGCTTCTCCCAGCGCAGCCAGCAATACCGCGCGGTTGCGATCGATGTTGGCTTGATACGGTTTTGGCTCATCGAAAAAGTACGGACCCAGACGGTCCAGTGCACCACTGCGGATCAAGCCATCAAGGGTGCGCTTGTTAACGCGCTTGAGGTCGACCCGGGCGCAGAAGTCGAACAGGTCGGTAAACGGGCCGTCCATGCGCGCTTCGGTGATCGCCTCGACCGGGCTTTCGCCCACGCCCTTGATCGCCCCGAGGCCGTACAGAATGCGACCGTCGTCGTCCACGGTGAACTTGAAGTCGGAGGTGTTCACGTCCGGAGCATCGAGGCGCAGCTTCATCGTGCGCACTTCTTCGATCAGCGTGACCACTTTGTCAGTGTTGTGCATGTCCGCCGACAACACCGCCGCCATGAACGGCGCAGGGTAATGCTTCTTTAGCCAAGCGGTCTGGTAAGACACCAGCCCGTAAGCCGCCGAGTGAGACTTGTTGAAGCCGTAACCGGCGAATTTTTCCACCAGGTCGAAAATGTTACCGGCCAGGTCAGGCTCGATATTGTTGCTCTTGCAACCATCGATGAAGCCGCCGCGCTGCTTGGCCATTTCCTCGGGTTTTTTCTTACCCATCGCACGACGAAGCATGTCCGCCTCGCCGAGGGTATAACCGGCCATCACCTGAGCGATCTGCATCACCTGTTCCTGATACAGGATGATGCCGTAGGTTGGCAGCAGTACGGGTTTGAGGCCTTCGTATTGGTAGTCGATGTGCGGGTACGACAGCTCGGCACGACCGTGTTTGCGGTTGATGAAGTCATCCACCATGCCCGACTGCAACGGCCCGGGACGAAACAGCGCCACCAGTGCGATCAAGTCTTCCAGGCAGTCGGGCTTGAGCTTTTTGATCAGCTCCTTCATGCCTCGCGACTCAAGCTGGAACACCGCAGTGGTTTCTGCTCTTTGCAGCAGTTCGTAGGTCGGCGCGTCATCCAGCGGGATGAATGCGATGTCCAGCGGCGGCTCGTTGACCTTGGCGCGGTCGCGGTTGATGGTCTTCAGCGCCCAGTCGATGATGGTCAGCGTCCGCAGGCCGAGGAAGTCGAACTTCACCAGACCTGCCGCTTCAACGTCATCCTTGTCGAACTGGGTAACGAGGCCGCCGCCCTCTTCATCGCAGTAAATGGCCGAGAAATCCGTCAGCTTGGTCGGTGCAATCACCACACCACCGGCATGCTTGCCGACGTTGCGCACAACGCCCTCAAGCTTGCGCGCCATCTCCCAGATTTCTGCCGCTTCTTCGTCAACTTTCAAAAAGTCGCGCAGGATTTCTTCCTGCTCATAAGCCTTTTCGAGGGTCATGCCCACTTCAAACGGAATCATCTTCGACAGGCGATCAGCCAGTCCGTAAGACTTGCCCTGCACACGCGCCACATCACGTACCACAGCCTTGGCGGCCATGGAGCCGAAGGTGATGATCTGACTGACCGCGTTGCGACCGTACTTTTCGGCCACGTAATCGATTACCCGATCCCGACCGTCCATGCAGAAGTCGACGTCGAAGTCGGGCATCGACACCCGCTCGGGGTTCAGGAAGCGCTCGAACAGCAGGTCATATTGCAGCGGGTCAAGGTCGGTAATCTTCTGTACGTACGCCACCAGCGAACCGGCGCCTGAGCCCCGGCCGGGCCCGACGGGCACGCCATTACTTTTGGCCCACTGGATGAAGTCCATCACGATCAGGAAGTAACCCGGGAACCCCATCTGGATGATGATATCCAGTTCGAAATTCAACCGGTCGACATACAGCTGGCGCTTTTCTTCGTAGTTGGGCGTGGTGTCTCTGGGCCACAATACCGCCAGCCGCTCTTCAAGGCCTTCAAACGAAACCTTGCGGAAATATTCATCGATGGTCATGCCATCAGGGATCGGAAAGTTAGGCAGGAACGCGGTGCCCAGCTTCACGTCGATGTTGCAGCGCTTGGCAATCTCGACGGTGTTTTCCAGTGCGTCGGGCAGGTCGCTGAACAGCTCCGTCATTTCGGCCGCGCTTTTCAGGTATTGCTGGTCACTGTAATTGTGCGAACGACGCGGATCATCAAGGGCGCGGCCCTCACCAATGCACACGCGTGTTTCGTGGGCCTCGAAATCTTCCTGCTTGATAAACCGCACATCGTTGGTGGCCACCAGCGGCGCGCCATGGCGCTCGGCCAGGGCGACCGCAGCGTGCAGGTGTTCTTCATCGTTGACGCGGGCAGTGCGCTGAACTTCGATGTAGAAGCGATCAGGAAAAACGCTCATCCACTCTTTGAGCAGCAGGTCGGCTTCAGCCGGATTACCGCCCAGCAATGCCATGCCGATCTCGCCTTCTTTGGCGGCGGAGAGCGCGATCAGGCCTTCGTTGGCCTCGGCGATCCACTGACGTTCGATCACCACCAGGCCATTGCGCTGACCATCAATGAAGCCGCGCGAGATCAGCTCGGTGAGATTGCGGTAGCCCTTGGGATTCATCACCAATAGGCTGATCCGGCTGAGCGCTGCGTCTTTGTCCCTGCCGGCAAGCCACAGATCGGCGCCGCAGATGGGCTTGATGCCGGCGCCCATCGCGGCCTTGTAGAACTTGACCAGCGAGCACATGTTGTTCTGATCGGTCACCGCCACCGCGGGCATATTCATACCGGCCAAGGCCTTGACCAGCGGTTTGACCCGGACCAGACCGTCGACCAGCGAATATTCGGTGTGCAGGCGTAGATGAACGAAAGAAGCCGGCATGGGTGATCCTATAAAGCACAGAAAACGAAGGCCGGATTGTACCGGCCTCTTACAAAAACATCAGCACGATCAATTGAACGCAAGCGGCGTGAACGAGCTAGCGATCATCACCTCACGGGCCTGATAAGCGGCTCGCACGGGTGCAAAGGAACGCCGATGAATAGGCGTGGGCCCCAGCCGCGCCAAGGCTTCCAGATGGACGGGCGTCGGATAGCCCTTGTGTCCGCCAATACCGTAGCCGGGATAAATCAGCTCCATCGCCGCCATTTCACGATCACGACTGACCTTGGCCAGAATCGACGCCGCCGCTATGGCCGGGACCTGGGCATCGCCCTGTATGACGGGCGCGCTTGGCACCGAAAGTTGCGGACAACGATTACCGTCGATCAGTGCCAGTTTAGGGGTGATGAGCAAACCTTCTACCGCTCGCTTCATCGCAAGCATCGTGGCGTGAAGGATGTTGAGCTCATCGATCTCCTCCACTTCGGCGCGTGCGATATGCCAGCACAAAGCCTTTTCGCAGATCTCGTCGAACAGCTTCTCGCGCTTGGCTTGGGTGAGCTTTTTTGAATCGTTGAGACCCAGGATGGGACGCTTGGGATCAAGAATAACGGCAGCGGTCACAACCGCGCCGCAAAGCGGGCCACGGCCCACCTCATCGACACCCGCGACCAGATCCTCGACCAGATTGAAGTCCAAACCCATTTGCATGTGACGCGTACTCATTGTGAAGGGGATGCGCCGATCAGGCTCAGTACCGCTTCGGCGGCCTGATTGGATGCATCGCGACGCAAGGTCCGGTGAATGGCGTCGAAGCCGGCCGTCTGTGCTAAGCCGTTGTCGAGCAACGGCAGCAACGTCTGGGCCAGCGAATAGGCTGTCGCCGCATCCTGCAGTAACTCGGGCACCAGCAAACGCTGCGCCAGCAAATTCGGCAGGGATACGTACGGACTTTTCACCATACGCTTGAGTACCCAGAAGGTCAGCGGTGCCAGGCGATAGGCAACCACCATCGGTCGTTTGTAAAGAAGCGCTTCGAGGGTCGCGGTGCCAGAAGCGATCAGCACAGCGTCGCAGGCGGCCAGCGCCAGATGGGACTGACCGTCGAGCAGCGTCAGCGGCAGGCTGCGACCTTCAAGCAATAGTTCAATTTGTGCGCGCCTCTGTGGACTGGCACACGGCAGGACGAAGCGAATGCCCGGGCGGGCCGTCTGCAACCGCTCGGCCGCATCGAAGAACAGCGCGCCGAGCCGGCCCACTTCGCCACCGCGACTGCCAGGCATCAGTGCAACCACGGGGCCATCGCCCAGTGCCAACTGCGCACGAGCGGCTGAACGATCGGCCTCCAGCGGAATGGTATCTGCCAAGGGATGCCCGACAAAACGCACCGGCACGCCCTTCTCTTCATAGAAGCGCGCTTCGAAGGGCAGCAACGTGAGCATCAGGTCACAGCCTTCGCGTATCTTCAGCACCCGTTTTTGCCGCCATGCCCATACCGAGGGACTTACGTAATGCACGGTTTTGATACCGGCCTGACGCAGTTTGAGCTCGATATTGAGGGTGAAGTCAGGCGCGTCGATGCCGATGAAGACGTCCGGCTTTTGATTGATGAGCGTTTCAATGAGTGCTTTACGGCGCGCGAGCAACTCTTTCAGCCGCCCCAGAACCTCCACCAGCCCCATGACGGACAAACGCTCCATCGGGAAGTATGAGGTCATCCCTTGCGCTTCCATGAGCGGACCACCGACGCCAATGAATTGCGCATCAGGATGGCGAACCTTGATCGCGCGCATCAACCCCGAGCCGAGAATGTCACCCGAGGCCTCACCGGCAACCAGCGCTATACGCAAGGCACCCATGATTAACGGGTGATGCCGCGAGTCGATGTCTTGATGGACTCGAGGAACACAGCGACTTCGGGGAATTGTGCAGCAGGACCAACAAGCTCGGCGATGGCCTGATCAACCGTCAGCCCTTTGCGATAGACGACCTTGTAGGCGCTGCGCAACGCGAGGATGGACTCTTCCGAGAAACCACGCCGGCGCATGCCTTCGAAGTTCATGCTGCGCGCCTCGGCCGGGTTGCCGAACACAGTGACGAATGCCGGTACGTCTTTACCGATAGCCGTGCCCATGCCAGAAAAGCTGTGGGCGCCGATGCGGCAATACTGATGCACCAGCGTAAAGCCCGACAGTATCGCCCAGTCGTCTACGTGGACATGCCCGGCCAATGCGGTGTTGTTAACGAGGATGCAGTTGTTGCCAATCACACTGTCATGACCGATGTGGGCATAGGCCATGATCAGGTTGTGATCGCCGAGGGTGGTTTCAGCGCGGTCTTGAATGGTGCCACGATGAATCGTCACGCCTTCGCGAATCACATTGTGATCGCCGATGACCAAACGGGTCGCCTCGCCCTTGTACTTCAAATCAGGCGTGTCCTCACCTACCGACGAAAACTGGTAAATGTGGTTGTGCTTACCGATTTTGGTAGGCCCGCGAAGGATCACATGCGGACCGATCACGGTACCCTCGCCAATTTCCACACCGGCTCCGACGATCGACCAAGGGCCGACCTCAACGTTGTCAGCCAGAATGGCTGTCGGATCGATGATTGCGCGAGGGTCAATCAAACTCATAGTTTACGTTCCGCACAGATGATTTCTGCGGAGCACACCGGCTTGCCGTCTACCGAAGCCTGGCACTCGAACTTCCAGATCTGACGCTTGCAGCTAAGGAACTTCGCTTCAAGAATCAGTTGATCGCCAGGCAGAACAGGCTGACGGAAGCGCAGCTTGTCAGAGCCCACGAAGTAGTAAAGCGTACCGTCCGCCGGCTTCACGTCGAGCATCTTGAAACCAAGAATGCCAGCCGCTTGAGCCATCGCTTCAATAATCAGAACGCCCGGCATGATTGGATGCTGAGGAAAATGGCCGTTGAAGAACGGCTCATTGATGCTGACGTTTTTGTAGGCCCGAATCCTTTTGCTCTCAACATCCAGCTCCACCACCCGGTCCACCAACAGGAACGGGTAACGGTGAGGCAGATATTCGCGAATTTCGTTGATGTCCATCATTTCGAGGGGAAGCCTGTAGTAAAGATTGGGAGTGCGCGACGGTTGCGCAGCACTCCTCTAGCAAATCAAGGAGGCAGTTTATCGGCTGTGCACGCTTGATAAGAAATAGGTATCAGCCATCAGATGAAGCTTTACCGCCTGAGGTCACTGCCTCGACAATCTTTTCTAGCTGTTGCAGACGGCGGGCCATGTCATCGAGATGCCGCATCCGCGCTGCACTCTTGCGCCATTCGGCAGCCGGCTGCATCGCCGTACCCGACGAATAGGCGCCAGGTTCGGTAATCGAACGGGTCACCATTGTCATGCCCGTAATGAAAACCCCATCACAGATCTCGATGTGCCCAACCAGACCCACACCGCCTGCCAGCATGCAGTTCTTGCCGATTTTGGAGCTGCCGGAGATGCCGACGCATGCCGCCATCGCGGTGTGGTCACCAATCTGAACGTTGTGAGCGATCTGAATCTGGTTATCCAGTTTCACGCCGTTACCGATTCGGGTGTCGTCCATGGCGCCTCGGTCGATGGCAGTGTTCACGCCAATCTCCACGTCGTCACCGATGGTTACGCCACCAATCTGGGCAATCTTGTTCCAGACGCCTTTTTCGTTGGCAAAGCCGAAGCCTTCACCTCCCAACACTGCACCGGACTGAATCACCACGCGCTGCCCTATGCGGACATCGTGATAAAGCGTCACTCGCGGGGCGAGCCAGCCACCGTCGCCGATGCAACTACGGGCGCCAATGAAGCAATGCGCGCCGATGGTCACACCCGCACCAATACGTGCAGCACTCTCAATCACGGCGAAAGCACCGACGCTCGCAGTAGGATCAACCTGGGCATCTTCAGCAACTACTGCCGTCGGATGTATTCCGGCACTGGCTTTAGGCTTTGGATCGAACAGGTGTGAAATTCGGGCATACGCCAGATACGGGTCGGCGACCAACAATGCATCGCCGGAAAAACCTTCGGCGTCAGCAGGCTTGAGCAGCACGGCTGAGGCGTGGGTCGTGGCGAGGAATTTACGGTATTGAGGATTGGCCAGAAAGCTGACCTGACCGGGGCCGGCCTCCTGCAAAGTGGCCAGCCCTGTAATGTCCTTATCCTCGGCGCCACGCAAGGTGGCTCCGAGGAACCCGGCCAACTCGCCGAGTTTGATAGTCGCGGTCATGAAGTTACTTCAGCTGGTTCATGCGCTCGATGACTTGGCGAGTGACGTCGTACTGAGGCTTGACATCAATCACAGCGCCGCGCTCGAACACCAGGTCAAATGCACCTTTCTTGATCACTTCTTCAACAGCCTGATCCAGCTTAGGCTTGAGTTGCTTGAGCATTTCGCGGTCGGCAACTGCCTTGGCTTCGTTCAGCTCCTTGGACTGGAACTGGAAATCACGGGCTTTTTGCTTGAACTCAAGCTCTAGACGCTCGCGCTCAGGCTGAGCCATCTTGTCACCGCCAGCGACCAAACGGTCCTGAATACCTTTCGCGCTGCTTTCCAGCGTTTTGAGCTTGGCCAGCTGTGGGCCGAATTTCTTCTCTGCATCAACGGCATATTTCTTCGCTGCATCAGACTCCAGCAGTGCCATTTGATAGTTCAGTACTGCGATTTTCATGTCGGCAAAGACAGGTGTGGAAATCAAAACCGCTGCCAGCAATGCCAATTGGGTCAACTTACGCACGATGTACTCCTACAGAATCCGTTGTCGTTATCGAGGGTCAGACGATTAAAAGGTCTGACCGAGAGAGAATTGGAACACCTGCGTTTCGGTATCGTTGTCCGGTTTTTTGACCGGCATCGCGAGCGCAAAACTCAGCGGACCGAGAGCAGTAATCCAGGTGACGCCAACACCGACGGAGCTCGCCATACCGGAGAGGTCCACGTTGTTGCATTTAACTTTTTCACCCGTAGAGGTGACTGTGCTCGAGCTGCAATTACTGTCGAAGACGTTACCCACGTCCCAGAACAACGAGGTACGCAGCGAGCGCTGATCTTTGATGAAGGGCAGCGGGAACAGCAACTCGACACCGCCGGTGACCAGAACGTTACCACCAAACGGCAGTGGATCTTGATCCGGGTCAGCAAGCGTCCCTTGGTTGCCGGTGACAGCGGCACCACGGCTCGGCGTACTGCGTGGACCCAGTGTGCTGTCCTTAAAACCACGTACCGAGTTGAAGCCACCGGCGTAGTAGTTTTCATAGAACGGCAGACCCGTAGTCGACCCGTAACCGTCGCCATAACCCAGCTCGGAGTGCAGCCGCAGCGTGTAGTTTGTGCTGATCGGGTGGAACAGCTGGCCACGATAATCAAGCTTATAGAACGAAAGGTCGCTGCCAGGAATCGTGGTTTCCAGCGTCAGACTCTGGGACGAACCACGGGTGGGCAAGGTGCCTTTGTTTAGGGTCGACTCAGACCAGCCTACCGATGCCTTGTAGTTCAGGTAGTTATCGCCTTCCTTGTTTACAAAGTCGAAAATCTCGTCAACGGTGTACCGACCGGTGCTGATCTCATCGTTTTGTATCGACAGGCCGAAGTTCAGACGCGACGTTTCGTTGATCGGGTAGCCCATGTTGACGCCAGCGCCCAGGCTGTTGACCGAGTAGCTTGCCACGTCGACGTCGAGGTCGTCGTAGTTGGTCTTGCGGTAGAACGCGCTGTAGCCAAGGCTCACGCCGTCTGGCGTGAAGTACGGATCGACATAGCTGAAGTTGTAGCGGGTCTGGTATTCGCTGCGGGTCAAACCAATGCTGACCTTGTTACCGGTACCCAGAAAGTTGTTCTGACTGATCGAGCCACCCAGAATCAGGCCGGCGCTCTGCGCAAAACCAACGCTGGCGGTAATCGAGCCGGACGCTTGCTCTTCTACGGCGTAGTTCACGTCAACCTGGTCATCGGTGCCCGGCACCGGTGGGGTTTCTACGTTCACTTCCTTGAAGAAGCCAAGGCGATCAAGACGGGTCTTGGACTGGTCGATGAGGTAAGTAGAAGCCCAGCCGCCTTCCATCTGGCGCATTTCGCGACGCAGGACTTCGTCAGCAGTCTTGGTGTTGCCACGGAAATTGATTCGGTTTACATACGCGCGCTTGCCTGGGTCGACAACGAACGTGATATCGACGGTGTGATCTTCATCATGGGCAGTCGGCACGCCATTGACGTTGGCGAAGGTGTAGCCTTCGTTGCCAAGACGACGGGTGATCAGCTCGGACGTGGTGGTCATGACCTTGCGAGAGAAAACCTGACCCGGCTTGACCAGCAGCAACGATTTGACCTGATCTTCAGGCACCTTGAGGTCACCGCTCAGCTTCACCGACTTGACGCTGTACTTCTCGCCTTCGTTGATATTGACGGTGATGAAGACGCTTTTCTTGTCTGGCGTGATGGACACCTGAGTCGAGGCGATATCCATATTGATATAGCCGCGATCAAGGTAGTACGAACGCAGACGCTCAAGGTCACCCGAAAGCTTCTCGCGGGCATACTTGTCATCGTTCTTGAAGAATGAGAGCCAGTTAGTGGTTTTCAGCTCGAACAGGTCGATCAGGTCCTCATCAGGGAAGACGTTGTTACCCACCACGTTGATGTGCTGGATCGCCGCTACGGCGCCTTCATTGATGTTGATCTTGAGGCCAACGCGGTTACGTGGCTGGGGAACGACCTCGGTCGCCACCTCCGCAGAATAACGACCCTGCGCGACATACTGGCGCTGGAGTTCGTTACGCACGCCCTCCAGGGTCGCACGCTGGAAGATTTCGCCTTCTGCCAAGCCCGACTGCTTGAGTCCCTTCATCAGGTCCTCAGTGGTAATTGCCTTGTTCCCGTCGATTTCGATACTCGCAACGGAAGGACGCTCGACCACAGTGATGACCAGGACGTTACCGTCACGGCCTAACTGGATGTCCTGGAAGAATCCGGTTTTGAACAGCGCACGAGTAGCGTCAACCAGACGCGAATCGTCCGCCTGTTCGCCCACGTTCAACGGCAACGCACCGAAGACACTGCCAGCGGAAACCCGCTGCAGGCCGTTGACACGGATATCGGAGATAGTGAAGGACTCGGCGTGAACTTCGGCGATCATCAGTACGGCAAGAACCGCAGTTAGCAGCAGACGTTTCATGAAGTCCTTTCTTATTCCAACTGGCAATAAACAAACTGCCGCAAAATGCGGCAGATTCACAATTCGGTGTAGCGTTTTACAGTCGTCCCAGATCGTTGACCAGTGCGAGTAGCATCACTCCCACCACAAGGCTGATACCGATCTGAATGCCCCAGCCCTGCACTTTCTCCGAGAGGGGGCGACCACGTACCCACTCGACCAGATAGAACAACAGATGGCCCCCGTCCAGCACCGGAATGGGCAGCAAATTGAGAACCCCCAGGCTTATGCTCAGATAAGCAAGGAAATTCAAGAAGTCACCAATACCCGACTGGGCCGAAGCGCCCGCCACTTTAGCAATGGTTATCGGTCCGCTCAAGTTTTTTACGGACAGCTCGCCGAACAACATTTTTCTGAGCGAATCGAGCGTCAGAACACTCATGGTCCAGGTACGGCGCGCGCCCTCTGCAACGGCGGCTACCGGACCATAACTGACCTCACGGAGCATTTCCGGCGGCCAGTCTACACCTTTGACGCCTGCACCCAGATAACCTGTCGCGGCCTCGCCCTCGCCATGCGCGGCGAGAGTCACAGGTATGTCGATTTGCGCACCGTCACGCTCTACACGCAACGAAATTTTGGTTTCAGGACGAACACGAACCTGATCAACCAGTTGCTGCCACTCGTCGACCGGCTGGCCATCCAGTGCCAGCAAACGATCGCCGGTCCTCAGGCCGGCCGCCTGCGCCGGACCTTTGGCATCCAGCTCAGCCAGCACGGGCGGCAATGCTGGCCGCCAGGGACGAATCCCCAGCGAGCGAATCGGATCAGGCTCCTCGGCGCCTTTGAGCCAATCATTCAATACCAACTGATGAGAAGACTGTGCCGTGGAGTTCTGGTCAATCACCTTCAGCGCAATAGAGCCGGTCTCGCCAAGGCGCCTTACCAGCTGCAAGTTGACCGCAGCCCAGCCAGAGGTCGCTTCGCCGTCGACCGAGACAATTTCCTGCCCCTCCGTCAACCCGGCCTTCTGCGCGATGCTGCCAGCTTCGACTGCTCCAATGATTGGCCGCACTTGCTGGCTGCCCATCATGGCGAGTACCCAAAAAAATACAATCGCCAGCAGAAAATTGGCGACCGGACCTGCAATCACAATGGCGATGCGCTGATAAACCGACTTTCGGTTAAACGACTGATCTGCTAGTTCAGGGGGCACGTCACCCTCACGCTCGTCGAGCATCTTGACGTAGCCGCCTAACGGGATAGCCGCAACGACAAACTCTGTTCCCTTGCGATCATGCCAGCGAATCAGCGGCATTCCGAAGCCGACCGAAAACCGCAAGACTTTGACGCCACACCGCCGAGCCACCCAAAAATGGCCAAACTCGTGAAAGGTCACCAGCACGCCCAATGCAACCAGGGTACCGACAATCATGTAGAGCGCGCTCATTGCTGTTCTCCAGTTACCGGTTTATCGAAGCGTCCGAACGCTATACTCACCAGGGCGTCGAGCATGTTTATGCTCACCAATTGGGCCAGGTCTGGCCGCGCGCTCTGCTTAGCGCCCATGCTTAACGAGCCATTGCTCAGCGAGCGAACGGGCTTTGGCATCGACGGCAAATACGGCTTCCAGCCCATCCATGGCAACCACAGGCTCTTGATTCAGCACTTCGCCGATCATACTCGCGATTTCTGGATAGCCAATCCGCCTGTCCAGAAATGCCGCCACTGCGATTTCGTTGACCGCATTAAGCATCGCAGGCGCACTGTCGCCCGTTTCTGCAGCTTGCCGCGCCAAGCGCAGGCATGGGAAGCGCAGTTCGTCAGGCGCATGAAAATCCAGACGCGCGATCGAGAACAAATCCAGCGGAGCAACACCCGAATCGATACGCTCCGGCCACGCCAGGGCATGGGCAATTGGTGTGCGCATGTCAGGGTTGCCAAGTTGAGCCAGCACCGATCCATCCACGTAATCCACCAAGGAGTGGATAACACTTTGCGGATGAATGACCACTTCTACTTGCGACGGCCTCGCATCAAACAACCAGCAGGCTTCGATCAACTCGAGGCCTTTGTTCATCATGCTTGCCGAATCGACAGAAATTTTGCGACCCATTGACCAGTTCGGGTGCGCGCAGGCTTGCTCTGGCGATACGCCGGCCAGTTCGGCGAGGGGCGTTTCGCGAAACGGACCACCCGAAGCCGTCAACAGAATGCGACGCACGCCAACAGCACCCAAGCCGTCGGCATAGTGGCCGGGGAGGCATTGAAAAATAGCATTGTGTTCGCTGTCGATTGGCAACAGCACCGCGCCGCTGCGGCGCACCGCCTGCATGAACAGCGCACCAGACATCACCAACGCTTCCTTGTTGGCCAAGAGCACCTTTTTACCAGCCTCGACCGCCGCAAGTGTCGGCCGTAAGCCGGCGGCCCCGACGATGGCGGCCATCACTGTATCAACCTGGGAATGAGCCGAAACCTCGCTCAGACCGCCCTCCCCCACCAATACGCGAGTGGCCAGCCCCGCAGCTGACAAGTCCGCCTGTAACGTCCGGGCAGCCCCATCGGTGGGTACAACCGCAAACTGCGGGTTGTGACGCACACACAGCGCGAGCAATTCGGCGAGACGACTGAAACCGGTCAGCGCGAAGACCTGATAACGCGAGGGATGCCGCGCGATGACATCCAGCGTGCTCAAACCTATCGACCCTGTTGCACCCAGAACAGTGATCTGTTGAGGCGTAGTCACATCACGCCCCAATCAGCAGCCCAGAGCAGCAAGGCAAAGATCGGAATGGCGGCCGTAAGACTGTCGATACGATCAAGCACGCCACCATGCCCGGGGAGCAGGTTGCTGCTGTCCTTGATACCGGATTTGCGCTTGAACATGCTCTCCGTCAAATCGCCGACCACGGAAATCAGCACAACGATGGCTGCAGCGATCATCGAAAAAAAGAATTGGGAGAAAGACCAGTCTCGGAAGACACCCACCGCGGCAGTGATCAAAAGGCTGGCAACCAGCCCGCCGTACAACCCTTCCCAACTCTTCCCTGGGCTCACCTTGGGCGCAAGCTTGCGTTTGCCAAAGGCTTTTCCAGAGAAATAGGCACCAATGTCGGCACCCCAGACCAGCACCATGACTGAAAGGATCAACCAGTTACCCAGCGGCCATTGCTTGATCAGGATCAAACCCTGCCATGCGGGCAAGAGAATCAGCAGGCCAATCACCAGCTTGCAGACGGCGCTGGACCAATGTTCACTGGAGTCGGGGTAAGTAAGCACGAGCCAGGTTGCGACCAGCCACCAGAGCAACGCCGCCACAAGGATCCAGGGCGCCAGGCCTGGCACCAGATAAAGAATAAAAAGCAGAACAGCGACTACCACCGAGTATAGAACCCGGGATGACTGGGCCTCGAAACCGGCCAGACGCGCCCATTCCCATGCGCCCAGCGTCACCACCACGCCGATGAACAAAGCAAAACTGCCGCCCGACAGCAGGAAAAACCCGCAAAGGGCAATTGGCAGCAAAATCAGCGCTGTGATGATCCGTTGTTTCAGCATTAAGCTCGCGCTCCAGCTTCTACCTGCTCGCTGGTTTTCCCAAAGCGGCGTTGGCGCAAAGCAAAATCAGCCAGCGCTTTGCGCATGGCGTCGTGTTTGAAGTCCGGCCAGAAGAGGTCGGAGAAGTAAAGCTCGGCGTAGGCCAGCTGCCATAGCAGGAAGTTGCTGATGCGGTGTTCGCCACCCGTACGAATGCAGAGGTCCGGGAGGGGCAGGTCACCGGTCGCCAGACATGTCTGCAACAACTCTGGCGTGATGTCTTCGGGACGCAGGTGCCCCGCCTGAACTTCACGCGCCAGCCGCTGCGCCGCTTGAGCGATATCCCACTGTCCACCGTAGTTGGCGGCGATCTGCAACACAAACCGGCTATTGCCCGCCGTACGCGCTTCCGCCTCCCGGATTGCGGACTGCAATTCAGGATGGAAACGCGAGCGGTCGCCAATGATGCGCAAACTGATGCCGTTGTCGTTCAGCCGCTTGGTCTCCCGACGCAATGCGGTGAAAAACAGCTCCATCAACGCACCGACCTCTTCGGCCGGGCGCTGCCAGTTTTCACTGGAAAAGGCGAACAACGTCAACACCTCGACCTTGGCCTCGGCACATACCTCGATAACAGCCCTGACGGCATCCACGCCTGCCTTGTGACCGGCAACACCCGGCAGCAGGCGCTTCTTCGCCCAACGATTATTTCCGTCCATGATGATCGCAACGTGGCGTGGCACCGCAGACGGTTCAGACAGCTTTGTCTTTTGCATGAAAGCTTCCGGACCTTTATACGGCCATCAGGTCTGCTTCTTTCGTTTTGGTAGCCGAATCGATGTCAGCCTCGGCCTTGTCGGTCAGCTTCTGGATATCGGCAGCGCCACGACGCTCTTCGTCTTCACTGATTTCCTTGTCCTTGACCAGCTTTTTCAGGTCACCCAACGCATCGCGACGGATGTTGCGCACAGCAACCCGTGCATCTTCTGCTGCGCTTCGGGCCTGCTTGGTGAAGCCCTTACGGGTTTCTTCGGTCAGTGCTGGCATGGAGATCAGTAACAACTCGCCGAGATTGGTCGGGTTGAGGTTCAGGCCGGCGCTCTGGATCGCCTTGTCAACAGCGCCGAGCATGTTGCGCTCGAAGGCCACGACTTGCAGCGTGCGCGAGTCTTTTACGGTGATGTTGGCCACCTGGGTGATCGACGTGTCTGTGCCGTAGTACGGCACCATCACACTGCCCAGGATGCTTGGGTGCGCCTTGCCGGTACGGATTTGACCAAATGCATGGTTCAGGGATTCGAGGGATTTCTGCATGCGCTCTTGAGCGTCTTTTTTGATGTCATTGATCATTGTTGGCCTTCCTCGATCAGGGTGCCTTCAGCGCCGCCATGCACGATGTTCAGCAGTGCGCCGGGCTTGTTCATATTAAATACACGCAACGGCATCTTGTGGTCGCGGCACAGGCAAATCGCCGTCAAATCCATTACACCCAGTTTGCGATCCAGCACTTCATCGTAAGTCAGATGATCGAACTTCTCGGCGTGGGGGTCTTTGAACGGGTCAGCAGTGTACACGCCATCCACCTTGGTCGCTTTGAGCACGACATCGGCGTCGATTTCGATTGCGCGCAGACATGCCGCAGAATCGGTCGTGAAAAAAGGATTGCCAGTGCCAGCGGCGAAAATTACCACTTCTTTGGCATTCAGATGACGCATGGCTTTGCGGCGATCGTAGTGATCGGTCACGCCCACCATGGAGATAGCCGACATGACGATTGCCGAAATATTTGCACGCTCAAGCGCGTCGCGCATCGCGAGCGCATTCATGACCGTTGCCAGCATCCCCATGTGATCACCGGTGACGCGGTCCATCCCGGCAGCACTGAGCGCTGCGCCGCGAAACAGATTACCGCCCCCGATCACCAGACCGACCTGGACGCCTATTCCAACCAACTGACCGACTTCAAGCGCCATGCGATCCAGCACTTTAGGATCGATACCGAACTCTTCGGACCCCATCAGGGCCTCGCCGCTAAGCTTGAGTAGAATGCGTTTATAGCGAGCTTGATAACCACTGCCCTGCTGAGCCATTGCGAATCTCTCCTGCGGCGTTTAAAAAAAATCTATGTTTGCGAGCTGATTTTCAGTCTGCGCTAACTCTAGGCTACAACGTCAGGAAAATGCAGCCTTGCAAGCCACTACCTGAAAAACAAAGTCTTCATGCCGCTTTGACAAAGAGGCTGCGCGCGTGAGCGGGCAGCCTCTTAGGGGCGACAGTTGGAAACCGTCTTACTTCTTGCTTGCAGCTACTTGAGCAGCGACTTCTTCAGCGAAGTTGTCGACTGGCTTCTCGATGCCATCACCTACTTTGAAGTAAGTGAAGGAAACGATTTCGGCGCCAGCTTTCTTGGCCAGCTCACCGACCTTGACTTCAGGATTTTTGACGAATGCCTGCTCAACAAGGCTGGCTTCAGCCAGGAACTTGGTGATACGACCGGCAACCATCTTCTCGACGATTTCGGCTGGCTTGCCTTTGATCTTGTCTTCGTTCAGCTGCATGAAGACACCCTTCTCGCGCTCGATCGCTTCGGCCGAAACTTCCGAAGCCAACAGGAACTCAGGGTTGCTGGCTGCAACGTGCATCGCGATGTCTTTGGCCAGATCAGCGTCGCCGCCTTTGAGAACTACAACCACGCCGATCTTGTTGCCATGCAGGTAAGCGTTGACCACGTCACCTTCGATGCTCGCCAGGCGACGAATGTTGACGTTTTCACCCACCTTTGCAATCAGAGCAGTACGCTCGTTTTCTTGCGCTTCGATCAACGGAGCAGCATCAGCCATGTTTTCAGCGAAGGCTTTTTCCAGGCTGTTGTTGACGAAGGTTTTAAAGTCTTCCTGCAAAGCCAGGAAGTCAGTCTGCGAGTTGACTTCGATAATGGTAGCGCGCTTGCCATCTTCGCCAACCTTGACGCCGATAGCGCCTTCAGCAGCAACGTTACCTGCTTTTTTAGCTGCCTTGATTGCGCCCGAAGCACGCATGTCATCAATGGCTTTCTCGATGTCGCCGTCAGCCTTGGTCAAGGCTTTCTTGCAATCCATCATGCCTTCGCCGGTACGCTCGCGCAGTTCTTTGACCAACGCTGCAGTAATCTCTGCCATTTCAAAATCCTCTTTGGATAGGTCTTCAACCATTCCACTCGCCAGAGCGAGCGTTCAAATTCTTGAAAATCCATGCTGACAGCTGCACATGACTGTTAGGCCGATGGCACCACCAGAAGGTTTTCGAGGTGGCAAAAAGGGGGCAGAGCCCCCTTTTTGCGTGCCAAGTAGACGCTAGGCGTCAGCTACTCAGCCTTCAACTGCCACTGCTGGAGCTTCTTCGACGAATACGTCGGTGCCGCCAGCAACGTTGTTGCGACCACGGATAACAGCGTCAGCCATCGAACCCATGTACAACTGGATAGCGCGGATTGCGTCATCGTTGCCGGGGATGATGTAGTCAACGCCTTCAGGGCTGCTGTTGGTGTCGACTACGCCGATGACCGGGATACCCAGCTTGTTGGCTTCGGTGATCGCGATGCGCTCGTGATCAACGTCGATAACGAACAGTGCGTCTGGCAGACCGCCCATGTCCTTGATACCACCCAGACTACGATCCAGCTTTTCCAGATCGCGAGTGCGCATCAGCGCCTCTTTCTTGGTCAGCTTGGCGAAAGTACCGTCTTCCGACTGAATTTCAAGATCACGCAGACGCTTGATGGAAGCGCGGATGGTCTTGAAGTTGGTCAGCATGCCACCCAACCAGCGATGATCGACGTACGGCGAGTTGCAGCGTGCTGCTTCTTCCGCAACGATCTTGCCGGCGGAACGCTTGGTGCCGACGAACAGAATCTTGTTTTTGCCCTGAGCAAGGCGCTCAACGAAAGTCAGAGCTTCGTTGAACATAGGCAGGGTTTTTTCAAGGTTGATGATGTGAATCTTGTTACGCGCGCCGAAAATGTACTTACCCATTTTCGGATTCCAGTAACGGGTTTGGTGACCGAAGTGCACACCGGCCTTCAGCATATCGCGCATATTGACTTGGGACATGATAGTTCCTTGATAAGTCGGGTTAGGCCTCCACGTATCCCAATGACCAACCAACGGCTCGAGCCGAGGGCACCCAGGTCATCGTGTCGACACGTGTGTGGGTTTAGGCTTCCGGAGACGGACCCCGGAAAGCGGCGCATTTTATATCATAAAAGCCCTGATAACAAAACCCGAAATAAGCGCCTGTTTCTACGGCCGTTTTTGCCATTGCGCGGCGCCGAATCGGAAGGCTCGTGCATCTTCTATATAGAGCCGGATGATAACCGCCCCTCCGTCGGTCTGATAGAATCGCGTTTTTCCGTATCAAGTTGCGCCATTTTGCGCCCAGAGAGCCTTGTATGACTGTCACCATCAAAACCCCTGAAGACATCGAGAAGATGCGTATCGCCGGCCGTCTGGCCGCCGACGTACTGGAAATGATCGGTGCGCATGTCAAGCCCGGTGTCACCACGGACGAACTGGACCGTCTCTGCCACGATTTCATCGTCAACGAGCAGAAAGCCATTCCCGCTCCCCTGAATTACAAGGGTTTCCCGAAGTCGATCTGCACCTCGATCAATCAGGTGGTGTGCCACGGCATTCCTAATGAAAAGCCGCTCAAAGAAGGTGACGTCTTGAACATCGACGTGACCGTCATCAAGGACGGCTACCACGGCGACACCAGCAAGATGTTCCACGTGGGCAAGGTGCCCGAGTGGGCAGAACGCCTGTCGCAGATCACTCAGGAATGCCTGTACAAAGGCATCGAGTTGGTCAAGCCGGGCGCTCATCTGGGTGACATCGGTGAAGTTATCCAGAAGCACGCCGAGAAGAACGGCTTTTCCGTGGTTCGCGAATACTGCGGCCATGGCATCGGAAAGGTGTTCCATGAGGAGCCACAAGTCCTGCACTACGGCAAAGCCGGCACGGGCCTGGAACTCAAGGAAGGCATGACCTTTACGATTGAGCCAATGATCAACCAGGGCAAGGCTGAAACCCGCTTGCTCGGTGATGGCTGGACAGCGATCACCAAGGACCGCAAGCTGTCAGCGCAGTGGGAGCACACCATTCTTGTCACTGCCAGCGGCTACGAAATCTTCACGCTTCGCAGTGATGACACCATTTCGCGCACGTCGGCCTGATGCGCGGCCTGCACTGACATAATGATGTTCGGCCCGATATCACCTTTTATATAGAAGGAAAGCAATTCGATGCCGCAGGTGGATCCAGATTTGTTTGATCGCGGCCAGTTTCAGGCCGAGCTGGCGCTGAAGGCGAGCCCCATCGCTGCCTTCAAGAAAGCCATCCGTCAGGCGCGCGAAGTGCTTGATGGTCGCTTCAAATCAGGACGCGACATACGCCGGCTGATCGAGGATCGCGCCTGGTTTGTCGACAACATCCTGCAAAAGGCCTGGGATCATTTCGACTGGAGTGAAGACGCCGATATCGCACTGCTGGCGGTCGGGGGGTATGGCCGTGGCGAACTGCACCCGTACTCCGACATCGACCTGCTGATCCTGCTGGACAGCGCGGATCACGAAGTTTTCCGTGAGCCCATCGAGCGTTTTCTGACACTGCTGTGGGACATCGGGCTGGAGGTTGGCCAAAGCGTTCGCTCAGTTGATGAATGCGCCATTGAAGCGCGCGCCGACCTCACCGTAATTACCAACCTGATGGAAAGCCGGACCATCGCGGGCCCCGAGCGACTGCGCCAGCGCATGCTGGAAGTCACCAGCCCGAGCAAGATGTGGCCGAGCAAAGAATTTTTTCTGGCCAAACGCGCCGAGCAGAAAAACCGTCATCACAAATACAACGATACCGAATACAACCTCGAACCCAATGTGAAGGGCTCGCCGGGCGGTCTTCGCGATATCCAGACCATCCTGTGGGTGGCGCGTCGTCAATACGGCACGTTGAACCTGCACGCTCTGGCCGGCGAAGGCTTTTTGCTGGAGAGCGAAAACAACCTGCTGGCCTCTTCCCAGGAGTTTCTGTGGAAGGTGCGTTACGCCCTGCATATGCTCGCGGGCCGCTCTGAAGACAGGTTGCTGTTCGACCACCAGAGCACTATCGCGCGCTTGCTGGGCTATCAGGACAGCGACGCGAAGCTGGCCATCGAACGCTTCATGCAGAAATATTACCGGGTGGTCATGAGCATTGCCCAGGTAAGCGACCTGATCATCCAGCACTTCGAGGAAGTTATTTTCTCGGACGACGAAAACACCCTCACCGAATCGATCAATTCGCGCTTCCAGCTCCACGACGGTTACATCGAAGCCACTCACCCGGATGTCTTCAAACGTACGCCGTTCGCAATGCTGGAGATTTTCGTGCTGATGGCTCAGCGTCCGGAAATCAAAGGGGTTCGCGCCGACACCATTCGCCTGCTGCGCGAACACCGTCATTTGATCAACGACGATTTTCGCAACGACATTCGCAATACCAGCCTGTTTATCGAGCTGTTCAAATGCGAAATCGGCATCCACCGCAACCTGCGCCGGATGAACCGCTACGGCATTCTCGGCCTGTACCTGCCTGAGTTCGGCCATATCGTGGGGCAGATGCAACACGACCTGTTCCACATCTATACGGTCGACGCCCACACGCTGAACCTCATCAAACACCTGCGCAAACTGCAGTACACGCAAGTGTCGGAAAAATTTCCGCTGGCCAGCAAGATCATGGGCAAGCTGCCCAAGCCTGAGCTGATTTACCTCGCCGGGCTTTATCACGACATCGGCAAAGGCCGTGGTGGTGATCACTCGGAATTGGGCGCCATCGACGCCGAAGCATTCGGCGCGCGCCATCAACTGCCCAAATGGGACACCCACCTGATTGTCTGGCTGGTGCAGAACCACTTGGTGATGTCCACCACGGCCCAGCGAAAAGACTTGTCCGACCCGCAAGTGATCCATGATTTCGCGCAGTTCGTGGGGGACGAAGTGCATCTGGACTACCTCTATGTGCTGACAGTCGCCGACATCAACGCGACCAATCCCACGCTATGGAATTCATGGCGCGCCAGCCTTTTGCGCCAGCTATATACCGAAACCAAGCGTGCGTTGCGCCGCGGCCTGGAGAATCCAGTTGATCGCGAAGAACAGATCCGTCGCACGCAAACGGCCGCGCTGGATATTCTGGTGCGCAACGGCACTGACCCGGACGACGTCGAGCAACTCTGGTCGCAGTTGGGCGATGACTACTTTTTGCGCCATACCGCAGGCGACGTGGCGTGGCACAGCGACGCGATCCTGCAGCAGCCTGCCGATGGCGGGCCGCTGGTATTGATCAAGGAAACCACCTATCGCGAATTCGAGGGCGGCACGCAGATCTTCATCTACGCGCCGGACCAACACGATTTCTTTGCGGTAACCGTAGCTGCGATGGATCAGTTGAACCTGAACATTCACGACGCGCGAGTTATCACGTCAAGTAGCCAGTTCACCCTCGATACGTACATCGTGCTCGACAGTGAAGGCGGTTCCATTGGCGATAATCCTCAGCGCATCAAGGACATTCGCGAAGGTTTGACGGACGCACTGCGCAACCCCGACGACTACCCGACGATCATCAAACGCCGCGTGCCGCGCCAGCTCAAACATTTCGCTTTCGCACCCCAGGTGACGATTTCCAACGACGCGCAGCGTCCTGTCACGCTGCTAGAGCTCAGCGCTCCGGACCGTCCGGGGTTGCTGGCACGGATTGGCAAGATATTCCTGGAGTTCGACCTGTCGCTGCAAAACGCCAAGATCGCCACGTTGGGCGAGCGCGTCGAGGACGTGTTCTTCATTACCGACGAGAACAATCAGCCGCTGTCCGACCCTCAGTTGTGCATGCGATTGCAGGCTGCCATCGTGGAGCAGCTCAGCGTCAATCAAGAGCCCGTGAGCGAGCTGCATATCAGCATTTAACCACCTGAAAAATTCGATTCAATGGCGCCCGCCGTGCGTGTGCAACCACCCTTCGAGCGCCCCGACCATTGAGATAGACACCTGATGAACGACGCCCTGCAACAGCTTCAGCCTTACCCCTTCGAAAAACTCCGCGCTTTGCTTGGCAGCGTTAAACCCAATCCCGACAAGCGTCCTATCGCCCTGTCGATTGGCGAGCCTAAGCACACGTCCCCCGCCTTCGTTGCCCAGGCGATGACGGCGAATCTGGACCAGATGGCCGTCTACCCGACCACTGCCGGTATTCCAGCCGTACGTGAAGCCATCGCAAGCTGGTGCGAGCGACGCTTCGGTGTGCCGAGCGGCTGGCTTGATCCGGCCCAACACGTGCTGCCGGTCAACGGCACACGCGAGGCGTTGTTCGCATTCACCCAAACCGTGGTCAATCGTAGCGACAATGGTCTGGTGGTCAGTCCGAATCCGTTCTACCAGATCTACGAAGGCGCAGCGCTGCTGGCCGGTGCCCACCCGCACTACCTTCCATGCCTCGAAGAGCACGGCTTCAATCCGGATTTTGACGCGGTGTCTGATGAGATCTGGAACCGCTGCCAGATTCTGTTCCTGTGCTCTCCAGGCAACCCGACGGGCGCATTGATCCCGATCGAAACGCTGCAAAAGCTCATCGCATTGGCCGACAAACACGATTTCGTGATTGCTGCGGATGAGTGTTACAGCGAACTGTACTTCGACGAGTCAACACCGCCTGCCGGCCTGCTCAGCGCCTGTGTGGCCTCGGGCCGCAATGATTTCAAGCGCTGCGTGGTGTTTCACAGTCTCTCCAAACGCTCCAACCTGCCGGGGCTGCGGTCAGGCTTTGTGGCCGGCGATGCACAGATTCTCAAGGCCTTCCTGCTCTATCGCACTTACCACGGCTGCGCGATGCCGATACAGACTCAACTGGCGAGCATCGCTGCCTGGAATAATGAAGAGCACGTGCGTGCCAACCGCACGCTGTATCGCGAGAAATTCAATGCTGTGCTTGAGATTCTCTCGCCGGTCATGGATGTAAAACACCCGGACGGCGGCTTCTATCTGTGGCCAAACGTGGGGGGCGACGACGCAGCGTTCTGCCGCGATCTGTTCGTTACAGAACACGTGACAGTGGTGCCCGGCTCTTACCTGTCCAGAGAAGTGGACGGCTTCAACCCAGGCGCAGGTCGAGTTCGCCTTGCTCTCGTCGCACCGTTGGCGGAGTGCGTTGAGGCAGCTGAGCGGATCAGGCACTTCGTTCAGAGCCGCTGACATTCAACGGTGACAGGCGGGCTCGCCCGAATGTGTGAGTGAGGTACATCTTTATTGCCTCACCACAACTTGCCTGACCGATAATCGAGCTTCCTTTGCAGAACCCAAGAACAAGGAATTCATGCGCAAGGCCTATCCTGAAATCTGACGCTTTACCTCGTCATCCCGAGATTGGCCTCGTTCAGATCCAGTTCAGCCAATACTTGTCTCAGGACGTCATCGCCGATCTGGCGATGACGGTGGAGCCGATAAAGCTCAAGTCGCTGGGCCCGCAGTGCACTGATGCGCATTTTGCGTTCCAGCACATCCATCTGAAACGCCAGCGCCTGAGCCTCGGCAGTGTCATCGAACATCTCTAGCCGATGGCGATACTCCGACATGATCCTGGCCTTTACTTCGGTCGCCAACACCGCTTGCGCGGCGTCCTGAGACAGAGTGGCGTCGCTCATTTCTTCGTTTTCAAGCGCATGAATCGCGGCTTCGGCTGTGTGTTTCCACGCTTCACGGACTTCGCGTTTCATCTGTAGATCCGGTTGCGTCTCCATCCCGCGCAACAACAGCGGCAGCGCAACGCTGGCGACCACCAGCGACAGCAGAATGACTCCTGCAGCGATGAAGATCAGCAAGTCGCGCTCCGGAAAAGTCACGCCAGCAGAGATCATCATCGGCACCGAGAGAATCCCCGCCAGGGTCACTGCACCTCGCACGCCGCCAACCGACAACAGCAGCGAGGCCCGTGTGGTGGGTTGAAGGGATTCATCGCCCCGCCCGCGCCAGCGTCGCAGCGTAATCATCATTCGCCAGGTGCTCTGTACCCAGACATAGCGCAGCGCCACCAACACCAGAAAAATCGCCAGCACATCCAGACAACGCCCTAACAGGGTGGGCCACAACGTCGCCTCGTCTTGAGTGACAGCGCTAATGATGTCCGGCAGTTGCAGCCCCAGCAGGAGAAATATCAGGCCATTGAAAGCGAACTCAAGCAACGTCCAGACACTGCGATTAAGCAGCCGGGTGCTGGTCTGACGGGGCAGCAAGTCAACCCAGCTCTGCATCATGCCAGCGGCAACTGCCGATAAAATCCCCGACGCCCCCAAACGCTCGGCGAGCACATACGCGGCAAACGGTAGCAACAACATGAACACCACATGCGTCGCCGGATCGTCCCACCCACGCCCGATCATCCAACTGCGCAACCGTCCCACCAGCCAGCTCAACGCTACGCCCACCGCCAGGCCGCCCAAGGCCACCAGCACGAAAGTCAGACTGGCATCGGCCAGTGAAAACACCCCCGTAACCGCTGCGGCCAACGCGAACTTGAACGTCACCAAGCCGGAGGCATCGTTCATCAGCGCTTCGCCTTGAAGCATGCGCATGACGGGGACAGGCAATCGATTTTGGGCAATGGCAGAAACCGCGACGGCGTCTGTAGGGGAAAGCACTGCCGCCAGTGCGAAAGCAACGGGTAAAGGAATGGAAGGCAAGACCCAGTGAATAAAGTAGCCAGCACCGACCACAGTGAAGATCGCCAGGCCGACAGCGAGCGTAAGAATCGGCCCACGGTATCGCCAGAGATCGCGCTTGGGCATCCGCCAACCATCTGAAAAGAGCAACGGCGGCAGAAACAAAAACAGGAAAAGTTCGGGATCAAGGGCTACGTGCAAACCCAGGGTCGGCCACGCCAGCAACGCGCCGGCGGCGATTTGCACCAGTGGCAACGGCAGCGGGATAACCCGCGCAACCAATCGGGAGAGACCTACCAGCGTCAACAAAATAAGGACGGTATAGGCTGTTTGCATGGTTGGGCTTCCTGATCGAACACATCTGCATGACGCCCCGAAACTCACTCTGGCGCACGTTGGAAGTGCCATCTTAGCGGGTTAAGCTGTCCCGTCGCCGTGACGGCCCCGGACAGCACAGACGCTGCTAAAGGATGTGCTTACATTGGCCGACAAACAGATTCAGCCGGTCGAGCCCTGTCGGCGTGTACGTGGCATAATCCGTGACCGTTTTTTCCATCAATCCCACCGGCGGCACGTTCATGGCTGATCAAAACAACACTGTGCACCTGTTCGGCATCAAGGCTTGCGACACAATGAAGAAGGCTCGCACCTGGCTCGACGAAAAATCGGTGAACTACGATTTCCACGACTACAAAGTGGCAGGCATTGATCGTGAGCATCTCACGCAGTGGTGCAACGAGCACGGTTGGCAGGTTGTTCTGAACCGCGCTGGCACGACCTTTCGCAAACTCGACGATGCCCAGAAAGCCGATCTCGACCAAGAGAAGGCTATCGAACTGATGCTCGCGCAACCGTCGATGATCAAGCGCCCGGTGCTTGATCTCGGCGACAAGACCCTGATTGGCTTTAAACCCGAACTGTACGCAGCGGCTATCGCCTGATTGAGATAGCCCTTAATCGCTAAGAGGTATTTTCATGTCCACTTCCCTGTTCAGCCTGGCCTTCGGTGTCGGCACACAAAACCGTCAAGGCGCATGGCTGGAAGTGTTTTACGCTCAGCCGCTGATTAATCCGTCGGCCGAGCTGGTCGCCGCCATTGCACCTGTCATTGGCTACACCGGTGGCAACCAGGCCATCACGTTCACCACCGACGTGGCCTCAAAAATGGCCGACGCGCTGAAATCCATCGACACGGTGCAAGCAGCCTTGCTGACCCGTCTGGCTGAAAGCCACAAGCCTCTGGTTGCCACGCTGCTGGCCGAAGACGCTGCGCTGACGTCCACCCCCGAGGCGTACCTCAAGCTGCACCTGTTGTCGCATCGTCTGGCCAAGCCACACGGCCTGAGCCTGGCAGGCATTTTCCCGCTGCTGCCGAATGTGGCGTGGACCAGCCAAGGCGCCGTTGACCTGGTAGAACTGCCACAACGTCAACTGGAAGCACGCTTGAAAGGCGAGCTGCTCGAAGTGTTCTCCATCGATAAATTCCCGAAAATGACCGACTACGTGGTGCCAAGCGGCGTGCGTATCGCGGACAGCGCGCGCGTACGTCTGGGCGCCTACATCGGCGAAGGCACCACCGTGATGCATGAAGGTTTCGTCAACTTCAACGCGGGCACCGAAGGTCCGGGCATGATCGAAGGCCGTGTATCGGCAGGCGTATTCGTCGGCAAGGGTTCTGACCTTGGCGGCGGCTGCTCGACCATGGGCACGCTGTCTGGCGGTGGCAACATCGTGATCAAGGTCGGCGAAGGCTGCCTGATCGGCGCGAACGCTGGTATCGGCATTCCGTTGGGTGATCGCAACACCGTCGAATCCGGTCTCTACGTCACCGCAGGCACCAAAGTTGCCCTGCTGGACGAAAACAACGAGCTGGTTAAAGTCCTGAAAGCCCGTGATCTGGCTGGTCAACCTGACCTGCTGTTCCGTCGCAACTCGCAAACCGGCGCCGTGGAATGCAAATCCCACAAGTCGGCCATCGAGCTGAACGAAGCGCTGCACGCTCACAACTGATCGATGCTGCGTGCGAGTTCGGTGCCTTTCGGGCATCGGACTCGACTCACCGAGCCCCCGAACATGCTGCTTCCCTCTCCCTGGCGCGCTGACTTTCCGGCCATTGACGCCCTGCAACAGCAAGGCCAGACCTACCTGGACAGCGCCGCTACCGCACAGAAACCCCAAGGTCTGATTCATGCCTTGAGCTATTACTACGCCACCGGTGCAGCCAACGTGCATCGTGCGCAGCACGTACCCGGCGCGCTGGCGACGCAAGCCTTCGAAGCCACCCGCGAAAAAGTCAGCCAATGGCTGAATGCGGGCGCGACGGGGCAGATCGTGTTTACCCATGGCGCGACGTCGGCGTTCAACCTGCTGGCGTATGGCCTGGAACACCTGATCGAACGCGATGATGAGATCGTCATCAGCGCCCTGGAGCATCACGCCAATCTGTTGCCGTGGCAGCAACTCGCACTGCGACGGGGTGCGAAGCTGGTGGTATTGCCGCTGACCGAAAACGGCCTGATCGATCTGCAAGCCGCCAGCCATCTGATCGGCACACGAACTCGCGTGCTGGCTGTCAGTCAGTTGTCCAACGTGCTCGGCGCCTGGCAGCCGCTGCCTGAGTTACTCGCCCTCGCCAAAGCGCAAAACGCGATTACCGTGGTCGACGGTGCTCAAGGCGTGGTTCATGGGCGACAGGATGTGGAGATGCTGGGTTGTGATTTCTACGTATTTTCCAGCCACAAACTGTATGGGCCGGACGGCGTCGGTGTGCTGTATGGACGTCATCAGGCACTGACGATGTTGCGTCACTGGCAGTTTGGCGGCGAGATGGTCCTGCAAACCAGCTATCAGGAAGCGACGTTTCGCCCTGCCCCGCTGGGCTTTGAAGCAGGGACGCCGCCCATTGCCGGGGTTATCGGTTTGGGCGCGACGCTGGATTACCTGAATGGCCTGGACGCATCGGCCATTGCAGAACATGAAGCGAATCTTCACCGACTGCTGCGCGAAGGCCTGAGTCAGCGCGACGGCATTCAGTTGCTGGGCGACCCACAACTGGCACTCGCAAGCTTTGTGGTGGACGGTGTACACACTGCCGACCTCGCACACCTGCTCACGGAACAAGGCATTGCTGTACGCGCTGGCCACCATTGTGCGATCCCGCTGGTAAAAAGCCTGGGTCTCAATGGCGCGGTTCGGGTATCGCTGGGGATGTACAACGACTCTGACGATATTGGGCGGTTCTTCGCCGCACTGGATCAGGCGCTGGAGTTGCTGCGATGACCCTGCCAATGGATGCCCGGACTGCGCTGGATACCTTCACCGTGCCAGCGAGCTGGGAGCAACGTGCCCGCCTGTTGATGCAATGGGGCGACCGTTTGCCGCCCTTGGCGGACGACGAAAAAACCGATGAGCATCTGGTCGACGGCTGCGAGAGCAAGGTCTGGTTGCTGGCCGAGGCCGCAGACGGGGTTTGGCAGTTTCGCGCGGCAAGTGATGCTCGCCTTATTCGTGGGCTTGTCGCGCTGCTGCTGGCGCGCGTCAACGGCCTTCCGACCACTGAACTGCAAGGCGTTGACCTGAACGAGTGGTTCAATCAGCTAGGCCTGAGCCGCCAGCTGTCGCCGTCTCGCAGCAATGGACTTAACGCGGTGCTGCAAAGGATGCGTCAACTGGCGGTTTGATCGGGTGCCTGGTCCGCTTTGATACGGTCCGAAGGGCGCCGAACGCCCGCAACAATCTTATCCACAGCCTTGGTCGCAGCGACCATGCCGAAGGTCGCGGTCACCATCATCACGGCGCCAAATCCGCCAGCGCAATCGAGCTTGACGCCGTCACCGACAAAGCTTTTCTGCAGGCAGATACTGCCGTCCGGTTTCGGGTAACGAAGCTGCTCGGTAGAGAACACACACGGCACGCTGTAATGGCGAGTGACGGTGCGGGAGAAACCGTAATCGCGGCGCAACGTTGAACGCACTTTCGACGCCAGCGGGTCGTTGAACGTGCGGTTGAGGTCACATACCTGAATCAGCGTCGGGTCAATCTGCCCGCCCGCGCCTCCGGTGGTAATGATCTGGATCTTGCGGCGCTTGCACCAGGCAATCAGCGCGGCCTTGGCGTTTACGCTGTCGATGCAGTCGAGCACGCAGTCGATGTTCGGCGTGATGTATTCAGCCATGGTGTCGCGGGTCACGAAATCAGCCACCGCATGCACGACGCATTCAGGGTTGATTTCACGCAGGCGGTCGGCCATGACCTCGACCTTTGATCGGCCAACTGTGCTCGTGAGGGCGTGTAATTGACGGTTGCTGTTACTGACGCACACGTCGTCCATGTCGAACAGGGAAATCTCCCCCACGCCACATCGCGCCATCGCTTCGGCAGCCCAGGAGCCCACGCCGCCGATGCCAACCACCGCAACGTGAGCCGCGCGCAGACGCGCCAGCCCCTCAATGCCATACAAACGGGCGACGCCGGCGAAACGTGGATCTTCTGTGCTCATGACCAATACCCCAAAAACCGGCGCGCATTATAGGTCTTGAGCGCGACCTGTAGGAGCGAATTCATTCGCGAGCTGTAGATCCAACCGATAAAGCGGCGTTGAGCCGAAAACCCCTCGCGAATAAATTCGCTCCTACAGAAGAAGCACCCGGTAGAATCTTCCTCCGCCAAAAGCCGGTCGAACTTAAGGCCGTGTTAAAAGCCAAACATGTGGCCTACCGAAACTCTTCGGTTTTGTCCCGTTCCCCCTTTCGGAACCCGAAACACCTATGTCATCGCGTAAATTTGGACTCAACCTTGTCGTAGTCGTGGCAATTGCCGCGCTATTCACTGGTTTCTGGGCGCTGATCAATCGCCCGGTATCGGCCCCGAACTGGCCTGAACAAATCTCTGGCTTCTCTTATTCGCCCTTCCGTCTGGGACAGAACCCGCAGAAGGACGTCTATCCGTCTGACGATGAAATGCGCCAGGACCTGGAGTTGATCAGCAAACAAACTGACAGCATTCGGATCTATTCCGTCGACGGGCCGTTGGGGAACATCCCCAAGCTGGCCGAAGAGTTCGGCCTGCGCGTGACGCTGGGCATCTGGATCAGCCCGGACGAGGAACGCAACGAACGTGAAATCACCCGCGCCATCGAGCTGGCCAACACCACCCGCAGCGTCGTGCGGGTAACGGTAGGCAACGAGGCCTTGTTTCGGAAAGAGATCACGGTCGACAAACTCATCGCCATCATCGACCGCGTGCGCGCAGCGGTGAAAGTGCCGGTGACAACGTCCGAGCAGTGGCACATCTGGAAGGACAATCCCGAGTTGGGCAAGCACGTCGACCTGATCGCCGCGCATATTCTGCCGTACTGGGAATTCGTGCCGATGAGTGAAGCCGGGCAGTTCGTCTTCGACCGCGCGCGTGAACTCAAGCGCATGTTTCCGAAGAAGCCGCTGCTGCTTTCGGAGGTTGGCTGGCCAAGCAATGGACACATGCGCGGCGGCGCTGATGCCACGCCTGCCGATCAGGCCGTTTACCTGCGCACGCTGGTCAACAAGCTCAACCGCCAGGGCTTCAACTACTTCGTGATCGAGGCATTCGATCAGCCCTGGAAAGCCAGCGACGAGGGTTCTGTCGGCGCGTATTGGGGCGTGTACAACGCCAATCGCCAACAGAAATTCAACTTCGAAGGCCCTGTTGTCGCGATCCCGCAATGGCGCGTGCTGGCCGTGGGTTCTGCGGTTTTGGCGATGCTCTCCCTGGCACTGATGCTGATTGACGGCTCGGCGCTGCGCCAACGCGGCCGGACCTTTCTGACCTTCATCGCCTTTTTGTGCGGTTCGGTGCTGGTGTGGATCGGCTACGACTATAGCCAGCAATACAGCACGTGGTTCAGCCTGTTGGTTGGGTTCTTGTTGGCACTCGGTGCGCTCGGCGTATTCATCGTGCTGCTCACCGAAGCCCATGAACTGGCAGAAGCGGTCTGGACCCACAAGCGGCGCCGGGAATTCCTGCCAGTTGATACGGATACCGCCTACAGACCAAAAGTCTCGGTCCATGTGCCTTGCTACAACGAACCTCCCGAGATGGTCAAACAGACCCTCAACGCCCTCGCCGCACTGGACTATCCAGACTTTGAAGTGCTGGTGATCGACAACAACACCAAAGACCCTGCGGTCTGGGAGCCGGTCAAGGCTCACTGCGAAATGCTCGGCCCACGCTTCAAGTTCTTCCACGTCGCACCGCTGGCCGGCTTCAAAGGCGGCGCGCTCAATTACCTGATTCCGCATACGGCAAAGGACGCTGAAGTCATCGCCGTTATCGACTCCGATTACTGCGTTGACCGCAATTGGCTCAAGTACATGGTGCCGCACTTTGCGGACCCGAAAATCGCCGTGGTGCAGTCTCCGCAGGATTACCGCGACCAGAACGAAAGCACGTTCAAAAAGCTGTGCTACTCCGAATACAAAGGCTTTTTCTACATCGGCATGGTCACCCGTAACGACCGCGACGCGATCATTCAGCACGGCACCATGACCATGACCCGCCGCTCAGTGCTTGAAGAGCTGGGCTGGGCCGACTGGTGCATCTGCGAGGATGCGGAACTGGGGCTGCGCGTGTTCGAAAAGGGTTACTCGGCCGCTTATGCGCACAACAGTTTCGGTAAAGGGCTGATGCCGGACACCTTCATCGACTTCAAGAAGCAACGCTTCCGTTGGGCATACGGTGCGATTCAGATCATCAAGCGCCATACCGCCAGCCTGCTGCGCGGCAAAGACACTCAATTGACACGCGGCCAGCGCTATCACTTTCTGGCGGGCTGGTTGCCGTGGGTGGCAGACGGCATGAACATCTTCTTCACCGTCGGTGCCTTGATGTGGTCGTCGGCGATGATCATCGTGCCAAAACGCGTGGATCCGCCGTTGTTGATTTTCGCGATCCCGCCGTTGGCGCTGTTTTTCTTCAAGGTCGGCAAGATCATCTTCCTCTATCGTCGCGCCGTGGGTGTGAACCTCAAAGACGCATTCTTCGCCGCGCTCGCCGGCCTTGCACTTTCACACACCATCGCCAAGGCGGTGCTGTACGGCTTCTTCACCACCAGCATTCCGTTCTTCCGCACCCCGAAAAACGCAGCCAGCCACGGCCTGTTGGTGGCTATTTCCGAGGCGCGCGAGGAGCTGTTCATCATGCTGCTGCTGTGGGGCGCGGCGCTGGGGATCTGCCTGGTTCAGGGCCTGCCGAGCAATGACATGCGCTTCTGGGTCGCGATGCTGCTGGTGCAATCACTGCCGTATCTGGCCGCATTGATCATGGCATTCCTGTCCTCGCTGCCAAAACCTGCACCCGCGGTTGCCCCCGCGACGGTTTGAGGCCCCTCATAATCCTTCGTATTTTCTGTCTCGCTGGCTGGTTAACCACCGGTTAGCGAGACAGAACACTGAATCGCGATAAGAACACTCGCGTTTGCTTCCAATGATTATTCACGCTCGGACATTCGCCAAGAATAAGCCGCTATTATCAAGTTCAGGAAAAAACCCGGAAACTGCCAGTTTCGTGGGATTCATCTTGAGACGGAACTCTAATAATGGACTTAAGCTTTCAGTGGCTTGTCATGGCAGCGATGCTGACCGCCATCGGTTACATGAGCTATATAATATTTCGACACTTTATAAACAGTGATAACAATCATCCAGCGATGCCCGCCGAAAAGATCGCAGGGCTCTGTTACAGCCCATTCCGCGAAGGGCAGTCACCGGAATCAACGCTTTATCCTTCCGAAGCCGAAATACGTGAAGACCTGGCACTGCTATCCCAGTACACAGACAATATAAGAATCTATTCTGCCCAAGGAATTCTTGGCACCATCCCGGCACTGGCGCAGGAATTCAATCTGAACGTCATGCTTGGGATCTGGATAGGGCCTGACCATTCACTTAACTCGATAGAAATCGAGCGGGCTATCCACATTGCCAACCATGCTATTAATGTAAGCGCCTTGATTGTAGGAAATGAATCGATTTTCCGAAACGATGTCTCCGCAGATCAACTCATCAACTATATAAACCAGGTCAAATCGGCAACGTCGGTGCCCGTGTCATGCTCTGAGCAATGGCATATCTGGGAGCTATACCCTGTCCTCGGCGATCACGTGGATTTCGTCGCAGCTCACGTGCTGCCTTTTTGGGAGGCTGTACCGCAACGCGATGTCGCAGAGGCCGGGTTTACCAGGCTTGACCTGCTCGAAGAACTATTTCCCGATCTACCTATTGTTCTCACAGAGGTGGGCTGGCCGAGTAACGGAAGGCGAAGCAATACTGTCAGAACTCATCAGCGTCAGCAGTCCGACTATCTGCGTATTCTCGTCCAGCGAATGAAAGAGCGTCGCTACCCGTACTACGTCATAGAAGCCTTTGACCAACCTTGGAAAACTGAAGAAGGCGCAGTCGGGGCACACTGGGGACTGTTTTCGTCGGACAGGAAACTCAAGGTCAACCTCCAGACACCAACGCCCCGAAGCGAAATACTCAACCGGTATGCACGTGACCTTATCCACAGCCCGCTCATTCGTGGCAGAGGCAAAGTAGCGCTACCTCTCATGCTATTGCTCTACGCCGCCGTCATATTTTGGGCAGCCATGGCATCAAGCAGGCAACTTCCTTCAAGCATTGCGTACAGTGTTTCGCTATTCGTGCTCATCAGTACATCCTTGAATATTTTCACAGAACTTCACGAGTGGCTGGAAGCAAAATGGGCCCCGGCTTGCCGGCGACTTTTCCTGCCTGTGCTGGCACACGATGCAACTCGGTTGAAGGTCTCCATCCATGTACCGTGCTACAACGAGCCACCGGCCATGGTCATCGCGACACTCAATGCACTCGCCGCGCTGAAGTATTCAAACTTCGAAGTACTGGTTATCGATAACAACACGAAAGATCCGAACATTTGGCAGCCCGTTGCACGGCACTGTCAACTCCTCGGATCAACATTCAAATTCTTTCACCTGCCTAAACTTGACGGTTACAAAAGCGGCGCATTGAACTTTGCACTGCAACATACTGCGACTGACGCAGCGATTATCGGAGTCATTGATTCAGACTACCGAGTCGACAGCAATTGGTTGAAGACGATGACGCCGCACTTCATCAATCCCGCAATGGCCATTGTGCAATGTCCACAAGATTACAGTGATCGACGCGATAACCCGTTCAAGCGATTTTGCTTTTCTGAATACAGGGGGTTTTTCAACATAGGCATGGTCATTCGCAATGACCACAACTCGATTATCCAGCACGGCACGATGACGCTTATCCGACGCGATGTGCTGGATAAGCTTGGATGGGCAGATTGGTGTATCTGTGAGGACGCCGAGTTGGGGTTGCGCGTCATTCAAGCGGGTTATTTGACGGCGTATACGCTGCAGAGTTGTGGTCAAGGCTTGGTCCCCGACAACTTTACCGACTTCAAGAAACAACGGTTTCGTTGGGCTTATGGTGCAGTCCAGATCCTCAAGCGTCACAAGGCAGCATTCTGGTCAGATAAAAAAGGGCTCACACCCGAGCAACGCTATTACTTCATCGCCGGATGGCTGCCGTGGATCAATGAAGGGATCAATCTACTATTCACCTTTGCGGCGTTAGTGTGGACCTTGCTGATGATCACGCTGCCTGAAGTGCGGCCAGCGCCACCGGCCATACTGCCGCTCTCTGTAATGGTGATGTTTGCCCTGAAAGCAGCCAAGACGCTGGATCTGTATCGTCGGTTGGTGGACGTTGACTTCAAGGACGCTCTTGCGGCTGTCACCGCCGGAGCCGCTTTATATCCGACGATTGGAAAGGCAGTGCTGTGGGGGTTGTTTACCCACGATCTACCGTTCTTCCGCACCCCGAAAAACGCAGCCAGCCACGGCCTGTTGGTGGCTATTTCCGAGGCGCGCGAGGAGCTGTTCATCATGCTGCTGCTGTGGGGCGCGGCGCTGGGGATCTGCCTGGTTCAGGGCCTGCCGAGCAATGACATGCGCTTCTGGGTCGCGATGCTGCTGGTGCAATCACTGCCGTATCTGGCCGCATTGATCATGGCATTCCTGTCCTCGCTGCCAAAACCTGCACCCGCGGTTGCCCCCGCGACGGGTTGAGGCAGGTAGATGCGTCGTTAAACGGCGGCCTTCGGGTCGCCGTTTTGCTTTAAGATGTCCCCCTTTTTTGCAGCGTTCCAACTTCATTTTCATCGGACTCTTCATGACGACCCCAGCCGACCTCTCGCCCACTCTCCAACTCGCCTGCGACCTGATCCGTCGTCCATCGGTTACACCGCTGGATGCAGATTGCCAGGCGGTGATGATGAAACGCCTGGGCGATGCCGGGTTTGCGCTGGAGCCCATGCGCATCGAGGACGTGGATAACTTCTGGGCCACACACGGCACGCAGGATGGTCCTGTGCTGTGTTTTGCCGGCCACACCGATGTGGTGCCAACCGGGCCGGTACAGGCTTGGCAGAACGATCCGTTCAACGCATTGATCGACGAAGACGGCATGTTGTGCGGCCGCGGCGCTGCCGACATGAAGGGCAGCCTGGCGTCGATGATCATCGCCACCGAGCGTTTCGTGGCCGATCATCCTGATCACAAAGGCAAGATTGCCTACCTCATCACCAGCGACGAAGAAGGCCCGGCGCACCACGGCACCAAAGCCGTGATCGAGCGTCTGGCGGCGCGCAAAGAGCGTCTGGACTGGTGCATCGTCGGCGAGCCTTCCAGCACCACGCTGGTGGGCGACGTGGTCAAAAACGGTCGTCGCGGCTCGTTGGGCGCAACTCTCACGGTTCGCGGTATCCAAGGGCACGTCGCATATCCGCACCTGGCGAAAAACCCGATTCATCTCGTCGCCCCCGCGCTGGCTGAACTCGCCGCCGAGCATTGGGATGAAGGCAATGCCTTCTTCCCGCCGACCAGCTTTCAAATATCCAACCTCAATTCCGGTACCGGAGCGACCAACGTCATTCCGGGCGATCTGGTGGCAGTGTTCAATTTCCGCTTTTCCACAGAATCAACCGTCGAGGGTTTGCAGAAGCGCGTTGGCGACATCTTCGACAAGCATCAGTTGGACTGGCACGTCGAATGGGCATTGTCGGGCCTGCCCTTCCTGACTGAACCCGGCGCGCTGCTGAATGCGGTAGCCGCGAGTATCAAGCACGTCACCGGTCGTGAGACCAAAGCGTCTACCAGCGGGGGCACCTCAGACGGGCGCTTCATCGCGACCCTTGGCACGCAAGTGGTTGAATTGGGGCCCGTCAATGCGACGATTCATCAGGTCAACGAACGCATTCTGGCCAGCGATCTGGACGTGCTGACCGAGATCTACTACCAGACTATGGTCAAGTTGCTCGCGTGATGCTGACCTGCCCGATTTGCTCAGCCGCGCTCGATGACGCGGACAACGGCGTGGTCTGCCCGCTCGGCCACCGCTTTGACCGCGCGCGGCAGGGTTATCTGAACCTGCTGCCCGTCCAGCACAAAAACAGCCGAGACCCCGGCGACAACCAGGCCATGGTCGAGGCGCGCCGGGATTTTCTCAACGCCGGGCATTACGCGCCAGTCGCTAAACGGCTTGCAGAACTGGCCGCGCACTACGCGCCGCAGCGCTGGCTCGACATCGGTTGTGGCGAGGGTTATTACACCGCGCAGATCGCTGCCGCCCTGCCCGCCTGCGACGGCTACGCGCTGGACATCTCGCGTGAGGCGGTCAAGCGCGCCTGCCGCCGTGATCCGGGATTGACGTGGTTGATCGCCAGCATGGCCCGCGTGCCATTGCCCGACGCCAGTTGCCAATTCATTGCCAGCGTGTTCAGCCCGCTGGACTGGCAAGAGGCCAAACGCCTGCTGAGCCCGGGCGGAGGCCTGATGCGTGTAGGCCCCACCAACGAACACCTGATGGAACTGCGCGAACGGCTATACGACGAAGTGCGCGACTACGCGGATGACAAGCACTTGGCCCTGGTGCCAGAAGGCATGCTGCTTGCGCACAGCGAAACCCTGCGCTTCACGCTGAACCTGGTAGACGGCCAGGCCCGCGCCAACCTCCTCGCAATGACGCCCCATGGCTGGCGGGCCAGTGCCGAACGGCGTGCGAGCGTCGTCGATCAACCCGAGCCTTTCGAGGTGACGGTGTCGATGCGCTACGATTATTTTATCCTCCAATGACAGGCCGCTCCCTGCCTGAAGCTGCTGCTAGAACCCTGAATCCGCGAATGGATTTTCAAGATCACCGACGAGGCATCCATGCGCCAACCTGACATCGAGATTTACCTGAAAGACAGCGACGTTGACCATAAGGCCATTACGGCCTGGCTGACCGCGGCAATTGGGCCGTGCAGTGACTGGTCTCAACAAGGCCAGACCTGGAAGTGCAATGCTGCCGGTATCCCGGTGACCTGGTTTCCCAAAGCCGTCGGCAAATGGAACAGCCTGCTGCTGGAAAGCGATAACACACCGTGGGAAGACGACATCGCCTGCGGCCGTGCAGCGTTCGCTGCGCTGAACGTCGAAGTCCGTTGCGCACCAGGCACCTGGGTCGAGGAAGAAGAAGACGAAGCGGCCGACCGCTGGATCCGCATCAGTGCCGATGGCGAAGAAGAGATCACCTGGCGTACCGCATAACCCTGTAGGAGCGAGCCTGCCCGCGATGGCGGTGTGTCAGCCATAACAATGTTGACTGACAGAAAGCTATCGCGGGCAAGCGCGCGCTTACAATAAGTGGCGTCCGCAGCTGACTTTGCCCATCCCCCCCAGATACGGCAAACTGGCGCCCTCTCGGGCCTCGTCCCCTTTCAGCAGATTTCGTATGACCCGCTCCCCGTTTCGCCGTCTTGTGTTCGGCACCGTGCGTCGATTGCTGTACCTCTGGGTCCGCTCGGAGACGATCAATCAGTCCTCGTTCACGCTCAATCTCGACCGCAGCAGGCCTGTCTTCTACTGCCTGCAAAACCCCTCTATCAGCGATCTGGCGGTGCTGGACACCGAATGCCGTAAAGCCGGTCTGCCAAGGCCGGTGCTTTCGGTTGCGGTGGGCAGCCTGACCGAACCTTCGGCGTTCCTTTATCTGACGCCCGCGCCTGACTGGCTGGGACGCCAGGACAAGCGCGGTGCGCCTCCGACGCTGGAGCGGCTGGTGGGCGCGGTCACGCAAAACGCCACCGAAGACGCGCAGATCATTCCGGTCAGCGTGTTCTGGGGTCAGTCGCCGGACAAGGAAGACAGTCCCTGGAAACTGCTGTTCGCCGACAGTTGGGCTGTGACGGGTCGCCTGCGTAAGTTCATCACCATTCTGATTCTGGGTCGCAAAACCCGCGTGCAGTTCTCGGCACCGATCCATCTGCGTGAGCTGGTCGACGAAAACAAGGGCTACGAACGCACTGTGCGCATGGCTCAACGCCTGCTCCGCGTGCATTTTCGCAATCTGAAAACCGCTGTCATCGGCCCGGATTTGTCGCACCGACGCAATCTGGTGAAAGGCTTGCTGGCTGATCCATTGGTCAAGCAAGCGATTCTCGACGAGGCTGAGCGCGAGAAAATCCCCGAAGCCAAAGCGCGGGACAAAGCCCTGCATTACGGCAACGAAATTGCCTCGGACTACACCTACACCGCGATCCGGTTTCTGGAAGTGGTGTTGAGCTGGTTCTGGAACAAGATCTACGACGGCATCAAGGTCAGTCATATCGAGGGCGTGCAAAACGTCGCGCAAGGGCACGAGGTGATTTACGTCCCTTGCCACCGCAGCCACATCGACTACTTGCTGCTTTCTTATCTGCTGTTCCGCAATGGTCTGACGCCTCCGCACATCGCTGCGGGCATCAACCTGAACATGCCGGTGATCGGCAGTTTGCTGCGGCGCGGCGGCGCGTTTTTCATGCGTCGTACGTTCAAGGGCAATCCGCTCTACACCGCCGTGTTCAACGAATATCTGCACACGCTGTTCACCAAAGGCTTTCCGGTGGAGTACTTCGTCGAAGGCGGCCGCTCGCGCACCGGGCGCATGCTGCAACCGAAAACCGGGATGCTGGCGATCACCCTGCGCAGTTTTCTGCGTAATTCGCGCATGCCGATCGTATTCGTGCCGGTGTACATCGGCTACGAGCGCGTGCTCGAAGGCCGCACCTACCTGGGCGAGCTGCGGGGTGCGGCGAAGAAGAAAGAATCAATCTTCGACATATTTAAAGTCATCGGCGCGCTCAAGCAGCGGTTCGGGCAGGTGTCTGTCAATTTCGGTGAGCCGATCAAGCTGGCAGAATTTCTCGACCATGAGCAACCGGACTGGCGCACTCAGCAACTCGGCCCGCAGTTCAAACCGGACTGGCTGCATGAAACCACTGCCCGCCTGGGCGAGCGCGTCGCGCAGCACTTGAACGAAGCGGCGGCGATCAATCCCGTCAATCTGGTTGCCTTGGCACTGCTCTCGACGCACAAGCATGCGCTGGACGATCAAGCGCTGGGACGAGTGCTGGACTTGTACCTGACACTGCTGCGACGTGTGCCGTACTCGCCGCACACCACGTTGCCGGAAGGCAATGGCGCCGCGCTGATCGAGCACGTCAAAGGCATGGACCTGCTGTCCGAACAGAAAGACGCCTTGGGCAAGATTCTGTATCTGGACGAGCAGAACGCCGTCCTGATGACGTATTACCGCAACAACGTGCTGCACATCTTTGCGCTGCCATCGTTGCTGGCGAGTTTCTTCCAAAGCTCATCACGCATGAGCCGTGAACAAATCTTGCGGTACACCCACGCCTTGTACCCCTATCTGCAATCAGAACTGTTCATCCGCTGGCCGTTGGATCAGCTCGACGCGGTGGTGGATCAATGGCTGGAAGCGTTCGTCGAGCAGGGTTTGTTGCGTTTCGAGAACAACGTTTACCTGCGACCTGCGCCTAGTTCGCGCCACTTCGTGTTGCTGACGCTTTTGTCCCGGGCTATCGCGCAAACGTTGCAGCGCTTCTACATGGCCATCGCGCTGCTGCTCAACAGCGGTCAACACACCTTGAGCGCGGAAGAGCTGGAAGACTTGTGTACGGTCATGGCTCAACGCCTGTCGATCCTGCATGGCCTGAACGCTCCCGAGTTCTTCGACAAAAGCCTGTTCCGCCACTTCATTCAATCGCTGCAGGACCAAGGCGTGCTGCGCAAGGATGCCTCCGGCAAGCTGGGCTATCACGAACTGTTGGGCGAGTTGGCGGAAGGGGCTGCCAAGCGTGTGCTGCCTGCGGAGATTCGGCTTTCAATTCGTCAGGTGGCGCTGCATCGCAATGAAGACGCGATGCCTGCGCCCGAGATGCCTTGAACTGGCTACATTTACCCAGAGGCAAGCGCGCCTTGCGAGTGCCTGATGATAAGGAGATCTTTGCATGAAACCCATTTTCCTGACGCTGATGGCCACCCTTCTGGCGGCCTGCGCAAGTACGCCCGATAACGTCGGCGGCCGCCTGGACGGCGAGGTGTTCTACCTGCAACGCATCGCGCTGCCGCCGACTGCGACACTGACCGTCAGCCTCCAGGACGTGTCCCTGGCAGACGCCCCGGCGCAAACGTTGGCCAGGCAAAGTGGTCCGATCAAGGGCCAGGTCCCGCTGCCGTTCCATCTGACGTACGATCAGAAACAAGTCGTGGAAGGCCACACCTATGCGGTCAGCGCACGCATTGAAGTGGACGGCAAACTGTTGATGATCAGCACCGAACGCTACAGCGTTGACCTGAGCCGGGAAGAAAAACCGCCTGTTCGCATCCGGTTGAATCCGGCACGCTAAGCTTCACTACCTCGATCCCTATTGCTTAGAAAAGGACGCCGCTCATGCTGCCTCGCTCCCTTACGTTAACCGGCCTGTGCGCCGGCCTGCTGTTGTCAGCCAATGTCTTTGCGCTGTCGTTGAGCGATCTGTCGCAATCGGATGCTACGGGCGGCCTCAAAGACGCACTGACACAAGGCGCACAAGTGGCGGTCAAGCAACTGGGTGTGCCGGGTGGCTTCAGCAATAACCAGGACGTGCGCATCGAGCTGCCGGGCAGCCTGGGCAAAGTGGCCAAGAAAATGAAACAGTTCGGCATGGGCGCGCAGGTCGACCAGCTGGAAAACAGCATGAATCAGGCCGCCGAGGCGGCGGTGCCACAGGCTCAGGCCTTGTTGGTAGACGCTGTGAAAAAGATGAGCGTTGCGGACGCCAAAGGGATTCTCAGCGGCGGCAAGGACTCGGCCACTCAGTACTTGAGCTCGTCCAGCCGCGAACAGATCCGCGCCAAATTCCTGCCCATCGTCAAGCAGTCCACCGACAAAGTCGGGCTGGCGCAAAAGTACAACGCCTTTGCCAGTCAGGCCGCTACCCTGGGCGTGCTGGACGCCAAGAGCGCCAACATCGAAGGCTACGTGACCGAACAGGCACTCAACGGCTTGTTCGAGATGATTGCCAAACAGGAAGAAAGCATCCGCGCAAATCCGGCCGGCGCTGCGACCAGTCTGGCGAAAAAAGTGTTCGGCTCGCTATAACACCTGACACCTTACCTACAAGGAGCCAACTTGTTGGCGAGGCGTCTTTCGTGTCGAAACAGGAATGACGCTTCGCGAACAAGTTCGCGCCTACAGAATTGTTATCACTCTGCCTTCTTCACGCGAAACCATGCCGCATACAGCGCAGGCAAAAACAGCAAGGTCAGCGCTGTCGCCACAATCAGCCCCCCCATGATCGCCACAGCCATCGGGCCGAAGAACACGCTGCGTGACAGCGGAATCATCGCCAGCACAGCGGCAAGCGCGGTCAGAACGATCGGCCGGAAACGCCGCACCGTCGCCTCGATGATCGCCTGCCATTGGTCCAGCCCACTGGCGATGTCCTGCTCGATCTGGTCCACCAGAATCACCGAGTTGCGCATGATCATCCCTGACAACGCGATGGTCCCGAGCATTGCCACGAAACCGAATGGCTGTCCGAAGATGAGCAGGAAAAACGTCACCCCGATCAAGCCCAGCGGCGCGGTCAAAAACACCATCACCGTGCGTGAAAAACTGCGCAGTTGAATCATCAGTAACGTTAGCACCACCACAATGAACAGCGGCACACCGGCATTTACCGAATTCTGTCCGCGAGCAGAGTCTTCCACAGTCCCGCCAACGTCCAGCAGATAGCCGTCAGGCAGCTCAGCGCGCACCCCTTCCAGCGTCGGCAGGATTTGCTTGACCAAGGTTGCGGGCTGTTCTTTGCCGTAGATATCGGCGCGTACAGTCACGTTGGGCAGGCGGTTGCGGTGCCAGATGACGCCCTCCTCAAAGCCGTATTCCAGCGTCGCCACCTGGGACAACGCAACGCTGCTGCCGTTGGCAGTCGGAATCGACAGGCTCGACAACGCGCCCAACTCTTGCCTCTCGTGTTCGGTGCCGCGCATCAGTATTTCAATCAGCTCGTCGTCCTCGCGGTATTGGCTGACGCTTGACCCGGTGAGCTGGCTCTGCAGGAAGCGCGACAAGTCAGCGGTGGTTACGCCCAGCGCCCGCGCGCGATCTTGATCGATGTTGAGATAAACGACCTTGCTCGGTTCCTCCCAGTCCAGATGCACGTTCGCGACATGGGGATTTTCACGCACCTTGGCCGCCACTTTGCGAGCCAGTGCCCGAACCTCATCGATATGCTCGCCGGTCACCCGAAACTGCACGGGATAGCCCACAGGCGGGCCGTTTTCCAGGCGCGTTACGCGAGGGCGCAGCATCGGAAACTGCTCATCCAGCGTACCGATCAGCCAGGTTCGCAGGGCTTCGCGGTCTTCGATGGTTTTGGCCAGCACCACAAATTGCGCGAAGCTTGCTGCGGGCAATTGCTGATCCAGCGGCAGATAGAACCGCGGCGAGCCGGTGCCCACGTAAGCGACGTAATTCTCCACGCCCTCATGGCCTTTGATCATGGCTTCCAGCCGCTTGACCTGCTCGGTGGTGCTGTTCAACGAGGCACCTTCTGCCAGCTTCAGATCGACCATCAACTCAAGTCGTCCCGAGGCCGGGAAGAACTGCTGCGGCACGAATCGAAACAGCGCTATCGATGCCACGAACAGCAGCAGCGTCAGGATGATCACCGTTTTGCGCCGGCGTACACACCAGCCCACCAATCCTCGTACACGCCGGTAAAACGGTGTGCCATAGGGATCGGGCGCATTTGCGGAGCCATGCCGGGCAGCGTGGATTTTGGTCAGATCGGGCAGCAGTCGCTCACCCAGGTACGGCACGAACACCACCGCTGCGACCCATGACGCGAGCAGCGCGATGGTCACCACCTGAAAGATCGAGCGCGTGTACTCGCCAGTGCTGGATTGGGCGGTGGCAATCGGCAGAAACCCTGCCGCCGTAATCAGCGTGCCGGTCAGCATCGGAAAGGCAGTGCTGGTCCAGGCGAAACTCGCGGCCTTCATCCGGTCGTAACCTTGCTCCATTTTGATAGCCATCATTTCCACGGCGATGATCGCGTCATCCACCAGCAGCCCCAGCGCCAGCACCAGCGCGCCGAGGGAAATCTTGTGCAGTCCGATGCCGAAGTAGTACATGCACGCAAACGTCATCGCCAGCACCACAGGGATCGACAGCGCAACCACCAGGCCGGTACGCACGCCAAGCGAGAAAAAGCTCACCAGCAGCACGATGCCCAACGCTTCGGCCAGTACTTGCACAAACTCGCCGACGCCGGTTTTCACCGCAGCCGGCTGATCGGACACCTTGCGCAGTTGCATCCCGGCCGGCAGGTTATTTTGCAGGCGTGAAAATTCGTGTTCCAGCGCCTTGCCAAGGACCAGAATGTCGCCGCCGTCTTTCATCGCCACCGCCAGACCGATGGCGTCCTCATCCATGAATCGCATGCGCGGCGCCGGTGGATCATTGAACCCACGATGCACTTCGGCCAGATCGCTGATGCGCAGCGTGCGATCCCCCACCCGGATCGGGAAGTCGCGGATTTCGTCCACGGTCTGAAAACGCCCGGTCACACGCAGTTGCACGCGCTCACTCGGGGTCTCGAAGAAGCTCGCCGCGGTGACGGCATTCTGGTCCTCAAGCGCCTGCTGAACAGCCCGCATCGGCAACCCGAGGGTCGCGAGTTTGACGTTCGACAACTCGATCCAGATTTTCTCGTCTTGCAGCCCGATCAGCTCAACCTTGCCAACGTCCTTGACCCGCTGCAGCTGAATCTGGATCCGGTCGGCGTAATCCTTGAGGACGGCATAATCAAACCCCTGCCCTGTCAGCGCATAAATATTGCCGAATGTGGTGCCGAACTCGTCGTTGAAGAACGGCCCCTGCACACCCACGGGAAGCGCCTGGCGGATGTCGCCGATCTTTTTCCGGATCTGATAAAAGAGCTCCGGCAGTTTCGCCGAGACCAGACTGTCGCGCGCCACAAACGTGACCTGCGATTCACCGGGCCGCGAAAACGAGACAATGCGCTCGTAGTCGCCAGTTTCCATCAGCTTTTTTTCGACGCGATCAGTGACTTGGCGCGCGACTTCTTCGGCGCTGGCACCCGGCCAGAGGGTGCGTATCACCATGGCTTTGAACGTGAACGGCGGATCTTCGCTCTGGCCCAGCTTGGTGTAAGACAACGCGCCCACTACAGCCAGAAGGATCATCAGATACAGGACCATCTGACGGTTGCGAAGCGCCCACTCGGAGAGATTGAAACGCATCCGGGCCTACTCCTTCGCCGCCAGTTTGACCGCTCGATTGCTGCGATCCACCGGCCGTATCGTCTCCCCGTCATGCAGTACATGGACGCCCGCCGCGACCACCCAGTCGGTCGCCGAAAGACCGCTCAGCACCGGCACGGAGTCCTGTCCATAGGCGCCGACCTGAACCTCGGTGCGCTTGAGTGTGTTGTCGCTTTGCACACGCCAGACGTAGGTGAGACCGTTTTCCGCGCTCAGCGCCGACAACGGCACAGACAACGACACGCTCTGCCCGGACTGGATAAACACCCTCGCGCTTTGCCCCAGCTCGGCCGGCACCGCGCCGCCTGCGAAGGCCACCCGTGCGGCGAACGTGCGCGAACGTGGATCGGCAGCAGGAGACAACTCGCGGATGCGCCCCGGGAAACGCTGATCGCGCTGGGTCCACAGTTCGACAGACACCGGTTCGCCTATCTTGAAGCGCCCGTAATTCTGCTCCGGCAGGCTGATCAGCACTTCTCGCTCACCGTCTGCGGCGAGAGTAAACACCGTCTGCCCGGCAGCGACGACCTGGCCGACCTCCACCAGGCGCTTGGCGACCACCCCATCCTGAGACGCACGAAGCACGGCATAACCGGTCTGATTATCGGCAACGGTAAGTTCGGCCTTCAACTGACGCAGGCGCGCATCACCGGCGCGGTAAAGATTCTCGGCGTTGTCGTATTGGGATTTGCTGACCATCTGCCTATCCACAAGCGTTTTGTAGCGATCACGATCCGAGCGGACCATTTGCAGATTGGCTTCGGCGGCGGCGACCTGAGCCCGCGTGGCATCGAGTTGCAGACGGACGTCCTGGGCGTCGAGCTCGGCAAGCGGCTGATTGGCTTTGACGCGCTGGCCCTCCTCGACCAGCCGCTTGCTGACTTTGCCGGCGATACGAAATGCCAGCTCCGGCTCGAACCGGGCGCGTACTTCACCGGGATAGCTGTCCATCGATTGGGAGGAAGGCAGCGGTTGCACTACCATGGCCGGGCGTACCTTGGCCGGAACGGAAACGTCCTGACCGCAGGCAGCCAGCAACGCCACCAGGCTGACGGGAATGGCGAGGGACAGAGCATCGCGAAACATGGTGTGAGACCTGCGCAAAGGAGGGCTTGGAATAATTGTACTGCCGAGTATATTTAAAATTACCGAACTGACCAGTCCACTATTGAAATGAATATGCCTGACCCATCCTCAATCGATTCAATGCCCCCTTCCGGCCCTGGTCGTCCCAAAGATCTGGTCAAGCGCCAGGCCATTCTCGATGCTGCAAAAAACCTGTTTGTGCGCAACGGCTACGCGGGCACCAGCATGGATGCGGTAGCGTCGGAAGCCGGGGTTTCAAAGCTCACCGTTTACAGTCACTTCACTGACAAAGAGACGCTGTTTTCGGCAGCGGTCGTAGCGCGCTGCGAAGAGCAGATGCCCGAGCTGTTCATCGATCTGCCGCACCATGGGTCGGCTGAGAAAGTGTTGCTGGATATTGCCCGTGGCTTTCAGACGCTGATCAACAGCCCGGAATCGCTGGAGCTTCACCGCTTGATGATTGCGCTCGGGAGTCAGGATCCGACGCTGTCGCGGGTGTTTTTCGAGGCAGGTCCGCAGCGGATTCTTCAGGAGATGGAGCGGTTTCTGACGCGCATCAACAACACTAACGGCCTTCATTTTGATTCACCCGCCAGAGCGAGCGAGCACTTCCTCAGTCTGGTGAAGGGCGCGTGCAATTTCCGTCTGCTGATTGGTTGCGGCGAACTGCCGGACGTCAACAGCGCCGAGCGTCACGTGCAGGAAGTAGTGGCGCTGTTTTTGCGGGCTTATCGAAAGGCGTGATAAACCCTGTAGGAGCGAACTTGTTCGCGAGACGTCAGGCCTGACACACCGCGGTGGCGGATCTCGCCAACACGTTGCTCCCACAGACCGATTAGGGCCTGACTACGACTTCAGCGCTTTCTTTGGATAAATGTCGTAGCGGCTGGATTTACCGTCCAGCGCATAACCGGGTTTTGGCCCATCGATACAAGGCGCTTTGCGCGGACGTTTGACGACCACGCGGTGCGTCGCCAATGCCAGGGCGGCTTCCAGCAATGCCGGGGCGTCCATGTCATCGCCGACCAATGGCCGGAACAGACGCATTTCCTTCTTCACCAGCGCGGTTTTCTCGCGATGGGGAAACATCGGGTCCAGGTAAATCACCTGCGGCGGCTCACCTTCCCAGTTGCGGATCAGCTCGATGGAATTGCCGGTCAACAGGCGCATCTGGCTGATAATCGCGCCAACTTCCCGGTCCTGCCGTCCACGCGCCAACCCGTCCTCAAGCAGCGCCGCAATGATGGGCTGACGCTCGATCAGGCTCATTTCGCAGCCCAGGCTCGCCAGCACGAATGCGTCCTTGCCCAGGCCGGCCGTGGCATCCAGCACCTTGGGCCGAACGCCAGGTTGAATGCCGACCGCCTTGGCGATCATCTGCCCACTGCCGCCGCCGAACAGGCGCCGGTGCGCCACGGCACCCTCGACGAAATCCACTCGAACGGCGCCTGGCGCGTCATTGCCCAACTGCTGCAACTGCAGCCCTTCGTCGGCCACTTGCAGGGCAAAGTCGGCGTCGGCGTCTTCCAATGGCAAACCAAGGCGCTGCGCCCATTGCTGGGCCTGCGCCTGTCCTCCAGCACTCAGCGCCTGCACGCGAATGCGGCTGCCCGTTTGTTGCTCACTCATCGTGTCCACACGCTCAAATTTTCTTAATGATTGGCAACAACTGCCGATAACAAAAGTATCCGGCATTTTGCCAGAACCCACGGTATGTACTGAGCGCTATGTCAGACATTCAGCAATCATCCTCCATAGGTTACTTGACGTACGTAGGCGACTACAGCGTACGCAATACCCAGACCCTGAGCGGCGTGACGCAGCTCTGGCAGGATGCATTCGCGCGGGCGATGGCGCAGCAGATCGACGACACCTCAGGCGGTACCCCTGAATTCAGCGTCGAAGCAGCGACGCAAAGCATCACTGGCGAGCCTTTAGCTGGCACGAACACCCTGGGCAAAATCGTCGATCAACGCGCGCTTCCTGTTCAGGATACAGAGCGCAACCCGCCCGAGCCGCTGTTCTTGCCAATTGCCGAATTTGAATGGGATCTCGCCGACAAACCTGCCAAACCGTTCAGCGCAAGCGAGCTGATCGAGCAGCAGCGCAATCTGGAATTTGACAGCAGTTGGGTGCGCCCTACCGTGTTGACGCCCTATGACGACAGCGCCAAACCAGGGCCCGGCCCTGAACCGCGCGCATTGTTCCTGCCGATTGCCGAGCTTGAATGGGACCTGGCAGACAAACCTGCCGAGCCGCTCAGTCTCCATGAAATGATTGAGCAACAGCGCAATCTTGATTTCGATAACGGCTGGGCACGCCCGATTGTTTTACAGAACCTGCGTCAGGCGGCTTGAATACCAACCGAAACCGACGACCAACTTGCGATCAGCCCGTTAACGACACACCCGCCAGCGCCCCATGTCCAGATGAAAGTGATTACGGTGCGCGGCGTTATAGTCCGGGCTGAGCACGGTATTGAACTGCTTGCACGCTCCGTCGCGTACCTGCTTCAAGAAACGGCTGTTATCGCCCTCCTTTTCCCAGTCCCTCAGAATCGAAATACGTCGACCGTCTGCCAGTCGAAACCCGGCGATGTCGAGTGCATTGGCGCTGGCATGCTGGCTGAGTCGGCCCTCGGTTCGGTTGTAAACGTTGCGGCAGGCAAAACTCCCCAGATGATCGACCTGCGTCACCTTTTGACCGAATACCTCGCGGGCCGCTGGTTGCAGCGCATGGATGTCGAACAGCGCGTAGGCAACCGCCAGCGGGCAACTGGCGAGAAAACTGCTGCTCAGGGCGACGTCGCCGCCCTGAATACGCAGGGTGTTGCTGAGCGGGCATTTGGCATCAGCGGGACTGTCGGCCTGATGGCTAAAGCGCAGGGAAGAGGTACGAAGCGCCTGATCGCACAGCTCGGGATTGTCCTGCAGACGCGACAGTTTGTAGGCAGTCAGCAGATTGGGTTCATCACGCACGTCCAGCGGCGCCCAGGGATCCCACTGTGCAGGCACATCCAGCCAACCGCGCCAGACCGAAAACACAGCGCAGGCACCGATCAACAACAGCCCGAAAAATACCGTCGAGCCGCGCATGCTCAGCCTTTGAACAACGTGTTGAGCTGATCGAAGGGCAGTGCATCCTGCGCATAATTGAACGTACCAGCGGTACGGATTTCCTCGGCAGCGCGATAAAAGCCACCCCACGCCGCACGCGACAGCGACGACCCGACACTGATGCGCTTGACCCCGCACGCACTGAGCTCGGCCACATTGAGCGCGACGCCACCGAGCCCCATCAACACGTTCACAGGCTTGGGTGCCACGGCGCGCACTACCGCGATGATCTCTTCTCGAGTACGCAAACCCGGCGCATAAAGCACATCGGCGCCCGCATCGGCGTAGGCTTGAAGCCGCTTAATGGTGTCAGAAAGATCCATTCGACCATTCAGAAGATTCTCGGCGCGCGCGGTGAGCATGAACGGAAACGGCAAACCACGGACCGCTGCAACGGCGGCCTTCACACGCGCAACCGCCTCGTCGAATTCGTATATGGGGTGGTCCGGATGCCCGCTGGCGTCCTCGATGGAGCCACCGACGATGCCGGTCGCTGCGGCCTTGAGCAGTGTGTCGGCACAGCCCTCGGGTGAGTCGGCAAAGCAATTTTCAAGGTCTGCCGCAACCGGCAGTGCAGTGGCCGCCACGATAGTGGTGATGTTGGCGAGGGACTCATCGCGGCTGATGGCGTTTTCGGCGTCCGCTCGGCCCAATACGAACGCAAGCCCTGCGCTGGTGGTTGCCAGCGCTTCGAAGCCCATTGACGCAAGCATCTTTGCCGAGCCGGCGTCCCAAGGATTGGGAATCACAAACGCCTCTTCGCGCTCATGCAGGGCCTTGAACACGTTGGCGCGAAGAAGCTGTGAAGAATCCATTTGGAGTGCTCTCTGGGGTCGGGATGCCAGAGATTAGTGCAAATTGCTGCTCAGCAGTTCAGGCCATTGTCACGACGCAACAGTTGCCAATCATTACTCAAAGCAGACCCAGTTGTTCGACCTGTGGCCCGCGATCGAGCACCGGCAACGCTGGCAGCCCCGGCAGGAGCGTCATCAACTGCTGGTGAAAACGCTGCGCCAGTTCAGGCGCCTGGAGGTTATCCGGGGTGTGCAGGAACACGTAAGGCGTGCGCCCTTCCTCAATCCAGCCCGCCACTTTTTCCGCCCATTGCACGACATAGATATCGTTGGCCTCAAGCTCGGGGCCACCTATGAACCGAACTTGCGGAAACTGCGTCAGCGCCGCAGGCCGTGGCGGCACCTTGGGCTTCTTGGATTGGGCGTGAAGCACCGCAGGCTCGGTTGACACGCAACTGAACAGCGGACGGGAATCCAGGCAGATTCGCTCAACGCCCCGATCGAGCAACAGACGGTTGAGGTATTTCTCGTCTTCACCCTTCTGGAAAAACGCGAGGTTTCGCACCTCCACCGCCAACGGACGGTCCAGTGAATCAATGAACGCTGCCAGTTCACCGAGACGGGACGGCGTAAAACTTGCCGAAAGCTGCAGCCAGAACGGGGTCACACGCCGACCGAGCGGGGCCATGAGCTGAACGAAATCCTCAGCGGCCACCAGGTGATCGCGCAGGTCGCCGCCGTGGCTGATGTCACGCGGGAATTTGGCGGTGAAGCGAAAATGCTCGGGCAGCACGTCCGCCCAGCGCTGCACGGTGGTCGGCGCAGGACGTGCATAGAACGTGGTGTTGCCTTCGACGGCATTGAATACGCTGGCGTAAAGTTCAAGCAAGTCGCTTGGGCGGGCGTCTTCGGGGTACAGCGTCTGACGCCAGGCGCTTTCGCTCCAGGACGGACAACCGAGGTAATAAGGCGGGCTGGGGATATTCAAACGTGGAGATCGAGCCCGGCGACCTCAAGGTCCCAATCGACGAACGTGGATGTCATCAGGTAGCTGCTCAAAGCGTAGGCAACGCGAGCGCTCATGGCACGGGGGAAGATGATGTCTTGCTGCCGGGCGGGCACATTGGCTGTGCTGCCGGCTTGACGACGCGGCTGATGGGCAACCACTTCGATGTCGCTGTCCACATCTTCAAAGCTGTCGTCGACCTGCGCAGAGCCCTTACGCGGCTTGCGTTTGATCGGGTACGACTGTTGTGAGGGACCAGTGATGCGCATCGATGCTTACTCAGCGTCTTGTAGTGGCAATTTAATCTCGCCAGCAGCTTTAAAGCAAACTCGCTAATGTTAACTAGACCACAGTTATTACAGAACGTTTAAAGCCACCGGGCGGAAATAAGGCCTTTGGCGCCGAACGGTAGTGTTTTGTGTGACGTGGGTTGCAATAACAGCGTGCAGCGCTCACTTGTAGGAGCGCCCTTGCCCGAGATTACGGTGGGTCAGACAGATCAATACTAGCTGGACGGACGCTATCGCGGCCAAGCGCGCGCCTACAATCGGCGGGCTCAGCGAGCTTTGGGGGTAGCGACCTTGTCACGCAGGTAAACGGGCTGTGCGCTATCAGCAACAATAGCTTCACCGCGCGACCACGCAAATGTAGCCAGCGTCAGCAAATCCTGTGCATGGGGCAACATTGTGGCATCCGAGCCGGCCAGACTGACGGCGATGCGCTCGGCATAACCCCAGCCAGTGCCCGCACCAAACCAGTCGCCGCTGGCGTCAGCCGGTAATGCGGCACGCTCTGGCGGCAATACGGCTTCGTGGCCTAGCAAACGCATCTCACCGGATGCCTGCTGGTAGCAACCCCAATACACCTCGTCCATGCGCGCATCGATTGCGGCTGCCACTTGATGGGCACCGTGCTCGCGATAAGCACGCTGCGCCAGAACTGCCAGATTGGAAACCGGCAACACCGGACGGTCCAGGCCGAAGGCCAGCCCCTGCACCACGCCAATTGCGATCCTGACACCGGTAAATGCGCCGGGCCCACGCCCGAAAGCAATGGCATCCAGCGCCGACAGGCCAATACCCGCCTCAGCCAGCAGGTCTTTGATCATTGGCAGCAGGCGCTGGGCGTGCAGACGCGGGATGACCTCGTAGTGAGTCAGTACTTTGCCGTCGTGCAGCAGCGCGACCGAACAGGCTTCAGTGGCGGTATCCAGGGCCAGCAAGGTGCTCATCGGGGTATCCAGAGTGGGTGCAAAAAAAGTGGCGGCATTATAAACAACTACGGCCCGCAAGCGGGCCGTTGTTCATTGCGCTGCAGAATCGATCAGCTCAACGCGTCCAGCACCTTGGCAGTGATTGCTTCTACCGAGCCTAAGCCTTCGATGTGGCTGCACTTGGGCTTGCCATTCTTGGTTTCGAGTTTCTCGTAGAAATCAACCAGCGGCTTGGTCTGCGAGTGGTAGACCGACAGGCGATGGCGCACGGTCGCTTCAACATCGTCCTTGCGCTGCACCAGCGGCTCGCCGGTCACATCGTCAACGCCTTCGGTTTTAGGCGGGTTGTAGATCAGGTGGTAAACCCGGCCCGAACCTTCATGGACACGACGACCGGAAATGCGCTGCACGATCTCTTCATCATCGACCTTGATCTCGACCACGTTGTCGATGGTCAGGCCGGCAGCCAGCAGTGCTTCTGCCTGAGGAATGGTGCGTGGGAAGCCATCGAACAGAACGCCATTGGCACAATCGGGTTGCGACAGACGATCCTTGATCAGGCCGATGATCAGGTCATCGGAGACCAGGCCGCCGCTGTCCATGACAGTCTTGGCCTTCAGGCCCAGTTCGGTGCCCGCCTTGACCGCTGCGCGCAGCATGTCTCCCGTTGAAATTTGCGGGATACCGAATTTTTCGGTGATGAACTTTGCCTGAGTACCTTTACCGGCCCCGGGAGCTCCCAGCAGAATCACGCGCATTGTTGTGCTCCTCAATTTTTATAAAGATGTCGTCGGATTCGCCTCGCGGGGCCAATCTAGAAAAAAAGAAATACTGACCCAACGGCCAAAGGCTGATCAAGATACACAGCCGACACAGGCGGCACAAGCCGCCAAAAGTCGCAGTAACCCGAGATAAATCGGTAGCTTGCTGGCCTTCAGCGAGCCAGTGTGACGCGGTGCAACCCTGAGCGGTTGCACCACTTGAGATCCCCTGCGCGCCTGACACGCGAGCGCCATAACACGACGCCCGCCAGGCAACGGGCTCAGCCGGTGTTACGCAAACCGGCAGCAATCCCTGCGACAGACACCAGCAGCGCTTGTGCAAGCGGCCCATCGAGCGTGGCGTCCTGTGCACGTGAACGCGCCAACAGTTCTGCCTGCAATAGATGAAGAGGATCGAGATAGGTGTTGCGCAGACTGATGAATTCCAGGGTTTCAGGACTGTGCGCCAGCAATTTGTCCTGCCGAGTCAGACCCAATACCACCTGGCACGCCTGCGACAATAGGTCGCGCAAATGCGTACCCAAATGCTGCAGCCCGGGTTCTACCAGACGTTCGTCGTAGAGCTGGGCAATGTCGCTGTCCGCTTTGGCCAGGACCATTTCCAGCATGTCGATACGGGTTCTGAAAAACGGCCACTGCTCGCGCATCTGCGCCAGCACTTCACCGTCACCGCGCTCCAGCGCCTTGCTCAAGGCCGCTTCCCAACCCAGCCAGGCCGGAAGCATCAGCCGGGTTTGGGTCCAGGCGAAAATCCACGGGATCGCGCGCAGACTTTCCACGCCTCCTTCGCGACGCTTGGCGGGACGGCTGCCCAGCGGTAAACGGCCGAGCTCCTGTTCGGGCGTGGCCTGACGGAAATACTCAACGAACTCGGGATTCTCTCGCACCACGGCGCGGTAGGCATTGACGCCATCGGCAGCCAGTTGATCCATCATCGTGCGCCACGCAGGTTCGGGCATCGGCGGCGGTTGGAGCGTCGCTTCCAGCACGGCCGCCAGGTAGAGATTAAGGTTCTGCTCGGCGATGTCCGGCAGGCCGAACTTGAAGCGAATCATTTCCCCTTGCTCAGTGGTGCGGAAACGCCCGGCGACCGAGCCAGGTGGTTGCGACAGGATCGCCGCATGTGCCGGGCCGCCCCCACGGCCAACGGTGCCGCCCCGGCCATGAAACAGCAGCAGTTCGATTTGCTGGGCGCGGCAGATTTCCACCAGTTTTTCCTGCGCACGGTACTGCGCCCAGGCCGCCGCAGTGGTACCTGCATCCTTGGCCGAATCGGAGTAACCGATCATCACTTCCTGCGGCCCATGCAAACGCAAACGGTAGCCGGGCAGACTCAGCAACTGCTCAATCACAGGCCCTGCGTTATCGAGGTCAGCCAGCGTTTCGAACAGCGGCACGACACGCATCGGTCGTTGCAGACCCGCTTCTTTGAGCAGCAATTGCACCGCCAGCACATCAGAGGCGGCCCCCGCCATGGAGATCACGTAAGAACCCAGCGATGCCGCCGGTGCAGCAGCGACCTCGCGACAGGTCGCCAAGACTTCTGCGGTGTCGGCAGCCGGTTTGAAATGGCTCGGCAGAAGGGGTCGGCGGTTGCCCAGCTCACGCAGCAAAAAGTCGATGCGCTTGTCTTCATCCCAGTCCTCGTAACGGCCCAGGCCCAGGTAATCGGTAATCTCGGTCATGGCCGAGCAATGGCGTGTCGAGTCCTGACGCACATCGAGCTTCACCAGAAACAGGCCGAACGTGACCGCGCGGCGCAGGCAGTCGAGCAAGGGGCCATCGGCTATCACGCCCATGCCGCATTCATGCAGAGATTGATAGCAGAGTTGCAACGGGTCCAGCAGCTCGCGGTTGTTGTGTAAAACACCCACGGGCGCGGGCTGGGTCACGGCAAGCGAGGCGTGCGCCCAATTGCGCGTAGCCCGCAGGCGCTCGCGCAGTTGCTTGAGTACGGCCCGATACGGCTCAGCACTGTCGCCGGCCAGCGCGTGCAATGCCTCTGTGGCCTGCTGCATCGACAGCTCGGCGGCCAGTTGATCGACGTCGCGCAGGTAAAGGTCGGCGGCCATCCAGCGCGCCAGCAGCAATACTTCGCGGGTGACGGCAGCGGTGACGTTCGGATTGCCGTCGCGATCACCGCCCATCCAGGACGCAAACCGGATGGGTGCCGCCTCTAATGGCAAATGCAGACCTGTCGCGGCATGCAGCACCTTGTCGGCCTTGCGCAGGTAGTTCGGAATGGCGTGCCACAAGGAGTTTTCGATGACAGCGAAACCCCATTTCGCCTCATCAACCGGGGTGGGCCGCGTGCGACGGATTTCTTCAGTGTGCCAGGCCTCGGCGATCAGCAGCTGTAAACGCTCTGTGATCTGGGCACGCTCCTGACGGTTGAGGTCACGATGGTCGAGGGCAGCCAGTTGCGCTGCGATAGCGTCGTATTTCTGGATCAATGTCCGCCGCGCAACCTCGGTCGGGTGGGCGGTCAAAACCAGCTCGATTTCCAGCTTGCCCAGTTGCCGCGCGAGCGCTTCTGGCGCATGCCCCGACTGCTTGAGGCGCTCGAGCAGTTCCGGTAGCACCCTGGACTCGAACGGCAGAGGCTTGCTGTCGTCACGTCGGTGGATGAGCTGGTATTGCTCGGCAATGTTGGCCAGGTTGAGGAACTGGTTAAACGCCCGCGCCACCGGCAGTAACTCGTCTTCGCCCAAACTCTCCAGACTGGAGCTCAACTGCTCGGTGCTTTGTGTCGATGCTCGCCGCCCTGCCTTTGCACTCTTGCGAATGCGCTCGATCTTCTCGAGGAAATCAGGCCCGCGCTGGTCGCGAATGGTATTGCCCAGCAACTCACCCAGCAGGTGAACATCCTCGCGCAAACGTGCATCAATATCAGCCATCCCGCCCTTCTCCTTAGCGTTATTGTTCGAGGTTGGCTCAGTCCGACAGGGTCGAAACTGAACGCGTGCGCAAAAATCTCATCTATCTACTGTGTATAAAGCGACAAATTGATACCCGCACGCAACCCTTCGACTGGCTATCAGTGGGATGCAGCCAGCCCCATTCTTGACTGTCACAAGGGTTCAACCCGCGCCAGCACCCGCCCGTACGCGGGTCTTTGAAGAGGTCAGCATGAAAATTCGTGAACTCGCAAATCACTGGGAACAGACCGCCAAGGGTCGCCTGACCAAGACCGGGTATGAGGTCCACCTGGACGTCGAAGCCGCTGCACGCCTGGCCGCGATTGCCGAGATGTACCCCAAGCGCGTGCCTGAGGAGCTTCTGGGTGAGCTGATCGGCGCAGCGCTTGAGGAGCTGGAGGCAAGCTTTCCGTACGTCAAAGGGCAGCACGTGGTTGCCACAGACGAAGAGGGCGATCCACTGTACGAAGACGTCGGCCTAACGCCTCGTTTTCTGGAGTTGGCCAAGCGACATTTGCATGATTTGTCGGAAAGCCAAGACATCCCGCAGTCCTGATAACGAAGTCATTTTCAAACCGACGCAAGACGCGTCCAGCCCATATAAACCCGCTCGGCGCGTCTTTTTTTGCGTCAATTTTTTAGCGTCAGACATTAGACACAGGACGACCATCTCGCAATTTTGTGACCAGACCGTCTGAACTATTCAAAAAGCGCGAAGGTCCGAACCGTTAGCCATTACAGAAAAAGCCGTCCGATGGCAGCGGATCGCGCCCTTTGGGAACGACCTCTCACGGCGCATTGACTGTCATGGAAAAAACCAAGCTTTCAGGAGTAAAACAATGGAGTTGACCACCATGAACACCAGCACTGCCAAGACAAAATTCAATGGCCTGCGCGGGCTGAAATTGGCCGCGCTGGCTCTCGGTACCAGCTTCATCCTGGCCGGTTGCGCGGGCAAACCACCTTCGGAGCAATATGCTGTCACCCAGTCGGCCGTTAACGCCGCAGTGACCGCAGGCGGCACTGAATACGCACCCGTCGAGATGAAATCGGCGCAGGACAAGTTCAAGCAATCCGAACTGGCCATGCAGGAAAAGAAATACGAAGAAGCCAAGAAGTTTGCTGAGCAAGCTGAGTGGGACGCACGCGTAGCCGAGCGTAAAGCTCAGGCCGCCAAGGCTCAAAAAGCTGTGCAAGACGCGCGTCAGGGTGTGAACGAGCTGCGTGAAGACGGCATGCGTCAGATCCAGCCTGTCACCCAGTAATTCTGCGCAACTCAAGCATTGGCCATTGATTTAAAGGACGAACCTATTATGCGTAAACAAGTACTTATTCCTGCCCTGCTGGCCCTGAGCGTTGGTCTGGCTGCCTGCTCCACTCCACCGAACGTGAACCTGGAACAGGCTCGTACCAACTACTCGGCTCTGCAGAGCAATCCAAAAGCCAGCCAGATGGCAGCTCTGGAAACCAAAGATGCGAGCGAGTGGCTGGACAAGGCAGACGCCGCATACCGTAACGATGATGACCAGAAGAAGGTCGATCAGCTGGCTTACCTGACCAACCAACGGGTTGAGCTGGCCAAGCAGACGATCAACCTGAAGACCGCTGAAGGCGATCTGAAAAATGCTGCCGCCCAACGTGCTCAGGCCCGTCTGGACGCTCGCGATGCTCAGATCAAAGCCCTGCAGAACAGCCTGAACGCCAAGCAAACCGAACGCGGTACGCTGGTGACCTTCGGTGACGTGCTGTTTGATCTGAACAAGGCTGAGCTGAAATCCAGCGGCCTGGTCAACGTCAACAAGCTCGCCCAGTTCCTGCAAGAAAACCCTGACCGTAAAGTAATCGTCGAAGGCTACACCGACAGCAGCGGCTCGGCGTCTTACAACCAGTCCCTGTCAGAGCGCCGCGCGGACTCCGTGCGCATGGCTCTGGTAAAAATGGGTGTAGGTCCTGAGCGCATCGTGTCGCAGGGTTACGGCAAGGAATACCCGGTTGCTGACAACACCAGCAACTCCGGCCGTGCCATGAACCGTCGTGTGGAAGTGACCATTTCCAACGACAACCAGCCGGTTGCACCGCGCGCGTCGATGCATTAATCGACTGACGCTGTAACCCCAAGCCCCGCCTGTGGAAGCACAGGCGGGGTTTTTTTATGTCCGGAATTGCTCAACCTGTAGGCGAGAATTCATTCGCGTGGCGGCGCAACTGGTTCAACTCTGAAGACGCCTCGCCAACAAGTTGGCTCCTGCAGAATCGGCGTACGCCCTGTAGGCGCGGATTCATTCGCGTGGGAGCGCAACTGGTTCAACCCTGAAGACGCCTCGCCAACAAGTTGGCTCATACAGAATCGGCGTACGCCCTGTAGGCGCGAATTCATTCGCGTGGCGGCGTAACTGGTTCAACCCTGAAGACGTATCGCCAACAAGTTGGCTCCTACAGAATCGGTGTACGCCCTGTAGGCGAGAATTCATTCGCGTGGCGGCGCAACTGGTTCAACTCTGAAGACGTCTCGCCAACAAGTTGGCTGCTACAGAATCGGCGTACACCCTGCAGGCGCGAATTCATTCGCGCGTGGCGGCGCAACTGGTTCAACCCTGAAGAAGTATCGCCAACAACTTGGCTCCTACAGAATCGGCGTACACCCTGTAGGCGAGAATTCATTCGCGTGGCGTCTATGGCAGCAATTGCTGTGGCGTGTCTTGCCCCATGCAGCGCACGGCTTGCTGCTTGCTATTGAGCAGCACACCGGTCAGGCCTTTTTGCTCGGTGTCGAACAGCACCAGCACCCCGTCGATGCATTGCGCCACTTGGGCGGCCGGCGCTATCGAGACTTTGTAGTCTTCACCTGGCACCGTCTTGAGCATCGTGAACTGGTCAAGCAGCAGCGCGTCTTCGGGCTTGGCAAAATGCAGATAACCGTAGTACCACAACGCGCCCACCGTGCCGAGAATGCAGCACACGCCGGTGATAATCAGCGGGATGGCATTGCGTTCCGTCGTCATTGCGCAGGCTCGGTCAATGGCGCAGCCGACTGCGGCCTTGCTTCAGGGTAGTTCGGCACTTCTGCCAGGCGACGCAAACCGTTGAAGTGCTGCGGATCTTCCAGATAACGAATCATCACTTGTTGCCACGTCGGATCGGAAAACGTCTGTACATGCGCCCCGCGCGTCAATTGCAGTACCCTCGGCGGCGGCGCGGCCTGGTAAAGGCCAATGCCGTTGTAAAGCGGCACTTGCGTATCGTCCAGGCTCTGAAACAGCAACATCGGTGTGCCTGCCAGTTTCGGGATGCCATTGATGGCGCTGTCTGCGTCGGGGATCACCCAGGACAGCGGGCGCTTGAAAGCCCACGTCAGCCAGGACGTGCCCAGCGTGTAACGCGCCACCTCACGATAGCTGGCCGGCACGCCATCAAGCACCAACGCTTTGACGCGTGCGCGCTGCTGCGGATGCCCGGCAAGATAATGAACCGCCAACGCGCCACCGATGCTTTGCCCCAAGACCACCAACGGTTTGCCCTGCACCTCGGGCGCTTTGTCTAGCCAGTCGAATGCGGCATCGATGTCTTGATAAATCGCGGGCAAACCCGGCTCGCCTTTCGACACACCGTAGCCGCGATAGTCCAGCAGTAGCACCTGATAACCCTGCTCAGGCAACCACCACGTCCCGCCCAGGTGCCACGACATGTTGCCGCCGTTGCCATGCAAATGAAGCACCGTGCCCTTCACCGCTACCCCCGGTTTGGCCGGCAGAAACCAGCCACGTAACTGAGTGCCATCAGCGGCAGTCAGGTTGACGTCGCGGTATTGCAGATGGGCCTTGTCAGGCGTCAGCGGCAGACCGGGTTCGGGGTAGAACAGCAGACTGCTGCAACCAGACAGCAGCAGCGCGATTACAACAGTCAGAAGTGGCTTCAAGCGGGTTCCTTTTTGTTATGAACGTCGCCACCCCACGCGGGGGAAACGGACGCTGTAGGCGCGTATTGGCCGAGCGGCTTGTGGGTTGAATCAACCTGAAGGCTTCGCGAATAAATTCGCTCCTACAGAGGATCTCGATCCGCGTCCGGTTACAAAATATTCGAGTAATCCGCTTCGATCCGATCGAGGCTCAAGTGGTTCAGGAAGTTGGAGAAGCACATCCACGCCGACAATGCGTTCATGTCGCGGAACTGATCGGGCAGGTATTTGGGTGCCACCACCAGGCCTTCGTCCACCAGTTGGCGCAGGGTGCGCATATCTTCCAGCGTGGTCTTGCCACAAAACAGCAGCGGCACCTGCTCCAGCTTGCCTTTACGCACGGCCAGCTGGATGTAGTTGTAGACCATGATGAAACCCTTCAGGTAGGACAAGTCCTTGGTAAACGGCAGACCGTTTGGCACAGAACCACGGAATACACGACTGGCATTGCCATAGCTTTCCGACATGCCAAAGCCCTGCTCGCGGTAGAAGTCGAACACCTGTAGAAAATCCGCCCCCTCCTCGGCCATGTGAATGGCGCGGGTGCGATTGGTGAGCTTGCGCAGACGGCTTGGGTAAGACGCGAACGCAATCACTTCCATCAGGATCGCCAGACCTTCCTGCGTCACCGTGGACGAAGGCGGGCCCTTGGCCAGGAAGGTGCAGATCGGTTGATTCTGCCCGTTCAACGTAGTGCCCACGTGCACCAGCCCCTCGTGGACCTCAAGCGCCCTGACGTCTCGCTCATTGAACATCGCATCGCTGCGGATCTTGATGTAGTCGGCGCCGGCTGCTGCATCAGCGACGATGCCATCAGATTCGAACACCCGAATCGTCCCCTCCGCTTCACCAAACACCCGGTTCAAGCGGCTTTGAAGCAGCGCCACCGCATCCTTCGCCGTCAGGGTTTTCGGCTCGTCCTTCAAGTCCCCACGGCCAGCGATGTTGTTCAGGTAATCCGACAGCATCAGCCCCAGATCGGCCAGCGTGGGGTCGCCTGCGTGAAACGCATCGGACGCCGAGCCGTAAAGCTCTTGGGAAATAAGACCGAAGTCCGGTGTGCCGCGTGCTTCGAGCATGCGGATCACCATGCGGTATTCCTTGCACATGCGCCGCATGATTTGGCCGACCGGGTTGAACTGCCCCAGTTGCCGTGTGATGTCGCGTTCGATGTTCTGGAATTCAAGTTTCACCGCTCCGGAATCGAATCCCAGCGGACGGCTTTCATAGTAAGCGCGATCAACTTCGGGCAGCTGTTTGCCTTTGGCCGCGAGGAAATTGCGCTTGACCGTGTCGTCCCATTTCACCGCATCGAGTATGCGAATGGGCGTCTGCGCAACGACGATACGGTCGGATAACGCGCGAATGGTTTGCTGGTATTCGTCCACTCAACCTTCCTTTTCGATAGCAGAACTACGGCTTGACCAGGCGCTGGTATTCGGCCGTTTTGAGAAAAACGTCCGAATTGGCGGGGTCATCCAGGTAGTCGAACACTTTAGCCAGGGGTGTGGTAATCAACACCCCGGCGCCCTTCTCTGTCTCGGTCGGCTGACCGGCGAAGACCTTCTGGTCGACCCATTGCTGGAAGCGATCCACGTCCAGGTCATAGACCACCAGTTCGTCTGCGGATGCCGCGTTATCGATCAACTCAAAACCGGCCATGGCGTAATGGGCGCCATATTTTTCAGGAAGTGCCGCCGACAAGTACCAGCGGCTGCCATGGCGAGATACGGTAAACACGTACTCATCGCGCTGCTTGCGATCACCTTTGCGATAACTGACGGCCTTGTATTGATTGACACCGGCCCGGCTGATTTCAAGCTCCAGCGGCTCGCCCCAGGCGTTCTTGCTGGTCCATGTACCCAACAATCGGGGCGGGGCAGCATCTTGAGCGGGCAAGGGATCCTTGAACGTCACCAGGCATCCGCTCAACAACGCGAACGACACGGCGAGCAACACGCGCCAGGCTTTCATCGGGTTCTCCTGAAAATGAGCAGCCTCACGCGCCAATCGGCTGTGCAGTGCCCAATACCAGATGCATCTGGCGACTGAGCACCGCGAGCATCTCTTCATCGGCATGGGGTTGGGGTCCGTTGAGCAGACCCTGATACTCCATCCGACAGATAATGCCCGTCAACACTTGAGCGTCCAGCTGAGGCTGTTTAGAGCCAATGACCTCCAGAAACTGGCTACTGCCTTGCAGCAGGATCTGTTGGTGAGCACTGACCAGCGCACCCAGACGTGGATTGATCAACGCTTCCTGGCGGAACGCGTGTTCGGCGATCAATTGATCACGACGGGTCAGCAACTGGTGACGAATGTAGTCCATGGCCATGCGCGCAATTTCATCGGCCAACCGTGCTCGGGCTGCGTGGCTGCCATCGTTGCCATCGTTGCCACCCAGCATTTCGCGCAAGACGAGTTCGGTGTTCGCCCACAATTTGGCCATATACGCCGCGCTACGCTCGACGTATTGGGCGAAGGCATCGGTGAGCAGGTCGTCAATGTCCTTGAAGTAATAGGTGGTCGCCGAGAGCGGTACGCTGGCTTGCGCAGCCACCGCCCGGTGACGCACTGCGCGCACGCCGTCGCGGATGACGATGCGCATGGCGGCATCGAGAATCAGCTGTCGACGCTGCTCGCTGCCCTGTCGACTCGCCTTGCGGCCTTGATACTGAACACTCTCTGCCACAGCCGTTGCAAGGCCTGCGGCTCCCTTTTGAGAGATCGTACGGTTCACGAAAGGTTTTCCTCTTTGGTGCGTTGTGTTGGATTGGGCAGGAAATCTTTATCGCCTGGACCGACGCCTTCGCGGGCAAGCACGCTCCTACTTTGGAACGCGATCCACTGTAGAAGCATGGTTTGTCCCGCGATCTGCCGGGAACCGGCAGTGGACTGGGCATAATTCGCTGATTGCGATGACGACTGCTGCGCAGCCGATCGCGGGACAAGCCACGCTCCTACAATATTACGGTCTTCTGTGCCCGCGATAGCATTCGTGCAGGCGCCTGAACACTCACTGAACAGCCAAAAAAAAGCCGCCCAATCAAGGCGGCTTCTTTTTACATCATTTACGCCTGCGGCCGCATGTGCGGGAACAGGATGACGTCGCGAATCGATGGTGAGTTGGTCAGCAGCATGACCAGACGATCAATACCGATGCCCTCGCCCGCTGTTGGCGGCATGCCGTATTCCAGCGCGCGCACGAAGTCGGCGTCGTAGTGCATGGCTTCGTCGTCGCCCGCGTCCTTGTCGGCCACCTGCGCCATGAAGCGCTCGGCCTGATCTTCCGCGTCGTTCAACTCGGAATAGGCGTTGGCGATTTCACGACCACCGATGAACAGCTCGAAACGGTCGGTGACGTTCGGGTTGTCGTCGTTGCGACGGGCCAGCGGCGAGACTTCAAACGGGTACTGGGTAATGAAGTGCGGCTGCTCCAGCTTGTGCTCGACCAGCTCTTCGAAAATCATCACCTGCAACTTGCCCAGGCCTTCGAAACCCAGCACCTTGGCGCCGGCTTTCTTGGCGATGGCGCGCGCCTTGTCGATGTCGTTCAGGTCATCGGCTGTCAGCTCAGGGTTGTACTTGAGGATCGAATCGAACACCGACAAGCGCACGAACGGTTCGCCAAAGTGGAACACCTTGTCGCCGTACGGCACGTCGGTGCTGCCCAATACCAGCTGCGCCAGTTCACGGAACAACTCTTCGGTCAGGTCCATGTTGTCTTCGTAGTCCGCGTACGCCTGATAGAACTCAAGCATCGTGAACTCGGGGTTGTGACGGGTCGAGACGCCTTCGTTACGGAAGTTGCGGTTGATCTCGAACACCTTCTCGAAACCACCCACAACCAGGCGCTTGAGGTAAAGCTCTGGCGCGATACGCAGGAACATTTCCAGATCCAGCGCGTTGTGATGCGTCTCGAACGGCTTGGCAGCGGCGCCGCCCGGGATCGTCTGCAGCATCGGCGTTTCGACTTCGAGGAAGTCGCGCTTCATCAAAAAGCTGCGAATGTGGGCGATGACCTGGGAGCGAACGCGGAACGTTTCGCGCACTTCTTCGTTGACGATCAGGTCAACGTAGCGCTGGCGATACCGCTGCTCGGTGTCGGTCAGGCCGTGGTGTTTGTCGGGCAGCGGACGCAGGGATTTGGTCAGCAGGCGCACGGTGGTCATTTCGACGTACAAATCGCCCTTGCCGGAGCGAGCCAGCGTGCCTTCGGCAGCGATGATGTCGCCCATGTCCCAGGTTTTGACCGAGGCCAGGGTTTCTTCCGACAGGGTCTTGCGGTTGACGTAGACCTGAATGCGACCGGTCATGTCCTGGATCACCATGAACGAGCCACGGTTGAGCATGATGCGACCGGCAACCTTGACCGGGATAGCGGCCTCTGCCAGCTCTTCCTTGGTCTTGTCCACGTACTGTTTCTGCAGGTCATTGCAGTAGCTGTCGCGGCGGAAGTCGTTGGGGAAGGCCTGACCCTTGGCGCGCTCGGCGGCAAGCTTTTCCTTGCGCAGGGCGATCAGGGAGTTTTCTTCCTGTTGCAGGGCTTGCGGGTCGAGTTGTTGGTCGCTCATGTCTTTAGATTTTCCATCACAGGTTCGTTGCCCCCGTGCCTTCGGCAGGGGATCGCGGGCGGCGCGCTCTGTCCGACAGATAGCGCCAGCACCGCAGTGCCAGGTATTTAAAGCCCTTGCTTGAGGCTCGCGATCAGGTATTCGTCGATGTCGCCGTCGAGCACTTTGTCGCAGTCGCTGCGTTCAACGCTGGTGCGCAGGTCTTTGATGCGCGAGGCATCCAGCACGTACGAGCGAATCTGATGACCCCAGCCGATGTCCGACTTGGTGTCTTCGACCGCTTGCGAGGCCGCATTGCGCTTCTGGATTTCCTGCTCGTACAAACGCGCCCGCAGCATTTTCATGGCAGTGTCTTTGTTGGCGTGCTGGGAGCGTTCGTTCTGGCAACTGACCACGGTGTTGGTCGGAACGTGGGTGATCCGGACCGCCGAGTCAGTGGTGTTTACGTGCTGACCACCGGCGCCCGATGAGCGATAGGTGTCGATACGCAGGTCGGACGGGTTGATGTCGATTTCGATGTTGTCATCGATCTCCGGCGACACGAACACCGCAGAGAACGAGGTGTGACGACGGTTGCCGGAGTCAAACGGGCTCTTGCGCACCAAGCGGTGTACGCCGATCTCGGTCCGCAACCAGCCAAAGGCGTATTCACCCTTGATGTGCACGGTGGCGCCTTTGATCCCGGCGACTTCACCGGCAGACAATTCCATGATGATGGCTTCGAAACCGCGTTTGTCGGCCCAGCGCAGGTACATGCGCAACAGGATGTTGGCCCAGTCCTGTGCTTCGGTCCCGCCAGAACCCGCCTGAATGTCGAGGTAGGCGTTGTTGGGGTCCATTTCGCCGCTGAACATGCGACGGAATTCGAGCTTTTCCAGCGACTCGCGCAGGCGCTCGACTTCGGCGGCAACGTCATCGACGGCAGCCTGATCTTCTTCTTCGGCCGACATCAGCAGCAGGTCTTTGGCATCGACCAGCCCGGTGGACATTTCGTCCAGGGTGTCGACGATCTGTGCAAGCAAGGCACGCTCGCGGCCCAGACTCTGTGCGTATTCGGGTTTGTTCCAGACGTTTGGATCTTCGAGCTCGCGGTTAACTTCGGTCAGACGATCATGTTTGTGATCGTAGTCAAAGATACCCCCGAATGGTTTCGGAACGCTCGGACAGGTCCTTGATGCTGTTTAGGATCGGGTTGATTTCCATGGTAGGCAGCACTCGCAGGCGAAATTTTCAAAGCCGGCGAGTATACCCTAGCCGGCCTTGGGATGGCAGGCCGTTGGGCAGAGTGGACTGCTCAAAAAGATTGATCGTCCCAGCCACCCTATTTCACCGTCAGTGCCACTGAAAAACCAACAACCCTGGAGAACAATCCATGATGCATGGCTAAGAATCACGCCTAGAACAATTCGCTATCCACTTAACTTCTAATCAATATAAAACGCCCCGCGCACTCATCTACATAAATAACTGATCTGCTGGATACACAGAAGGAGACAGAGCCGCCTCATTATTTTCCTATCTGAGAAACTCATCATGAAATGGAATTCTTATAATGTGCTTTTTATGGCAGTGGTTTTTTCCGGCTGCATCCATTCCACCGTTATGGTCGAGACATCCATCACTGCCAACGACGCTCAGTTGACATCCAACGTTTCGCCGCAACTTGTGGCCCCGCCCCCAGTGCTGAAAGGAACCACGGCAGCGGGCGAATTTTACTTGGGCGGACTCACCACGGATGGGACGGTCGAAGTGACGTACCCCGGCATGAACAACGGCGATACGGTTGGACTGCGCTATATAGGATTGTCGACTTATAACTTGGCTGTTCAAACAGTCGGCGCCACGCGTCCATTAATATTCAAGGTACCGCAAGCAATGATCACACAAAGCGTAGGCAGGTCGGCGACCGTGACTGCCAGCGTTGGCGTTGGTGACAACGCACTGGTGATCTCCGCACCACTGACAGTCAAAGTAATAAACGGATTTCCCCCAGTAACCCCGCCGCCTGGGTCTCCTGGCGCTGTCATCGCTGAAAATATGAATAACCGATATAAAGACACGCGTGCGGCATGTGGCGCTAACCAACCGGCCTATTACTGCAACGGAGTCGTTATACGGGCTACCCAAGACGGTAACTTCTTCCCTTGGGATCCAAGCCCGACCGCTGTAAAGTTAGGCGCAGTGTCGTTCGCTTACATGAGACTTGATGCCAAAGTTGAAAACCTCTACCACGACAGCGGCTTCACATTTTTGCCCCAGCAAGCGGCCATCGCGCAGGGAAAGGCGGTCGACTATCTGTGCATCTACGCCTATGACGCAAGTACGATTGTTGGTGTCCGCGGCGCCCAGGGTTGTGGCCTCAAACCTCGGGGAGTCGCTGCGGCGGATATCAGTACGTGCAGCTCTGTCAACGCGACAACGCTAACGGGGTGGTACCCATATACAAAGACGATTCCTAATCGCGACTATCAGTGCTCACTGAGTACTCAAAATGCGTCGCAGTTTAGTGTGAGCTTGCAAGTGCGGGCAAACCGCCCGCCTAACATGGAGGCGCTCTGGAACGAGCTAACGGTTGGATTGTGGGCGCAAAATATCCCGACAAAACTGCCACTTGAGGCGTTCTTTTACAAAAACACCACAGGGCTAACAGAAGCCCGACACTATCAAACCAAATACAAAACCAGCACCGGAGACTGGTTGCCAATCATCAAACTTGATTTGAACCAGTTGAACGGAACTCCCTTCAGCTACAACACAGGGGACCAAGCTGTTCAGCCAATGGTTCAGCCAACAACAGGGGAACAGATAGCAGTGATCTCAATGCTCGCTTTGACGACACACGCACCGCCTGCGACAACAATCTGCCTTCCTACTACTGCAACGGCATCACGATACGTGGAACAACAGATGGCAACTTCGATCCTTGGGATCCCACATCCCAGGTACGCAAAGGCTCGATATCATTCGAGCACATCCGCAAGGACTCGAAAGTCACGAGGCTGTATGAAAGCAGCGGGTATATGCTGTTCTCTCAGAATGAAGCGAACAGTAAAGGCAAGCAGAGGGAATATCTGTGCGTCTACCCGCACAACGCGCAGACTGACATGTTTGGCAGACCGGGATTTGGATGCGGATTGCAGCCACGAGCCAACCGGGCTTTGATTGATTTGCTTGCAAGCAACCCTGAGTTAGTCACCCTGCTCAGGAGCAATGAGGCTGTCGTCGAGCGGTTGAGAAGCAATCAAGACCCGGTGGGCCCGTTCACAACTGACTCAAGGCTGGCGCAGATGCTTGAGGCAACTCCGAATCTGGGGCGTCTGCTCAGAGAAAACGAAAGAATGGTTGAGCAGTGGAGCGCTGCCCCAAACCTGGCCGACGAGAGTACCTGCGCAGGAGTGAACGCAGCAACGCTGTCAACCTGGTACACCTATTTCAGCAAACTTACGAACACCTCCTATCAATGCTCACTGAGCACGCAGAACGCCGCGCAGTTCGATGTCAGCCTTAAAGCTCGACAGTACACCGGGCTCTCAGGTTATTACCAATGGAACGAACTCTTGGTCAAACTCTGGCCCAGCGGAATTCCCGAGCAACTCCCGTTGCAGGCATTCTATTACCTGGATCCAAAGGGGTTGGCAGAGGCCAAGACCTACCAGCAAAAGTATGCAACCCGGACCGGGGGACTTTGGCTACCCGTTATCAAGCTCGATGCAACCAAAATGGCCGCCGGCACTGCACCCTTCAGCTACAGCACGGCGGATCAGGCCGTAAAACCCTGACCCGGCAGTCTGGTGGATAGCGTAACGACTTGAACCTCAGGGGTAGGACCTGATCCCGATCAGATCCTACCCCACCACCACCTGATTACGCCCATTGTGCTTGGCGGCATACAGGCCTTGATCCGCACTTTGAATCAACTGCCGACTGTGACTGCCAGCTTGCGGCACGACCGTGGCCAGACCGATGCTGACTGTCAGCACCGAACCCTCGGTCGGTGCGTTGTGGGGGATGCTCATGCCGGCGATGGTCTGACGCAGCTTCTCGGCCAGCAGGCGCGCGCCTCCGGGGGAAGTATTGGGGAGTACCAGTGCGAATTCTTCGCCGCCGTAACGGGCCGGCAAGTCCGAGGGACGGCTGCAGCTGCCGCGAATGGCTTTGGCCACCTGACGCAGCGCCTCGTCGCCTTCCAGATGGCCGAAGCTGTCGTTGTAGGCCTTGAAGTAATCGACATCGATCATCATCAGCGACAACTGACCTTGCTCACGCATCGCGCGGCGCCACTCCAGCTCAAGGTATTCATCGAAGTGGCGGCGATTGGACAGCCCGGTCAGGCCGTCGGAGTTCATCAACCGCTGCAACACCAGATTGGTGTCCAGCAGCTGTTGCTGACTGACCCGCAGCGCACGATAAGCCTCATCTCGCTGTAACAGGGTCATGTAGGACCTCGAGTGATAGCGAATGCGCGCCACCAGCTCGATATTGTCCGGCAGTTTGACCAGATAATCGTTGGCACCGGCAGCAAAGGCTGCGCTTTTGATCAGCGGGTCTTCTTTGGTCGACAGCACGATGATCGGGATGTCCCGGGTCATGGGGTTGTTGCGGTATTCGCGCACCAGCGTCAGGCCGTCCAGACCCGGCATCACCAGATCCTGGAGGATGACCGTGGGCTTGATCTGCATCGCCTGCTTGATGGCCTGATGCGGATCGGCGCAGAAATGGAAGTCGATGTTGTCTTCATTGGCCAGCCCGCGCCGGACTGCCTCACCGATCATTGCCTGATCGTCGACCAGCAACACCATGGCGGCGTTTTCGTCGGTCGTCTTCACGTCGTCCAACTGCAAGTCATGCATTAACAGTCTCCTGGTCACAGGCTGCCTGTGAAATCACCTGGAAAATCATTGGCCGAATGCCTCTTTCAAGCGAGACGCTATCGCATCGAGCGGGCGAATCTCCCTGGCGGCGTCAATCGCAGCGGCCGCTTTGGGCATGCCATACACCGCACAACTTTGCTGATCCTGGGCGATGGTCAAAAACCCTCGCTGACGCATCAGCTTGAGCCCTTGAGCGCCATCACGACCCATACCTGTCAGCAAAACGCCCACCGCATCACCGTTCCAGTAACTGGCCACGCTCTCGAAAAACACATCGATCGACGGCCGATAAATTTCGTTGACCGGCTCCGCCGTGTAAGCCAGCGTGCCGTTTTTCAAAAGGCGAATGTGGTGATTAGTCCCTGCCAACAACACCGCGCCGGGCTGCGGTGCCTCGCCATCGCGCGCCAGTCGCACCTGCAAACCGGACGATGAACTCAACCACTCCGCCATGCCAGTGGCAGACACCTGATCGACATGCTGCACCAACACAATGGCCGCCGGAAAATTCACCGGCAAACCTTTGAGCAGCACTTCCAGGGCGGCAGGCCCACCCGCCGAAGAGCCAATCGCTACCAGCTTCTGCCGTTGCGAAGCGTCGCGAATCGGCGTCGACGCTTTACGCACAGGGCTGTCACGCTGGCCAATCAGCCAGCCTATATTCAGGATCTTGCGCAATAAAGGCGCCGCCGCTTCCTTGGGATTACCACCGCCAATGGCCGGCGTGTCGACCACGTCAAGCGCGCCATGCCCCATGGCTTCGAAGACCCGATGCACGTTCTGCTCGCGGTCCACGGTCACAATCACGATGGCGCACGGTGTAGCCGCCATGATGCGCCGTGTGGCCTCGACCCCGTCCATCACCGGCATGATCAAATCCATGAGGATCACGTCAGGCGTCAGCTCAGCGCAACGCGCCACGGCTTCGGCACCGTCACGAGCGATCCAGACCACTTCGTGCGCCGGTTCGAACGCAATGGCACGGCGCAGCGCCTCGATGGCCATTGGCATGTCGTTGACGATCGCAATCTTCATCCCTGCGCATCTCCTATGAGTTCCACAACGGCATCGAGCAGAGCGTCATCGTGGAAGCTGGCCTTGGCCAAGTAGTAATCCGCGCCCGCGTCCAGTCCTCGACGACGATCTTCTTCCCTGTCCTTATACGAAACCACCATCACTGGCAACGACTGCAAACGGCTGTCGCGTCGCAGCAAGGTCACCAGTTCGATACCGTCCATGCGCGGCATGTCGATGTCAGTGATGAGCAAATCGAAATCTTCGGCGCGCAACGCATTCCAGCCGTCCATGCCATCCACCGCTACCCCCACTTCATAGCCGCGGCTGAGCAGCAACTTGCGCTCCAGCTCTCGCACGGTCAACGAGTCGTCGACCACCAACACGCGCTTGCGAGGTGTGGCATCCATCTGACGGTTGCGTCGGTCGATGCGCTCGACGCGACCGGTATTGAGCAGTTTTTCCACCGACCGCAGCATGTCTTCGACATCAATGATCAACACGGCGGAGCCATCGTCGAGCAACGCACCCGCCGAGATGTCCTGAACCTTGCCCAGCCGCGGATCAAGCGGCAACACCACCAACGTGCGCTCGCCGATGAAACGCTCCACCGCGACGCCGTACACCGCATCACGCTCGCGAATGACCACCACCTTGAGCACCTCTTCGGCGCTCTGGCTCTGCGGACGGTTGAGCAACTGACTGGCGGCCACCAGCCCCACATGGCGCTCCTCGTGCCAGAAATGCTGGCGCCCTTCCAGTTGCACGATCTCATCGGCCTGCACGTCGCGCATGCGTTCGATGTGCGCCAGCGGGAATGCGTAGGCTTCGCCGCCCACCTCCACCACCAGACTGCGTACCACTGACAGGGTCAGCGGCACCTCAATATGAAAATGGCTGCCCTCACCCGCGCGCTGTTCCAGTTCCACGCCGCCGCGCAGTTGGCGAACCATGTGCAACACGGCGTCCAGCCCGACGCCCCGGCCCGACACTTCGGTGACCTTGTCGCGCATGCTGAAACCAGGCAGGAACAAGAAGCTCAACAACTCCTCTTCGCTCAGTTGCGCAGCGGTTTCGGCGGGGGACAGTTTGCGGGCCACGATGCTGGTGCGAAGCTTGTCCAGATCGACCCCCCCGCCATCATCGATCAACTCGACCACCAGCAGACCCGCCTGATGCGACGCCTTGAGCTGGATCAGCCCCTCCGCAGACTTGCCCAGGGCCAGGCGCTGCTCCGGGAATTCGATGCCGTGATCTACCGCATTGCGCAGCAAGTGAGTCAACGGTGCTTCGAGCTTTTCCAGCACGTCACGGTCGACCTGGGTTTTCTCGCCGTCGATCTCAAGACGCACCTGTTTACCCAGTGAGCGGCCCAGGTCGCGCACCATCCTGGCCTGCCCCACCAGCACATCGGCAAACGGCCGCATCCGGCACGCGAGGGCCGTGTCGTAAAGCAGTTGCGCGCGCTGCCCGGCCTGCCAGCCAAACTCGTCGAGGTCAGCCGTTTGTTGAATCAATAAATGCTGAGCTTCACTGAGCAGACGCCGCGCTTCTTCCAGCGCCTTTTGCGCATCCGGGTCAACATTGGCATCGAGCAGTGCTTCCAGGCTGTCGAGCGCACGGCTCGCCCCGCTCTGCGAGCGTTTGACGCGCTGCATGGCGCTCAGATAGGGCTTCAAGCGTTGGGTTTCGACCAGCGACTTACTGGACAGATCAAGCAGGCTGTTCAAGCGTTCAGCCGTAACCCGCAGCACCCGCTCGCTACCCTGAACCGGGCGCTGTTCGCCACGGGCCAGGTTGTTTTTAACGGCCGGTTCCGGGTCCGCTTCGGTGTCTGGCAGCGGCGCGGATTCGGGCTCCAGCTCAGACATCAGAAACGCGGGAAGAGGCTCGACGGGCAGCGGCGCGTAGTATTCGGGTGGCCTGGCGGGCGCCGGTGAGACAGCGCCCAGCAGTAACTGCGCATTGGCCAGCAGCATCTCATCAGCGGAAAGCGGCTCACCCAGTGGCGTCGCAGTCACCAACGGGGTGAGCAAATCGTTCATCAGCGCTACGTAACCGTTGACGTCCGAGGGGCCGACATCGCTCGCACCCGGCGTGGCGATGCGCATCAACAAATCAGTGCCCATCAACAGGGCATCAATATGCTCCGGCTTCAGGGACAGGCGGCCCTCCTGGGCGCTGACCAGGCAATCCTCCATGACATGGGAAACACTCACGCCAGCATCTACCCCGACAATACGCGCAGCTCCTTTGAGCGAGTGGGCTGCGCGCATGCAGGCCTCAAGCTGATCGGCCTGGGTAGGATTGCGTTCGAGCGCCAGCAGCCCGGCGCTGAGCACTTGGGTCTGCGCCTCGGCTTCGAGGGTGAAGAGTTCGAACAACGAAGCGTCACGCATCCAGTCGGGGGTCATGTGAGGCTCCGGTTCACGGCAGACAACACCTGATGTTCATCCAGCAGACGCAGGCTGCGACTTTTCCACTGCAAAACGCCTTGGGTGAACCTGGCGGTTGCATGCTGACCAGGGACAGAAGCGGCCTCCAGCAATTGTTCTTCCATGGCGTGAATACCATCGACCTCATCCACCGGCACCACCACGGGGCCGCCATCAGCGGCGACGATCAGCATCCGCGGCATGATTCGCGCTGACGTCGGCGCAGTGCTCGACGTGTCGAGGCCCAACAATTCGACCAGAGAGATACAGGCCACCAGCGCGCCACGTACGTTGGCGACGCCCAGCAACGCCCGCGAGCGCTGGTGTGGCAACGAGTGGATGGTCTGAACGTTGGCCACTTCTATCAGGCAACGCGTCGGCAACCCCAGCCACTCGTCTCCCAGCCGAAACACCACCACGGAACGGGTCTTGATCTCGCCGGCCAAGAGGGTTGAATGCACTGCGTCGCGGTCCTGCACCTCCAGCGCATAGCGGTCCAGCAACCGCGTTGCGGCCGCCGAGTACACCGCGCAATTGCGGCAGTGGATGTGCTCCACGAGCAAAGGGCAAGAACGATCGCCGTGGATACCGATCCGGTTCCAGCAATCATCAATGGTCTGCGCCTCGTCGGTGACCAGTTGGCTGTGTGAGGCGCTCATCGACTGCGTCCTTCTTTATTCACGCCGCGCGCGGCGCGTTCCTGCAAGCGCCTGGCACCTGCGAGGTCTCCCTGGCTTGCGAGTAAAGCCGCCAGTTGTGCCAGTGATTCAGGGTGCTGGGGTTGCAAGTACAGCGCCTTGCGATAAAAACCTTGGGCCAGGGCTGCGTCGCCCGCGACTTCGCTGAGCAGGCCCAGCCAGTAAAAAACTGCCGCCACCGGCCCATACACCTTGAGGTAGCGTTCGCACGCCGCCTTGGCATCGGCGGTTTTGCCCTCATTGGCCAGGCTCGCCATGCTTTGCAGCAACGCGTCGGCGTCGCTGCCCTGCGCATTGGCCAAAGGCGAGGCAGCGACCGGCGTTGGACTCGCGAAAGGCCTGGCTGCCGGACGCACCGGGCTGCGCGCAGGTGCTGCAACAATCGGTTTAATCGGGGCTTTGGAGGGTTCGGCATTGGGCCAGATGAACGGCGCCGCCGGCAATTCGGCTGGCGTGTCGTCACGTCGGCGGAAGGCGAACGACTGCGCGATGCCGATGGAACTCATGCCCATGCGCCCGAGCAGACTGCCTTCGGCCGGCCCGATGAACAGCACGCCTTCGTCCCGGGTCATGCGCTTGAGCGCTTCGAATCCGAGCTGCTGGGTGGGCACATCGAAATAGATCAGCAGGTTGCGACAGAACACAAAGTCGTAGGCTGACTGTGCCAGCGGCATGTGCGGGTCGAGCAGATTGCCAGACTGGAAATCCACCCGCTCACGCACGCGCTCATCCAGCAAATAGCCGTCCTCGACCGGTTGAAAATAACGCTCACGAAACCCGAACTGATCGCCACGAAACGAGTTTTTTCCGTACACGCCACGCCGCGCGCGCTGGATCGACAACGGACTGATGTCCATCGCATCGACCTTGAACTGCGCGGGCGCAATACCGGCATCGAACAGTGCCATGGCAATCGAATAAGGCTCTTCGCCGGTGGAGCAAGGCAAGCTGAGAATGCGCAACGGCCTTACGCCACTCAGCTCGGCCAGACGCGCCAAGGCCAGTCTGCCCAGGGTGGCGAAGGATTCGGGGTAACGAAAAAACCAGGTCTCGGGGACGATAACGGCTTCGATCAGCGCTTGTTGTTCGTCCGCCGAGCCATTGAGCAACTGCCAGTAGGCATCACTGTCCTGGGCATGGGATGCGTTGCAGCGTTGACGCACGGCACGCTCGATAATCGCCTCGCCCACTGACGCGACGTCCAGGCCAATGCGGTCTTTGAGAAACGCAAAGAAACGCGCGTCTTCACTCATGGCATCGCCTCGAACGCGTCAACGGTCAATGGCTGCGCGGGGAAGAGCAGTTCGCGCACCGAAGGGCCGAGCAAATCCTGAACGCGGATCCATTGCACCAGCCCGGAAGCGTCCTCGCGTACCGGCCCCAGATACGGCGCCTGGCGGTTGTCGACACCGTATTCCTTGAAGTCGGCAGGCGCGCAACGCAGCGTGTCGGTCGCCTGCTCCAGCACCAGGCCCAGCAGTTGCGCAGGCGCGTCGGCCTCGGCCCGGTAATGGACCAGCACCAGCCGCGTGCTGGTGCGCGACTGCGCCGGTTGCCCGAACGTCAGTGCACTCAGGTCGATCACCGGGACAACCCTGCCGCGATGGGCAAACACACCGGCCACCCAGTGCGGCGCATGGGCGATGGCTTTGAGCGTCAGACGCGGCAGCACTTCAGCCACTTCAACGGCTTCCAGCGCATAGCGTTCGGTGCCGATGCGAAACAGCAGAAACAGCTTGTGCTTGGGCAACACGGGCGACCCGCGTCTGGCTGAGTGCTCGATCATCGACCTGGCTCAGACCTTGAAGCGCGACACGCCGCCGCGCAGACCGACAGCCACCTGACTCAGCTCGTCGATGGCGAAACTGGCCTGACGCAAGGACTCCACGGTCTGACTGCTGGCATCGCCCAGTTGCACCAGCGCCTGATTGATTTGCTCGGCGCCAGTGGCCTGGGCCTGCATGCCTTCGTTGACCATCAGTACGCGGGGCGCGAGCGCCTGAACCTGATGAATGATCTGCGAAAGCTGCTCGCCAACCTGAGTCACTTCGAACATGCCACGGCGCACTTCTTCAGAGAATTTGTCCATGCCCATCACGCCGGCAGACACGGCCGACTGAATTTCACGCACCATTTGTTCGATGTCGTAAGTGGCCACTGCGGTCTGATCGGCCAGGCGCCGGACCTCGGTCGCGACCACGGCAAAACCACGGCCATACTCACCGGCTTTCTCGGCTTCGATGGCCGCGTTGAGCGACAGCAGGTTGGTCTGGTCGGCGACCTTGACGATGGTCACGACCACTTGGTTGATGTTGCCGGCCTTCTCGTTGAGGATCGCCAGCTTTGAGTTCACAAGGTCGGCAGCGCCCATGACCGAGTGCATGGTTTCTTCCATGCGGGCCAGGCCTTGCTGGCCGGAGCCTGCGAGGGTCGACGCCTGGTCGGCGGCTGAGGTGACTTCGGTCATGGTGCGCACCAGATCACGCGAGGTGGCGGCGATTTCACGCGAGGTCGCGCCAATTTCAGTGGTGGTCGCGGCGGTTTCCGTGGCAGTGGCCTGTTGCTGTTTGGAGGTGGCAGCGATTTCAGTGACAGAGGTCGTCACCTGAACCGAAGAGCGTTGCGCCTGGGACACCAGCGCGGCCAGCTCGGTCACCATGTCGTTGAAGCCGGTCTGCACGGCGCCGAACTCGTCATTGCGGTCCAGGTTCAGTCGGCCGCTCAAATCGCCGGTGCGCATGGTTTCAAGTATTCGCACGATGCGGTTCATCGGCGCCAGAATCGTGCGCATCAGCAACAGACCGCAGGCGCCCGCCGCCAGTACGGCGATCAATAGCGAAATACCCATGCTGATCTTGGCGCTCGTGACCGAGGATGAAATGGCGGACGAGGCGTCGTCAGCCATTTTCTTGTTTTGCAAAATGATGTCGTTGAGCTGGCGGCGACCGTCGACCCACGTCGGGGTCACTCGCCCTTTGAAAATCTGCCGGGCAGTGGTGAAATCGTTGGTTTCATAGGCGTGGAGCGTGTCGTTCAAGGCCTTGTTGAAGACTTGACGCATCCGCTGGAAGCTATCGAAACCTGCCTGATCGGCCGCATCGAAAATGGTTTCCCGATAGTTATTGAGCTGGGTTTCAAGGCGCACCTCGAACTCTTTGTATTGCTCTTTTTCTTCCTGGGTCAAAGGTCGACCTTCGCCCTCGCCCAGCAGTTCCAGCGTACGCAGGTAGCTCTCGACCCAGGCACTGCGAGTCAGGGTGCTGTAATAAACCCCTGGCAGGGCCTCATTGCTGACGGCCTCTGAATTTGACTGAATCGACAATAGCCGTGTGTATGACACCACTACCATCAACAGCATGATCGCGATAATCACGGCAAAGCTCGCCAAAATCCGTTTACGCAACGTCCAGTTCTTCACAGTCAGCCCTCAAGAGTTCAACGCCAGCGGCCACGCCGGGTTCAAGAAGCGGACCGATGGACGATCCAAAACGAGCCGGAGTATAGCCCAGCGGACTACGCCGTTACTGGACTCTTTCCGAGTTGGCTCGCTTAATTCCCGACGTAAATATCGGACGCTTCTTACACGTTGTCGGCATCAAGGCGAGCTGCTTGATGGAGACTTGCTGGGGATTGCTTTGGATTGCAGGTGAAGGTGTTGGCGGAAGAGAACGCCGGCGGGCGCAAATTTCGGGACGGCGGCCAAGAGACCCGTTGGAGCGGGGTTTGCGCGCGAAGTTGCCGACGCGTTCAGCACAGGCTGAAACCGAATCACGACCTTCGGGCGCACGCCTCGTTCCGACGGGAATGGTGTCGGGCAGTCAACCCGTCACTCAGCAGGGATCACTGCGCCTGACGAACCTGGGTCTCCAGCTCTGTCTTGAGCGCCGGGTCCAGCTTGAGCTGCTTGGCCAGCTCATCCAGATACGCGCGCTCCATGAAGTGCTCTTCGTCCACCATCATCACGCTGGCGATGTACATTTCTGCAGCAATTTCCGGGGTCTTTGCAGCGCGGGCCACGTCGGACGGGTCGAGCGGTTTGTTCAGCTCGGCGTGCAGCCAGTGCTGCAACTCTTGATCGCCGGTCAGGCGGGTGAATTCGCCTTCGATCAACTCGCGCTCACGATCATCGACATGCCCATCAGCTTTGGCAGCGGCCACCAGTGCGCGAAGGATCGCTTCACTGTGCTGCTCAACCTGCGCGGGTGGCACGCGGTCGATGGTCTGGGGCTCGGTTTGTGGCGCGTTGCCCTGATTAGCCTGCCAATTGCCATAAGCCTTGTAGGCAATCACACCCAGCGCGGCCAGCCCGCCGTAGGTCAACACTTTGCCGCCCATTTTGCGGGCACCTTTATTGCCCAGCAGCAGACCCATCGCGCCTGCAGCTGCCGCGCCGCCGCCTGCACCGGACAACAAGCTGCCCAGATTGCCGCCGCCCACTTTGCCCAGCAAATCACTCAGCCCGCCCTGGCTACCACTTTTGCCGGGAGCGCGAGCAGCGCCGCCGGTTTTGCTCTGCAGCATCTCTTGGCCGGATTTAAGCAACTGATCGAGCAAACCACGGGTGTTCATAGGAGTTCTCCTGAGTTGTCGTCGGAAAATTCAACGGCTGGCAGATTAAAACGAACTGTAATCACGCTGTTCCCGGGAGTGCTTCCAGATGTTACGGATACCGCTGGCCGATCGAATCAAGCGCTGTGGATCGATTTGATCAGGCACGGCGGCCAGCATTAAGCATTTGTCGTGCACTTGGCCCACCGCTAGTCTCTGATGCGACCGCAGCGCTGCTTGCGAGTGAAATTGCACCTGGAGCGCTGGCGCGAAGATGTCAACTGAACCCACACTGCCGCGTCACGGGCCTAAAGAACGATGACCGTTGGGGCCTTGAGCGAAAAACCTTTGATCCACTGAATTCCTGCCAAAACACTTGAATGAAGAGAACACCCACGATGTCAGTGCACAAAACCGCTCTTTTGAGCGCAGTAATCACCGCGTTGTTTGCCAGTGGCACGTTGCAGGCAGCCGAAGCGGTCAAGGCTGTTGGCGAGGGCGAGGGCCAGCTCGATATCGTGGCGTGGCCGGGTTACATCGAACGTGGCGACAACGACAAGGCTTATGACTGGGTCAGCGGTTTCGAGGAAGAGACCGGCTGCAAGATCAACGTCAAGACCGCCGCAACGTCGGATGAAATGGTCAGTTTGATGACCACAGGCGGTTATGACCTTGTGACCGCATCAGGCGATGCATCGCGTCGATTGATCGCCGGCAAGCGAGTGCAGCCTATCGACCCGTCGCTGATCCCTAACTGGAAAAACCTAGATCCGCGTCTGGTGGGCGGCCAATGGTATGTGGTCGATAAGAAAATCTACGGCACGCCCTATCAGTGGGGGCCGAACGTGCTGCTGTACAACACCGACATATTCAAGACTCCGCCCGTGAGCTGGAGCGTGGTGTTCGAGGCTCAGGACCTGCCGGACGGCAAACCGAACAAGGGCCGCGTACAGGCCTATGACGGGCCTATCTACATCGCCGATGCCGCGCTGTACCTGAAGACAGAACAACCGGATCTGGAAATCGAAGACCCTTATCAGTTGACCGAAACCCAGTACTCGGCGGTGCTTGAGCTGTTGCGAAAACAGCAGCCGCTGATTCACCGGTACTGGCACGACCCGACGGTGCAGATGAGTGACGTGAAAAACGAAGGCGTCGCGGCCTCCGGTTCCTGGGGTTACATGGTCAATGGGCTGCGAGCGGACAAACAGCCCATTGCATCGACCATCCCTCAAGAAGGCACCACCGGCTGGGCAGACACCACCATGCTGCACGCCGATGCAAAACACCCCAACTGCGCCTACAAATGGATGGACTGGTCGCTGCAACCCAAGGTTCAGGGCGACATAGCGGCCTGGTTTGGGTCGTTGCCCGTCGTACCGCAAGCCTGCAATGCCAGCGATTTGCTGGGTGCACAGGGCTGCACCACAAACGGTACCGACCTGTTCGAGAAGATCGCCTTCTGGAAAACCCCACAAGCCGAAGGCGGCAGGTATGTGCCCTACAGCCGATGGGCTGAGGACTACATCACGATAATGGGCGGGCGTTGAGCGCCAAAAGGCGCCGGGAAAGCAACACCGCGGCGCCTACAGGTGCGACAGGATCAGTCGCGCAGGTCGGACTCGTGGATCGGCTGATCACGGTGAGTCGCGCGCTGGTACTGTGCGGGCCAGACTGCTTTCTTTGCGCCAAACTGCTCGTCAGCGTGCAGCGGCCAGTACGGATCGCGCAGCAGCTCACGCGCCAACAGGACCATATCCGCCTGACCGGTGCGCAGGATGTGTTCGGCCTGGGCAGGCTCGGTGATCATGCCCACCGTGCCCGTCGCGATGCCTGCTTCCTGTTTCACGCGTTCGGCGAATCGGGTCTGGTAACCCGGCCCCACCGGAATCTCTGCCTTGGCGGCCGAGCCACCCGATGACACATCGATCAAGTCCACGCCCAAGGCTTTCAAGCGCCGTGAGAGCTCAACGGTCTCGTCGACAGTCCAGCCCCCCTCTACCCAATCGGTCGCGGAAACCCGCACGAACACAGGCAGATCTTCCGGCCATACAGCACGCACCGCCTCAGTAACTTCCAGCGTCAGGCGGATACGGTTTTCGAACGAACCACCGTATTGATCGCTGCGCTGATTGCTCAGCGGGGAGAGAAACTGGTGCAGCAGGTAGCCATGCGCCGCATGTAATTCAACCACTTTGAAACCGGCAGTCAGCGCACGTTTGGCAGAGGCGACAAAGGCGTCGATCACTTCTTTGATCTGAGCCTCATCCAGCGGCGTCGGCGCTTTGTGATGGGAATCGAACGCGATGTCCGATGCACCCCACGGCTGCCAGCCGCCCTGCTCGGTCGGGATCGTGCCCTGCTCGCTCACCCATGGCCGCCAAGTGCTGCCCTTGCGTCCGGCGTGCGCCAGCTGGATGCCCGCGACGGCACCTTGGGCCGCAATGAAACGCGTGATGCGTTGCAACGGTTCGATCTGCTCATCGTTCCAGAGGCCGAGGTCTTCGGGGGTGATGCGTCCGTCCTTAGTGACCGCAGTGGCCTCCGTGAAAATCAGACCCGCGCCACCCACTGCGCGGCTGCCGAGGTGGACCAGATGCCAGTCATTGGCCAGGCCATCAACGCAGCTGTATTGGCACATGGGAGACACCGCGATGCGGTTCAGCAGCGTCAGTTGACGAAGGGTGTAGGGTTCAAGCAGCAGGCTCATGGGGACCTCTCAAGTCGAAAAATAGGGTTCCAGGCACAGTGCCTTTTCAGAACATTGAGCCTAATCGACAACGTGAGAGAAGCGAGGGTTCAGCCAAGATAGTGCCGCCGTGATCAGCGTGGCGAAAGGTGAGCGACCATCAGCTGAACCGTTTCATTGCCCCTGAATTCGTTCAGGTCCAGCTTGTACGCCAGCTCGACCCAGCGAATGGTGGGGTTGGGCCACACGTCGCGGTCAACACTGAATGCAATGCCGTCGAGCTTGACGCTGCCACATTCGGTCTTGAGCACCATCTTCAAGTGCCGCTCGCCAACGATGCGCTGCTCCACCAGCTGGAACACCCCGTGAAACAGAGGCTCCGGAAAATGCTGACCCCAAGGCCCTGCATTGCGCAAAGCCCGCGCCAGTTCAAGGTGAAACTCTTCGACCGCCAGGGTGCCGTCTGACAACAGTCGCCCGGTCAGGTCTTCTTCGTTGAGTTGACGCCGGACTTCGGCATCGAACGCTTCGGCAAACGCCGGGAAATGCTCCGCCGGCAGCGACAGCCCCGCCGCCATCGCATGGCCGCCAAACTTGCTGATCAGCTGAGGATGCCTGGCCGCCACTGCGTCCAGCGCATCGCGAATATGAAAGCCCGGCACCGAACGCGCCGACCCTTTGAGTACGCCTTCCCCAGCGCTGGCAAAGGCGATGACCGGGCGGTGATAGCGCTCTTTCATACGGGACGCGAGGATGCCTATCACGCCTTGATGCCATTCGGCTTCGTACAGGCACAAACCAAACGGCATGGATTCAAGCGGCAGATCCTTGAGCTGCGCCAACGCCTCGCGCTGCATACCCTGCTCGATGGATTTGCGGTCCTGGTTCAGCTCGTCCAGTTTGACCGCCATCTCGCGCGCCTGGATCTCGTCTTCGCACAGCAGGCATTCGATGCCCAGGCTCATGTCGTCCAGACGCCCGGCGGCATTCAAGCGTGGCCCCAGAATGAATCCCAGATCGGTCGACGTGATGCGCGACGGCTCACGCTTGGCGACTTCGAGAATCGCCCGCAGCCCCGGACGCGCTCGCCCGGCCCGAATACGCATCAGGCCCTGGTGCACCAGAATCCGGTTGTTGGCGTCCAGCGGCACCACGTCGGCAACACTGCCCAGCGCGACCAGATCCAGAAGCTCACCCAGATTGGGTTGGGCGCGGCCATTGGCCTCAAACCAGCCTGTGTCCCGCAGCCGCGCTCGCAGCGCCATCAGCACGTAGAAAATCACGCCCACACCTGCCAGCGACTTACTCGGAAACGTGCAGCCGGGCTGGTTAGGGTTGACGATGGCATCGGCCGCCGGCAGTTCGTGACCGGGCAAATGGTGATCGGTGACCAGTACCTGCAAACCCGCCGCTTTGGCCGCCGCCACGCCTTCGACACTGGAGATGCCGTTGTCCACGGTCATCAGCAGGTCCGGCGTACGCTCAAGCGCCACCTTGACGATCTCCGGCGTCAGGCCGTAGCCGAACTCAAAGCGATTGGGCACCAGATAATCCACGTGGGCTGCGCCGAGCAAACGTAATCCGAGCACACCCACGGTGCTTGCGGTGGCGCCATCGGCATCGAAGTCGCCGACGATAAGAATGCGCTGGCGCTGCTGCAGCGCGGTCACCAGCAAATCCACGGCCGCGTCGATTCCCTTGAGCTGCTGATACGGAATCAGCCTTGCCAGGCCCTTGTCCAGTTCGTCTTGAGAGAGCACGCCGCGCGCCGCATACAGGCGGGTCAGCAAGGGTGGCAAGTCGCCGAGAAACGGCAGGGTGTCAGGCAACAGACGAGGTTCGATGCGCATGCAGGTTCCGCTAGGATTTTTTTCTGAAACAGGTTCGGGTGTGACACCGTTGCACAGCGAGGATCAGCCTCGCTCGCCTGCCAGCCACTGCAGCTGAACTTCGTGCTGACCGCGATCATCGGTTACGAAAATCGTGCCTTCGCTGATCATCACATCCCACTTGATCACCCGCGGCATGTCCTTGGCCAAGGTCTCCAGCACCTCTTGCGGAACGGCAGCGATATTGACGTTTTTCAGGTTTTTGATCGCAGGGATGACTTTGCCTTCCCACACCCGAAGGCTGCCGTACGCGAGCAGGCTGGTGCGTTCGGTACGACGCGAACACCACGTGAGGCGGTCAGCATCGGGCTGACCGACTTCGATCCAGTGCAGCACCCGATCATCCAGGCTTTTTTCCCACAGGGCTGGTTCGTCTACATCTGACAGACCACGCCCGAATGACAGTTGCTCGTTGTACCAGAAGGCGTAGGCCAGAAGGCGCACGGTCATGCGCTCTTCGGTTTCCGAAGGGTGGCGCGCGATGGTTTGCTTGACGCTCTCGTAAACCGAGCGATCAAGGTCGGTGAGATTGAGTTCGAACTTGTAAGTCGTGGACGGCTGGGCCATGAACGGGCTTCTGAAGACGGGAAAGGCCGCAAGTCTAACCGATGCACGTCGCCTTGAACGACCGAACTGGGAGATCGGGCGACGGGGTGACGAAAATCGACTCATCGGATCGGCCCGCAACAGCTGACTCATCTTCGTGTACAACTGTTAAACAATTGATACACAACGCCGATACCCTGAGCAGAGACCCTCTGCCCTGCAACTTCGGGATTGGACTTCCCGCACTGTCAGCCTCGATCGCCTGGGAGTGGCGGCTGGTTTATCTGAACTGACGTCGGACTTTTTTCAAGGATTACTGCAACGGATGGTCATTGGATACTGGCGGCCTGCCCGACCCGGCCTACTCGCTCTGTCGATCCTGATGGCGCTGCTCGCGGCGCTGCCGGGGCAAAGTCAGGCGAAAGAGACATTGATCTGGCTGGTGCGTGACTTTCCACCGCTGAACATTTTTTACGGGCCACTCCGGGGCCAGGGTGCGATCGACAGGCTGATACCGGAACTGATCGCGCAGATGCCCGAATACAACCACCAGATCATGCATGTCAACCGGGCTCGTGGCACGCAGATGCTTCAGGACCCCGAGGTATTCGCTTGCGACCCGACACTGCTTTGGACAGAGGAGCGGGCAAAACACATTCTGTTTTCGATCCCTACGTACGCAACCCCCTCCAATGGCGTGACCATCAATCAAAAAGACCACGCGCTGTTCGCGCCTTTCGTCTCCGAAGACGGGCGCCTTGATCTGGCGCAGGTGTTGAACAGCAGGAAGATTAAGATCGGGATCGTTGCCGAACGCAGCTACGGGCCAGTGATCGACAACGTGCTGCATCAGTACCCGCAAGACAATCTGGTGCTGCATTACGGCAATGCTGCGGTGGGCAGCATGCTGCAGATGGAACGTGCCGGGCGGTTTGAGGCGTTCATCAGCTACTGGCCGGAAGCTCGATTCCACGCCCAGCAACAAAGCGTGCCGCTGAACGAGCTGGAGTTTTACCCGGTCAAGGACGTGCCCAAATATCAGTTCGCGCATATCGGTTGCTCGAACTCTGAGCAAGGACAGCGAGCCATGGACATGATCAACCGAGAAATGCGCGTGCTGCGCAGCACCCGGTTGATCGGCTTCTATGCGCAATGGATGGCCAAACGAGAAGAATACCTACAGGACGCAAAGACGTTCTTTGCTGATCAGTAAGTCGGGAAAGCGCACCTGACGGCACGTACCGGCAAATCGCATGCAAAAAGAAACCCCGAGCAGCGGGGAGACTGCTCGGGGTAAACCGCGACCCATCTTGGGCCCGTACGACAGGTATCAATCATCGGAGCACAATGGCTGAACCTGGCGTATTCAATAGGAGCCTTGTTCCTGCACAAGGTTCCCGCAGACTTAAACAAATGCCCGAGTGGTGGCGAAAGCTGCGACTTGTGTCGCATTTCGCATGGCCGCGATGACGCACGGTTCGATACGTCCTTCGGCTACCATCAAGTCGCGGTGCAGACCGTCGACAACATCGGTCAGTTGGCGACGGTCGCACAACTGAGCGGCAAAAAAGACATGTTCAATCACAGTTGCACCGGCGGTGTTGCGCACAGTCACCAGACGCTCGCCGTGCGTGCCGACAGGTCCGAGACTTGCTTGATAAGGTGCCAGTGCTTCACTAAGTAACAAGCTGATATTTTCCATCTGGATCACCACTCAAGAGTTTGAATGCAAAGGCGCTTATCAATGACCATCGACTTCACCGGAAAGTTCTGACGCCATCAACGCAGGTGACTGCCGCACCCTGGCACTCGAGCATGCCTGTCGAATGTGACAGATAAGATTCCCTGAAAAACAGAATCAGGAGTCGCGATGGCGGCTGAACCTCAAGCTTTGCGGGTCATACTTGCGGATGACCATCCGATCTTTCTCATCGGTCTCAAGGTCGTGATCGAGCAGGACAACCGTGCGCAAGTGGTCGCTCAGGCGAGCTCGCCACACGAGTTGCTGAAAGGCCTGAAGACTAACCCCTGTGATCTGCTGGTGACCGATTTCATGATGCCGGTCGAGGACCAGAACGACGGCCTGCGCTTGCTTGAACGCATTCGCCGCGAGCATCCGTCCTTACCCGTCATTGTAGTGACCATGCTCAACAACGCCGGGCTTTTCAACGCCATGCTCGCCCTCGGCGTCCACGGTTTACTGAGCAAGGGCAGCGTCGCTGGCGAGCTGCCAACAGCCATCGACCGCGTCCGTGCCGGCGGTGCATTCGTTGCGGACTCGGTAAAGCGCATTTTGCTGGAAGCTGGGGACTACGGTTCGTACATGCTCGTCGCGCCAGAGCAGCTATCGCCCAGGGAACTGGAAGTCATTCGCCTGCTCGCGGCGGGACACTCAGTGGGCGCCATCGCTTTGCAGCTCAGCCGCAGTAAACAGACCGTCAGTGCGCAGAAGGTCAACGCCATGCGCAAACTCGGCCTGGCCAATGATGCGGCGCTGTTCATTTATCTTCAGGAACATGGGCTCACGTGACTAACGGCAAGGTCTCAAGCCAGGGTGCCTGCTCCCTGCATTGCTCGATCCACAGCAACAACTGCGCTTCACTCATGGGTCTTGCAATGAAATAGCCCTGGATCGTGGGCCGGCCCAATCCGAGCAGCGCATCAAAGTCATCCACCGTTTCCACGCCTTCGACCACCACATCCAGCGCCATTTTTTGCGCCATATACATGGCCCCGGCGACCACTGCCGACTTGCGCCGGTCGTCGGCCATTCCGCGCACGAACTCGGCAGGAATCTTCAACTCATTGAACGGCATTTCCAGCAGACGCTGGATGTTGGAAGCGCCGGTGCCGAAGTCATCAATGGACAAACGACACCCGGCCATGCGCAGCCGCAGGAGATTTTCGAATTGCACGACAGCCATTTGCCGCGCCGACTGTTCGACGATTTCAAGGGTGAGCATTTGCGCACGAACGGGGAAACGCTCCAGCATTGCCTGCAGCTTCGGGACGAAATCGGGCTGATCGAGCATGGCAGGCGGCACGTTCACCGCAACCGGCAATGCCCGGCCGGTACTGTGAAGCCGCTCGGTTGAAAGGGTCAGCCCTAGCTCCAGCATTCTCCATGTCAGTGCACCGCAAAGGCCTGCCTGTTCAAGCGCCGGAAGGAATTGGCCCGGCGCCAGTAGCCCTCGCGTCGGATGCTGCCAGCGGGCCAATAGTTCAACGCCGGTCAATTGTCCATCCAGCGAGACTTTGGGTTGATAGTGGGCAATCCATTGCGGGTAACGAGGTTGATCGTCCTCAGGCTGACCCATTTGCCACTGATGCAATTCGTGCGCGGTAAAGGGTTGTGAATCCGCTGAGGGGCCGGCCGCAACGGCCTCCTCTGAAGGACGCTGCCAGAGGCTTAGCAAATCCCCAAGAGTCGCAACCGATGCTGGTTTTTGCAGGCAGCCCAACACATCTATGCCCTGCTGACGCGCCAGCTGCGCCACGGCATCCAGCACCGATTGCTCGGCGCTGCTGAGAATGATCACCGCGCTGGCCTGTCCCGTTTCAGCCAAGTGCCGAATCAGCGTCAAACCGTCCGGCCCGTCCATTTGCAGGTCGCATATCGCGATGTCCACGCCGCCGCGATTGCTTAATGAACGCTGCGCGGCTTCCACGCTGCCCGCCGTCAGTACGTCGAACACCTGATTGGCATTGAGCATCTGATGCAGGGCCATCAATTGAAAAGGGTTGTCTTCCAGAATCAGAACTTTGAGCGAGCGCACTCGTAAACCTCTCGGGTCGGGCAGTCTTCAGCCAGTGGACCTGTACTTTAAAACGGCTGAAAACTGCACCGAATAGGACACGTCCTAAAGTGTGGGGTGCTTGAGGTGCGGCGCGATGCTGCTGCGCAACGATTGAATGCTGTCATCGAGTTGCGAACAGGCCTGCATCAGGGACTCGTTCGACTGTTGACGCACGCTGTTATCGAGCTGACTGCAGGCCTTTGCCAGTGGTACGGCATCGATAAGGCAAGCGACGCCTTTGAGCCGATGCACGCTGGCGCCGAGGGCCTTCCAGTCCGGCGCGACGATTGCCGCGCTGACGGCCTTCTGCTCGGTCAGAAGGTTGTCGTTGAGGGCGGCGAGCATTCGCTGAAGTTGCACTTCGTCGGCCTGGGTCATGCGGTGCAATGTGCGGATGTCGAAATCCGCCTCGTTGCGTGGACCGGCGACAAGGCTCTCAAGGGTCTGCGCCAATTGCGCAATCGATACCGGCTTGACCAATAGACCGTCCATACCCGCGCGCTCGCATCGAGCGCCCTCCTCCAGCATGGCGTTAGCGGTGCAGCCGATGATCAGAATGGGCTCACGTTGCTCTTGATGTTCAGTGTCGCGGACAGCCCTGGCCAGCTCATAGCCGGTCACGTCAGGCATGTTGCAGTCCGTGAACACTGCATCGAAAAGCCCTTCTCTCCACAAAGCCAGTGCCAGGTCCCCGGCGTGGGTTGCAACGACCTCATGCCCGAGAAACTCCAATTGCTGAGTCAACACCAGACGGTTAGCGGCGACATCGTCAACCACCAGCACCCGCAAGGGCAGCGCCGCCATGCCTATCGGCGAATGCTCTGGCTCGGCGGCGAGGGGTGGCGTGGCGCAGACCAGCGTCATTTCGACCGAGACCTTAGTCCCCTGCCCTGCCTCGCTGTCCAGGCTGATCTGCCCTCCCATCAACGTCACCAGTTCGCGACAGATACTCAACCCCAGGCCGCTTCCGCTGTGAGCAGCGGCCGAGTGCACGTGCGCCTGAGCGAACGGTTGAAACAGTCCGCGTTGCTGCTCTTGCGTCATGCCGATTCCGGTGTCTTCTACGCAGAATTTCAACCGCACCTGGTTCGTTTCGATTGCGCTCAATCTCACGTGGACAGTCACTGCTCCATCCGCTGTGAATTTCAGCGCATTGCCAATCAGGTTTTGCAGCACCTGGCGCAGCCGCTGAGGATCGAAATGGTAGTGGCCCTGAACCTGCTCTTCGAGATCAAGGATCAGGCGGGACCCTGCCACAACCGCCTGCGCCTCGAACAGCTCACACGTGTGCTGGAAAAAAGTGCGAAGTGGCGTTGGTACGGGGGCTAATTGCAGACTGCCGGACTCGATTTTCGCAAGGTCCAGGCTCTCGCCGATCAGCGTCACCAGTTCATTGGCCGCGCGCAATGCCGTGCCCAAACCGTCCGACGGGGCCTGACCCCGACGTATGGCGTGCTCACGCTCTAGCTCAAGCAGGCCGATGATCGCGCTCATGGGCGTGCGGATGTCGTGGCTCATGGTGGACAGAAAGGTGGTCTTCGCCTGATTGGCGCTTTCAGCGTGCTGGTGAGCCTCCTTGATTTCGGCCTCAAGCCGTTTGCGTTCGGTGATATCAATCCATCCCCCGAGCAACCCTTGCAACTGGCCGTCAGCCCGGTAAAACGGGACCGTCCATTGATAGGCTTCAATAGGCTTGCCAAACAACTCCATGCTTCGATCAGCGAACACCGGACGTTGGGTTTGCAGCAGCTTCAGGTAATCACCGTGCAGTTGCTCGGCGCTTGATTTGGGGATCAGGTCCACATCGATCAGCCGCCGGCCGTTCATCTGCTCGAAGCTGACGCCAAAGCTTTCTTCGTAACTGCGGTTGCAGGAGATCAGGCGGCCCTGAAGATCGCGAACGTAAATCGGGTTAGGAATACCGTCCAGCAACGCGCGCTTGAACGCCAGTTGATCGTTGAGTTTTACCTCGGCCCTGACGCGCTGCCGGATCTGCGCCTTCAAGCGACTGCTCCAGCCCAGCGATACAACGATCAACAGCAGCGCCACGGCGGCAGCCCAATAAAACCAAGGAGGAATCCGCTGCCAGAGTGTCGGCTGCGCGATGGTCGCGCCCAGCCATTTCATTCGCAGAGCACGCATTTCCGCCACCGGAAACTCCTCAAGCGCCTTGTTCAGAATGCTAGCCAGCTCAGGCTGGGTTTTGACCACCGAGAAACGGTCCGGGGACCACCGCCCCTCGACACTGCGCGCAACCCGCAACTTGCCGGGCGGATACAGCCACGCGGAGGCCTCACTCTGAATGGTCGCGTCCGCCTGACCGGTCTCGACCAGCGCTCTGGCCTCGTCGTATGTGGCGACCGAACTCAGCCTGATATCGGGATATTCGTTGCGGATGGTGTCTTCGAGGGCATGCCTGGCGGGCAGGGCCAGGACTTTGCCGGCAAGCGAAGACAGCGAGATCTTGCGGGAGTGGTCTTCGCGCACCACGAACACCCAGCTATTGCCGCCATACGAGTAGGTAAAATCAAGCAGCAACTTGCGTTCGGCATTCTCAGCGAGGCTGGTGTTCATGTCCGCCTCGCCCTTGCGCAAGATGTCGAGGGTTTCCTGGGTGGACCCCATTGCCTTGTGAACGAATTGCAGACCGGTCATGCGGGTGATTCGGTTGAGAATGTCGACGTTCAGCCCAACCCACTGGCCATTGGTGTCTTTGTAGATGTAGGGCGGAAACTCGCCCGACGCGACGATGACCCGTGAATGTCGGCGTACCCAGCGCTGTTCGGCTTTGTTGAACGGAATGCTGTGACGCACTACGTCGGCGCCAAGGCCCACTGTCCAGCGGCTCAGAACTTCACGCCCGACAGACTCGTCGAGACTTGCCAGCGCTCGGTCTGTCAGGCTAAGCAGGCGCTGATCGCTTTCACGGGTAGCGAATGAAAAACCCACCGCAGGCAGCGAGCTTTCGAACTTGATCTGTAGCCCCAGGTAAGGACGCAAAGCGTTATAAGAGCGGACGATGACCTCGTTGCCAATGAATGCATCGACATCGCCCTGGCCCAGGGCTTCAAGCGCGCTGTAGAGGTTGGGCGCCAGAATGACTTCGCTTTGCGGGTAAGCCGCTTTCAAGACGCCTGCATCGGCGTAACCGTCCAGCACCACGATGCGTTTGCCCTTGAGCGATGGCAGCAGGCTTGCGTCATCGCCACGCCCGACCACCACCGCCCTGTCGGGCATGTATTCGCGGGTGAATGCGAGCTTTTTGATGCCTTTCTCAAACCCGTTGGCGCTGGTGAGAATATCGATTGAGCCTTCGAGTAACGCCGCCACTGCCTGCTCACGTTTGGCAAACCCAACCACCTGAACCGGTGTTGAAAGCTTGGCGCTGACCAGACTCAGGTAGTCAGCGCTGACACCCTGGTAACGGTTGCGGTCACTGGTGATGTCGACAGGTTCGTAGTCGGCAATCGCAATTCCCACCCGCAACGTCCCGCGCTCGGCAAGCCAGCGGCGATCGGTTCCGTCGAGCATCAACGGCTGCAACGTGAGAAACGGTGCCACGAGCTTGAACGGCAGGCTTTGCGCCGCCGTAATGGTCTGACTTATAGAACACGACATCAGCAACACGATAAGGGCTGATGCGCACCTGATCGATTCGCTGGTCATGAACGCCTTGAAGGCGCACATCCTTGATTGCTTCACTGCCAATGGCTCATCCGTAAGATTGCTAGTCCTTGAAGTTTGGCACGCACAAACGACAAGGCCCGCCGAATGGCGGGCCCTAAGTTGTTACACGGCTATACCGTCACAGTGGTTTGCCACGATTGCCGTGCTGACTGACGAAGGCCTGCATAGCCTTTAGGTCATTTGGCAGGACAGTGCAGCGTTCATCGCGCTCAAACAAATCAGACAAATGTGCAGGCAGTTCAAGCGCTTTTCCTACACCGGCTTTCAGCACAGCGTCAGGGAATTTGACCGGGTGCGCTGTGCCCAGGATGACCATCGGCGTGTCGAGACTGCGACGGCAGTCCCGTGCAGCTTTTACACCGATCGCCGTGTGCGGATCAAGCAGCTCACCGGTGCTGGCAAATACCTGAGCGATGGTTTCGCAGGTCTGTTCGTCGGTGACCGCCAGAGAGTCAAACAGCTTGCGGGTTTCAGTCCAGCGCTCTTCGTCGACGCTGAAACCGGCGCCCTGCCTGAAGTTATCCATAAGCCCGGCAATTGCAGCGCCGTTGCGCCCGTGCATGTCGAACAGCAGTCGCTCGAAGTTCGACGACACCATGATGTCCATGGAAGGCGTCAGCGTGGCGTGAAGGGTTTCCTTGACGTACTGATTGCCGCTCATGAAGCGATGCAGGATGTCATTGCGGTTGGTCGCGACGATCAGTTGGCTGATCGGCAGGCCCATGTTGCGCGCCAGATACCCGGCGAAGATGTCGCCGAAGTTGCCTGTAGGCACCGAGAACGCCACCGAGCGCGCAGGGCCGCCCAGTTGAAGGGCTGCGTGAAAGTAGTAAACGATCTGGGCCATGATCCGTGCCCAGTTGATCGAGTTGACCGCCACCAGCCGCGTACCTTTCAGGAAGCTCTGGTCGGCGAAGCTGTTCTTGACCATTTCCTGGCAGTCGTCGAAGTTACCTTCGATGGCGACGTTGTGAATATTGTCGCCGAAGATGGTGGTCATCTGACGACGCTGCACGTCCGACACCCGGTTGTTCGGGTGCAGGATGAAAATGTCGACGTTGTCGCAGCGACGGCAGCCTTCGATGGCAGCTGAGCCGGTGTCGCCCGAGGTAGCGCCAATGATCACTACACGCTCATTGCGCTTGGCCAGAAAGTAATCCAGCAAACGACCGAGCAGTTGCAGGGCGAAATCCTTGAACGCCAGGGTTGGGCCGTGAAACAACTCCAGGACCCACTCGTTGCCCTCAAGCTGACGCAACGGCGCAATGGCGCTGTGTGCAAACACGCCGTTTTCAGACGAAGAATAGGTCTCTTCGAGAATCTTCTTGAAATCCGCATCCGGGATGCTGCCGGTGACGAACGGGCGCATCACCCGAAACGCCAGCTCGTGATATGGCAGGCCTGCCCAGGATGCGATTTCTTCCTGGGTGAAGCGCGGCAGGTTTTCCGGAACATACAGGCCGCCATCGGTGGCAAGCCCTGCAAGCAGCACGTCTTCGAAATTCAGGGCCGGTGCCTGGCCACGAGTACTGATGTAGCGCATAAAATCAAACCTTCGGTTTGGGCTTCAAGCTGTAAGCCTCAAGCTACAAGCCTGGCGTCTGGCGCTTCTGGCTTGCAGCTTTCCACTTGCAGCTTGCAGCTGCTCTTAGTTGAGATGTTCGACGCGGATGCGAACCACCGGCCCGACTACGTCCTGCACCGCTTCAAGGGCCTGGATGGCATCGTTCATGCGTTGTTCGACCACACGGTGAGTCAGCAGAATCATCGGCACAAGACCGTCCTGCTCTTCGACTTCTTTCTGCATGATCGATTCGATGTTGATGCCGCGCTCCGACAGGATGCTCGCCACTTGTGCCAACACCCCGGGGTGATCCTTGGCCTGGATGCGCAGGTAGTAGGCGCTCTCGCAGGCTTCGATCGGCAGGATCGGATGAGCGGACAGCGAGTCTGGCTGGAACGCCAGATGCGGGACACGGTTCTCGGGGTCGGTCGTCAACGCACGCACCACGTCCACCAGATCGGCGACGACGGATGAAGCAGTTGGCTCCATGCCTGCGCCTGCGCCGTAGAACAACGTGGAACCGGCCGCATCGCCATTGACCATGACAGCGTTCATCACACCGTTCACGTTGGCGATCAGGCGATCAGCAGGAATCAACGTCGGATGGACGCGCAACTCGATACCCGCCGGCGTGCTGCGAGCGACTCCAAGGTGCTTGATGCGATAACCCAGAGCTTCGGCGTAGTTGACGTCCGCGGTGGTGAGCCTGGTAATGCCTTCGGTGTAAGCCTTGTCGAATTGCAGCGGGATGCCGAATGCGATGGACGCGAGAATCGTCAGTTTGTGGGCGGCATCGATACCCTCTACGTCGAAGGTAGGATCAGCTTCTGCATAACCCAGCGCTTGCGCCTCGGCCAGTACATCCGGGAACGTGCGACCTTTTTCACGCATCTCGGTGAGGATGAAGTTGCCCGTGCCGTTGATGATGCCCGCAACCCAGTTGATACGGTTTGCAGACAGACCTTCACGGATGGCCTTGATCACCGGAATACCGCCTGCAACGGCGGCTTCGAATGCAACAATCACACCCTTTTCGCGGGCCTTGGCGAAGATCTCATTGCCATGCACGGCAATCAGCGCCTTGTTGGCTGTGACCACGTGTTTGCCATTTTCGATGGCTTTGAGCACCAGGTCTCGCGCAATGGTGTAGCCGCCAATCAGCTCGATGACGATTTCGATCTCAGGATTGGTTGCAACGGCGAACACATCGGTCGTGGTGGGTGTACCGGTAATCTGGCAATTGGGGTTTGGCGTACGCATGGCAATTTGTGCCACTTCAATTCCACGCCCTGCACGGCGGGCGATTTCCTCGGCGTTACGCTTTAGTACGTTGAAGGTACCGCCACCGACAGTACCTAGCCCACAGATGCCTACTTTGACCGGTTTCACTATGAACTCCCCATAAAACGGCCGACGCGAGGGCCGGCCGTGGAAACAGCCGCACTGAGCAGCGGCTTACTGTTGATGAAGCGACGGCAGGTCCGGCGCTTCAATGCAGGTCGCCGCGCAAGGCGACCCGCAGGATTACTTGACGCTGAGTGCCAGTTTGGCCACTTGTGGCGCTGGCTGATAGCCCGGAATGACCTGCCCGTCGGCCAGGACAATGGCTGGCGTACCGTTCACGCCGATCGACTGACCGATCTCGTATTGCTTGCTGACCGGGTTGGCGCACTTGGCGGCCTGAATATTCTTGCCATCGACCATCCGGTCCATGGCAGCACGACGATCCTTGGAGCACCAGACCGCTTGCAGCTGTTCGTCGCCCGGAGAGCCAAGACCCTGGCGCGGGAAGGCCACGTAGCGCACCTCGATGCCCATCTTGTTCAGCGCGGGGACTTCGGCGTGGAGTTTATGGCAATACGGACAGGTCGTATCAGTGAAAACAGTGATGTGGGACTTGGTTTCACCAATCGCGGGGTAAACCACCATCTCGCCGGCCGGAATGCCATTGATGGTCTTCGAAATAGCCAGACGTTCGGTCTTTTCGGTCAGATTGACTGGCTTCCCGTCCTGGATCTGAAACAGGTAACCCTGCATCACGAACTGGCCATCAGGGCTTGCGTAGAGAACGCGGCCACCTTTGAGTTTGACCTCGTACAGACCATTGAGCGGACTGCTGCCGATGCTTTCGACAGGCAATTCGAGATTGAGTGACTCCAGCGTCTTGCGAATGGCTTTGTCGGCGGCCTCATCGGCTTGAACCGAAAGGCTGAAAGTACTTGCCAGCACGACTGCGGCGGCGGCAATAAAACGAGTCACGCGCATGAAAACTCCTCGGGCGGTGGGCAGACGGACGGGTCGAAAACGGCGGGTGAAAACACTAGGGCCTGTTTTCTGATGCTCATGTCTGCGAAACCGGCAAAGCCTATCACATAAGCCCCGTTTGGCCGACGCGGAGTGACGTAAGACTCGTCGTAAAATCAAACGGTCTTTCACCCTCGCGGGTGGTGTTTGGCATGCATTTCCTGCAAACGCGCACGGGCGACATGGGTGTAGATCTGCGTCGTGGACAGATCGCTGTGGCCCAGCAGCATTTGCACCACCCGCAAGTCGGCGCCGTGATTGAGCAGATGCGTCGCGAACGCGTGGCGCAAGGTATGCGGCGACAAGGTCTTGCCGATCCCGGCAACCTTGGCCTGATGTTTGATCCGGTGCCAAAAGGTCTGCCGGGTCATCTGCTCACCTCGCAGGCTGGGAAACATGACATCGCTGGGACGCCCGTTCAGCAACTCATGACGCGCATCGCGCATGTAGCGCTCGACCCAGACGATAGCCTCCTCCCCCATTGGCACCAGTCGCTCCTTGCTGCCCTTGCCCATCACCCGCAGGACGCCCTGACGAAGATTGACTTGCTCAAGAGTCAGGCTGATCAGTTCGGTAACCCTCAAACCGCAGGCGTATAACACCTCCAGCATCGCGCGGTCGCGTTGACCAATGGCTTCACTCAGGTCCGGGGCGGCTAGCAGCGCCTCTACGTCGCTTTCCGACAGAGACTTGGGCAACGGCTTGCCAAGCTGCGGCATGTCGATCTGCAAAGTAGGGTCAACGGCGATCAACTTTTCCCGCAGCAGATAGCGGTAAAAACCACGAGCTCCGGACAAAAATCGCGCAGTGGAGCGAGGCTTGTAGGCGTTATCCACTCGCCAGGCCAAGTGATCAAGAATGGCGTCACGACTGACACCCAACAATTCGATCCCCTTTTCCTGCAACCAGCCATGGAACAACGTTAGGTCACTTCTGTAAGCGTCGCGGGTGTTGTCGGAGAGACCTTTCTCCAGCCAGAGGGCATCGAGAAATCTGTCGATCATGGGGTGGTCGATTGCGGACATTAAAACCCAGGCTTGAGCGAGGAAAACGAAGGGCAGTCTTTCATATCCTTGCTCTGGATACAAAAAACGACAGGCAACAAAAAAGCAGCCCTGAGGCTGCTTTCTTTTGCATCGGAACGCTGGACTTAACCCAGTTTTTCCTTGATGCGAGCTGCTTTGCCGGACAGGTCACGCAGGTAGTACAGTTTGGCTTTGCGAACGTCACCGCGACGTTTCACAGCCATGCTGTCGATTTGCGGGCTGTAGGTCTGGAAAGTACGCTCAACGCCAACACCGTTGGAGATTTTACGAACAGTGAAAGCACTGTTCACACCACGGTTACGCTTGGCAATTACAACGCCTTCGAACGCTTGCAGACGCGAACGCTCACCTTCCTTTACTTTCACCTGAACGACAATAGTGTCGCCCGGGGCAAAGGTAGGGATCTCTTTGGTCATCTGCTCTGCTTCGAGTGCAAGAATGATTTTGTTAGTCATGCTGTGCTCCTAAGGTAAATCATCTGGATTTACCATCGATACGTTAACTATCGTTCCGCTCGCGGAGGTAGTCCGCCAGCAGCTTCTTCTCTTCTCCAGAAAGCGAGCGGCTTTCCAGAAGATCGGCGCGTCGTTCATAGGTCCGCCCGAGGGACTGCTGTAAACGCCAACGCCGGATATGTGCGTGATTGCCACTTAGCAACACGTCGGGAACACGCTGATCCGCATACACCTCCGGTCGGGTGTAGTGCGGGCAATCAAGCAGACCAGCCGTGAAGGAGTCTTCCTCCGCAGAGTCCGCATGCCCTAAAGCTCCAGGCAGCAGCCGCGTAACCGCATCTATCAGGACCATCGCCGGCAGCTCACCACCAGACAACACATAGTCACCAATCGACCACTCTTCATCGACATGAGCATCAATAAAACGCTCGTCAATGCCTTCGTAACGACCTGCGATCAGGATAAGTGCTTGTTCCTTCGCCAGTTCGCGTACCGCAGACTGATCCAGCTTGCGGCCTTGTGGCGACAGGTAAATCACCTTCGCCGCATCCCCTGCCGCCTGCCTGGCCTGAACCAGAGCATCTTCCAGAGGCTTGATCTTCATCACCATGCCAGGGCCACCGCCGAATGGGCGATCGTCCACAGTGTGATGTCGATCTGTGGTGTAGTCCCGCGGATTCCAACAAGTGAGCTGCAACAGCCCTTGTTTCACCGCTCGGCTGGTTATGCCGTATTCGCTGATGGCGGAAAACATCTCCGGGAACAGACTGATCACTTCTACGCGCAGGCTAGCCATTGCTTAGAAGTCCGCGTCCCAATCCACCTTCATCTCGCCCGCATTCAGGTCGACGGCCAACACACACTGCGCCGTGTAGGGCAGCAAGCGTTCACGATCATCCAGACTGCCAGCGCAGGGCTTGACCACTATTACGTCGTTCGAGCCAGTTTCGAGGAGGTGATCGATCTTCCCGAGCAATTGCCCGAGGTGGTCGATGACCTTCAGACCAACAAGCTGGTACCAGTAGTACTCGCCGTCAGTCAGATCAGGGAACAGGTTACGTGGCACGCAGATTTCAAAACCGGCCAGAAGACGAGCTTCTTCACGGTCATCGAGACCTTTGAGCTTTGTGACCAGAAACTTGTTTTGCAAGCGTCCGCTGACCAGCTCTACCTGCTTGACGCTGCCTTCGCGCCGAAGCGTCCAGGTTTTGTAATCCAGCAGATTTCCTATCGGATCAGTGAAAGAGTAAACCTTCACTTCGCCGCGAACGCCATGTACCGAATAAATCTTGCCGATGACGATCAAATCGTCGGCCGAAGCTGGCGTCGCGTTCATAAGGCTCAGGCCGCAGCCTTACCAGCATCCTTCAACAACTGAGCAACACGCTCAGAAGGTTGTGCACCAACGCTCAGCCAGTAGGCTACGCGCTCTTGGTTCACGGACAGACGGATTTCCTGACCACGGGCAACCGGGTTGAAGAAACCTACTTGTTCCTTGTGCGAACCGTCGCGTGGGTTACGGCTATCGGTCACAGTCAGGTGGTAAAACGGGCGCTTTTTGGAGCCGCCAAGGGCAAGACGGATTGTTAGCATGTGAACATCGTTCCTGTAGTCGGTGCTGCAAATCTAAGATGCACAGCGGGCATAGGTGCCCGAAAGGCCGCATATTCTAAGGAATATCCCGACTTTTGCAAATGACTTTTTCCGTCGCCTGCAACCGTGTCATATGGATTTGCCATGAGCCTGCCTTACAGGAAGGCCGGCAAGTCCCCGCAAGTGCGGGTCAGTGGGAGTGACCTCCCAAAGAAAGGATGCGCGGGAAGCAGCTCCCGCGCAGCGAAATTACATTTTTGGCATGCCACCGCGGGGCAGCATCCCGCCCATGCCGCGCATCATTTTGGCCATTCCACCCTTGGTGGAGAACTTTTTCATCATCTTCTGCATCTGCTTGTGCTGCTTGATCAGACGCCCGATGTCTTGCACTTGCGTGCCGGAACCCATGGCGATGCGTCGCTTGCGCGAGCCGCTGATCAGATCCGGATCACGACGCTCAAGCGGGGTCATCGAATTGATGATGGCTTCCATCTGCTTGAACTGTTTCTCTGCAGCACCCTGGGCATTGCCCATTTGCGCCACATTCATGCCACCGATATTGGGCAGCTTGTCCATGAGCCCGCCGAGGCCGCCCATGTTCTTCATTTGCTGCAGCTGATCACGGAAGTCTTCGAGGTCGAAGCCCTTGCCCTTCTTCAGCTTCTTGGCGAGTTTGTCGGCCTTGTCTTTATCGAGGGTCTGTTCGGCCTGCTCGATCAGGCTGAGCACGTCGCCCATGCCCAGGATGCGTGAAGCGATACGGTCCGGGTGGAACGGCTCGAGCGCGTCGCTCTTCTCACCCATACCGATGAACTTGATCGGCTTGCCAGTAATGGCACGCACCGACAGCGCTGCACCGCCACGGGCATCGCCATCGACTTTGGTCAGGATCACGCCGGTCAGTGGCAGCGCATCGCCGAACGCCTTGGCCGTATTGGCCGCGTCCTGACCAGTCATGGCGTCAACCACGAAAAGGGTTTCAGCCGGTTTGACCGCAGCGTGCAGCGCCTTGATCTCGCCCATCATTTCGGCGTCGATGTGCAGACGGCCGGCGGTGTCGAGGATCACGACATCGATGAACTTCAGCCTGGCTTCTTTAATAGCCGCTTCGGCAATGTCGACAGGCTTCTGGCTGAGGTCCGACGGAAAGAACGTCACGCCGATATCGTTGGCAAGGGTTTCCAGCTGCTTGATCGCCGCGGGACGATACACGTCAGCCGAGACCAGCATCACCGTTTTCTTTTTGCGCTCTTTCAGGAATTTCGCCAGCTTGCCGGCCGTGGTGGTCTTACCCGCCCCCTGCAAACCCGCCATCAAAATCACTGCAGGCGGCGTGACATTGAGGGTCAGCTCTTCGTTGGCGGCCCCCATCATCTCTTCCAGTTCGGCCTGGACGATCTTCACGAATGCCTGGCCCGGGGTCAGGCTGCGCGACACCTCGGTGCCGACTGCACGATCCTTGATCCTGGCCACGAAGTCTTTGACCACCGGCAACGCGACGTCGGCTTCGAGCAAAGCCATACGCACTTCACGCAAGGTGTCTTTGATGTTGTCTTCAGTCAGCTTTGCCTTGCCAGTGACCTGGCGCAGCGTCTGGGAGAGACGGTCTGTCAGATTTTCAAACATGCGCGATCCTTTGGATTCATGGCGAACCCCGGTTGTGCGGCCCGGCCCGTAAGGGCCCTGTCATGTGAAGCACCGGATGAACACAGTGCGAATTGACAGCGCCCGGCGAGCCTGTGGCTTGAGCAGGCCGCGGATTATAGCGAAGAGTCTGCGTCACGGACACCACAGGCAGTCTGCTTATATGGTCTTTCTTACGCGGTCTTTTGTGACGGGTAGGTTCTATGCCAAACTCAGCGCCTTTCGGGCACGCCCAACAGGATCTATGTTCCCCTTGTCACCCAGCTTGCTACCCAGCCTCGCCGCCGCCGTCCTTTACGCCGCTGCGACTCTCTATCAGGGCCTGCGCCTGCGCCAGGGCATAAAGGTCGACAAATGGCTGCTGTGCCTTATCGGCACGCTCGCCGTCGCATGCCAGGCATCCGCGCTGTTCGGTCAACTGGTGCGCCCTATCGGCCTGGGGCTGGACTTCTTCAGCGCCGCCAGCCTGATTGCGGTCGCCGTCATCGTGGTAACGCTCCTCGCCTGCATCCGCATTCCGGTCGAAAACCTGCTGATCCTGCTGTTCCCGCTGGGCCTTCTGACTACGCTGATGGCCCAGTTCGCTCCGGTCGGTACATTGCAGCCTATCGTGGCGGAGCAAGGCCTCATCGGCCATATCCTGCTGTCCATCCTGGCTTATGGGATGTTCACCATCGCGATGTTCCAGGCCTTGTTGCTGCTGGTTCAAGACCACCAGCTGAAAAACAAGCATCCCTCCGGGCTGATAAAAAACTTCCCCCCTCTGCAGACCATGGAAAGCCTGCTGTTTGGCTTCCTGTGGGCTGGCTGGACGCTGTTGTCGATGTCGCTGATCTCCGGCTGGCTGTTTGTGGAGAACCTGTTTGCGCAACACCTGGTGCACAAGACGTTGCTTTCGATTCTGGCGTGGATCGTTTTCAGCGTTTTGCTTTGGGGCCGTAACCGCCTGGGCTGGCGCGGGCACAAAGCGATCCGCTGGACCCTGGGCGGATTCTGCCTGCTAATGCTGGCCTACTTTGGCAGCAAGCTGGTACGCGAATACATTCTGCACATCTGACGGGCGCTGATAATGGATAACCTGCACCTGAGCACGATGCTCGCCGTTCTTGGTCTGTTGACGCTGTGGTCTGGACTGCTCACGGCGGTAGAAGCCGCCTATCACCAACTCAGGGCAATACGTGCGAGCAGCCGCCCTGGCGATCCGCCCAAGCCTGCATTGGCGTTCAACCTCAATAGCCTGATCCTGGCGAACACGCTAATCAGGGTGCTGATTACCGTCGTCGCCACCCTCATCGCCCTCAACAACTTCTACTTCAACGGTCCGACGCTGGCCTGGGTTCTGGTCACTAGCGTGCTGCTGATTGTCGCTGAGTTCATCCCGCGCAAACTGGCGGCGCGTCGTCCGGAAGCCATAGTGCTGCTCGGCAACACGCTTTTGCGCGCACCGATGACCCTGCTTACACCACTGACCTGGCTCTACAAGAACATTGCGAAACTGCTGTTGCGGCCATTTCTGTCCAGGCGTCGTACCGCATCCCAGTCTGATGATGACGATGACCTAGGCCCAACCACTCATCAGGAACACTCCACGCCACAGTCCGGCAGGGCGCACGTCATTTCCGGTATCTACGCGCTGGACAGCATGACCGTGAACGACATCCTGGTCCCGCGCAGTGAGGTCGACGGGGTGAATCTGGACGACAGCATCGAGCACATCATCGAGCGGCTGATCATCTCGCGGCATACCCGATTGCCGGTGTATCACAACGACATCAACCAGGTTGAGGGCGTGCTCAATACCCGAGTGATCAGCCACCTGTTGCCCCGCGGCCAGCTCACCAAAGAAGAGCTGATAGCTGCGTGTTACGAGCCTTACTTCGTCCCGGAAAGCACGCCGCTGCAATTGCAGCTGCTGAACTTCCACAAGCAACAGCGCCGCATGGGCGTGGTGGTGGATGAATATGGCGAGGTACTCGGCATCGTCAGCCTGGAAGACATTCTGGAAGAGATTGTCGGCGAGTTCGAAAGCGAGCAGTCCATGACCAATCCGCACGTCCAGCCGCAGGCGGATGGTCGCTTGCTGGTGGACGGTGCTGCGTCGATTCGTGATCTGAATAAAAGCCTGGGTTGGCATTTACCGTCCGATGGGCCCAAGACCGTCAACGGACTGATCACCGAAGCACTGGAAAGCATCCCCGCAAGCGCTGTGTGCCTGAAGATCGGTCCTTATCGACTCGAAATTCTGGAGACGGAAGACAACCGGGTTACGCGTGTGATGATGTGGCAGAACACCGCCACCAAGGCCGTGCACTGAACACCCACAGCAGCCTCCCTGCAGGTGCCAACTTGTCGGCGAGACGTTTTCTCGGTCGAATCAATTTCGCCGCCACGCGAATGCATTCGTTCTGCGGGAGCTAACTTGTTGGCGAGTCGACATCATGAATTGAATCACTTCTGACCCCGCGCGAATGAATCCACGACTACAGAAATGCATTGTTTCGCACGATTGAGGCACTTGTTTCCCGGTCAACCCCCTTCCTATAATCGACCTCGCTTACCCAGCCCCGCCGATCCGCGTGCTACCCGCACACCGTGCGATCCGGCCTGTCACCCAGCCTGACTTTAACGTAACCGTTGGCGCCCGCTCCCATCCCGAGCATTGCCACGCCCCGCCCCGATCAGGGCGAGTCTGTTCAGCGCTGCACCCACAATAATTAACGTTTGCCTCAGCGCGCGCAGATTTTGCGACAGCGCCTGACAGGCAACATGACAGTCCAGGGATAACTGCATGACCACAACATCCGCCTACCCTCCAAGCGAAAACACCGAGGCTCGACCTGCCAACTCAGCCACACGGGTTGCAACGGCAAGCTTCATCGGCACCGCCATCGAGTTCTATGACTTTTATGTATATGCCACCGCAGCAGCGTTGGTGATCGGGCCAGTATTCTTCCCGCAGACCTCCAGCACCGCGCAAATGCTGTCGGCTTTTCTTACCTTCGGCATCGCCTTTCTCGCACGCCCATTAGGGTCGCTGCTGTTCGGGAACTTCGGTGATCGTATTGGCCGGAAATCGACATTGGTCGCCTCATTGCTGCTAATGGGCGTTTGCACCACGCTGATTGGTGTGTTGCCGGGCTACGACGCCATTGGAGCATGGGCCCCGATCCTGTTGTGCGTGCTGCGATTTGGCCAGGGTCTCGGGCTGGGCGGGGAATGGGGCGGCGCGGCGTTGCTCGCCACCGAAAATGCGCCGAAGGGCAAGCGCGCCTGGTATGGGATGTTCCCGCAACTGGGCCCGTCGATTGGTTTCCTCGCCGCCAACGGACTGTTTCTGACGCTGGCCATGACCCTGGATGACGAACAGTTTCGCTCCTGGGGCTGGCGCGTACCGTTCCTGCTCAGCGCAGTACTGGTGATCATCGGCCTGTATGTGCGCTTGAAGCTTGAAGAAACGCCGGTCTTTGCCAATGCCATCGCGCGTCATGAGCGCGTGAAAATGCCGATCACCGAACTCTTTTCCCAATACTGGGTGCCGATGCTGCTGGGCGCAGCATCGATGGTGGTGTGTTATGCACTTTTTTACATCTCGACGGTTTTCTCACTGAGTTATGGAGTGAAAACGCTGGGTTACACGCGTGAAACCTTCCTCGCCCTGCTGTGCTTCGCAGTGCTGTTCATGGCGCTGGCGACACCCCTTTCGGCGTGGGCCAGCGATCGTTTCGGACGTAAGCCGGTATTGATCATCGGTGGCGTACTGGCGATTTTGTCAGGCTTCCTGATGGAGCCTTTGCTGACACATGGCACCACCTGGGCGGTGGCGTTGTTCTTGTCGATAGAACTGTTTTTGATGGGCGTGACGTTTGCTCCGATGGGCGCGATGCTGCCCGAGCTGTTTCCGACACGCGTGCGCTACAGCGGCGCCTCGGCGGCCTACAACATTGGGGGCATTGTCGGTGCTTCCGTCGCACCGTTTTTCGCACAGAAGCTGGTGGAAATGGGCGGTTTGAGCTGGGTCGGCGGATACGTCTCGGCGGCAGCGCTGATCAGCCTGATTGCCGTGCTGTGCCTGAAGGAAACCCGGGATCGGGATCTGCACACGATTGCATGACGCAACCCCTGACTGTAGGAGCGCGCTTGCCCGCGAAAGAGTTGGGTCAGCTTCGATGGTGATAAATGACACTCCACAATCGCGGGCAAGCGCGCGCCTACAGGGGCCGATCCAATTTTCCGAACAAAAAAAACGGCGCCTCGATGGGCGCCGTTTGTTTGGCTACGCAGATCGCTTACAACTGCACTTTCACCGCTCTTGAAGCACGGGTAGCCTTGGCGCGAGCGGATTCGACTGACTCGTCACGCGCCAGCGCCACGCCCATGCGACGCTGACCGTTGACTTCCGGCTTGCCGAACAAGCGCAGTGCCGTGTCTGGCTCACTCAACGCCTGCTCAAGGTTAGCGAAGGCGGTCTGGGTCGATGTGCCATCAACCAGAATCACCGCCGATGCCGAGGGCCCGAACTGACGAATCAACGGAATCGGCAGGCCGAGGATAGCGCGGGCATGCAACGCGAATTGCGACAGGTCCTGAGAAATCAGCGTGACCAGCCCGGTGTCATGCGGGCGCGGCGACACTTCGCTGAACCACACCTGATCACCCTTGATGAACAGCTCGACGCCGAACAGCCCGCGACCACCCAGCGCTTCGGTGACTGCCTTGGCAACACGCTCAGACTCAGCCAGCGCAACCGGGCTCATCGCTTGTGGCTGCCATGACTCTTGATAGTCGCCCTTCTCCTGCCGGTGACCGACTGGCGCGCAGAAGGTGGTGCCGCCCACATGACGAACGGTCAGCAGGGTAATTTCGTAATCGAAATCGATGAAGCCTTCGATGATCACGCGGCCTTTGCCCGCACGACCGCCTTCTTGCGCGTAATCCCACGCTTTCTGAATGTCGGCGTCAGTCTTGAGCAGGCTTTGGCCCTTGCCCGAAGAACTCATCACTGGCTTGACCACACATGGGAAACCCAAGTCTTCGACAGCGCGCTTGTAGGCCTCGAAGGTGTCGGCGAAGTGATAAGGAGAGGTGGGCAGGTCCAGCTCTTCAGCGGCCAGACGACGAATGCCTTCTCGGTTCATGGTCAGTTGCGCAGCGCGGGCGGTCGGGATCACCGTGAATCCTTCGGCCTCGAGTTCTACCAGCGTCGCCGTGGCGATGGCTTCGATTTCCGGGACGATGTAATGGGGTCTCTCCGCCTCGATGACTGCACGCAGCGCAGCACCATCGAGCATGTTGATCACATGACTGCGGTGCGCGACCTGCATGGCCGGCGCGTTGGCGTAGCGGTCGACAGCGATCACTTCAACGCCCAGGCGTTGCAGTTCGATGACCACTTCCTTACCAAGCTCTCCGCAACCGCAGAGCAATACACGGGTCGCGGTCGGCGACAGTGGAGTTCCGATTTGAGTCATCTCAGGGCCTCGTGGAGCAGATATCAAGGGCAACCCGCCTTGGGCGAGCAACCCCAGGGGAGAAAGGCGCGCAATTTACCACGAAGCCCGAGGAGATGGGGGGTGGAGGCGGACGGGCGTTCGACGCGGTTAACTACAAGGTCACGCTTGTCCACGATATCAGCGTATCAGTCGACATCTATATGCCTGACCCACTGCAATCGCGTGCAAGCGCGGTCCTGCATGAGCTGCATCAGCCAGCGGGTACCGAAAACATCATCCCGCTTGCCACCGCACGCTCGTGACACAAGCCCAGCACAACCCGACGCGCCGCATTGTCCATGCGGCTCCAGCCGGTGATCTCCGCGACAGTGCGCTGGCAGCCCACGCACACGTCTCGCTCATCCAGCGCACACACGTTAACGCACGGTGAACGCACAGGCTTTTCAGGACGCGGCAAATCCATACTCATCAATCCTCCTGCGGCGCCAGATCCCGCGCATAGCGCTGGGCATTTAGCACGTAATGGGCAGCACTCGCTTCAAGCATCTTCTTCTGCACCTCGGTCAGCTCGCGCACGACCTTGCCGGGTGAGCCTATGACCAGCGAGCCATCGGGTATGACCTTGCCTTCGCCGATCAGGGAATTGGCGCCGATGATGCAGTATTTGCCGATCTTCGCGCCGTTGAGGATGACTGAATTGATGCCGATCAGCGTGTTGTCGTCCACGTCGCAGCCGTGGAGCATCACGTTGTGGCCGATGGTCACGTTTTTGCCGATGTTCAGCGGTGAGCCCATGTCGGTGTGCATCACCGTGCCGTCCTGAACGTTGCTGTTTTCCCCGATGTGAATCAGCTCGTTGTCGCCGCGCAACACGGCGCCAAACCAAACGCTGGCGTTGGCTTCAAGCCTGACGTTGCCAATCAGCGTGGCGGTGGGCGCAATCCAGCTTTGCGGGTGCGCGTCGACACGGGAATCTCCCAGGCGGTATTTCATTTTATTGTCCTCATGGTCTGACGATGGCTGACAAATGGGGCGCAGGCTTTCGATGCGCTGGCAGCGCGCATGGGCAAACGGGGTGACATCAGGATTTCAGGAATTCGATGGCAGAGCGTTTCGGCGGATGGCTCAGGCTGATGTCGCTGTCGTAAAGGACGTTCATCAGCTCGACGATCATGATCGCGGTCAGCCCCCAAATCTTGTATTCGCCAAACCGGTAGCTCGGCACGTACCAACTGCGCCCCTGATAATCGATGCGATGCGTGTGCTCTCGGACGTCCTCACGAAAAAATGCCAGTGGCACGCTGAAAACCGCAGCAATCTCGCCATCATTTGGGGTGTATTCGACGAAATCAGGAATGAGACCGACGTACGGGGTCACTTTGATTCCGTGTTTGGAAATTAAGGGACTCAACGGTCCGACAATCTCCACCAACCCTGGCGGCAGGCCGATTTCTTCTTCGGCTTCACGCAATGCGGTATAGATCAGGTCCGGGTCTTCCGGATCGCGGCGACCGCCCGGAAAGGCAACTTCACCACCATGCGTCGACAACCCGCTCGCTCGCAGCGTGAGCACAAGTTCCGGTTCGTCGCTGCGGGTAATGGGCAACAGCACCGCAGCCTCGGGAAAGCGAGCGTCGGTCTCCAGCGTGCCCGGCGTATGACTGCCAATTCGGCGAAGTAGCTCGTCCAGCATGGGATATCTCGATCTGTTACCTACCCGGCATCATGCACCAAAGTAGGTGACCACCCCAAGTCCTTGTAGGACAAATTACCGACGCGATGAAACGGCTGCTTGCCGATCACCCACAGGGCACGCCAAGATAGCCGCTGACTCAATCATCCGGTTCGAACATGAATTTCTGCAGCCACTGTGGCGAACAGGTCATCCAGCGCATCCCCGAAGGCGACAGCCGACTGCGCTATGTGTGTGAGCACTGCCACACCATTCATTACCAGAACCCCAATATCGTCGCTGGCAGCGTGCCGGTGTGGGAAGGCAAAGTGCTGCTGTGTCGCCGCGCTATCGAGCCAAGACTGGGGTTCTGGACGCTGCCGGCAGGCTTCATGGAAAACGGCGAAAGCGTTGAGCAGGCTGCCCGCCGCGAGACCGTCGAAGAGGCCTGCGCCACGCTTAACAATATGCAGCTGTACACGCTGATCGACGTGCCACACATCAGTCAGGTGCATGTGTTCTATCGCGCCGAACTGACGAGCGAAGACTTCGCCGCAGGTGTTGAAAGCCTTGAGGTCCAGTTGTTCGACGAAGCGGATATTCCGTGGGACGAGCTGGCTTTTCACACGGTCAGACGTACCCTAGAATGGTTCTTCGCTGACCGGCAAAAAGGTGTTTTCCCGGTCCATAGCGATTGCCTGCCTGTGTCACGCCCTCCTACACCCACTTGATCAGTTAACCGACGCGCGAGCTCGCGCTGTCTTCAGGGATACCGTTTCGATGCGTTGGTTGCTTGCTGTGTTTTGTCTGTCGTTCGTTTCGCTGTCGCAGGCGTCGTTCACCCAGACCATCGTGCCCAAAGGCAGTGAGCAGAAGTTCATTGGCAACAAGGTCATCAATACTGAAAACATCGCCGATCGCACCATCGACAAAATCCTGGTGCTTAAATCAGAGCGTCAGTTGCAGCTGATCAGCAATGGAGAGGCGCTGAAGACGTATCGCGTTTCACTCGGCAAGTCGCCAAAAGGCACGAAACTGCAGGAAGGCGATCAACGCACGCCAGAGGGCTTTTACTGGCTGGATTGGCGCAAGACCAGCAACAACTACAACCTGTCACTGCACATCTCCTACCCCAACATCAGCGACTCCGCACGGGCGCGCCGTGAAGGCGTGAATCCGGGCAGCATGATCATGATCCATGGCACGCCCGTGGATGAGGAATACCCGGAATGGTATTTCCAGACGCTGGACTGGACCAACGGTTGCATCGCCATGAGAAACAGCGATATCCGTGAAGTCTGGGATTTGGTGAAGGACGGGACGATGATTGAGATTCGGCCGTGATCGAACATTGCGTACGGCCCGTGATCCTGTAGGAGCGAACTTGTTCGCGAAGCGATGTGCCTGAATACGCCGGGTAAGTCTCTCGCTAACAAGTCGGCTCGCTCAGGGATTTGCGGCGCGCTTTAGAAATCCGCCAGCTTCCAGACCTCGTATGCGGGCGTTTCATATGGATGGCTTTGCTTAAGCGCGGCCACCGCTTGCTTGATCAGCTCATCGGCGACAACCAGCTCAACCTTCCACTCTTCCACATGCTCAATCTGGCCGGTCTGCCCGATGAACGGCTGACTGCCGTCCAGCGGGCGAAACTGGCCTTGACCGAGCACCTGCCAGGCGCAGCAATCGTAAGCCCCTATTCGCCCCGCACCGACGGCGAATAAGGCGCTTTTGACCTGCTCTACGTGGCTCTGTGGCACGAAGAAGGCGAGCTTGTACATCCGCTATCAGTTCACCCAGACGCGAGCGTTACGGAACATGCGCATCCACGCGCCGTCTTCGGTCCACTCTTCCGGGTGCCAAGAGTTGTTCACTGCACGGAACACGCGCTCAGGGTGCGGCATCATGATAGTGACGCGACCGTCGCGGGTGGTAAGACCCGTAATGCCGCGCGCCGAACCGTTCGGGTTGGCCGGGTAAGTCTCGGTGACTTTGCCGTGGTTATCGACGAAGCGCATCGCCACAGTGCCAGACAGATCGGTTTCCAGCAGCGATTCAGGGCTCTTGAATTCAGCGTGACCTTCACCGTGAGCGATAGCGATTGGCATACGCGAACCGGCCATGCCTTGCAGGAAGATCGACGCCGATTCCTGAATCTGGACCATCGCTACCCGCGCCTCGAACTGCTCGGAGCGGTTGCGCACAAAGTGCGGCCAGAACTCGCTGCCCGGAATCAGCTCGCTGAGGTTGGACATCATCTGGCAACCGTTGCAAACACCCAGCGCAAAACTGTCCTGACGCTCGAAGAACGCCTGGAACGCATCGCGGGCACGAGTGTTGAACAGTGCTGATTTCGCCCAGCCTTCGCCCGCACCGAGCACGTCGCCATAGGAGAAACCGCCGCAGGCCACAAGACCCTTGAACTCGTTCAGGTCCACACGGCCCGCGAGGATGTCGCTCATGTGCACATCGACAGAGGCAAAGCCTGCGCGATCGAACGCTGCAGCCATCTCGACCTGACCGTTGACGCCCTGCTCACGCAGTACCGCCACTTGCGGGCGAACGCCCTTCTTGATGTAAGGCGCGGCAATGTTGTCGTTGACGTCATAACCGAGCTTGACGCTCAGGCCTGGGTTGTCTTCTTCCAACAGCGCGTCGAACTCCTGATCCGCGCATTCGGCGTTATCGCGCAGACGCTGGATCTGGTAGCTGGTTTCAGCCCACTGACGCTGCAACAGACGACGCTGACCGGTGAAAACAGGCGCACCGTCGTAGCTGATGTGCACATCGTCGTTATTGACCGGCTGGCCGATGACCGCGACGCAATCGCCCGCCAAGCCTGCTGCGCTGAACTGTGCCAGCACGTCCGGGGTGGCGTCCTGACGCACCTGAATTACAGCACCCAGCTCTTCGTTGAAAAGGATCGCTGCAATGGCGGCTTTGTTTTCTGCCAGACCGTCGAGTTGCAGGTTCAGGCCGCAGTGACCGGCGAAGGCCATTTCCAGCACGGACACCAACAGACCACCGTCGGAGCGGTCATGGTAAGCCAGCAGGTGGCCATCGGCGTTGAGGCCCTGAATAACGGCGAAGAACGCTTTGAGATCTTCGGCGTCATCGACGTCCGGCGCGACTTTGCCCAGCTTGCCGTGGGTTTGCGCGAGGATCGATGCACCCATGCGGTTCTGGCCGCGACCCAGATCAATGAGGATCAGGTCGGTGACGCCTTTGTCCATGCGCAGTTGCGGGGTCAGCGTGCCACGGATGTCGGTTACCGGTGCAAAGCCGGTCACGATCAGCGACAGCGGCGACGTCACGGTTTTCTCGGTGCCTTCATCGCTCCAGCGGGTTTTCATGGACATGGAGTCCTTGCCCACCGGAATGGTAATGCCCAGCTCCGGGCACAGCTCCATACCGACCGCTTTCACGGTGTCGTACAGGCGCGCGTCTTCGCCTGGGTGCCCGGCTGCGGACATCCAGTTGGCGGAGAGTTTGATGTCGGAAATCTTGCCGATGCGCGAGGCCGCGATGTTGGTCAGCGTCTCGCCAATCGCCATGCGTCCTGAGGCCGGCGCGTCCAGCAAGGCCAGCGGCGTCCGCTCACCCATGGCCATCGCTTCACCGGTGTAGACGTCGAAGCTAGTGGCAGTGACGGCAACGTCAGCCACCGGCACTTGCCATGGACCGACCATTTGATCGCGATTGACCAGACCGGTGATGCTGCGGTCGCCAATGGTGATGAGGAAGCTTTTGCTGGCAACTGCCGGGTGACGCAGCACGCGCTGTACGCTTTCTTCGATGTCGAGCGTGCTCGGATCAAAGTCATCGCCCAACTCGGTTTCGCGAGTGGCCGAACGGTGCATGCGCGGGGCTTTGCCCAGCAACACTTCGAGCGGCATGTCTACAGGGCTGTTGCCAAAATGGCTGTCGGTGACGGTCAGTTGCGGCTCTTCGGTGGCCTCGCCGACCACTGCAAACGGGCAACGCTCACGTTCGCAAATGGCTTTGAAACGCTCGAAGTTCTCGGCGCTGACCGCCATGACGTAGCGTTCTTGGGATTCGTTGCTCCAGATTTCCAGCGGGGCCATGCCCGGCTCGTCATTAGGCACGTTGCGCAGTTCAAAGCGACCGCCGCGACCGCCATCGTTGACCAGTTCCGGGAAAGCGTTGGATAGGCCGCCCGCGCCCACGTCGTGGATAAAGGCAATCGGGTTTTGATCACCCAGCTGCCAGCAACGGTCGATGACTTCTTGGCAACGGCGCTCCATCTCAGGGTTTTCACGCTGAACGGACGCAAAGTCCAGGTCTGCCGAACTGGTGCCGGTGGCCATCGAAGACGCCGCCCCGCCGCCCAGACCAATCAACATCGCCGGGCCACCCAGCACGATCAGCTTGGCGCCGACCTTGATCTCGCCTTTCTGGACGTGGTCTTCGCGGATGTTGCCCATGCCGCCGGCCAACATGATCGGCTTGTGGTAGCCGCGCACTTCGTCGCCGTGCGGGGTAGTGATCGATTGCTCGAACGTACGGAAGTAGCCGGTCAGTGCCGGACGCCCGAATTCGTTGTTGAACGCCGCGCCACCCAGCGGGCCTTCAATCATGATGTCGAGCGGGGTCACGATGCGCTCGGGTTTGCCGTACGGCTTCTCCCAAGGCTGAACGAAACCTGGAATATTCAGGTTTGAAACAGTGAAACCGGTAAGGCCGGCTTTAGGCTTGGCACCGCGTCCGGTTGCACCTTCGTCACGGATCTCGCCGCCAGAACCGGTCGCTGCACCCGGGAATGGCGCAATCGCCGTCGGGTGGTTGTGAGTCTCGACCTTCATCAGGATGTGCACCGGCTCCTGAACAGCACCGTATTCACGGGTATCAGGGTTCGGGAAGAAACGACCGGCGACGCTGCCCACGATGACCGATGCGTTGTCTTTATAAGCCGACAACACGCCTTCGCTGTGCATCACGTAGGTGTTCTTGATCATGCCGAACAGGCTTTTCTCCTGGCTCTGACCGTCGATATCCCAACTGGCGTTGAAGATCTTGTGACGGCAGTGCTCGGAGTTCGCCTGGGCGAACATCATCAGTTCGATGTCGTGCGGGTTACGTTTGAGGCCGATGAAGCTGGTGACCAGATAGTCGATTTCGTCATCGGCGAGGGCCAGGCCCAACTCGACGTTGGCTTTTTCAAGCGCGGCACGACCGCCGCCCAACACGTCAACAGCGGTCAGCGGCTTGGGTTCGGCGTGGCTGAAAAGCCCGGCAGCCTGCTCCAGCGCGCTCAACACCAACTGCGTCATGCGGTCATGCAGGCTGTCGGCAATCAATTGCGCATCAGCGTCGCTGAACTGCCCTTCTACATAAAAAGCGATGCCGCGCTCAAGACGCTGGATCTTGGTCAGGCTGCAGTTACGGGCAATATCGGTGGCCTTGCTCGACCATGGCGAGATCGTGCCGAAGCGCGGAAGCACCAGAAACAGGCGACCGCGCGGCTCCTGGACCGGCACGCTCGGGCCGTATTTCAGGAGTCGGGCAAGAACCTGCTGCTCTTCGTCGGTCAGAACACCGGCGACCTCAGCGAAGTGGGCGAATTCAGCGTACAGGCCACTGACAGCTGGAACTTTAGCGTTCAGCTGCTCAAGTAATTTCTTGTGGCGGAAAGCAGAAAGGGCGGGAGCACCACGCAGGATCAACATCGTCGGGACAGCCTCGGGGAAGGGGGTGTGCTTTGAGGCCATGCATTCTAGCGTAAACCTCCACTTTCGGCACCCAGAACGACCGCATCGAATACATCCGAACGTCGGCGTGGCAACCTGCGCTTTGTCGACGGGTCACAAAGTCGCTCCCTATCAGACGCAACCTTTACTGTCGAGATATGGCGGTCAGGCTGCTTTGCGTATACTGCACCGATGTTTTCCCAATCAGACTTCCGCCCACGCTGCGCCAAGTGGCTCATCGCAACCGGAATCTTCCTGCTGCTCGGCGCGTGTGTTGAGAAACCCAACACGCTTGAACGAGTCAAGGAGGATGGCGTTCTGCGCGTCGTCACCCGTAACAGCCCGGCGACGTATTTTCAGGATCGCAACGGTGAAACCGGTTTCGAGTACGAACTGGTGAAGCGTTTCGCCGACGATCTGGGCGTCGAGCTGAAAATCGAAACTGCCGATAACATCGATGATCTGTTCGATCAGATGAACAAACCGGGCGGTCCTGTTCTCGCTGCCGCCGGGCTGGTCAGCACCGACGAGCGTGCCAGGCAGGTCCGTTTTTCCCATCAGTACCTTGAAGTCACCCCCCAGGTTATTTATCGCAACGGCCAGAATCGCCCGACTGAACCCGGCGATCTGGTCGGCAAACGCATTCTTGTCTTGAAGGGCAGCAGTCACGCCGAGCAACTGGCGGCGCTCAAAGTCAAATATCCGCAATTGCAGTACGAAGAATCCGATCAGGTTGAAGTCGTTGATCTGCTGCGCATGGTGGACGAAGGGCAGATTGACCTGACGCTGGTCGATTCCAACGAGCTGGCAATGAATCAGGTGTATTTCCCGAACGTGCGGGTAGCTTTCGATCTGGGTGAAGGCCGGGATCAGCGTTGGGCCGTGGCACTGGGCGATGACAATAGCCTGCTGAACGAGATCAACGCCTTTCTCGACAAAGTGCAGAAAAACGGCATGTTGCAGCGGTTGAAGGATCGCTACTACGGCCATGTGGACGTGCTCGGTTACGTTGGCGCCTACACCTTCGCCCAGCATTTGCAGGAGCGCCTGCCCAAGTACGAAAAGACGTTTCAGGCATCTGCCAAAGAAGAACAGGTCGACTGGCGGCTGCTGGCCGCTATCGGCTACCAGGAGTCGCTGTGGCAGCCGGGGGTAACGTCCAAAACCGGCGTTCGCGGGCTGATGATGCTGACCCAGAGCACGGCTCAAGCCATGGGCGTATCCAACCGGCTGGACGCCAAGCAGAGCATCAAGGGCGGGGCAAAGTACTTTGCCTACGTGAAGGACCAGCTCGATGAAAAGATTCAGGAGCCTGATCGCACATGGTTAGCGCTGGCGTCCTACAACATAGGCGGCGGTCACCTGGATGACGCCCGCAAGCTGGCAGAAAACGAGGGCCTGAATCCTAACAAGTGGCTCGACGTCAAAAAGATGCTGCCTCGCCTCGCGCAGAAGCAGTGGTACAGCAAGACCCGTTACGGTTACGCCCGCGGTGGCGAGCCCGTGAGTTTTGTCGCCAACATCCGCCGCTATTACGACATCCTCACGTGGGTGACCCAGCCGCAGCTTGAAGGCAGTCAGGTGGCGGAAAGCAATCTGCACGTGCCGGGCGTGGACAAGACCAAGCCTCCCGAAGAAAAAACGCCGCTGTAAATCACGCCTCAACTCTTTGAAACAGCCTCCTGGCTTTTCGCCCTTCTCATCCTGAAAAACTCGCTCAGCATCGTTCCGCACTCCTCGCCCAGCACGCCGCCTTCAAACAGCACGCGGTGATTTAGAAACGGCTGGGTGAAAAATTGCCCTTGGCTTTGCACGATCCCGGCCTTGGGCTCAAGAGCGCCGTAGACCACACGACTGACTCGCGAATGGACGATCAGCCCGGCGCACATGCTGCACGGCTCAAGCGTGACGTACAGCGTACTGCCCGGCAGCCGGTAATTGCTGACGGCCTGCGAGGCATTGCGAATGGCGACCATTTCGGCGTGGGCACTGGGGTCGCTGCCGCTGATAGGGCAGTTAAAGCCACGACCAATGATCACGCCATCCTGTACCAGCACCGCGCCCACCGGGACTTCACCCAGCAATGCGCCTTGGGACGCCAGCGCCAGAGCTTCGCGCATGAAATGTTGATCGCGGCTGCGATCGATGATTTGCGGCTGGCGCATTACGAAACCTCGACAGCTGCCATGAGACCGGTTTCCATGTGATCGATCACGTGGCAGTGAAACATCCATACGCCGGGATTATCGGCCACCAGCGCAACCCGCGCACGCTCGTTGCGACCCAGCAGGAAGGTGTCGGTGAAATACGGGATGATCTTCCGGCGATCAGAAGCAAGCACCTTGAAGCTCATGCCGTGCAGGTGGATCGGGTGCTGATACTGGGTCATGTTTTTCAGTTCGAAAATGTAGCTCTTGCCTTTCTCAAGCTTCGCAATCGGGCGGTCTGCGCAGGTCTTGTCGGTGATGTCCCACGCCTGACCATTGATTTGCCAAAGGCTCGGTGGCTTGCCGTTGTCGACATTGACCGACACCGCGCCCGCCCATTCGATATTGAAATTGAGCTTTTCGGCCGTTTCCAGATCGGGTTCGGCAATCGGATTGGGTGGCAGCGCGGGCGGCCAGTCACCCGGCGTCTCCGTGCTGGCGACCGACCGGAACGTGCCCAACCGTACCGGCCCATTGCGCAGAGGAATTTCCTCTCCCGCCGCTGGTGCCTTGATCGCCAGGCAAATGCGCATGCCGGGGCCTAACCAGTAATCCTTGCCGAACGGGCGCGGCGTGATCGGATTGCCGTCCAGCGCATAGATTTGCGCGTCAGCGCCCGGCAGGTTCAAACGGTAGGTCACGGTATTGTCGAGGTTGAGGATGCGCACCCGCACAATCTGCCCGGCTGGCAAATCCACGACGCCCTGAGGAATGCCGTTGATGCTCGACAAGCGCCCGGCCGTGCCTTCACGCGCGGCCTCGCGGGTAATACTGAAAGGGGTGAACGCGCCCTCCTCGTCCACATGCCAGCTCTTGAGGCTGACGATGCGCTCATGCGCAAAACCCGTAGGCTCGCGCTCTTCAACGATGAGCGGCCCGACCAGCCCCCGCCCAAGCTCTTCGCTGCTGCTGACGTGCGGGTGATACCAGTAGCTGCCGGCATCCGGGACGCGGAACTTGTAATCGAAATACTCTCCCGGCTTGACCGGGAGCTGTGAGACATAAGGCACGCCGTCCATTTCCAGCGGCAACCGAATGCCGTGCCAATGAATGGTGGTCTCGACAGGCAGGTGATTGATGAACCGCAGCCGCAGCCACTCTCCCTGCCTTACCCGTAACTCGGTGCCTGGCACCGAGCCACCGAACGCCCAGGCCGGCGTCTGATGGCCCGCAACCAACTCAACATCAAGCGGCGCGGCAATCAACTCGAAATCATGACCGTCACCAGGCCCCTTGCGGCCAAGCCAGTAACGCGAGGCGCCACCTGCGCCCAATCCAACCACGGCAAGACCGGCCAGACCTCCGAGAATTTGTCGACGGGTGAAAGACATGAATGAGCAGTACCTTGGTGAAAGACGGGGATGGACAATCGCGAGCGAGCACGCGTCCGAGGGGCGAATAAGATACACCCGCATTTGAAATAAGATAAGGGCAGCCTTGGCTGCCCTTATCGGTCAAGACGTTTCAGCGCCGGGTTGGGGTTGGCGCTGATGGGTTATTCCCACTCGTTTACAAATCACAGGAAGCAATCCCTGTCAGACGGTGATGCCCACACCCGTTGCCCGATAAAGCGTCGTCGTGCCTTCCAGCGCTCCAGCCGGGCAACGCTGGTGAGCCTGCAAATTTCCTTCAACAACGAGGACTTTCCACTGAAGTGGCAAACATTGGCGTGGAATCCAGTCGTCAAGCACAGGTGATTGGTGCCTGCTGGCTTGGCATTAAGTGTGGTCATGGTGATCATAGAGAATGACTAACTTAGATTAGAAACAGTTGTGCTGCTTATCGGTAAAAGATCGTGAAACACCGTAACCTTCTTTATTTCTGGATGTGAGCACGGCACGAAGCCTATACACTGCGACCTGCTCTCAACGCCCGGAATAGAGCTGTCGTTTTAATGTCGGAGTGACAATGTTAAAGGATCTAACAAGCATATTTGCGCCACAAAACCGTCGTTTGATGAGATTGACCACCGTCGCCCGCGATGACCAAGAACTTCTACTGGAGCATTTTTCCGGCACAGAAGGCTTGTCCGAACTGTTCACCTTCGAACTGGCGATGCTCAGTCGCGATGCAGGCCTTGAGCTGAAGTCGCAGATAGGCCAACCGGCGCTAATTGAAATAGAGCTGCCTTCCGGGGACTCACGCTACATCCACGGCTACATAAGCCATTTCAGCTTGCAAGGCAGCGACGGCAGCCTAGCGCGTTACAGCGCGACACTCAGCCCTTGGATATGGATGCTGTCGCGTCGCATCGACTCGCGGATTTTTCAAGAGCAGACAATCGAAGACGTCATCCGCAGCGTGTTTGCTGCGTACGGCGCACTGCCCGCATTCGAATTCCGCCTGAGTCAGCCACTGCTGTCGCACAGTTACATCACGCAGTACCGTGAAAGCGATCTGACTTTTGTGCTGAGACTGCTTGAACACGAGGGGCTGTTCTTCTACTTCGATCACAGCAAAGACGGACACACCTTGATCATCACGGATAACTCCCGTGACCTCTCGGACCTCCCGCAGCAGCCGCAAATCCGTTACCACAGCGCATCCGTGACCGAGACAGCAGACTCGATCACCGAATGGAGCAGTCACCGGACCCTGCAATCAGGGCGCATGTCGATACAGACATTCGATTACAAGCAACCGCGTAATCAGCTACCCGTCAGCATGCGCAGCCTTAATACACAGGGCAACGTCGACAACTACGAGGTTTACGACTTCCTCGACCATTACAGCCATGGCAATGGCGAGAACGGCGAGCGCCTGGTGCGTCAGCGTCTGGAAGCCATCGAAGTACAAGGCAAGACATTCACCGGCAGCAGTAATTGCCGCGCGATGTACCCGGGTTACACGTTTGAACTGACTCAACATTTTGATCACGATCGCGGCGCTGCCGAAGACCGCCGTTTTCTGCTGTTATCGGTTAAACATCAGGGCGCTAATAACTACCTGTCCGAAGAAACGGCAGGCTACAGCAACGAGTTCGTGTGCGTTCGCCGCAAGATCCCCTATCGCCACCCGATTACGATCCCTCGCCCGACCGTTCCCGGACCGCTCAGCGCCATCGTGGTTGGGCCGCAAGGCGAGGAAGTGTTCACTGATGAACTGGCACGCATACAGGTCAGGTTTCACTGGCAGCGCGGCGATAGCCTGCCGCAAGGCACAACCTGGCTAAGGGTCGCAATGCCCAGCGCAGGTAGTGGCTTCGGTCATCAGTTTCTGCCACGCATCGGCCAGGAAGTACTGGTGACGTTTCTTGGCGGAGACATTGACCGGCCCCTTGTCACCTCCGTGCTTTATAACGCCGACAACCTCCCGCCTCGCTTCAGCAAGGCCACAGGGCTGCCGGGCAATCGGACTCTGTCGGGCATCAGGACGCAGGAACACAAAGGCAACGGTTTCAATGAGCTGCTGTTCGATGACACCCCCGGTTCCCTGCGCGCGCGCATGGGCACCACTCATCAAGCGACCGCGCTCAACCTCGGCAAACTGACCGAACCGCGCACCGATGGCACCGCCCAGCCACGCGGTAACGGCGCAGAACTGCGCACCGATGCCGCCATTGCATTACGTGCAGCCCAAGGCATGTTGTTGACCACCTATGCGCGTCTGGACGCCAAAGGCTCACAACTGGATCGCGAAGAGTTGCTCAAGCTGCTGGCCGAGTGTGGCGAGCTGTTCAAATCCCTGGGCGAAACTGCCGCCGCACGCGGCGGTCAGGCAGTCGATAGCAAAGGCATTGAGGCGTTGCGCCAGTCGCTGAGTCAGTGGCCCGCGCCGGACAGCAACAGCGTGGGCGAACCGGTCATGGCCGTGACCGCGGAAGCCGGAATCGCCAGCGCCACACCCCGCTCGCAAGCCCACTACGCAGGTGAAAACCACGACACCACGGCGCAGGATCACCTGCAATTGACCAGCGGTGCGGTGATGCGCCTGCAGGCGGGAAAAGGGCTGTCGGCCTTCGCTCAGGATGGCGGCATTAGCGCCATCGCCAATCGGGGCAAAGTGCTGGTCCAGGCACAGGAGGACGACATCGCCCTCAACGCCCAGAAAAACCTGCACCTGTCAGCGGTTGAAGGCGAAGTGGTCATCACCGCGCCGACCATTCGCCTGGTGGCCGACGATGGCAGCTACATCAAGATTGGCGGCGGCATTGAGATAGGTACGCAGGCCAAGGTCACTGTGCATGCCAGCGAGCACGACTGGGTCGGCCCCAAAACCGACAGTGCCTCGATCCCCGCCTTTGGCCGCGATCCAGCGGCTCAGCGCCTCGAGTTCCACTACCCCGGCCATAGCGAAGACAGCGTGCGGACAGCGGTAGACCATGCCTATGAAATCAAACTGGAAGATGGCAGCACGGTGAAGGGATTGACCGACTCAAGCGGCCTGACCGAACGGGTGGAACGCGACATGATGCATCAAGCGCAAGTATCCGCTTTACGCAGCGGCACTCCAAAAGGAGGCGCCCAATGAGCGGTTCCGATCAATACACTGTGGCGCAAGGCAACACACGCCTGATCCCGAACCTCAATACCACCAGCAAAATGGAAGTGCCCGCCGACCTGCCCGGCGTGGTGATTTTCCTGCATGGCGTGAATGATCCGGGGGCTTCGTATGAGTCGGTGGAGACCGGGTTGTGTCAGGGCGTTAATGAGCGGCTGGATAGGCCGGATTTGAAGGCCGGGCGGTATGGGGTTGATTACGCTCAGGCTAAAAAAGTCCCGTTTGACGACCGAGGTGACGATGAAAGGGCAACACTCGATGACCCTGACACGAATCTCTATAAACGCGACACGGACGATCCAAAAACCCGCAGCCTGTTGATTCCCTTTTACTGGGGCTACCGAGCCGACCCAAGCGAGATCAGTCGAGACAAGAACAACGACCCCACCAAACTGCGCGACCAGTATCAGGACACCTTGGGTAATCGTCTGGACCGACACTTTGGCAAAGGCGGCGGTTTTTTTGCCAACGCCACCAACAATCTGTTGGAGATGTACGGCAAGGGCCTCGTTAAAACTAAACGCCTTGAGGCGGCATCGCGCATGCTGCCCAACACAAGCTATATGGGCAACAACCCACATCGGCGTTATTTCGTGCTGGCGGCTCACCGGCTCGCGATGATGGTCCGCGAGATCCGTCAGGTATCTCCCGACGAAACCATCACCATCATGGCGCACAGCCAAGGCACATTGATCACCCTGCTGGCTCAAGCGCTGCTGGTGGATGGCGGACAACGCTGCGCAGACACCCTGATCATGGTGGATTCGCCCTATAGCCTGTTTCCCAAAAATACACCCAAGGGGCACGACACACTCTCCACCCTGACCCGCATCGTCACGCAAGTTACCCAATCCCCTCATGCTCAGCCACCGCTGTCTGACCTTCGCAGCCCAGCGACTTATTGCGGACGAAGCGGCCCGCAATGGACGCCGGCACAAGGCATGCGCAAGGATAAAGTAGGCAACGTGACGGTTTTTCCTGAGCGTGACAATCGCGGCAAGGTTTACCTGTATTTCTGCCCGGACGACACCACTGTGGCGCTGGATGATGTCAGGGGTATTGGCACCTACGGCGTATGGGATACGCAGGAAGATGAAAACGGTCGCCAGCCGATGACCGAATTAAAGGCTTTGCGCTTTTATCAGCGTATGTGGACCAAGCGTGAGCGACATGGATTACCTGTACTGGTTGGGAAACCTCCCGCCGATGAGTTGTTGCGTGCCGACAACGAACCTCGTTATCCCGGCGGATGGACAGTCGCAGGGCTTCTTTCGCAAGCGCCTGTAAGTACAGGACAGATGTGCTTGATCAACGCAGAACAACTCACTCCACCCCATGCACCGCAAATGTTTGGCGGGGAGGTGAAACGAGGGTGGGACAGACCTGACGATGTGAGCAAAGCCTCCGCACTGGGCAACCCGATAGCCAAGTTTCAGAGGCACTTTGTCCGCAGCCATACAGGTTCGATAGATCTGGAGAAAGAACGCGCCAAGTACAACGCGGGTAAATTGCCTGATGAGCAAACCGGTGCCATGTATAAACAACGAATATACGGGGACGGCGCCCCCAAGCCTCAGGATCAGTACGACATAGAGCGCGAAGAAACGCCCAGAGAAATTCGTGAACGCATGGGTCGTTCCGAGGATGTGCTGGACAAAAACAGTTACCACTCGGGTGTACTGCGCAGCCCGGAAAACCATCGCTGGGTTACTGCCATGGACATTTCCATTGGCCAGGCAAAAAGCCTGGACGATCCGGATATGCGTGAGGTGCTGTTGGCGATTGCTGATTGGAAGATGGATACGAACCAATATCTTACAACCACTGAATCTCCAGGCTGGATACGACTTAGCTCTGACGCACAGGCGTTGGTAAAAGCCAGTCATGAGTACTACCAAAAAGGTATATTTCCACCTCTTAACTTAGTACCAATGACACCGCCACCTCTCGTGACTAGCGCTTTGAATAAAGGATATGCCCAGTGAGAGATCGGCAACCTAAAACAGCATTGCGACCGAACCTCAAGCCATATCTTTGGACATCAGTAACACTAGTCACCCTTTGGGCTGGTTTCGTTCTACTTGTCTATGTAAAAGCACAGGAAAACAATATGGAACTTCGCGACATAAACCCGGTGCTGCGCTGGAGTATTGCAGGCATTTTAGGCGCCGCGCTGCTGGTTTACAGCGGTCACTGGTGGGGCAAAGCGCTTGCTAATGAAAAAGCTGAGCTAACCGCCTATAAAGCTCAAGTGACGGCCCAGATGTCCGCGCAGGAGACCACGCAAAAACGGACATATGCGCTAGAGATGCGAGGTGTAGGGATTGGAATTTACAAAGACCATCAGTCAACGATTTGGGAATCCATCAAGAAAAAAAATAACAACTTTGAATCCATATATTCGCGAAACCCCAATGACTATCCTGCGTCATTATCATCTAGAGAAAACTCTCGCTCCATCAAGGTACGTGTTGCATTCCAGCACTCTGCTGGAGAATCAGTGGCCTACTGGCCTCTGCCAACCTTCGCGTTGGGGCCACCAAATCCTTATGACAAACCTTACCGGGCTGCAAATCTGATCAATTCCGGCCGTAATGGGGCAACTCTCGGCGTAACCCTGCTTCTCTGGCAGAGCGACGAAAGCACCAGCCACGCGCAAGCCATGATCGAGCGACTGTTTAAGTTTTTCGATGACAACCCTAAAGTTCCGCAAGCGCTGATCGCAAGCGAGGACGGTGATGTTACGCGAGATATTTATCGAAAGCGCGGCACCCCCGGACTGCCAAAAAACGCTCAGGTCGTACCCACTGTGTTTGAAAGTATGACCGGGCTGCTGGTCACTCGCTCGGATCGTGTAGACCGCTACATTCGTCCCTATGCGGTTCAAGAGGCTGAGGATAACCAAAACAAAAACACCGATCTGGGCAAACTTTGGGCTTTTTACTGGGATCGTGACAAAGCGTTTATCGATTGGTACGAAACTGCCGAAAAAGCGAAAGGCATTGAAACCCCCTACGCTCCCGGCACTATGTCCACCGCCTACTGGCAAGCCCAACTGCCCACCCTCTGGAAAACCATAAGCAACCGCGGCCCCGGTAATTTCGAGCCCTCCCCTTGGCTGCCGATCCGCTGGGGTCAGCACCAGGTCAAGGAGTTCGATGCCGCACCGGTTCTGGGCTATTTGCACCGCCCGATCAAGGCCTCAATGCAGGATGAAAACGGTAAACGCCTGAAACCCGCCTTGCAGGCCAAAGCCCTTCAAGCTGCCTGGATGCAAGCGCTGGACACTTTGCCCGAAGGCCAGAAACCGGTCCGGGTGTTCTATGACAGCACTGGCAATCCAGAAGCGGAAATCGCCCTGAACAATGCCCTTCACGACTTGAACAAAGACGGTCATGGCCTTGAGCTGGGCAACGTCGAAGAGGGTTACGACATCGGTCGCCGTATCGGCAATACCGGCGTCAGCGGTGCGCTGGTCGAAATCAATATCGCAACAATGGCGAGCTACAAGGACGGCGGCACCAGTGCGGTGGTCTACGCCGGCAGCGACGGCAGTCTGACTGTACAAATGGTCCGACCGCCAGACGATGCGCGCAAGGCAAAAAACAGCCAGAACCGTGGCGCTGATCCCTTCAAGTTTGGCTCTCCGGGCTGAGGTTTATTTACACCATGAGCTATCTGGCAGGCACCCACACCATCACCGGCAGTGCTGGGCGACAAAGCCAAATGCCCGCTTCACGCTGGTGAGTTTGCTTTTATTGAGGGCCATCCGACGCGTCGGCTGAACAGCATTTCGGAGGTGCTGCACGGCCATCGACTGGCGTATGGCTGCCAAGGTGTGGTCAGCCACCCCTTGAAGGTAAGCGTGGTTTAGATACTTGATCGCTGATCGTGCCCATGCTCTAAGAAGGATCCTAACGGCTCAATCAATCGTAAGGACGGGCGGGACAAAGTATTTCGACTGGCAGGTCAGTTTCTGCGGACATCTGCAGGATTAGCACTCTCGATACCATGCCGACATTACTCAGCCGAACATGGTATCGAGGCACTTCTCTGTTGATGCCTACAATGCGAACCATGAAAAAAGCCACTGATGACGCAGTAGAAAATCACTATCTATTCTTACTTTCACAATAAAGTCAGATAGTTGTGGAAACCCTCTACTCCCACTCAATCGTCGCAGGCGGCTTGCTCGACACGTCATATGTCACACGGGAGATGCCTTCGATCTCGTTGATGATGCGACCGCTGACCGTTTCCAACAGTTCGTAAGGCAGGTGAGCCCAACGCGCAGTCATGAAGTCGATGGTTTCGACGGCACGCAGTGCGACGACCCAGGCGTAACGACGACCGTCGCCAACCACGCCTACCGATTTAACGGGCTGGAACACCACGAATGCCTGGCTGACCTTGTGGTACCAATCGGCTTTGCGCAGCTCTTCGATGAAGATGTGGTCCGCGCGACGCAACAGGTCGGCGTATTCCTTTTTCACTTCGCCGAGGATGCGAACGCCAAGGCCCGGGCCCGGGAATGGGTGGCGGTAGACCATGTCGTACGGCAGGCCGAGTTCGAGGCCCAGACGGCGGACTTCGTCCTTGAACAGCTCGCGCAAGGGCTCGACCAGTTTCAGGTTCATTTCTTCCGGCAAACCGCCCACGTTATGGTGCGACTTGATCACATGGGCCTTGCCGCTTTTAGCGCCAGCCGACTCGATAACGTCCGGATAAATAGTGCCCTGAGCCAGGAACTTGATGTTGTCCAGCTTGCAGGATTCGGCGTCGAATACGTCGATGAAGGTACGGCCGATGATCTTGCGCTTCTTCTCCGGGTCGCTCTCGCCAGCCAGATTATTCAGGAACTGGTCCTGAGCATTGGCGCGGATCACTTTGACGCCCATGTTTTCGGCGAACATGGCCATCACTTGCTCGCCTTCGTGCAAGCGCAGCAGACCGTTGTCGACGAATACGCAGGTGAGCTGATCGCCAATGGCCTTGTGCAGCAGAGCAGCGACCACCGAAGAATCGACACCGCCAGACAGGCCCAGCAGAACGTTGTCGGTGCCGACCTGCGCGCGCACTTGAGCGATGGCGTCTTCGGCGATCTTCGACGGTGTCCACAATGCTTCACAGCCGCAGATATCGAGGATGAAGCGCGAGAGGATGCGACCGCCCTGCTTGGTGTGTGTCACTTCGGGGTGGAACTGCACGCCGTAATAGCCACGGGTGTCATCAGCCATGCCGGCGATTGGGCAGCTAGGAGTGCTGGCCAGCAGGTGAAAGCCTTTAGGGATTTGAGTGACTTTGTCGCCGTGGCTCATCCACACGTCAAGGCCGAAAACGCCGTCTGCGTCGACGTGGTCTTCGATGCCGTCCAGCACGCGGCTCTTGCCGACAACGTCGACGCGGGCGTAGCCGAACTCACGCATTTCGGAGCCTTCAACCCGGCCACCCAACTGCTCGGCCATCGTCTGCATGCCGTAGCAGATGCCAAACACGGGAACGCCGAGGTCGAACACCGCCTGAGGCGCGCGCGGGCTGTTTGCTTCGTGCACGGACTCCGGGCCGCCTGCGAGGATGATCCCGCGGGGCGCGAATTGACGAATCGCTTCATCGTCCATGTCGAACGGATGCAGTTCGCAGTACACGCCGATCTCACGCACGCGGCGGGCAATCAGCTGGGTGTACTGGGAACCGAAGTCGAGGATAAGGATACGGTGGGCGTGAATGTCGAGGGCCATGGGAGGACTCTGATGTAGCAGCTTCAAGCCTTAAGCTTCAAGCTGCAAGGGTATTGAGGGAGCTGCAGATCCGTGGCGGCTACGCTGAGAGGCGCTACCGCTACGAATCGCTTGTAGCTTGTGGCTTATAACTTTCCGCTGAAGGCGTTAGCCGACCCGGTAGTTCGGCGCTTCCTTGGTGATCTGCACGTCGTGGACGTGGGACTCAGCCATGCCGGCACCGGTGATGCGCACAAATTCAGGTTTGGTGCGCATCTCGTCGATGTCTGCACTGCCGGTGTAGCCCATGGAAGAACGCAGGCCGCCCATCAACTGGTGAACGATGGCAGTCAGCGAACCCTTGTAGGCCACACGACCTTCGATACCTTCGGGCACCAGCTTTTCGGCGCCGTCGGACGAGTCCTGGAAGTAACGATCCGAGGACCCTTGAGTCTGAGACATCGCACCGAGGGAACCCATACCGCGATAAGCCTTGTACGAACGCCCCTGAAACAATTCGATCTCGCCAGGTGCCTCTTCAGTACCGGCGAACATCGAACCCATCATCACGCAGTTCGCGCCGGCAACGATGGCCTTGGACAGGTCGCCGGAGAAGCGGATGCCGCCGTCAGCGATCAACGTCACATCAGTGCCCTTGAGCGCTTCTGCCACGTTGGCGATTGCGCTGATTTGCGGCACCCCTACACCGGCAACGATGCGGGTGGTGCAAATGGAGCCAGGACCGATGCCGACCTTGACGCCGTCAGCGCCGGCTTCAACCAGTGCGATGGCCGCAGCAGCGGTGGCGATGTTGCCGCCAATCACCTGGACGTCAGGGAAGTTCTGCTTAACCCAGCGAACGCGGTCGATCACGCCTTTGGAGTGACCATGCGCGGTGTCGACCACAACGACGTCAACCCCGGCAGCAAAGAGTGCGGTGACGCGCTCGCCTGTGTCTTTACCAGTGCCGACCGCAGCGCCAACACGCAGACGACCTTGATCGTCCTTGCTGGCGAGTGGGTAGGCTTTGGATTTTTCGATGTCCTTGACGGTCATCATGCCCTTGAGCGCGAACTTGTCGTCGACGATCAGGACTTTTTCCAGACGGTGCTTGTGCAGCAGATCGCGCACTTCGTACTTGTCGGCGCCTTCACGCACAGTGACGAGACGCTCTTTAGGCGTCATCACTTCACGGACGGTGGCTTCCAGACGCGTCTCGAAACGCACGTCGCGCGAGGTCACGATGCCGACGAGTTCGCCGTCATGCAGGACCGGTACGCCGGAAATGTTGTGTAGGCGGGTGAGTTCGAACAGATCGCGGACGGTAGCGTCGGCCTCGATGGTGATCGGGTCCTTGACTACGCCGGCTTCGAACTTCTTGACCTTGCGGACTTCGGCAGCTTGCTGCTCGATGGTCATGTTCTTGTGAATGATCCCGATGCCGCCTTCCTGAGCCATGGCAATTGCCAGACGGGCTTCAGTGACAGTGTCCATTGCAGCAGAAACGAGGGGGATATTCAGTTCGATGCCACGGGTCAAACGGGTTTTCAGACTGACTTCGTTAGGAAGCACCTCGGAATAACCGGGCACTAGGAGAATGTCGTCGAATGTAAGAGCTTCTTGGCTGATACGCAGCATCGCGGGGGCTCCCGAGCGGGAAAATGGAAGCGCGCCATTATACCCAGACACCTGGCTGTTCTCAATGTAAAGATCAGCCTATTTATCCGCGCGCTTGATCGACGCCATCTATCAAGACTGGTCAGCTTTGGGCCGAGTCATAGCCGAACTTTGACGAAGGAGACGGGCCGATCAAGACGTTCGGCGAACTCGTCGACAAAGCTTTGCTTGAACCCTGCTTCCAGCCAGTCATTGAAAATGAAACCCAGGTTGGAGAAGCCGCATGCGTCCAGAAACAGAAAGCCGTTGATGTCGTCTTCGTGGCGGCATTCCGGGCAGATGAAGTTATCAGTGTGGCCCGGCATCCAGTCCTCCAGGCTGTCGAACAGCGCTTCACCGATTTCCCGACGGCATTGCGGGCAGCCCGCCTCTTCGACGAAGTCCTGCTGCGGCGTATAGATGCAGCGTTTGAGCACAATCTCCAGACCGTTGACCGGTCTGCCGTAAGGCAGCGCGTCCGGATTGTCGACAAAGCGTCGAGCGCCGGGCGCAATCGCGTAGGCCATTTTGTTATAGCTGCGCCCGCAGGTGCTCAGGGCTTCTTCCACCACGTCCAGCTTGACCAGCCAGCGCAGGATGGCGCGCGCCTTCGCCTGGCGCGCCGGAAAGCTGGAAATCTGCGGGACGATGATGCTTTGGGTGTTCATGACAGGACCTGTCGCTGGCGATCATTTGAAGTGCGGCAGCTTAATGCCGTCGCCGCTCAGGTCAAGTTTAGCCACCAAGCTGCAATATATCGGTCGATGAGCGTGATGCCGCCAAAAGCTTCGCGGGCAAGCCTCGTTCCAACAGACTTTGCGTCTGACGCAGATCCAGTGGGAGGGAGCTTGCTCGCGATAGCTTACCGCCGGGCGCTGGGGTTTAACGGTCGTGGTGAATGCTTCGCAGCCAAGCCCCTCGCGCCAACATCAACAATGATCGTCATCCGTACCCCATTGCCTTTATCATGCGCGGCATGATCAAAGACCCTTTCGCAAGACTCGGCCTCGACCGGGAAGTCCTCACCGTCAGCCAACTCAACGGCCGCGCGCGCGTGCTGTTGGAGGATGTGTTTTCCAACATATGGGTCGAGGGCGAAATTTCCAACCTTTCGCGTCCGGCCTCCGGTCACGTGTACTTCACGCTCAAGGACAGCGGCGCGCAAGTGCGTTGCGCACTGTTCCGGCAGAGCGCAGCGCGAGTGCGTCAGGCATTGAAAGACGGCCTGGCGGTCAAGGTGCGCGGCAAGGTCTCGCTGTTTGAGGGACGTGGCGATTACCAGCTGATTCTCGACACCGTGGAGCCCGCCGGCGACGGCGCATTGCGACTGGCATTCGATGCCCTTAAAGAGAAGCTCAGCGCAGAAGGTCTGTTCAGCGCTGAACGCAAAGTGACCCTGCCGCTGCACCCAAGACGCATCGGCATTATAAGTTCGCCGACCGGCGCGGTCATTCGCGACATCATCAGCGTCTTCCGTCGTCGCGCACCACAGGTCGAACTCACCCTGATCCCCACCGCCGTACAAGGCCGCGAAGCCATCGGGCAAATTGTTCGGGCCTTGAAGCTGGCAGATAGCAGGGGCTTCGATGCGTTGATTCTGGCGCGGGGCGGCGGTTCGCTGGAGGATTTGTGGTGCTTCAACGAGGAAGCTGTGGCACGTGCCATTGATGCCTGCGTGACACCGATCGTCAGCGCAGTAGGCCATGAGACGGACGTGTCGATCAGTGATTTTGTGGCGGACGTCCGTGCCCCCACGCCCTCCGCCGCCGCCGAACTGCTGGCCCCGGACTCCAGCGACTTGCACCGTCGCGTCGACAGCTTGCAGCGGCGCCTGATCAGTCGCATGCAGGACCGACTGATGCGCGAGCAGTTGCGTCTTGACGGTATTTCCCGACGCCTGCGCCATCCCGGCGAACGCCTGCGTCAGCGCGCCCAACGCCTGGACGATCTCGACATGCGCATGCGGCGCGCCTTCGAGCAACAGATGCACAAGCGCCAGGTGCGCATGGCTCACCTGCAAAGCCGTCTGGCCGCGCAGCATCCGGGCCGAACGCTGGCCTTCCTTCGCCAGCGCCTGGATGTGTTGGCCGAGCGCTTGCCAAAGGCCATTCGCGACAACCTGAAAACCCGCCGCCTGCAGCTACAGAATCAGGTGCAGACACTGAACGTGGTCAGCCCGCTCGCCACGCTGGGTCGCGGCTACAGTATTTTGCTCGACGAAAAAGGCCATGCAGTGCGCAGTGCCGAACAGACCAAAACGGGCCAGCGCCTGACTGCCAGGCTGGCTGAGGGCGAACTGCTGGTGCGCGTTGAAGACAATCACCTGACGCCCGTCACTCTTTCTTTACTGGATTGACCTATTGATGCTCGGCTTTATCGTTCGACCTTTCTGCGCTGCGGCTCTCACTTTTTGCATGATGGTGCCTGCGCTGGCTGCCGCACCTTCTGACAGCTTCATCAGCCGAGCGCTGAACAAACCAGTACCCGGCGGCGTTGCCGTGGTGGATCTGGGTAACGGCGTCGAGCCGCCCAAAGCTACTTATCAGGGCAAACCGGTGCTGGTGGTCAAGGAACAAGGCAATCGCTGGCTGGCGATTGTCGGCGTTTCACTGACAGTAAAACCGGGCAGCCAGCAATTGGCCGTCCGCGACGCCAGCGGCAGCCGTAACCTGAGCTTTGTCGTAGGCGACAAGAAGTACCCGGAGCAGCGCATCACCCTGAAGAACCAGCGTCAGGTGAACCCCGATCCAAACGACCTGAAGCGCATTGAAAGTGAGCTGGCGTTGCAGATTCAGGCATACCGCAGCTTCAGCCCCGGTACGCCCAGCAACCTGATACTGGACAAACCGGTGAATGGTCCGTTGTCGAGCAAGTTCGGGGTGCGCAGGTTCTTCAATGGCGAGGAGCGCAATCCTCACTCGGGCCTCGATTTTGCGGTGCCAGCGGGAACGCCGATCAAATCCCCGGCGGCCGGCAAGGTCATCCTGATCGGTAACTATTTCTTCAACGGCAACACGGTGTTTGTCGATCACGGCCAAGGCTTCATCAGCATGTTCTGCCACATGTCGAAAATTGATGTGAAAGTGGGTGATGCCGTGCCGCGTGGCGGTGTGGTGGGACGTGTAGGCTCAACCGGGCGAGCCACCGGGCCGCACATGCACTGGAACGTCAGCCTGAATGATGCGCGGGTAGATCCGGCCATTTTCATCGGGGCGTTCCAACCCTGAGAGAGTTTGTATAAGCACCTGAGCAAGCCGGCAATAAACCATTACCATGCCGGCTTTTAGCGCCATAAAATCGCGCCATTCAACGAGCTAGAAGAACTTATCGCGATTTTTTCCAACTGCTTGCCAGCTTTCACCCTATTGGTTACGGTTGCCCTCATGAAAAACTCTCACACCCTCATTTTGCTGCGTCAGCACCGCTGCCTCAGCCTTGTCAGTGCACGACTGCCAGGCTGAATCGCGATGCCTCGCCCCTGTCTTTCGCTTCAGCGGCTGGCCGCCTTTATTCGGCCCTCAGTACCTAAAGGATTGCTCACATGACCATGCTCAAAGACCCATCGACCAAGTACCGCGCGTTCCCGGTGATTGATCTGCCCGACCGCACCTGGCCTTCCAAGACCATTACCGAGGTGCCGATCTGGTGCAGTTCCGACCTGCGTGACGGCAACCAGTCGCTGATCGAGCCCATGGATGCTGTCAAAAAACTGCGCTTCTGGAAAACTCTGGTTCAGGTGGGCGTCAAGGAAATCGAAGCATCGTTTCCAGCCGCATCGCAAACCGACTTCGACTTTGTACGCACGCTGATTGAAGACGGACACATCCCGGACGACACCACTATTCAGGTGCTTACCCAAGGCCGTGAAGACCTGATTGCACGAACCTTCGAATCGCTGCGTGGCGCGAAAAAAGCCATCGTGCACCTGTACAACGCCACCTCCCCTTCTTTCCGCCGCATCGTGTTCAATCAAGACAAGGCCGGGGTCAAGGAAATCGCCGTCAGCGCTGCCAGGCTTTTCGTCAAATACGCTGCCCAGCAGCCAGAAACGCAATGGCAGTTCGAATATTCGCCAGAGACGTTCAGCGCAACCGAACTCGAGTTTGCCAAGGAAGTGTGCGATGCGGTCATTGAAGTCTGGAACGCCACGCCGCAGAACAAAGTGATCCTCAACCTGCCTGCCACAGTTGAAGTCGCAACACCCAATATTTATGCCGACCAGATCGAGTGGTTCAGCCGCAACATCAACCGTCGTGACAGCGTGATCATCAGCCTGCACACCCACAACGACCGCGGCACTGGCGTTGCGGCCACCGAACTGGGCCTGATGGCAGGCGCTGATCGCGTCGAGGGCTGCCTGTTCGGCAACGGCGAGCGCACCGGTAACGTAGATCTGGTGACCGTTGCGCTGAACATGTACACCCAAGGCCTGAACCCGCAACTGGATTTATCGGACATCGACGGCGTGCGCAAAGTGGTTGAAGAGTGCAACCAGATTCCGGTCCACCCTCGTCATCCGTACGTGGGTGATCTGGTACACACCGCGTTCTCCGGCTCGCATCAGGACGCCATTCGCAAAGGCTTCTCCCAACAGAAACCCGACGCCGTGTGGGAAGTGCCCTATCTGCCGATTGATCCGGCCGACATCGGTCGCAGCTACGAGGCGGTGATTCGCGTCAATAGCCAGTCGGGCAAAGGCGGGATCGCGTATTTGCTGGAGCAGGAGTACGGCATCTCGCTGCCGCGTCGCATGCAGATCGAGTTCAGCCAGGTGGTCCAGGGTGAAACCGACCGTTTGGGACTGGAAATGAGTGCGCAGCAGATTTATGCCTTGTTCAAGCATGAATACTTGCAGGCGAATAAGCCCTACGCCCTTGTCAGCCACCGCCTTCAGGAAGAAAACGGCCACAGCGCCGTTGAGGTCGAGGTGTCTGCCAAAGGCGACGGCGAAACCAACCTGCACTGGAAAGGCAAAGGTAACGGCGCACTTGAAGCGCTGGTGTCCAGCTTGCCGGTGGGCGTCGAGATCATGGATTACAACGAACACGCCATCGGCGCAGGTACGACCGCAAAAGCAGCGGCGTACATTGAGCTGCGCGTGAATGGTGATCGTGCGGTGCATGGCGTCGGAATCGATGAGAACATCACCACTGCCAGTTTTCGTGCACTGTTCAGCGCACTGAACCGCTCATTGATGCAGGCAGAAGCCAAAGCTGCGTAAGCGCCCGCGACCAGAAACACGAAAGGCCCTGAAGTGAATGCTTCAGGGCCTTTCTTTTGGTGATTGATCAGGCTTTCGTGCTGACATTTCCTTTCATCAACTCAAGCAACGCACCTTGCAGTGCCGACAGTTGTGCGATGGTCGCTGATACCTGCTGCTGCATGGCCATGACTTGCTGACTCTTCTCGGCGTCAGGCAGTTTGCTGTTCTGCGCGGTAGCCAATTGCTTTTGCTGCTCAAGAAGGCGCTTCTGCGCCTCTTTAATCTGGTCCTGCAACTGCTGGATAGCCTGTTGCGAAGGCGTCAATGCTTCTTGAGCGGCGGCCTTGTCGGTTTTGATGTTTAGATTGACGCTGATCGACGTCGCATCGCTGGCCTTCGAATCATCAGTCTTTACGCCTGCAGCAAACACGCTGGAATACGAACCCAGCGAACTGGTGTTGATGGTGGTCATGGCCGAACTCCTGTTTTATTACAAGCGATATCGGCCACGGCGCGCAAAACTGAAGCACACCCGTCAGGTCATTACAGCGATTGCCAAAGAAGCGCCAGACAAAGCAAGCGCCCCTCACTCGCTCTGGGAATTCAGGCGGTGGTGTTGATGCTGCCCGACTTCTGCAACTGCACCAGCGACGCTTCCTGAGTCGCCAGCGAGGCGGAAGTGGCGTCGGTGTCTGTCGCCGCAGTGGTGGTGTCTTTCTTCACGGCGACGGTGAAGGAGCGGGTGTATGCGCTAAGGGAGGAGGCGTTGATAGTGGTAATGACTGAACGCCGGTTTTGGTATGACCGCTATCAACCGTGAGTCCATCAACTCCATTGGATTACTGTATCTCGAATGTATCAGCGTCGAGACATGCGGGAAATTTGCTCCGGTAGTCTGCAAGACTGCCTGCCGACAAGCTGACTTCAAACACGCCGTCCGCCGCGCCGACATTCAGTACACTCTCGCCCTGAAAATCCAGCACCTGGCTGTCGCCGGTGTAGGCGAAGCCTTTGCCGTCAGTGCCGATTCGATTAACCGCTGCCACGTAGCACAGGTTTTCGATGGCACGCGCGGGCAGCAGCCGATTCCAGTGCTGACGCCTTGCCCCCGGCCAATTGGCCGTGTAAAGCAGCAGATCGGTACTGTGTGCATCACGGCTCCAGACCGGAAATCGCAGGTCGTAGCAGATCAACGGACGAATCCGCCAACCCTTGAGTTCAAACTGCACCTGACGGTCGCCAGGGCTGTAGTGCTCATGCTCCCCCGCCATACGGAACAAATGGCGCTTGTCGTAGTGCAACAGCTCACCGTCGGGGCGCGCCCAGAGCAATCGGTTGCGGTGACTGCCGTCCTGAGCGCGCACGATGACGCTGCCCGTGACCACAGCATTCAGACGCTTGGCGTGCGCCAGCATCCACGCGGAGGTCACCCCCCGCTCCGGCTCTGCGAGCGCTTCGGATTCCATCGAGAAACCAGTGGTGAACATTTCCGGCAGGATCACCAGATCGACATTCTGCACCTGCGCCAGCAGCTCATCGAAATGCGCGTGGTTGCCCGCGCAGTCGTGCCATGCCAGGGTGGTCTGCACCAAGGCCAGATTAAGATCGGGCAGCGAACTTATATCGCGCATAACTTCTCCGCTGCCTGGCTCAAGGTTTCTTCTCGCTTGGGAAAGCACAGACGAATCAACCGCTGCCCCTCAGGTGGATTCTGATAAAACACGGAAATAGGAATGCTGGCGACGCCGTGCTCGCGGGTCATCCACAACGACATGTCGACATCGTTGAGGTCCGGCCGGATACGCGAGTAATCCACGACCTGAAAATAAGTGCCGCGAGCGCGCGTGAAGGTAAAACGCGACGACGCCAACTGATCACAGAAAAAATCGCGTTTGGCCTGATAGAAAGCAGGGAGTTCCTCCACATGCTCGGGGCACGCAGCCATGAAATCGGCCAACGCCCATTGCAGCGGCGTCACCCCGCAGAACCCGACAAACTGATGGACCTTGCGCATCTCGGCGGTCAGCGCTGGAGGCGCCACCAGATACCCGGTTTTCCAGCCAGTGACGTGATAGGTCTTGCCAAAAGAGCTCACCACAAAGGCTCTCTGATACAGCTCGTCATGGGCCAGGACACTCGCGTGTTTCACGCCGTCGAACACTAGGTGTTCGTAGACTTCATCGCTGATCAGATAGATATCGCGATCACGGATAAGCGCTGCCAACTGATCGAGTTCGTCACGGGTGATCAACGCACCGCTTGGGTTGTGCGGGCTGTTGATGATGATCATACGGGTGCGCGGACTGAGCGCTGCAGCCAGCTGTTCCCAATCAATCGCGAAGTCGCCGTCCGTGAGCTGAACATGGACGCAGCGGCCACCTGCCAACTGCACCGACGGCTCGTAACTGTCATAACTCGGGTCGAAGACGATGACTTCATCGCCTGCACGCACCACGGTCTGGATCGCGCAGAAAATCGCGTGGGTGGCGCCGGGTGTGATCGTAACTTCGGTATCGACGTTGATCTGGCGACCGTAATATCTGGAGATTTTCGCTACGACTTGCTCACGCAGCGCGGGCAGACCGGTCATCGGTGCATATTGATTGTGGCCGCCCATGGTGTGACGACAAAGGGCCTCGCGTAACGCATCGGGACCATCGAAATCGGGAAAGCCCTGGGACAGATTGATCGCGCCGGTTTCGGCTGCAAGCTGGGACATCACTGTAAAAATGGTGGTGCCAACGTTCGGCAATTTGCTGATGATCATAGGGTTTTCGTGCTCCACACCCGGCTCTGAGCGGCACGGGAACAAGCAGAATAGCCCAGAAAAGCAGCACAAAAAAAGGCGCCATTAGCGCCTTTTCAGAGAAAGTCCGTTACACGATCAACGCTTGTCTCTGCGCTTCTTGTCGGCCTTCTTGTGGTGCGACATCATTCGACGCTTCTTGTTGACCTGACGGTCTGTGAGCGTGTTCTTGTTGCCTTCGTACGGGTTCTCGCCGCCCTTGAACTCGATGCGAATCGGCGTACCGACCAGCTTCAAGACACGGCGGTAGGTGTTTTCAAGATAGCGGACGTAGGACTTCGGCACCTTGTCGACCTGGTTACCGTGAATCACGATCAGCGGCGGGTTGGCACCGCCCAAGTGCGCGTAACGCAGCTTGATACGACGGCTGCCCACCATCGGTGGCGCATGTTCGCCGACGGCATCTTCGAGGATCTGCGTCAGGCGGCTGGTTGGCCAGCGGGTCACGGCGGACTTGAAGGAGTTCTGCACCGACTGATACAGATTACCCACGCCCGTGCCATGCAGCGCGGAAATGAAGTGGATGTCGGCGAAGTCGACGAAGAACAACCGACGTTCAAGCTCGGTCTTCACGTAGTCGCGTTCGCTCGGCACCATGCCGTCCCACTTGTTCAACGCGATGACCAGCGCGCGACCGGCTTCCAGCGCAAAGCCCAGCAAGTTCAGGTCATGGTCAACAACGCCTTCGCGGGCGTCCATCACGAAGATCACCACGTTGGCGTCTTTAATCGCCTGCAGGGTTTTAACCACCGAGAACTTTTCGACTTCCTCGTGGATCTTGCCGCGCTTGCGCACACCAGCGGTGTCGATCAGCGTGTACTTCTCGTCGTTGCGCGTAAACGGGATGTAGATGCTGTCACGGGTTGTGCCAGGCTCGTCATAGACGATAACGCGGTCTTCACCCAGCATGCGGTTGACCAGCGTCGACTTGCCGACGTTAGGGCGACCGATGATGGCGATCTTGATGCCGTCTTTTTCGCTAGGGCCAGGAATACGCTTGGCTTCCTCGCCTTCAGCGACTACTTCCGGCTCGCCTTCTTCTTCGTCATCGTCTTTTGGGAACGAGCTCAGAGCGATTTCGAGCATCTGGGTGATGCCACGGCCGTGAGCGCCGGCCACCGGGATCGCATCGCCCATGCCCAAGGGGCTGAACTCGGCACGCGCCATCTCAGGGTCAATGTTATCGACCTTGTTGGCGACCACGTAGGAGGTCTTGCCACGTTTGCGCAGGTGCTCGCCGATCATTTGGTCAGCGGCGGTAAAACCGGCTTTCGCATCGACCAGGAACAGCACGACATCGGCTTCTTCAATCGCCATCAGCGACTGCTCGGCCATCTTTTCGTCCATGCCGTGCTCATCGCCGGAGATACCGCCGGTGTCGATCAGAATGTAGCTGCGCCCTTGCCACTTGGCCTCACCGTATTGGCGATCACGGGTCAGACCGGACAAGTCGCCGACGATGGCGTCGCGAGTCCTGGTCAGGCGGTTGAACAAGGTGGACTTGCCGACGTTCGGTCGACCCACCAGGGCGATTACGGGAACCATGCGGCTCTCCACTTCGTTATTTCAGAAAATACAAAAGCCGCTGCAAGGCAGCGGCCGGAGTTCGGAGCGGCACTCAAAGTGCCGCGAGCCTTGCAAATGCAAGGCTGCCAGCGGAGCACCAACTAAAGGCTCCACTGGCATGGACAGCCATTACTTGATCGTCAGGGCTTCCAGCTTGCCGCTGTTGCCGAAGACGTAAATGGTATTGCCGGAAACCAGCGGACGCGCACGCAGACCATCGCTGTCAATCTTCTCGCGACCGACGAAACGACCGTCGACCTGGCTCAGCAGATGCAGATAGCCTTCCATGTCACCGACCGCGACGTAGCTGGAGAACACTTCCGGGGCACCCAACTGACGGCGGGCCAACGAGTCGTTGCTCCACAGCGCAGTCGAGGAGCGCTCATCAATGCCTTCAACGGTTCCGTTGGCAAGGCTCACGTAAACGCTGCCGAAACCTTGTGCCACGCCTGCATAGCTCGACGCATCACGCTGCCAGAGTACACGGCCGCTTTCCAATTCAAGGCCGGCAACCCGTCCCTGATAAGTTGCGACATACAACGTGCCGCCAGACAGCAGCAGCCCGCCGTCGATATCGACCACGCGATCCAGTTCCGAGCGACCTTGTGGAATCGCAACGCGTTGCTCCCACACTGGTACGCCGTTAGTGGTGTCAAGCGCCACGACTTTACCTGTCGACAGACCGGCAATCGCCAGGCGATTGGTGACGATTGGAGCGCCGGTGCCGCGCAGGGTCAGCACCGCTGGCGTGCTTTCGTAGATCCAGCGCTGGGTGCCGGTGGCGGCATCAAAGCCAACTACACGGTCATCCTGAGTCTGAACCACGACTACATCGCCGTTGGTAGCCGGTGCAGCCAGGACTTCACTGGTCACACGGGCGTGCCATTTTTCCTCGCCGGTCGACTCGTCAAGCACGATCACTTCGCCTTTCAGCGTCCCGACCATGACCATCCCGAATCCAACACCAACGGCACCGGAAACGGGCTTCTCGAGTTCCTTCTTCCAGACCACATCGCCGCTTGAGCGGTTGACCGACATGACAATACCGGTGGTATCAGCGGCGTAGATGTTCTCGCCGTCAATGGCCGGGATCAGCATGTTGTAGGTTTTGCCCTGGCCATCACCGACCGAGCGGCTCCACTGCTTCTGCAAAACGACTTCTTCTTTGAAGTCGGTCAGCTCGGCCGGCGGCAATTCCTTTTTGCTGTTGCTGCTGCAACCCGCGGCCAGAACGGCCAGAGCCAGCAATGCTGCATGTTTCCAACGAATCACGTCACGCATCCCCTTTCGCCAGATCGTCGAGCTTCATTTGTAGACCACCAACCGCTGCTTCTTCAGACAGCGCGGCTTTGGCTTTTTGATAGGCAGCATGCGCATCGTCGGTACGACCCAACTGAACCAGCAGGTCACCGCGCAGCTCTTCACGACTGGCCATGAAGGCTTTGTCGGCTTGACCGTCGAGCAGTTTCAAAGCGTCTTCTGCCTTGTTTTGCGAAGCCAGCACCCGCGCCAGACGCTGACGGGCGATTTCGCCCAGCGTAACGCTGGCAGGCTTGTCGCTCACACTTTTCAGCTCGGCGACCGCGTCGTCCAGCTTACCGGTATCGACGGCCACTTTGGCAACGAAAAGGCTGCCGTACTGAGCGTAGGGAGTGCCGCCGAAATCGCTTTTGAGCTTGCCGGCGATTTCAGCTACACGACCGGCATCTGCCTGACCGCTCGGCGTGAGAGCAGTTTCAAGCAGTTGCTGATAGAGGGCTGAAGCGCCTTGCGACTGATTGGTCTGATACTTCTGCCAGCCTTGCCAGCCCAACACCACGATCAGCGCGAGGAGACCGCCAGTTACCAGAGGCTTGCCGTTGCGCTGCCACCAGTCCTTGACCGCCACCATCTGTTCATCATCGGTACTCGACACCCCAATACTCCTATTCGCTAAATCGGCTATTTGTCAGCTTCAACCCTGCACGACGCAGGTGGCCAGGTGCTCGGATAGAGCATCCCACGCAATATTTTGTTGTTCGCCCTGACCGCGCAGTGGCTTGACGCCGACTTCCTTGCGCGACAGTTCTTCATCGCCAAGAATCAGCGCATACAGTGCGCCACTCTTGTCGGCCTTCTTGAACTGGCTCTTGAAGCTGCCGGCGCCTGCGTTCACTTGCAGTCTCAGGTTTGGCGCCTGGTCACGCAGTCGCTCGGAGAGCGTCAGGGCAGCCAGCTCGGCGGCTTCGCCGAACGCACACACATAAACGTCGACAGTGCGCGAGATTTCCTCAGGCACCTGCTCAAGGGTTTCGAGCAGCAGGACCAGACGTTCGATGCCCATGGCGAAACCGACGCCAGTGGTAGGCTTGCCGCCCATCTGTTCGACCAGGCCGTCGTAACGACCGCCTGCGCAGACAGTGCCCTGAGCGCCCAGTTGGTCGGTGACCCATTCGAAAACGGTCTTGCTGTAGTAGTCCAGGCCGCGAACCAGCTTCGGATTGATCACGTAGGGGATGCCGGCAGCGTCCAGACGCGCCCTCAAACCCTCGAAGTGGATACGTGACTCATCGTCAAGGTAGTCGGCCAGCTTCGGCGCATCGACCAGCACGGCCTGGGTTTCAGGGTGTTTGGTGTCCAGTACCCGCAGAGGGTTGGTCTTCAGACGGCGTTGACTGTCTTCGTCCAGTTGCTCCAGACGCGCCGACAGAAACTCGACCAGCGCATCGCGGTAACGCGCACGCGCCTCGCTGGTGCCCAGGCTGTTGAGCTCGAGTTTGACTGCGTTGCGGATGCCTAACAGGCCCCAGAGGCGCCAAGTGAGCACGATCAATTCTGCATCGATGTCCGGACCTTCGAGGTTGAAGACCTCGCAACCGATTTGGTGGAACTGACGATAACGGCCTTTCTGCGGACGTTCGTGACGGAACATCGGACCGATGTACCAGAGCTTCTGAACCTGACCGCCACCGGTGATGCCGTGTTCAAGCACGGCCCGCACACACGCGGCGGTGCCTTCCGGACGCAGGGTCAGAGAATCGCCATTGCGGTCGGCGAAGGTATACATCTCTTTTTCGACGATGTCGGTCACTTCGCCGATAGAGCGTTTGAAAAGGTCGGTGAACTCGACGATGGGCATGCGAATCTGCCGATAACCGTAGTTATCGAGCAAACGCGAGACAGTGCCTTCGAAATAGCGCCACAGCGGCGTCTGGTCCGGCAGGATGTCGTTCATGCCACGAATGGCTTGCAGAGACTTACTCACAAAAAATCCTTAGAAACGGGGTTGGCGGCGCTGTCAGCTACGCAAGATCAAGGCAGCTTCAGCCTCAACCTTCTCGGCCGCTCTCTGACGGATCAAACGTTCCAGTTCATCCACCAGATTGTCATTGGTCAATTTTTTTGCAGGCTTGCCATCTATGTAGATAAGATTCGGCGTGCCACCGGTCAAACCGATGTGGGCTTCCTTGGCTTCGCCAGGACCGTTCACTACGCATCCGATCACCGCCACGTCCAGCGGAACCAGCAAGTCTTCGAGCCGGTCTTCCAGTTCATTCATGGTTTTGACAACATCGAAGTTCTGCCGCGAGCAGCTCGGACAGGCGATGAAGTTGATACCACGGGAACGCAGACGCAGGGACTTGAGGATGTCGTAGCCGACCTTGACCTCTTCCACCGGATCGGCAGCCAGCGAGATACGGATGGTATCGCCAATGCCGTCGGCGAGCAGCATACCTAGGCCGACGGCCGATTTCACTGTGCCTGAACGCAAACCACCCGCTTCGGTGATCCCCAGGTGCAATGGTTGAACGATTTGCTTGGCCAGCAAGCGATAGGCATCGACGGCCATGAACACATCGGACGCCTTGACGCTGACCTTGAAGTCCTGAAAATCCAGACGATCCAGGTGGTCTACGTGCCGCAACGCGGACTCAACAAGCGCAGCAGGCGTGGGCTCGCCGTACTTTTTTTGCAGATCCTTCTCCAGCGAACCCGCGTTCACGCCAATGCGGATCGGGATACCACGATCACGCGCGGCACTGACGACAGCTCGCACACGGTCTTCACGGCCGATGTTGCCCGGGTTGATGCGCAGGCAGTCAACGCCCAGCTCGGCAACACGCAGGGCAATCTTGTAATCGAAATGAATATCGGCAACGAGCGGGACTTTAACCAATTGCTTGATGCGGCCGAATGCTTCGGCGGCGTCCATGTCAGGTACCGATACGCGGACGATGTCCACGCCAGCGGCTTCCAGGCGGTTGATCTGTGCAACGGTCGCTGCCACATCATTGGTGTCACTGTTAGTCATGCTCTGCACTGCGATCGGCGCGTCTCCGCCGACCGGCACAGAGCCGACCCAGATTTTACGAGATTCGCGACGCTTGATTGGTGATTCGCCGTGCATGACTTATTGCCCTAGCTTCAGGCGAGCGGTTTCGCCACTGGTAAAAGGTGCGATGTCTACAGGCTGGCCGTTGTAGCTCACCTGCGCTGCACGGGCGAAGCCCAGGCGCAAGGTCAAGGGAGGCTTGCCGTTGACATCGATGCTGTCGCCTTTGCGCTTGAGACCACTGGTCAGCACTTTGCCGTTGCCATCAGTGACCTGGGTCCAGCAATCGGCAGAGAACTGAACCTGGACCTGTCCGGCACCGGCGGGAACTGCAGCCGCTTGTGCTGGCGCAACAGGCATTGCTGGAGTGGTTGCAGGAGCTGGCACGCTGTGCGCGGGAACAACTGGTGCGGTCGCGCTATGAGCAGACGCCGCGGCGGTAGTTGTGTTTGGAGTCGAAGGCGCCGCAGCGGTCGCTGTGGACGAAACAGCAGGCGTCTGCTCGGTGGCCTGAGAGGCAGGCTCGCTGTTGTTCAAAGGCAACGGAGCGGAGTTGCCCTTCTGCGCATCTGCGACAGCCTGGTCTTCGGGCTCGTCCAGCGGATGAATTTGTGTGGTGCCGTCGGCGCTCTCGACTTCAACGTGTTCCATGCCGATGCTGGTTTGTTCTTTACCGCGCATTGCAGCCTGATCCTGCCACCAGAAGAAACCACCGCCGACCAGCGCGATCAACAGCAGTAGGCTGACGATACGCAAAATGTTGTGGGACAAGCGCACAGGCTCTTCGATGCGGCCCAATGCATGCACATTGCTGCCTTTGCCGTCGGTGCCTGTGTACTGGTCGAACTGGCTGACGAGCGCCGCCTGATCCAGATCAAGCAACTTGGCATAGGCGCGTACATAGCCTCGGGCGAAGGTGTGCCCGGGAAGCTTGTCAAAACTGCCCGTTTCCAGATTGCCCAGGGAAGTCACGGTCAGATTCAACCTCAGAGCCACATCTGGCAGCGACCAGTTTTTATTCTCGCGGGCCTGGCGCAGGGTTTCTCCAGGGTTGGTGCGAGTGGCTGCTACAAATTCGGGATGCGCCGCTTTCATCATTGCTCCGACAGGTATTGCTGATATTCCGGCGTACCGGGATAGAGTCTTTTTAGTTGCAAGCCATAACTGGCTGACTTGTTGCGGTCATCGTAGATTTTCGCCAACCGCGTGCCGAGCAACAGACTACGTGCATTTTGCTCGCTGAGCTGGCTAAACCGGTCGTAAAAGTCACGCGCTGGTACATAATGCCTGTCTTCGTAAGACAACTCAGCCATTTCCAGCAACGCACGCGGTTGCTGTCGATCAAGCCGTAACGCTTTGGTGAAATGCTCGCGGGCTCCTTCGCGGTCGCCCAGCATCATCGCTGTCATCCCGAGGTTTTCAAATACCCGGGCGCGCTCTGCGTAAAGATTGTCATTGGAAGCTTGCTGGAATCGCTCATATGCGTCTTTGTAGCGTTTCTGTTCATACAGAAAGCTGCCGTAGTTATTGAGGATTCTGGCGTCCTTGGGGCGAGCGGACAGTGCCTTGGCATAGTACTTGTCGGTCAGCTCAGGCTCTTGCTCTGCCTGAAACACCAGAGCAAGTGCCGCATTGGCGTCCGCATCGGAGCTGTCCAGCTCCAGCGCACTTTTAAGCGGAGCCTTCGCACGCTCTACCTGACCTTGCTGAAGGTAGCCCAAGCCCAGTTGCACATACGCCTGACGCGCTTCGTCACGCCCCTTGCTGGTACTCAGCGGATCAACGTTACCGGACGACACGCAGCCAGCCAGCAACATGGCAAGACACAGCAATAGCGCAGCGCGCGGCGACATAGAGATCCTCTCAGTCAATTCTTGCGGTCAAGTACGGGACGCGGTGACCTGAGCCCCTTCGGCCTCGGCACTGAGTTCGCGCACAGCGATGTAACGCTCGCTGCGACGAGTGCGATCCATGACCTGCCCGACCAATTGGCCACAGGCGGCATCGATGTCTTCACCGCGCGTGGTACGCACGGTGACGTTATAACCCGCTTGATGCAACTGATCCTGAAAACGACGAATCGCGTTGTTGCTCGGACGCTCGTAACCAGAATGCGGAAAAGGGTTGAACGGGATCAGGTTGATCTTGCAAGGCGTGTCCTTGAGCAACTCGATCATCTCGATCGCGTGCTCGACCTTGTCGTTGATGTCCTTGAGCATGGTGTACTCGATGGTCAGCACACGCTTCTCGCCCAACGACGACATGTAGCGGCGGCAGGACTCGAGTAGCATCTTCAGGGGGTATTTCTTGTTGATCGGCACCAACTGGTTGCGCAGTGCATCATTGGGAGCATGCAGCGACAGAGCCAGCGAAACGTCGATGTGCTTGGAAAGCTCATCGATCATTGGCACCACGCCAGAGGTAGACAGCGTCACCCGGCGCTTGGAAATGCCGTAACCCAGGTCATCCATCATCAGATGCATGGCGGCCACGACATTATCGAAGTTCAGCAATGGCTCGCCCATGCCCATCATCACCACGTTGGTGATGGCACGGTCGACGGTAGCCGGGACACTGCCGAAAGATTTGTTGGCAATCCACACCTGACCGATCACTTCGGCGGCGGTGAGGTTGCTGTTGAAGCCTTGTTTGCCGGTAGAGCAGAAACTGCAATCCAGCGCACAGCCCGCCTGGGACGAAACACACAAGGTGCCGCGCTTGCCCTGAGGAATATAAACGGTCTCGACGCAGCTGCCGGACTCGACGCGAACGACCCACTTGCGGGTGCCGTCGGTTGATATGTCCTCGCTGACGACTTCAGGGCCACGTATCTCGGCCTGACCTTTGAGCTTTTCACGCAGCGGCTTGCTGACGTTGGTCATGGCGTCGAAATCATCGACGCCAAAATGGTGAATCCACTTCATTACCTGACCGGCGCGGAAGCGTTTTTCCCCGATTGACTCGAAGAATTTTTCCATTTCCTGCTGGGTAAGCCCCAAAAGGTTTGTTTTGCCAGTCGATACTGTCATGAATTCACCCTCGCTCATTCGCTCGCAAGCTTATCGAGCGGTTACTTCTGTAGCTGCGAAGAAGTACGAAATTTCACGCGCAGCAGCGGCTTCGGAATCGGAGCCGTGAACAGCGTTGGCGTCGATGGAGTCAGCGAAGTCAGCGCGGATCGTACCGGCAGCAGCTTCTTTAGGGTTGGTAGCGCCCATCAGTTCGCGGTTCAAAGCGATGGCGTTTTCGCCTTCCAGAACCTGAACCACAACCGGACCGGAGATCATGAAAGCAACCAGGTCGCCGAAGAAGCCACGAGCGCTGTGCTCAGCGTAGAAGCCTTCTGCTTCAGCTTTGGACAGCTGCTTGAGCTTGGAAGCTACAACGCGCAGACCGGCTTTTTCGAAGCGGGTGGTGATCTCGCCGATTACGTTTTTAGCAACAGCGTCAGGCTTGATGATCGAGAAAGTACGTTGAACAGCCATGGTGTAACTCCAGAAACAGTGATTAATGCGAAAAATTAAACCCGCGAATTATACGCGGGTTCTGGTGTATTGCATAACGCGCAGCAAGGATCAGGCTAATTCATCAGCCCAAAGGGTCTGGACAGCTTCCAGCACCTTCTCGCCGACGCGGCCTGAGGCGGCGTCGAAACCCGGCAGATCTTTGATCATCTGTTGCAGTTTGACGAAACCTATAGTGTAAGGATCTATGCCTGGATGGTTCTCGGCCATCTCCTCTGCAATGCGCTGTACGTCATTCCAACCATAACTCATGACAGACTCCCGAAATCAGTGCGGCGCTTCGGCGGCATGGTTGAGCGAATACTTCGGAATCTCAACCGTGAGATCTTCGGCTCCGACCTTGGCCTGGCACGAAAGGCGCGAATGTGCTTCCAGCCCCCAAGCGCGATCAAGGAAATCCTCTTCAAGCTCATCCGCCTCTTCCAGCGTGTTGAAGCCTTCGCGGATGATGCAGTGACAGGTGGTGCAGGCGCATACGCCCCCGCAAGCACTTTCGATCTCGATGTGATGCTCATGGGCAAGTTCGAGAATCGATTGACCGACCTCCGCCTCTACAACCATGCCATCCGGGCAATGCTCGGCGTGTGGCAGAAATATGACCTGCGGCATCAGTTATTCCTCAATCTCATTCAGGTTGCGACCTGACAGGGCGGCCTTGACCGTCGAGTCCAGGCGACGGGCAGCGAATGCATCGGTCACTTGCGACAGACGCTTGGTCTGCTGCTCAATGGCCGGTCCGTCGGTGCCCTTCATCAATTCACGAAGCTCCGTCATTTGTAGATCGATGACCATGCGCTCTTCGGCATCCAGCAGACGCTCACCGTCCGCATCAAGCGCGCCTTGAACGGCCTCAAGCAAACGCTCGGCATCCACTTGCTGTTCACGCAGCACGCGTGCAACTTTGTCGTCGCCTGCGTACTGGAACGAATCCTTGAGCATGCGGGTGATTTCACCGTCAGTCAGGCCGTACGACGGCTTGACCTGAATGCTCGACTCCACGCCCGACGCCAGCTCACGAGCGGCAACGCTCAGCAAACCGTCAGCATCAACCTGGAAGGTGACACGAATTTTCGCGGATCCCGCCACCATCGCCGGAATGCCGCGCAGCTCGAAACGCGCCAGCGACCTGCAGTCGCTAATCAACTCGCGCTCACCCTGCAGTACATGAATCATCATGGCCGACTGGCCGTCTTTATAAGTGGTGAAATCCTGAGCACGGGCAACGGGGATGGTGGTATTGCGAGGGATCACCTTCTCCATCAGTCCGCCCATGGTTTCGAGCCCCAACGACAGCGGGATCACATCCAGCAGGAGTAACTCACCACCGTCGCGCTTGTTGCCCGCAAGCGTATCGGCCTGAATTGCGGCGCCAATAGCCACTACCTGATCGGGGTCGATCTCGGTCAACGGCTGCCGGCCGAACATCTCTGCAACGGCGTCACGCACCCGAGGCACCCGCGTCGAACCACCCACCATCACCACAGCTGCGACTTCGTCCAGCTCGATGGACGAATCGCGCACTGCCCGGCGACACGCCTTCAGGCTGCGAGAAACCATTGGCTCGATCAAAGCGTTGAACGCGTCCCGGGTGAGCGTAGCGCTCCAGTTACCGTACACAACGTCGACCGAATCGGTGTCAGTCAGCGCTTCCTTCGCTGCACAAGCCGCCTGCAGCAGGCTACGTTGCGCGGAAGGATCGAGGTCGCCGGAAAGACCCGCTTCGCTGATCATCCAGCTTGCAATCGCGTGGTCGAAATCATCACCGCCCAACGCGCTGTCGCCGCCAGTGGCCATGACCTCGAACACACCGCCCGTCAGGCGCAGAATCGAGATATCGAAAGTGCCGCCACCCAGATCGTAGATAGCAACAATGCCTTCGGCGTTCTGGTCCAGACCATATGCAACGGCTGCGGCGGTAGGCTCATTGAGCAACCGCAATACGTTGAGACCGGCCAGCCTGGCTGCGTCCTTGGTCGCCTGACGCTGCGCATCATCAAAGTAAGCCGGCACGGTGATCACCGCGCCCACAAGGTCGCCGCCCAACGTCGCTTCTGCGCGCTGACGCAGCACCTTGAGAATGTCGGCCGATACTTCAACCGGGCTTTTTGGGCCTTGCACCGTATCAATGAACGGCATGTGCGACTCACCGCCGATAAAGCGGTAAGGCAGCTGATCACCCAGATGCTTGACGTCAGCAATGCCGCGTCCCATCAGGCGCTTGATCGAAATGATCGTGTTAAGCGGATCGGTAGCGGCAGCGTCCTTGGCGGACTGCCCTACTTCAACGCGATCAGCGTGGTAGCGAACCGCGGACGGCAGGATGACTTCTCCGTCGGCATCGGCCAACGGTTCGGACACGCCGCTACGCAACGCGGCAACCAGCGAGTTGGTGGTGCCGAGATCAATCCCGACGGCCAAACGGCGCTGGTGAGGTTTTGGACTTTGGCCTGGTTCGGCGATCTGCAGTAGAGCCATTGCTTTTCTGATATCACTTGCGTGCAACCATGAGCTGCACGGGGTTAATCGTCGAGGCGCTCTTCCAGCTGGCGCACTTCGTAAGAGAGCTTGTCGAGGAATTGCATGCGTCGCATCAGCCTTTCGGCCTGCTCACGCTGCGCAGCATCGTCCCAACAGGCCGCGAAGCTTTCGTTCAGCTCGTCCTGTGCCGCCTTCAATCGACGCTTGAACGCTGCCACACCGTCGAGATCAGCCTCGTCTTGCAGATCCTCAAGTTCTTCGCGCCATTGCATCTGCTGGAGAAGAAAATCAGGGTCATGCACGGTGACTTCCAGCGGCACCTCGCCGCCATTCATCGCCAACAAATAACGCGCACGCTTTGGCGCATTCTTGAGGGTCTGATAAGCGTCGTTGAGGCTTGCTGAACGCTCCAGCGCGACGCGTTGCTCACGCTCAGGAGCGTCGGCAAAGCGATCTGGATGCACGCCACGGGCAAGCTCGCGGTAGCGCACAGCAAGCATGTCGAGATCCACGAGGAATCCAGGCTGAAGGTCGAATAGAGCAAAATGACAAGGAGTACCCACGATAAGCCTCAGATATTGAAGCTTTCGCCGCAGCCGCATTCGCCGCGCGAGTTGGGATTGTTGAACTTGAAGCCTTCGTTCAACCCTTCCTTGACGAAATCAAGCTCTGTGCCGTCCAGGTAGACCAGACTCTTCGGGTCGATGATCACCTTGACGCCGTGCAGCTCGAAGACGGTATCTTCGCTCTGGGCCTCATCGACGAACTCAAGCACGTAGGCAAGACCTGAACATCCCGTGGTGCGAACACCCAGGCGCACGCCGCCGCCTTTGCCGCGACCCGAGAGGGAACGCTGCACATGCTTAGCTGCAGCTTCTGTCATGCTGATAGCCATCTGAACTCCTTACTTCGCAGCAATTACTTTAGGCAAGCCTTGGAAGGCTGCTTACAGCAGACCTTTCTTCTGCTTGTAATCGCGAACGGCCGCCTTGATGGCGTCTTCTGCGAGTACCGAACAGTGAATCTTGACTGGAGGCAGTGCCAGCTCTTCAGCGAGCTGAGTGTTTTTGATGGTTTCTGCCTCGTCCAGAGTCTTGCCCTTCATCCACTCGGTAGCGAGTGAGCTGGACGCAATGGCCGAACCGCAACCATAGGTCTTGAACTTGGCATCTTCGATGATGCCTTGTTCGTTGACTTTGATCTGCAGACGCATGACGTCGCCGCAAGCCGGCGCGCCGACCATGCCAGTGCCGACATCAGGGTCTTCCGCGTTCATCTTGCCGACGTTGCGCGGGTTCTCGTAGTGGTCGATGACCTTTTCGCTGTAAGCCATGATACTTATCCTCTCAACAGGTGAGCCGCTCTTCGGGCTACGCTGACCATTGGTCAAGCGTGGCCCGCATGGATGGCGACTTTAAATTAGTGCGCCGCCCACTCGATCTTGGAGATATCGACGCCGTCTTTGTACATGTCCCACAGCGGCGACAGAGCGCGCAGCTTGGTAACGGCCTCACAGACTTTCTGCGCTGCGTAATCAATCTCTTCTTCCGTGGTGAAACGGCCGAAGGTGAAACGAATGGAGCTGTGTGCCAGCTCGTCGTTCCGGCCCAGGGCGCGCAGCACGTACGAAGGCTCAAGCGATGCAGACGTGCAGGCAGAACCCGACGAAACCGCCAGATCCTTGAGTGCCATGATCAGCGACTCGCCTTCGACATAGTTGAAACTCAAATTCAGGTTGTGCGGTACACGCGCAGCCATGCTGCCGTTGATGTACAGCTCTTCAAGATTTTCAACTTGCTTGTAGAAACGATCGCTCAAGGCCTGGACACGGGCGTTTTCTACGGCCATGTCTTCTTTTGCCACGCGGAACGCTTCACCCATACCCACAATCTGGTGCGTCGCCAGCGTCCCGGAACGCATACCACGTTCGTGACCGCCACCGTGCATGGCCGCTTCAATGCGAACACGCGGCTTGCGGCTTACATAAAGTGCGCCGATGCCTTTAGGGCCGTAGGTTTTGTGGGCGGAAAATGACATCAGATCGACCTTGAGAGCGGCCAGATCAATGTCTACTTTGCCGGTGGACTGAGCGGCATCGACGTGAAGCAGCACGCCACGCGAACGGGTCATCTCACCAATGGCTGCGATGTCGTTGACTGTGCCGATCTCATTGTTCACGTGCATGATCGAAACCAGAATGGTGTCGTCACGCATGACTGCTTCAATCATTGACGGAGTGATAAGGCCGTCTTCTTGCGGGTCGAGGTAAGTCACCTCAAAACCCTCACGCTCCAGCTGGCGCATGGTATCGAGAACGGCTTTATGCTCGATTTTGCTGGTGATCAGGTGCTTGCCTTTGGTCGCGTAAAAGTGCGCGGCACCCTTGATCGCCAGGTTGTTGGACTCGGTGGCACCGGAGGTCCAGACAATTTCGCGAGGGTCGGCATTGACCAGGTCAGCGACCTGACGGCGGGCGTTTTCAACGGACTCTTCAGCTTTCCAGCCGAAGACGTGGGAACGCGATGCCGGGTTGCCGAAGTTTCCGTCAACCAGAAGGCAGTCGCTCATTTTCTGCGCTACACGCGGATCGACCGGGGTCGTCGCGGAATAATCGAGGTAAATCGGCAATTTCATTGAATATCTCCTATCGGGCAGGCGCGCCGCGCGTTCATCTTCGTTCACTCAACGGCGGATGTTTCAATCTTGTCCATCTGGGTCGTCCGGGGGTTGCAACGACGCTGATCCTGACGCTGAGCGACTTCTTGTACCTCACGGCGAGTGACAAGGTCGGCCAGACTGATACCGCTTAGAAATTCGTGAATCTGCTGGCTGAGGTCGCACCACAAATGGTGGGTCAGGCAGGTATCGCCAGCATGACAATCACCCAGACCCTGACAGCGAGTCGCGTCGACAGACTCGTTAACAGCGTCTATGACCTGAGCAACCTGAATGCCTTGCATGTTGCGGGACAGCTGGTATCCACCGCCCGGCCCACGCACGCTGGACACCAGATTGCTACGGCGCAGCTTGGCGAACAGTTGCTCAAGATAGGAAAGGGAAATGCCTTGCCGCTCGGAAATGTCGGCCAGAGACACTGGCCCATGCTGCGCGTGCAACGCCAGGTCAAGCATGGCAGTTACGGCGTATCGGCCCTTTGTAGTCAGTCGCATGGCATATACCGCGGAGGTTCTGAATGGGGGCGAGTATGCTATTCCCGACTGTTTAAGTCAACTATAAGACCTAGCGCAGCAGTCGGGATTACCTGCAAAAGAGCGGCAGGATCATAGCAAATGCGAGCTGTGATTGGCACACCTGCATTCGCCACGCCTGCCCCGCCTCAAGCCTGCTCAGCCAACCTTGGTCTGATCGCGATCATTCACGCAGTCGAAGACATCTTTACGCAATTCCGGGAGAGCCTTCTCCTGATATTCGCAGCCCATTTTCTTGAGGGCATCGCCCATGTCTTCCAATCGCACATCAACTGCCTGCAGATGATCGAGCAATTGACCGATGGCTCTCGCCACCGGATCAGGCATGTCCTCACCCACCCCGTAAGCGTCGAAACCAAGCCTCTCCGCCATGGCCTTACGCTTCGCTTCAAGGGCATCATCGGACTTTACGATGATACGACCCGGTATCCCTACAACCGTGGCGCCCGCTGGCACAGCCTTTGTGACCACGGCGTTCGAACCGACCTTCGCGCCTGCTCCGACGGTAAACGGACCCAGCACCTTCGCGCCTGCCCCTACCACGACACCAGACTCAAGTGTGGGATGACGCTTCCCTTTGTTCCAGCTTGTGCCACCCAGGGTCACACCCTGATACAGCGTTACGTCGTCGCCAATTTCAGCCGTTTCGCCGATCACGATACCCATACCGTGGTCAATGAAGAATCTGCGGCCCACCTTGGCACCTGGATGGATTTCAATCCCGGTCAACCAGCGACCAAAGTTCGATACCATCCGCGCAGGCCATTTAAAACCACTCAGCCAAAGCCATCGTGATAAACGATGCAACCAGATCGCGTGCATACCGGGGTAACAGGTCAGCACCTCAAACGCATTGCGGGCTGCAGGGTCTCGGTGAAACACACTCTGAATATCTTCTCGCAGACGCTCGAACATCACTGATCCTTACGCTTGTAGGGCTCACCATTGGCCGACTTCTGGGTTTCGGTGAGGATGCCACGCAAAATACTCATTTCAGATCGGTTAACGGCGGAGCGACCATACAGACGACGCAGGCGCGCCATCAGATGACGCGGCTGCTCGGGATTAAGAAAGCCAATGGTGACGAGTGTCGATTCGAGATGCCCATAGAATTTTTCCATCTCATCCATCGTTGCCAACTCGGCGCTACGCACTGAGCCCACTTCGACTTTTTCGGCTTTGCTGGCCTGGCCCTCAGCCGCGAGCCAGGACATGCGCGTCTCGTAGCTGAGCACCTGAACTGCCGCCGCCAGATTCAGCGAGCTGAACTCGGGATCGGACGGAATATGGACGTGATAATGACAGCGCTGCAGCTCTTCGTTCGTCAGGCCTGCGTACTCACGACCGAATACCAGCGCGATTTCTTCGCCCAAGGCCGCGTGCTCCACACTCTTGACGCCCGCCTCGCGAGGATCCAGCAGGGGCCATGGAATACGACGATCGCGCGCACTCGTCCCCAGCACGAGATTGCAGCCCACCAACGCATCTTCAAGCGTGGCAACCACCTGCGCACCTTCAAGAATGTCGCCGGCACCAGACGCTCGCGCGTCTGCTTCGTGATGAGGGAACATCGCCGGATCGACCAGCACCAGACGCGAAAGCCCCATGTTTTTCATGGCACGGGCAGCGCCACCGATATTTCCCGGATGGCTGGTACCGACCAGGACAACACGAATATTTTGCAGCAAAGGTGAGGTCTCACTAGCAGGAGAAATGGGCAGAGAATATTACAGAAGCACCCCGGCTAACGCCACGAACGCGTGATGTTCAGACGCTCGCAAACGAAACCAGCAACTGCATTAACGCAGCAATCGAGGCCACTGAACACATCCCTCGTTAGCTTGGGCGAGGAACTCACGCTGGAAATCGTCCGGGATAACCCATAGAATGTTCGGCTCTCTTTAACGACCTAGGTGATACATCCATGCAGCCCATGCTGAATATCGCGCTGCGCGCCGCCCGCAGCGCCAGCGAATTGATTTTCCGCTCCATCGAGCGCCTGGATACCATCAAGGTCGACGAAAAAGACGCGAAAGACTACGTAACCGAGATTGATCGCGCAGCCGAGCAGAGCATCATCACCGCCCTGCGCAAGGCCTATCCTACTCACGGCATCCTCGGCGAAGAAAGCGGCCTGCACGAAGGCAGCGGCGAAGGTACAGACTATCTGTGGATCATCGATCCTCTGGACGGTACCACCAACTTCGTACGCGGCGTACCGCACTTTGCTGTCAGCATCGCCTGTAAATACCGTGGCCGCCTTGAGCACGCCGTTGTTCTGGACCCGGTTCGCCAGGAAGAGTTTACTGCCAGCCGTGGCCGTGGCGCCGCTCTCAATGGTCGCCGCCTGCGTGTGAGCAACCGCAAGAGCCTGGAAGGCGCCCTTCTCGGCACCGGCTTCCCGTTCCGCGAAAACCAGATGGACAACCTCGAAAACTATCTGGGCATGTTCCGCAGCCTGGTCGGCCAGACCGCTGGCATTCGTCGCGCAGGCGCCGCGAGCCTGGACCTGGCCTACGTCGCTGCTGGCCGCTTCGATGCATTCTGGGAATCAGGCTTGTCTGAGTGGGACATGGCTGCGGGCGCCCTCTTGATCCAGGAAGCAGGCGGACTGGTCAGCGACTTCAACGGCGGCCACGACTTCCTTGAGAAAGGCCACATCGTTGCTGGCAACACCAAGTGCTTCAAAGCGGTCCTGACTTCAATCGCACCGCACGTTCCAGCCTCTCTGAAACGCTGATCCTTAGACGCCCCAGAAAAACCGGCCTCACAGCCGGTTTTTTATTGCCCGCTAAAAGTGCCTGCACTAAAACGACAAAAGCACCCGAAGGTGCTTTTGTCAGCGCAGCGCATCAGCAAGGTTATTGACCTGCCTGACTCAGCTCCAGCTGCCCATCTTTATTGACGGGGATCTTACTGCCCGGATCACGATCCATGCGGACCTGACCGACCTTGTCATTGAGCTTGTACTTGACGTTGTAACCAACAACCTTGTCGCTGATGTCGTTAACCGTGTTGCAGCGGGTTTCTGTGGTGGTGTAGGTGTCGCGGTTCTGCATGCCTTCCTGAACCTTGTTACCGGCATAACCGCCGCCGACCGCACCCGCGACAGTGGCAATCTTTTTGCCATTACCGCCGCCCACCTGATTACCAAGCAAACCGCCCGCTACCGCACCCAGTACGCTGCCGACGATCTGATGCTCATCCTTGACGGCAGCCCTATGGGTCACCGCGACATCCTTGCAGACCTCACGCGGAGTTTTGATCTGTTCATTAACGGGCTCAACCGCGAGCACGTCCGCGTATTCCGGACCACTGCTTTTAACGAGGCTATAGGTGGCAACAGCACCCCCGGCGGTCACGCCGACAGCGCCCAATACCGCACCAACTAGCAACGATTTGTTCACTTGAACCTCCTGAGGATATTCAACGCAATTTCTCGCGCTACTCCCAGCCTTGGAGTACAAAAAAAGGCGCGAGTTCAATGCTCGCGCCTTTTGGATGACAACCGGTGGGAATAAGTCCTACGGAAGATCGTCCACTTTTTCAGTCGTAACTGGAGGCAGCAAATCCTCACTGCGCAGGTTCAGCCAGATCAACACCACGTTCGCGATGTAGATCGAGGAGTAAGTACCCGCCAGAACGCCGATGAACAGCGCCACAGAGAAGCCATGCAGGCTATCGCCACCGAAAACCCACAACGCCACGATCGCCAGCAAGGTGGAGATCGAGGTTGCCATGGTCCGTAACAGCGTCTGCGTCGTGGAGATGTTGATGTTCTCGATCAGCGACGCCTTGCGCAGCAACCGGAAGTTCTCACGAACCCGGTCGAACACAACAATGGTGTCGTTCAGTGAGTAACCAATGATCGCCAATACTGCCGCGAGTACCGTCAGGTCGAATGTCACCTGGAAGAACGACAGGATACCCATCGTCACAACCACATCGTGAATCAGCGAAATGATCGCACCCACCGCAAACTTCCACTGGAAGCGAAACGCCAGGTAGATCAGAACACCGCCGAGGGCGAGCAACATGCCGATGCCGCCTTGATCTCGCAGCTCCTCACCGACCTGAGGGCCGACGAACTCTACGCGCTTCACGGTTGCCGGGTTATCCGCGCCGTTTTTGCGCAGCGCTTCAGCAACCTGAGTACCCAGTTGCGGATCTTCGCCAGGCATACGCACCAGCAGATCAGTCGTCGCGCCGAAACTCTGCACGACCGCTTCGTGATAACCGGCTGAAGCCAGTTCTTCACGCACCTTGCCCAGATCGGCAGGACGCTCGTAGGTCAACTCGATCAGCGTACCGCCGGTAAAGTCCAGACCAAAGTTAAGCCCTTTATGGAACCAGCTAAACAGCGCCAGCGCGGTAAGGAGCATGGTGACGGCGAACGCAACGTTGCGAACGCCCATGAAGTTGATGGTACGTTTCATGGCAGCCCCTTAAATCCACAACTTCTTGAAGTCACGACCGCCATAGATCAGGTTGACCATTGCGCGGGTCACCATGATGGCTGTGAACATCGAGGTAAATATCCCGAGCGACATGGTCACGGCGAAACCTTTGACCGGGCCAGTGCCCATCGCAAAGAGAATACCGCCGACCAGCAGCGTCGTCAGGTTGGCGTCGAGGATCGCCGTGTAGGCGCGGTCGAAACCTTCGTTGATTGCTCGCTGTACGGTCATGCCATTGGCGAGCTCCTCACGAATCCGGGAGAAGATCAGCACGTTGGCGTCGACCGCCATCCCCATCGTCAACACGATACCGGCGATACCCGGCAAGGTCAGCGTGGCCCCCAGCAAGGACATCAACGCCAGCAGCATGACCATGTTCAGCGCCAGTGCCACCGTCGCAATCACACCGAAGAAACGGTAGATGGCAATGATGAAAATCGACACGAACAGCATGCCCCACAGCGACGCATCGACACCTTTGGTGATGTTGTCGGCACCCAGGCTCGGACCGATGGTGCGTTCTTCAGCAAAGTACATCGGCGCCGCCAGACCACCTGCGCGCAACAGCAGAGCCAGCTCGGAAGCTTCGCCCTGACCGTTCAGGCCAGTGATACGGAATTGCGCACCGAGCGGCGACTGAATGGTCGCCAGGCTGATGATTTTTTTCTCTTCCTTGAAGGTCTGGACCGGAACGTCTTTCTCGACGCCGTTAACCATTTGTTTGGTGTACGTGGTGAGCGGCTTCTGCTCGATGAAGATCACCGCCATGCTACGACCGACGTTGGCGCGAGTAGCGCGACTCATCAGATCGCCACCGTGACCATCAAGATTGATGTTCACCTGTGGACGGCCATGCTCGTCGAAGCTCGCCTTGGCATCGGTGACCTGGTCACCCGTGATGATCAGGTTACGCTCGACCGGAGCAGCAGGACGACCGCCTTCACGGAACTCGAACATCTCGGTCGTGGCCTTGCTGTCGTCTGGACCAGCGCCCAGACGGAACTCAAGGTTGGCGGTTTTGCCGAGAATACGTTTGGCTTCTGCGGTGTCCTGCACGCCCGGAAGTTCGACCACGATGCGGTTGGCGCCCTGGCGCTGAACCAGTGGCTCGGCAACACCCAGCTCGTTGACCCGGTTACGTACAGTCGTCAGGTTTTGCTTGATTGAGTATTCGCGAATTTCAGCAATCTTGGCCGGCGTCATCGCCAGGCGCAGGATCGGCATTTCGCCGCGATCCGATGGGGTAATTTCAAAATCGGTGAAGTTCTTGCGGATCAAGGCACGGGCTTGTTCGCGGGCGTCAGCATCGCTGAAACCCAGCTGAATGCCGCCATCGATTTGCGGCAGACTGCGATAACGCAGCTTCTCTTTGCGCAGCAGGCTTTTCACTTCGCCTTCATAGACATTCAGACGTGCGCTGAGCGCTTTGTCCATGTCCACTTCGAGCAGAAAGTGCACACCGCCGGACAAGTCCAGACCAAGCTTCATCGGGCTGGCGCCAATACCACGCAGCCACTTGGGCGTCGTCTGGGCGAGGTTGAGCGCTACGACATAGTCGTCACCCAATGCCTTGCGAGCGACGTCTTTGGCTGGCAGTTGGTCTTCCTGTTTGGTCAGACGCAACAAACCGCCCTTGCCATTCTCGGCCAGAGACACGCCCTTGACCGCGATGCCAGCATCGGTAAGCGCCTTGCTTACGCGATCCAGATCAGCCTGATTGACTTGCAGCGCAGTGCTAGCGCCGGTGACCTGAATGGCCGCGTCATCAGGGTAGAGATTGGGTGCGGAATATATAAAGCCAACCACCAGCACAGCCAGGATCAGGATGTATTTCCACAGAGGGTATTTGTTCAACATCACGCCGCCTGCTTATAACGCGGGGCGCCTTGCGCGCCCCGTCGATTGGTAAAAGACTGGAATCAGATGGCTTTCAGAGTGCCCTTGGGCAGAGTTGCAGCGATGGCGCCCTTCTGGATCTTCAATTCGACAGTGTCGGATACTTCAATAACAACGAAGTCGTCGGTCACTTTGTTGATCTTGCCGGCGATGCCGCCGGAAGTTACAACTTCATCGCCTTTCTGCAAGTTGCCGAGCAGGTTTTTTTGCTCTTTGGCACGCTTGGCCTGTGGACGCCAGATCATCAGATAGAAGATGACCAGGAAGCCGACCAGGAAGATCCACTCAAAGCCACCACCCATAGGGCCTGCGGCAGGTGCAGCAGCGTCCGCGAAAGCGGAAGAGATGAAAAAGCTCATTTAGCACTCCAGTTGCATAATTTTAATAAGAAGCAGAAAGACCCGCTGTCATTCAGTCCAGAGGCGGCGTTGCAAGCCCGCGCTTGGCATAGAAGGCGTCGACAAAGGCGGCCAATGTACCCTGTTGAATAGCCTCGCGCAAACCAGCCATAAGCAGCTGGTAATGGCGCAAATTGTGGATCGTATTAAGCATGCTTCCCAGCATTTCGCCGCACTTGTCCAGATGATGGAGATAGGCGCGGGAGAAGTTCTGGCAGGTGTAGCAATCGCACGTTGGATCCAGCGGCGAATCATCGTGGCGGTGGAACGCGTTACGGATTTTCAGAACACCGGTATCGATGAACAGATGGCCGTTGCGAGCATTGCGGGTCGGCATCACGCAGTCGAACATATCGACTCCGCGGCGCACACCTTCGACCAGGTCCTCAGGCTTGCCTACCCCCATAAGGTAACGAGGTTTGTCAGCCGGCATACGGCCTGGCAGGTAGTCCAGCACCTTGAGCATTTCATGCTTGGGCTCACCCACCGACAGGCCGCCAATCGCCAGGCCGTCAAAGCCGATTTCGTCAAGGCCTTCGAGCGAGCGCATGCGCAAGTCTTCGTGCATACCGCCCTGAACGATGCCGAACAGCGCGGCAGTGTTCTCACCATGCGCAACCTTCGAGCGTCTGGCCCAGCGCAACGACAACTCCATGGAGATGCGCGCGACGTCTTCGTCGGCGGGGTACGGGGTGCATTCGTCGAAGATCATCACGATGTCAGAACCCAGATCGCGCTGGACCTGCATCGACTCCTCAGGCCCCATGAATACCTTCGCGCCATCGACGGGCGAGGCGAACGTGACGCCCTCTTCCTTGATTTTGCGCATCGCGCCGAGGCTGAATACCTGAAAGCCGCCGGAGTCAGTGAGAATCGGGCCGCTCCACTGCATGAAGTCGTGCAGGTCGCCGTGACGCTTGATCACTTCGGTGCCCGGACGCAGCCAAAGGTGAAAGGTGTTGCCCAGGATCATCTGCGCGCCCGTCGCCACGATATCCCGGGGCAGCATGCCTTTGACCGTGCCATAGGTGCCCACTGGCATGAATGCCGGGGTTTCGACCACGCCACGCGGAAAGGTCAGGCGACCACGACGAGCCTTGCCATCGGTGGCTAACAGCTCGAAAGACATACGACAGGTGCGACTCATGCTTGATCCTCTGGGGCCGAGCGCTCGGGATCTGATCCCTCGGGAGCAGTCGGCGCAGGATTGCGGGTGATGAACATCGCATCACCGTAACTGAAGAAGCGGTAGCCGTTTTCCACCGCTGCCGCGTAGGCCGCCATGGTTTCCGGGTAACCGGCGAACGCCGAAACCAGCATCAGCAGCGTGGATTCGGGCAAATGAAAATTGGTCACCAGCGCGTCGACCACATGAAACGGCCGGCCCGGGAAAATAAAAATATCGGTGTCGCCGCTGAAAGGCTTGAGCACGCCATCGCGGGCAGCACTTTCAAGGGAGCGCACGCTGGTGGTCCCGACGGCAATCACCCGACCGCCGCGCACACGGCAGGCAGCCACGGCATCCACCACTTCCTGGCTCACTTCGAGCCATTCGTTGTGCATGTGGTGGTCTTCAAGACGCTCCACACGTACCGGCTGAAAGGTACCGGCGCCGACATGCAGTGTGACGAACGCCGTCTCGACGCCCTTCTGTGCGATGGCGTCCATCATCGCCTGATCGAAATGCAGCCCTGCCGTAGGCGCCGCCACAGCACCGGCCCGCTGCGCATAAACGGTCTGATAGCGCTCGCGATCCGCGTCATCATCCGGACGGTCTATATAAGGAGGCAGTGGCATGTGCCCGACACGCTCAAGCAGCGGCAGGACTTCTTCGGCGAAACGCAGCTCGAACAGCGCGTCATGGCGCGCCAGCATCTCGGCCTCACCGCCGCCATCGATAGTGATCGACGAACCAGGCTTGGGGGATTTGCTCGAGCGCACATGCGCCAGCACACGATGGCTGTCCAGCACGCGTTCGATGAGGATTTCCAGCTTGCCGCCCGACGCCTTCTGGCCGAACAGGCGTGCAGGAATCACGCGGGTATTGTTGAATACCATCAAGTCGCCGGGGCGAAGATGCTCCAGCAAATCAGTGAATTGACGGTGTGCCAGCGCGCCGCTCAGCCCGTCAAGGGTCAGCAAACGGCTACTGCGTCGCTCGGCCAAAGGGTGGCGAGCGATCAGGGAATCAGGGAGCTCGAAGGTAAAGTCAGCAACGCGCATGATGGGGTTCGTCTAGCAGGGGCCGAAAGTTTAGCGGAAATAGTGAAAATTGACTATGAAACATGATTGACCAACGGTAGGACCCTCTCTATACTTCGCCGCCATTGAGCCCTGATGGCGGAATTGGTAGACGCGGCGGATTCAAAATCCGTTTTCGAAAGGAGTGGGAGTTCGAGTCTCCCTCGGGGCACCAAACAGCAGCAAATTCAAGTCCTTACCAGACTTGAACAACAAAGAAACCGGCCACGTTTGTGCCGGTTTTTTTGTGCCTGCAATTCAGGTAAGCGCTCCACCCATCACCGGCAGAGTGCCGTATAGAGAGAGCCGATCAGCGTTTAGGACGCTGACAGATCTGCTGGGCGATAGCGTCAAACTCCCTGTCGTAACTGGCACGCTCTGCAGCGCTGAGAAAACCCTGCTGCTTAACGAAGCCCGCTATATCGGCGCGCACCTTTTCAATTCGCTCAAACAGATGATCAGCCGTCGGTTGCGTGAGGCGTCGGGCCTTTCTCGCAGTTCCGATGTCAGACTGGAGCACGTTTGCCCGCATCGAAATATGCGCTCGCCAGGCATCAGATATTTGCCCACCGACCTCACCTTTCAGCCCTCGCTGAACGGCAAGGTCGCAACTCGGCAAATCCAGCACAGGCTCTGATGCTAAGGCATTGAGACTGAGCGTTGCCAGGAGAACAGCGAATAGAACCCTCATACATCCCTCTTGATACGCCAATAGGCGTGGGCAATAAAAGTGCGTATTTGTAATGGCCCCGGCGCTTTTTTGCCAGCACCGTTTTGACTAAATCGCCCCCAGTTGTCTGGCTCCTCGCAGGGAGGCCTAGCAAGAAGGATTTAGCCCCACTACCAAGATCGCAGCCACCGTTGAATATCAGTCAAAACAGACAACCGTCTTTCCTCAACGCGCAACTTCAGCATTTCGAGTACTTTGGTCAGCAGCACTGCTTCCTCGCAGCCGAACATTTCTTCTGTGAAAACCAAATCAGAAATAAAGAAGAGTTCATCGACCGAGAAATCACCGGCATTAGATTTCTTTACGTAAGATGCAATGTCTTTTTGCAACGAGCGAATAGCCAGATAAGATTTTCCAGTGATCCATTGGTCGACTATTTCATTCAGAGAAAGCTGCGCAGTCCTGAGTTCTTCAGGTAAGTACTCCTGAACCCCATCACTCAGATCGCGCATAAAATCCAAAAGCTCGCCATATCCGCGCATCTTCATACCTCAGAGAATTGGATAAGAAGTCAGAATATATGCAGGCATATAGTTATATTCAGTGAACTCTATCACAACGACTATTTTTTTCATCCCAACAGGAGTATCGGGTGCTCGTCGAGCAATTCCCCAGCCCACATCTTTTTTCAGATCCATTTTTAACGTCAATCTATTGTTGACGCGTAAAAACTTCGCCCGAGAATACATCGCTATTCTGGTTCTATTCGAATTGAGCGCCTGCCGAACTGCCCACTCTGCGATTTCGATATTATCGAAGGTCGACATCACTTCGACGTTCCGGAATTTTTTCAATCGTTTTGCCAGACCCGCTATATCTTTATCAAGATGGTCCCGCATCGTATGCCCTCCGTGGCTTTTTTTCGGCGCATTCTTGAGCTTCTCACCGGTCCTGAGCACCATTTTCCCGCCTTGAACGGACGAGACTCTGAACGCGTTGAATAGAGATGCCGTAGCAAGCGGAATCGCAAACTCTGTGGATAGCCCAGCGAACTGTCTGACCCCATCCGAAGCCCCCATTGACCTTGCAATAGAAGAGCCAGTCTTGAAGGCAAACGAGTCAGTTGGCGATCCGGTTATTATCTGTGTCAGACCCGCAGAGGATTGGTCAGCCCCGTGAACCCCCATCGCCACGCACCCTACTTTAGTTAGCAGGGTGGGGTCAGGAGTTACGCAGAGAGCGCTGGCTCCAGCAAGTTCGACTATCCCCCCTACCAAACGAATACTTCCAAAAATCCGATTGGAACTTATTTCAGCAGCTGAAAGTGACTCTTTTTCCAAAATCGCTGCCATCTGAGCCACGCTCAGAATGATGCGAAACTCTTCCTTATCAACCACAGAACAGATCCTCATAATTGTTATGGTGTTTTTTACATTAGAAAATCGTCATATTTAAAGTCAATCTAATCTGAAAATATGGCTTGAAGGCGGATTATCTGAAGCGGCGCAGAAGCTAGCGTAATCTCGTTTAACGAACAAGCTGGTCATCCATGTAATGAGGCCCAGCATGCCCCCCCCCCCTACAATACTTTACGAAAAATCCTACAGCACAACGTTCGACCGCCTTACTTTGGGCAAGCAGTTTGCCGAAATCCACGACCTAAATGTATGACATTAAAATAACACTCCCTAAAACTAGGCAAAGGTCTAAAACCAATGAGCTTAGAGCAGCCAAGTTAGCCTTAAGGGTGACGAGGACTGTTAAAAGATTAATAGAACTGTTTTCAGGGGCTTCCGGTCGAAAGGCTTGCGCAGACCAAAATCGGGCGCGCGGCTCCGCAGCGATTGCGGCTCCCCTTCTCTCTCACTCAAGGCCACGCACCCCGAATGTTTGAGCACATCGATTTCAACTATCTGCTCGCCACGTACGGCTACTGGGCGGTGTTCATCGGCTGTCTGCTGGAGGGTGAAACCATCCTCATCCTGGGCGGGATGGCTGCGCATCAACACATCCTCAATATCTGGCCAGTGATTGCGTACGCCAGCATCGCGGGGATGATCGGGGACCAGATCCTGTTTTGGACCGGCCGCTATTTCGGCGCGAAGCTGTTGCCGCGCCTGCATCGTCATGAGGCGACCATCAAGCGCGTATCAGGGTTGATCGAGCGCTACCCGACGGCGTCCATTTTTTCGGTGCGGTTCCTCTATGGCATGCGGCTGGTGGGGCCGATGGTGATTGGCGCGAGCCGTCTTTCGCCGATCCGGTTTTCGGTGGTGAATCTGTTCGGTGCAGTGGTGTGGGCGACGATCTTCGCGAGCGCAGGCTACTGGGCTGGCGAGTTTCTGGAGCAGTTTTTCGGCGATCTCAAGCCGTACCGTTTGCCGATCGCGGTAGGCGTTTTGGTTCTAGGGGTGGCAACAGCGATGTTCCGCCACTACAGAACCAAGGCCAAAAGCCAGGCCGCGAACGCCAAGAATCAGTCAGGCCCTAAAGACTGACTTCCTTTCTCCCCGTTTTCCCCTTAAAAGAACGGGCAAGGTCAATCAAACAGGGATCGCCACTATGAACCACCGCCTTACCGCTTGCTTGCTATTGGGGATATCGAGCACTGCCCTCGCCCAGGAATCGGCTTCGCACCTGGACAAGATTATTGAGCAAGGGCAAATCGCGGTATGTACGACCGGCGACTACAAGCCTTACACGCTTCTGAAGCCTGACGGGCAATACGAAGGCATTGACATAGAGCTCGCACAATCATTGGCGCAAAGCCTGGGCGTGAAGGTGCAATGGGTGCCCACCACCTGGAAAACCCTGATGCCGGACATGGTTGCCGGAAAATGTGACATCGGCGTCGGCGGTATCTCGGTAACGCTGGAGCGCCAGAAGAAGGCGTTTTTCAGCAGTACGCTGGACATCGACGGCAAGGTGCCGCTGGTGCGATGTGAAGACCAGGCGCGCTATCAAACCGTTGAGCAGATCAACCAGCCCACGGTGCGCGTGATTGAGCCTCAGGGTGGGACGAATGAGGCCTTCGTGCACGCCTATCTGCCCAATGCAAAACTCGAGTTCCACGACAACAAGACCATCTTTCAAACGCTGCTCGACAAGCAAGCCGACGTGATGATCACCGACGCCTCCGAGGCGCTTTATCAGCAAAAGCGAATGCCGGGGCTGTGTACGGTCAACCCTACCAAGTACATGCAGTACGGCGAAAAAGCCTATCTGCTGCCCCGCGATGACATCGCCTGGAAAAGCTACGTGGATCAGTGGCTGAAGTTGAGCAAAGCAACCGGCGCCTACCAGAAAGTCGTTGGCGAATGGCTCGCAGTACCGGGCCAGTTGTAACTACAAAGCGAGGCTATCTGGCGGATGCATCCGATGATCCGCCGACGATCCACGCCCCTCCTCGGCCGAGGTCCGACCGCCGTCATGAAAACCAGCAAAAGCATCACCCGCGCTTTCTGTGTCGAGCTACAGACCGAACTGTCGGTTGTGGCCGCACGCCGGGAATATTTCTCGATGGAGGCGCCGCGTGCCCGCTTTCACTTCTTGTGCTCAACCGAGGCATGTCGTGAGCGCGGCGTGAAGATAACTGGCGTGCGTTACAACGTAAGGCCGCAGGAAAACCCTACCTTTGTGGCGGCGCATTTTCGGGCGAACCCCAATTACGAGCATGAGGCCGGCTGCGAGTGGGTCGACGAAAACGCTGTCGAGGCCCCGCCAACAGCGGACGAGTCGCCACACGACAGTGCTTTGCGCAAGGCCAGGCGCAAGCTGGATGACTACATCGACGTGTTCGATCCATCGATCAAGGTTAAGGCCAAGTCCGAGCCGGCGCCGATACTCGTCGAGCCAGCGCGTACGAACGCTCCACAGCAGACTCCAGACGTTTCCGAAGCGCCACGCGTATCAAAACCCGGCGAAACGCGTACCAACAACTTCGAGCGGCTGGTCGACAGCTTTCGCCAGGCACAGGCCACGCTGACGAAGGAGGAGTTCAACCTGCTGACACTGCGTGTGCCGGGGGAAGGCGAAACCACCCTGCGCGCCTACTTTCGGCATATCAGGTTTGCGCAACCGGGGGATGAACGCCGCGTGCTTTATGGCGGCGGTCTGGTTGAGCGTTACGGGGCGGGCTTCAAATTCAAATTCTTTGATCGGCTACAGGGCAAGCTGGTCACGTTGTACGTGTCGCCGGCGCAGATGCAGGCCTATCGGTCGAGCCGTTATATCAGCGAACTGCTCAGCCACGCCGACGAGGTGCGATTTTTCACGGTGTTCGCGCTGGGGACTCTGGCAGCGAGCCCTTCGGGCAAGAGCCTGAGCGTGATTATTGAAGACTTGCGGCACCTGGCTATCGTTCTCGGCCCGGCAAAGGCGGTTGTCGACGAAAAGACCGGTCCACAGCCCGACACGCAATGACGATTGGGCCCTTGGCTTACGCCTGCACCTGAGCGGTTGAGGAAGTGCCTGTGCGAACAGCCGGGCGAGACTCTATGTATCGCAAGAAGGCGTCGATGTCTGCCCCGGACAACATCCGGGCGACGGACTTCACTTCTTCCATTGGCCAATCCCACCACGCCGCGCTGAGCAGCCGCTGACGGACGTCTTCATCGAAGCGCCAACGGATGAACTTGCCTGGGTTGCCGCCGACAACCGCAAACGGCGCGACGTCGCGTGTGATCACTGCACCAGCAGCAACAATTGCACCGTGGCCAATGGTCACGCCGGACAGAATCATCGCATCGGCGCAAATCCAGCAGTCGCTGCCGATTACCACATCGCCCTTGCTCGGCGCGTAATCCTTGATGTCTTCCAGGCCTTTCATCATTGCAGGGAATGGGTAAGTGGTGAGCCAGTCCGTGCGATGTTCACCGCCGAGCAGGATGCGCACACCCGATGCTATGGAGGTGTAGGAGCCTACCCGCAGGATCGTATCGTCGCCAAACTCGAAAACCTCCGGAATGCCATACGTGCCGGTTCCGACCTCGTAGTCGGGATACCGCAGGCGAATCTTTTCGGGCGCCCGCTCCAGCTTATCCAGCTTGCGCAGGCGCTTTCTGGTTTTACGAGTTTTGAGGAGTTCGAGGAATTTCATGTGTAGATCCAGAGGGAAGAACGAGACGCTGTGGACCCACCATCAACTGCTTTGACGGTGCAACAGCAAACGCTTGAATCGACGAAATGTCGTCTTGTTGAACTGACGAAACGGAATAGAGCGCAGCAGGCTCCAAGCGTATTTCTTGTCGGTCACAACCGCGTACTTCAAAGCTTTGTTGATGATCGCGGTGAGCCCTCGGCTGTAGGCCGGGTGCGCTTGATACGGCGCGATAGTGCGCAGGTCCGCATCGAGCAAGACCTTGTAACGGCGTGACAGGTTGTTGGGATGGCGACGGTAGCGCGTGACACTCACCGGCAGAACATGAACCCCAAATCCCTTGTGGGCGATTCTGAGGGTCATCTGGAAATCCTGAACCTTGATCTCCGGGTCGTAGAAGTTGGCCGCTTTGAGCGCATCCATCCGATACAACGATACCGGGGCACCGACCACCAGCGCGTCACCCAGAATTTCGTCGAAACTAAGCGCTTTGATGCCATCGAGCTTTTGGGTTTTTGTGTCGCGCCCGTCGCTGTCCATGTAAATGATCAGCGCGCCTACACAGCCGACGTCAGGGTGCTCATCAAGGTACTCGGCACGAATCCTCACTGAAGAGGGCAGCATGATGTCATCCAGATCAGGCGTGGAGACGTATACGCCCTTGGCGTATTTCAGGCCATGGTTGAGCGTAGCGCTGACACCCTGATTGGGATGGGAGTAGAGCTGGAAATCGTACTTGGCTTGCAACGCTTGAAGCATCGCTACGCTGTTATCGGTCGAACCATCGTCAACGATGATGACTTCAAAGTTACCGTAGTCCTGAGCGAAGATACTTTCGAGGGCAACTTCCAGGTACTTTTCCGCGTTGTAGCAGGGCGCAATGATCGACACGAGAGGAGTCGAATCCGTTGCTTGCGAAGATTCCGAAATATTATCGTCAGTCATAATTCGTTTTTGTGCTGCGAGGCGACTGGATGGCGCAACCCTGGCGACGATCCTTGTACAAAGCGGATACATGATGATGCAAACAGGCAGGTTTTGTCATGGGCAGATTCGCACCCCGATCTCGAATGATCCGCATATTCTCTGATTCGACCCATACAACAGGCAAAAAGAAGCCCCGCGGCTCTTGCGAGCGACGGGGCTGCGGTGTTTCAAATCAAGCGATCAAGGCGCTGCGTAGGTCACCAGCAGCTCTTTGGTTACTTGAAAGTCCAGCGACATCGCCACGCTCAGCGCGGTGATGGTGAAGATGGAAAACACGAACAACTTGCGTGCCCACACTACATCATCTTTCGCCTTGTAGCCGGTCCAGGCCATGTACAACCAGTACATGCCCATGGCAGCCGCGACGGCGAGATAGCTGAGGCCAGCGTAACCGCCGAAGGTCAACATCAACGTCGCCAGCACAAACGCCAGGATGTAGATCAAGATGTGCAGCTTGGCTACCCGAATGCCACGCTTGACCGGCAGAACCGGGATCGAGGCAGCCAGGTAATCGTTAAAGCGGAAGATCGCGATGGCATAGGAATGCGGCATCTGCCACAGGCTGAACATCACCAGAAGGGTCAGCGCAGCCAGGTCAAACGAGTTGCTCACCGCCACGTAGCCGATCACCGGAGGCATTGCCCCCGACAAACTGCCAACCAGCGTGCCATGAACCGATTTGCGCTTGAGGTACAGGCTGTAGAAGCCCACGTAAATCACAAACCCGATCACAGCGAACAACGCTGCCAGCGGGTTGGCCTTGGTGTACAACAGGCCAACACCGACAACCCCCAGCACGGTCGCAAAGAGCAGCGCCATGTTCAGAGACACCAGCCCCTGAACCAGGACGCGGTTCTTGGTGCGCTCCATCTTCACATCGATATCACGGTCGATGCAGTTGTTGAAAACGCAACCAGACGCCACGACCAACGAAGTACCGATAATTGCGGCCAGAAACAGACCGAAGTCGACATGCCCTTTGGAAGCCAGAAAAAAGCCACCTGCCACCGAAAGCACGTTACCGAAAATGATCCCCGGTTTGGTGATTTGGATAAAGTGCTTCAGTGACATCAGGGGTTCCCTCAGTGCGCCATCATGGCGGTGTGGATGCTGAACATGATCCAGACCGACAAGCCGACCAGCATGAAGATAACCATGCCGGCGAATGCAAAGGCTATGACGTTCGAGCGTTGTGCCGCCGAGCGATCCAGGTGCAGGAAGTACACCAGGTGAACAATTACCTGCACGATTGCGAAGATCAGTACGACCCACACAGTTGCGATTTTCGAGATCGTCGGGAACATCACCAGACCAAATGGAATCGCGGTCAGGATGATCGACAGTACGAAACCGATCATGTAGGACTTCATGCTGCCGTGGCCAGCGTGGGCGTCGTCAGCGTGTTGATGTGAATTTGCCATTTAAATGGTCCCCATCAGATAGACAACGGTGAACACACAGATCCAGACCACGTCCAGGAAGTGCCAGAACAGGCTGAGCATGCTCAGGCGAGTGGCGTTGGTCGACGTCAGGCCGTTTTTCTGGACCTGATACATCATGACCGCCATCCAGATCAGACCGCTGGTCACGTGCAGACCGTGGGTACCGACCAGCGTGAAGAACGCCGACAGGAAGCCGCTGCGGTTAGGACCGTAGCCTTCGGAGATCAGGACGTGGAACTCGTTGATTTCCATGCCGATAAAGCCTAGGCCGAACAGGAAGGTCACGAACAACCAACCCAGAACACCTGACTTGTTACCTTTGTGCATCGCCAGCATGGCGAAACCGTAGGTGATCGAGCTGAGCAACAGACAAGCTGTTTCAACCAGCACGTAAGGCAGTTCGAAAATATCGTGGCCCGATGGACCGCCTGCGACGTTGTTAACCAGCACTGCGTAAGCGGCGAAGATCGACGCGAACAGAATGCAGTCCGTCATCAGGTAGATCCAGAAGCCGAAGATTTTCATCTCGCCGGCATCATGATGATCGTGGGCATGGTCATGACCGTGGTCATGACCTTTTGCACCTTCAAATACTAAGTTGGACATTGTTTATGCCTGCTCCAGCTTGTTGACAGGAGTATTTGCCTGGGCATTGCGGACCGAGGCGAGGATCTTGTGGTGCTCGCCTTCGATGCGTGCCACCTCGGATGCAGGAACCATGTAGCCCTGATCGTCACGTGCAGCATGAATGACGAAGTAAACGACAGTGCCAACCAGACCAAAGATCGCCATCCACCAGATGTGCCAGATCATTGCGAAACCGAACACAGTCAACAGGCCGCCCATGACCATACCGGTCGCGGTGTTGTTGGGCATGTGAATGTCCGAGTAGTGAGCAGGCACTTTGTAAGCTTCACCGTCACGCTTGGCCGCGTAGAACGGGTCGATTTCTTCAGCCTTCGGCATTTCAGCGAAGTTGTAGAAAGGCGGTGGCGACGAAGTGGACCATTCCAGCGTATGTGCATTCCATGGGTCGCCGGTCAGATCGCGGTTCTGCTCGCGGTCACGGATACTCACGTAGATCTGGATCAGCTGGCAGGCAATACCGACAGCGATCAGCAAGGCACCGTAGAACGCGACATGCAGGTAAGGCGTCCAGTCCGGGTTGTCAGTGGCGTTCAGACGACGGGTCATGCCCATGAAGCCCAGTGCGTAAAGCGGCATGAATGCGACGTAGAAACCGGAGATCCAGAACCAGAACGCTGCCTTGCCCCACTTCTCGTTCAGCGTGAAGCCGAACGCTTTCGGGAACCAGAACGCGAAGCCTGCGATGTAACCGAATACAGCACCGCCGATGATCACGTTATGGAAGTGAGCAATAACGAACAGGCTGTTGTGCAGTACGAAGTCAGCACCTGGGATTGCCAACAGAACGCCGGTCATGCCGCCGATCGAGAAGGTAATCATGAAGCCCAGGGTCCAGAGCACTGGTGCGGTAAACCGCAGACGGCCTTGGTAGATCGTGAACAGCCAGTTAAACAGCTTCACACCCGTCGGGATCGCAATCAGCATCGTCGCCAGCCCGAAGAAAGCGTTGACGCTTGCCCCCGAGCCCATGGTGAAGAAGTGGTGCAGCCAGACCATGAAGCCCAATACGGTGATCGCGCCACTGGCGTAGATCATCGAGTGGTGACCGAACAGGCGCTTGCCGGTAAACGTCGAGATGACTTCGGAGAAGACCCCGAACGCCGGCAGAACCAGGATGTAAACCTCAGGGTGACCCCACGCCCAGAACAGGTTCACGTACATCATCGGGTTACCACCCAATTCGTTCGTGAAAATGTGGAAGTCCATGTAACGGTCAAGGGTCAGCAGTGCCAAGGTCGCGGTCAGGATCGGGAACGAAGCCACGATCAGAACGTTTGCCCAAGTGCAGGTCCAGGTGAAGATCGGCATGTCCATCAGTTTCATGCCAGGCGCACGCATCTTCAGCACGGTAACAAGGAAGTTGACCCCGGTTAGCGTTGTCCCTAGCCCTGATAGCTGGAGTGCCCAGATATAGTAGTCAACCCCCACGCCCGGGCTATAGCCCAATTCCGACAGCGGCGGATAAGCAACCCAACCAGTACGCGCGAATTCGCCGACACCCAGAGACACGTTGACCAGAATCACGCCGGAGAGCAGCAGATAAAAGCTCAAGGAGTTCAGGAACGGGAACGCAACGTCACGCGCGCCGATCTGCAGCGGCACAACGATATTCATCAGGCCGGTGAAGAATGGCATCGCCATGAAGATGATCATGATCACACCGTGAGCGGTGAAGATCTGGTCATAGTGCTCAGGCGGCAGGTAGCCCGGTGAGCCTTCAGTGGAGAGCGCCAGTTGCGAACGCATGAGCACGGCGTCGGCAAAGCCGCGCATGAGCATGACCATCGCGATGACGATGTACATGACACCGATTTTCTTGTGGTCGACTGAGGTCAGCCACTCGGTGTACAGGTAGGTCCATTTCTTGAAATACGTGAGCAGACCAACTACAGCCACGCCGCCAATGGCGATCATGGCAAGTGTGATCATGACTATCGGTTCGTGGAACGGAACCGCGTCTAGCGTTAATTTACCAAACATTGTTTACTCCTCTGCCTCAGCAGCTGAATGCTTACCCATGTCCATCCCTTCCATACCGGCCACTTCTTTCTTCTCGTGGACAACCTTGCCCGGTTTCATACCTTCATACTTATCGATGATGATCTGGAACAGGTTAGGGGTGACCGTGGAAAAGAGTTCAACGGGGTTCCGTTCGCTCGGTTTGGCCAATGCAGTGTATTCAGCCGTTGCCAGCTGTTTAGGTGAATTCTTGACGTCAGCGACCCAGGCGTCGAAATCAGCCTGCGAAGTAGCGGTTGCCTTGAACTTCATACCGGTGAAACCTGCACCGCTGTAGTTGGCGGAGATACCGTCGAACTCGCCGTTTTCATTGGCGATCAAGTGCAACTTGGTCTGCATGCCGGCCATCGCGTAGATCTGGCCACCCAGTGCAGGGATAAAGAACGAGTTCATGACCGAATCAGAGGTGATGCGGAAATTGATCGGCGTATTGGCCGGGAACACGATTTTGTTGACCGTGGCGATACCCTGTTCCGGGTAAATGAACAGCCACTTCCAGTCCAGCGCAACGACTTCGATGGTCACAGGCTTGACATCAGACTCGAGCGGACGGTAAGGGTCCAGCGCGTGGGTCGACTTGTAGGTGATGTAACCCAGCACGATGATGATCGCCAAGGGTACGAGCCATACAACCAGTTCGATTTTGGTCGAATGCGCCCAGTCAGGCGTGTAGGTCGCGGACTTGTTCGACGCGCGGTATTTCCAGGCGAAGATGATGGTCATGAAAATAACCGGAACGACCACCAGCAGCATCAGCAGGGTAGCGGTGACAATCAGGTCACGTTCCTGGATGCCGACATGACCCTTGGGATCCAGCAAGGTGTAATCGCACCCGCTAAGCAGGAGCATGCTGAAAAGGGCCAAGAAGCCAAAAAACCTGGGGTACCTTTTTTTACTCATCTCACGACCTCTAAAAGCAGTTCGCATCGCAGTTGGGTTTCGACCGCCAACACTTCACCATGCCAGGTGCTGGCAATTTTTTGGATTGAACAGGAGCCTGTCATGAAGCTGGAGCGCTTCGTAACAAATCCGGGGTAGCTGTGGATTCTTATTCGAATGGAGGCATCGGCCCTCACAGACCAATTCCCTTACGGTGCAGACATTCTGAAAGTGACGCATGGGGCCGTCCAAAATGGCATCTACATCAGCGTTTACACGCTTTGTGACCTCATTTTCCGCCGGCAGTCAAGCTAGCTGGCGTTAAGTGGGGGCGATTGTAGATACGTAAAGTTTTAATGACTATGACTTATTGCGCAACAGTTAATTTCTGATTCTGTAACAGTTGAGCAACTCATCGGCCGTCTAAATCCTCAAAAAACACCGTATTTCTGAACGAATTCGGAGCATTCCTGACGCAACGCTTTGTAATCATCGTGCTTTTCGGCGATTCCGGATAATTCCGACCGGAACGAGGATTACTGTCAAAACGAATGCAATCAGCGCCCACTGAGCCAGTGATAGTCCGAGGACTGGCGGATATGGCGTCTCACAGAAACCACTGACCTGAAATCCCAGTGGAAACATTGATGCGAGCGGCAATCCGTCAACAATCGGTTGCAAGACATCAATGCCACAGCTCTCGGATGGATGCGTCTGTATGTAAACGTGACGCCCTGCGGCAATGATTCCGCCTACCGCGCTGAGAGTGGCCAATACCTCGCAAATCGTGACGCCGGTTTTTCTCGGCATCACTACACCGACAAACGCAAACACCGCGATGAAGAGCAATGCGTAACGTTGCAGGATGCACAACGGGCACGGCGCTTCACCCAGTACCAACTGCATGTAAAGCGCACCGCCAATCAGCGCGAGGCAGATGATGCCCAGCAACGCCAGGAACTGTTTTTCCCGACGCAGGTAAATCATGTTGTCGCTCATTCACACACCCTTAGAAATGATGTCTACGCGTACCGGGGCCTCAGTGCCCAAGAGGGTAGAGAGCTTAACACTGCCCCACCACTCCACGCCGGGCGCGATGATCAGGCCTTGCGTCAGGCAACTCAACCCTGGGATTGCCATACGGGAGGTTTCACCACCCGATGGCTATCGCCTTCCCGGACAGACCCGATGACAATCGGGGCATTGCCCGGATCGGGCCGTCTGTTTGGAGCAGTACGCTAATCAGTTTCCAAGTGTTTCTGCATTTCGTTTCTACACCTGCAGAATACGCTTCTATATATATAGCAGCATGCGGTGTATTGCCGCAGGTGCGGCAACGCTATCGGATCACGCCAGCGAGGACGCCGGACCGAAAAACTCGAAGCGGCTTTGCGCCTCCGGGACGCCCGCCTCCCTGAGCTGGCGCTTGACGGCCGACATGAACCCCTTGGGCCCGAGGAAGTACGCGTCGAGGTCCCGATCCTCCGGCAACCAGCGCTCAAGCTGCGCTTGATCCATCAGACCAGTGGCATGGGCGCGAGGGCTTTCGCCGTCGCTATAGCAATAGAAACGCTTCAATTGCGGACGATTGGCCGCCAGCGCGTCAACCCAGTCTCGAAACGCATGTACCCCGCCATTGCGCGCGCAGTGGATGAAATGGATCGGACGCTCGGTGCGCAGTGCCGCCTCGAGCATCGCCAGCGTTGGCGTGATACCCACACCACCACTGATCAGCACCAGCGGTTTCGTGCTGTCGGCAAGGACGAACTCTCCCGACGGCGGAAAAAGGTTAATGCTGTCCCCGATCTGCAACTTGTCGTGCAAGTGGTTCGAGGCCACACCCCCCGGCTCGCGCTTGACGCTGATGCGATAGCGGTTGTTGCCAGGCAAGGCAGACAGGGAGTAATTGCGACGAATCTCAACCCCATTCACGAACAACTGCAGGCCGATGTACTGCCCGGGCAAGAAGTCCAGAAGCGGCTTGTCGTCTGCTGGCGCGAAGTAAAACGACGTAATTTCCACGCTTTCAGCAACCTTCTCAGCAAGCGTGAAGTCACGTGCACCTCGCCATCCGCCAGGCGACTGAGCCTTCTGGTCGTACAGGTTTTTTTCGGCGCCAATCAGGATGTCTGCCAGTTGCTGGTAAGCCCGGCCCCAAGCCTCAAGGACTTGCGGCGTGGCAATCTCACTGCCCAGCACTTCGAAAATGGCCCGCAAGAGGCAAGCCCCGACAATCGGGTAATGCTCCGGAAGAATCTGCAACGCAACATGCTTGTTGATAATCGTGGCGACCAGATCGCCCAGTTGCTCTAGCTGATCGATGTGACGGGCATACATCAGCACGCCATTGGCCAACGCACGTGGCTGGTCACCATTACTCTGGTGCGCCTGATTGAACATCGGCCGCACCTGCGGGTGTTCGGCGAGCAGTATGTTGTAGAAATGGGTGGTCAGTGCTTCGCCGCCGCTTTCGAGCAATGGCACGGTAGCTTTGACGATGGCGCGATCCTGAGCATTCAGCATGATTGACTCCTGAAGAAATAGTGAAAACTGCTATTCACTCTTCAGAAATCGTGCCAGCCAATTACCCTTTTAAAATCAGTAAATTAGATTTTTAAAGGTCAAAATGACTCGATAAAAAAGGAGTCATCAGGACCAAACAAGGTCTTTTTGACTCAGCCAAAACGTACCCAACCTTCTAAAAAAACACAGGCTGCTTTAAAAGCGTTAAAGCCTGAACTGCTCAAGTCGATAACCCGGCATCGAAAGATGTTTGCCGCCGTGTGCAGCCGACAACTCATGCCAGAAGGTTCATATGTCCAAAAACGTTCGCGCAGATTCACTCTCGCTGCTTCTTTTCACCTTGCGCAGCGGCAAATTGATGGCGATCAACCTGCTCAAGGTCAGCGAAATCATTCCCTGCCCTTCCCTCACGCGACTTCCCGAATCGCATCCGCACGTCAAAGGCGTTGCGACGCTGCGCGGTACGTCCTTGTCAGTGATCGACCTGAGCCGGGCGATTGGTGAGCATCCACTCGAAGATCCGAATGGCGGCTGCCTGATCGTCACCGATGTCAGCCGTTCCAAGCAGGGTCTGCATGTGCAGGCCGTGAGTAAAATCGTCCACTGTCTGACGACCGACATCCGCCCACCGCCGTTTGGCGCAGGCAATCGCTCGTTCATTACCGGCGTCACGCAGGTGGACGGCGTACTGGTTCAAGTGCTGGACATCGAAAAGGTCATCCACGGCATTGCCCCGGCACGCCTCAGCGCCGAACCTTCCGAGCTCAGCGCAGGAGACGCAAAAGTGCTGGCGAAAGCCCGGATTCTGGTGGTGGACGATAGCCAGGTTGCTCTCCAACAGTCGGTCATTACCCTGCGTAATCTGGGGCTCGAATGCCATACGGCTCGCAGTGCCAGGGAAGCCATCGACCAATTGCTCGACCTTCAGGGCACGGACGCGCAGATCAATGTGGTGGTCTCTGATATCGAAATGTCTGAGATGGACGGTTACGCTCTCACACGAACGCTGCGTGAAACACCTGACTTTCAGGAACTCTACGTTCTGTTGCACACTTCGCTGGACAGTGCGATGAACGCCGAAAAAGCCAAAACGGCGGGGGCGAACGCTGTACTGACCAAGTTTTCCTCACCAGAGCTGACACGATGCTTGATCGAAGCCGCGCGTACGGTAGAAGCACAGGGCATCTGACGCCCAACCCACTCGACTCATCAGCCAGGCATTACTGGCTGATGCGCCGAGACATTACGCACTCGCCTGCACGAATCGAATGGCCAGCCTCGCTGCAATCGGTGGCATTTACACCGGATATCGCTTTCGAAACCCATCAGTTGCTCATGCTTGGCCGGCAGTACGGCGGCGGCCGGGTCGCGGACCTTCGTACGTGGCTCAATGCCTTCGATACTGACCCGGAGTTCGACCGAGAGCTGGTATTGGTCGTCCGCGATACGCTGGGTGTGGTGGGTGTCGCGCAGTGCTGGACCAGTGCGTTCATCCGCAATCTGGTAGTGCATCCTCGGGCTCAAGGACAAGGCGTCGGCCGTTGCCTGCTTGAACAGGCTTTCATGGCTTTTCACCAGAGACGCGAAGGGCAGGTCGATCTCAAGGTGATGGAAAGCAACCTAACAGCCAGGCGGCTTTATGAAAGGGCCGGCATGCAGTACGTGCGGCGTGCCGAACTGGATTCGGCTTGAGGTAGTCTAAGCGTTTGTCACCTTCGAGGTGGCATCGCACCCATGGAGATGCACATGAAACCTACCCCTCTTCTGTTGCTCGCTCTGGCCGGATTCGCAAGCCAGGCAAATGCTTCCAGCACCGAAGCATGGAACGCCCTGGACAAGGCCGTCATCGACAGTTGCGTCAAGGTCAGCCAACTGAAAAACCCCAAGCCTGCCGGCGCCGCGGCGCTGTTCGATGATACCGTCGGCTTCAACGCGCTATTAATCAAAGGTCAGTACAAGCAGGCGTTCATGAAGAACAAGACAGGCACCGAGCTTTGCCTTTATGACCGAAAGACCAAAAAAGCCGTCAGCACCGAGTGGGACAACCTGACCACGCGGCCAAAGCAGTAACCTCTAGCGCTCTATCCCTCCACACAGTCACAGCGTCCCCGTTGTGACTTGCGCATAACTTGCTATACCTTCTGATACATATCGGAAAACCCTTTGCCCCGATAGATTACCAGCGTTTATTCGAGCTCATTGATCAGGTGCAGTAGGGTTATTCACCTCATGGATACTCAGTTTTCCTGCGTAGGGTGCGGCAAGTGCTGCACCGATCACCACGTCCCTCTAACACTCAGCGAGGCCATGCAGTGGGCGGCTGACGGCGGTTCGCTGATTGTCCTGACCGAAGCGTTCATGGCTGATGGCTACGGGATCTCGACAGAACAACTCACTCATGCAACGCGCCGTTCGCAAAGAGTGAAAAGCGGTTCGGCTGATGTGTATGTCGCCATCACGTTTGCGGCCTTCAATGCTGGACGTTGCCGACATCTCGACGCCCAAGACCTCTGTCGCATCTACGAACGTCGCCCTCTGGTGTGTCGAATTTATCCGATGGAAATCAATCCACACATTCCGTTGCGCCCTCAAGCCAAGGATTGCCCGCCTGAAGCCTGGACCCAAGGACCCGAGTTGATCGTGGGCAACGCGCTGGTCGATCATCAGTTGATGACGCTCATTGAGCAGTCGCGGCAGGCGGACCGTGATGACATTGCGCGCAAGGAGACAATCTGCGCCGCACTGGGGATTCAAACCACGGCCCTCAAAGGCAACGGGTTTGTGGCTTATCTGCCGGACATGCAAGCTTTCATCGCCGCGACCGAGCAAAGCACAAGCGCCACTGCTTCGACGCACCACGAATGGCGTTTTCGCATACTCGGTGACGAGGTTGAAAACACCCTGCGCGATGCTGGCGCACTGCTAGAGACTGGCGAGCCGTCGGGCTATACGTTTATCCCTCTGCAAAGTGCCTGAGGCATATCGATGAAAAGCGTCGCAATCTTGCTGTTTACCAACGTGCAGTCGCTGGACGTTGCCGGGCTGCTGGATGTGTTCGCCGAAGCCCATCGATTCGTGCCTGCCGAGGATGGCTACCTTATAGCGCTGAATCTCAGCGCTTCCCCATCGACCGGCGGGTGCCGGCAGGCGCAGCGCCGGGGCGTTTTTCGTGACTGGATTTGCCACCCTTCTGGTACCAGCCCTGATCCTTTTTAGCCTGTAGCAGCTCACCCGGTTTGAAGGGAAAGCTGAACGCTGGAATCTCGGCCTTGGTTTCAGTTTCCGTTACCGCGTTATCGACAGTCTCGGGAGCAGGCGTATGTTCAGAAGTGGTCATGAAAGCTCCAAAATTCAGGAAACGGTCGACAATAAACGGGGTAAAACCCAAAAGGTCGCGCAGCATACCTGAATCGATCTGCCTGCGCCCGCCACTGTGTGCCCTCTCATCGGGCCGCGCGTTTTGTCATTTATAGAACAAATCCACCATCACCTCAGCATCGAACGGCCCCGCCTCCGGCGATGTGGTTTGCCACAGCAGCTCAGCGTTGAAGTCCGCCGTCGCGGAATAGTTTTCGCCCAGCAGATCATTCAAATGAAACGGTTCGTTGTAACGCAACGGCGTGCCGCTGCCGGCATGGGTAATACGGATGCCGATACTGCTGTTGTTCGCCGGAACCAGAACATCACCCGACAACACGCCGGAGATCGGGGTAAATCGTGCATCCAGACTAAACGGCGAATCACACACCCGGCTGGTCGCCAATGCAAAGCGACGAAAGTCAGCCACTTTGCCCACTTGAACATTGCGAATCGGCACCTGCCCAAACTCCACCACATCGGGCATCACGCGCAATTCGGCATCACAGGCGACAAAGCGCAAGCCGGTCAGGTTGTTGATGACGTAACTGAGGTTGTTGTCCGGGAGAGGGTTCATGCCCAGGGCGCTGTCGAGCTGGAACATTCGGTAGTCCAGTAAATCACTGGCCACACCCGACGGGGGGACGGGGCCGGACTTTTGAATGAATACCGAAAACGGCAGATTGAAACTCACCGTAGGGCACGCGCCCACATTGGACTCGTCCTCCCCACAAGCAGGTAGAAACTGCTGCGTGCCGATGCGGCCCTGACTTTGCAAATGATCCACCCCGTTGAGGGTCAAGCCGGCGATGACGCCCTGCCCCACTAAGAGGTTATCCGGGTTCAGATAAATAGAGACCTCCTCAGTCAGACCCGGCTGGCCGTCTTTGGCACACACGACCGAGAGGTTCAGCCGCTCGGATCGCCACACTGCCGTGCCATCGGGCAACGAAGCCGGGATCGCCACCGAACTGCCGAGATCGGCGCGAATAATCGACTCTCCCTGCCGGGTCTTGCAGGTCATGGCCATCACGGCGGCAGGCGCAAGCAGCAATGCGAGCCCGAGGCACGCGCTCCGGCAGGTCAATAACAACGTTTTCATGCTGAGCACTTCCCTATGGATGGATACACATTCCGGTTGTCAGTTGCGCAGTCGACGACATGCCGCTACTCACCTGCGCGCAGTAGTCGCGCTGGCCGCCGTAATCGGTCAGCGCCTTGAAGGACAGAAGTGCGGCAACTGCTTTGAAGCCCAAGGCGAACTCGAGTGTTTCACCTGGCTTGATCAGCCAGTCCTCCCGAGCGGTCTTGCCATCGAGTTGCACCGCCAGCAGCGAGACATGGAACGGCGTGGGATTGCGCACCTGCAGACAAGAACGACCGTCAGCAGCCTGCCTCAATTGCCAGGACAAAGACTGCGCCGCCAACGCCGGATCGCCACCCAGCCCCGCGGGCCGATAGAACACGTTGATGCGCTGCCGCACGGCGATGGTCAGTTGCTGCTGCGCGTCACTGCGACGCGGTATTTCCATGACATAAAGATGCAACAGGGACTCACGCTCGCTCGGCATGCCAAGGCCTTCGTACAGCAGCCGCAGCGATTGCTTACCCTGCGGCGGCAAATGCACCAGAGGCGGCGTGACCACAAACGGCAGCCCTTCGGGATGGCGCGAAGGCGCTTCGATATCGCTTAGCCAGGCTTGAAGCAGTACCTCCAGCTGGCCGCGATTGCTGGCCTCGATGCTGACCTCACGAAACTTGCCATCGAAAATCAACCGAGTCCCTGACAGCGAAACCACCGCGTGAGCACTCACGCTGAACCAGACCGCAGCGCACAGAAGTGAAAGCCTTGCCAAACCAATCAATTGCACACCGCCTTTAGCCGTTCATAGGTGCGTTGCGGGTCTTTGGGCGGCAGATGAAACGCCGCCTGGCATCGCTGATCCGCCCACGTGACGGTGAGCACGCCGTGGTCTTCCTCACTCAACACCAGCGCGCGACCTGTCGGGTCGACGGCTGCCAGGACCTTGCCGCGTTGATCTTCGACCCTGGCACCCAGCGGCAAATGGCTGCCATCGGCACGCACCAACTCAAACTGCACGCGTCGTCCAACCGAAGCCTTGAACGTCACCAGCGGCATCGCGCCGCGCCTGGGCACAATCTGCGTCACGGCATTTTCCAGCTCGACATCGGCCCCCAGTTGTCGCGTGTCGAGACTGATCCAGTTGGTCCGATAAGGCTGCGCATAGGGCAAGACCGCGTAGCCATTGCCCGATGTCTGGACGTTGCTGTAATTGTTCAATCTGGCGCCGCCGACATCCTTTACCTGCACGAGCGCGAAGGTTTCTCCGAGGGTCTGCCCCAGATTGATCCCCCCTGCATGCGCCACCACCGAACCTGCCGCCCCGACCGAAAAAGCACGGTATTGGGTGCCCTGTCCGTAGCCCGCTTCAAATCGGCCGAACGGTGTGGTGGTATTGAGCTTGCCGAAGCCAGAAGCGCCCGAGCGGTTGTCTTGTCCGGCCTGGACTGAGTAAAACGTGTCGCGATCATCCAATACCTGCCCATTGAGACCGACTTGCTGGTTGTAGTCCCCAGCACTGTCGCGCACCGCATTGAAAGACAGTCGCGAAGCGCCAGGATTGCCGCCCAAAGGAAGGCTCAAGGTTAAGGCGACTCGATTGTCGGTCTGACGCTGCCCGCCCCGCTCAAACGTCTGGTTGCTCTGCACCGACAGGTTGTAACTGAGCGAGCGCCAGTTCGCGTTGTAGGACAGGTAAAACTGCCGCGTCTTGCCGGTCACGCCCCAGTAACGCTGCTCGGAGCCAGTCAGCGTCAGCGAGCCCGAGGTCTGCGGCAATGCCTGGGTGATGTTGACTTCGACGCGGTCCTTGGCGCGGCCGAAACCGGATCGCTCCGCGCGCGCGTCCAGCTCCTCGACATGCTCATTCAGGGTTCGATACTGATCATCGGAATACCGGTAACCCGCGACAGCAAAGGTGGTGCCAGTCATCGCCAGCGTATTTGCATAACGCAAACGCACGCTCTGTCCGCTCAAGGTTTGCTCAGGTTGCTGGCTGACCGAGTGGGTTAAATCAGCGGAGATTGCGCCGAACCCGCTATTGATGCCGGCCCCCACGTTGGCCGCGCGATAGGCCTCGGCCAACTGCAACCCGCCGAAGCCCGTGACACGGTCATTCAAGCCGTATACCAACGTACCGCTGGCAAAGTGTGGCGTTGCGCCGTTGTCCTGATTGCTGTCGTACTCGCCCCCCACAAGGCTGTAGCGCAGCGCGCCACTGGGCACCATGATCGGCAGCGATGCGTAGGCCTGAACGAACACGCGTCTGCGGCCATCTGCCTCGATCACGGTGACCTCCAGATCCCCGTTCGAGCCGCTTGGGTAGATGTCCGTTATCTCGAATGGACCGGGTGATACGTTGCCGCTGTAGAGCATGAAACCGTTTTGCCGCACCTCCACCGTCGCGTTGGTATCGGCAATCCCGCGAATGGTTGGGGCGTAGCTGCGTTCGCTGTCTGGCAGCATGCCTTCGTCGGACGCCAGCGCGGCGCCTACAAATCTCACGCTGTCGAAAATCTGTGAATCGGTAAAGGTTTCGCCCAGTGTCAGCTGGCTGTTGAGCGCAGTGACATCGCGCTGGGCGAAGGTGCGGTTGCTGCGAAAGCGAAAAGGCTGGGCGTCGCCGTACGTCAGCGATGACTCATTGCGCAGTCGCCATGCACCCAGATTCACACCGTTGCGCAGGCCCAGATAATACTGATCTGCACGTTGCCCACGGTTGCTGCGTCGCGACCCACTGAAGTTGTAGTTGATGAAGCCTGCGGTAATGCCTCGATCCCATAGCTCCGGGGCGACATAACCTTTGGCGCTGCGGGACATCGACGCCTGCGGAACACTGATGTTCAGTCTCAGGTTATTGGGCTGGTAATCGACGCGAGCAAACTCGACACGGGCCGGCAAGTCGAAGCAAGCCTGGGAATCGGACTGCCGATCATCAGTGCCCGGTTTGCCGAGGCGCCCGGCGTCCAGCCCAAAGTGCAGCAGCATGTCCAGCGTCAGGCAGGGCTCGATGGCACCCGTTACAGGGTTTGGGCCGAAGCGGATGTCCCGCCGCCCACTCAGGCCGCGATTGACGAAAACGTCCACGCGGTAAGTCCCCGGTACGACGCTATTGCCCTCCAGAAACGCCTTTAAATCAGGGGGCTGATCGCTGCCCTGAATGAACGCGGTATTGAAGCGAGTGTGGGAGCGAGTGCCGGTTTTTTCGGCGACTGGCGCATTGCCTTGATCGGCGGCCACGGCGCTGGAACACGTCGTCGTCACGCTGATCACCGCCGCCACGAATGCGGGCAGGGCGATGAACCTGACCCTGCAAAACGGGCCGCTGTCTGAAGATGGCACTCCTGAAAGCAGGCAGTTGCGGCTTGGCCTCTTCAATTTCTCTCGTCGTTCCATTGACAGGTATTACTCCGTTCGGAATCTCGTGCGCAGCCGATTCCTTTCGTCCAGAACCGGACGCAGGGTCGGATCGACCCGACTTGAAAAACAGGAAAAGAAAGCCGATTTACCGGGGCGGTTAATCGGACTTGACGACAACCTTTGCCGGCAAGCTGGTCCGGTCGCCGGAAAGCGCGGCGCGAAACGGCACTTGGGCACCGAAATCGTTAATGCTGATAAAGCTCAACGCCGCCGGCCCTTTCCCGACAGATTGCTCAAGCGGGAATCGAACACGCTGCAATGGGGCCAGCATTCGGCTGCTCTCCAGAAGCAGGCTGGCGGTGTCTCGCGTCAGGCCTATCTGAATCATCGAAACGTGGTAAGGGGTCGGATTGCTGACTTCCAGAATGGCCCCGTCAATCAGACGCCATTCGAGCTTTTCGGCCGCTTCCAGCGGATTACCCTGAAGGCCGTGCGGACGGAAAAACACTTTGATCCGCTGTCGAACCGCGATCTGCAGGACGTTTTCGTCAGCGGTCTGCGGGATTTCCTGAACGTTGAGCCAGAACACTGATTCGCGATGCTGCGGCAGCCCGCTGCCCGCATAAATAATCCGCACTAATTGCCGGGCATTGCCTGACATGCGAGCAAGCGCCGGCGTAAGCACGAACGGCAGGTTGCTGGTATCGGGGCCTTCGGCGTCGGTTTCCAGCCACGACTGCGCGAGAATCTCTCCCGTGCCGCTGTTCTGGATACCCAGGCTGACCTCTTTGTCTTGGGCCGTGTAGATGACCCGCGTTGTGTTGAGTACGACGCCCGCCTGGGCGCAGACGGCCAGCGTCATACCCAGCAATAAGGTGCCGCATCGAGTGAAAATAGAGCGCATGAGGACGTGCCTTTTATCCCTGAGAGGATGGCAGAGCGAGCGACGCCCGCTCTGCCTGTCGCCTTATTCGTAATCCAGTACGAAAGGCAGGAAACCGTCTGCGTTGCCGGGATTGGTAGCAGCGGATGAGCCGTTGAGCGCGTAGACCGCGGCGAAGTTGAGTTCGGCGGTGGCGCCGTCGGTGCCTTGGCGCACCAGCGCAGCGTCGATGGTTTCGTTGCCGCTCAGGTCCATGAACTCGTTTGAAGCATTCAGCAATGCGATGCCAACTCCGTCTGCTGCACCGGTCGTACGCAGCAATGTTTGGTCGCTGTTGTCCAGACCGCTGCCCTGACGTGCCACGAAACGCATTTTGACGGCGTTGTATTTAGCCGCGCCGGCGGTGCAGTTGACCAGGAGTTGGATAGGCGAAGCAGTTTCGATCTTGTTAGCTGCCGGGCGACCGATGTCGGAAAAGGACACGTTGCCCAGATCGACGTTGATTTCACCCGGATTGTTACCGGCGCTTGCGCCAGAGCCTGCGCCTACGTCGCAGGAAATGTCAGTCAGTGTGCCGGTAAGTACCAGCTTTCCGTTATTGGTGGCGCTCGCATTGCCCACTGCGCCCAGGCCCATTGCAGCCAGAATGGCGAGAGAAATAGAGATCTTTTTCATGCTAACGACGATCCTTGTGTTAATTCGTGTAAGCCCTCATTGGGCGACGAGGACTATAAGCGGATGTTTTTTTAGCGGCTGTCAGGATTAGTACGAAAAGGGTTCGGAAATGACAGTGGCGAGTGCCGGACATTTCTGTAGGAATAAGTGCGACGCCTCTGCAGCCCTTGTAGACCGGGGCGCCTGAAGTGCAACGCGCCACAACCTGATGCAAAGGTTGCATCAGGCACCGTCACAGCACGGGTTGCTGCGAGGGTGCAGAAACAACGGAAAGAGAGATCAGTCAGGCAAGGCGGGCGCGATTGGAGATCGTCCGGGAAAGCGCATCGCGGTCTCGAGCCGACTCGTCAGCGCTTATAAAGAATTGATGTTTAGGGGATTGGGATTGAGTGTGTGTGCCTGGCGAAGGGCGCCCACTCTATAGCCGCGAATTCAGTCGCGAGGCGGCCCATGAAGCGCGCTCTCGCAGGAGTTGACGAGCCTGCGCGAGGCCGCGTTGGGCTGCGCAGGGGGCATGAAATCAGACACCGGGTTCAAACCGACGCGTCGATGTCCAGCTTCAGATCACTCATAGGTGATCATCACGATCGCTGCATGGGGGAGCGTGGCAGTGGAGGACTTTTCGACGTACTTCACGCGCACTGGAAGATTTTCTTGAGAGCACTCTTTGTCGCGGCTGTCAGGCTTCAGATAGATCTCTGTGCCGGTCTTCAGTGGCGTGTCCGCATGTCGCACAAGCTCAGACCACGGCTGCCCATCGCATCCGCCCTGCACCACCGCCCCCTTGAAGTAAAGCGCTCCTGCACTGGCAACGGTTGGCCCGGCCAGCAGGCAGGCGATAACCGCTGCCAGCGTAAGCACCCTAGAAACTGTTTTTCCGACATTCATCGCCACGCTCCGTACTATGAGAACGGGGCTGCTTTGTCCCAACAGATACCAGAGCCCTCTCTCTTGCTATCGCCCCACCACCTGTTTTCTTGAAGCCCTTAATCGTGTCCCTCTGGCTGGCTGACAGGATTGACAGGTAGCAGTCATTTTGCTGACCGGGTCAAAAGGCTATAAAGGAGGCGTTCATGCTCCGTTCCTCCTTCATTCATTCGCTGGCGTTAACCCTGTATGCAAAAAAAGACCCGCATGTTTGCTACCGCTGCAGGTGTCCTGGCGCTCGTCGCGATTGGCGTCTGGACCTACACCCGGCCTGCCCACGTCAAAGTCAGCGCCCCGGTTGCGGTCCCGGTGCGAGTGGTGAATGTGGTGCAAGAAGATGTGCCACGTTTCGTCACCGGTATCGGTTCTGTGTTGTCGTTGCAGAGCGTGACGATTCGCCCCCAGGTGGACGGCATTCTCACGAAGCTTCTGGTCAAGGAGGGGCAGCAGGTCAAAGCCGGTGATCTGCTCGCAACGCTGGATGATCGCTCGATCCGCGCAGCACTCGAACAAGCCAAAGCGCAACTGGCACAAAGTCAGGCGCAACTGGATGTCGCGCAGCTGGACCTCAAACGCTACAAATTGCTGAGCGTCGACAACGGCATCTCCAAACAGCAATACGATCAGCAACAAGCGCTGGTCAATCAGTTGAAAGCCACGGCGGCAGGCAACCAGGCCTCGATCAACGCCTCACAAGTGCAGCTCTCCTACACACAGGTCCGCTCTCCGGTGACAGGTCGGGTCGGCATTCGCAATGTCGATCAGGGCAATTTCCTGCGAGTGACCGACACCCTGGGCTTGTTCTCTGTCACCCAGATCGATCCAGTGTCAGTCAGTTTCGCGTTGCCTCAGCAAATGCTGCCCACGCTGCAAGGCCTGATTGCAGCACCCTCGCCAGCGCCCGTGCAGGCCTATCTGGGCGAGGGCGCAACCGGTACGTTGCTCGGCGAAGGCACGTTGACGCTGATCGACAATCAGGTAGTCGCCGCGACCGGCACCATTCGCGCCAAGGCAGAATTCGCCAATCCCGCCGAGAAGCTCTGGCCCGGCCAATTGGTGACCGTGAAGATCCAGACCGCCATCGACCGCAACGCGCTGAACGTTCCGCCACAAGTGGTGCAGCGTGGCGCCGAGCATCATTATGTTTACCGGGTCAAAGGTGACAGCGTCGAAATCGTGCCGGTCAAAGTGCTTTATCAAGACAGCGACCGGGTACTGATCAGCGGCGTCAACGCCAATGACGTGTTGGTGAGCGACGGTCAATCGCGACTCAAGGCCGGCTCGCGCATCGAAGTCGTCAAGACACCGACTGACGATGCCTTGGCCGATGCCGCGGGGCAGGCGAAATGAAAGGCCGGGGATCGATTTCAGCCTGGTGCGTCAATCACCCTGTCGCGACGGTATTGCTGACTTTTGCGTTGGTGTTGCTGGGGGTGATCGCGTTCCCACGGTTGCCGGTAGCTCCCCTCCCGGAAGCGGAATTCCCGACCATTCAGGTCTCTGCACAATTGCCCGGCGCCAGCCCGGAAACCATGGCATCTTCGGTGGCCACGCCTCTGGAAGTGCAATTCAGCGCCATCCCCGGCATGACCCAGATGACCTCAAGCAGCGCCTTGGGCTCAACCAACCTGACCCTTCAATTTACCCTCGACAAGAGCATCGACACCGCCGCTCAGGAAGTGCAGGCCGCGATCAACACCGCCGCTGGACGCCTGCCCGCCGACCTGCCGAACCTGCCCACCTGGCGCAAAGTGAACCCCGCCGACAGCCCGGTGCTGATCCTCAGCGTCAGCTCCGATCTGATGCCGGGTACCGAACTCAGCGACGTCACCGAGTCGTTGCTCGCCCGCCAGTTAAGCCAGATCGACGGAGTAGGCCAAGTCAATATCGTCGGGCAGCAACGCCCGGCCATTCGAGTGCAGGCCGCGGCGGACAAACTCGCGGCCATCGGCCTGACTCTCGCAGACCTGCGTCTGTCGTTGCAGCAGACCAGCCTCAACCTGGCCAAAGGCGCCTTGTACGGTCAGGACAGCATTTCCACTCTGGCGTCCAATGACCAGCTGTTCGAGGCCAAGGACTACCAGCAACTGATCGTGTCCTACAAAGATGGCGCGCCCGTGCACCTGCAAGACGTCGCGAACGTCATCAATGGTTCGGAAAACGCCTACGTCACAGCTTGGTCCGGGGACCGGCAGGGCGTGAACATCGTGGTGTTCCGCCAGCCTGGAGCCAACATCGTCGAAACCGTAGACCGCGTTTTGTCAGAGCTTCCGCGCTTGCAGCAAATGCTTCCGGCGTCCGTGGATGTGTCGGTGCTCAGCGACCGGACCAAAACCATTCGCGCATCCCTGCATGAAGTAGAAATGACCCTGCTGATCGCCGTGCTGCTGGTGGTCGCAGTGATGGCGTTGTTCCTGCGCCAGCTCTCGGCAACGCTGATCGTGACGGCAGTCCTTGCGGTTTCACTGATCGCCAGTTTCGCCCTGATGTACATCATGGGTTTCAGTTTGAACAACCTGACGCTGGTGGCAATTGTAGTCGCAGTGGGGTTTGTCGTGGACGACGCCATTGTGGTGGTCGAGAACATCCACCGGCACCTCGAAGCTGGCGAAAGCATGCGCGACGCTGCTATCAAGGGCGCGGGGGAAATCGGCTTTACGGTGGTCTCGATCAGCTTCTCGCTGGTTGCCGCATTCATTCCGCTGCTGTTCATGGGCGGCGTGGTCGGCCGGCTGTTCAAGGAGTTTGCGCTCACCGCGACCTCCACCATTCTGATCTCGGTAGTGGTGTCACTGACCCTTGCGCCGACACTGGCCGCGCTGTTCATGCGGGCGCCCAAACATGATCCTCATGCGAAGCCTGGATTCAGTGAGCGCCTGTTGGCGCGCTACGCCCGTGGCGTACGCTTTGCCTTGGCGCATCAACGGCTGATGGTGGGGGTGTTCGGCCTGACGCTGGTGCTGGCGGTGGTGGGTTACGTGCTCATTCCCAAAGGATTTTTCCCCGTGCAGGACACCGGAATGGTGCTGGGTACGAGTGAAGCGGCGGCGGATATCTCCTACCCGGACATGGTCGAGAAGCACAAGGCAATCGCCAAGATCATCGGCGCCGATCCGGCTGTGAAGGCTTACTCGCATTCGGTCGGAGTCAGCGGCAGCAACCAGACCATTGCCAACGGCCGATTCTGGATTGCCCTGAAAGATCGCGGCGACCGCGACGTTTCCGCCAGCGAGTTCATTGACCGGGTGCGACCAAAACTGGCGAAAATTCCCGGCATCGTCCTGTACCTGCGTGCAGGCCAGGACATCAACCTCAGCTCAGGCCCAAGCCGTGCGCAGTATCAATATGTGCTCAAGAGCAACGACGGCCCGCTGCTCAACCTCTGGACGCAGAAACTGACCGAAAAACTGCGCACGATTCCGGCCTTCCGTGACCTGTCCAACGACCTGCAACTGGGCGGCAGCGTCACCCATCTGGACATCGACCGCAGCGCCGCAGCGCGTTTCGGCCTGACCACCAGCGACGTCGATCAGGCGCTATACGATGCATTCGGTCAACGGCAGATCAACGAATACCAAACCGAAATCAACCAGTACAAAGTCATTCTGGAGCTCGACCCCCAACAGCGCGGCAAGGCCGAAAGCCTGAACTACTTCTACCTGCGCTCGCCATTGACCGGGGAAATGGTGCCGCTGTCGGCGCTGGCGAAAGTGGGCGCACCGGTCATGGGACCGCTGTCGATTGCCCACGATGGGATGTTTCCGGCAGCCAATCTGTCGTTCAACCTTTCGCCGGGCGTTGCGCTGGGCGATGCCGTGATTTTGCTCGATCAGGCGAAGAACGAGATCGGCATGCCAGCCTCGATCAACGGAAATTTCCAGGGCGCCGCCCAGGCATTCCAGAGTTCGCTGGCCAATCAGCCGTGGCTCATCCTCGCTGCGCTTGTGGCGGTCTACATCATCCTGGGCGTGCTATACGAAAGCTTCGTGCACCCGCTGACGATCATTTCCACACTGCCCTCCGCGGGTATCGGCGCGCTGTTGTTGCTGTGGTTGATGGGGCAGGACTTCTCGATCATGGGGCTTATCGGGATTGTGTTGCTGATCGGCATCGTCAAAAAGAACGGCATCCTTTTGGTCGATTTTGCGCTGGATGCTCAACGGCACCGGGGCTTGAGCCCGCAGGATGCGATCTACGAGGCGTGCCTGACGCGGTTCCGGCCCATCATCATGACCACGCTGGCCGCATTGCTCGGTGCCTTGCCGCTGATGCTCGGTTATGGTGTCGGCGCAGAACTACGCCAGCCGCTTGGCATCGCCGTGGTGGGCGGGCTACTGGTGAGCCAGGCGCTGACGCTGTTCACCACGCCAGTGATATATCTGCAACTGGAGCGCCTGTTCCATCGCGCTCGGCATGCCGAACCGACCTCGCCTCCCACGACAACAAGACCTGCGGCTACGCTGATAAGCGAAAAGTGAGAGTGGACCCATGCGCGTCCTGATTATCGAAGACGAAGAGAAAACCGCTGATTACCTGCACCGCGGCCTGACTGAGCAGGGCTACACCGTCGATGTCGCACGCGAAGGTATCGAGGGCCTGCACATGGCGCTGGAGAGCGAGTACGCGGTGATCATTCTTGACGTCATGCTGCCCGGACTGGACGGCTTCGGTGTGCTGCGGGCGTTGCGGGCCCGCAAGCAAACGCCGGTCATCATGCTCACCGCCCGGGAGAACGTCGATGATCGCATTCGTGGCCTGCGCGAAGGCGCAGACGACTATCTCGGCAAGCCGTTTTCGTTTCTCGAACTGGTGGCCCGCCTGCAAGCGCTCACCCGCCGCAGCGGTGGCCACGAGCCGGTGCAAATCAGCATTGCCGACTTGTGGATCGACCTGATCAGCCGCAAGGCCACGCGCGCCGGATCACGTCTTGACCTGACCGCCAAAGAGTTTTCGCTGCTCAGTGTGCTCGCGCGGCGTCACGGAGAAATCCTCTCCAAGACCTCGATTGCCGAGATGGTCTGGGACATCAATTTCGACAGCGATGCGAACGTCGTCGAAGTCGCCATAAAACGCCTGCGCGCCAAGCTCGACGGGCCGTTCGAGCAAAAACTGCTGCACACCATTCGCGGCATGGGTTATGTGCTGGAGAGCCGTTGTGTCGACTAACTCCATCGCATTGCGCCTGAGCGGTCTGTTCGCGCTGGTGGCGATGCTGGTGTTCGTGTTGATCGGCTCAGCGCTGTACATGCAGGTCGACAAAGGCCTGGGCCTGTTGCCGGAGGCCGAAGTGGACGCCCGCTACAGCGTGCTCGAATCAGCCGTCATGCGGTATGGCACGCCTGAGCACTGGGTGAAGATCAACGCCAAGCTGCGGTTGCTCAGCGAAGAGGACAAACGCCTGCGATTCTGGGTAGTCAGCGATAACCCGAATTACGAGTTCGGCAATCCTGACGCCTCTATCCGCGCATTCGCCAACGGCCCGCTGGGCATGCGTGACCTGAAGTTGTCCGACCACGACTATCCGTTCAAAGTGCTGGTCAGCCAGTTTCCGGCCAAGGACCAACGTCCGCCGTTACGGTTTCTGACCGCCATCGATACCGAGACGTTTTGGCAGACTCAGCACTCGCTGCTGATTGCTTTGATCAGCCTGGCGGCTATCGGTATAGCGCTCGCATCTGCGCTGGGCTACTGGGTGGCGCGCATTGGCTTGAAACCGCTGCGCGATCTGTCTCAGGAGGCCCGCAAGCTGGCACCGCCGAGACTGTCTGGACGCTTGCACATCACACCCCTCCCACCCGAACTGGACGAATTTGTCAGCTCGTTCAACTCAACGCTGGAGCGGGTCGAGCAGGCATATTCGCGCCTGGAGTCGTTCAATGCCGACGTCGCCCATGAGCTGCGCTCACCGCTGACCAACCTCATCGGCCAGACTCAAGTGGCGCTGACACGTGGCCGGTCTGCCGAGCATTATTTCGAAGTGCTGCAATCGAATCTGGAGGAGCTGGAACGGCTGCGGTCGATTGTCAACGACATGCTGTTTCTGGCGAGCGCCGACCAAGGCAGCAAGGCAACGAAGTTGACCCGCGTATCGCTGGCCGAGGAAGTGGCCACCACTCTGGATTACCTGGACTTCATCCTTGAAGACGCTCAGGTGCAAGTGCAGGTCAATGGCGACGCCAACGTCCCGATTGAAAAAGCGCACCTGCGCAGGGCCCTGATCAATCTGCTGCACAACGCGGTTCAGCACACCCAACCGGGGCACGTCATACAGGTCGACATTCGGGCAAACGGCAAGCAAGTCAGCATCGGTGTCGCCAATCCAGGCAGCCCTATTGCCAGCGAACATCTGCCCAAACTGTTCGAGCGCTTTTACCGGGTCGATGCCTCACGCAGCAACAGCGGCGCCAATCACGGGTTGGGGCTGGCAATCGTCAAAGCCATCGCCTTGATGCACGGCGGCACGGTGTTTGTGCAAAGCGAGGGTGGCATCAATACATTCGGCATCAATCTGCCCGCTTGACCTGAATCTCATCCTATTGGGGCATTTCGCACAGTCATCGCGGAAATGCCGGGGTTGAATAACTCACTCAAAGTATTTCTAATCCCCCCCTCGAACTACAGAGTTATAAACGGGCCCACAACGCAAGTGAGCATTCAAATGGGAGCCGCAAGAGCTTTCTACACCTCAGCTCAGAGGGCCCCTCTCCTGCAACGGCATGGTTTATCAATGACATCGTTAGAGCCAACGAAGGCCAGTCGCAGCGTTTGGTCTCGGTCAGAAATCATGCTGATGTCGGGCAGCGTGTTCGCTGTCATCTCGATTCTGACGATCGTCACTTCGCTGCTGATTCGCGAGTACGGGAACGCCCGTGACACCGCCGTGCGCTCGGCCAACAACGTGGTGCAGTTGATCGAGGCTGACGTGCAGCGCAACGCCGAGCTGTACGACACGTCCCTCCAGGGAATGATCGAGGCTTCACGACGCCCGGACCTGCAGAATATTTCCCCGGTATTGCGTCAGCTGATCCTGTTTGACCGGGCCACGTCTGCGCCTTTCAAAGGTGATCTTTTGCTGCTGGACCGAAAAGGCGGCATCGTCGCGGACTCCACTTCGGTCACGCCAAGGCTCGACAACTTCTCCGACGGCTCCAACTTTCAACACCACCGCGACGATCCTTCCCTGAACCTGCTGGTCAGCGGCCCTTTCAAGTCGCGATGGGGGTTCAAGGACTGGTGCATCAGTTTCAGCCGGCGCATTCCATCTGAAGATGGTGAATTCGTCGGCATCGCGACGGCAGCGATGCGCCTTGCGTACTTCAGCCAGTTGTTCAGGACGCTGGACGTGGGCAGCAACAGTTTCGCCACGCTGATCAGCACCAACGGCGTGGTGCTTGCACGTCAACCCCATACGTCAGGCAAAGATTATGTCGGTGAGGATTTCAGCAAGACGCCGAATTTCCAGCGCATCCTGAGCGAAGGTACAGGTACGTTCGGTGCCGTGGCAGCGCTGGACAATGTTCAGCGGATTTATACCTTTTCACGCGTGGCGGATCTGCCGCTGATCGTGGTCGTGGCGCAGGCGCGCGACGAGGTCTATGGCGTCTGGCAGCGCAACGCCATCCTGGTGGGAACCGCGACGAGCATTCTCTGTGTGGGCATTCTCTGGCTCTCGCATCTGCTGGGCAAACAACTGCGATTGCGTATGCGTGCCGAACGCGAACTCGCAGAACTGGCGTCAACTGACGGTTTGACAGGCCTGGCAAACCGTCGCCGGCTGGATCAGGTGCTTAAGCAAGAGTGGTCACGCGGGTCACGTTCGGGCCTTCCGCTGTCGCTGCTGATGATCGATGTCGATCACTTCAAAGCGTTCAATGACCGTCATGGCCACCACGGCGGCGATGAAGCACTGCGCCAGGTGGCCGAGACCATTGGCGGTACTGTTCGCCGTCCAGGAGACCTGGCCGCTCGTTACGGGGGAGAAGAGTTTTCGGTCGTATTACCCGAAACCGGCCTGGAGGGCGCAAAAGTCATTGCGCAACGCATCCGTGAAGCGGTGGAAGCACTGCCTCGTTTTGCCAATGATCCCGACTCGATCACGGTGAGCATCGGCTTGGCTTCCTACACGCCAACGGCCAGCGAAAGCCATGCCCTTCTGTTCGTTGCCGCCGACAAAGCGCTGTATCAGGCGAAGAAGAATGGACGCAATCGGGTCGAGGTCCAAGCCGACCGATAACGCCCGGCCCCCATAAACCAGGGCCCATAAAAAAACGCCGAACGAGTCGGCGTTTCTTGAAGCTGCAACTTATGGAGTCGCAGCTGGCGTCTTCAACAGCAGCTTCGCGACTTAGTGAGCGTTAGCCTGGCGAACGCTGTTACGCAGTGCCTTCACTTTGTCGTGATTGGCCTGGGTACCCTGCAGCTGACGCTGGATCAGTGAGGTAACGCTGACTGGGAGATTTTTCTCGACAGCCTTCTGGCTGGCCTCTTTGTAAGCTTTCAGCGCGTGGTCTTCACCCCTTTCAACTTCGTTCAGCACAGCTTCATCGGTTTTGCCCGAGAGAGCGGATTTCAGCTCGACCCACAGACGGTGTGCGCCACCGGCAACGCTTGAGGAGTCTTCCGGATCACCGCCCAGAGCACGCACTTCAGATTGCAGCTCAGCTACTGCAGTCTTGCACTCAGCAGAGCGCGACACGAAGTAAGCTTTGATTTCAGGGTTCTTTGCGTCTTCGGCAGCAGTGTGAAAACCTTTCTCGCCGTCGATGCTGGTCTCGATCAGGTCATTGAGTACGGAGATCGCTTCTTTATTGATGTCGGTCATTTTCATTTCCTTACTGGCAGGTTGATCGAATTAAGAAACTTTAGAAAAACTCTGGTTTTAGCCTTTCTGTGCAGCTTTCATCTCGATGCAGTAGATCTCGATGCAGTAGATATTGCAGCTGCCGTGCCAGCTTCTTTAAAAAAATAAATCCTTTTATTTTCAATAGCTTGAAATTATCAAGATACAGCCCCACCAAGCTTTCTGCATGATCTGTCATTTGGCAGCGTTGCAGAATGCACGTATCTTTTCCGTTCACTTCAATTGACCAACGGCGCCACATGGATCCTGAGAAACTTAAACTCCTGGTGACCCGAGAAATGCCCTTCGGCAAATACAAGGGCCGCCTGATCGCCGACTTACCGGGCCAGTACCTGAACTGGTTTGCGCGCGAAGGTTTTCCGAAAAGTGAGCTGGGCGGGCTGCTGTCTTTGATGCAAGAGATCGACCACAACGGTTTGTCCAGTCTGCTCGATCCTCTGCGTACGCGCCCTCGCCAGCCTTTGAATGAGCGCACTACGCCCACCACCATCCGCTTTTCTCACAAGGACGACTGACCGATGGCTCAAGCAGCGCAAACCCCTGAAGCACCCAGCGTTACCGAACGCGCCCAGGATGAGGCGTTCTGGCAACAGGTGGCCGCTCAGTACGATGTAGAGCCAGGCCCGATAAATCTGGAATACGGCTATTTCGGCCGCATGACCCGCAAGGCGTTGCGCAACTACGAAGAGAATCTGGCCTACGTCAATCGGAGTAATTCGGTGTATGTGCGCCAGCAATTTGACAGCGTCGACAGTGAGGTGATTCGGGCTCAACTGGCCAGTCTTGTTGGCGCGGCGACGCATGAAATCGCCATTACCCGATGCGCCTCCGAAGGTTTGCAGTCGCTGATCCGTAACTACAATGAACTGCGTCCCGGCGATCAACTGCTGATCAGCGATCTGGACTACATGAGCGTGCAGACCGCCATGCGCTGGCTGGCAAAAGCTCGCGGCATCGAGTTGATCGAAATTCAGCATGCACACCCCGCGAGTTACGACGCAGTGCTGGACGCTTATCGTCAGGCGTTCGAAAATAATCCCCGGTTGAAGCTGATGGCGCTGACTCATGTCACCCACCGCACCGGGCTGGTGATGCCGGTTCAAGCCATCGCCGCGCTGGCCAGAGAGCACGGTGTGGATGTGATCCTGGATGGCGCACACGCGCTCGGGCAGATGGATTTCAAGGTGAGCGAACTCGGCGTGGCGTTTGCGGGCTACAACCTGCAGAAATGGATCGGCGCACCGCTCAGCCTTGGTTTCATCTTCGTGGCAGAAGATCGGTTACTGTCAGTGGACCCAGACATGGGGGATGGCCGTTATCCGCTTGATGAACTGCTGTCGCGTGTGCCTTATGGCACGCCCAACATCCCGGCACTGATGACCCTGCCGACGGTGTTCGAAGAGCACTTGGCGGTCGGTGGCTCGGCGGTCAAGGGCGCAAGGCTCAACTACCTGCGAGAGCTGTGGGTAAAGCCTGCGCGTGAAATCCCCGGCATTGAGGTGCTGACACCCGACGACCCACGGTTGTGCTGCGGAATCAGCGCGTTCAGGTTCACGCTTCATGCCGATCAGGACGTCATGATCGAACGCCTGCTGCGTGAGCACGGCCTTTTCACCGTGGCGCGAGACGGATCGGCGTGCGGCCCTTGCATTCGGGTGACGCCTGGGTTCACGACCTCAGCGGCGGACGTCGCGCAATTGGTCACGGCGCTGCGGGCACTGGCCTGAGCTCCGGTCTACACGCAAAAAAACGGTGTTCCGGACCAGGGAACACCGCTAAATAGCCAATCTTTCACGCAACCAACGTGTGTGGAAGCGAACACGTCCGCCGCCACACTCATGTTCAAACGCCTTCAGTCAAACAGCGCGATCGCCTCGGCAGTCGCGTCGGTGATACGGCCCCAATCGCCGTTCTTCACCCATGCGTTGTCGATCATCCAGGTGCCGCCCACGCACATCACGTTCGGCAATGCCATGTAGCTCTTCAGGTTGGCCGCGCTCACGCCGCCGGTTGGGCAGAAACGCACTTCCGGAAACGGGCCGCCCAGCGCTTTGATCGCACCCACGCCGCCACTGACTTCCGCTGGGAACAGCTTGAAACGACGGTAGCCCAATGCGTAACCGATCATGATTTCCGAGGCACTGCTGATGCCCGGGATCAATGGCAGTTCGCTTTGCACAGCGGCCTCGAGCAAATCTTGCGTGCTGCCCGGGGTGACGATGAACTGCGAGCCCGCCTCTTCCGCAGCTTTGAGCATGCGGCGATCCAGAATAGTCCCAGCGCCCGTGCACAGCTCCGGGCGCTGATCGCGCAAGATGCGGATGGCCTTGAGACCGAATTCGGAACGCAGGGTCACTTCCAGCGCCGTCAGCCCACCTGCCGCCAGCGCATCGGCGAGCGGCAGCACGTCCTGTTCGCGCGCGATGGTGATGACCGGCAAAATCTTCGCCTTCGCGCAGAGTTCGTCAATCTGGGCAATCTTGCTCGCCATGTCATTGAACGGCTGTTTCAGTTGGGTATTTTCCATGGCGGCTGATCCTTTGCTTATGGGCACCAGTAAATCTCTAGAGACGGATTAAGAAACGCACGGATCGGCATGTGTGCGAGGTCATCGCCCGCCAGTGCCGTGCGCAGGGTATCGAGCTTGGCCTGTCCGGAAATCGACAGAATCGGCGACTTCGCCGAGGCCAGAAGTTTGCGTGTCATGGTCAGACGCTGATGCGGCGTGCTCGGGGCGAGCATCGGCAGGCACAGATGCTCGCTATTGAGGTCAAGGGCGTCCGCCAGGTTGGGGCTGTCCGGAAAGAGCGATGCGGTGTGACCGTCGTCGCCCATGCCCAGCACCAGCACGTCGATTGACGGCATTTCTTCTTTGAGCGCGCTGTCGGTAGCGGCAGCCGCTTCGTCCACGGTGCGAGTGGCGCGATACAGGCTGAAAAAGCCCGCCTCTGCTGCTGGCCCCTGAAACAGATAGCGCTTGACCAGACCGGCGTTGCTGTCGGCGTGTTCGGTGGGCACCCAGCGTTCGTCCGCCAGGCTGATCACCACGCGGGACCATTGAATCGGTTTTTGCGACAACGCTTCAAAAAAGGCCACCGGGCTCTTGCCGCCCGAGACCACCAGCGTCGCAACGCCATGGGGATTGCTGTTGATCGCAGCCGTCAGAAGCTCGGCCACATGGTCAGCCAAGGCCTCCGCCAAAAGCGGAGGAGTGTCGTATTCGACGGCCTTCAGGCCAGCCGGAAATTCAAGTTCACATATCGCCATACCAGGATCTCCCGTCACGCGTAATAAGGGCAATGGAGCTCATCGGTCCCCAGGAACCGGCCGGATAAGGCTTGGGCGCGTCGCCCGCTTTTTTCCAGCCGGCAATCAACTGGTCACACCATTGCCACGCTGATTCAATTTCGTCTTTGCGCACAAACAGGTTCTGGTTACCGCGCATGACTTCGAGCAGCAACCGCTCGTAGGCATCTGGAATCCGGGCGCTGCGGTACGCGTCGGAAAAACTCAGTTGCAGGGGGGTGCTGCGCAATTGCATGCCTTTGTCCAGGCCCTGGTCCTTGGTCATCACTTGCAGCGAGATGCCTTCATCGGGCTGCAGGCGGATGATCAAGCGGTTGCTGATTTGCAGCCGTTGCTCTGGGGCAAAGATGTAGTGCGGTGGTTCTTTGAAGTGAATAACGATCTGCGAAAGCTTCTGCGGCATGCGCTTGCCGGTGCGCAGATAGAACGGCACACCCGACCAGCGCCAGTTGCGGATATCGGCACGGATGGCTACGAAAGTTTCTGTGTCGCTCTGGGTGTTGGAGTTCTCTTCTTCCAGATAACCCGGCACCGGTTTGCCTTCGCTGTAGCCGGCAATGTACTGCCCACGCACCACTTGCGTGGCAAGGCGCTCCGGTGTGAAGGGCGCCAGCGCCTTGAGCACTTTTACCTTTTCATCGCGGATGCTGTCGGCGGACAGGTCGCTGGGCGGGTCCATGGCAATCAGGCACAGCAGCTGCAACAGGTGGTTCTGGATCATGTCGCGCAGTTGGCCGGCCTGATCGAAGTAGCCCCAACGGCCCTCGATCCCGACCTTTTCGGCCACCGTGATTTCAACGTGGGAAATGAAGTTCTGGTTCCACTGGGTTTCGAAAAGGCTGTTGGCAAAACGCAACGCGATGAGGTTCTGGACAGTGTCTTTGCCCAGATAATGGTCAATCCGATAGACGCGGTTTTCTGGCAGAAACTGGGCAACGGCGTCGTTGACCCGGCGCGACGATGTCAGGTCGTGGCCAATGGGTTTTTCGAGCACGGCGCGTGTACGGTCGGTCAGGTTGACCGAGGCGAGGTTTTCACAGATGGCACCGTAGACCGATGCCGGGGTGGCGAAATAGGCGATGAGGGTTTCAGCGTTGCCCACTTTCTCGGCCAGTGCGACATAGTCTTCGGCCTTGAGAAAATCCACGTGCAGGTAGCTCAGGCGGGCCTGAAAACGCTCAACGTGTTCGGATTCGAGTTGGGCCTCCGGGACAAAGCGATGCAGGCTTTTGTCGATATAAGCCAGATGCTCCTCTGGTGTTCCGGATTCGCGAGCCAAAGCTAAAATTCGGGTGTCGGCATGCAGCAGTCCGGCTCGGTCGAGCTGGTATAACGCTGGAAACAGTTTGCGAACTGCCAGGTCACCCAAGGCGCCAAACAGGGCAAAAGTGCACGGTTCAACCGTAATCGAGAGCATAATGTTGGTTCTTTTATCAAGTTAGGCTACAAATACCTTTTTTAAAGGCGTTACTCAAGGCCATATGTAGTAATAACCACAACATTCCGTCAAAAAGCACATTCCAGTGGTGATCAACACAGGCCCTCAGTACGATAGGCCACCTTTGCGACAGGCTAAAGGCCCCTTTGCATAAAGGCTGGCTGATCCACCTGCCGCAGCATTAAGAGAAGGATTTTTAATGGACCGCGTACGCAATCTTCTGGAACAGATCCAGGGCCGGCTTGAAGACTTGAACAAGGCCGAGCGCAAGGTCGCCGAAGCCATCCTGCTTAATCCTCAGCAAGCCACCCGTTTCAGTATCGCTGCCCTTGCACAGGCAGCTAAAGTCAGCGAGCCGACAGTCAATCGGTTCTGCCGATCCTTCGACGTCAGCGGCTACCCGGAACTCAAACTGCAGCTGGCGCAGAGCCTGGCCAGCGGTGCGGCGTACGTCAGCCGTGCGGTGGAGGCCGACGACAACCCTGAGGCCTACACTCAGAAAATCTTCGGCAGCGCCATTGCCTCGCTCGATAGCGCACTTCAGGCGCTTGACCCTAATCTGGTCAGCAAGGCCGTGGACCTGTTGATTCAGGCGCGGCAAATTCACTTTTTCGGTCTGGGTGCTTCGGCGCCGGTGGCATTGGACGCGCAGCACAAGTTCTTTCGCTTCAACCTGGCGGTCACCGCCCACGCCGACGTACTCATGCAGCGCATGCTGGCGTCAGTCGCGCACACCGGTGAGCTGTTCGTGATCATTTCCTACACTGGCCGCACGCGCGAGTTGGTGGAAGTGGCGCGAATCGCTCGAGAGAACGGCGCTTCGGTACTGGGGCTGACGGCGGCTGACTCGCCGTTGGCTAAGGCCAGTTCACTGAGCCTCAATATCCCGCTGCCCGAAGACACCGACATTTATATGCCGATGACGTCGCGGATCATTCAGCTGACCGTACTCGACGTGCTGGCGACGGGCATGACCCTGCGTCGAGGCGTGGATTTCCAGCCCCATCTGCGCAAGATCAAGGAAAGCCTCAACGCCAGCCGATATCCGGCAGACGACGAGTTGAATTGACCGGGCGCCTGCGCATCACTGCTTACAGCGCACCGGTGCCTTGGCATTTTTGTTGGGGTCAGGCTTGCCGGCGAAGCTGTTTCGCAGCTGCAAAAAATGGGGGGGCAATGCCGGTCTCATCGTGAGCAAGCTGCCTCCCACAAATCTCACATGCGCCTGCTTTTGAGGGCTCACCAATGCCGTCAATGCACCAAGTGCGCTTGCAGGCTGAGGCTGGCTTGTTGACCCGGTGCGAGGCTGAAGCTGTCGGCGGCGCCTGAAGCGGCCTCAACGCGCACGAACCCGCAGGCCTCCTCGCCACCGACACCCAGCAACGGACGACTTCCCGGATGCCAGACCACGGTGCTCGGGCTGTCGCCTGTGTCGATGCTCAGACGGCGATGCCAGGCTTCGTCTTGCAGCTCCAGCGCACCGGCATGTTCGAATACCCGCTGACAACCGCCAGCCACACGCAACTCGCCTTTCTGCTCGCAGGCGCTTCGGCTCAGTTCGTCGTAGCCCTGGGCGCCGTCAAGTCCGTCCAGCGCCACGTCGGCCACGTCACTGATGCGCCAATAAGCGTGCAAGGCATGGCTGAACTGACACGGCTGGCTGTCTTCGTGCTGAGTCTGCAGGCGCAACTCCATGCCCTGCCCCAATTCGGCGTACAGATCGGCCTGCCAGTCCCAGAGTTTCAGGCGCCAGTGCAGGCTGACGCCGATATCGCTTTCAGTGCTGTCGATGAGTTTCCAGTCGAGCAGCCTCGCCCAGCCATGGGCGGGCCACACCCCTTCGCTGGGATGACGGCCGACCCAGGGCCAGCACACCGGCACGCCGCCCCGAATGGCGCCCACTTGCGGCCATTGCGCGGCGCACCAAAGCCAGGGCTTTTGATCGTGGGGCTGAAAGTGCAGCAACTGACCACCTTGCCGACTGAAAACCGCCTGGCACTGAGGATGGTCGATGACCAGCACGTCACGCTGTTGATAGCGCTCCCACTGAAAAGTCGGCTGCGGACGAGCCGACGTGAAGAACCGCTGCAGAGGATGCTCAAGCGATCCTGATTCCCTGATGGCCATTGCTTTCCTGAAAACCATAAAAAAAGATCCGAGAAACAGCCCGGAGCAGACTTCACAAAAAAAACGGGCAGCTAAGCTGCCCGTAAAGCACACACGACCCTTGATCGTTCGTGGAGCGGAGGAGCGTCCGCCTGAATCAGAACTTCGTTTGCAGCTTGATACCGGCAACCAGCGCGTTATCGACGTGGTCAGTACCGCCTGGATGCATGACGTATTGCACGTTAGGACGCACAGTCAGCCAATCGGTCACGTGCACGCCGTAGTAGATCTCCGAGTTGTACTCGGTGGTCTGGATCGGCAGGTAGTTAGGGTTATCGTAGTCGTCCGTATTGTTGAGCTCGTTCAGCAGGCGAGCACGGTCACGTACGTTTTCGTTCACGTGAATCCGGGAAACACCGACGCCGATATCATCCTTTGGACGCGCATCGAACGGTCCTTTGAACACGAGGCCAACGTTCTGGAAGTTGTCGACGAAGTTGGTGGCCTTGTCATGCACGGTGGCGTTGAAGAACACGCTCATGCCGCGCGATGCATCGCCGCCCACGGTAGTGACCTGCTGCTGAGCCACAAACCACCAGCCGTGCTTGCTGCTGTGAGACTTGAAGTCGGCACCGGTAATCGCTTGAGGCTGACCGTTGACATCGTCTTTGAGGTCGTTGGCGCTTGGGCTGCTGTAGTACCAACCCAGACGGTATTCACCCGGCAACGAGTTGACGGTAGGCGACCAAACCAGTTCAACAGGAACCAGCGTGCCTTTGGCGCCGCTGCCGCTCAGCTTGAAGCCGTTACCGGTTTCGAGATAAGAAGGGTTCTGCTCATACACACCCACTTGAGCGAAGACTTCCGGCGTGATGTTGTATTTCACGCGGACAGCCCACTGGCTCACCGGCCAGTTGTACCAGGTGCTCACGTAGTTGGCTGCTTGAGTACCGCAGAACGTCAAGTTCTGGAAGTCGCAAGGAAAGCTGCCGAAGTCTTCGCCTTCGCCCATACGACCGGCTTTGATGTCCAGTGCGCCGTCGAAGTACTTCTGCTTGACCCACATTTGCGTCAGACGCCAGGTCTGGCCGCGACCCCATACTTCTTGCGAGGAACTGAGCGTACCAACGCGTGGATCGCCGAGGCGGTCGTTGGAAATATTTTTGCCGCTACGCTCAGTGACCGTCAGTTTGAATTCGGCGTCTTTGAGGCCGAAGACTTTTTCGAGGTCGATCTGAGTGCCGATAGCGAACTGGTCGGCGTAGCGTGCTGTTTTGTCCGTGTCGTAACCGCCTTTGACGTTGGCGCCTACTTCGCCAACGTACTCGAGGTTGAAATCGTAGCCCTTGTCGTGCAGCTCTTTGCGCAAGCCACCCCAATCGCCGGTCATGTGCTCGCTGGCATTGAAGGGTTCAAGCGCAGAAGCAGACCCCGACATTGTCAAAGCACCCAACACCGACAAACCACCGATAAGCTGAAAAGGCTTGATCGATTTGCCTTGTACCTTCTTCATCCCTTCAATCCTCGTTTTATTGTTATTAGCTATAAACAGCGTTGTAACTACTTTGCTTCGTGTGCCCGGCCAGCCTTTTACGGCAGAACCCGGCCAGATGTGCCCGGCTGCAATCAACTTTCGCGATCAGCTGCGGCTCAGTTGCGTGACGTTGTTGACGCGCTCAGTCGCCTGCGGCGCGCCCAACACACCAAGACGCTCTCCCGTCTTGGCATCGAACAACAGAACTTTGGCTGGATCGAACTGCAAATTCAACGATTCACCCACCTGCGGCGCGATATCAGGCGCCAACCGGCAGCAAACCTTGCTCTCGTTCAAGGTAACGAATACCAGCGTATCCGGCCCTGTCGGCTCCGTCACCTGAACTTCAGCGCGAATAGCTGGCAGCGTACCTTTATCGCCGGACGCTAGCACGATCTGTTCAGGGCGAAGGCCCAAAATCACCTCACGGTCCTCAAGACCCGCATCATTCATGCTCAACGGCAGCTCGCAACGTGCCTGACCGCTGTCCAGCAGCGCAATCAGACGGCCCTCTTTACGTTGCAGGCGCAGGGGGATGAAGTTCATTGGAGGTGAACCGATAAAGCTCGCCACGAAGAGATTAGCCGGATCGTTGTAAATTTGCTTGGGCGTTCCGAACTGCTGAATGATCCCGTCCTTCATGACGGCCACTTTATCGCCCAGTGTCATCGCCTCGATCTGATCGTGGGTAACGTAGACAGTCGTGGTCTTGAGGCGCTGGTGCATCAGTTTCATTTCAGTACGCATCTCGACGCGCAGCTTGGCGTCGAGGTTGGACAGTGGCTCGTCGAACAGGTAGATCTTCGGTCGACGCGCCAGTGCGCGGCCCATCGCCACACGCTGCTGCTGTCCACCCGACAATTGGCCGGGCTTGCGATTGAGCAAGTGTTCGATTTGCAAAAGCTTGGCCACGCGCGCGACTTCTTCATCGATGGCTGACTGGCTCATCTTGCGAATCTTCAGGCCGAATTCGATGTTCTCGCGCACACTCATGGTCGGGTACAACGCGTAGGACTGGAACACCATGGCGATGTCGCGATCCTTGGGGCTCATGCCGCTGACGTCTTGGTTGTCGATCAATATCTCGCCGCCGGTGATGTTCTCCAGGCCGGCGATGCAGTTCATCAGGGTGGACTTGCCGCAGCCGGAAGGACCGACCAGGATCAGAAACTCACCGTCGTTGATCTGCAGTTCGATGTTCTTCAGGGTGTCGGGCAGGCCGGCGCCATAAGTCTTGTTTACATTGCGTAGTTCGAGCGTAGCCATGATTACCCCTTGACTGCGCCGGCCGTGAGCCCGCGCACGAAATACTTGCCTGCGACGATGTACACCAGCAGGGTCGGCAGACCGGCGATCATCGCCGCCGCCATATCAACGTTGTATTCCTTGGCGCCGGTGCTGGTATTGACCAGGTTGTTCAGCGCCACGGTAATGGGCTGCGAGTCCCCGCTCGAGAACACCACACCGAACAGGAAGTCGTTCCAGATCTGCGTGAATTGCCAGATCAGGCAGACCATCACAATCGGTGTCGACATCGGCAGGATAATGCGCCGGAAGATGGTGAAAAAACCGGCGCCATCAAGCCGTGCAGCCTTGACCAGAGCGTCCGGAATGCTCACGTAGTAGTTCCGGAAAAACAGCGTGGTGAATGCCAGGCCGTAGACCACATGCACGAACACCAGCCCGGTGGTGGTATTGGCCAGGCCCATTTTGCCGAGCGTGAAGGACGCCGGCAGCAACACGGTCTGGAACGGCAGGAAGCAACCGAACAGCAACAGGCCAAAGAACAGTTGTGAACCGCGGAAACGCCACATCGACAGCACGTAGCCGTTGAGCGCGCCAATGGCGGTGGAGATCAACACAGCCGGAACGGTGATCTTGATCGAGTTCCAGAAGTAGCCGTCAACGGTTGCCCAGGCCTTGACCCAGCCAATGCCGGTGACCACGCTCGGCCAGCTCAGCAGGTTGCCCGTGCCGATGTCTTCGGGGGTCTTGAAACTGGTGAGCAGCATCACCACCAGCGGCACCAGATAAAGCACACAGGCGAGAATCAGCACCGCATAAATCGCAATACGGCTGATGCTCAGCGACGGTTTGCCAACGAAACTAGTCATTGCGCTTGGTCCTCAGCTCGGAATACAGATAAGGCACGAGGATGGCGAGAATCGCCCCGAGCATCAGGATTGCACTGGCCGAGCCCATGCCCATCTGGCCACGACTGAAGGTGAACGAATACATGAACATCGCAGGCAAATCGGAGGAATAACCCGGCCCGCCGGCAGTCATCGCCGCCACCAGGTCAAAGCTCTTGATCGCGATGTGAGCAAGGATCATCACCGCACTGAAAAACACTGGACGCAGGCTTGGCAGCACCACTTTCCAGTAGATCTTCGGCATGCTCGCGCCATCGATCTGCGCCGCACGAATGATCGACTGATCAACGCCGCGCAGCCCGGCGAGAAACATCGCCATGATGAACCCTGATGCCTGCCACACGGCCGCGATGACCAAGCAGTAAACAACGCGGTCCGGGTCGATCAGCCAGTCGAGACGGAAGCCTTCCCATCCCCAGTCACGCAGTAATTTGTCCAGGCCCATGCCCGGGTTGAGCAACCATTTCCAGGCGGTACCGGTGACGATCATCGAGAGCGCCATCGGGTAGAGGTAAATGGTGCGGATGAAACCTTCACGGCGAATGCGCTGATCGAGAAAAACCGCCAGCAACACGCCAATAACCAGACTGATGCCGATGAACATGCCACCGAAAACAGCCAGGTTTTTACTCGCCACCCACCAACGGTCGTTCTCGAACAGGCGTTGGTATTGCGCCAGTCCGGCCCACTTGTAGGTCGGTAGAAACGTCGAATTGGTGAACGAAAGAACAAACGTCCACAGGATGTAGCCGTAAAAGCCCACCAACACGATGAACATGCTCGGCGCCAGCACCAGTTTGGGTAGCCAGCGCTGCAGTGCATCGAACGGCGAGGCTTTGCTGAACACAGCAACAGAACTCATGTTGAAAATCCAATAGAGAGGGGATACAGCTGCAAGCCTTAAGCTACAAGCTACAAGTGCAGCGCCTTACAACGCGTGACTTGCAGCTTGAAGCTTGCAACTTCTAGCCTCTAGCTTGTTGCTAACGCTTACTTGGCAGACTTGATCGCTACGCCAAGTTTCTTGGCGGCATCGGCCGGATCGGCTTTCGGATCATTGATGTAGTTGGTCACGACATCAAAGAACGCGCCCTGCACGGCAAGCGTGGTTGCCATGTTGTGCGCCATGCTTGGTTGCAGGCCGCCGGTCTTGGCGTCTTCCAGGAAATCCTTGGCAGCGGTCTGGGCGCAGGAGTCGAATCCGAGTTTTTCCATGTCGTTCAACATGTCGTTCCGGACCGGAATCGAGCCTTTGTTGATGCTGAAGACTTTCTGGAAGTTTTCACCCAGAACGACTTTGGCAATATCCTGCTGTGCAGCAGCGGTGCCAGCGTCTTTCTGCTTGAAGACAGCGAGGGAGTCGATGTTGTAAGTGAACGCTTTCTCGGTACCCGGGAAGGCTACGCACTGGTAATCCTTGCCAGCGATCTTCTTGGCAGCGGTCCATTCACTTTTGGCCCAGTCACCCATGATCTGCATGCCGGCCTTGCCATTGATGACTTTGGCCGCTTCCAGGTTCCAGTCCTGGCCTTTGCCGTCCGGGTCCATGTAGGTCGCGACTTTTTTCAGCTCGGTGAGCGCTTTCACCATTTCAGGACCGGTCAAGGCACCGTTGTCGAGATCGACCAGGGCCTTCTTGTAACCGTCAGCACCCATTACCGAAAGCACGACGGCTTCGAAAACGGTGCTGTCCTGCCAAGGCTGACCGCCGTGGGCCAGAGGGATAAAGCCTGCTGCCTTGAGCTTGTCGCCTGCGGCGTAGAATTCTTCGAGGGTTGTAGGGGCTTTTTCGATGCCGGCTTTCTTGAAGACTTCCGGGTTGATCCACAGCCAGTTCACGCGGTGAATGTTCACCGGTACGGCCACGTAATTACCTTCGTACTTCACAGTATCGGAGACTTTCTTGTCGAGCAGGCTGTCCCACTTCTCTTGCTTGGCGACGTCTTTCAGAACCTCGGTGTCCAGCAGGCCGGTGGACGCCCACTCTTGAATATCCGGACCTTTGATCTGGGCAACGCCTGGCGGGTTGCCGGCGACAGCACGGCTTTTCAGAACGGTCATGGCCGTCGCACCACCACCACCGGCTACGGCACCGTCTTTCCAGACGAAACCATCTTTTTCAACCTGGGCCTTAAGCACATCGACAGCGGCTTTTTCACCACCGGAGGTCCACCAGTGGACAACTTCGACAGTGCCTTTGGAATCGGCAGCCAGGGCGCTCAGAGGAAACAACGAGGCGAGGGAAACGAGTGCAGCGAGACGGGTAATCGAATTCATCTATTTGACCTTTCTTGTTGTTATGCCTGAGCAAGTCTTGGCGCTTGCGCTGCATGGATTCTAACCAAGGTGCTAGAGCGGACGGTAACGAAGGGACGTGCAAGTGTCACAGAGTTGTGACATTGAAATAACAGTAATATTTACTACAACGAGCATGGCTGAAGTTTGCTTGAGCGAGGCTTGCCCGCGAAGAGTTACAGGCGCAGGCAAGCGTATTTCGCTGATGGAGGAAAAGCTTTGTGGGCAAGCCTCGCTTCACCCGTTGTGAGCTCGCCTACTCCAGGCCGCGCGGCAGATACAGCGTTACCCTCAACCCGCCGTCGCGCAGGTTTTGCAGCGTCACCTCACCGCCATGACTGTGGGCGATATTGCGAGCAATCCCTAACCCCAGGCCATAACCCTGCTGTTGTTTGCCGGCCAATCGAAAATGCGGCTCGAATACCTGCTCAAGGCGCTGCTCGGGGACGCCGGGGCCTTCGTCGTCGACATGCAGAATGAACGCCTCGGCATCGTCTTCCACCTGCAAATGCGCCTTGTCGCCGTACTTGATCGCGTTGTCGATCAGGTTGCCCATGCAGCGCCTGAGCGCCAGCGGCTTGCCTTGAAACATCGACATCGCACGACCATTGAGCGTCACGCGGCCATCACCTGAGGGTGACAGGTAAGGCTCGATGAGGCAGTCGAGCGCGTGATTGAGATCCACCGGCTCGATGTTTTCATGAATATCGGTGTCTTTGACGCACTGCAGCGCACCCTTGACCAGCAGTTCAAGTTCGTCCAGATCACGGGTGAATTTGGCCTGCACCACTTCATCTTCAAGCAGTTCCACACGCAGCCGAAGACGGGTGATCGGCGTGCGCAGGTCGTGGGAAATGGCGCTGAACAATTGCCCGCGTTCACTCAGGTAACGGCTGATGCGCTCGCGCATGGTATTGAACGCGCGGGTCACTTCGACCACTTCGCTACCGCCGCCCTCGACCACCGGCTGCACTTCTGCACCCAGCGACATGTCCCGCGCCGACCGCGCCAGACGCTTGAGCGGGCCGCTTTGCCAGTGCACCAGCAAGCCAATGAACAACAGCAGAAAACCGCTGGTGAGTACGATGAACAGCACTTGCTGAGTCGGCAGGTCCTGCTCCTCAAGGCTGGTGTAGGGCTCTGGGAGCAGCGAAGCGATGTACAGCCATTCCCCCTGAGAAAGCTGGATCTGTGTGACCAGAACGGGCGGGTTTACCGGTTCAAGGCTCAACGCGTAATGCGCCCAGGAGCGTGGCAGCTCGTCGAGTTTCAGGCCCCCGTTGAAGATGCGCAGGTCTTCCGGACGCACAAACCAG